>CAVPTH010000035.1:0-37046 GCA_963708525.1 uncultured Verrucomicrobiae bacterium | reverse complement strand
AAAGCGACTGCGCTCCGGAAAAAACCGCATTCTCCACCGCGCGTCGCAAGAACGTCCAGTCCGGCCCGATGTCGCCGGTCCATTGAATGGGAAAACGGTGTGACGCCACATCCATCGGGCGTCGGCGCATGCCATTGTCGATGCCGTCCACATTGGCCATGATGAGTGGGCGGGATTCGGGACGGACGCGCAAAGTAGTGTCGTGATATTGCCGCATACCCCAGACTTCCTTGTTCAGGTTGGGCGTCGGCGTTACCAGATGCACCATCCAGTTGCGATCATACCACCAGAAATCCAGTCCCTCATTCAGCAATTTCGCCAGGTTGTCGTATCGATATTCCAGTTCTTTCGGGTCCAGCGCAATTTTTGACACCGGTTCCGGATGGTCATTAAACATGATGCGGACGTGCCTGGCGTGAGCTTCCTGGAAGAACCGTTCCATGTTCGGAAACAGGTTTGTGTTTGGCTGATAGCCGGTGGAGGCGTTTCGCCGCCAACCGGTGTCCACCACCAGCACGTCCAGCGGAATGTTATGGGTGCGATAATCAGCAATCTGCTGCAACGCCGTCGCCTCGGTGTAGTCATACCAGCGACTGTCGAACGCACCCAAAGCAAATAGTGGTGGCATTTCCGTCGGTCCGGTCAACTTGAGAAAATCCTCGCGCAACCTGAAATAATTTCCGCCGGGCACGAATACATAAACGTCGGGCGCGTCGTTGCCCAGGTCCCAGCCGGCCTCTCTAATTGGGAGTTGGGAGTTGGGAGTTGGAGTTGGGAATTCGCCATCTGCGATTTGCCATCTGCCATCTGCAAATTCGGTGGCGGTGTCAATCCCCACGGCGGAGGGATGATTCGCGGGGTATCCGCAAACGACCAGACTTCGGGTTTGTCCGCCGGTCCCGGCAGCCATTGGTTGTTTTGGAGTTTTCCGTCATAGGCATACAGCGACCGTCCATCGGCAGATTGCACCTGCACGCCATCCAGTGATTGGGCATTTGTGGGGAGGCGCACCGTGTAATTGGCCGTTCGAATGACCACGTCACCGCCGTCGGAGTTGGTGCTGAACGCCGTTCCCGGCCAGTTCCGATTCACGACGTGAAACGTAGCCCGGTTTTCAAATCCCTCCGCACCTCGCAATTCCAGCCGGACCAGCGAATCGGAGAGCAACTGCACCCGAACATTGCCGACGACGATATTGTCGGGACCGGATTTGGCAGCGCCCGTTTGGGAGGTCGCGAGATAAAGACAGGCGATGAACGGAAGGACCAGCCCGCGAGCTGCGTTTCTGGAGTTCAAAGAAATCCTGATAGGATGATGGAACAGGTTGAGCACAGGTATAAAATCTCAAAGGAGACGGCTCCACATCAACCGCATAATTGTGCGGCGGGCGGCCGTCTTCCTCGCAGTGTACATTCCACGAACCTTCTCCCGGAGCGCGGACAGCTTTGTCCGCGCGCTGCCGATCCAGGGAATTCGCGGACAAGGCTGTCCGCCCTCCGGGGCAGATTGACAGTACCATCCTTCTGCTTGTTTTGGTGGAGTGGTGATTATATGGTGAAAATCGTGCTTCGAAGCCCCATCGTTCCCCAGCGGCCTGATTGGTCGATTTCAAGAGCGGCCGGGAGCTCCTGGCTATTCCGGCTTGGCCTGTGGGCACTTTTGTTCGCCGCCTCTCCGGTGGCGCTGCGTGCCGATATTTTATGGAGTGACCCCGGTTCGCGGGTGATTCATAACACGTTGGATGGGACGGACATTTTAGGCGGCAAGGTTAAACGCGATGACAAGGCGAACGACGTTTTGTATTTCAAATTTCGCGCGGACCCGCTCTCGGATCCTGCCGACGAGCTATATTTCGCGTTGTTTCAACTGGTGGAAACCAACCAGATGCGGTTAGGCGTGGGTAACGCATTGGAAGCGTGGGGATATTCAGCGGCTTACGCCTCGGAAACCGGACCATTAAACAAGCAACCGATCGACTTAACCCATAACGATGCCGGCGAATACAATCTTCAATCTTCCCATCCGGAGGCGATCGGTATGGGGAAATTTTTTCCCTACGAATTGCCGAGTCACAATCATCCGCGCACAATTGTCTTCAAAGTACAATACGTTCCCGGCGGGGACGATTTGGTGACGGTATGGCTGGACCCGGATTTGACGCACGGCGCGACGGCAGAAAACCAGCCCGACAACATCACGACGAAATTCAAGGCGAGGGCGACCTTTGACCAGATCCGCCTGCGCCACTGGGGCACGGGCGGCGCAAGCAGGGATGGCGGCAACGGCTGGATTTTCAGCGACATGGCCATCGCCACTTCGTTCAACGATTTTGTCATCATCCGTTTCTGGCAGACCTGGTGGTTTTCTTCATTATTGGCGGTGTTTGTGCTCGCCGCCGTCGGCGCCACGGTACGCGTGGTCGAACGGCGAAGGTATCAGCTTCGCTTGCAGCGCGCGGAGCAGCAGCACGCGCTGGAACAGGAACGCGCGCGCATCGCCCAGGATTTGCACGACGACCTCGGTTCGACGCTGACGCGGCTGTCCTTGTTGAGCGACCTGGTCAAGGCGGATAAAGACAAGCCTGATCAGGTTGAGGTTCATGCGGGCAAGTTGTCACAGGCGGCCGACCAGACCGTACGGGCACTGGAAGAAATCGTCTGGGCAGTCCGTCCGGGCAGTGACACGCTGCAAAGTCTGGCGGACTATATTGCGCATTTTGCCAATGAACTCTTCGAGGGCAACACCACCCGCTGTCGGCTGGACCTGCCGCATGACCTGCCGGCGCTGGCGTTGCCGCCCGACCTGCGCCACAATATTTTCCTCATCGTCAAAGAGGCGCTGACCAACGCGCTGAAACACTCCGGCGCCGGCGAAGTCCAGGTTCATGCAAAAATTTCCGGTCAGACCCTGGAAATTCTGGTGCGGGACGACGGCAAGGGATTTGATCCGTCATCCCTGGCGGAAGCCCGCCGCAACGGCCTGGGGAACATGCGCCGCCGGGCGGAGGTGATTGGCGCGAAACTGGACCTGCAGAGCACGTCCGGCAGTGGAACGACAATGAGCCTTCTGGTAACTCTGTCGAACAAAAAGAATGGCCGAAAGCCGGGAGAACAGATTTAATGCCGCACATTCATGCAGTTGAGAAGTCGCCGGAATTCGGCTAATGAATACAGTGTGGTAGCCAGCGTTGCCCAGGATATGCAGATTAAAGTTGCCATTGTGGATGACGACGAGGGTATCCGTACCAGCCTGGCGGCGCTCATCCGTCGCGCCCCGAATTTTAAACTCGCCGGCGACTACGCCAACGCCGAGACCGCGCTCAAAGAAATCCCCCGACATCCGCCGGACGTCGTCCTGATGGACATCAATTTGCCCGGCATGAAAGGCGTGGAATGCGTCCAGCAATTAAAGGCGGCGCTGCCCGGGGTGCAATTTCTGATGCTGACGGTTTACGAAGACAGCGACTCGTTGTTCAATTCGCTCAAAGCCGGCGCGAGCGGGTATCTGCTCAAACGCACGGCGTCGGCGAGATTGTTGGAAGCCATCCGCGATGTCCACTCCGGCGGGTCGCCGATGACCCCGCAACTGGCCCGCCGCGTGGTCCAGTTTTTCAACAAGCCGGCGGATGGCGCATCCTCGTCATTGGCGGGGCTGACTCCGGGCGAGAAAGAATTTCTCAACCAGCTTTCAAATGGCTACTCTTACAAGGAAATCGCCGACCGCATGAAGATCAGCATTGACACCGTGCGCAGTTACGTCCGGACCGTTTACGAAAAGCTGCACGTTCACTCGCGCACCGAAGCGGTGGTCAAATACCTGCGGGGCTGAATGCCGGATCATCGTCAAGACGTTGCCCCGTTGAAGCGGGCCGTTTCGCTTTAACGCTTCAGCCGTACAACGCGTGAACGAAATCGCTTGTAAGTCAGAAAGTGAATTCCTAGTTTCCCATTATTGCATGTGGTCGCTGTTCAAAGAATTTCTGAAATTCTCCCGACAGGAGAAGAAATGGTGGCTCATTCCGCTGGTCGTTTTGCTGCTGTTGCTGGGGGCGATCCTGATTTTCACCGCCGGTTCCGGCATCGCCTGGGCGCTTTACCCGTTTTTTTGAATCATGCCCGCGCCGCGCCATGTTCTGGGCATCTCGGCGTACTACCATGACGCGGCAGCGGTGCTATTGTGTGGCGGAAAAATCGTCTGTGCCGCGCAGGAGGAACGGTTTTCGCGAAAAAAGAACGACGCAGATTTTCCGGAGCAAGCCGTTCAATTTTGCCTTCGTCACGCGAAGCTGGAACCGGCGCAACTGGATGCCGTGGTGTTCTACGACAAGCCGGTGCTCAAATTCACGCGTTTGCTGGAAACCTATCTGGCTGTGGCGCCGGGCGGCCGGCGCACGTTTCCGGCGGTGCTGTCCAGTTGGCTGGAGGAAAAACTGGATTTGCGCAAGACCATTCGCGCCCGGCTGCCCGCGTTGCGCGCGGACTGCAAAATATTGTTTACGGAACACCACCAGTCGCACGCCGCCAGTGCCTTTTATCCGTCGCCATTCGAGGAGGCGGCCATTTTGACGGTTGACGGAGTCGGCGAATGGGCGACGACCACCATTGCTCACGGACGCGGCAATGTAATCAAGCCATTGAAAGAACTGCGCTTTCCGCATTCACTCGGCCTGCTGTATTCCGCGTTCACCTATTATTGCGGCTTCCGCATCAACTCCGGTGAGTACAAACTCATGGGACTCGCGCCCTACGGGGAACCGAAATTCGCCGGGGCCATTCGAAGTGAGTTGATGGATGTCAAACCGGATGGCTCGTTCCGGCTGAACCTGGATTACTTCGATTTTTTGGGCGGCACCACGATGACCAACGGGCGGTTCCATCAGCTGTTTGGCGGGCCGCCGCGTCGACCGGAGGAAAAGATTGAACGCCGGCACATGGACGTGGCGCATTCCATCCAATCGGTCACCGAAGAAATCATGCTGCGCCTGGCGCGACACGCCCGCGAAGTCACCGGCTCCGGGAATCTCTGCCTGGCCGGCGGCGTGGCGCTCAATTGCGTGGCCAACGGTTTAATCCTCCGGGAAAAGATCTTTGACCGGATGTGGATTCAGCCCGCGGCGGGCGACGCGGGAGGTGCGCTCGGCGCGGCGCTGGCCGCGTGGCATCTGGATCCGGAGGCACCGGCCCGATCCGTTGAGGCCGGGGATGCCATGCAAGCGTCCTTGCTCGGACCGGAATTTTCCGATGAAGAAATTGAAACCGCGCTCTGTTCACATGGCGCGGTCTTTAAAAAGCTGGAAAGACCGGCGCTGCTGGATTTTACCGTGGAATTATTGAAGACAGAAAAGGTCGTTGGCTGGTTTCAGGGCCGCATGGAATTCGGGCCGCGCGCCCTGGGCAGCCGCTCCATTCTGGGGGATGCGCGCTCGCCCAAAATGCAATCGGTGATGAATTTGAAGGTGAAATTTCGCGAGTCCTTCCGGCCGTTCGCCCCGGTCGTCCGCCGTGAGCGGGTGTCCGATTATTTTGAACTGTACGCCGACTCGCCTTACATGCTGTTCACGGCACCGGTCAAAAAAGAACTGCAAAAGCCGTTGCCCGCGGGTGTGCTGGGAATGGATTTGCTCAAAGCCGAGCGCTCCACGTTGCCGGCCGTGACGCACGTGGATTATTCGGCGCGGATCCAGACGGTGACACGAGAGAGCCACCCGTTGTTATACGACCTGTTGTCGCATTTTGAACGCGCGACCGGCTGCGGGGTGCTGGTCAATACTTCTTTCAACGTGCGCGGTGAGCCGATGGTCTGCACGCCCGACGACGCCTATCGCTGTTTTATGAACACGGAAATGGATTATCTGGTGATGGGGAGTTTCGTGCTTGAGCGCACGGCGCAGCCCAAACAAATTCCGCAACGCCGTGTCACGCTGGCGACGGATTAAAATGAAACTGAACCTGAAAGACGAACCGAAGGAATGGCGGAAATCGGCCTTGCTGGCCGCGCTGGGGCTCGTGATTTTAAGTTCGTTGCTGCGCTGGCGCCATGTTTTGACCGACAAAACCTGGTTGGCATTGCTCAGCCTCTTTGGCGTGATGGTCGTTTGTGCGTTATGGCAACCGCGATGGTTTCGGGGTTATCACCGGTTTTCAATGAAGCTTGGCTTTGCCGTCAGCCGGTTCCTTGGCCGCGTGTTGCTGGTACTGTTCTTCTTTTTCATCCTCACCCCCGTGGGCCTGATTTTGCGGCTGATGGGAAAGGACGCCTTGCAACTCAAGCCGCGGCGGGAGGCGCAGAGCTGCTGGCAAACCGCCAAAGATTACGGTCCGCTGGATCGCCTTTTCTAAACTGAACCTCGAAAATTCCTCCGTCGGCCCAAATCCGGACAAAGGAAGTCAACCCGGACCGTCCAGGCCTCCGATTTTATAGGCGCCCCGAACAGTGAAGGCAGTAGAGAGAATGTTCGGATTTCAGCTATAACGGCCAAACGATTCTAGTCCCTCACCCGCAATTGGCATTTAAATCCCAATATTCCGCACAAACATGCGGTTGCGCGATTAACGCCGCCAAAGTAGTGTCGCACCATGACCCAATTAATGTGATCGGATAGCAGCCTATTTGTAAAACCTAAATCGCCCCAAAATATGAAAAACTCGATTCCAAGAACCAAGAATTATGCTCGTCTGGCTGGACTGCTGTTTTGTGCAGCCGGCCTGGTTACGGCGAGCGCCCAGACGTCAAACAGCTTTGTGACGTTCAGTGTGGATTTGTCAACGAACGTCGCCAATGGAACCTTTAACCCGGCAACGGAGAACGTTTCGGTCCGTGGCACCTACGACAACTGGAACAATAGCGGCGGAACGTTCGGCGACGGCAGCGTGCAGCTGATCGAGGTGGGCCTTAGCGCCCCTTACATTTACACCAACACGGTCCAGGACACGTACGATGCCAACGGCACCCCCGTGGAGTATAAATTTATTATTGAGACCAACACCGGCGCGGGCTACGCGGCCACCTACGAGACTATTGACTCGGGTTATAATCGGAACGCATATCTTCCGACTGTCAGTGGTGCCACCGTGGTCCTCCCCACGCCGTATTTCTCGGACAATGGTGGCAGATCGAGCAGCCTGGTCACCTTCAGTGTGGATATGCACGAACAGAGTTATCTGGGCGCCTTCAACCCCGGATCCGGAGACGAGATTACCGTTGAGGGCAACTGGCAAGGCTGGGGTAACGCACATGGCGCTTTAGTCCTGGCGAACAACGGTGGGACTGTGTACACTAATACTTTCCCGGTCACAAACTCCCCGTACGGCGTATTTGAATACAAATATGTCATCTACAACCCGGGCACTCTGGCCGCGGGTTATGAGGGCCCCGCCACAACTAACAGCGATCGCGACAGCGGCAACCGCTTTTTTGCCGCACCCACGCCCGCGCCGCTGGCACTGCCGCTATGGAATTACTCGGATACACCCTACAGTCCGGTCATTGTCAGCAATATCACCTTCAGCGTGGACATGAGTATCGTGGCCTCGACCGACACCAATTTTGATCGGAGCACGGTTAGTGTGGATGGCACCATGAATGGCTGGGCCGATGGTCCTTGCACCAATAGCCCAACGGCTGCCAACACCAACATCTATACCAGCTCCACGGCTTTTTCCGTGGGCTTGGGATCCGCTCAGCAGTACCAGTTCAGGTATAAGACGAAAGACACTGCCGCTAACGTTTACGACCATGCGACTGGCGGAGGCAACCGCTTGTACACGGCTGTCAACACCAACCCCAATGGCACCAATCTGGCCTCGATTTGGGACGACGCTTCTGCCGACGATTACTTTTTCACGCCCCAGGCCGTTACGTTCAGCGTGAGCATGACAAATGCAAGCGGGGCATTTATAACGGATTTAAATGGGCACACATTCGATCCGAACGTTGATAACGTCTATATCAATGGCGCGTGGATCGGTTGGTATGCCTGGGGCGGTGGGGCTAACCCAGTCCCGGCCCCACCGGGATACCAAATGATGCGAGCGGCTCCGAGCTACATCTATACCAATACACTCATCATTAATCCGACTGCGGTGAACCTCATTTACAAGTACGGTATTGATCCGAATCAGGTTAATGGCGGCGGCCCTAATGATGATGAGGCGGCGTCCGGGCAGAACCATGGTCGGGTGCTCCGAACCCTAACGGCCAGCCCCTACCAAATGCCTGTGGATAGATTTGGCAATCAGTACAACGAGCCATATTTCACCGTCGGCAATGCCGGCGTCGCTCAACTCTCGATTGGCGCGGCTTCCGGCGGCAAGGTTCCAGTGTCGTGGCTGGGCCGGCCGGGCGCTCATTTGCAGACCAAGAGCAGCCTGACGAGTGGCTCATGGCAGGACCTTTGGGTAACCGATGGCACCAATTGGAACGCGGGTCACTACGGGACCAACGGTTTGGTCAGTGTCACCAACTTCCCAACCAGCGGTGGGGCGTTGTTCATCCGCGTGGTGAAGCCTTGACTTGGTTGGATTAAATCAACACCCGCCCAGCCCCGAAGGCCTTCGGGGTTGGGCGGGATAAAGCCCAAAGCGTGGTGCAGTGAAGATTCTCCACCCAGCGTGGGTGTGCGTGGTGTAGTCCTATTATGTGACTGTTGAAGATGCTTTTTAAGTTCCAAACTCTTTGACAGTCGAGAAGCGCAATGGAAACTTATAATATGAAACTGAAAAGAATCCGAGGCAAGTCCGGCGTAAGTTCCAATAGGACTGGGTTCACGCTGATTGAATTGTTGGTGGTCATAGCCATTATCGCCATCCTCGCCGCCATGTTGTTGCCGGCATTGGGCGCCGCCAAGGATAGGGCCCAGGCCATCAATTGCATGAGCAACAAGAGGCAATTCGGTCTGGTCGGCGCCATGTACGCCAGCGATAATCGCGATAACCTGCCTCTCAACAACGATCCGGGCAGCGGTCAAGGCTATCTTTACCCCTCGGGCTCAGGTGAACCTTCCTGGGCGACCGGTTCTCTAGACTGGTCAGCGGGCACGTGGAATACCAATACCTATTATTTTACCAATCCCAAATATTCCTGCCTGGCCAACTATTTGAGTGGCAACTACAAAGTGTACCAGTGCCCGGCTGACCAATTCGCCAGCGCAGTTCAACACGCTATACTGCATACCAACCATCGTTCGCGAAGTATCGCCATGAATGCGGCCCTTGGCGACGGGCACAAGTACGGCATGGCCGTCAATAACGTGAGCGGTACTGCGCCGTGGAATTGGAATCCGTGGCATGTCGCTAAGAGGTTCACAGATATGCATTCCCCTGGACCAAGCCGGTGTTGGTGGGTGATGGATGAACATCCCGACAGCATGGACGATCTCCTCCTGTACACCGCTCCTTTTCCAACCACCACCTTCACCGAATTGCCCGGTAACCAGCATTCCGGTGGGTGCGGCGTGGCTTTTTGTGATGGTCATTCCGAAGTTCATCGTTGGACCGGGCCGACCCTCGCGGCTCACCAAAAAGTGAAGTACCTCAATGCGAATAACGCTTCATGCCTGAGCAGCGACCCAGATATGCTCTGGCTGGCGCAACACACGCCGCAGCAATAATTTTTTCGATTTCCTGTCCAAAGATCATCACGCTTTCACCGCCCCGATGAAGGCGTGTGTTCATTCAGGGATTGAGCCTGGTTGAGATACTGCGCCGCTAATTGGTTGGCGGGATCCAATTGCAACGTTTCGCGAAATTCCCGCATCGCTGCGTCCCATTGGTTTTGTTTCATGAACGCAACCCCCAGGTTTAAATGCGCCGGGGCATACCCCGGTTGCAGTCGAACCGTCATCTCGAATTCCCGTTCGGCTCGCTCTATTTCTCCCGTTAAGGCCAGTTCACCGCCGAGGAAATAATGGGCCTCCCAGTAATCCGGTTGGAGTTGAATCGCGTGGCCGAAGTTTTCAATGGATTCAGATGGACGTTGCAGAAGTGAAAAAGTCCGGCCCAGTTCATAATAGACGCGGGCATCGTTCGGCTGGAGCAGTTTGGCTCGTTCGTAGTCTTTCCAGGCCAGTTGATACTCCCGCCGGCTGAAATGCAGTCGGCCCAATTCCAGCCACGCGTCAAAGTATCGGGGATGAAGTGAAACAGCTTTTTCGAGGGCAGTTTGCGCCTCCGCCCATCGGCCTATCATTGCCAGCACGCGGCCAGCCTGACAAAACGGGAACGCGTCGCGCGGCGACAACTCGCAGGCTTTCAACCATTCTGACGCCGATTTCTGGCGGTCGCCGATGTATTGGAGGAATTCGGCATAATCTTCGTGCAGCAGATAATCGCTGGGTGCGCGGGCCAAGGCGTCCTGGTAAATCGCGCGAGCTCTGGCTTGGGCGTCAGGTGCATCCATTTGCCGGTGCCAATCCGCGAGCTGGCGGTTCAGCGTTTGCAGTCGTTGATCATTGTTGGGCTGGGTGCTTAACGGCGGTTCCTGCATTCGCGGTATGACGGCCTCTTTGAGCACCAAACTGCGGTTCCAATCCGTTAGGCCCAACATCTGTTCGCAGGTTTCCTGGGAGGCCCAGTCACCGGAGGCATGGCTTTTAATCGGTTCAGGCAGGAACTGCTGCACTTGTTCCGCCCAGGCCCGGGCCAGCCGGTAACTCCCGTTAAAGTTGAAATGAACATGCTCATAAAATGTTTCCTGTCCCAGAATGCGAGCGGGTCCGTTGGTCTCCAGCGCGCCGACCGCATCAAACAACTCCAGATCAGGGCTGGAAATTTGTTTTCCGGCCTGCTGGATCAGGCCATTAATTCGCGCGTCAGCGCGGAAGGGAAGCGCATCGTCATCACACGCCTGTTGGAAATGGTCACGGGCGACGGGAAGGTCATTTTGGGCCAGCAGGCATTCGCCCCATCGATATTGCAATTCAGCGACTGTACCATCCAGCCTGGCCGCGCTCGCGAAAAGCTCTACGGCGGCGGTGAAATTACTTTCCGCCTGCTGTTGCCGCGCTTCAGTCAGTTGCGCATCGAATTGCGCCTGGTCGGTGGGGGAAAGGCGGCTGTTTTTTGCCGAAGCGAACGGCGGACAATCCTTTAAGTTCACAGCGACGGTGTTCAAAATGATTTTCGCGCCGGAATCGAGGCCAGCACGCAAGATATCCTGCAGGTTATGATGAAAGTTCCGATAAACGGTTTCCCGGCGGGGATCATCCGGTGCCAGTTGATTGCCCAGAAACATTTGCATACCTCCCCAGGAAGCCCCGGTCGGATGGTTTCTGAGCCTCCGGGTCAAGGAGGTCATCAGTTGCCCGACGCGGGTTTGTTGCGCGGCTAGACTCAGCCGGATCAGCCACCAGGGCGGGGCTTTGGCCCCGAAGACCGTCGCGGCGCCGAACGGCCCGACCATTTCGTTATTGCCCATATAGATGATCCAAAGGTCGCCGTCCTGGCGTGCGCACTCACGGGCGATGGGAAGAATGACGTTCGAATTGATGGCCGTGATCGCCACATTCACCACCTCGAAGTGTTCGTCGGGATATCGCTCACGGAGCAACACTTCCAGGTAACGCCAGGCGCCGTAAGCGGGTTCGGGATCCCCTTGTGCGGCGGATTCGCCCAGAATGAAGATGCGGTAAGTGTTGGGCGGTTTGGGTGCCGGCATGAGAAAAGACGTAGGCCAACGCGTGAGTTGAGGCGGGAAGAACCGCAAACTGAAATTTTCGTTATCAACCAAAAATTTCTGCTGACCGATGTAGTAAGTGTCGAAGAAGCTGGTGCGGTAACCATAACCTGCCAGACGCAATACCGCTTCCAGCCCGCCCAATGCCAGCAAGGGTATGCAGACCAAAGCAATCAGGCGAAACGCCCATTTACGACGCCCGGAAAGTACTGGAGTTGGTTCGCGGCGGGCAGAGACTGCACACGGGCCATCCGGCTGATTGCGTTGTCGGGATTTCCCTTTGGAGCGGCGTCGTTTCACACCGGCAATTTAGACAGAGCCAAAAGTTTCGCAATGCCAATGGCCGGCTGTGCGGGTCTCGTCCGAAAACCGGAATGACCTCGCATATTTGTGCGGTGGCGGCCGGTCAAGGGAAGCGGTATTCTAATCAATTCGCGTTTTAATTTATGTATTTATCGTTTCGGGTGTGGCGTCCGTGCTTCGTCACCTTTCTTCTGGTTACTTTCGGCGTTTTGCCGGCAGTCGTGCAGGCCCAGACCACCAACGTCTTCTGGCAACAACAGAACATCTACCAGCTCATCACCGACCGCTTTTTTGATGGCGACCCGTCGAATAACAACGCTGACGGCAATTACAGCGCCACCGGCACCACCTCAGTACATGGCGGCGATTTCAAGGGCATCGAACAGAAGCTTGATTACATCAAGGCGCTGGGAGCCACCGCCGTCTGGATCTCACCCGTCGTGCTCAACGGCCACGGCCAGTTTCACGGCTATGCCGGGCGTGATTTTTACAAGGTGGACCCACATTGGGGCAGCCTTGCGGATTTGCAGCATTTTACCGCCGCGGCGCACGCACGGGGATTGCTGGTCATTGACGACATCATTTGCAATCACGGCGATGACCTGATCTACAGCACGGATTCCGGCTATGCCGCTTATCTGGCTCCGCCGGCCGGCTACACGCTCAAGTACCGCAGCAGTTCGCTCACCTATGCGCCGCCCTTTGACATTTACAATTCAACTTACACCCCGACCAACAACGCCCTGACGAATCTCTTTCACAACTACGGTGCCATTCCTGATTACAACATCCCGGACCATTACCAACTGGGCGAGCTAAGCGGCCTGGATGATTTCCGCACGGAATCGCCTTATGTCCGCTCGAACATGGCAGCGATTTACAATTTTTGGATTCAGCAGGCCGGTTTTGACGGCTTCCGCATTGACACCTTCAAGCACGTGGATACCGGCTTCTGGCAATACTGGTGTCCGCTCGTGCACCAATTCGCCGCGACGAACAGCGCGAAGCCGAACTTTTTCATGTTCGGCGAAGTGTACGACACCAACGAAGTACTCTGCGGTTCCTATACTGGCACGAAAAGCGGCGGGTCGTTCCTGCTGGATTCAGTGCTCGACTACCCGCTTTATTTCAAGGTCGGCAGTGTCTTCGGCTCCGGGAGCGGCGCCACCTCACTGATCCAAAGTCATTATAACTCCGTGGACAGCGTTTACGACCCCGTGTCGCGGATGCAACTGGTAACGTTTCTCGACAACCACGATCAGCCGCGCTTTTTGAACTCCAGTACCACCAATCGCCTCGCCGTGGCGCTGGTATTTCTCTACACGTCGCGCGGCATTCCGTGCCTGTATTATGGTACCGAGCAGGCGTTCAACGGCGCCACCGATCCCAATGACCGCGAGGACATGTTTGCGGGACAGTTCAAGGACGCCGGCCTCAAGGGCGTGGACAGTTTTAATATGACGCATCCGCTGTTTCAATTAGTGGCGGAGCTGAACAACCTCCGTCGGCTCTATCCTGCGATTTCGCTCGGTTCATACACCAATCAAACCAATAATTCCGCCGGTTCCGGGCTGTTTGCCTATTCCCGGGTGTTAAACACGCAGGAAGTGTTCGTGGTTTTGAATACCGCGGGTTCGACACAGACCTTGGCACCCTGCACTTTGACCTATCCCGGCGGGACAACCCTCGTGAATCTCCTGAATACGAACGAAACCTACACGCTGAATTCCAGTTCACAAACGCCGTCGATATCCGTATCCAGTACCTCCGCGAAAATTTTCATCGCGCAATCGCAACAGTTGCCGCTGGATCCGGTTGTGGTGAGTAATTCGCCGTCACACGACGCCACGAACGTGCCGATCAACGCCTCAATCGCTCTTCAGTTTAGCAAACCGATGGACACCAACAGTGTCCAGTCGGCGTTCAGTATAACCCCGGCTGTGGGCGGCACCTTCGCATGGTCGGCGGCGCATGACACGATGACCTTTGCTCCCGGTGGTGCCGGATTTTCCCCGCTGACCATGGTGCTCGTCCGCATTACCAACTCAGCCGTTGATGCCGTCTCCGGCAACGCGATGTTTGCGCCGTACCAGCTACAATTTCACACAGGTTCCGGCGGCGCGGATGTGACGCTGCCGAACGTTTCCCTGCTCACGCCCACGAACAGTGCGCAAGTTTCCGGAACCCTGCTGATTTCCGGAACGGCGGGTGACAATGTTGGAGTGCAAAAAGTCGAAATCGAATTGGATAACGGAACCTGGGTAACCGCCACCGGAACAACTGCGTGGAGTCTGAACCTGAACAGCTCGAACTTTCTTAATGGCCCGCACGTGATTTCTGCCCGGGCAACGGATACCAGCGGCAATGTTTCCCTCACGAACACCGCCCACATCTGGTTTTTCAACGTGCCCGGCAACTACGTCCAGCGTGTCAGCGGCGGCAATCCCGCCAATGTCACCGATTGCAGCGGCAACCTCTGGTTGATGGACACCGCTTACACGTTTGGCGGGTTCGGCTATTCCGGCGGCACCGCCGGCTACCTCAACAACGTTATTAGCGGCGTCTGTTCGTCAGCCCAATCGCTCTACCAGCGCGAGCATTACAGCACGTCCAGCGGGGGGTTCTACTACGAGTTCGATTGCCCCGAGGGCGTCTATGAAATCACGTTACTGGAAGCGGAAACGTATTGGAATGGTCCCGGCCAGCGCGTTTTCAACGTCTTCATCCAGGGCCAGCAGGTGTTGACCAATTTTGACATCTACGCGACGACCGGCGGAATGAATATTCCCGTTTCCCTCGTGTTCACGAACACCGTTACCAACTCGCAATTGCAAATTCTGTTCACACCCGTGGTAGACAACGCGCGTGTTTCCGGCGTGCAGGTCCGCAAAATCGCCGACGTGATCAGCGACACCGACGGTATACCCGACTGGTGGCGGCTGGCTTACTTCGGCCATCCCCTGGGCTCGGCAACCGACTTGTCGCGGGGTTCGGATGATCCGGACGGCGACGGCGTGTCGAATCTTACGGAGTATCGCAACGGAACGGACCCGTCGAATCCGCTGTTGCACCCCGTACTACCGCCGTTCCAGCTCGGACCGATTGTCGTCCAGAGCCACAATGTTCAGTTAAGTTTTTCCTCTTCCTCCAATTGGACCTACCAACTCCAATGCTGCAACAGCCTCCAGCCTGCCTCTTGGGGCAACCTCGGCCCGGCTCAGGCCGGCACCGGTGGAATTATGGTGTTAGACGACACCACGGCTACCAATGCCACGCGCTATTACCGCCTGCAAGTGTATTGACATTGGAGGCGGAATTAAAAAGACTGAACCCCTTAATCAGGAGTTGAAACAATTGACCTTTTCAGCAGGAAAGGGAACAGTTTCGTGCCGCTGTACCGCCAACGGTCGCCTCGGACGTGATTGCCGGCGGTGATCCGGAAGAATGGCAAGGCTGCATGTTTGTGCGGTTGTTTCAATGGTCAGGAAGTTGATAATACATGTATGATTCATAGTCTGCTCGAGACGACCAGGTCTCATTTGGCCCGTAGCGCGATCAAATCCTGCGCGATACTCGGAATATTCATATGGGTCGCGTGCTCTGTGCCAGTGGCTCAGGCCGGCGGTAGTCCTACCGATCCACCGGCGCAGAAAAGCCCGGCGTGGCTGCGCAACGGCGTCATTTGCGAAGTCTTTCCCCGCGACTTCTCTCCGGCCGGCGACCTCAATGGCGTCACTGCCAAACTGGACCATTTGCAGAATCTCGGTGTTACCATTCTTTGGATTATGCCGATTCATCCCATCGGCGAAAAATTTCGCAAAGGCGAGTATGGCAGCCCTTATTCCGTCAAAGATTTTTACGCGATCGATCCCAGCTACGGAACGATGGATGATTTCAAACGGCTCGTGGCCGCGGCACACAAGCGCGGCATGAAAGTGATCATGGATTTGGTAGCCGACCACACGGCCTGGGACAGCGTGATGATGCAACACCCGGAGTATTACAAACGCAATGCGAACGGGAAAATCCTCCCGCCGGTTCCTGAATGGACCGATGTAGCGGGTTTGAATTACGCCAATCCTGAACTCCGCGCCTATATGATCAAGATGATGGTCTATTGGGTGCAAACTTGCGACATCGATGGTTTCCGCTGTGACGTTGCTTCCATGGTACCGGCCGATTTCTGGGTGGAAGCGCGGGCCACCATCGGGAAAATCAAACCGGAATTCATGTGGCTGGCCGAGGCCAGCGAACCGCAATTGATGACGCAGGCGTTTGATATCGACTACGACTGGCCGCTGATGGCCACCCTCAACAAGGTTCTGATGGACAGCGCACCGGCTTCGGATCTGGAACGAACCTGGGCGCAAAGCCGGCGGCAATTTCCCGCGGGCACACTTCACATGCGCGTTTCGGACGACCACGACGAACCGCGGGCAGTGGCGCGCTTTGGGGTCAACGGCGCCCTCGCGGCTTCGGCGCTGATGTTCACGCTGGACGGTGTTCCTTTGCTCTATAACGGCATGGAAGTCGGCGATGCGACTGAATCCGGCGACCCGGCTTTGTTCAACAAGCTGACGATATTCTGGAATCCGAAAGGCCGCCCGCCGCTGCGGGAAATCTACCAGGGCCTGATCAACCTGCGCGAACAATATCCTGGTTGCTTTTGCAATAACCAGGTGAAGTGGCTGCGTAATTCCGAGCAGAAGGACGTCGTTACCTTTCTGCGTTCGGACGGCACGAATGAGTTCATCGTCGCGATTAACTTTTCGAACCGGCCGGTTTCGGGACAGGTGGAGGTGCAAAGCGGTGGCGGGTTCAAACTGGTCCCGATTTCCGGGCTGGTGGATCCGCCGGCCGATGAACTGCCGCAATTCCGTCTGAACGGGTTCGAATGGCAGATTTTCCATCGTACGGTGCCGAAATAATCCGCAGACAAACTGGTTCAGAAAGATCAAACCGGTCAGAGGACGTCTGAGTGTTATGCGGTTTGGTTGCCGGTTAATGTGAGCCCGCCGCACCGGACACGACCAATTGCCCGCCGGTTCGTCTGACGTTTACCACCAGCAGGGTCAGCAAGGCAGCCAGTCCCATGCTCGCGCCGCCCAGGACCAGGGCATTCATGGGTTCGCTGTGCAGAAAATGTTTCAGGAGGAAACCCAGCAGGCTCGAAGCCAGGATTTGCGGCAGCACAATGAACAGGTTGAACATTCCCATCATGACCCCGATTTTCTCTTTTGGCAAAGCCGGCACCAGCATCGCGTAAGGCATGGAGAGGATGCTCGCCCAGGCAATCCCGACCGCGGTCATGGCGATCAACAGATGATATTTGTCCGTGGCCAGCGGGACCGTCGCCAGTCCCAATCCTCCTATCGCGAGGCAGATCACGTGCATCAGTTTGGGCCCGGTGTGTTTCGTCGCCCACAGCAGCACAAACGAAAAACCGAAACAAACGGCGTTGTAGGCGGCAAAACAGAAACCCGACCAGGCGCCGGCCGCTTCCATTTCCGGGGAACCGGTCGCGGCGTGAAAGATATCTTTCGCGACGGCCGGAGAAAAATAAACCCACATTGAGAACATCCCGATCCAGGTGAAGAATTGAACGATTCCCAGTTCCCACATCCGGCGGGGCAGCTGAAAGAGGAGTGCCAGGACATCTCCCAGGCCGAGGGTCCAATCAAATTTCCGCGCACGGATGGCGGCCAGTTCGGAATCGGACGGCGGATATTCCCGGGTGCTGAAAACCGTCCAGAGCACGGCCCCCAGAAACGCAGCGGCGCCGATATAGAATGAAAGCCGGACGGAATAAGGGATATGACCCTGGCCGGCACCCTCGGAGGCCAGCCCAAACCAGTTGGTCATCATCCAGGGCAACGCCGAGGAGAAGGTTCCGCCCAGGCCGATGAACAGGGATTGTACGGCAAAACCCTGAGCGTTCTGTTCTTCGGGCAGATTATCCGCCACCAAAGCCCGGAAGGGCTGCATGCTGGCATTGATGGTTCCATCCAACACCCAGAGCAACCCGGCCGCCATCCAGACGGACGGGCTGTTGGGCATTAAAATCAGAACCAGCGATGCGAGCACCGCCCCTCCCAAAATGAAAGGACGCCGCCGGCCCAACCGCGTCCAGACCCGATCGCTGG
Organism: uncultured Verrucomicrobiae bacterium; assembly: GCA_963708525.1. GTDB lineage: Bacteria > Verrucomicrobiota > Verrucomicrobiia > Limisphaerales > UBA11358 > UBA11358. The sequence continues at coordinate 18,930 of CAVPTH010000035.1, read as the reverse complement.
ATTGCCCGATCAAAGGCTGGATGATGACGCCGGTGACCGGCGCGGCCAGCCAGAGGATGGCGAGGGAATCGGCATTGGCCCCCAGGTAACCGTAAATGGCGCTCATATTGGCCATCTGCAGTCCCCAGCCAAACTGGATGCCCAGAAAGCCGAAACTCATGTTCCAGATTTGCCAGAAACTTAAACGCGGTTTTTGCATGGTCAGCAACGCACGTTGCACCGATCGGAGCCAACACGCAGGTTGAGATAACACCCGGGGCGGGGTAGTTCAGATTGATTCATGGGATGTTCCGGTGTCAGATACCCCGTCGTCGGCCGTGTGTAAATGACACATTCATGCGGTGGCAGCAGGTGCAGAATTGCCTTATCCTTTGACGATGTCCCAATCAGGTCTGAGTCGGATGAAGTGTCAAAATCCCGCGGATTTAGCCAAACGCGTGATTCTTTTAATTTTGGCCACGACTGTGTTTGCCCCGGGGGTCAACGTGCAGGCGCAGTCCAGCCGCCCGGGCTGGGGTTCCACACCTTATAGTGACGTATCTGGAAACGGAGCAACTTTCCGGGTCTGGGCGCCCAATGCCACCAGCGTAACTACTCCGGGCTCCTTCAACAGCTGGTCCACCTCGGCAACGCCTCTGGTGGAGGAACAGTCGAACGCTCTTCCGACCGGGGTGTGGTCGGCGGATGTGCCGGGTGCAACCAACGGTTCGCAGTACAAGTACTACATTACTTACAACGGCAGCAGCAATTATAAGCACGATCCCCGGTCGCGCTGGGTGGTTAATGCCGGCGGAGGCGCCGGGAATAACGACATTATTTACGATCCGACCGCCTTCAACTGGAATGGCGACAATTTCACCAACCCGGCGTTGAACGACCTGTTCATTTACGAACTGCATATAGGTACTTTTCCTTCAAGTACCGTGCCGAGCCGATTTGTCGCGGCGACCAACAAGCTGGATTACCTGAAAAATCTCGGAGTCAATGCCGTTGAACTGATGCCGATCATGGAGTTTGGCAATGGCGGGAGCAGTTGGGGGTACGATCCGGCCCAGTTGTTTGCGGCGGACAACGCCCAATATGGCGGGCCGGATGCGCTCAAAACCTTTGTCCAGGCCTGCCATGCCCGGGGCATTGCCGTGCTGCTGGACGTCGTCCACAATCATTATGGGACAGGTCTTCTGGATATGTGGAACTTTGACGGCTGGGCGCAGGGAACCCCTACCAACTCGGTCGGGGGCGGCGGCATATACTTCTATCAAAGCAACTTCAACCTGCAAAACACGCCTTGGGGCGCGACGCGGCCCAATGTCAGCAGCAATCAGGTGGCCAGTTTCATCCAGGACAACTTCACCATGTGGTTGAGCGAATGTCACGTGGACGGCTTCCGTTGGGACTCGGTTTACACCCTGACGCATGGCAACGACAACAGTTACATTCCGACGGCCGGCAATCTCGTCAACTCCATCAACGCCATGATCCACGCCAATTATCCCGGCAAAATCAGCATCGCCGAGGATGTTTATAATACCTGGGGGTTCAACAGCTCATGGGACACCGGTTACCCGTACAACTTTACCCCGGTGCTCGCGAACACCGTGGATGCGAACCGCAACATGAATACGATTGCCAATGACGTGCAGAACAATGTCAGTTACGGCGGAACGGCCAGTTTGCTGCGCGTCGCCTACCTGGAATCGCACGATGTGGTCGGTGATTTGAACGGTTCCACCCATGTCCGGCTGCCCACCGCCATTGACCCGGTCACGCCCAACAGTTATCGGGCCCGGAAGCTTTCCACCTTGGGCGCCGCCATCACCCTTACGGCGCCCGGCGTGCCAATGATTTTCCAGGGACAGGAAATGCTCGAGAACCAGCAATTCAGTTCGGTGCGGAACGTGGATTGGAGCAAGACGAACACGTACAGTTACATCGTCCGGTTTTACCACGATTTAATCAACGCGCGCCGCAATCTGAGTGGTTTGACGCCGGGGCTGGAAGGTGACCGTTGTACCATGCTCGTCGTGGACAACGTTAAAAAGCTGATCGCGTTTAACCGCTGGAATTCCGCCAACTCGAATCTGAGCGCGGTCGTGGTCGGTAACTTCACCAGTAACACCCTCAACAATTACTCTCTGAGCTTTCCATCGGCGGGCAACTGGTACGTCCAACTCAACAGCGACTCCACCAGCTATGGCCCGGATTATTCCAATATGGGCAGTTCCATGGTGACGGCCAGTGGCAGTCCGCCCACAGCCAACATTACGATTGGGCCTTATAGCGCCCTCATCCTGTCCCAAGTGCCTCCAGTCCCCATGCTCGCCATCACCCAAAGCAACAATGCGCTGACGGTATCCTGGCCAACCACACCCGGGGGGTCGTTGCTGGAGAGCAGCGCAACCTTAAGCGGTAGCCCGTCGGATTGGAGTCAGGTTCCGGTTTCGCAATACCAGACCAATGGCAACACGGTCTCAATCAATGTGGATCCACCGACCGGCGAAACTTTTTACCGCTTGTACAAGCCATAAAGCCGTGGTGTGGCCGCGGCGGCGGACAATAATTGCCGCGTCGTTCTGACATGATGATTATTCTAAAATCGCTGGCACGGTGCTCTGTTGCCGTGCGGGCAGGCCGACGAATGTCCGGCGGGCCCGCGAGGGCGCATCACATCCCGGAACTGCCGGTGCGCCGGCTTTCGCACTCGTCCTGTCGGCGGTATGCGCGCGTTCCCGACCGAAAGTCCGGCTGGCGGGTCGGCGCGGGTCGGATTCGGGAGAAGTCACTTGCGTGTTGTGCCGTGCACGAAGGGTCGCCTATACTGGAGAACGCAGCCGGACAACACGCGTCAGAAAATTAACCTTAAATCTCAAACGCTATGAACAGAATGCAACGAACACTGCGATACCTGCCTGCGACCGCTCTCGTTGGTTGGCTGGCAATCAATTCCACTTTGGTTGCTGCCGCCGATCCCTCTGCGTTGAGCACCCGCAAATCGCCCGACTGGCTTCGGAGCGCAGTCATGTACGAGGTCTTTCCGCGGAATTTCTCCCTGGAAGGGAACCTGAATGCCATTACTGCCCGATTGGATGAATTGAAGGATTTGGGCGTGGACATTGTTTGGCTGATGCCGGTCCAACCGATCGGCGAAAAGATGAAGAAAGGTACCATCGGCAGCCCGTTCGCGGTGCGCGACTTTTACGCCATCAATCCCGACTACGGCACCACCAACGATTTTAAACGGCTGGTGGAGGGGGCCCACCAACGCAACATGAAGGTGATCATCGATATTGTTGCCGGTCAGACCTCCTGGGACAGCGTGCTGATGGCGCAGCCGGATTTTTATCTGCATGGCACGAACGGTGCGATTATCCCGCCGGACCCCGGGTGGACGGATGTGGCCGGGTTGAATTACGCAAATCCAAAGGTGCGCGCGTACATGATTGACATGATGAAATACTGGTTGCAGGACTTCGGCGTGGACGGTTTTCGTTGCGACGTGGCGCCCAATGTGCCGCTGGATTTCTGGGAAACAGCCCGGGTTGAACTGGAAAAGGTTAATCCCCAGGTCATCATTCTGGCCGACGCGGGCAACAATCCGGCACTGCTTTCCAAAGCCTTTGACCTGGATTCCTCGTGGGGTACGGTTGGCATGCTGAACAATGTGATCTGCAATGAAATGCCCGCCAATTTCATTCAGAACGAATGGCAATTCGAGTATCAGCGGTTTCCGCGGGGTGCCTTGCACGTGCGCTTTACCGACAGCCACGAGGAAGTCCGGGCCGTGGTGCGTTACGGTGTGGATGGCGCGCTCGCCGCCCAGGTATTGATGTTAACGCTCGATGGCGTGCCGCTGTTTTACAACGGCATGGAAGTGGGTGACGCCACCGAATCCGTGGACCCGGCTTTGTTTGAAAAGATGCCGGTGTTCTGGCATCCCGGCGGACGCCCGCCGCTGCGTGACATCTACCGGCAACTGATCAAACTTCGCAAACAATACCCTGCGTTCTCCAACGGAGAGGTCGTCTGGCTCGAGAACACTGCCCCGACGGAAATGATCAGTATCCTTCGGCAGGACGCAAAAGATGAGTTCCTTGTCCTGGTCAACCTTTCGGGTTGCCATGCCAGCGGGTCGGTTAAATTACCGGAAGGAAACGGCTTCGAGCCGGTAAAAATCACCGGCGCAACCGCGGCGATTGATACCCAACTCCCCGATTTCAGCCTCGGCGGGTATGAGTGGTGTATTTACCACCGGACGGTTTCCAAGTGAGATTGTGGGTGCCACCCGGACGGCTGTCTGACGTTCAATTGAAGCTTTACCGATTTGCTTTTCAATTGTTTGTCGGTTTAGTGCTGGTATCTTCTCCAATGCTTTCGACTTCAGCCCGAAGCTCAGTCACCGCCGGCGGTTGGGTCTCGCTGGGTTCGATGCCGGTTCCGAAGTGGGACGGCAAAACTCTTTTATTTCACAACCCGCAAGGCACGTTGGCCGTCACACCGCTGTCAGAGGATGTCGTCCGCGTCCGTTTTACCACTCAACCCGCGTTCGCCCGTGACCATTCTTACGCCGTGATCAAACGTGACCTTGGAATGCCCGGCGCAAAAGCGAAAATTGGTGATGCGACCGCCACGATTACAACCCGCTCGCTCACAGTGACGGTCCAATACGCGCCGTTGCGAATTTCCTTTGCCAACCCCGCCGGCGAGATATTGGATGCCGATGATCCGCTGTCCGGGATGTCTTTGGCCGGCAGCGAGTTTCGCGTCGCCAAACAGTTGCACGACGATGAGCACGTTTATGGTTTTGGCGAGAAAACCGGGCGGTTGGACAAGCGCGGCTGGAAACTCGGCGGCTACAATTACGTGATGTGGAATTCCGATACGCCCGCCTATGATTCCAGCACCGACCCGCTCTATGTCGCCGTTCCGTTTTTCATGGTTACCCGCCATGGGGTGGCACATGGGATTTACCTCGACAACACGAGGCGCAGCTTTTTCGACGTGGGCCGGGAACGGCCGGACCGGCTGACCTTCGGCGCGGATGGCGGTGACCTGGATTACTATTTCATCAACGGGCCGGACCCGAAAGAAGTCATCGAACGTTACACCGCGCTCACCGGCCGGATGCCGCTGCCGCCGCTCTGGGCCCTCGGTTACAACCAGTGCCGCTGGAGTTATTACCCCGAGTCCCGCGTGCGCCTGCTGGCGGACACCTTTCGCCAGAAGCGGATTCCCGCCGACGGTCTCTGGCTCGATATTCATTACCTGGACGGTTACAAGCCCTTTACCTGGAATCACGACCGCTTTCCGGATCCGAAGAAAATGATTTCGGATTTACGAGCCCAAGGGTTCCACCTGGTCACAATTCTCGACGGGCATCCACCGGCATTGAAAGGCTATGCGCCGTATGATTCCGGAATGGCCGGCGACCATTTTGTGAAATCAGCGGACGGAAAAGTTTACGAGGGACCGGTCTGGCCGTCACAAGCGGAGAAAAATCCGGCACCGAGTGTGTTCCCGGATTTCAGCCGGCCGGCCACGCGCGAATGGTGGGGCGGTCTGTATAAAAGTCTGTTGGACGCGGGTGTGGCCGGCATCTGGAACGACATGAATGAACCGTCGGTCTTCGACAGCTTGAACGGGACCATGCCACCGGACGCGATTTTTGACAACGAAGGCCAGCCGGCGACAAGTCTCGAAATCCATAATGTTTACGGCCAGTTGATGAGCCGCTCGACGTTTGAAGGCCTGAGCCGGCTGCAACCGGACCAGCGCGCGTTTGTGCTGACGCGGTCCAGTTTCGCCGGTGGCCAGCGCTATGCGGCGGTCTGGACCGGCGATGCCACGGCGGACTGGTCATCGCTGCGACAGTCCGTATCCATGCTGCTGGGCCTGGGCGTTTCCGGTTTCCCTTTCGTCGGCAGCGACATCGGTGGTTTTGTGCGGATGCCGTCGGCGGAATTATGCACACGCTGGCTGCAGGTCGGTGTCTTTTATCCTTTCCTGCGAATGCACACCGAGATCGCCACGCCGGACAAGGAACCGTGGTCGTTCGGCTGGCAGTTCGAAGCAATCAACAAGCGCGCCATCGAGCTGCGCTATGAACTGTTGCCTTACATTTACACTGTGATGCAACAGGCCAGCGAAACCGGCGTGCCGGCGTTGCGCCCGTTGTTTTTGGAGTTTCCCGATGAAGAACGCGCAGCGGCGATTGACGACGAATTTCTGTTCGGCTCCGGCCTGCTCGTGGCGCCGGTGTTGTGGGAAGGCGCCACCGAACGTGACGTGTATCTGCCTGCCGGTGATTGGTACGATTACTGGACCGGCAAGGATTACGCGGGCAATACGACGATCCATTTGCCAGTGACTTTGAATACCATTCCCATTTTTGTGCGCGGAGGCGCTTTCATTTTCCGTCAGCCGGTCGTGCAAAACACCGGTGAAATGCCCGGCAACCCGTTGCGCGTGCTCGTCGCGCCAGCGTCAGAATCGGAATCGTCATTCTACGAAGACGACGGCGAGAGCCTGCAATATCGGAAAGGTGATTTTGCGAAGCGCCGTTTCCGTCAGACGCGCGATGAGCAATCGACGGTGATTGAGATCTCCGCACCCGAGGGCACCTACCACCCGGCCAAACGCGATTTGATTTTGGAAACGTGGCTGGACAAAAAGCCCAAAACCGTGACCGAACAACCCGGTAGCCGGATGACCGGAGATGAAACTTTGCCGCAATTGAACACCGCTGATTTGGCGAAATCTTCCAAAGGGTGGGCGTATGCAAACGGGATTCTCACCGTGAAGGACAGAGATCGGTTTGAAGCACTCCGTTTCACTGTTCAACGCTGACGATTTTCCGGGGGCAAAAGCAAATAAAGAAGCATGTTCCGGGGATAAAACGCCGTCGAACCAAGAGCATTTCCGGGACGTTGGAGAAATCTGGGGCAGCGGAAGCCAAAATCAGGAAGGAAATCCGCTGTTCTGCTCCAAGCCCAAGCCCATTGGCGCTGTCCGCCTTTGCGCCACGCTTTTGTTCGCCTTTGAAATCCCCACGACACGTTCCCGTATTTTTTTGCAGATTGAAATTGTTTCAACTAGGCTGCCCGCGCCATATGGCAAAGACCAGTCGGCCGGAATTGCGTCCGCGTTTTCGCATCACCCGCGGACCGAAAATCGCTTTCGGGCCGGGCAAGGCGGATTTGCTGGAGCAGGTTGCCCGAACCGGTTCCATTGGTGCCGCCGCAGCCAGCATGGGCATGTCCTATATGCGGGCCTGGTCGTTGATCCGGGAAATGAATAAATACTTCCAGCTGCCGGTGATCGCTTCGGTACGGGGCGGCCATGAACGTGGCGGGGCCGCCTTAACGCCGACCGGCCGGCGAGTCCTGGAACTATACCGGCAAATGGAGACGGACAGCCTGGGGATTGTCCAGCGGGACTGGCGGACGCTGCGGAAGCTCTTGCGCCCCTGAGCCGCTTTTGGAAATTCCCGGTTTTGAGGAAGTCGCCGCCGTTATACTTGACAAAATATAACGGCTGTGTTTCCCTCGGGAGCCATGGGGAGATCGGCTTTCACCCTTAGCGAACTGCTGGTCGTCATGGCCAGCATCGCATTGCTGGCGGCCATGCTGGTGACGGCCCTGGGGGAGGCCAGGGAAAAGGCCCGCGCCGTCGAATGTGCGGGTAACCTGCGCCAGTGGGGGCTGGCTTACCGGATGTATGCCGACGACCATCATGATTTCCTTCCCAGACGCGGCCAGGGCGTACAGGTACTGGCGCAGATCAACCGGCCGGAAGACTGGTTCAACGCGCTGCCGGTTTATTTCGGGCTGACGTCATTCCAATCCATGGCCATGAACCGGGCAACGCCTGCCGCCCACAGCCGACCCCTGTTCATTTGCCCGACGGCGGAAAACCCGGGTGGAAAATATTTTTTGCCGTACGGCATGAATATGAATCTCTCACCCTGGAACCTGCCGTTGGCGGTGAAGTTGAGTGAAGTGGTAAAGCCGGTTTGCGTCGTGGCCATGGCCGATGCGCCCGGGCCTTACGCCTCAACCTATCCCTCCACCCAACCGTACGGCATCGTTGCGCGCCATGCCGGTCGAATCAATCTCCTGTTCCTCGCTGGACAGGTGCAATCTTTCGTTGGATCGTATGCCGGTTGCGGGAAGGGGGGCCCCGGACGAGCTGACGTGCGTTGGCTGACCGGCACGGCGAGTGACGCCAGTGCCCACAATTACTGATAAAACAAGCAACCGTTTGTGAATAAAGCGAAACCAGTTTTCTTTGCCTTGTTCAAATCCAAAACCTGCCTGCTGGTAACTGCGGTAGCGATGGGTGGCGCAATTCTGATGCTGCCCGTCATCGGCCGGGCAGACACTTCCTATACCATCAACAACACCGTCGCCGACGCATTTCTGGCCAGCGGTTCACCGAACAATCCGGCCGGTACAAACCTGACGGGCGTGAATTTCGGCGCCGTCGGCACACTGGCTATCGCCCCGGCGTCTTCGGCCAAGGGCGAATTCGACAGTATCCTCGAGTTCGACACGGCCGGCGCCTTCAACCTGTTCAATATCACTTACGGCGCAGGCAATTGGACCATTACCGGCTTGACGCTGTCACTCGCGAGTAATTTAGGCGGCCAGGGCGAGCAACCCACCAGTCTCATTTTTAACACCATCAATGCCGGCAGCTTTGGCATCGACTGGCTGCCCTCCAACAACTGGGTGGAAGGCTCTGGCGGCGGCACGGGAACGCCGGGCTATCCGTACAACAGCTCGGTCAGCTTCAATTCCATTCCCAGCCTGTTCTCCAATGGATACGATAATCTGGGGACTTACAGTTATACGCCACCGGGCGACAACGTTTATGTAAATTACCCGCTGCCGCTCGACTCCGGTCTGGTGTCGCAATCTGCGGCAGGCGGGGATCTGTCACTATATTTTTACGCGGCGGATGATCAGATTGGTTATCTGTTCAATTCCCGGAGTTTCTCATCAAACCATCCCGAACTCACCATCATTGCGACCGCCATTCCGGAGCCCGCCGCGACGGCACAGCTGGTTGCGGCATTGGGGAGCATTCTGTTGATCTACCACCGGGGCAAAAAGAAAATGAATTACCTTCGGACCTTGGTTCTGGCCATGGGGATCTTAAGCTTCGGGTCCGTCGCCAGGGCGCAGGTCACCTATACCAACACGGATCATGCGGATGCGTTTCTCGCCACCGGTTCGTCCGCCAATCCGGAAGGAACGAACTTGACCGGGTTGAACTTTGGGGGAGCCGGCACACTGGTCATCGCCCCGGCGACATCCTTGAAAGGCGAATTCCAGAGCCTTATCGGGTTCAGTCTCTCGAATGCCGTTGCTTTGTTTAACACCAATTACGGCGCGAGTAACTGGACCATCACCGGGATTTCCATCCAATTGGCCAGCAATTACGGCACCGCCGGCGTGCAACCAAATAATGCGATCTTCCCGGTGATCAGCAGCGGAAATTTTGTCATCGAATGGCTGTCCACCAACGGTTGGCCCGAAGGAACCGGATCGCCCAGTCTGCCATCGATGGATGGGGTAACTTATGATTCAATTCCCGGTTTGTTGTCCGGCCCGCACGAAATTCTTTGCACCAATACCTATGTACCTCCGGGCAACAACGTGCCGGTGACCTACGCTTTGCCGTTGTCTACCAATCTCATGACTGAAATCCTGGCCGGCGCCGATGCGACGTTTCTTTTTTACGCGGCAGATAACCAGATTGGGTACTTGTTCAATTCGTACAGTTCCGGACATGACAATGAACCGGAGATTCATATCACGGCCAATCTGGTGCGACCGGCGATTTTATCCGGTTACTTTACCAACTCCTTTTTTCTTGTCCTCGGCCGCGGGGTGGCCAGCCTGCAATATCAAATCCAGGCGACGAGCAACCTCACGGCGACCAATTGGCCAGTCCTGGGAACAGTGACGGCCGACGGCACCGGGGCCATCCAATTCGAGGATACCTCGGTCTCGAACCAGCTGAGCCGCTGCTACCGGCTTTCCCATTGAATGTACACGGTAGAAAACTGAAACTTGAAGACTTATGAGAAGGTGGGCTTTCCTCTTTGGTGTAGGGTCTTTGCTGGCGATCCTGATCATGCCGTTGCGCGCGGCGGAAATGACGGTGTTCGCCGCCGCCAGTTTGACCGACAGTCTCAAACAAATTGCCGCTGCCTACGAAAAGACCACCGGCGACAGGATCGTTTTTAACTTCAGTTCGTCCAGCACACTGGCGCGGCAAATTGAGGCCGGTGCTCCGGCTGACATTTTCTTTTCCGCCGACGAAGCACAAATGAACACGCTGGCCAGGCAGGGTTTGATCGATCCGGCTACGCGCAAAGACCGCCTGGGCAACGTCCTCGTCGTCATTGTCCCGGTAGATAACTCTTTAAAAATCCAATCCGCGAGTGACCTCACGAACGCCGGCATAAAACAAATCGCGTTGGCCGATCCGCAGGCCGTGCCGGCAGGTGTTTATGCCAAAACCTGGCTGGAACACCTGCACCTTTGGCCGGCGGTTCAACCGAAAGTTGTTCCCACGGAAAACGTCCGCGCCGCCCTGGCCGCGGTTGCGTCCGGCAACGTTGATGCCGGTATGGTCTATAAAACCGACGCGGCCATTTCCAAAAAAGTCAGAATTGCGTTCGAAGTACCGCCAGCCGACGGCCCTGACATCCGTTATCCCATGGCGCGGGTGAAAGGGTCGCCACAACCCGAGGCCGCGAAAAAATTCCTGAACTATCTTTCATCCAAAGAAGCTGGACAGGTCTTCACGCAATATGGCTTCCTCTTGCGAGAATGACGGCCGTGGAATGGCAGATGGTCGGGTTCACCGTTTGGGTGGCCGCGTTGAGTACGGTGATCATTCTGCCGTTCGGCCTGGCGCTCGCCTGGCTGCTGGCCCGGGCGGACTGGCCGGGCAAATCCCTCGTGGAGACCATGGTCACGCTGCCGTTGGTCATGCCCCCCGTGGCCGTCGGTTTGATTCTGCTGCAGGTTTTCGGCCGGCATGGCTCCATTGGCGGTTTCCTGCACGATCACTTCAATCTCGACATTATTTTTACCTGGCGCGCGGTGCTGCTCGCATTGTGCGTGATGTCAGTGCCGCTCCTGATTCGCTCCGCCCGGGTGGCCTTTGAGGAGGTCAACCCGCGTCTGGAACAGATCGCCCGCACCCTCGGCGCCGGCGACTGGCGAGTGTTCTTTACCATCACCGTCCCCCTGGCCGCCCGCGGCATCATCGGCGGTATGCTGCTCGCGTTCGCCCGCGCCCTGGGCGAGTTCGGGGCAACCATCATGGTGGCCGGATACATGCCGGGGAAGACCGCCACCATCTCGCTCGCGATTTATGAGAATGTGCAACTGGGCCAGGACGCCCACGCCTTTCGTTTGTTAGGCGTGTCGGTTGTGTTCGCTTTTACCGCCGTCTGGTGCAGCGAATTTTTCCTGCGCCGCAAAAAGGCCGGGACATGAGCCTGCTGTTGAAAAATATCTCGTTGCCCCTCGCCGATTTCGCCCTCGAAGTGGACGTTGAAATGCGCGGCCGCGTCACCGCTGTCTTCGGTCCATCCGGTGCCGGCAAAACGTCCTTGCTCGATCTCATCGCCGGCCTCCGCGTGGCGCGCTCGGCGTTTATTCAGCTGGATGGGTGCGTTTTGGCCGACACGGCGAACAATATTTCCATGCCCACGCGAGGGCGTGGCATCGGTTATGTGCCCCAGGACCTGGCGTTGTTCCCGCATCTGTCCGTCCGGCAGAATTTGCTTTATGGCCGGAATTCCCGCGCCGCCAATCCATTGTTTACGTTTGAACACGTGACCGAGGTATTGGAAATCCAGCCGTTGATTTCGCGGAGTGTCACGGAACTTTCCGGCGGGGAAAAACAAAGGGTCGCCCTCGCGCGCGCCTTGCTTGCGTCGCCGCGCCTGCTGTTGTTGGACGAACCGCTCGCCAGCCTCGACGTGGCGCTGAGAAGGAAAATCATTCCTTACCTTACTCGCGTCCGGGATGAATTTAAAATTCCGATGTTGTACGTGACGCATGATCGGTTCGAGGCGCTCGCCCTTGCGGACGAGATGGTCGTGTTGATCCACGGCAAGGCCATGCAAGCCGGGCCGGTGGCGGATGTTTTTGTGCGGCCGGCCAACGCGGCCGTCGCCAGATTTGTCGGCGTCGAAACCCTGCAACCCGGCCGGATTACGAATGTGAACGAGGGCCTGGCCATCGTGAGCATCAACCATGTCACGCTGACCGCACTGGCGCCCGAGACGCCGGCACGCGCGGTCTTCGTCTGTATTCGCGGCGAAGATGTGGTGCTCCAACGGGACGTAGCCGTCAGCAGCGTGCGTAATCGTCTCCCTGCCCGCATTCGTTCCATCCGACCGGAAGGAGCGCTTTTCCGCGTGGAAATGGACGCCGGATTTCCGCTCTTTGCACTGATCACCCGTCCGGCCTGTGACGAACTCGGATTGCACGAGGGCGATGCCATCACTGCGCTCATCAAAACCCCGGCCATCCATCTTGTGCCGCGCTGAAACTGCTGTTAAATAACTTCAATGCGAGTGCTGTTTTTTGCCCAGCTTAAAGATGTCACCGGCTGCGATGCCATCGAGCTCGCCGCCCCGGCGCTGAACGGGGAACAGCTGTGGGCGGAGTTGCAGGGACAATTCCCCGCGCTGGCCGCCCACCGCGCACACGTGCGGCTGGCGCGCAACTGGGAATACGCGACACCGGGCATGATTTTCAGTGCCGATGATGAAATCGCGCTGATTCCACCGGTGTCGGGCGGCTGAGTTTTACGCATGGAAATCGATGTTCAACTCGTACCGGGGCCAATTGCGGAAACCATCTCCCCGCCATCAATCGGCCGACACGGCGCGTGGCTGGAATTTCGCGGTGTCGTTCGCGGTGAAGAAAATGGAGAAGGAATTTCGGCACTCGAATACGAGGCCTATCCGGAAATGGCCCGGCGCGAAATCCGGCGGTTAATTGAGGAAATTTCGTCACGACATCCATGCCTCGCGGCAAAAGTCATTCATCGGGTTGGAATCATTCCAGTCGGCGAAACGGCGATTTATGTGGGAGTCGCGGCCGGTCACCGCGCCGAAGCCATCGCCCTGCTGGCCGAGTTCATGGATAAACTCAAACAAGACGTGCCCATCTGGAAACGGCGGGCGTTGCCATTGGTAGGGCGTGTCACTCCGTGCGCGCCGCCTGACGGCGGGCAGGGGACTGCCCGCCCTACCTTGAAATCGCTCGACGAAGCAATGGCGGAAATCCAGTCTCGTTGCCTGCCATTGCCCGGCGTTAGTGCATCATTGGAGGAATGTCCGGGACGAGTGCTGCACGAAACGGTTTGTGCTCCGACTGACGCGCCGGATGGCGACCGTTCGACCCGCGACGGCTATGCGATTTTGCAGGACGACCGGTCGGAGGTTTTTACCGTGGTGGACACGCTCCACGCCGCCGATTGGAAACCGCGCGAGCTGAAGGCCGGCCAAGCCGTCCGGGTCGCTACCGGCGCGTCGTTGCCCTGTGAAGATTTACGGGTGGTCATGCAGGAAAACGTGGAGCGCACCGGCGACAAAATCCGGATCACCAAACACGAAGCGGCTTTGAACATCCGAAAGCGTGGTGAAGAAATAAAGGCAGGACAGCCGTTGTTGTCGGCAGGCACGCGGCTGGACGCCGGTAAACTTGCATTGCTAGCCTCCGCCGGCTGTACCCGGCCATTGGTCAGCCCGCGGCTGCGGGTTGTTCATTTCACGACCGGCGACGAACTTGTTCCGCCGGAACAAGCGCCGAAGCCGGGCCAGATCCGTGACAGCAATTCGATTTTAATCCGCAGCCTGCTCCAAACGGTTGCCTGCAATCTGGAACAAGCGCATTTGCCGGAGAATTTCGAACAGGCGAAATCGACCATCGGCCACCGGCTATCGGTCATTGAAAATTCAGACCTTCTCCTCATTTCTGGTGGTGCGAGTGTGGGGGACAAGGATTTCACCCGGCCTCTGCTCGAATGGCTGGGGTTTGAAATTGTCTTTTCGCAGGTCAATATTCGCCCCGGCCGGCCGCTGATTTTTGGCCAAAACGGCGCGCGTGTGCCTTTGGCCTGCCGGGCAATCCACTGTCGCATTTCGTCTGTTTCCATTTGTTTGTGGCAACTGCGCTGGCAAAATTGACCGGAAATGACCTGCCAAAATTTCAGCGGGGCGCGCTGGCGGCGAAGCTTGAAGAGGCGCACAATCCGCGCGAAACTCTGTGGCCGGCCCGACTGGATGCGGCGGGATTGCACCCGCTGGCATGGACGAGTTCGGGCGATATGACCTGTATGGCAGAAACAAATGCCTTGATTCGCGTGCCAGCGAACCGCGGTCCGATGGCTACCGGCGAGGCAGTGGATTTTTTGCCAACTGCGACTTTGCTGGAAGGCCGTTAAATCAGGCCACGCGGCAGCGCGGCCCTACCTTTATTGGTAAGGCGGTGCAGCTGCAACGCACATATTAAATGCAAACAAAAACATTCTCACATCTCAACGCGGCGGGCGCGGCGCGCATGGTGAACGTGGGTCACAAACCGGTGCAGCGCCGTCGCGCGGTGGCCGAAGGCAAATTAATCTGCCAGCCCGCAACCATCCGCGCGCTCAAACGCAACGCACTGCCGAAGGGCGATGTGTTGACGGTGGCGCAGATTGCCGGCATCCAGGCCGCCAAACGCACGAGCGAATTGATTCCGCTCTGTCATCCGCTGGCCTTGAATCATGTGGAAATCACATTTCAAGGTCCGGGCCAGCGGCGATCGAAATTGTTTGCACGGCGGAGACAAATTCGCAGACCGGCGTGGAGATGGAAGCATTGACCGGCGTGAGCGTGGCGGCGCTGACGCTTTACGACATGTGCAAGGCGGTGGACAAAACGATGCGGATTGAAGACATTCGCGTCGTGCAGAAAATCAAGGAATGAAAATCGGGCGCATTACCGTCAGCGACCGCGCGAGCGCGGGGATTTACGAGGACCGCAGCGGACCGGAGATTGAAAAAGTGCTGAGAGAGTTTTTTGGCAGCGAAGCAAAATTTGAATCGGCGGTGGTGCCGGATGAAGTGGATATGATCTCGGCAACGTTGAAAAAATTCGCGGATGAATTAAAATGTGATTTGATTGTGACGACGGGAGGCACGGGAATTTCCGTTCGCGACGTGACCCCGGAGGCGACGCGGCCGGTTCTGGAAAAAGAATTGCCGGGGTTCGGCGAAGCAATGCGGATGCAATCGCTGGCGAAAGTGAAAACGGCGATCTTGTCGCGCGCGCTGGCCGGGACGCGCGGGAAAACGCTGATTGTCAATTTACCGGGCAAGCCCTCGGCGGTGCGCGAGTGTCTGGAGATTCTCGCGCCGGCCATGCGGGAAGGCATGGCGCATTTGCGGGGGGAAGACCCGCACAAAACATAAGAGCATGAACGATACGTTTGGACGCACGGTTGATTATTTGCGCATTTCGATCACCGATCGATGCAACGAGCGGTGTCTCTACTGCATGCCGGAAGGCTACAAGGGCTGGGAACGCACGCAGGACCATTTGACCGCGGCCGAAGTCATCCGCGCCGTGAGGGTGGCGGCCGGCCTGGGCTTCCGGAAATTCCGGCTGACCGGAGGCGAACCGCTCGTACGCGGCGACATTTTGGAAATCATTCAGGGAATGAGGCGAATTCCCGGCGTGGACGTCATCGGCCTTTCGACGAATGGGGTCAAACTCGCCCGGCTGGCGCAGCCGTTACGCGACGCCGGAGCCAGCACGGTCAATATCAGTCTCGACGCGCTGGATCCGGCGGTTTACCGGCAGGTGACCGGGGGCGACGTAAAAGCAGTCATTGCCGGCATCCGCGCCGCGGTAGCCGCGGGATTCGACCGCGTGAAATTGAATTGCGTGCTCATGCGCGGCGTCAACGAGCAGGAGCTCTGGCCGCTCGTCCTGTTTGCGGCGGAACACGGGCTGCCGCTGCGGTTGATTGAGTTGATGCCGCTGACGCGGACGGATGTGTTGACGGAGAAGAATTTTCTCCCGGTGGGTGAGGCGATGCAGTTGCTCGGCCAGCGCGACGAACTGATTCCGAAACCGGAGGTCAGGATTGGTCATGGTCCGGCAAAGTATTACCTGTTAAAGCAAACCGGGGCGCTGGTGGGATTTGTCGGGGCGCTGACGAACCTGCAGTTTTGCGAGAACTGCAACAAGATGCGGCTTACGGCGGACGGAAAAATTCGTCCGTGCCTGGGCAACCACGGTGAAATCGATTTGCGCGAGGCGCTGCGGAATCACGGTGACGACACGGTTTTGCGTCAGTTATTCCTGGAAGCCTTGCGTTTGAAACCCCTGGAACATCAATTTCGCGACCTCTATCAGCCGCTGCGGCCGATGACGGCGATCGGCGGGTAAACTTCCGTCATTTTTAAACCTTTTTCAGGCGGCGGTAACGGCCTTGCGCCTCACGGCGCGTGACTGACCGCGACGCGATAGAATCCCTGCGAATCCGAGCCCAGATTCACGGTGAAGGGCGCGTTGGTGCTCGGGCCCAGTGGACCCGGGGGTTGCACATTGGTAATGGCCGAACCCAGGTTTACCCAATTGGCGCTCGAGGTCAGGTCGGTGGAATATTGAACCTGAAAAACGAAACCTTGCGGTGCTGAGTATTGGAATTGGGTGTTGTTGTTGACGATTTGCAGCGTCGGGACCGGGAGCGGCGTAAACTCCTTGATGACGCTGACGGTTACTTTATCTACCGGGTTGCCCGGGTTTGCGGGTTCGACGGGGAACGTGGGGGTGGCTGCCCCACCACGGACCGCCGCCCCAGTAACTCCAGCCCAGCCATACGTCCGAGTTGGTGACGACATAAGAAAGCATATTGGTCAACGCCGTGCCACCGTTCGTCGCCGAGCCGAAGGTATTGCCGGGAGCTCCAAACTCGCCAGGAAACCTTTGAGATTATTGGCCCGGGCCCAGGCCGTAAAATTGGTCAGCCGCTGCCATCCGATGTCCGTGCTGACGATGCCGTCGTTGCTACCTGAGCCGTTGGCGTCCAGGTACTGATGCACTTCGATACAATAATTGCTGCCGGGATCCACGATGCCCAGCATGGCGACCGAGTTGGCCGCGCCCTAACCGTCAGGGTTTGACCAGGTCCAGGCGCCGGTCCACCGGTTGCCGGGCACAAAAATCATGTTGTTGGCCCCGGCATTCCGGATCCCTTGGATGCCGCAGGTTCAAGGCGGCAACCATCTGGGTTTCCGGCATGTTCGCCGGCTCGTTGTTAAGACCGAAAATAACATATCGTTGGTTTTATAAATCGCCGCCACCTGATACCAGAAATTGGAGAAGTCAGAGTACGACACGGAATAAATCGACTGGGTGTGCCCACCAGGCCATTGGTGGCATTCTGAGTGCCGCTGCGAGGATTCGGGTAATAGCGCATGAAATTATGGGGGTCGAGCATTACATACATCCCATGCGATGTCGCATAATTAACAAAAGCGACCATCCGGCCCAGATTCGTGGAGTTGAACGTGCCGCATTGTTGGTGAGCTGCAATCGTTCCCAGCGGAACGGCAGCCGGATGAATATTCATTCCCCTGCTTTGATAATAGTCTGTTTCGGTATTATTCGGATAAATATAATTGATGCCATAGGTACCGGGTAATTTTCCTCCTGAAGCGATTACATCACCAAATTCCGCACCGGAAAGATTCACTCCCGCGTATTGGATGTCGGCTGAAGTGGAGAAGGCGAATAAAAAGGCAAAAAGAACATTACCCAGGAGAGTTAGACAGCTTTTGTTCACAATGGTACACCGGTGTACTTCTTCTAATTTCACTTGTTATCAGCCAACATTCAAGAAAAATCCATCATCCTGCAGTCTAAAATGTTTCGGATACGAAGCATAGAACGTAACTTCGCATCACCACCGGAGCGCCGAACACCTCCGCGGCCCTGACGTGGCATCCATGCAGTTCACGCGGATACGTGTGATCGGCACTCCATTTCCGCCAAATCATAAATGATTTTGCGGATTTCGATGTCGCTGCCTTCGCTTTGGATGCCAATTTTTTGGAGAAATATTTTTGAAAGAACCGTTGTTGTTCGCACGAGTTCATAGTAGATAATCAGGTTGAGTGGTATTGAGAATTGGGCACTGAATGCGACGTATGAACCAGGACAGCTGAGTCTATGACAAAACAACACGCGCTATTGGGTTCCGTTCGCTCAAGACATTGCGGCCCAAAGGATTCCGGTTGCGCCCCCAATCATCTAGCCTTTATGAAGACTTTTACTGACTTTCCCGCTTATCCGGAAAACACCCGGCAAACATCATTGGCTGGCGGTTGTCCTGACCGCGGTTTTACGGTCGTTGAACTGCTGGTGGTGCTGGGAACGGTCGCCATGCTGGCACTGGTGCTGGTACCGGCGCTGGCGAGCACCAAGATAGACATCTGGCGGATTCAGTGCCAAAACAATCTGAAACAGCTACAGGTGGGTTTCCAACTATTCGCGCGAGATCACAATGAAATGTTTCCACCTGCCGGGGACAGCGGTGGGGCGAGCGGCAGACAATTGGCGTGGGACGCCTATATCCACCATTATTTTGGCGATACCAATTCAGATGCCTTGTGGAGTTTGGGAATCATGCTGGCTAGTCCCGCACCGGCAGTAGGGATTGGCGTTGCCTCGCCGACCATGGAGAAGATTGAAGTATGTCCGGCAGATCGGTTCCCAAAAGTCAGTTGGATAGCCGGGCCGCCGGCAGCTGCGCTAAGGTCCTATGCCATGAACAGCGTGGGACCCGCTTTTGTACCCAATACGAGATTAATACCCAGAGCGGGACCTATCCCTTGCCCGATTTAAAC
>CAVPTH010000034.1:0-28954 GCA_963708525.1 uncultured Verrucomicrobiae bacterium | reverse complement strand
TCGGCATTGCTTTTTATGGCGATATTTGGCAAGGCGGCGCCGGCACGAGCACTGGCGGTGTCACGCAGCCGCGCCAATCCTGGACCACGGCGCCGTCGCTGACCCAGTCGTCTTTCAACACAATCATGGCCGGGTATTATCAATCGAACCTGTATCATTGGGACACGAACGCTCAGGCCGCTTATCTCAGTATCAACAACGCCAACCCGACAAACGACATATTTATCTCAGTTACGACGATCAGCGCACCTGTCAGTCGAAAGTCAGCTACGCCCGAAATCACAAGCTCGGTGGCGTGATGATCTGGGAACTCGCCCAGGACCATCAGAACGGCCAGCCGGATCCGTTGTTCCAGGCGTTTAAACAGGCCTTGAGCACGCCCGGTCTGATAACCGTCACAAACGTGAGTCAGACCATAGAATTAAGTTTTACCAGTCTTCCGCTGGGTTCCTACCGTGTGGAATGGACTGGTGACTTGATCAGCCAACTTTGGAATACCCTTGTTGTCACGAACGTATCCGGGCCGGGTGGAATTATCCAGGTTGTTGACCCTGACCCAGCCAGTCAGCCACAACGGTTCTATCGCCTACAGACGCCGCCTTGATCTGTATTTATCGAATAACCCTGGTACACTCCTCATACGCCCGCGCCTTTCTTATCGAAATTCAAAAATAGTGTGCACCAAAACGTGCACCAAAAGGATTAGGAGGGATTACGCCGGATTCCCAAGGATTCCACTTGATTCCTTGGGAATACATGAGATTTTGCCTTTGAAACATAGGGAAATGAGAGCGATTCCGACCCTCGCCTTGTCGCTTCGATGTTTGTAACTGTGTAAAAACAGTAGTGAATTCCTAGTGACATCCTAGTTGCGTCCTAGTGCTTGAGTAGCCCGTAGAAATTAGTATTACTAAACCGAATTCGGCCTCTTAATAGCCCGATTCCGCCCCCAGCCACCACTTCCAAAAACCAATAAAGCAAGAACGGTTCTGTTCGACATGGGGTATTTACCTACTGGCTGTTTCAGGTCCATACCCCATAGTGGGGAGGTACATCTGGAACTGGTATCAATCCCTTGACGCCACGGTCCGCAATAACACCAGCACTGACCAAAGGAGATAAAAATGAATCGCAAATATTCAAGGCGAAATTCGGCCTCGGCCCAGATTTCACCGGTGGCCAACCGGACGTTGCCGTCCTCACCCCTTAACCCGCCGTAAGCGAAGCCAGCGCCGCGCTGCTGCGCGAACTGGTCGCCCACCTGCGCCAGAACCGCACCCAACTGCGCGAGGAATGGGCGCGGCGCATCACCGAGGCGCAGTTGCTGACCGCGATGACCAAGGAGGAAATCTTCACCGAAGCCACCTCGGTGTATGACAACTACGTCGAAGTGCTGGAAACCGGCAGCGTCGAGGCGTTGCAGGCCTATGCGCGCAATCTGTCCGAACGCATCATTCCGCGCGGCGTCGAAACCCACGAAGTCGTCGGCATCGTGCTGCTGCTGCGCGACGTGCTGGCGCGCTCGCTGTTCAAAAAATATCAGGCGGATTTTGAGTTGCTCAACCAGGTGCTCGACGCCTATGAACCGGCGGCCAATCGCATCGCCAACACCGTGGCGGTCAGCTTCGTGCAGGAACGCGAGCGCATCATCCGCCAGCAACAGGAGGCCATCCGCGAGCTGTCCACGCCCGTGCTGCAGGTGCGCGAGCGGTTGCTGATTCTGCCGATCATCGGCGTGATTGACTCGCAGCGCGCGCGGCAGTTGACCGAGCAGCTGCTGCGCGGCATCCGCAACAACCGCGCGAAAGTGGTCGTCATGGACATCACCGGCGTGCCGACGATTGACTCGACGGTGGCCAACCACCTGGTGCAAACGGTCGAAGCCTCGCGGCTGATGGGCGCGAGCGTCATCATCACCGGCTTGTCTTCGGAAATCGCCCAGACGCTGGTGACCATCGGCGTGGACTTGAGCAAGATGAACGCGGTCGGCGATCTGCAAGGCGGCATCGAAGAGGCCGAACGGCTGCTGGGCTACAAGGTCATGCTCACCGGCGAAGCGGCGACGCGCCGGAACAAAAAACTGACATCGTCATCTATGCATGTTCCCATTCTCAAGCAGGGCGACTATCTGATCGCCAGCGTCCAGTCGGTGCTTGTCGGACGCCGATCTGTGCAATTGCGGGACGATCTGGCCGACCGGGTCGGACAATTTCGTTCCCGCGGCGTCATCATTGATGTCACGGTGCTGGACGTCATTGATTCGTTTGCCACGCGCACGTTGCGGGCGGTGGCGCACATGCTCAAATTGCGCGGCGCGGAAACGGTGATCGTCGGCATCCAGCCGGACGTGGCCTTTGCCATGGTTCAACTGGGCCTGACGCTGGAAGGGGTGGGCACCGCGCTGGATCTGGAGGAGGGCTGGCCTATCTCGACCATTGACCAAAGAAACCGGTGAAACATGGAAAATGAAACGCACGTCGCAATCAATTCCGCCGCCGACATCGTGACGGCGCGCCAGAAGGGCCGCACGCTGGCGATGGAATTGGGCTTTGACGGCTCCGACCTGACCCTGATTGCCACCGCCATTTCCGAGGTCGCGCGCAACATCGTCGACCACGCCAAGACGCGGCGAAATTATTCTCGCCTTCACCAATCACGGCAGCAAGCGCGGCATTCAGATCATCGCCCGGGACGAAGGCCCCGGCATCAGGGACGTGGCCAAGGCCATGCAATATGGCTTTTCCACCAGAAGGGACTGGGCGTCGGGCTGCCCGGCGCCAAATGGCTGATGGACGAATTTGACATCGAAACCAAAGCGGGTAAGGGAACGACCGTGACCATGAAAAAATGGCTGCGTTGAAATGAGCACGGCTATTGAGAACCGGAATTGATTGAATGGAGCGTGGCCGCCCGGCCTTTGACCGGCCAGACGGTCTCCGGCGATCTGCACATGGTCGAATTGTTTGAAAAGGCGCGCTGCTGGCGGCGATTGACGGCGTCGGACACGGCGATGAAGCCACCGTGCCGCGCGAACGTTGCGGCGGACGTCTTGAAAAAGAACGCCGGCGAGTCCGTCATTTCCCTCGTCCAACGCAGCCACGAGGCGCTGGTTGGAACGCGCGGCGCGGTGATGACGCTGGCGGCGATTGACATTCGCGGGAGCAAGGTGAGGTGGATCGGCGTGGGCAACGTCGAGGCGCGGCTGTTTCGCGCCGAAGCCAGCGTGACGCACCCGATCGGAGCACTTCTTGCTGCGTAACGGACTGGTTGGCCTCCAGTTCCGGCCGGCCGGCCACATTGCCCATCGCTGGCTCCGGCGACCTGATGATTTTTGCAACGGACGGCATCCGCGCCGGATTTTGAGGCCCGGGTGAATCGAGCGGAAACAGCGGCAAATTGCCGACCGTATTTTGAGCCAGCATTTCAAAGGAACGGACGACGCACTTGTGCTGGTGGTTCGTTATACCGGGCACACGCCATGAATCCAAAGCGGGGGAAATTACAGAAGCTGGCGCGGCTCTACTCCGCAAACCTTCGAAAGTATCGGCCGGCGAGAGCGGGAGGCCGTCTTGGAGGGCCTATGAACTCGGGCGCGCGGCCATTGCGGACGGGCTCTGGCGATTTTGGACATGGCGCGAATAAATTGGAGCGCGCGAAAAATTATTGGCGGCGGACATTCCGGGGGAAAAAACCGCAAGCGCATCTCAAAAGTGGGGGAAATTTTTTCATGCAAACGCTTTCGCCCTTTGAAGCCACACACCGCGGTTTTCGCGAAACGAACGCCGAACTGCTGAAGCGCAACCGCGACTGGACGCCGAAATCACCGAACGCCAGCGCGTCGAGAAGTCGCTGCACGCCAGTGAAGCCCGGTTACGCGCGATCTTGGACCACAGCCCCGCAGTCATTTTTTTGAAGGACACGCAAGGCCGCTACCTGCATGTCAACCGGCAGTTCGAACGACAGTTCGGCCTGGATCGCCACCGGGTCGTGGGCCGGATGGATCGGGATTTTTTTTTCCGCGAGCAGGCGGCTCACTTTCAAAACCACGACCGCGAAGTCCTGCGCGGCGGCGTTCCGCTGGAGTTTGAGGAAACAGCGCGCTACCGCGATGGTGAACACATTCAGCCTGGTTTCAAAATTTCCGTTGCGGGACCCGAAAGGTAAAATATACGCGCTGTGCGGCGTGGCGACCGATATCACCTAAAGGCAATGGGCCCAGGAGGCGTTGAAAAATCTTTCCCGCAAAATCCTCCGCGCCCAGGAGGAGGAACGGCGGCGCATCAGTCGCGAATTGCATGACGAGGTGGGCCAGTCGCTCACGGCCATCAGCGTGACGCTGGCTGCCCTGGGGAACAACGGCGCTTCAAAATCCGAACATATCCGCCAACAGTTGCCGAACCCAGCGCCTGCTCGAAGGCACCATGGAGACGGTGCACCGTTTCGCCCGCGAATTGCGCCCGGCCATGCTTGATGAACTGGGGTTGTTGCCGGCGCTCCGGTCGCATGGAAAAAGTTTTTCGGCGCGAACCGGTTTGGGCGTCCGGTTCCATGCCGATCCCGCCGCCGAGAGCCTGAACGGCGACCAGAAAACCGCGGTATTTTGCATCGTGCAGGAGAGCCTGACGAATGTGGCCAAGCATGCCCCGCCACCCGGGCGAACATTTCACTGCGCGCGTCCGGTGGGGGCATCGCTGGAAATTAGCGATAATGGCAAATCATTTCGCGCCGACCCAGGCATCGCCGCCAAACAAAAACAACGGCTGGGCTTGCTGGGAATGCAGGAACGGGTGAGATTGATCAACGGCCGGTTCAGCATTCAGCCGAAGCCGGGCCGGGGAACGACTGTGCGGGTCACCATTCCGTTTCACACGACGGCCGCGCGGGCGTGAGATTTTAACCAGGAAAGAAAGGAGTCAGTTATGGAGAAAATCAAAGTGCTGCTGGCGGACGACCACACGGTCGTGCGACAGGGTTTGCGCGTCCTTCTGGAGGCTGAGCCGGAATTGCCGTCGTTGGCGAGGCTGCCAATGGGCGCGAAGCGGTGCAACTGACCAAAAAACTTATGCCGGATGTGGTGGTCATGGACATTGCCATGCCCAACCTCAACGGGCTGGAAGCCACCCGGCAAATTGCCAAAGAAGTGCCGACGGCCAAACTGTTGGTGCTGTCATCCTACAACGACGACGAATATGTTCACCAGATCACCAGCGCGGGTGCCACCGGCTATCTACTCAAACAAACCGCCGCGACCGAGTTGATCAAGGCCGTTCGCGAAGCCCGCCGCGGCAATGCGTTTTTCAGCCCCGTCATTTCCAGGTGTTTGGTGGAACGCTATCGCAAAGCGGTTTTGAGTGGCGCGCCGGTAAACAAGCGGAACAATCTGCTCACGCCGCGTGAGGCTGAGGTGTTGCAACTCATTGCCGAAGGCCTGGCCAATAAACAAATCGCCGCCGAATTGAGCATCAGCATCAAGACCGTCGAGAAACACCGTCAGCAGGTCATGGACAAGCTGAACATCCATGACATCGCCGGTCTTACCCGTTACGCGCTTTCCAAGGGCATCGTCGAAAGCGGTGCCCGATTGGAGAAGTAAAAATCTAATACCCGGACACCGGGCCATACATTTTACCCGTGACCAGGAACATTATTGGTACGACAGGCCGTTTGTTCGGAGAAACCCATCCGGGTGCGGATGAAACCACGTTTCAGGTCGATAACACCAGCGAAGCCTATTATCTTTCGCCGTATTATTCGCGGCACAAAAACCAGCTGCAACCGGTGCCGCCGCTGAGGATCCGGCCGCCACGAATCAAACTGGCGGACGTCGTGGAGGGTTCGTTCGTCAACGCCATCACGCATGCTGGAAAAATTGTTTTTCATGCCGTCGGCGACACCGGCGCAGCCAAATCCACCGGCCCGGTCACGGAAGCCCGCGTGGCCGATTTAATGGCGGCTGATCTGGCCGCCGGCGGTCCACAGGTACCGGCCTTCTTTTTCCATCTCGGTGACGTGGTTTATCATTTCGGCGAAGGACAGTTCTATTACGATCAATTTTTCGAGCCGTTCCGCGCCTATGACCGGCCGATCTTTGCCATTCCAGGCAACCACGATGGCATGGTGTTTGGCGCCCACGTGGATGTGCCGAAGATTCCCACCTTGCAGGCTTTCCTGCGGAATTTTTGCGCGGTAACACCGGAACCGTCCCCGGATGCCGGCGGGCTCGTGCGCAGTGTGATGACGCAACCCGGCGTGTACTTTTCCCTGGACGCGCCGTTTGTTTCCATCATCGGTCTTTACAGCAATGTGCTCGAAGGACCGGGTGTCATTTCCTCTGAAGGCGGCAAATATCCGGTTCCCGACGATCAATTGAATTTTCTGGTGTCGGAGCTGGCACGTTTAAAACCGCTGCGGCAGGCCGGCGAGCGTGCCGTGATTGTAGCGGTGCATCACCCGCCGGTGTCAGTGGATGGCAAAAGTGGCGGCACGAAAGGATTATCCAACGACATTGACGCGGCGTGTCACAAAGCCGGCTTGTGGCCGGACGCGGTGTTATCCGGCCACGCGCATTTGTACCAGCGTTTCACGCGTCGGGTAAACGGGCGGCAGATTCCGTACGTGGTTTCCGGCAGTGGCGGGTTTGCCACCTCACCGCCGCGAAGTGGCCTTCCGCCCGCGCCAGTGACCGTTGGCGACGTGACGCTGGAGAAAGATCCCGTTGTCGCCTTTGGTTATCTGACCGTTACGACCGACCCCAGGACCCTGAAGATCGCCTTCCGTTCCACCAATCCCGCCATGGCACCCGACAGCGTCACGGTGGATTTGCAGAAAGGTACGATCGTTTGAAATCTCAAATTCCGTCCGGCGTTTTACCCGTTCCAGGCTTTGTGTAATTCTGTTCCCTTCGGGCTGCCCCAGCCACCGGTAAACAACAATCATTCCCGGGTGACGAGCCGGTGGTGTCTCCTTACTTGAATCTTGTGCAAAAAAATCTTCCCGGTCGGCCAAACCGGAATCATGGGCCGGACACAAACTCGGTGTAAGCCGGAGCGCGGTTGAGCCAGGCCGGCGAAAGGATGGTTTCACAGTCGGGGCAAAGCTCGTGCGTCATTGTGACATCGGAATGGGTCTGGAGATAAGCCTCCATGGGTTGCCAGCCGTGTTGGGGGTCCCGGATTCGTTTGCAAACCGCACAGACCGGCAGCAACCCGGTCAGGGGTTTGATGCTGGTCAGCGTCTCTTTCAATTCCCGGATGAGCTGGTCACGGTCCCGTTCCAGCTGTTTGCGGGCCTCGCGGCCTTCCACTTCACGCAACGCGCGCTCGACGGCGTGTGGCAGTTGGGTCAGGCGGCTTTTCAAGACGTAATCCGTCGCCCCGCTTTTGATGGACGCAATGGCTACGTCTTCCCCCAGGGCGCCGGTGACAAAAATGAAAGGCACTTCCGGGTAACGGGTTCGCGCTAATTCCAACGCCTTGAAACCATTGAACGCGGGAAACCCGTGGTCACAAAGGATGACATCCATGGCGTGCTGCTGCAGTTCGCGGGTGAACTCCGACTCGTTGGCGGCATGGCGCAGGATGAACGACAGCCCGCCCTGTCGCAGCATCTCCCGGATCATCTCGACATCGGCATTATCATCTTCAACCAGTAAAATTCGGACTATTTTTTTCATAACTACAATACATCGACAGCCCGGTCTTCCGCCTATTCAAATCTTTTGCCGAATGTGAACAAGTTGAATAACTTGTGCCGCCGGTTCCAAAATGTTCTTGAACCGGAACTGCCTGGGTGGTGTCGCCGAACTAAAATTCATTCAGTCAAAGTAAATGCGTTTCGGTTTTTTACCAATGGCGTTTAGCATGGGGTGACTACCCCAGTTTCATGGAGGTATTCACCTCATTGTTGTTGGCGGGTTTGCCCGATAACCTTTCCGGAGTTTAATCTGTCTGATTCCCAGCCGCCAAGGAGGTGGAAGCTGAAATGAGCCGTGTTGCCGCGTTTCTGTGTCGTCGCAAATCAATCAGTCCGGGCAGGGGTCGTATGCAGATGGACTCATTTAACGTCAAAAGCCATATACGAATGAGGCAACACGGTGAAGGTGAACAGGGTGCGCGACGGCAGGGCGGCTGACCCGCGGCCGGCCAATCCGCCCCCTGGGTCACCAAAACCCCGCTCGGTGGCCGGTGCGGGAGCGATAACCTCTCCGGTAAGCAGATTATGAATTCCCGTCGCTGTTCCCGCGATGGAGACCGTGACCTCCGCCGCCGTGGGCAGATAGTTCTGAACGATGAACGTCCCATTGTCGTAACGGAACAAGGCGACCTGCGCCGGAGCGCTGTCGATGCGGACGGATTCGGCCGAACCCAGCGTGGCGCGGATGACCGAAAGAACGCCGGGCGGAAAAGCGTAGAGATCGGCAGGATCGTTGGGAATGGTCAGGACGTAGAATTTGCCCCTGGAATAATCGCAGGAGAGCAGGATGGGATAGGTCGTGCCGCCGGGAGAAACGCCCAGGACATCGCCCCAGGCATCATGCGTCAGGATATTGAAATATTTGATTTCGGGAATGAGGATGTCGCGCGGCGCTTCCAAGGGAGTCGGTGACCGCCCAGGTGTGCCGGCATTGCGACCGAAGCCGCGATCGCGGCCGCGAAACGGTGAGCCGGGGCCGCCGGCGAAGGCAAAGCGCCGCACCGGCACGGTCGCACCGGTGGTTTCGAGTTCGCAAATGTCTTCAATGCCCCTGCCTTGCATCGCGCGCACGAAGCCGGAAGTGACGCAGACGGATTTGCCGGCTTCGAGCTGGGCTTTGATTTTCTGGATGATGTTCGGATCGGCTTTGGCCTGTTCGGTCAGCAGAACCATGTCGGCATCGGTCGGGAATTGCGGAAAGATATCCATGGGCAGGCCGATCATGCCGAGATAATCGTGCAGGAACTCGTCGCCGGTGGCGTGATAGGGCGTGTAGCTCTTTATGCCGACAGGCTTGCCGACGCTGGATCAGCACCTTGTCAACCTGGCCGAGAGTGTAGGCGGCAATGTCGGCGAAGAGTGGATTGTCGTCATTGGGGCCGAGGGTTTTCAGGAGCTCAGTGAAGTTGAGGCTGGTGGGCTGGTCGGCCCAGGGACGATTGGTGATGGCGAAGGGCGGATCTCGCGGAGCATGCCGGAATAGTTGAAGCAGCACATCTCGGGGCAGCGGGCAAAGACGGTATCCAGGAGTTGCTCGGAGTAGCGGTCAATCGGGATTGGCACCGCCCTGGTCCACCCAGCCGCCCTTGTTGACGCCGGGCTTGAGGTTGTCCATGAATCGCATGATGTCGTAGCTGAGATAAGGCTGGAGATGCTGTTCCTGTCCGACCCAAAGACGGGATTCGGTGCCGGAGAACATGCCGTCGGCGATGAGCGGGACTTTTTCCGTGTCGTTGCCCATGCCGGCGTATTGGTCATACCAGTTGGCCATCTTGATGATGACTTTGCATTTGGGATTGACCGCCTTGGCGGGTTTGACGATGAGGTTCTCCGGGTCACCTCGCGCATGGTTTCAAGGCGATACTGCGGTCCAGGATCTGTTGCCTTTGGCCTTGATGTCGTAGTCCGTCTTGCGGTCGAAGAAAAAGTAATCGTCGAGCAGGATTTCATCGAAATGGCGGGCGGCCATTTCGCACGGCCTTTTTGGCGAATTCGCGGTTCTCCGGATCGGCATAGTCGAAGCCCTGATAGCCGTTGGATTCGCTGACGCTGAAAGCCAGGCCGCCGCAGACCTGCACGCCCTGGGCCTGGTAAAACTTCTTGAGTTTTTCGAGGCCGGCTTCATCCACCAGCGTGTGGTTGCGCATGACCTCGATATAGATTTTGTCAATCTTGAGATTGCGCGTCAGGTTGGACCAGGATTCGGCGGGATCGAGGGTTGCCGTTCATGAGGCCCTGCACCGTTCGCTGCGTCGCGTAGGTGGAGACAATAAAACTTTGGTAATGGCCCTGGGCCCGGACAGAAACGGACAACGTTCCCAATGCCAGGAGAAAGGCCGTTCTGATTAAAATCGTGGATCGCAGGAATGTTGTGTATCTCATAGATGGTTCGCTATTTCACGGACAACTCGTAGATACTCGCGCTAAAGCGCGGCAGAATGAGCGAATCCGGGATGGAGTCAATGGGTAAATCACGGATACCGGGGTTTTGGCCGGGAGTTGACGCGCATGGGTCAGAAGCACTTAGTGCGTCAGGCTGATGTCACTTTGCCGCTACACTGGACTGCGATACCCGGCCCACGAGCCTCGCGGCTTGGTCTGGAGTCACCACCAAAAGTTGAAGAAAATAGTACTCCCGGTGGTCCGCAACCTCGCAACTTTAAAGCTCTCCCACGCCCCATGGCCGTCTTTGAATCCAACATTGCTGCCCACCGGTACTAATCCCCCATGGAGATGGGCGCTGGGGTGGGGATACGTGACGCCATTTTGTTTGAAACCGCCGGGCACTTTGGTGTAATTGTTTTGCGGACGCTGGTAACCGGGCTGGACAAAGCCAGTGCTGATTATGGCATCCGCTATCAACACGCGTTCTGACGGGCCGACCATATACGGTTTCGAGCCCAGCATGGGTTTGATAAGTTCGGCGTCGAGGGTGGTATTTTGATTCGTGACTATGAGTTTACACAGCGACCCCGACAACGCCAGCGCATATCCAATGACACGTTCCCCGGTTGTCGGATTGGGATTCAAGTTCCAAAGATTACCGGCCGGATTCTCAAAATTCTGCCAATCGGTAAACCTCGGCTGCGTGCTGGGGCAATAAAAAGTCTTCTTCGCCCCAACGCTGTGTAACAGGTCATTGGCTACCCCAATCGGTATGTCCCAGGCATTATACGCAATCCCAGGCGGGTCAAGCGTGGGCAGTTTGTTGTTGTTTTCGCCCGCCCACACGTGTAGCGCTACTAAAATCTGGTGCTCGTTGTTCAAACAGTAAATTCTCAACGCCCGCTGTTTCGCCGCGGCCAGCGCGGGCAGGAGAATTGCCGCCAGGATGGCGATTACCGCTATGACCACGAGCAATTCGATCAACGTAAAACCGGTACAACGCGCGTTCCCCGGACGGTTGGTTGAACAAATACAACTGGTCATAGTCATCGACAACGCAGTGCTTCCATATCTATCACGGACGGCGCGTTTTTGGAATAAGTAAATATACTTACATTACAAGTATTAATATTCATAGGGAGAACGTCGTTCCTGCCGGTGGAGACAACCTATTTCGGTCCTGTTGCCTGGAACGAGCAGGGAATGGCAATCTGCCTTCACAAGTCTGGCATTCGTTGTTCACGCTGGCACATCGGCGAGACACCCGACTCCCCCGGAATGTCCTGAAAGTTTCCAGTTGCGAAATCGATTGGCGACTTTTCCCGGCTGCGCGCCTGGTCCTCTCCCATCATCCGTTTATCGTCCGGCGTCGCACTTGACGTTGACCGACAAATTATTGCTAATCAGCAGATGAACCGCGCCCGTGGATTCGGTTTTCTGCCTGTCCTTTGCGGACTGGTCCTCGCTGGGAGCCGTGGTTCCAAGTCGCGCTGACGAACTTTCCTGGCCCGCAAACACTTCCCAGACCAAACCCTGGGTCTGGTGGTGGTGGCCGGGTAGTGCGGTCGACACCACCAACATCGCGCGCCAGTTGAAGCTTTTCCAGCAAGCCGGACTCGGCGGCGTTCAAATCAACCCCATTTACGGCGCCAAAGGTTCTGAGTCCAACTACATCGATTTTCTCAGTCCGGATTGGATGCGGATGATGGGATGTCACCGTCTCCGAATGCGCACCGGCTTGGACTGGGCGCGGATATGGCACTGGAAACGGGCTGGTGCTTCGGCGGGCCCACGATCAGCAACAACGACGCCAATGCCCTGGTCGTCAAAAAAACTTTTGACGTGTCCGGCGGCGGAAAACTCGACGGTACGTTCTCGCGTGAAACGACACAGGCGCTGATGGCCTTTGGACCGGAAGGCCGCACGGTGGATTTAACCGGCAAAATCGATTCCGACGGCCGCGTGGATTGGACGCCGCCGCCGGGCCAATGGCGGGTCTATGCAATTTCGCAGCGGTTTTCCGGTCAATATGTCAAACGCGCCGCTCCGGGTGGCCGTGGACCGATGCTGAATCCGCTTTATCCGCCCGCGATGCGTCATTATCTCCAGCGGTTTGATCAGGCCTTTGACGCTGACACCGGCCCAAAACCGCGCGCGGTGTTTCAGGACTCCTACGAGTATCGCTGTGACTGGTCGCCGGATTTCTTCGAACAATTTGAAAAACTCCGAGGCTATAAACTGCAATCTGTCCTGCCCGCGTTCTTCGGTGACGCACCGACGGATGAAGTCGCCCGCGTCAAATACGATTACCGCCGCACCGTTTCGGATATTCTTTCGGAACAATCGGAACCCATCTGGATTGACTGGGCGCACCAGCACGGGTTCCAGACTGTTTACCAGGCACACGGCACGCCCGGTAACTGGCTGGACCTGTACGCTGACGCGGACATTCCCGAGACCGAGATGTTCCACAACGACCGCAATATTCTGATCTCCAAATTCGCCTCATCCGCCGCGAACACGCAGGGTCACCCGCTTACCGGCGCGGAGACCGGCACCTGGCTGGCGGAACATTTCACCGAAACGCTCGCCGAACTGAAATATCTGGCCGACGACATGTTCCTCTCCGGCGTAAACCACATTTATTACCACGGCTGCTGTTATTCGCCGGAAGCGGCGCCATGGCCCGGCTGGCTTTTTTATGCCTCCACGGAAATGAATCCGCGCAATTCCATCTGGCACGACGTGCCCGCGCTTAATGACTACATCGCCCGGTGCCAGTCGGTTCTCCAATCGGGCAAACCGGACAACGATATCCTGCTCTATTGGCCCGTCGCCGACCTGTGGAGCCGTTCCGATGGGATGCTACCGGAGACGACCGTCAGTCAGACCGCCTGGTTTACCAATCAACCGGTTGGCACGACGGCTGAACAACTTTGGAACCACGGCTACGCCTTCGACTACGTTTCCGACCGACAACTGCAAACGGCCAGAGTCGTGGATGGAAAAATTCGGATGCCCGGTGGTGATTATCAGGTCATTGTCTTGCCCCCCTGCAAATACATGCCGCTGGAGACGCTCAAGCAATTGCTTACGCTGGTTCAAGACGGAGCAAAGTTGGTAATGGATAGATTGCCGGAAGATGTTCCTGGTCTGGCTGACTTGGAAAATGAACGTGCGGAATTCAAGGTGCTTCTGAAAACATTCGGTGAGCCGGTAACAACTGACCGCTTCGTTGGCGAAGTGCCTTACGGCAAAGGAATAATCTTCCGCGATAACCCAATCCCGATGGACGCAGGCGTTGTGCCCGAGACAATGACGCGTGAGGGACTGTCCTTTGAGCGCCGTTCATTCGCCGGCGGCTGGAATTACTTTATCGCCAATCGCGGTACGACCAAATTCGATGGCTGGATCACACTGGGTCGCCTGGCCAAATCCGCCGCCATCCTTGACCCTTTGAACGGCGCCGCTGGCGTAGCGGCGTCTCGGCAGAGCGCCGCAAACCCAATGCAAGTGCATCTCCAACTTGCCGCCGGCGAGTCGGTGATTCTCCGCGCCTTCGTCGATAAAAAAGTCGAAGGCCCGGCATGGAAGTATTGGCAAACGGACGGCCCGCCGGTGGAAATCACTGGGGATTGGAACGTGAAATTTGTTCAGGGCGGTCCGGTGCTGCCAGCCAATTTCCAAACCACAAAACTCACTTCCTGGACGACTTTCCCCGATACGAACTGCCAGGCGTTTGCCGGAAAAGCACTTTACACGATTACCTTTGATGCACCTGGGAGGGACGAGTTACACGAGTCCCAAACCCATGAACTCGAAAAGTCAGGGACTCGCGGCGCTCGTCCCTCAGATGCACGCTATGTCCTGGACCTTGGCGACGTTCGCCAGAGCGCACGCGTCCGGCTGAATGGCAAAGATTACGGAACCCTCATCACCCCGCCGTTCCGCCTGGTGGTGAATAATCTTAAACCGGCCGCCAACAAACTTGAGGTCGAAGTCACGAACGTTTCAGCCAATCGCATTCGTGATCTGGACCGACGGCATGTCCCGTGGAAATATTTTTACGACATCAATTTTGTAAACATCAACTACCGTCCGTTTGACGCCTCCGACTGGCCGCTGACCGATTCCGGCCTGCTCGGGCCAGTGACATTGACGCCGGTAATGGCAAAATAACGTGGAAGCGCTGAACATCCATATTGCAGTGGGTAGCCGACCGGCTAAATATGGGGTCATGGACACACATCGCCAACCGACTTTAGCATGTGCAAAAGTAAGTTGTGTCAATACTCAGGACTGACCCGTTTACAGGACTGACCCGTTTACGTTTACGAGAGGGGCGGTGGCTCCAGCGCGGTGCTAGGCTCAGTTACATAAAGTGCATTGGCGGAATGATTATCGGATTACGACCGATGTTCTCGGGTGGTACGAGCGATGCCTGCTTAATAGTCGATACGGCTTTGGATGTAGTCATATCGGTGATCCAAAAATCAACATAACTATCTTCCCATACGAACGGTTTCAAATCCGTCGTATATCTGAGCTGGTAGCTCGCACCTGCGACTGCATCCAATTCAAAATCTGAACGCGCAACCCACTCACCGCGGTTTAATTCGACACTCAGAATGTGATGGCCTATCTCAATAGGTATCGGCGTATCCCAGCCTGCTCTTCCAGCCATCACAACCTTGCCATCAATCTTCGCAATATACGCATGAAAATCGATAATGAAAAACCTCCATTCCCCGGAACCCCTGATGGTAGCGACCGGAGAACCAATCCGAGGTGGAGAATACTGAAGCTTCGATGGAATCTGAGGCCCGGTAGCGCAGCCACCCAACAGTGCGGCGGTGGCACAAAAGACGATAATCAGAATAGTGACGCGTGGATTTATATTCATGCTCCTAATTCTACCAAACCAGCCACAAATGGCTTAATTGATAGTCATTCTGGTTACATTGATATTCTCAATGCACACATAGCCGTCTAACGAAAAAAGCTGAACGTAAACGTAAACGGGTCAGTTCTTAAACGGGTCAGTTCTTGATATTGATATATTTGCTGATTGCTCTATTGCCGTTTGGCGACGACTTCGACGGCGCAATGATTCGATAAGTCACTGGTCGGAAAGCGTCACGTCGGGCACCTTCTTGACGCCGAACGCTTTCGGGGTTGACGACACAACTGTAGCGGAGTCGTAAGTGACGGAGATTATAAGCCACATCCAACCGGCCGCTTCAATTCCCCGGCGGCTTGACCAGTTCGTAATTGCGTTCCACCGCCTGTTTTTTGGATAGTCTCCGGCAACAAAGCAAAGCAACCATGACTCCCAACCCGTTTCTTGGCGTGTTCTTCCATTGGCTCGGCGGCCTCGCCTCCGGCAGCTTTTATGTGCCGTACAGCGGTGTGAAGAAATGGTCCTGGGAAACCTATTGGCTGGTGGGCGGGGTATTTTCCTGGGTGATCTGCCCCTGGTTGATTGCCGCCTTCTTGACGCACGATCTGTTCGGAGTTCTGGGAGCGCAATCCGGCACCACGCTTTGGTGGACCTATTTCTTCGGCGCCATGTGGGGTTTTGGCGGTCTGACCTTCGGGCTGACGATGCGTTATCTCGGCATGTCGCTGGGTATGGGCGTTGCCCTCGGTTACTGTGCTGCGTTTGGCACGTTGATACCGCCGATCTTTCCCGGTTTTTTTGCCCGAAAAATGCGGTCGCCCAAACCATCGGTCAGATTGCAACCACCACGGCCGGCCAGGTCACCCTCGCCGGTGTGGGGATTTGCCTGCTCGGCATTGGCATCGCGGCGCTGGCAGGGTGGACCAAGGAACAGGAAATGCCGGCCGAACAAAAAAGGCAGGCCATCAAGGAATTCAATTTTACCAAGGGCATACTGGTGGCGACGTTTTCAGGCATTATGAGCGCGTGCTTCTCCTACGCACTGACCTGGGGCAAGCCGATGAATGAAGCTTCGGCGCTGGCGGGAACGCCCGTGTTCTGGGTCGGTCTGCCCAAGCTCTGTGTCGTGCTCGCCGGCGGTTTCACAACCAATTTCATCTGGTGCCTGCTTCTGAATCGCCGGAACGGCACCGGCTATCAATATCTCGCCTCGCATCTCAAGGCCGAACCTTCGCTTCAAAGCGCAACCTGACCGCCACACCGGCTCAGGCTCCTGAGGCCGATTTAAGAATTCCGGTGCTGGCAAATTATCTGTTCTGCGCCCTGGCCGGAACGACTTGGTATTTCCAGTTCTTCTTTTATTCGATGGGCGAAACCCAGATGGGCAAATTCAGTTTTCGCGTCGTGGACGTTGCACATGGCCAGCATCATCATTTTCAGCACAATGTGGGGCTGGATTCTTCACGAATGGAAAGGTTCCAGCCGAAAGACACACCTCCTGATTGCGGCCGGCATCGCCACCCTGATTCTGAGTACCTGCGTCATCGGCGCGGGCGCCGGTTGGACGAACCTGATGGCGTTCATTCATCACACACTGTAAACCGCGTTCTTAATTTTTCACCGGCGGCAGGAGTTCGGTGCCGGCGAGGATTGCCGGGCCGAGGCCGTGGGGATCATCCGAAGGTCGCTGGCGTTTCAGGTAAAAATCCAGGGTCATGCCAATGCCGGTGCCTTCGCAGGTGCCGTTGACTTTGCCGTCCGGCGTGACATTTTTGGCGACCCCGGCAAAGGCCTGGCGGGCGATGGCCATGTTCGAGGCGTCAATCCAGCCGCGGTTCACGGCGCGCGCGATGCCATAGGCAAACATCGCCGTGCAGGACGTTTCGCCCCAAAACCCCGGCTGGTCAAGCACCTGTCGCCACATCCCGCCCGGCGCCTGCACCTTCTTCAGACCCTCGATTTGTTTGCGCAATATCGCCAGCACTTCCGGTCGCAGCGGGTCATTGTCCGGCATGGCCGAAAGGGTTTCCACCATGGCGACCATCGCCCAGCCATTGCCGCGGCCCCACTTGAACGGTGCGTGTGTCTTCTTCTTTACAAAATAACCATGAAACCAAAGGCCGTCGCTGTCCTGCTCCAGTGCGGCCTGATGAATGATGTTGCTGGCCGCATCATCGATGTATTTCTGATCATTCGTGTAAATGCCGTACCGGACAAGAAAGACACCCCCCATGTACAAGTCGTCCGGCCAAACCGTGCCACCCATGGATTCCGGCCGCCAAAGTGTGCCGTCGGGCAGGCGGGCCTGTTTTTTAACCACCCAGTCGGCAACACGCGCGGCGACGATTATTTCCTCCGGCGTTACCTGGTCAGGATGGCGCATCATGCTGACCAACAATTCATTGCCCATCGCACCGCAACTATCCAGCGTGCCGAGTTGCATCAGCAATTTCATGGGTGTACGGCGGGCAAATTGTTTGCCGTCAGAACCAAATTGTTTCTCCAGCCCGGTCAGCCAGTGATAATATCGGGCGCAAATTAAATTATGTCCGACCACGAACTGGTCCACCTCTTTGTCACCGTTTGGTTCAGTGAAACGTTCCAGGCCATAAAGCATCACGCCCTGAGGATAATTCCAGGCAATGCCGGTTGGCGGTTTGGCCGCCGCGGCCCCGGCCATGTTCGTGACCGCCGGGTATTCGCCGTCGGCGAGCGGTTGAAGCTGATGTCGGGCCACGCGCTCGACCACGCTGCGGATTTCCGCATTGGAAATGCCGCCGGAACTTTCAAGGACGGCAACGGGTTCCGTTTGGGCCGGTGGTGACCCGGGGTCGGCACCATCGCTGTTCAATAACCCCAGCGCCAGAGCGGCGACCAGAAGGTTTGGCGGAAGAGATCGCGACAAGCCCGTGATTCTCTTAGTGTTGGTCATGGTCGGCAATAGGCTCAAGCTAATGAACCCGGGCGCGTTCGCCAAGAAGAGATCCGGCAAGGGTTGAAGGTTGACCCCGTTTCTAACTTCCACCCGGTGCGATGCCGGTGTGCGGAAGGAAAAACCTTGACGGTATGAATCGCGCATTTTCTACTCGTTACCATCAAGCACGCGCCGAAAACATCCAGTGGGGTCAAAATGGCATTGAGGCGAACGGGATCAGGCCCTGGATCATCCACGGATTTGTGCAAACTATGACATCAAAGAAATATGGTTTGATAATTCTTCTGGCCGCAGTCGTGACGGCCTCGGCAACGCCTCCGAACCTTTACCAAACCGGTTGGATTGATTTTAACAAGAATGGCAAAAAGGATGTTTTTGAAGATCCGTCGCAACCGCCGGAGAAACGCATTGCCGACTTGTTGAAGAGGATGACGATGGAAGAAAAAATCGGTCAGCTCTTTCAGGCTTACCGTGACGCGGATGCGAAAACAGATTACGGGAGTCTTTTGCGTCAAGGTGAAATTGGTTCATTTCTGGATGGGAGCGAACTGATTGAAAATCCTGCCCTTCGGAACCAACTCCAACGGACGGATGTGGAAGGGAGCCGATTGGGCATACCTCTCATTTTTGGCACCGATTCCATCCACGGTTTCCGGACCATCTTCCCGATCCCGCTGGCCCAAGCGTGCGCCTGGGAGCCGGAATTATTTCAAAGGACCCAGGCGGTTTCCGCTCGGGAAACAGCGGCGGTTGGCATCGATTGGACGTTTGCGCCGATGGTGGACCTGGCACGGGATCCGCGTTGGGGCCGGATTGCGGAAGGCTTTGGCGAAGACCCATATCTGGGAGCACTTTATGCGGCAGCCGGCGTTCGAGGATTTCAAGGGACGAACCCGGCGTCGCCGGATCGGGTCGTCGCGTGCCTGAAACATTATGTTGGATATGGCGCGGTGGAAGGTGGACGCGATTATAATACCACGGAAATTTCCGAATACACCTTGCGCAATTTTTACCTGCCTCAATTCCAGTCGGGAGTTGAAGCCGGTGCGTGGACAGTGATGAGCGCTTTCAATTGCCTGTCGGGAATGCCGGCCAGCGCCAATCATCATACCTTGACGGATATTTTAAGAGACGAATGGAAGTTTAAAGGTTTTGTCGTCAGCGACTGGGCGGCGGTGAATGAACTTATTTCCCAGGGTGTGGCGCCCAATCAAGCCGAGGCGGCACGCCTGGCGTTAACGGCTGGGGTGGACATGGAGATGCTGACGACGAATTATTCCAGCACGCTACAACAACAAGTTTTGGATGGAGTCATCAAGAAGAAAACCATTGACGAAGCAGTGTCCCGGGTGCTGCGGGTTAAATTCGCCAAGGGATTATTTGAACGGCCTTATGTGGATGAGTCTTTGCCCGAAACCGCTTTTCTGAGACCCGATGCCGTGGCGTTGGCGCGTGAAGCCGTAGTCAAATCGTGCGTGCTGCTGAAGGATGAAAATAATGCCCTTCCGCTTTCAAGGCAGTTGAAAAAAATCGCACTGATCGGTCCGATGGGGGATGACACAAATAATCTACTGGGATGCTGGTCTGCGCGAGGGCGTTCCAGTGACGTCGTGTCGATTGCCTCTGGAATTCGAGCAAAGCTGGGCCCGGATACCGAGGTGACAGTTGTACACGGGTGCGAGTTGCCGGAGGTTGAACGCAATCCCGATGGTTCGTTAGCCCCGAAGAGCGCATCAGAGTCGGCCCAGGAAAAGGCAGAATTCACCCAGGCCCTTGACGCCGCCAGGGCTGCAGATGTCATAATCGTGGCTCTGGGCGAACCGAAATCCTGGAGCGGAGAAAACGCAAGCCGTTCCAGTCTGGACCTGCCGGGTAACCAGTTGGAGTTGTTCGATTCCATAGTAGCACTGGGTAAACCGGTAGTAGTCATCCTCATCAATGGCCGGCCGTTGGCGCTGCCGGAAATTCAGGGCAAGGCCGCTGCAATTTTGGAAGCCTGGGATCCTGGTGTCCAAGGTGGCAATGGCATCGCGGACCTGCTTTTTGGAGATTCCAATCCGGAAGGTTGTTTGGCGGTGTCTGTTCCTTACGATGTTGGACAAGTGCCCGTTTATTATAACCACTTTCATACCGGCCGACCGCAACAGGGCGAGTACGTGGATGGACCGCGGGAACCGCTTTACCCGTTCGGTTTCGGTTTGACTTATACCACCTTCAAATACGATGACGTCAAATTGAGCGCTGGTACGATGAAATTGAATGAAACGATGACCGCCTCTGTCAAGGTGACCAATACCGGTTCGCGCCCGGGCGTGGCCGTGGTTCAACTTTATATCCGGGATATCATTTCCCCGGCCGGCCCACGGCCGGTGCGGGAATTGAAAGGTTTCAAAAAGGTGCATTTAAATCCCGGCGAATCGCAGGATGTACAATTCACCCTTTCCGGTCATGATCTGGGATGCTATGACAAAAACGGGCGCTGGTGGGTGGAGCCGGGCGAGTTTCAGGTCTGGCTGACGAAAGATTCTGCGAGCGGCAAACCGGCGGAATTTGAACTCACGGCGAGCAACTAGTTGGTGTCGAATGACGGTTGATGGTGGTCATCCCAGGGGAGACAATTCAAAAACGCTCAATGAACAATGTCTTTTGGATAACGGTTACATTTGTTTTGACCCTCAGCGGTGCCGTGTTAAGGGCCGATCAAGGTTCGAATCTGGTCGTCAACGGAGGCTTCGAGGATGGCCTGAAAAGCTGGCAGACTACCGGTGACGTTCATCTGGAAACGAACAGCCCATTGGACGGCAAGGTTTCGGTTCGCATCGGTCCCGGTACCGGCTCCCTGACGCAAAGCATCGAAACAGGTGGTGACAACGCTTTCACCCTGTCTGCGACTATCCCATCACAACACACCAATGGGTGGGTTTTGTCCGTTCGCTTCCTGGCCAAGGACGGCCGTGAGCTGATGCGGGTGGATTCGTTGAATGACATGGAAAGGGACAAAAAGGACCCACGAAAGTTCGACCACTACATGCAACCGCACCCATTGACGAAGTGGGTTGAAATCGTCATTTCCAAGGATGCGTCCGGGAGTTCATTGCTGGTGGATCAGGTGGGTCTGGATATGCCGGACGAAAATGCGGCGGGTCTGAAACCGGTCTGGGACTTGGATCAAGCCATGCAACCGTTCTGGCTGGGCAAGACAGTTTATAATGAAACGGTCCTGCTGTTCGCACAGGATGACACACCGGCTACCGCCCGATTGCTGTTCCAGCCCACGCGGATTATTTCAGTTCAGGGCTATGGATTGATTGCCAATTATATCCCGGGCAGGGATTACACGGTTGAAGGCCGTACTTTGATTTGCTCTGCGTCTTCGAGCATGCCGCAGGTGCGTGAGGCGGACCTGCTTAAAGGTGAGTTCACATGGAATGTCTTCGGTAACAAACAAGTGATGGTGACCTACGAACACAACGACACCTGGAACCATCCCGATCCGTCCTATGTCGGCAATGGCCTGCCGCACACGATGGAAAAGCTGAAGGCCCATGAGCCGCTGACCGTCGTGGCTTATGGAGACAGTATTACTCACGGTTACGGCGAAAGCCGTCTCTCCCATATCCTGCCTTATCTGCCACCCTGGCCGGAACTTTTTGCGCATCGGTTGGAAACGATTTATCAAGATCAGCATGTCCAGCTTTACAATTCATCCCAAAGCGGTGCGACATCAAAATGGGGAAAGGAATTTGCGGGGCGCATGGTGGCGTCGTTGAATCCCGACCTGGTGCTCATTGCCTTCGGACAAAATGATTTCTGGAGTATTTCCGCGAATTCATTCGCGACCAACATCGCGGACATCCTACAGACGGTTCGCAGGAAAAATCCCAACGCCGAGTTCCTGCTGGTTTCCACCCTGCGATACGATCCGGCTTATACCACCAACGCGCTCTATTGGAAA
Organism: uncultured Verrucomicrobiae bacterium; assembly: GCA_963708525.1. Taxonomy (GTDB): domain Bacteria; phylum Verrucomicrobiota; class Verrucomicrobiia; order Limisphaerales; family UBA11358; genus UBA11358. The sequence goes on along the minus strand of CAVPTH010000034.1, from coordinate 7,087 downwards.
CGGGTCGGAGAATACGCCAAACAGTTGAAGGCGATGACCGGGCCGGGCGTGCAATTCGTGGACATGACGGCTATCAGCGAGTGGGTTTATGCCGCCAAAAAGCCGAAAGATTGTCTCAATGATCCGCTGCATCCCAACGATTACTTTGCACGCTGGTACGCTCAAAGTCTGGTGGCGGCCCTGGATCCGGCCTCCGTCCGCGTGCCTGCACCAGCAACCCCCAACAGACTGTTTCGCCATGGACTGGTTCCCACACCTCAGTAGGTGGCCACAATGTCAGCTTTGCCGATGTTGCCGGGAAGGATGACCCAATCACCGTCGAGTTTTTTCCAGGACCGGCCATTTACCGTGACGCCCGTGAGCGGCTTTTCTCCCGGTGTCCGGAAACGTACGCGGATTTCGCGCGGCGGATTGCGCAGTGGGCCCTTGGAGGCTGGCGGTGATGTTGCCTGAGCTGGCCTGATAGATGACCGAAGTGTTGCCAAAATAAGTGGCGGTGTTTTCGATTCCGCATTGCTGGCCCGGTTTCAACCAATCGCGCGGAACGGCCTGGCCAATCAAAAGCACATCGCCGTCCTCGCGGACAAAAAGGTTGCGCAGCCAGCCGCAAACATTGGCTTCGTCGGAACTTTTATAGACATCTCCGAGCCAGTCTCCCATTTCCGGGAGCGCATGCTCGGTGTTCATGTGGACATCGGGAAAATGGTTGAGGGCGAGAGCATTGAACATGGCGCGCAAGGCCTGTTTGACGTCGTCGCGATCGAGATAGGCTTCGGGATCGAGGAGGAGGCAGGCTTGCATGGACATGCCGCCGCGGCCGAACCAGTATTTGTCGAAATCATCCAGCGTGTAACCGTATTGGTCGGAGATGAAAAGGTTGTCCTCGTAATCCTTGAAAATCCATTGGGCGCTGGACCGATTTCGGGTCAATGGCTTTGGTAATGATCAGGTGCATGGAGCCTTCGAGCGTTTCACAAATCCAGCCAAAGCTTCGGCCGCGGCGCTGGACGTAGGAAGGGATCTGTGGAACCGCGGTGCCATCGCGCAAACGGACGACCGGTGAACGTGCAGAGGCAGCCAGGAAATGGTCCACGAGGTTCTTGTGATAGGCATCGGCGGCGGCACGGATCCGGGGAGCATTCGGATCATGAATCTGTTCGAGTGCCCACGCGGCGCCGTCCAGGCCACGCCAGGTATAACAACTGGTGGAAAGCCAGGTCCACCAATCGCCGATGTCTTCGAGATCGCCCGGCGGCAGAAGACCTTGGGCCAGGTCAGGCTGGTTCGTGGTACGCGCGGTCTCGCGGATAATCCAATCTGCACCGGCAACGATGCCGGGGCTGGCCCGGCGCAACCAGGCGTCATCGCGCGTGACGCGGTAATGTTCGGACAAGGTCCACAGGATCCACCCGTGGTGTTGGTTATAGCCGCCGGCTTCGTAACCGGCGGCTCCGTAGAGAATGCCATTCGTGGAGTCAAAGTCACCCGGCAATCCAACGGTTCCTTGATAGTGAAGCCAGGTATCGAGGCAATCTTCCGCTTCCTGATGGTAACCCCGGCGGTCCAGATCGAGAACCATCATGCACGATTCGTTGCCGTAGACGCCATACTTGAACGAGCCGACACGAGCGAAACGAAGGTTGCTCCCGGGTTCAATTTCGCAATTGATGAGCAGATGCCCGGCGACGGCGCGGTAGAAGTCATTGAGCATCCGGCTCGGGAGTGATCAGCCGGGCGCTTTGATTAAAGACCCGGTTCCAATAGGCGTCCGTGGCTTTTCGTTCCCGTTCAAAATCAAGTGCAGTCAGAGCTGTGACTTCGGGTGATTCGGTGAGTGGGAGATAGGGTAATTTGAGGATGACGGATTTTGTTTCGCCGGCCGCAAGCGGAACGTTCCAACGGAGTTGATTCGTCGAAACGATCGGAGATCCATCGGCGACAACCTGGCCGCGCAATCGGTTGCCATTCCAGATCAGACCCCGGCCGTCAAGCCGGAGCGCTTCATCATTCGTATCGCTGCGGATCGTAATGGGCAATTCGGCCATCTGCGCATTGCCGGTAGTGTTGGTAAAATCAAAGCGGAGCATGGCCACGGCGCAAGCGTCGGAAGCCGGTGGCGGGCCGTCCGGCTTCGTGCCGTCGAGGGTCGTGGCAAAAGCTGTTTGCACGATGCGTACGCCGTCGCGATCCCATGTTGTGATGCAGGTTGGAATGGATTCGTCTTCAATATGCCGTTCCACTGGTTTTTCCGGCAGGCCGAAACGGACGTGAACCGGAGGCCTTTCCAAATCAAGCCGGGGTGTATCCCGTGCCGGCAATGCTTTCATATAGTGGTCGTCCCAGCGGAAAGAAACGTCGCCATTGGCATCGAGACGAAATTTCTGTCGACTGCCGTCGTTTCCGAGCACAAAGGCGATGGGCGATTTTTTCGGCGGCATGCCGTTCCAGGCGGAAGTCCATGTTTGTTCCGGCATCTCTGCAATACGGTCGTAGAGGGTCTTTTTCCCGGCGCGCTGAACGCTTTGGGCGACAGCGGAATAATCGCGATGGTCACTGTCCGGGAGCACTGCCGCGCCATATTCCGGCAGATAGAGAGGGCCGTCCTTCAAATCATCCACCTTGAATGTGAACAAATTTGTACCGTTTCGAAGGGTGACGAGCGTGCGGTCAAAAGTATTGGGGTCACTGTTGACGCTCGTTTGAATCAGCAGAGTGGTGGTGCGGCGGTCCGCAGGGGTCGCGCTCAAAATTTGCCCGTTGAACGCCTTCGCCTGGAAATTGGATGCCGGTGGATGATCCCAGACAACGCGGACGTAACGTTTCTCAATTGTCGAATCAGTCAATGCACGAATACGAAGGATTTTGGGGAGCGGTTGATCGCAGACAATTCGGATTTTCAGAGTGAATCGCCCTGTTGAAGCGTAGTTTGTGAGTAGCGGATACTCATGAGCGTTGATGGGCCGGAAAGTGAACTGGACCGAGTTTCCGGAGACAGTTTGTCCGGCGTCCGCGACGCGCCATCCGCCGTTGTACCAATTTCCAAGTTCCATCCAGCCGGAGTAACCACTTCCCAGGTACACGGTCTTTGGGCAGGTGCTGCTCGGGCCAGTGGCTTCCCCAATATTCGAGGCTAAGTTTTAAACCGGCCGGGATGGGGGCAGCGAAGTCTACAATCACGGAATGGATTTCGCGCGGGTCGTCCCACTTCAGCCCTGGACCGTCCGGCAACGAAATGCCGTAAGGCGCGGCGTCGAAAGGCTGGGTCGGAGAATTCTGACCCAGGACCGGGCAAGCCACCACGCACAAGGTGAAGAGGGTCAGCCAAAATATCTTGTTCATGCGATAAACTATGGGCGAACACCGTTGCGATATTTTTTGCCGCTCTGGTGATTGGTCAGTAAATCAGATTCGCGCCCGGGGCATCAATAGTCCAATCGAGCTATCACGATCAGACCATCCGATGGAATTTGTTTTGACACCAGCCAATTTTGAAGTTGCCATGAGGCATCACGAAAAACCGACATGAGTCAGCCACAGCCGAATAAACCCAATCCAGTGATCCAGCGGCTCTACCGCGAAGCCAACGAAGCCTGGGAGCAGCAGGATTATCCGAAGAGCATCAGCCTCTTTGAGCAGGCGACCCACAAGGAGCCACTCAATCCGCTTCTTCTCCTCGACCTCGCGCGTGCCCATGGGAAGCGTTACGACTATCCGGCCGCCGAACGCTGCATCGAGAGAGCCGTGCAAATTTCGAAGGATCGCGCCCGCACCCTGGAAGAGGCGGGGCAGGTTTGCCTGGAATTCGACAACTTTGACATGGCGATCAGCTGCTTTCAGCGCGCCAGCGAGAAGAAGGGCGTTTCCATCGGCGCCCTGGTCAACCTGACGGATATTTACATCCGCGACAAACGTCTGGACGAGGCGGCTGAGCTAATCGCCCGCGCGGCGCAGTTGGATCGGAAAGACCCGCGCGTACTGTTCCAGCAGGCGGCGCTCCGGAGGTCGCAGGGGAACATCGCCGGAAGCTGAATCGATTCTGCGCGAACTGCTGGCGATGCCCAAGGCGGTCACGTCGGCGCGTATACGCGCGTTTTATGAATTGGCCGGCATCCTGGACAGTCAGGGCCAATACGACGAGGTCATGACCGCGTTGTTGGAAGCGAAGGCGCTGATGCGTCCCCACATGGCATCGCACGCAGCCATCCTGCAGCACATGCAAAGCCGTGCCAAGGAAATGGAGCAAAGCATCACCGCCGCTGTCCTGAACCGCTGGCACGCCGACGCCGACAAACTCCAGCCGCTCCGGCGCATCGCTCTGCTCTGCGGTCATCCCCGTTCCGGCACGACCCTGCTCGAGCAGGTGCTCGATGCGCACAGCGACATTATCAGCGCCGAAGAGACCAAGGTGATGCACGACGACGCGTACCTGCCGGTGATCCGTGATTTTCCGGAGGGAACCAGCATCCTGCAGGCGCTAGATTCGGTTCCGCCCAGCGTCATCCGTCATGCGCGCGAAAACTATTTCCGCTGTACCGAAATGTTCCTTCGCCAGAAAATCGGCGACCGTCTGCTGGTGGACAAGAATCCGTCGTTGAATTTAATGATTCCCATGGTGGTGCGGGTTTTCCCCGAGGCAAAATTCCTCATCGCGTTGCGCGACCCGCGTGACGTGGTCGTGAGTTGCTTCGTGCAGGCCCTGCCACCGACGCCCATTGGCTCCGCCTACCTGAGCCTGGAGGGCACGGTGAACCAATACGCCAACGTGATGGGATTCTGGCTGGAAATGCTCCCGCGCATGGGAAATCAATGGATGTACGTCCGTTATGAAGAGATGGTGGAGGACCTTCCGACGGTGGCCCGGTCGGTGCTGCAATTTCTGGGCGTGGGATTTGAGGAAAACGTCCTGAAATTCTACGAGCACGCCCGTGCCAAACGCGTGACTTCGCCGTCCCGCGACGATGTGCGCAAACCGCTATACCGGACGGCGGTCGGTCGCTGGCGAAACTACCAGAAATACCTCGAGCCGTACCTGCCTGTACTGGAACGCTTTGTAAAGGCCTTTAATTACGATAAATCGTGATATGAGCCGCAGCGATTCAGACGGTGCCACAGGACATAATGATTCTGAAGGATAGTAGGTTGCATATCAGCCAGTGTGTAGTCCAATTGAGCTATAGTCGGCATGATTAATTTGTGGTATAAGGATTGGAAACCCAGCGGAAATCCGTATAGCAACAACAAATAAAAACCATCCGGCAGGAGAATCAATATGAGAAGTCATTTCACACCAGGGTCAGTCGGGAAGTCAACCATGAGAAGCCATTTTATCAGCGGCGCGGCCATCGCCTGCGCGGTCACCGGCGTGACGGCATTAATGCCAGGCACTGCTGCGGGCCAGATCGCCTACGACGCGGCCAGCGACCCCGCCTATGCCGGCGGCTGGTCAGCGGGCCAAAACGCCGGGTACGGCTTTGGCGCCTGGAGCTTTAACAACACAGACGCTACACCAGCCGGCCAATATCAGGGAATAAGCGGCGCAGGCTCCATTGGAACCGCGTGGACACTGTTGAGCCTCTCAACCAGCACCGGCCTCGCCAACGCCGGGCGGGCCATTACTGCCGGAGGCGGCTTGCAGGTGGGTCAGACTTTTGAAACTGTCATCCAGAACCCCACCACCTCCGCCGGATACTATACTTATCGCGGATGGGATCTCTTGTTCACCGGCGGCACCGATAACGATGCCCCGGGCGACAACACGTCTGCACTCCGGGCGCAAGTGTTCGACTACTACAATGGCTCGCTGGGCTGGACCATCACCGATGGCACCGGTAACACTCATCCGTCCCTGACCGGTCCGAGCACTGGAGCAGCGGGCGCGAGAATCGACCTCACGCTCAACTCGGCAACGACCTATTCATTGACGGTGACTCCGCTGAACGGCGATGGCGCTTACACGCAGTCTGGTACGTATGCGGGGCCGATCGACTATGTCAACTTCCGCTTGTACAACGCCGTTTCCGGTGGGCTGAATGATGTGGCCAACAATTACGGAATCAGCTACATGGAAGTCGTTCCAGAGCCAGCCACGTTCGCTTTGGTCGGCATGGGCCTTGGCGGCCTGCTGTTTTTCCGCCGTCGTAAGTAAGGTTTCAACCGGCGTGTAATCGCCTCGGGGCCGACTCACAAAGTCGGCCCCGTTTTTGTTGAAAAGTTCCGAACGTCACACGATATTCACCCGAAAATATAAACCATCAATAAGGAGAAACATCATGAGAAGCCATTTCACATCAAGCCCAGTCGGGAGGGCAACCATGAGAAGCCACTTCATCAATGGCGCGGCCGTCGCATGTGCTGTCACCGGTGCGATGGCGATGATACCGGACGTCACCTCAGCACAGATTGCAGCCGATTTCGCGACCAATCCCACTTACGCTGGTGGCTGGTCAGCCGGGCAAAATGGCGGGTACGGCTTCGGAGCCTGGAGCTTTAATGGGACTGTGGATCCCGGTGGTAATCCCGACCCGGGCGCTCAACAAACGATGTGCAGTTCGTCGGCAATAGGCACGGCGTGGACTCTCTTTAACCTGACACCCTCGACAGGAAATGGTTCTGGAATGAGCGATACTGGTCGTGCCATTACTGAACCAGGTGGATTGCAGCCCGGCCAAACATTTGAAACGGTCATACAGAACCCCACCGCATACCATTATTACGGTGGATTTGATATTTTGTTCTACAACGGCACGGACAATAATTCCTCCGGTAACAACGCGTCTGCACTCAGGACGCTGGTGTTCAATTATTTCGTTACCGACTGGAAGGTCGTAGATAGCTCCGGTACCAGTGTGAGTCCCCTCACAGTTGCCAACACTGGCGCCGCAGGCATGAAGTTTGATCTTACACTTACCTCGTCGACCACTTATTCACTCACGCTGACGGCGTTAAACGGATCCGGTGCATACACGCATACTGGAACCCTCGCCAACAGTCTGCCGATCAATTATGTCAACTTTCGGTTATGGAACGGCCCGTCCAGCGGGCCGGACGATACGGCCAACAATTTTGAAATCAGCTACATGGAAATTGT
>CAVPTH010000033.1:0-52908 GCA_963708525.1 uncultured Verrucomicrobiae bacterium | reverse complement strand
CGGTCGGCCCGGGTGCGCAACCGGCCAGAACTGATCACGGTGACGATGCACGCGCACAGCGTCAGTCGACGTCCAATCGAGCGCATGCCTCTTACTGCCGGCGACGACCCGCTTGTGGTCGGAAATGCGTTTTACGAATGTTGGCAACAAGAGTCGGCGTTTCGACAGTCGTAGGCATGTCCCCCAGGTTTACCGAGTCTCGGATCGCTGTCACCGCGGCGGCGGTGTTTGTCGTATGGGGCGGAGTCGCTCGCGCGCAGACGACCACCAAGACGTTCATCAACTACTTCCAGCCGGCGCCCATCACCTGCTCGCTCACCACGAACGCCTGGGGCTGCACCGCCACGGGGTCGACGCCGCCCAACTGCGTCTCGGGCCAGGGCGTCGTTCCGCGCGACACCTGCAACGGGATCGAGAGCTCGACGAACCCGCCCGGGTATTACTACTGGGACGGCACCATCATCCTCGCGCCCGATGGGACCTATCACCTGTTCGCCAGCCGATGGGCCGGCTCGCAGGGGTTCAACCCGGGCTGGCAGGGATCGGATCCCATCCATGCCGTGGGCGGCAAGAGCGCGCTCGGGCCTTTCACCGACAAAGGCTACGTCTACAGCAACTCGAGCTTCGGGAGCGACCCGCACCACGGGCACAACACCCAGGTGGTCACGCTGCTGAACGGCACGTACGCCCTCATCGTCAGCGAGGTCGTCCCGTTCACGATCTTCACCGCCAGCTCACTCGACGGTCCCTGGACGCCGTGCTCCGGCTCGCCGGGCTCCGGGTTGAGCGTCCCGTCAGGGTTCGGCGGGAACACCAACTACGCCTCCAACGTCAGCCTGGTGGTCCGCCCGGACGGCAACTTCGAGATCACGCAGCGTCACGGGCTGCTTGCGCTCAGCACCAGCGGGATCTGTGGTCCCTACAAGGCGCAGCAACCCACGACCACCTATCCCTCGAACGAGGCCATCCCCTCCCAGTACAGCGCCAGCATCTATCCCAACAAGACGAAGCACTCCGATCCGATGGCGCCGTCGACCGTCGAATCCACCTACACGGTCGCCGAAGATCCGGTGATCTGGTTCAGCGGTGGGCAGTACCACGTGCTCTATGACTATCCGGGCGATCGCGTCGGGTACCACCTGACGTCCACCGATGGGATCCACAACTGGACCGACCAGGGGTTGGCCTACGATCCGCGATACGCGCAGCAGATCTTCAGCTACACCGACGGCACCGTCGACCACTGGTACAAGATGGAGCGGCCCAGCGTCCTCGTCGAGAACGGGCTCATCACCCACGTGACCTTCGCCGTGGCCGACGTCAACAAGGACAACCAGATCCCCGCCGGCTCGAACCACGGCAGCAAGGTCATCGTCGTGCCGTTCGACGGCGTGGCGTTCGACAAGGACACCGGCGTGAGCGGCACCGGCGGACGGGCGGCGGCGGCGGGTGGTGCCGGAGCGGGCGGGAAGAGCGGCTCCGGCGGCGCGGCCGGTGGCGGCGGCTCCGGTGCCGGGGGGACCGGGGGTGGCGCGGGCGGTTCGACGGCCACCGGCGGTCACGGCGGGGGAGCGGGCGGAAGCACCTCGGGATCTGGCGGCACCGGCGGCTCGACAGGCACCGGCGGCACCGGCGGAAGCAGCAGCGGTGGCGCAGGCGGGAGCGGCGGCTCGACGGGCACCGGGGGAAACAGCAGCGGTGGCGCAGGCGGATCGGGCAGCGGCGGCGCGCGCGCGACGGGGGGATCGTCCGGTAACTCCGGCGGATCCTCGGGAGCCACGGGCGGCGCGCCTGGAACGGGCGGCAGCGGTAGCGGCGGGGCGACGCAGACCGGTTCGGGCGGAGCGGGCAGCCCGACGGGCGAGCCGAACGGGGGCTCCTCCGGCTGTTCGTGTACCTCCTCCGGCGGGGGCGAGCCGGGTCCGGCCGCTGTTGCGTTCCTGTTGGCGCTGATCGCGGTGCGTCGCTCGCGACGGCGCCCGAGCGTTCGCTGACCCCGGCCCGCACCTGGGCGGACAACGCAAATAAAACGCCAGGTTACGGGCTGCATCTTTTTGCGGCAGACGCTTGTGTGAGCCAGCGCGCGCGATTGGAGTAGGCTGGGGGCCTAGTCTGGAGGTCCGCATGCGTAGGAAGTCGCTTCTGATCCTGGTGCTGTCGTTCGCGGCAGCTTGCTCGAACGGCGGTTCCGGATCGGAGGGGAGCGGCGGGGCGACCGGAAACGGCGGCAGCAGCGCGACCGGTGGTTCTAACGGGACGGGCGGCTCGTCCCCGAGTGGTGGATCGACCGGGAGCGGCGGTTCGAGCCCCAAGGGCGGGTCGACCGGAAGCGGCGGCGCGACGGCGAGCGGCGGGTCGACGGGCAGCGGAGGGACGAGCGCCGGCGGCGGGTCGACCGGGAGTGGCGGTACGACGGGAAGCGGCGGTTCCAGCGCGAGCGGCGGCTCATCCGGCAGCGGCGGAAAGGCCGGGAGCAGCGGCAGCGGTGGGTCCGCGGGAGGGACGGGATCTGGCGGGAGCGGCGGCGCGGCGGGTGGTCACGCAGGATCCGCGGCGGGCGGGCGGCGCGAAAGGCACGGGCGGCGCGGCGGGCTCGTCGTCGACGGACGGCGGCTTGTCGGCGTGGAAGCTGACCTGGTCCGACGAGTTCAACGGCGCCGATGGCTCGGCCGTCGACGGGACCAAGTGGGTCTACGACACGGGCGGCAACGGCTTAGGGAACAGCGAGTACGAGTACTACACCAGCGGCACCGCCAACGCCGTCCAGCAGGGCGGGAACCTGGTCATCACCGCGACCACCGCCGGTGCCTCGAGCCACACCTGCTCGTACCCGTCGAACGGGCCCTGTCAATACACGAGCGCGCGCATCAAGACGCTGGGGAAGTTCAGCCAGCAGTACGGCCGGTTCGAGGCGCGCATCCAGATCCCCGAGGGGCAGGGGATCTGGCCGGCGTTCTGGATGATGGGCGACAACATCAACACGCGTGAACTGGCCGTCCTGCGGCGAGATCGACGTGATGGAGAACATCGGCAAGGAGCCGTCGATCAACCACGGCAGCATGCACATGCCGGCGTCCGGCTCGACCAGCGACGATCAGCTGACGGGGATGTACACGCTGGCGGGCGGCGCCAAGCTGGGCGACGCCTTCCACATCTACGCGATCGAGTGGACGTCCAGCCAGGTCGCCTTCTACGTCGACGACACGCTGTACGAGACGCAGACGAAGGCGGCGGCGACCGGTCGCACCTGGGAGTTCGACCATCCGTTCTTCATCTTGTTGAACGTCGCGGTCGGCGGCACCTGGCCGGGAGCGCCCGACTCCACCACCACCTTCCCGCAGACCATGAAGGTCGACTACGTGCGCGTCTATCAGCCCGCGAATTGACGACGGCGGCGGCGGAAGGCGCAGGTCGCCATGAGCAGCACCGCGACGAGGGCGGCGTCGTTGCTCGGTCGGCTGCCCGGCCGTTTGGCAACTGCAGCCCGATCCGGACCCGGTCTCGCCGACACCGCCTCCGGCCGCCCGACGTTCCACCGCTCGCGGCCGAGCCCCCCGTCGCCGATGAGCCGCCCGTGTCTGACGAGCCGCCGGTTCCCGAGTCTCCGCCCGTGCCAGACACGCCACCGCTTCCTGTTCCCCCGCCGGTCGCGGAAGCTCCGCCGGTTCCCGGTGTCCCGCCGGTCGCCGAGGCACCTCCGCTCCCTGGCGTGCCGCCGCTACCGATGATGCCTCCGGTGCTCGTGGCGCCGCCCGTTCCCGGCGCGCCGCCGCTCGCGGAAGCTCCGCCGGTTCCCGGTTTCCCGCCGGTCGCCGAGGCGCCTCCGGTTCCTGACGTGCCACCGGAACCGGTCGTGCCACCGGTACCCGTGGTTCCGCCCGTTCCCGACGCGCCGCCGGTCGCCGAGGCGCCTCCGGTTCCTGAAGTGCTGGCGGCCGGATCCGCCGGAGGTGTTCCCGTGTAGCCGGTCGCATTGTCGGCCGTCATGGACAGCACGGCGATTCCGTTCGCAAACGTCACGTCGGCTGGATTGTCAGTCGAGAGGTTGAAGGGCGACGCCCAGTTCCCAGCAGCCCAGTTGCTCGGAATCGTCGAACCGGTGAACTCCTCGCGCCATTGCAGCTGGAACGCGCCGTTCGAGTACGACGAGTACTGGGCCCAGCTTATGAATTCGTGGACGGGCAGAATCGACGGATCGAGCGTGCCTCCAAAAGTCGAGTTCCCTGCCCAGGTGTTGAAGTGCATCGACATCCCCTGAGTCGCGTTCTGCGTGTAGAAGGTGACGCTCGAGCCCGTCACCTTCCGGATCTGATTGCCGTCGATGAACCAGGCGATGTAGTCCGGCGTCCACTCGAACCCGTAGGTGTGGTAGTCGCTACAGATGTTGAAGGAGGGAGTGTCGATCTCGGCGCTCTGCGTCCCTGTCCCGCTCCAGATGTTCGTCTGCAAGTGGCAGGTGGAGTTGATCTTCTCGTAGTCGAGCTCGTTCCAAGACGTCGTGGACGACGAGCCATCTTTCCAAAGAAAGAACGAGCTGACGACTCCTTCACCCGGAGCGAATCGGATTCGCGCTTCGAACCGGCCGTAGAAGTACGCCTGGGTCCGATAAAGTTCGGCGCTCTGCACCGCAGAGGCGGCTCTCGGGACGAACAGACCCAGGAGCAGCGTTGCGAAAGTTAGGGGCCGAATGCTGAGGCTTACCAATCTACGTTTATTCATGTCTCGTTCCTTAGGGGATGAAATAGGGAGACGCACCGGGGCCTTCCGCACACTCTCGGCAAACCACACATACACTTGTCCCGAGACGCAGAATTTTGTGAAACGTTCGTACAGCGCCTGACCACCTTGTCCGGAATCGGTCGGTGAGGGCGGCGGACCCCTGGGCGTGGCCCTGCTGGCCAGCCTCGGCGGCGACTTCACCAAGATCGATCTCGCCTGGCTCAACTGGCAGCTCAAAGGCGACACCACCGCCACCGGCAAGGGCCTGCTGATCGGGTCGAGCTGCCCCTACTGCAGCGACAGCGCCTGGGAGGTGAAGTCCCAGAACATCCAGTAGGCCCCGACCGCGGTCGCCGCGGCTACCTGTTCACCGAACGGTTCGAGCGCCGGCGCCAAAACATCGCGCCGGCGATGCCGAGGATGACGGCGACGAGCTCCGAAGCTCCGAGCCGGCCGCCGTCCAGACTGTCGCAACCGCAGCCGCCGCCGGAGGTGGAGGTCTGCGCCGTGCCCGCGTCCGCAAGCGACACGACGGCGCCCCCGTCCGAGTCGGCGGGCGGCGTGCCCGCGAAGCCCGTTGCATCGTCAGCGGTCATCGACAGCACCGCCACGCCGTTCACGAAGTTCACGTTGGCAGGGTTGTGCGTCGAGAGATTGTAGGGTGATGGCCAGTTCCCGACCGCCCATCCGGCGGGGAGGGTCGTGGCGTCAAAGTCTTCTCGCCACTGCAGCTGGAATGCGCCGTTCGCGTACGAGGAGTACTGCACCCAGTCGACGTATTCGTTCACCGGCAGGATGGAAGGGTCGAGGACCCCTCCGAAACTGGCGTTGCCGACCCAGACGTTGAAATGCATCGCCATGCCCTTGGCGGCGTTCTGCGTGTACTCGGCCACGACGCTGCCGGTCTCGCGCCGAAGCTCCGTCCCGTCGATGAACCAGGCGATGTAGTCGGGCGTCCACTCGAACGTGTAGGTGTGGTATCCGCCGCAGAGGTCGGCTGTGATCGACGGGATCTGTGGACTTTGGGTCCCCGTCCCCGACCAGATGTTGGTCTGGAGCTGACAGGCGGCCTTTATCTTTTCGTAGTCGAGCTCGTTCCAGGACGTCGTCGACGAGGATCCGTCCTTCCAGAGGAAGTAGGAGCTCACCACGCCTTCTCCGGGCGCGAACTGGAGGCGCGCTTCGAACCGCCCGTAGAAGTACGCGTCGGTGCGGTAGAGCTCTGCGCTCTGCACCGCGGAAGCAGACCCCGATGTGAGCGTCGATAGCAGCATCGCCGCCGCGGCGATCGAACCTCGTGATGGAAGTGAAGTGAAGGACATGTCGCGCTATTGTCGGGAGAAGGGGGATTTGTTGAATGGAATCGTCATGACAATTGTGCCGGGCTCGGGGCAATAGCCATTTGAATCGCTGCGGCTTCCGACTTCTCCACCCTTGCAGCGAAGAGGAGGCCCATGCGTTCCGGCACTCTGCGTCGGTCGTTGCTCGCGACTCTGCTGCTTGGTGGTTTCGCCTGTTCATCAGGCGGTCCGGCAACCACGGGTGGCTCCGGTGGTTCCTCCTCGTCAGAGGGCGGTAGCCCGGGAAGCTCGCGTTCGTAGTCTTTTTCGGCGGAGAATTCGTACAGATTCGGCGCGGCATGGGTCACCCCCATCGGCAGCGGGCAGAAATTGTGCAGGCTGGAGATTTTGATTTCGCCCGCGGCGACCGCGGTGAGGATGCCCGGCATGAGGCTGATGGAAACTCCGTGGCTGAGTTCGGCGTATTCAAAACCCAGCTCACGGATTTCACGCAGCATGGCGCGGCCGTCAGTGTGACGGTGGGAATTCCAGCAAGTGGAAAACGAGTACATGGCCTGGGACGTGAATCGTTAAATGGAGAATCGTTAAACCGTCGCCACGATGCAACGATTTAACGACTCAACGATTCGCAAATTACCAATTACAAATCCGCGTAGCGTGCGGTCAGCATCGCGGAAAAGCGCGCGGCTTTTTCCTTGCGGCGTCGCTTCTCACTCGGCTTTTCAAAATGCCGATGATTGCGCACGACCTTTAAAGTGCCCTCGCGGTCCACTTTTTTCTTCAGCCGGCGCAATGCCCGGTCCACTGACTCGCCTTTTTTCAGTTTAATTTCGGTCAACGCAACTCACTTCCTTTCTGCGCCGGAACACCACGGAACCGGCAAAATGGGGCACGCAGTCTGGCTTTTCCACGCCGGCACGTCAATGGGTAAATCAGGCCACCCGGGTGGCGTTGCAATTGTGACCGGTAAAGCTATTCTGACCGCATGAACAAAAGGAAACCGGTGGCCCGGTCCGCCGCCGAGCTCGAACTCCAAAACCGCATCCAGGAACTGATCGCTTTCAAAGGCGGTGGCCATAACGAAAAAGAAGTCGCCGACATCATTGAAAACGCGCTGAAACTGCTGGCCGACGTGAAGGACACCGGGGACGTGCGCGTTATCCAAACGGCATTGCGCGAGTTGCGCTATTCCTTCCGGTTGTTCGCACCCTACGCCCACATCCGCAAAGTCACCATCTTTGGTTCGGCGCGGACCCGGCCCGGTCATCAGGAATATCAACAGGCCGTCGAGTTCGGGCGTAAAATTGTGAAGGCCGGATTCATGGTCATTACCGGGGCTGGACCCGGCATCATGCAGGCCGGGCACGAAGGCGCCGGACCGGAAAACAGTTTCGGCGTCAACATCCGCCTGCCGTGGGAACAATCCGCCAATCCCATCATTGCCGAAGATAAAAAGCTCGTCACGTTCAAATATTTTTTTACGCGCAAACTGATTTTTATCCGGCACTCGGACGCCATCGTCCTGTTCCCCGGCGGCTTCGGAACGCACGACGAAGGTTACGAAGCGCTCACCCTCATGCAAACCGGCAAGTGCCAGCTGATGCCGCTCGTGCTCATGGACCGGCCCGGCGGCACCTACTGGAAGACCTGGGACCAATATGTCCGGGAACATCTGCTCCGGAACGAATTGATTTCGCCCGAAGACCTGGACCTGTACCAGATCGCCGACAGCACGGATGAAGCAGTAAAAATCATCACCGATTTTTATCGGAATTTCCATTCCAGCCGGTTTGTGAAGGATTTACTTGTCATCCGGCTCAAAAACGTCCCGCGACCGGCTGCCGTGGCCGCCTTGAATAAAGACTTCTCCGATATCATTGATGGCGCGCCTGTCAAATCCATCAAACCGACCCCGGAGGAAATTGAGGACCAGGACCATCTGGACAAGGCACGCATCGCATTCGGTTTCAATCGACGCGATTACGGCCGCCTGCGGCAGTTGATTGATGTGTTGAATGGGGTGTGAATCCCAAAGGACGCAGGGCTGGCATCTTTATCGTTCAGAAATTCCCAAACGGTTCAAGCTCCGTCACAAGCAACATCATCGGGAAAATGAATAAGTTATGTCGCTCCCGACGGAGCTGGTTTGGTTTTGGCATCGGTGACTACAAATATGCCGCGCCTGCGGCACTCATGCTTGATGTTCTTGATGGTTGGTAATTGTTCGTGCTCGCTCGCGCTCGACAGCATGCCTGCCGATTGTTAGCGTCCGGCCATGCCGACAATTCTTGAAAAAGATGGTTATCGGTTTTTCTTTTACAGCAACGATCATCGCCCGATTCACGTCCATGTCCGCTACGGCAGCGGCGAGGCAGTCTTCAACGTCGAGAATGAAGTGGAATTGCGCGAGTCACAGGGACTCAAACTTCGTGAATTATCCAAAGCCGAAAGACTTGCAGAAGAAAATAAAAAGCTGATAATAGAGAAGTGGTATGAACACCTTGGTTGACAATGCACGTTCCGCTACTCATGTGAACGGTGAGATTATCGTTCGCATGGAAAGCGGCGTGGAAATCCGCTTTCCCGTGGCGCAAAATCCCCGGCTGGCGGAGGGCACTCACCAACAGTTGAATCACATCGAGATTTCACCGTTTGGCCTGCACTGGCCGGAACTGGACGAAGATTTGTCTTTTCGCGGCCTGCGGGAAGGTGATTACGGCCAGTCTCCAAAAAAGACCAAAGCCTGACACTCGACAGCGTGCTTTCCGATTGTTAGCGTCCGGCCATGAATTTTCTGGTCACCGGCGGCGCGGGTTTCATCGGCTCGCACGTCTGCGAACGATTACTCCGCGATGGCCATGCGGTCTGGACTTTCGATGATCTTAACGATTTTTACGACCCGCAACTCAAGCGCGCCAACCTCCACGAAATCCAGGCCCTCGCCAGGCCGTTTGAGTTCGTCCAGGGAGACCTGACCGATGCCGCCGCGCTGGACGAAATCTTTTCGTCGGTCAAATTCGACCAGGTCATTCATCTGGCCGCGCGCGCGGGCGTGCGACCCAGTCTCCAGGATCCGGCGCTTTATCAACGCGTCAATGTCGAGGGTACGGTCAACCTGCTGGAAGCGGCGCGGAAACACCGCGTCAAAAAAATCATCATCGCCTCGTCATCCTCGGTTTATGGCGTGAATTCCAGGGTGCCGTTCAACGAAGGCGATCCCATTTTTTCCGCGATTTCGCCCTACGCCGCCAGCAAGCTCGCCTGTGAAGCGCTCGGTCATGTTTATCACCACGTTTATGGCATGGACGTCGTCATGTTGCGCCTGTTCACCGTCTATGGCCCGCGCCAGCGGCCCGACCTGGCCATCCGCAAATTCACGACGCTGATCCATGCCGGCAAACCGATTCCGGTTTTCGGGGACGGCTCCACGGAACGCGATTACACGCATGTGGCCGACACCCTCGAGGGCATCATGGCTTGCACCCAAAAGGAGTTCGGTTACGAAATTTTCAACCTCGGCGAATCGGAAACCGTGAAATTAAGCCGGCTCATCGAACTGCTCGAATCGGCCACGGGCAAAAAAGCCATTATTGACCGCCGGCCGACGCAACCGGGCGATGTACCCCGTACTTACGCGGATATTTCCAAGGCCCGGACCCTGCTGGGCTATCAGCCACGCGTCAAAATCGAGGAGGGCATACCCAAATTTGTGGATTGGTTTCGCAAAAATCAGTGATACACTGTCCCGGTCATGAGTTCACCGACGTCGATTAACCGTCCCACCCTGAAGGAGGCGCTGGACGCCTGGAAACAACTGCTCGCCGCGAAAGGTCTCGGCACTGATATTCGCTGGATTTTCGAGGAAAATTTGTGCTTCGAAAAATCCCGTGCCGCTCAGGGCGGTTTTCACCTTGGCTTTCAGACCAAATTTGCACCGCCACCCGAGGATGCCCTGGACGTCGCCTTTGGCCACTTTTGCGAGTCCGACCGGCGTATTGTTTTCTACCGGCTGGGTGACAACCTGGGAAAATCCATCTGCATCCTTTTGTGCGACCCCTGGTTTGAAAACAAAGGCGAAGGTGAAGGTTTCCTGCGCCGTGATGATTGGCGTTTGTCCCTCCACCCCGGCCAGACCGACGAAATTGAGGAAATCACCGACCTGGGCCGCTGGCTGCGCCGGGTCAAGCACGGCCGCGCCTTTCACGATCTGGATTTTTGCATGACCCTGGCGGCCATTGACGAGATCAAGGTGCACGGCCGCGTGCTCATGCCCTACGAACGCTTTGCCTCGACGATGCTCAACCGTTTGCGCCGGTTTTTGGGCCAGCCGGCTTAACGATCCGCTACAAAAGTAGCCGCCGTTGTAAATCGGCGGAGATAGTGCCCGTCGTTCAGGCGATTCCGCGGATTCACATCCGCGGCTACGAGTAATTGCTGGTTTATTGAGAGATTGTTAACGCTGACGTGGTGGAGTCAAATCGGACGGCGGCGCGTTGGTGGTCCCCTGGTTTTCATTTTTGAACGCGGAACGGAAAAGCCAATGCCGTTTCAGTCCCTGGATAAAACTGTCGGTATCGGCAACCGTCTGCGCAATGCCGGCCAGTATGTTGGTGTTCGCCTGAACCTGCGCGTTGAGGTTGCTGGTGATGCCGGCCAGATGATCCAACGTCAGGGACAACAGCATCAGATTGGTATCCACGTCCGCCACGACGGACACGGTTTGTTGGGGACCGTTCGTACCCAGCAACCAAACGCCCAAGCCGCCGGGTTCGCGCAATTGCCCGCCCACCGCGGTAAAATTCGTCAGTAACGGCCGTGTTTCCAGGATGGCGACGTTGAGATTCGACGTGGCGTCCACGGTATTGTCCAGTACGGCGGAGATTTTGTTCGTCAAGGCCAGAACATTGGGCAGGGCCTGCTGTACCTGGCCAATCATCGCCTGCAATTGATCGGACACGGGCGGTGATTCCACGGCGCGTATCCAGGCCGTGTCATCATCCGATTTAAAAGTTTTATAATGATGAATACGCCCGTCCCACGACGCCACGATGCGGTGCTTGTCTTTCTCCCGGTTGTCGTAGGCATACAGGGTATCCAAACCCATTCCCGCGATGACCTGGAGGTTGGATGTCGTCAGCACGCTATAGGCCTGGAAGACGATGTTGGAATTTTTATCGAGGACGTCCTGGGAAAGCTGCCATTCACCCGGCTCTTTCACCGCTAATCCTTTCAGTTCGTTAACGGTCTTCAGAAAAATCGGTTGGGTGACGACGATCTCGTAGCCATTGGTTCCGCGCGTGACTTCCAACTCGCGCTTGCCCAGAAAATCCGCCGCGTTCACCTTCAAATACGAGCCCCCCGTCCAGAGGTAGCGGAAGAACGGTTCGTGGATTTCAAAATCCACCTCGACATTGTGCGGGTCGCGCGGCGGCCTGGGGCGGACCGATGTGATTTGCCCGACCTCGAAACCCATCATATAGACCGGGTCGCCCACGTTTAATCCGGCCGAACTTTGGAGATAAGTGTGAAATGGCGCCTTGATTTTGAACCAGCCCTTCCGGTCCGCCGTATGGTAAATATAATAGCCGAAGCCGAACAACAGCAACGCCGTCGCCAGAAACACAAACCAGCCCACCACGCGCTCCATGCGGTTCAGGCGCGTGCGCAATTGCGGGGTCAGGTCTTGTAGTGCCATGATTTTCTAAATCTAAATCTTAATCCTGATCTTGATCGTCATCGGAATCACCCATAGATCATGATTGCGATGACGATTAAGATTAAAAAGTCTGGTCAACCGAAACCGCCAGCAATTCTTTTACGACGGGGTCGTTCGCCGATTCTACCTCGGTCCAGGAACCGAGGGGAACGAATTTCTTGTCGCGCAACAGCGCAAATTTTCGGTCCGGATGCCGCCAGGGACGCAAATCGTCGGTGGTGGCGACCATCGTCATCGGTTGGCCACCGCACCAATCGTGTCCATGCGATAACCGGTCGAGAAACCGCAACCACCAGTACAGGTGTCGCGCACCCAGACCGGCCAGCGGATTGTCCAGCAGCAATACCTTCGGTTTGAGAATCAAAGCACGCGCCAGCGCCACTCGCTGACGCCAGTTGTCGCCGACATTGGGCGGCGTGATGTCGGCCAGCGGCGTCAATTCGAGCAACTCCAGCAGTGCCTGCGCTTCGTGCGCGGCCGCCGCCGGTGTTAAATCGTGATGATATTGCAACGGCAGCGTCACGTTTTCGCGGATCGTCAGTTGATTGAACAACTGGCCGCCGGCAAACACGAAGCCCACGTGCAAACGATCCGCCAGTCGTACCTCGCCGAACTTCCGCGTTCCCATGTCGAGCAGTTTGCATTCGCCCTTCACTGGCGCCATCAACCCCGCAGCCAGCATCAGGAAATCACTTTTGCCCGAATGCTCCGGCCCGGCGAGCACCCAAAATTCACCCGGCGCCAGGGACCAGTTCACGTCTTCGAGCACGATAAAGCCGATGTCGCGCATTGCGCTGACACAGACCGCGCGCATTTCGATCACCGCCGTGTTTTCCCTTTCGCTCATGTGAAGAGGTAAAGCAGGATGAACGACGCATCAATCAGCACGCAGACGATGACACCCTGCGACACCGCCCGCACCGCCACCCGTGAGACATCTTCCAGCCGCAGCGGTTGCGCGAGGCCGTGATAACAGGTCACGATGGCGATGAAAAATCCGAAAGCAATCGTCTTCAGCGCCAGCAACACAAAATCCAACCACCCCAACGCCTCGGCAATTTGCCGGACATATTCGCCGGGCGTCATCGGCACGTTCTGGAGAAACGTGAACAGATAACCACTCGCCAGCGCGCCGATAATCAAATAGACCGTTAACGCAAAAACGCCGACAGCCATGCCGATGACCCGCGGCACAATCAGGTAATGTACCGGGTCGATGCCCAGCACCTCCAGGGCCTCGACTTCGCCCAGCGCCCGGGCCGTGCCGAGTTCGATGACGTTCGCTGCGCCCACGCGAGCCAGCACCAGCACCGCCGTCAGCAACGGGCCCAGCTCGCGCACCACCACAATCACCATCGTCGATGCCGAGATATTCGGTCGCTCCGACCTGCGCCAGGGCGGAAACCGTCTGCCCGACCACGAGAAATCCCAGCGCCAGCGCCACGAACAGGAACATGGGCAACAACGCCACGCCCGCCCGGACAATTTCACCCCGGATGCGCGGTCCGATCACATTTCGGGCGGTCCGGGATTTCCTCAAAATGACGCTCATTGTGATGAGCGCAAAGGCCGCCAGACCCTGCAAGGTCAGCAGAAACAGGAACAGTTTTCGGCCCAGAAAATCGGTGTAGGATTTCGGCAGCGGCCCACGACGGAACAACTGCGTATCCGTCAACACAAACGCCTTTGCCAAATTTTCACGCACGAGTTCAGCGTAGGACCGTCCCGGTTTTGAGACAAGGCGTGAAATTCACGCGCCCCGCCACGTTTTTCGTTGTCAAATCCCGGGACTGTCCGTTCCAAATCAGGTCGTTTGGTTCAACTTCCGTTCCTCGTGCGGGTGGCCCGAGCCATGCTGACAAACCGGTCATGACTAAAATCGCTTACAGCGAGAGCGAAAGCGGTAATGTCGTACGCACCGCGGTCGTTCCAGCCAACCGTTCCGAAGAGCCGAGATTCGGCCCGCTCGACAGCACGATCATTGTCGTCATCCTCCTGTGCTTCCTCGTGTGCGTCACGGGTCTGATCTACTATCCGCTGACTCACTAAACCGCGGCCGGCTTTAAAACGGTTTAACGCCTTGAACAGGCTGCGCGCAGCCTCACAAAAAAACTGTCCTTAAGGCGGGGCGTCGTTGCAAACTCTCCGTGATGACGCTCCGTGAACCCAAAGCCCGGCACGCCCGGCTCGCTGACGAAATTCGCCGGCACGACCATGCGTATTACGTCGAAGGCCGGCAACTCATCACGGACCGCGAATATGATCAGCTTTTCAAGGAGCTGCTGGATTTGGAGAAACAGCATCCCGAACTGATCACGCCCGAATCCCCCACGCAACGCGTCGGCGGCACACCCAGCGAAAAATTCTCCCGGGTCAAACATCTCGTGCCGATGCTCTCGCTCGACAAGGTGGAAGCCGCCGAGCACCCCACCAGCGCCGAGGAACCCGACCGTGAGAAACGCAATCGTGAGCAGGACGAAAATACGCTGGCTGAACTTCAAGCATTCGACGCCAGCATCCGTAAACATCTTGGACGCGAAAAAATTCAATATGTCATGGAACCGAAGGTGGACGGTGTGTCCATCAGCGTTCATTACCGCCGCGGCCGGTTTGCCCTTGGCGTCACGCGCGGTGACGGCGCGGAAGGCGATGACATCACCATCAACCTTAAAACCGTCAAAGCGATTCCACTGGAGCTTGCGCCCGTAGCAGCTTTCGGCAGAAAGCCGCAAACTTCAAAAGTAACGAGCAAGGCGGAGGATGGCGGTGTTCTGCCGAACGCCGCTACTCCAAAATTGCTCGAAGTCCGCGGCGAGGCTTACATGCCCATCAAAGAATTCGACGCCATCAACAAGAAACTGGAGGCTGAAGGGGAAAAACCATTCCCCAACGCCCGCAATGCCACCGCCGGCACGCTCAAGCAGCTCGATCCCAAACTGGTCGCGCAACGCCCGATCCGCGCCGTGTTCTACGCCACCGGCACAGTGGACGGTATCGAGTTCAAAACACATTCCGAAATGCTGGAAGCCCTCGCCCGGTTTGGTCTGCCCACGCAAAAACTCTGGTGGGTTTGCAATGGCATCGAGGAAGTCTTGAAAATTTACCGGACAAGGTGGTCGCGCATTACGATGAGGACAAAGATCTGCGCCGACAATTGCCTTATGAGATTGACGGCATCGTACTGAAGGTCAATACCTTGGACGATTGGGCAAAAATTCCCGGCCGCGCCCGCGCGCCGGGCTACGCCATAGTGCACAAACCCGTGCCGTGGATTACGCCCGCCGAAACCGTGCTCAAAGCCATCACCGTGCAGGTCGGACGCACTGGCGTGCTCACGCCGGTGGCCGAACTTGAACCGGTCTTTGTGCAAGGATCGACCATCTCGCGCGCCACGCTCCACAACGAAGACGAAATCCGGCGCAAAGACATCCGGATCGGCGACACCGTGGTCATCCGCAAAGCCGGCATGGTGATTCCCGAGGTCGCCGAAGTCGTAAAAACCAAACGCCCACCCGGCGCGAAGGAATTTGATTTATTCAAGCACGTGGGCGGTAAATGCCCGGCTTGCGGCGGGCCAATTGCGAAGGAAAAGCTGAAATCGTCGCGCGCTGCCGAAATCGGAAGGACGAGTTACACGAGTCCTAAATTAAAATCCGAAAGCCGGGAACTCGCGAAGCTCGTCCCTCCGAATGGTGAAGAAGAAGTGGCCTGGCGCTGCCAGAACATCGCGGGTTGTCCGGCACAACTGACGCGGCGCGTTGAGTATTTTGCCTACCGGAAGGCGCTCGATATCGAGTCACTCGGCGGCATTGTGGCAGAAAAGCTCGTGGAACGCGGTCTGGTGAAAGAACCGCTCGACCTGTTCGATTTGAAACTGGAACAGCTCGGCAAACTCAATCTTGGCACCGACGACGAACCGCGCGTGTTCGGCGAGAAGAATGCCACGAAGGTTTTGGAAGCACTCCAACGCGCCAAGACGGCGCCGCTGTCACGTTGGATTCATGCCCTGGCCATCTCTGACGTTGGTGAAGCAACGGCCAAACAACTCGCCGCCACGCATGATTCACTGGAGGCCCTGGCGAAATCCGACGTCCTGCGTGACATCCGCGATCTCGGTGCAAAAGAAACCGAGCGGGCCGAAATCAGTCCCCGTTCGCGGAGAAATCCGCCAAAAAACGAAGCCGAAAAAGCCTCGCGCGAAAAGAGGGACGCACAACTCAAAGTGGACATTGCCGAAATCGAGTCACGGCTGGCGGCTGGCGGGCTAAAGGCGAAAATGGTTGAAGTCGGCCCAGTCGCGGCAGCAAGCATAATGGATTACTTCGCGTCCCCGGCTGGAAAGAAAGTCCTCGGCCGGATCCGTGAATTGGGTATCAAACCACAAATCGAGAGAGTCAGCGGTGCCCGACCGGAGGGGCTTTTTGCCGGAAAGACCTTTGTCCTCACCGGCACACTGCCTTCCATGACCCGCGAGGAGGCCACGGCTAAAATCGAGGCCGCCGGTGGCAAGGTGACCGGCAGCGTGAGCCGGAAGACGGATTTTGTCCTCGCCGGCGCCGAAGCCGGCTCCAAACTGGAAAAGGCGCAGCAGCTCGGCGTCAGGATTCTGAATGAACCGGCGTTTCTGAAACTGTGCAGCGGCAGCTAATCAGAAACGTTTCCTAAACTGCAATGCGCTCGCGAGGCTGTACCAACCAGCGATTTCTCCATGGGTTTTTACTGTAAAAAACCAACTTAAAGGCTTATAATATCCACATCTATGAAAAAGCCGGCCTCAAGTTTTTGCCATTTGTTTCTGATGGTTGGTTTCCTGATGGCGGCGGCAGCGCTCCGGTCGGCCGGGCGGGGACGGTTCAGGCTCCGTATCAGCTTGGAACCTGGGAGGGATTCCGTCACGGCCGCCATTTCCTACACCTTTGATGACGATTGTCCGAATCAATATGCCATCGCCGTTCCGATGTTCCACGCCGCCGGCATCAAGATGACGCTCTTCACGGTCACCAGCTGGGTGCCCAATTGGTCAGTGCTGCAAACCGCGGCCTCGTACGGTGACGAAATCGCCAGCCACACGGTGACCCACGCCGATCTTCTCAATAATATATCCGCCACCCAATTAACGAACGAAGTGGTGAATTCCCAGAGCATCATCAATTCCTATATCACCAATCAGTCCTGCCTGACCTTGGCCTATCCCAATTGTAATGTTCCGCTAAATAATTCACTCGTACCGCAATACTATTTCGCCGCGCGGGTCTGCTCGGGTTCCCTGATTGGTCCCTCGCCGCTTTCCTTTATGACGCTCAGCTCTTTTATCCTGGGCAATACCGGGTCCTATACCACCGGTGCCAGCATCAACAGTCTGGCGGACAGCGCGGTCACGCAAGGTCGATGGTGTGTGTATCTGATTCACGCCATTGATGGTGACAGCGGCTATTCGCCGCTGTCGAGCACGGCGTTACAGAGCAGCGTCAATTATACGAGCACCAACCAGAGCAAATTCTGGGTGGAAACGTTCGGCAACGTCGTCCGTTACATGAAAGAACGCGCCGGTTCATCCGTTACCGAAACCGCCAACACAGGCAACAGCATCACGGTTCAGGTGACTAATGCCCTCGACAACTCGATTTACAACTATCCCATCACGCTGCGCCGGCCGTTGCCCGATGGTTGGGCCGCCGCCGCCGTGACCCAGAACGGACAGCCGATAACCACTCACCCGGTCACGCTCGGCACGACCAATTACGTAATGTTTGATGTCGTGCCGAACGGCGGGGACATCGTCCTGACCCCATCGGTTTTACTCTTCACCCTGAGCAACCCGACGTTCACGCCGCCCGGCGGCCTGACCCTGCAACTGAATGGCCAATCTAACATGACCTACGCCCTTTATTCGTCGCTTGATTTGCTGAATTGGTTGCCCCTCCAGACCAACACACTGGCCAGCAATTCCGCGATCTTCACGGTGGACGCTTCTTCCAATTCACTACAGTTTTACCGGGCGCAGTGGGCGCCTTAATTCGACGTTTGCCTGACCGGCCGTTAACAAAGTCAATCACTCGTAGCCGTCCACATTCCGGGATCAATCCGCGAATCACCTGAAAAACGGATATAATCTCCGCCGATTCACATCGGCGGCTACTTTTTAAACAGGCTGGCAACTTTTTGATGACCGAGCGCTGCGCGACGGCCGCGTTGTTGCGGGTCACACTCCCGGTGTCAGTGCAAAATTTCCCACATTCTGTCGGGCCGTGATTGCAATCCTCAACGGGCGCGTGTTCAATAGTTAAACCAGCGTTGACGAACCACATGAAACTGAAGTCCGATGCGCGAACCTGGATGCGCGAGCCTTTGTTTCACTTCATCCTCATCGGCGCGGCTATTTTTACCTGCTATAAAATTGTCAGCAAACCGACCGCGCCTTCGGATACCTCTCGTACCGAATCGCGCCGCATCGACGTGGACGGGGCGAAATTGCACGAACTGATGATCCAGTTCGAGCAGAACCAGGGCCGGGTACCCACCCGCGCGGAGTTGTCGCAACGGGTGGACGATTGGATCCGCGAGGAAGTACTTTGCCGGTCGGCAATGACCGCCGGGGTGGACCGCAACGATCCCGTCATCCGGCAGCGGTTGGTCAATCTGATGCAATGGTATCTGGCCGGAGAAGGTGCTGATGGCGAGCCGGGCCAGGATTCGCTCCGGCGCTATTATGAAGCGGACCCGACTGCAGCGACCAATGTCCTGGTGTTTGAGCAAATTTTCTTTAATCCGGCTGTTCGGGATTCCGTGCTGATGGATGCCCGGAAGACACTGGATTTGCTCCAGGCCGGCAAGCTGTCCGGAAGCGAAGCGGTCAGGACCAGAGGCGACCTGCTGGTAGTGGGCGGAGACAAAGCGGCGGAGGAATTGCAGCAGGGACGCGCGGAAGATTTGGCGACGAATTTCGGCATGCCATTCATGGAACTGGTCCGCCGGATGCCCCTCGACAGTTGGTCGGGTCCGGTGCAATCGTCCAGGGGCTGGCACCTGGTGAAACATCGGTTATCGGAAAATCCCACCACCGGGGAGAAGCGGATGGAACGCCGTCTCCAGGAACATCTGGGCCAGACCACACCCGACCTCACCTATGATGACTTGCTCAAACAGTACGAGGTGGAAGTGGCGCCGTTTCCGGCGGAGGTGCAAAAATGATGCGCTGGCTCCTGATCGCCGGAATGTGGCTGCTGATTGCACCGTTTTGCCGGGCGCACCCGTTGATGAACGCCTATCTGGAGATGGTCGAATCCGACGATGGCACCACGTCGGTGATCTGGCGGCACCCGTCTTCGGCGGCAACGGGGATGAACCTGGAACCGCTCTATCCTGCGGGAGTAAAAACGGTGAAGACTCTACCATCGCAGGATGAAAGCGGCTTCGTCCGGGAACACTATCTAGTACAAGGCGCGCCTCGCTTTTGGAGCGGTTGCGCCATCGGGTTGAAGGGCACCACTTCCGGAGCCACCGAAGTATTGGTCCGTCTGAAACTGGCCAACGGCCAGACCCAGGTCGCCGTCCTGAGGAGTCCGGCGGACGTTTTTACTGTGCCGGAACAGGCCGGACGCGGACAGGCGACCGCCGCCTATTTTCAGCTGGGATTGGACCATATTCTGAAAGGGGTGGACCATCTCTTGTTCGTACTGGGGCTGCTCATCCTGGTGCCGAAACGCATGATGTTGATAAAAACCATCACGGCGTTCACGGTGGCGCATAGCATTACGCTGGCCATCGCCACCTTGGGCTATGCCAGCGTGCCGCTGCCACCGCTGAACGTGGCCATCGCCCTTTCCATTTTTTACCTGGGACCGGAAATCATCCGCAAGCAACGGGGGAAAACGAGCCTCACCATTGAGCATCCGTGGCTGGTAGCGTTTGTGTTTGGACTGTTGCACGGCTTCGGTTTTGCCAGCGGGCTGACCTCGTTGGGGTTGCCGCATGCGGACATTCCGTTCGCACTCCTCATGTTCAACCTGGGGGTTGAGTTCGGCCAGCTGTGCTTCGTGTTCATCATCCTGGCACTCGTGCACAGCTTTAACCGGTTGGAAATCGTGTGGCCGCGGTGGGTGGCGGCATTGCCGTGCTACACGGTGGGAAGCTTGGGTGCCTTTTGGACCATTCAACGCGCGGCCATCCTGTTTCAGTCATAAACATGAACAAATCCTCATGTTCAATCGGTTGGCGGCTCGTGGCGATGGTTCTCGCAGGAATTCTATTCCCCGTCTTACCGGCGGAGGCGCACGTCCAGCACGGTGGTACAACCGGTTTCACCACGGGTTTTTATCATCCCTGGTCGGGTTGGGACCACATCCTGGCCATGGTCGCGGTGGGGGTGTGGGGCGTGCAACTGGGTCGGCCGGCCATCTGGTTGTTGCCGGTGACCTTTCCGGTGATTATGTCCATCGGCGGTTTTCTGGGACTGGTCGGTTTCCCGTTGCCCGGAACTGGAATCGGCATCGGTCTTTCGGCTTTTTTTCTCGGCATCATGGTCGCTGCCGAAGCCCGTCCGCCGCTCTGGCTGGCAGTTCTCATGGTCGGTATCTTTGGCCTCTATCATGGTCATGCTCACGGCACGGAACTTCCGCCGAACGAAGATGGCCTGAGTTACAGCATCGGGTTTGTGGTCGCCACCGGTTGCCTGCATGGCGTCGGCATTTCTTTGGGGCTGGTCCATCATTGGAAGGCGGGGGCCGTGGCGTTACGCGTCGCCGGAACGGTGATTGCACTGGCGGGCGTCTTCTTCACCTGGAGGGCCATCGCGTGAACTGTTTCTGTCAGCGAAGAAACCGGTTATCCGGGCTGATGGTTTTGTTTTTCGCCATCGGACTCCCGGTCCGCGCCGATGCGCATCTGGTCACCACCGGGCTCGGACCGGTTTACGATGGCATGGAGCACATGCTGCTGTCTCCGGAACAATGGATCATGATTGTCGGATTGGCATTCCTGGCAGGCTTAAACGGTCCCGCTGCCGGTCGGGCCGTTCTGTTCTCATTCCCGTTCGCGTGGCTGGCAGGCGGTTGCGCGGGCCATTTGATTCTACGACCACTTCCGTCGCTGGTCCCGGCAGCAGCGCTTCTGATCGTTGGCGGATTGTTGGCTGCCGATTTAAAGGTGCTTCGGAATTTTATGGCCATCATTGCTGTGGTGCTCGGATTTCTGCAGGGATACCTGAACGGCGTCTCGTTCGGTGCAACCCATGGGATCACCCTCATTTTACTGGGCGGTTCCATAGTGGCCTTTGCCGTTGTTGCCCTGGGTGCAGGATTGATCGTGGGCGTCCAGGGATGGCGGCGCGTCGTCGTTCGCGTCGCGGGAAGCTGGATGGCCGCCATCGGGATATTGCTGGCGGGATGGATGATCCGAAAACCTTAGACCGAAACAGTTGCGTACCTGTTCTATTTTGCGGCCATCCCGTCCAACATCGGCGAATTCCGGATCACCACGTTCGTGACGGAATCAAATTTTGCCGCCGGCACGCCTGAAGCCAGTTGCGCCTTGAAATTGTCGATCTCCAGTCCGTCCACGTCCACACATTCGATGGCGGGCCTCAAGTCTTCCTGCTCAAAACTCTCGCGGATGTTGGCCAGCTCGAGGTCGCGGACGTGTCGGGCAAAAAGTCCATAGGCGGGCGTCACGCCGAGCCGGCCGGGTTCGGGATAAGCCGTGCCGAGTTCGGGCAGCCTGCGGGCCGCCTGGGCTTGCGTTCCGCCCCCTTTGAATTCGATCCGGATATTTTCCAACCGGACGCCTTCAATGGGTTGTTCCGGAATGCCGGTAATCTGGATGCCACCCCGGGGATCCACTTCGGTGGCAATCACGTTGGAAATGAAAATGTTTCGCATCCGGCTCGGTACCGTCACGTCCGGGCCGCGATTACGTCCGCCGGTCGTCAGGTAAATCGGACACGCAATGACATCCATCATCGTGATGTTGTTGATGGTAATGTTTTCCATGATGCCGCCGTCCACTTCTTCCAGCGCCAGTCCGTGACAATCCCGGAAGGTGCAGTTGGCCACGGTCACATTGCGAAAGCCGCCATTGGCCTCCGTGCCGAATTTGATCCGGCCAGTCCCGCCTTTGGTGGGTTTCATGGTGCCATCCAGCAGCGTGCCTTCCTGAAAGCCGGACACCTGGCAATTCACTATCGTCAGATTTTCCGTAATCACATTCCGGCCCAGGGCAAATGAACTTTTCGGACACAATCCGTCGTCGCGCGGCGAATTGATGCGACAATTGGAAACCGTCGTGTTGCGGCAACAATCAATGTCGATGCCGTCGCGGTCGGTGTCCATGGTCACATTATCCACGGTCAGGCCGTCACAACCGGTGGCGAGAATGGCGAAGTGGCCGCCGTGGAAAATGGTGATGTCGCGCAGGAGCACATTGCGACAAAGTTTGAGCGCGATGGCCTTATTACCGAGGCGCGAGGGCGGGAAATTGGTTTCCAGCAGCGGTGTGCGATTGGTCGGGCTCCAACGTGAAAACCCGCACATGTCATCGAGCAACTTGTCGTCACGCACCAGGCCACCGCCGTTGATCATACCCGGCCCGGTGATGGAAACGTTGGTGAGATTCTCGCCCCAGATGAGGCTGTTATGAAAATAGCAGTGGCCGCCATCCTGGTAAGGATTGTTGGACCACGGCTCGGTTTCGTCGTAGGCATTCATCACTTGCAGCGTGCCGAGGATTACCGCGCCTGCATCCAGAAACAGATTGAGGTTATTGGTCAAATGAATACTGCCCGACAGGTACGTGCCTGCCGGGACAAAGACCGTTCCGCCGCCGGCCGCGGACGCCGCCTGAATCGCCTGGTTAATCGCCGGACTGTCCAGGTTGGTTCCGTTACCCACAGCGCCAAAACTGCGAACATTAAAAACGGTCTGGTCAGCCGACAAGGCCATCAACGGCAGAAGGAAACAAAAAGAAATGAAACAAACCCGAAAGCGTGATTTCATCCTCCGATACTGGCCAATTCCACTCACAATGGCAATGATTGGCAAAATCAGGGCGTGGGAACAGGAGGAGACGAAGCAAACTAAAAATAGTGTGACCGCCGCCGGCCGTTTCGGCATACTGGTCACATGCAGATTGCCTCGATCAGAAAGTGGCTTCTGGCGTTGACTTTGCTGGTCGTCATCCTCTGGACCATTGTCCATTTCTACAATCTGAACGCTCAAAAAGCCGGGAACGCCACGCGGATCATCCTGGAGCCACTGGGTGCTGCTTACCACCATACGAATATTCCGGTGGCCAAGTCACAAATCATCCTCACGGGCGCCGGTTCGCAAGCAACCTTGCGCCAAAGGGTCGAGGAATGGCTGACCCTGCATCATCGTTCCGCCACCAGCCTGCTGGCCGCGTTCCGCGTTTTGAACGACACCAACTATCTCCGGGAGGCGGCCACAAATTTCCCGGACAACCCGCGGGTGGGTTTGACGATTCTGGCTCACAATACGTTCCCGGATGACCGCCGCAAATGGCTCGACGGGTTCAAGGCGTCGTCACCCAGCAACTCGCTCGCGAATTATCTGTCTGCTCAAACCTATTTCCAGACCGGCCAGTCCGATGCGGCCGTCAACGACCTGGTGGCCGCCACCGCGAAATTGCAGTTTGAAAATTACGCCCTGGAATCCCAGCTGGACACGGAGGAACTGGGCCTGTTTTGCGGAGTGTCGCCTTTGAAATCAATCGAGGTCGCACGGGCCAGTTCGGCCGAAGACGCCGCCCTGCCTATCCTTCGACAACTGGCCGCACAAATGGCCGATCTCCAGAAGCAGGAACTGAATGTAGGCGATCCGGCCTCTGCTGAAAATCTGGCCCAGATGGGAACCATCCTGGGCGATCAGCTCAACAGTGGCGCCAACGGAAATTACGTCATCAATCAACTGACCGGCATCGCCGTTGCATCCGACTTGTTGGAACAACTGAATTCAAATACCAGTTACGATTTCCTCGGCGGCGAGACCCCGGGCGAGAGATTGCGGGAACTCAAGGATCAGAAGGCTGTCTTGGGTCAACTCCAGAAAAATGTTGATGCCGTTTACTCCAACCTGACGGACGCGGAAAAAATCAATTTCCAGGAACGGGTAAAAATCTACGGCGAAGTCGCCGCCATGCGTTGGGTGGTACAGCAGCACGGCAACCCTTAAAACGGTCCGTGACCAAAATTATTCCAATCGCCGCCGAAACTCCGCGCAGGCCCCGGTGACGTCCGGGGTGTTGAGGATGGCAGACACAACACAAACCCGCCGCGCGCCCGCCGCCAGCACGTCGCCGAGATTTTCCAGGGAGATTCCGCCGATGGCAAACCACGGAATTTTTACCCCGCTTTGCGGGGCCGCGGCCCAGCGGACATATTCCAGCGTCACCGGTTTCGCCGACGGCTTGGTGCCGGTGGCATAAACCGGTCCGATGGCCAGGTAATCGGCTACGGCCATCAAAGCGCGTTTCGCCTGCTCCGGCGAATGCGTGCTTAAACCAATTTTGAGTTTTGAGTTTTGAGTTTTGAGTTCCGAAACATCTCTATGTCCGGCATTAAAAAAATCCTCCTGTCCCAGGTGGCAAAACTCCGCGTCCAGGTTTCGCGGGCAATTTCCAGATGATCGTTGATGACCAGGCCGATACCGGCGCGGCGGGTGATGGGCAAAATGGCTTCGGCCATGCGACGGATCTCGTCCGGGGAAGATGTTTTGGCGCGAAGCTGGATCAAATCCGCACCGCCGTCGCAGAGCTGTTGGGCCACGACCTCCGGGGCGCGACCCTGCAACCAGGCCGTGTCCACGAACGTATAAAGCCGGCAATCGACCAGAGGTTTCACGGAAAAACTTTAACTGCGAAAGGCGTGAAAGACACGAAACAAAATCCAAGGGAACTACTCATCGCAAAATGTCTTCGCCCGTAGCAACCCAGGTAACGAGGCCCCAGTTAAATTTACGATATGCGATTTACGATTTACGAGACCTTCGAATAATGGGACACGGCCGTAAATCGTATATCGTAAATCGCAAATCAAACAGAATGAGCCTCCTTACGTCGGCTGCTACTCCTTTAACGTGTCCGTTCAAAGGCTGTCCGCCAGAACCATTCGCTGCGCGAGACGAACCGGGCCAGGACGTTTTGCAGCGACGGGGTGAGCATCATCCGCTGCAACCATTTCGCCCACACCAGCCGCCGCCCAAAGGCCGCATCACAGCAGCCGGCAATGACTTGCCGCGTCGGCATCCAAGGCACTTCGCCACGACTCCAGGCCGTCAACGGCGCGATGGCTATTTCGGCGGATTCGAACGCCATGGACATTCCGTTGCCCGTCACCGGCGGAATCATTGTAATGGAGTCGCCGATGCAGCATTCGGTCCGCGTGGTGGCACGTTGCGGGAGCAACGAAATTCCCGCCACGGCGCAAAACGAGTTTTCGTCAAACTCCGCCGCGCTCAGCCGCCGGTTCAACGGCGAACCGGCCTCGCCGCCCAGCCATTCACGCCAGCCACGTAAATCTCCACGTGGCAAGTTTTGCGGCGTCTGATCTTCGCCCGGCCGACGCCGGAACAAGCCACAAATATTCACTGCGCCGCCATCCACCCGGCACAAACCCACATATCCCCGGGGAGACACATGCATTTCCAAATCTGCGATCAGCGCAACCTTGCGCGCGTGCACCTTCAAACCGAACCAGCGCGAGCCGTTCTCCTTCGTCTGCGCCCGCCGTCCCGTGGCGCGAATCGTGCCTTCGCCGAAATCCTCGTCGCGCCGGCGTTCTCCTTCCCGTAATTCACCACCCAGTTGTTTAAATTCAGCGGCGAGCGCGTGGTCCATGGTAAAACGAGAGAGACAGATCGCGCGGGAAGGGAGCGGACGCGGTGGCGCGGATTGCGTGGTGGAAAAGAAGGCTGCGGTAGCGGCGCTCACGGCACCGGCGCGTTCGAGTAATTCGCGCAGACCGAGACGTGAAAGTGTTTCCTGTCCCCGGCCGCTGATAAATTCGCCGCAAACCCGGTGGCGCGGATAATGCCCGGCCTCCCACACCGTCACCGGCACGTCTTGCTGGCGCAGACCGATGCCGAGCGTCAGCCCGGCCAGCCCGCCACCAACAATCGTAATGGGTTTTGCGTTCATTTTTGACTGCGGCGACATGTCGCCGCTTTTGAAAGCGCGGACATGTCCGCGCACTCCAAAGCAGGGATTTTCCGTGCCACAAACAAATGACTGAAAAACCCGGTGCGCCGTTCGGTTAATTCCCAGTCGGGATCCGCCGGCCACAGGGCCGAAAGTTCGCGGCCGGAAAATCCCGCGCGCACGCTGATGGCGGCATCGTACCGGGTCACGGAATTGCAGCCGATCGCCCAAAGCCAACGGCAAGTAACCAACGGCCACGGCGCGCGACGCGGGTCAATCGCAACGAACAGTCGTGCCTGACCGGCGACCGTCCGAAACAGTTCCGCCAGTTTTGCATTCTCAAAATGGTGAAGGAATAAATTGGCGACGACGACATCCAGTCCGGGGGCGGTGGCCAGCCAGTCGAAAACGTCGGCCGCGACGGCTTCGGCCCGCCAGCCCAGCGGCTCAAATGCGGACAAGGTCTGCAGATTCGCGACCTTCCGGTTGTCGAGCAATGTCACGCTCACGCCCGGCCAGCGGGCGGAGACTTTCCTGGCAACGCGCAACAGGAAATGACCGTCGCCCGCGCCGAGATCGGTGATATGCAAAACAGGCGTAGCGGCTCCCGGCAGAGAGCCGGGTGCTCCAGACTTCCGAAGCAGTGCGGCGGTCTGCCGACTGCCGCGACGACCATTCAACTGGTTCCGCAATGCCCGCGCCATGCTGGCATGATTGCGCATCCAGGCATTGATTCGCCGCAAATCACGGCGGGACCACATCGCCCGCGGATCCTCCGGCGGCAATTCATCGAGCAATTCAGGTTGGACCAGGCGGTTCATTTCGAGGACGACGACGGGCAGGAAGACGAGGACAATTACCCGACTTCCAGCAGCGCCCCATGACAACTGAAACCCGCGCCAAACGACGACATCCACCACAGTCCGTCCGGCACGGTATCATGCAAGCGCACGTTCGAGCACAAAAAAGACGGTCGGACTGCTGATATTACCGATATTCGCGGAGCACGGCGGCACTGTGGCGGACATCGGCCTCGGCCAATTGCAACTTGTCGCGTAACGCGAGCAGTACGTCCCGTCCACCGGTGTGCAAAACCCAGCCGGCGACACGGTCGCGTTTCACACCCGCTGCCACCAGGGATGCCGCCAGCAGCCGCGACGCCTCGTCCCCGGCTATTTGCGGCACCTGCAATGACAGCATGTTCCGCAACATTCCGTTTTTATGGCCGAACCGGAGCGTGTCGCGCTTTTCCGGCGCCAGACAGGACGCCGCAAACTTCCATTCGACCCGCCGTTGATTTGCCTGGGGTTTCCGCGCCAGGACCGCCGCCCCCGCACCGTCGCCAAACAGACAGGCGCTGATCAGCACGCCCGGATCGTCATCGAGATAAAACGCTGCGCTGCAAACCTCGACACAAACGGACAAGACTTTTTGGGCGCGTTTGGCGGCCAGCAAAGCTTCGGCGGCGCGCAAATTTGGCAACGCCGCGCCACAGCCCTGGCCGACCAAATCCAGCGTGAAGACATCCGCCCGCAGACCCAGTCGCTCACTCACGTAACTGGTGAGGCCCGGACACAAATAACCGGTGCAGGTGCTGATGAGCACGGCGTCGATGTCGGTGGGCGCACAGTCGGCGTTCTGCATGGCACGCAGCGCGGCGGCCGCCGCCAGCGCCGGAGCATGTTTGGTGAATCGTGCCTGCAGCACATCGGGCGTGAGATTGAACACCTCCAACAGCGTATCGAGCGCCAGGTGACGTGTGGCGATGCCGTTGTCGCCACAGAGCACTTTTTTGAGAATGGCACGCGAACGGGTGGAGAGCCGCGTGTAAGGTTCCGTGCCCTGGACAATATCCCAGCAGTCGCGTTGGGCATAACACTGCGCCGGCGCGGCGGTGCCGAGTCCGATAAGAAACATGTGGAAAGTTAACGCGCATTCCAAACACGCGCCACACTAATGATTAGGAGGTTGGAAACGGGAACTTGTTCCCTCAAAACAAACGGCGGCGGGAAGACTCCCGCCGCCGCAAGGGATTGGCGGTTATCTACTTCAAACCCGCCAGATAGCCGAAACGGGACTTGAATTGTTCCGGCGTCATCTTGATGACGGCGGCAAGCTTGTCCAGTTGCTTGGCATTTTCAAAATCCCCGCGTTCCAGCCGGATCATGTAGGCGCAGGCGCATTCAAAGGCCTCTCCGTCCACGTTCACCTTGCGGTTCTGCATCCGGCCGGTCTTCGGATCCAGCATCTTCTCAAACGGTAAAGGATTCATCTTGCCATCCACAAAGCTGATGATGGCCCCGTATTTGGCCGCTTCGGGCGACAGCAGGAATTTCACCGCCGCGTAGCCCAAATCGCGGGTGTACTCGGCGTCAAACGGAATCGGGTCGGCGCAGCGCAATTCGTAGCCAAGGTCCTTGTCAATGAAAGTCGTTTTGAGACCGATCTTTTCCAGGCGTTGATTCAACAGTTCCTTCATCAGGCGGCCAAATTCAATTTCGCCCAGTCGCAAGTGACCATGATCGTCGCGCAGGATTTTGCCAAAACGCTCCAATTGCCCCTCGGGCATCGACTTGATCAGTCCCTGTTCGCCCATGGCCTCAATCAAACCTTCGGCGAGCATCACCAGGCCGTAATTGCGAGCCTTCGGCTTTGCGCTTGATGATGGAACCGATGATGATGTCACATACCTCGTCCACCGACACCTGCCGTTTGTGGAATTCTTCCGGGATGATGGACAACGTGGCCGCTGCCGCCTTGCCGATGCCCAGCGCCAGATGGCCCGCCGCGCGGCCCATGCAGACGATCAGATACCAGCGCGACGTGGTGCGGGCGTCCTCCATCAGATTGCGCACAATCTGGACGCCGTAATGCCGGGCGGTTTCGAAACCGAACGTCGGCGTCGCGCCGGGCAATGGCAAATCATTGTCAATCGTCTTGGGTACGTGCGCCACCTTGATTTTGCCGCCGCTGCCCTTGGCCACCTGGCTGGCGGAAAACGCCGTGTCGTCGCCACCAATCGTCACCAGGTTCGTGATGCCGAGCTTCTCGAACGTCGCGAAGACGTTTTTCATCTGCTCCTCGGATTTCGTTGGATTCGTGCGGGCCGTACCCAGCACCGAGCCGCCCTTAAGATGGATGCCCGACACGTCACGGATGGCCAGCGGCTTGCACTGTTGCGCGTCGCCCGCCGCGAGGTATTTGAAGCCGTCGCGAAAGCCAATAATTTCGAATTCGCTGTTGATGCCTTCGATGGTGGCCGCCGCGATGACGCCGTTGATGCCGGGCGCCGGTCCGCCACCGACCAAAATTCCCAATCTGCCTCTGCTCATGTGAGTGGTGTGGATGTCAATGGTTGATTAAATGGAAACCGCGACAGGGTGCACGGTGGCCGTAAAGAATTCAATTCCATTCTTGCCATATTCAAACCATTATTTGTGACAAGGGACAAGTGACGGGTGACAGGAAAAAATACAACAGCGCGCACACGTTGTTCGTGTCACGCGTCACGCGTCACTCAATGAAAATGAACCGGGCGATTTTCCTCGACCGCGATGGCACGCTTATCGTGGAGAAAAACTATTTGTCCCGGCCGGAAGACGTGCAAATCCTTCCCGCCACGCCCGTCGGCTTGAAACGGCTGGGCGACGCAGGGTTCAAGCTGTTCATCGTCTCGAACCAGTCCGGGGTCGGGCGCGGCTACTTCACGCTTGCCGACGTGGACAACGTGAACCAGCATCTCGGCCGTAAACTGGCCGGCAGCGGCGTGCGCTTCGAGAAAATCTATATCGCGCCGGAAAAACCCGACGAACCGAGCCATGGCCGCAAGCCTTCGCCGCAGTTCCTGTTCGACGCGCGCGATGAATTCGGGCTGGACCTGGCACAAAGTTACCTGATCGGCGACAAGTTGAGCGATTTGGAATGCGGCTGGAACGCGGGCGTGAAAAGGAGCATACTGGTGCGCACCGGTTACGGCGCGGAACTGGAACGTGAATCGCCGGAGAAAGTTTCGCGCGCCGTGGTCGTGGACGATTTGGCCGGTGCGGCGGATTGGATATTAAGTCCGTTAAATAAGTGAATGGTTCAATCAGTGATTAGTCGCGAGGCCCTGACTCATTTTACTTGTTTAACCAATTACTGATTTAACAGATTAACCAACACATGTGCGGCATTATCGGATACGTCGGAAAAAAAGCGGCTTCGCCCATCCTGCTGGAGGGATTGCGGCGGCTGGAGTACCGCGGTTACGACAGTGCGGGCGTCGCCGTGGTACAGGATGGCGCCTTGTCGTTGCGCAAGAAAAAGGGCCGAATCGACCACGGACTGGCGCGGCTGCTGAAATCCCAACCGGTCGCGGGCAATCTGGGAATTGCCCATACACGCTGGGCCACGCACGGCCCGCCCTCAGACATCAATTCCCATCCCCATCTGGATCAGTCCGCTGAAATTGCCGTTGTCCATAACGGCGTCATTGAAAATTACGACGCGCTCAAACAAAAATTGGTCAAAGCCGGGCACACATTTCGTTCCGATACCGACACCGAGGTGCTGGCCCATTTGATCGGTGATTATTATGAGAATCGGAAAAACGGGGTAGGGTCATCGCGCCGCGATGACCGGACGGCGCGGCGCGCAGTCCCCACCCAAAACGGCAATTCCAATCCGCTCACTCAGGCCGTCTGCGACGCGTTGCGCGAAGTCATCGGCACCTACGGCCTGGCGGTGATTGCTGCCGACCAACCCGGCACCATCGTCGGCGCGCGGCGCGGTTCGCCACTCATCATCGGCATCGGCAAAGGAGAAAACTTTCTGGCCAGCGACGCCAACGCGATCGTCGCTCACACGAAAAAAGTGGTTTATCTCAATGACTACGACGTCGCCACAGTCACCCGGGAGCGCTTCGACGTTCTGAATCTCGGCACCGACACGGCCAACGTCCAGATCAGCAAGCTGGAATTCAGCCAGGAAGATGCTGTCCGCGGCAAGTACGAGCATTTCATGCTCAAGGAAATTTTCGAACAACCGCGCACCGTTGAGAACGCCCTGCGTGGACGCGTGGACGCCGAAAGCGCCACCGCCAAATTCGGCGGCTTGAATCTGACCACGGCGCATTTGCGTTCCATCGAACGCATCGTGATTGCGGCCAGCGGCACCAGCTGGCACGCGGCGCTCGTGGGCGAATACCTGATTGAAGAACTCGCCCAAATCCCCGTCGAAGTCGAGTTCGCGCATGAATTCTGTTACCGCAACGCGCCGCTGGAACGCGACACCGTGTTGCTCGTCATCTCGCAATCCGGCGAGACGGCCGATACGCTGGCCGCGCTGCGCGAGGCCAAGCGCCGCGGTCACCGCGCACTCGCCATCGTCAACGTGGTCGGCAGCACCATCGCCCGCGAGGCCGACGGCGGCATTTACATGCATGCCGGACCGGAAATCGGCGTCGCCTCCACCAAGGCGTTCGTCTCCACGCTTACTGTTTTGACCCTGCTGGCCGTGCATCTGGGCCGGTTGCGAAATCTTTCCGCACGCCGCGCGCTGGAAATCCTGCACGCGCTGGAAGCCGTGCCCGGACAGATTGAGTCCATTCTGGCGCAAAACGGTACGCTCGAGAAACTCGCGAAGAAATACGTGAAGGCCGACGATTTCTTTTTCCTCAGCCGCGGTTACACGTTTCCGATCGCGCTCGAGGGGGCGCTCAAGCTGAAGGAAATTTCCTACATCCACGCCGAAGGCTATTCGGCGGCGGAGATGAAGCACGGCCCGATTGCGTTGATTGACCCGAAGACGCCGACGGTTTTTCTGGTGCCGCAGGATTCGATGTACGACAAGACGATGGCGAACCTGGCGATGATCCGCGCGCGCAAAGGACCCATCATCGCGCTGGCCACCGAGGGCGACAAACAAATCACGAAAGTGGCCAATGACGTGATTTACCTGCCGAAAGCCCTGGAGTTGATTTACCCGATTCTGGCCGTCGTCCCGTTGCAACTGTTCGCCTATTATATTGCCGTTGCGCGCGGCTGTGACGTGGACAAGCCGCGCAACCTCGCCAAGAGCGTGACAGTGGAATGACCGGCGTGATCCGCTGGCCCTGCCCCTTTCGCATGGCACCGGCATGAACAAACGAGCGCTTATCAAGAAGATCGTTGCCCGGCTGGCGGATGAACTGGAGGTTTATTTCCGGGCAGCCCAGGCCTCCCGCGCGGAAGCCACGCATGAGCAGAGCAAGGCCGAGAACAAATACGACACTCGCGGACTCGAAGCCTCTTATCTCGCCCGGGGACAATCCCGGCAAGCGGCGGAAATACAGGCTGCCATTGCCGCATTCGAAAAGCTGGACGCCCGCAAGTTCGGGGCAGGCGAACCCATTGATATCGGGGCCTTCGTGGAACTGGAACTGAACGCGGAAAAAGCAGCCTACTTCATCGGCCCACGGGCGGGCGGCACGGAAGTGTTGCATGACAAACGGGAAGTGCTGGTGATAACACCGCAATCCCCGTTGGGCGAACAGCTCCTGGGCCGGAAACAAGGCGAGGTCCTGAAAATAAAACTCGCCGGCGCCCAAAACCAATGTCGCGTGACCACCGTTGCTTAGTCCAAACCATGAAATCCGGCCAAAGGCGTGATCGTGAACCGATTAAAGTTTGACCATCGTTAGGTATTCGAATACAATAACCGTGATGTTTAAGCTCCACGGACTCCCCCTTTTCAAAATCCCCGCGTCAAGAAGACTGCTCCCTGTCAGGGGCCGGAGCATTTTGTGGTTGCTGGGCGTGGTGGTCGGGTTTCATTGCGCGGTCGCGGCTCCGCCGGGCACCTTCACCCTCCGCATCGCCGTTGATCAATTCGGTTATTTGCCTGACCTGCCCAAGGTCGCGGTCATCTCGGACCCGCAGGTGGGCTTCAATGCCGCAGAAAGCTACACGCCCGGGGCGACCCTCGAGGTTCGAAGCTGGGAGAGCAACACGGTTGTATTCTCGGGTGCGCCCGTTGCCTGGAGCAACGGCGCGACCCATGCGCAATCCGGAGACAAGGTCTGGTGGTTCGATTTCTCGTCGGTGACGCGCTGGGGCGAGTATTACATCTACGACCCCGCCAATGACACCCGGTCGGCGCGGTTCCGAATCGACCATGACGTGTATGAGGATGCCCTGAAACAGGCCATGCGCGTTTATTATTACCAGCGCCGGGGAGCCGCGAAATCCCTGCCCTATGCCGAGGCGCGCTGGACCGACGGGACAAATTTCATGGGTCCGTTGCAGGACACGCATTGCCGCCTGATTACCAATCCCACCCTCGCCACCGAGAAGGATTTGCGGGGTGGGTGGTTTGATGCCGGGGATTACAACAAATACGTGAATTTTACAGTCAACCCGATATCCGACCTTCTATTCGCTTACCGGCAGAACCCGACCATCTGGCCGGATGATTGGAATGTCCCTGAATCCGGGAACGGGATTCCCGATTTGCTCGATGAAGTGAAATGGGAACTGGACTGGCTGTTGCGGATGCAAAATGCCAATGGCTCGGTATTGAGCAAGATGGGCGTCAATCAATACCAGGGCGCTTCGCCGCCCAGCGCCGAAACCTCGCAAGTCTTTTACGGCGCGGAAAGCACCACGGCCACCCTCAGCGCGGCCGGAAATTTCGCCCAGGCGGTGCGCGTTTACCAGTCGGTCGGCATGACTGACTATGCGAACACGTTGAGCAACGCCGCCGTCGCCGCTTACAACT
This sequence comes from uncultured Verrucomicrobiae bacterium, assembly GCA_963708525.1. Classification (GTDB taxonomy): domain Bacteria; phylum Verrucomicrobiota; class Verrucomicrobiia; order Limisphaerales; family UBA11358; genus UBA11358. Next base: position 19,293 of record CAVPTH010000033.1, on the reverse strand, counting down.
GGGCGTTGGCCAATCCGTCGGTGGTCTTCACCAATACGGGTTTTGCCAGCGCCAACCCCGAGGACATTACCCAACGGACCAACCTCCAGATCCGGGCGGCGGTTTTTCTTTACGAAATCACCGGCCAGTCCACCTACCGTTCCTACGTGGAAGGCAACTATGCCACCATTCGGGGAATCTCCGGTTGGTGGTGGAATTTCTATGATACGACCGTGGAAGACGCGGTGTTGTATTACTCAACGCTGCCCGGTGTCACCCCCGCAGTCGCCTCCAACATTCGCACCCACAAGCAGTCCACCATGGACGGCGGCGATTACATGGGGGCCTGGACAGCAGGCAAAGACGCCTACCAGGCGTACCTTCCGGACGGCGACTACGTTTGGGGCAACAACCAGCAAAAGGGCCACGCGGGCATGTTGTTCGACGAGCAGAACCTCTACGGACTGAATGCCGCCCAGGCGTCCGGTTATCGTGCTGCCGCTGCCGGTTATGTGCATTATTTTCACGGCGTCAACCCGCTCACGATGGTGTACTTGTCGAACATGTACGAACATGGCGCGGAACATTGCGTCAACGAATTCTATCACAGCTGGTTTGGCGACGGGACCGTTTACGATGATGCGTTGACTTCCCCCAACGGACCGGCACCCGGATATGTCACCGGCGGCGCCAACCCGAGTTTTGTGCAGGATTCCGCCTACACCGGCCCGCGCCTGGCACCGCCGCTGGACCAGCCGATCCAGAAGTCTTACAAGGACTGGAACACTTCCTGGCCGGAAGATTCCTGGCAAATCACCGAGCCCGCCATCTATTACCAGGGCGCTTACGTGCATCTGCTGTCCCGCTTCATCGAGCCGTTGACATATCAGGCCTGGGCGGCCGGCCACGGGTTAACCGGCGCTTCGACCAATATTTACGCAGACCCGGACCACGACGGGGTGGTCAACCTCATGGAGTACGCCTTCAACCTGTCGCCGGAAGCGGCCGATCAGTCGGCGCTGCCGCAATTTCACTTGCAGACGCAAATCGTGAATGGTCAGCCAGGCACTTATCTCACCGTCCAGTTTCCGTGTCAGCTCGGCACGGGCAATCTGACCTATATCGTCCAAGGCTCGTCCGACCTGATTTCGTGGAGCGACCTGTGCACGGTATCCGGCACAAATGCTCCCGGCGGCCCGGGATTTGTTTCCGAATCCGGCACCGGTTACCTGCGTCAGGTCACGGCCCGCGACAACGTATCCGTCCAGCAGGCGGCAGCCGCCCGCTTTGTTCGATTCAAGCTGGTCTGGAATTGAAGTTCTGCCGGACGTGGCCTGGTCCAGATACTGTAGCCGTTCATACTTATTCTTTGCAGGAAGAGCGAGCCTTGACGTAGGCCCACATGCGTCCATCCGAGGCCAAATTTTGGTGTATTTCTGATAAGCCATGGTTAGCGGTGAGACGGGTCGTAAGGATGAAATTAGTGCCATGTCCAGCGAAGCTGCAGCTTCCCATCCGACCGCCGCTGTACCTGCCGGCCTTCCAGTCCCCGCCGAAATTCCCGGCAGCGCCATTTCCTTGCTGGGCGTGGATTATGTCCACATGAAAACGCTGGACGGCGGCGACCTGTACCTGACCCAGATGGGGTTGCCGTTCTGGCAGAATCTGCTGCCGGAAAACTGGTACGCGCAGGAATGGTTTGAAACCAAGCGCGAACGCCTGGAAGGCACCAGCACGGTATACAAGGTGCCAACGCGCCGGGTGAACGGCGTGACGTTGCATCTGGTGGTCAAGTGGTCGCGCGTGGGCGAGGGCGTGCCATTGGACACGTTCACGTTCAACAAATTCATCCACGCCGAGTTCAACAGCCCGTTCGAGGAATTTTCACTGCTGATGGAATTGCGCAAGGGCGAGGCGGGCCCGGAAGGCATCCATATGCGGACGCAAAAGCCGCTGGCGATTTACATGCCGTCCGAACGGCTGCAACTCTGGCAGACCGGCCGGTCCGAGGACAAAATCCGGGCGAAAATCGTCCGCCATCCGGGCGTGGAAATTGACATTCTGCGGCAGTACGTCGTGCTTTATGGCTGGGTGAAGGGCTGGGACGCGGTCGAGGCGGCGGACCATTACAAGTTGCAGGAGCGGGAGCGCGCGGAGTTTCTCGCCCGGGTCACCTGCCTGGCCACGCATGAACTCTGGCAGAAGGGTTACCGGGTCGTGGACATGAAACCGGCCCACATTATTTTGCGGCCGGACCGGAACCAGGCACTGTTACGCGACCGGAACGGCCAGTTGGTTTATGCGCTGGTGGATTACGAATTGCTCGAACGCACGCCGGAACACGAACAGGCGGTGCGCAGCGCGAATCGCCAGATGTATCTCAAGCACATGGCGCGGCGGTTTGAAGTGGACACGGCCAAACCGCTGCCCGCCCATCTCCAGGCCACCAATATCCTGGGCGTGGATTATATTTTTGGGCGCGCCGAAAGCACCGGCGGACTGCTGTGGGTCGTGGGCAAGGACCCGGATTTGTTCAACTATTTCCTGCCCGAACGCTGGCGACGCACGCCGAAGAAAAAACTGTCCTCGCACAACCAGGTTTTCCGGACGTCCACCAAAGACAACATCAACCTGGTCTGGCGGGTTTCGCGCATGGGCGAGCAGCCATGGTTGGCCAACCCCGAAGTCAAACAAGGCGCCGTCCACGAACACGGGTTCAACAGCCCGTTCGAGGAATTTGCCTTCGCGCTCGCCCTGAGCCGCCAGGGCGTGAAGACGATTTATCCCCGCGCCATCTACATGACCGGCAGCAACCGCGAAACCGACCAACCCGTGGCCGATGAACGGCGTTTTGTGGCATTGGCTCACCTGCTTACCCCGGACGGCGAAGTCATCCTCCAAAAAGGCCGCAATTACATCACCATCTGGGGTTTCTGGAATGGACCCGATGAACTGCTGGCAGCACAGGATACTCACCATTACATCGCGATGAACGCGAAGTACGCCTGTGCCAATAATTTGATCTCCGAAAAAGTGATGGAGGAATTGATGCAATCCAAGGCGGCCAAATTGGCCCAATGGGGCCTTGAAGATCTCAATCTGAAGCCCGACCATTTATTGATTTCCTTCGACTCCCAGAAAAAACTGCTGCGCGACTCCACGGGCAAACCCGAGGTACGACTTTGCAACTTTGAGCTTGTTCGCCGCAAACCGAATGGTCAGATGAACTAAAACCAGCCGCTAATCAGAGGATTGCAAAAAGTCCAAGGCAAAAGGTTGATGCTCTACGCTCCCAAGGATTGAGGAAACTCACTTTACCACTACTTCGATTCTTTGGTAAAACCAAGTCAATCGTGTAAACCTTGGCGCAAAAAGAGAATTAGGGCTGGTCCAAAAACGAGCTACCCGGCGCAGGGTCTGCACCGGGTAGAAAACCAGAGGTTGGTCACCAGCCGTTAAGCTGGGAGAGCAATAGCCCCCGGACGGTATTGGAAGCTTATATGCTAAATACACAAGAGTCAAAGGACTTTTTTACGAATCTCAGAAGGTCTTTATCAGCAACAAGATTTGCAGGATATAGCGCTTACGGCAGCGAATTGGACGCATTTGCAAAATACCTATGGAATATTCTCCTTTGCGAAGCCCTTTGCCCATGTTTTCAACTACTCGAAGTTGCGTTCCGCAATAAAGTCCATGACCAAATCGCTATTGTCACAGGAGAGCCTAATTGGATATTGAACGAACTAGCCATAATTTATGAAGAAGGAAGGGAGGCCATTCAAAAAGCGAAGGAAGGCCTTAATAAATCTGGTTCGCCTTTAACTGAAGATTTTCTGGTTTCCGAAATGAAGTTTGGATTTTGGACAAGCTTGTTGAATTCTAAATACGACAGGCTCTGGCATAAAATCATAGGCGATGTTTTCCCTCATATGCCCAAAGCCAAAAGAACACGCGGTGATGCGTCAATATTGATGAATGATGTTCGTAAACTCAGAAATGCGGCGCTCCATCACCATTCAATTTGGCATTGGAGCGACCTTAGAAACAGACACAAAGAAATGAGATTATTAATTGGCTATATCTGCGCCCCTAGTATGACTATAGCTGAACAAATTGATAGATTTCCGGCAATTCATTCAAAAGGTATCGCCGAGTGTCAAAAAATTGCATCCACAATTTTGACTTCAATCCAAAAACCGACAGGCATAGACCTGAAAGTATGAGCGACAATTTAATTTCCGGCTCTGACTCGGATAAAGGCGGCGACCAAACATCCGCCGATGAAAAGGCCACCAAGAAATCCGACCAAAATCCCAAAAAGCATATCGATCCTCCTCATCCAAACGAAATCGCCGACACCAAACCCTCGTATGGTTTAGTAGTCATACTGTTCCTTGTTGTCGAGGCTGCCGCTTTTATCCTGTGGCAAATTGCGGATAGTGTCACGGGTTATTTTAGTACCATTTTTCATTGGTTATCCCTGGTCTGCATAAGCGTTGGACCCATGCCGGTCATTTTAAAGGCCGTAAAATGGAAATGGCTTATCCCAATCGGGGTGTTATATGTGCTTGTATGGTTTATCCTTGGATGTGCGGCGGTGATTGTTTGGTTTCCAGCCGGGCCAGGACCAAGCCCACGCTTCAAGGTATCTATGCAGATTGGAGATTCGCCTAGAGAAACGATAATGCTTACAAATGAATATTTACACACTAACACCTTAGTCACCGTGATCACCAATTTCCCGGACGGAGTTTCAATTGTAGGGGGAGTTCCGGCTGCTTGGTTGGCAATCCCAGTATTAAAGGGTGAATCGAATGTAGTATTTACGTTCTTTGCCCAAAACGATTCTCCATTTAGAATATCCAACTTGGAATTTAGGATTGGATTTCCGGCAGATTGGAAAGTCAGTATGGATAATACAAAATGGACTCGAATTGGAGCAAATTTGGTGGCACCAGGGCATGAATTTGAATTAACTAACTTCCAATTTTGGGTATCAAAAATCCAAACTGAGATATATCAAGCTGATAAAGCATGGTTTGATGGAATAACCAATTTGGATGCGCCTGTATACAAAGATCCCTCGACCAGAATTGAAAGTATTAGATTAACAATCCGTACCGGCGGATATGAAGATACACTGATGGCTAACGTTTCTTTTTTTGAAGTTCCGTCTAATGTGTACAAGCCATTTCTTCTAACAGGCCGCGTAGACCCGAAAGACCACCGGTTCCACACTTTCGTGTCCGACAGCGAAGCAATGAAACAAATTATTGACTCCCAAAAATAAAAGGCCGTGCTATCATAATCCCGCATGTCAAATCGAGAACCGATTCGCCCTTGCAATGTCCGTTGCTGCCCCGTGAGGCGTTGCGTCGGGCGATGATGGTTGAGCCCCGATGGATTGAAAAAAGGCCAAGAAGGTGGCCAAGCCGTCGAAGAAAAAAACAAGCCGATAGGCCGCTTGAAAAAGCGGGGAAATCCGCTTTCCTTACCTAAGTTCAGGTGATTATTTGTCAAGTGCATAATCCTGTAAATATATTGTAAGTATTTAATGTATAATTATTTACACAATACCAAGCGGCCAATTGACGTATGAATGTTACATTTGCGTAACTAAACTGTCGCATTTGGCCAAATTGTGATATAGTCAGCCGCGTGAGCATTCTAATATTTGCGCTGCCGTTTGTGGTCGCGCTGGTGTTTGCTTTTCTGACTTTCCGCGCGGAAAGCCGCTGATTCTTCCAAAGGCTTCAGTTTACCGACGCGTCCGTGGTGACGCCCAGGGTGGTTCGACAATATTGACAGGAATTCTCGTTGGGATACGCTCCGGCTTGTGAATTGCCCCAGTCCTGTTTCGATCCCCGGAGCGTTCGTATGAAAAAAACCCTTTGCTTGTGTCTAATCACCGTTTTGTCTTCTTTCGGAGCCTTTGCCGAACCCAGTCATATCAGCGTGCAGGGCAATCATTTCGTGACCGCCGACGGCAAGACCATTGTTTTCCGCGGATTGGACACGAGCGATCCCGACAAGCTGCAACGGAACGGCGAGTGGAATAAACATTATTTCGAGATGGCCAAATCGTGGGGCGCCAATGTGGTGAGAATTCCCGTGCACCCGGCGGCCTGGCACATTCATGGTCAGAAAGATTACCTCAAACTGCTCGACCAGGGCGTGGAATGGGCCAGGGAGGAAGGGTTGTACGTCATCATCGACTGGCACAGCATCGGCAATTTGTATCAGGAAAAATTTTTCCCGGGCTCATCGGAGCTTTATCCACCCACGCTCTACAACACGACCAAAGAGGAAACGCTCGATTTCTGGACCACGATGGCCAAACATTACCATGACAACAATACCGTTGCCTTCTTCGAATTGTTCAATGAACCGGCCCTGGGCGGAAATATGGGGACCTGCACCTGGCCGGAATGGAAAGGGTTGCTGGAACAAATCATCAAAACCATCCGCGCGAACGGCGGCACTGCGGTCCCGCTCGTTGCTGGGTTTAATTTCGGCTATGACCTGACGCCGGTGGCCAAGGACCCGATTGACGCCGAAGGCATCGGTTACGTGGCGCACCCGTACCCGATGAAGGCCAAGCAACCGTGGAACACCAACTGGACGCATGACTGGGGCTTTGTGTCCGACAAATATCCGATGATTTTGACTGAAATCGGCTTTCTTCCACCGGACGAACCGGGTGGTTATAATCCGATCATCGGCGATGAAATCTATGGCGACGCCATCACGTCGTATTGCGCCGAACACGGAATTTCGTACACCGTCTGGTGTTTTGATCCGCATTGGGGTCCCTGCCTGATCAAGGATTGGGATTTCACGCCGACCCGGGCGGGAGCCTTTTTCAAAAAAGCGCTCCAAGCGCCGGCCAAGCGCGTCTACGATTCACCGGTTCCAATCCCATACACTACCCCATAATAGCAGCGAACTTCACACACTGGGTCGGACAAACGAATACAGCTTGGGATACGATTTGAATCTATCGCCGCCCTCGCGGCTTGCGCTGAGGTGGCACACTATGGTTTAATCAAGGCCCGTGAAGATCGTTGGCATCGTTCCCGCCCGGTACGCCTCGACACGGTTCCCCGGCAAATCCCTCGCGCTCATCGCCGGCAAGCCGTTGATTCAACACGTCGTCGAGCGCTGCCAAAAGGCAAAATCCCTGAACGAGGTCATCGTGGCCACCGACGATTCGCGCATCGTTGACGTCGCCAAAAAATTCTGCCGCGTGGAGATGACCCGTGCCGACCATGCGAGCGGCACGGATCGCATCGCGGAAGCAGTGGCGCGCTGCCAATGCGATGCCGTGGTAAACATTCAGGGTGACGAACCGTTGATTGATCCGGCGGTCATTGATGCCGTGGCCGGCGCTCTGGCGCAAAATGAAATGTCCACCGCGGCCACACTCGTGAAAAATCCCGCCGAATACGACAATCCCAACGTCGTAAAAGTCGTTGTCAACGCCGCCGGCCGTGCGTTATATTTTTCGCGGCGCACGATTCCGTATCTGCGCGAGGCCGCCAGCCCTGAAGGCGTTCGGGGAAACAGTTGGCGGCGTTTCCTTTTTTGAAGCACCTCGGCATTTACGGTTACCGGCGTGAAACGCTGTTGCGGCTGGTGAACTTCCCGGTGTCACCGCTCGAAGACGCGGAGAAGCTGGAGCAGTTGCGGGCGCTGGAAAACGGCATCCCGATCGCCGTCGTACAGGTGGAGTACGACAGCGTGGGCGTGGATATGCCGGAGGATGTGAAACGGGTGGAAACGATTTTAAGAAACCACGGATGAACACAGATGACGAAGCACGGATTTTTGAATTGAAATCACGGCAATAAATTTGCTTATCCGTGTTAATCCGTGTCCATCCGTGGTTAAAATAATTTTGAAATGAAATTCATATTTGTCACCGGCGGTGTGGTGAGTTCGCTGGGCAAAGGCCTGACGGCCGCCGCGCTCGGCACGTTGCTCGAAAACCGCGGCCTCAAGGTCGTGCTCCAAAAGTTCGACCCCTATCTCAACGTGGATCCCGGGCACGATGAACCCGTATCAGCACGGCGAGGTCTATGTGCTCGACGACGGCGCGGAGACCGACCTCGACCTCGGCCATTATGAGCGGTTCACCAATTGCAAGCTCACGCGAATGAACAACCTGACCAGCGGCCAGGTGTATCAGACGGTCCTGAACAACGAACGCGAGGGCAGTTACCTCGGCAAAACGGTGCAGGTCATCCCGCACGTCACCGACGAAATCAAGAATCGCATCCACCTGCTGGCCGAGCAAAGCAAGGCGGACGTGATCATCACCGAAATCGGCGGCACGACCGGCGACATCGAGGGGCTGCCGTTTCTGGAAGCCATCCGCGAATTTGCGCTCGAAGTCGGTTTCAACAACGCGGCGTTTCATGCACGTCACCTACGTGCCGTTCATCAAGGCCGCCGGCGAATTGAAAACCAAACCCACGCAGCAATCCGTCGCCAAATTGCGCGAAATCGGCATCACGCCGCACCTGCTGGTCTGCCGCTGCGAAAAGCCGCTGGACAAGGAGTTACGCCAGAAGATTTCCATGTTCTGCAATGTCCCGGTCGAGGCGGTCATCGAGGAAAAGGACGTGGACCATTCCATTTACGAAGTGCCGCTGATGCTCCAGCGCGAGCGCGCCGATGACCTCGTCTGCAGTCAGTTGCGCCTCGACACGCCGCCCGCCAACATGACGCACTGGCAGGAAATCATCCGCAAGCTCATCGCGCCGCAGCATCGCGTGCGCGTCGGCGTGGTCGGCAAATACATCGGCCTGCAGGACGCCTACAAATCGGTTTACGAAGCCATCATCCACGGCGGCGTCGGCAATGATTGCGGCGTGGAGATTGTGCAGGTGGACGCGGAGGAGATTGAAAAGAACGGTGCGGAAAAAACGTTGAAGGGGCTGGGCGGCATCCTGGTACCGGGCGGGTTCGGCGAACGCGGCGTCGAAGGCAAAATCCTGGCTGCGCAATATGCCCGCGAAAATAAAATTCCCTACCTTGGACTCTGCCTGGGCATGCAAATCGCCACGATTGAATTCGCGCGGAACGTTTTGAAACTGGCCAAGGCGCACTCCACCGAGTTCGAGCCCAACACGCCCCATCCGGTCATCGCCATGCTGGACGAGCAGAAACGCGTGACGAAAAAAGGCGGCACGATGCGGCTGGGCGCGCAACCCTGCCAATTGGCGCTGGGTACCCGGGCCGCGCAACTCTACGGCTCCTTTGTGGTCAACGAACGCCATCGGCACCGCTACGAGTTCAACAACGCCTACCGTGACAAATTCGAAAAAGCCGGTTTCGTTTTCAGCGGTCTCTCCCCGGACGGCAAGCTCGTGGAGATCATCGAGCTGCCCAACCACCCGTTTTTTATCGCCAGCCAGTTCCACCCGGAATTTCTGAGCAAACCGCACCAGCCGCACCCGCTGTTCAAAGGCTTCATCGCCGCCGCCCACGCCCATATCCACCAGAAACCGCTGTGACGGAAATGATGAAGGCAGAAGGAAGAATTATGAAACCGGTTTCCAGCGCCGTAGGCGCGAAATCTTTGTAGCTCGAGCGGATACCATTTTCCAAGCTACGTCAGGAGCGACATAATTGGCTGATGATACCGCTCCTGACGGAGCTTGTGTGATGTTCAATTTGAAACTACAAATATGCCGCGCCTATGGCGCTATGAAACTAATCCCCCTGCCGTGACTTATCCGGAAGCCATTCAATTTCTTTATGACCTGCGTTTGTTCGGCGCGAAGTTCGGGCTGGAAAACACGTTCCAGCTTGCCGCATTAACCGGCAACCCTCAACACCGGCTCCGTTTCATCCATGTCGCCGGCACGAACGGAAAGGGTTCGACCTGCGCCATGCTCGAAAGTATTTATCGCGCAGCCGGTTTGCGGGTCGGGCTGTTCACTTCGCCGCACCTGGTTTCCTTCCGTGAACGGATTCAAGTCAACCGCGGGCTCATTGCCAAAGACGACGTCATCCGGCTGGTGAAAGAATTACGCGCGCTGCAATGTAGCGCAGGCGTCCCGCCTGCCTCAGCCAGCTCTCCGGAAAAAACGAGCAGGCGAGACGCCTGCGCTACGTTTTTTGAATTCGTTACGGTGATGGCGCTGAAATATTTCGCCGAACAGCGCTGCGACCTGGTGATCTGGGAAACCGGGCTGGGCGGGCGGCTGGACGCGACGAATATTGTCACGCCCCTGGCCAGCGTCATCACCAACATCCAGTTGGACCACCAGCAATGGCTGGGCGACACGCTTGCCCAAATCGCCGCCGAAAAGGCGGGCATCATCAAACCGGGTGTGCCGGTCCTCACCGCCACGGAAGAACCGGAAGCGCTGGGGGTGATTGAGAAAATCTCGCGAGAGAAGCACGCAACGCTTACGACCGTAGCGGCGGATGGGAATCCGCCGCCGAACAAATTTGCGGCGCTCTTCCGAGACGCCGCTACGCTGCCATTGCCCGGTGAACACCAAAGACTCAATGCCGCACTCGCCCTGGCCACAGTTGAACTTTTGCAGAAACAAATTCCGGTGACGGAAGAAAAAATCCGCGCCGGGCTGGCGAATATTGATTGGCCGGGGCGAATGCAACTGGTGACGCGCGCATCCGGTCAAACGATTCTGCTCGACGGGGCGCATAATCCGGCGGGTGCAGAAGCCCTGCGGAAGGCGCTGGGACATGGAACGCTGAGCACCGCCTCGGCCTGTTTCAAAGATGAGCTGCATCACGCCGAGACAGTGCTCGGCGCTCCCATCACGCTCATTCTCGGTGTGCTGCAGGACAAGGATTGGCAACACATCTGCGAAACGCTTGCGCCACTGGCGGAGCGGATTCTTACCGTTCCGGTTTCGAGCGAGCGTTCGGCGGTCCCGGTGGAACTGGCGGAAGTCTGCCGCAAGACCAATCCGGCTGCCGTGGTGGCCGCCTGCCATTCGTTGGGCGACGCGCTGGACCGGGCCGCGGACGAGAAATTCGTCGTCATAACCGGATCGCTTTATCTGGTGGGTGAGGCCTTGGAATTACTGGGCCTGTCTCCGGCCGGCAGCGACGAACGCGGCCTGAACGAATGGACGGGCACAACTCCCGTCCGGCTCGCCGGATAAGTTTACAACAAGTTAATACGAAGCGGCTCTTATATTTACTTACCTTCTATTGACCAGTCGAAGACAACTTAGTTAGAGTTACACCTTTATGGCTTACGCAGATGCTTCGATGCCGCAACGCCGGTTTGGGGAGACCGTCCGCCCGGATGCCTGGTGGGTGCAACCGCTCGCGGTTTTTTTCGGCTTCTCCGCCTTTATTGTTTATTCCACGTGGGCGGCCTTTCATCCGTTGTACCATGGGAATTGCGCTTACTGGTTCAGTGGAAACGGCGCGGATTATTTGTCGCCGTTTTTCTCGCCGCAACTTTTCTACCCCGCTCAATGTCCGGAGTTGGCCAGCCACGCCTGGTTCGGAGCTCAGCCGGGCTGGTGGCCGGCGTGGCTGATCTTTTCGCCCGCCTTTTTGGTCCTGTGGGCGCCGGCCGGCTTTCGCTTCACCTGCTATTACTATCGCGGCGCCTATTACAAGGCGTTCTGGGCCGACCCGCCGAACTGCGCCGTCGGCGAACCGCGCAAAACGTTCCTCGGCGAACGATACTTTCCGCTCGTCATCCAGAATGTCCACCGCTATTTCATGTATCTGGCGGTCATATTCATTTTTATCCTGGCCTATGACTCCTGGAAAGCCATGTGGTTCACCGATGCGGACGGCGCAGAGCATTTCGGCATCGGCATCGGAACGCTGGTGCTCGTGGTGAACGTCGTCCTCCTGGCCAGTTACACCTTCGGCTGTCATTCGTTGCGCCATTTGATCGGCGGCTTTCTGGATCGAACCCTCCAAGCGGCCGGTCTGCGCTAAAAGTTATGCCTGCGTCAGTTGCCTCAATCACCGGCACATGCTGTGGGCCTGGCTGAGTTTGTTCTGGGTCGGGTTCGCCGATGTCTATGTCCGGCTTTGCGCGATGGGCATCTGGCACGATTTCCACATAATCTTCTAAACTGAATTACCGGAACTTCGCTGTGGCCACCAATTACGAAACTTTTGAATACGACGTGCTCGTCATCGGCGCGGGCGGCGCTGGGCTGCGCGCGGCCATTGAAGCCTCGGCGGCGGGCGTAAAGGTCGGGCTGGTCTGCAAATCGCTGCTCGGCAAGGCGCACACCGTCATGGCCGAAGGCGGCATGGCGGCGGCGCATGGGCAACGTGGACGACCGCGATAACTGGCGCGTCCATTTCGCCGACACGATGCGCGGCGGCCAATACGTCAACAACTGGCGCATGGCCGAACTGCACGCCAAGGAAGCGCCGGCGCGCGTCCACGAACTGGAAGCCTGGGGCGCGGTGTTCGACCGCACGAAGGACGGCAAAATTCTCCAGCGCAATTTCGGCGGCCACCGCTATCCGCGCCTCGCGCACGTCGGCGACCGCACCGGGCTGGAACTGATCCGCACGCTGCAGGACCACGGCATCCATCAGGGCATCGCCGTTCACATGGAGCACACGATTGTCACGCTGCTCAAGGACGGCGACCGCGTCGTCGGGCGCGTTCGGTTACGACCGCGAGCGCGGGCCGCTTCAAAATTTTCAAGGCCAAGGCCGTCGTGCTCGCCACCGGCGGCATCGGACGCGCCTACAAGATCACCAGCAATTCCTGGGAAGGCACCGGCGACGGCCAGTCGCTGGCGTATCACGCGGGCGCGGAATTGATGGACATGGAGTTCGTCCAGTTTCATCCGACCGGCATGATCTGGCCGCCGAGCGTGATGGGCCTGCTCGTGACCGAGGGCGTGCGCGGCGAAGGCGGCGTGTTGCGGAACAAGGACGGCAAGCGGTTCATGTTCGACGACATTCCGGACAATTACAAACCGCAGACCGCGACCGATCCCGGAGGAAGGCTGGCGTTACACGCAGGGCGACAAAAACGCCAAGCGCCCGCCGGAATTGCTCACGCGCGACCACGTCGCCCGCTGCATCAAGCGCGAGGTCAAGGCCGGTCGCGGCAGCCCGCACGGCGGCGTGTTTCTCGACATCGCGTGGATCAAGGAAAAGATCCCGAACGCCGCCGAGCACATCAAAAGAAGCTGCCGAGCATGTATCACCAGTTCATGCAACTCGCCGACCTCGACATCACGAAGGAGCCGATGGAAGTCGGCCCGACGACGCATTACATCATGGGCGGCGTCCGCGTGAACGGCGACACGCAGATGTCCAGCGTGCCGGGCCTGTTCGCGGCGGGCGAATGCGCCGCCGGCTTGCACGGCGCGAACCGGCTGGGCGGCAATTCGCTTTCCGATCTGCTCGTGTTCGGCAAACGCGCCGGCGAATTCGCCGCGAAATTTGCGAAGGAAAATCGGCGCCGGCCAGATCAACGACGCGCAGATCGAGGAAGCCGCGCGGCAGGCGCTCGAGCCGTTTGAGCGCGGCGCGACACCGGCGGCAGCGCCGAAGGCCCGTATCAGGTGCAGCACGATTTGCAGGACATGATGCAGGACCTCGTCGGCATCGTGCGGCGCGAGGACGAAATGGCCCGCGCGCTCGACGAGCTTGGGCAAACTTTGGAGAACGCGCCGGCAAGATCGCCGTCTACGGCCATCGCGAATACAATCCCGGCTGGCACACGGCGCTCGACCTGAAGAATCTGCTCACGGTTTCCGAAGCCATCACCCGCTCGGCCCTCGAACGCAAGGAAAGCCGCGGCGGCCATTTCCGCGAGGATTTTCCGGACAAGGACGCGGCGGCGGGCAAGGTGAACATCGTCGTCAGGAAAGACGCCGACGGCACGATGCAGTTGCGGCGCGAGCCGATTCCCGAGATGCCGGCGGAATTGAAACAGGTCATCGAGGAGATGAAATGAGCACGGCCACGTTTCAGAATCTGGCGCGGCGACGCCAACGGCGGGAAGTTCGTGGATTACACCACGGAAGTCACCGAGGGCATGGTCGTGCTCGACGCCGTCCACAAGATCCAGGCCACGCAGGCCAACGACCTCGCCTGCCGCTGGAATTGCAAGGCCGGCAAGTGCGGCTCCTGCTCGGCGGAAATCAACGGCATGCCCGAAGCTCATGTGCATGACGCGCCTGAACATGCTGCCGATCGACAAGCCCGTCACCATCGAGCCGATGCGGGCGTTTCCGCGCATCCGCGATCTGGTCGACCGATGTTTCCTGGAATTTCCGCGTCAAAAAGAAGATCAAGAAGTTCAAGCCGCGCAAGCCCGACGCGCCGGACGGCACCTGGCGGATGCAGCAGGAGGACATCGACCGCGTGCAGGAATTCCGCAAGTGCATCGAATGTTTTCTCTGCCAGGACGTCTGCCACGTGTTGCGCGACCATCACAAGCACGAGGAGTTCATCGGCCCGCGTTTCCTGGTCTATACCGCCGCGCTGGAGATGCACCCGCTCGACACGGAGGACCGCCTGCCGGAATTGAAGCAGGCGCACGGCATCGGCTATTGCAACATCACCAAGTGCTGCACCAAGGTCTGCCCGGAAAACATCACCATCACCGACAACGCCATCATTCCGCTCAAGGAACGCGTGGTGGATGAGTTCTACGACCCGCTCGGCTGGCTGTGGAAAATGTTACGGCCGAAACAGTGAGTCGGCCGCCTGGCAAGTTAGCTTGTCCGCTGACAGCAAGAAGCACCCCTGATGTAGTACTGAGTCAGAAGGAATAATTCCTGCTTTGACTCAAGCCGTGCAACTTGGGACGGTAGCAAAATGTGGTAGAGCGAAAACCGGAATTCGGTTATTTGTCGGCTGCTTTTTGACCTGCTGCTGTATGTTGTTCGTGGTGCCATCCGCAAGTAGCCTGTCAATGGGTGGACTGCTTGCTGTTTCCAACATTAATTTCAACGGTAAGCCTATCTTCGTTGACAGTTTTGATTCATCCGATCCTACCCATAGTGTTTGGCAAACCAATTGGTTTTTCAACGGGCAGAATTATGGCACGTACACCAATACCTTAAGGTCAGACAACGCCATGGTGGGCATAGATGGTAGCAACATCAATTTATTCGGTACGGTGATTTATGGTTACGTGGATACGGCACCCGGTGGTTTTGTCTTAACGCTGGCCGGTGATTCCGTCGGCGATTTATCCTGGATCGGACCCAACCCGGGCAGCCCGCTCAACACAGGTATTCAGCCGCGACCTGAAAGAGATGACATGGGTATGCTTTTTAATGATGTGGCGTTGCCCATACCGACAAACTTGTACTACCCAGCTCCGACCTGGCTTTCCCCCGATTATTATCCCTCGGGTACCAATATGGAGGGATAACCTATTATTACATAATCACAAACATTCCCGGCGAGCCGGGCACCCTGACCAACAAAATTTACTATGGCTTGAATCTGACTGCAGGTAAGGCGAGCATTTTCATCAACGCCTCCAATGTAGTCCTCTATTTGACCAATGGGATTGGAATGAAGATTGGCAACGCGTTGACGCTCAATACGAATAGCAACATCGAAATTTATTCGGATGGGACGTTTGATACGGGCCAGGGTCTCGTCAACAACTTTACGCAGTACGCACCTGCTTTCAAAATCTACGGACTTCCGACCTGTACCAGCATGATCTTTGGCACCAATGCAATTTTGGCTGCGTGGTTATATGCACCAGAAGCCAGTGTATCGTTTCTTGGCAGCGTAACCACGCCACACGACGTCATCGGCTCTTTCATCTGCCACGATCTATCTATCGGTGGTCGTTTCAATTTTCACTTTGATGAAGCATTGGCAAACTACAACCCGATTGGAAACATGGGATATCATCTAAATCAGGCGTTCACCTTGGTTCCAACGCCACCTTTCAGGTTTTTACCACTGGCGGTTCGCCCATGAACTACAGCTGGTTTTTCAACAACGAATCGCACTTGCTGGCCAATGGCACAAATTCTTCGTTTACGCTAACCAACGCCCAATTTCTAATGCCGGCAACTACCTCGTCGTCGTTACCAATTGGTTGAGTTCCGTCACCGACGGCGCGAATTTGATTGTCTATTCCGACGCGACGCCGACTTTGAGCGTGCCCTTCAGTCCCACAAACGGAGTCATTCAATTTAATGTTACTGGCGTGACAGGATTATTCTACACCGTGCAGGTGTCCACCAATCTGGTTGACTGGAACACGATGACTACGCGCCCTTCGCCCTTCAGTATTATGGATACAACAACCGCTTTCCCGCAGCGTTTTTATCGCTCCGTGTTTATACCTTAATCGACGCGGGAAAGCCTGTCAGCCTTCGACGCCTTCGGTTTCCATCGTGGCCACCAGGTCTTTCTCAGCCAACACCCAATCTTCGAGCGTCAGCGGATGTTCCGGCAGCTTGTCGCGATAGAGGCGATAGGCATGTTCCCGCACCATCCCCCGGGTGACACCTGGTGTGAATGGCTTGGGCTGTTCCAGAATGGTTGAAACTTTGGTTTTTGTTTTCATGATAAAACATAAGCCTCATCACCCATTTCGCAAGTGGTACAAAAATGTCGTGGTTACCGTCATTGGTTGTGCCTTGATGCTATTGGATAGCCTTCGATCACACCGGCACTCAGGGGAAACTTTCAGACCTTGTCCCACAGGGCTTGCGCCTCAGCGGCTGCTTTCTCCCGCATGGCCTTGTGCAAAGCCGCGGTCGCCTTTTGATAGTCCCCGGTGATCAGCGCGCGATACAGCGCCAACAACTCCTGGAATTCTTTGGCGTTGGGTACATTCAAATCCGGTAATTCGTACGCGTATCGCGGAGCGTCGTTGGGCCTGACTTGCCAAACCGAGGCCAATGGGTGCGCTTTCTCGTCGCGTTCATAGCCATATTCAAACAACAAAACACCCACACAACCGATGAGGTCACGAACAACTTCATCCAACGATTTGACGGTTTGATCTGAAAGTTCGAAGCACGCCCAATGGTTCTGTTCCTTGGGAAGCGGCTCCAGATGCGCCCAGCGAACGGATTTCAGTTTAGGCGCGGACTGGCTCGGAATGAATTCGAGGGCATCCTGCAATCTGCTCTTAAGTCCATGCAAGGTGGTCTCGCCCAGAGACTGGGTAATTTCTGATTTTTGGGTCACAGCGTCCCTCATCAGATATTGAGCCAGGTCTGCCGCATATAAGGGGGTGACCTGGTGGAATCGTTCCACCAAAGCCTCGGCTTCCTGACACACCCGGGCGAGCGACGCTTCAGCTTGCTGTATGGCCACGTCGACGCTGGTATTTTTCGGCGATTTTAAGCGTTTCTTTCCAAACATATTTCGGGTATTGGGCAGCAGAGCGCATGCCTAAGTACCCGGTCCAAAATCTGAAATTTTGGCTTTTTTTCGTGTCCTTCCGCCGGTTCGGCCCTTAATCCGCCATTCCGGAAGTAATCACCGCGCGCCTACACAACTTTTGTAGAGCGCCGGTGCATTTGTGACGATTTCGCCTGTGAACTTGTCCAACAGGGTACTATAAATGGTAAGTCCCGCATTTCGCGGGTTTCAAATTTGATCAAACCGACGATGCCACCTGGCATCGGATCAGGTCTTGCTTATCGAGCTGGCGGAACACAAGTTCCGCCAGAAAATCTTCACTGTCAGACTGACGGGATCCGGCACCGCGCCGGCATTCTGGCAGGCTCGGCCGGCGTCGCCGGCCGCAGGCTGCGGCGAGATGTTCTCTCCACCGGCAACCGGGTTTCCGGGCACTGGAAGCGGCTTGCAACGGCGATGCAAACACCCTGGCGGCTCGTTTCCGAGCCGGGTTGGATGCGGTGCTAATAGCTCCGGTTAAGGCTGCGTCAGACGGAATAACACTTTCCTGGATGGCTCGTTTAATGTCACGGAATTCGACCTTCTGCCGGCCATCCTTTTGGCAAATGAACCGCGCGCGATTTACGATGGCGTCAATGCCGGCCAGATATTTGCGCGAGCTTTGAGCGTACAATACCAGAGCCTTGATTGAATCCGTATTTCCGCCAGGCAGCAGCGCCGAGGCGACTTCCGTCAAGTCGTCGGTCGAAAGTGATTCGGGCAACTTTTCGTAATGCCCTATCCGACCGATGAATTGCTCGCGGTCCAGCAGGTCGCTTTTTCAATCGCCTTTTGTGACGGAAAAACTGCGGCGTCGTTACGAGCGCAACGGCGACACCATGATTCACCAATGCCATGATCCAATTGATTCGCGCCGGCGTCGCGTTTCGATAGTGGCTTTGGGCCAGAAGTAATGCGCCTCGTCAATGACCAGCACCAGATCGCCGCCCGTAAAGTTTCTTCGATTTTGCCGCGTTTCGTAATTCCTGCGCTTTTGATTTGAGATTGATGCTGACGCCGAGGCTTTGCGATGGCGCGGAAAAATGAAATGTCGTCATTGCTTGAAGGGCATTCAACGTATCGCGCTCGGCCGGGATGCGCATTGTACCATGCCTTTGCGGCGTGCGATTTCCCGATGCGCGGCAAACCGTCAATGATGATCAGCCGGCGGCTTTCCATCGCGTAATCAAGCGCGTTGCCAACTCCCTCGCCGATACGGTGACGGCGCCAGCGCTGTGTTCAGCAATCCACTTCGACTGAATTTCGCGGAGCGTTGAATGAGCGTTGGGAAATACCAGGGCGAGCCATCAGCAACAGGCAACGCTGGATCGAGGCACAGCGAAACAGATGCTTTTCCAAGCCGGCTGCGGCCGCATCCCGGCAGCATTTCACAAAATCGGATGCGGGATAATTGGACGGATAAAACTGGCTTCAAATCCAAGGGACTCACGCTTTTAGCGAATTCTTTCGTCAGAAACTAAATTAAGTCCGTCTCATCTTCGGTAAATTCACCTTTTAACGGGAACGGTTGCCCCAGTTCATCCCGGACCTTTTTGACCTGGCTGGCTGAGTAAACCTGCCCTGGCTTCATGCCGAATTTACGCATTGAGTCGGAGGCGATACGGTCGGGAATTGGCCAACAAATCGGCTGCGAGCTTTTTCACGCCACCGGCCTGGTGCGAAATCAACTGGATGAACCAAATCAATTCTCGATCTTCGGGCGATCCAGTACTGAGCAACGCTTGGCAACCAGGTTGGCCATCAGGCCGCGCTCGTATGCTTGGCTGGATGCAAACCGTTCCTGCCGGAACGCGGCACCGTTACTTGCTTGACGTGTGCTGCTCACGGGATTTCCTCCTCTTTCTGTAAAAGGTCCGATAGTTCGCGGGCGGCGTCGGCCCGCTCTGGAGTAAGGCGGTCCGGCATGGGAGCGATACGTTC
>CAVPTH010000032.1:0-41504 GCA_963708525.1 uncultured Verrucomicrobiae bacterium | reverse complement strand
CCTTGCCGCCCGGACGTTCATACCTTAAACACAAAAACCCGCGCTGCGCAATTGCGAAGTAGATTCCCCCCGGCGTGTCAGTCATCAAACCCGGGAGTCACCCGTCAGACGCGATGCCTGCGGCCGCAACGCGTGAAACCAGACGAAAGTGAAGATCGCGACGAATCTGTAAAATCAGGGAGCCCGGCAAACGACATCTTTTCTTAAATTAGGGCTTGACTTCGTTAAGGCACTCTGAATTAATGAGTACTGGTCGTTCCAACAAAAAAGGTTAACAATGAAAGCTATAATCCCCGTTCTCCTGGTTTCTGGCGTGATCTGTCAGGCAACCTTACTTCCCATGGACATTTCTCCAGCCGGCACGGATGCAGCTGTCGGCCTTAGTCCGAGCAATGAGGTCCCACCGGTACTGAACAGCACCGGTTCGGGTGGCCCCATTTCCGGTGGCGTGCGTTTCGACACCAATACCTCAACACTGCTGTTGAGCATAGGCTACGGTTCGGTGGCCGGTTTCACGGATTTAACCGGTCCGGCCACTGCCATGACCTTGAACGGCCCGGCCGCTACGAATGAAATCGCCGGAGTGCTGGACGATCTGAGTGCGTTGAGCTTCACATCCACCAACCCGGCTGCGGGCGGCATCATCTTCGGCAGCGTGATTGTTCCCGCCAATGCCGTAACTGACCTCCTGTCAGGTCTGGACTACATTAACATCAGCACGGCCGCCAATTCCAACGGCGAACTTCGGGGACAACTGATTCTGTTGACGACGACGACGACTAATGTGCCGCCTACGAACATGCCGCCTACGATCACTTGCCCGGAACCCATCACGGCGGAGTGTGGTTCAAACACGGTGGTGCAGGTGGAGGTGGGCAGCCCGACGGGCAGCGCTTTGACGGTCGCCTGGTCTTTAAACGGAACCACGGTGCAAAGCAACACGGTTCCCGCCGGCACCCCGCCAACGACCAATGAGGTCTCGTTCTCTGGCAAATTGCCTTTGGGAACAAATATAATTGAAATCACCGTCACCGATTCCTCGGGTCTTTCCGCTTCCTGCGGGACTACCGTTACAGTCATTGATACCATCCCGCCGGTGATAACCATGGTGTCGGCTTCGCCCAAGTCCCTCTGGCCACCGAATCACAAAATGGTGATGGTGTCGGTCCATGCCGCGACGACCGACAATTGCGGCTCGGCAACCTGGAAGATTACCAGTGTCCGAAGTAATGAGCCGGTCAATGGTCTGGGCGACGGTGATACCGCGCCAGACTGGCAGATTACCGGAGACCACACTGTGTTACTGCGCGCCGAACGGTCGGGTAAGGGTTCGGGCCGGATTTACACCATTACCATTCAGGCGAGCCGATGCGTCCGGCGATATGTCCGCCCGCAGACGGTCACGGTGAAGGTACCCCATAGTTTCATACCTGGATTATAGGAAGGTGCTGGTCGCAGTTCGGGCGCTGATGATTCAGCGCCACGATTGAACGGATCCAGCGGAGCGCCGGTAAATTGCCGGCGCTCCGTAACACAAAGGTGGCGGCACAAGTCGGTATTGGCTTTTGCTTCTGCACGGGTTATCCTCCGGGCGCATGTCTGACGCGGCTGCGGCAGCCCAAACGCCCACGAAGGCACAGGTGTTTCTCCGCCGGTTGATCACCACGGTGATTCTCTGGACGTTGATTCTCGCAGGGCTGTTTTCCAGCCATGCCCTTATCTCCAACGGCCTTTTCCTGCTGATTATCCTCCTCCTCGCCATCGCCGGACTCGCGGAATTTTATGGGCTGGCCGAAAAACGCGGTCTCACGTGCTTTAAATATTGCGGTCTGATCGGTGGCGTCCTGCTCATGGCCGGCACGTTTTCTGGAACTGACGGGGCAGATCTCGGCGTTTACCACCGGTTATGTCGGCGTCTATGATTCACCGGCCCGGCCCAACGACTTTGAAACCGGCTTTGTCATCCTGTTTGTGCTTGGCCTGTGCGTGCGGCAGCTCGTTTCGCGCGGCAACACGACGGGCATTGTGGCCATTGCCGTGACGCTGTTCGGTTTGATGTACGTGCCCTGGCTCCTGAATTTCATCCAGAAAATCAACTTCTTCCCCGGCGTGGACGGCCGGTTTTACACCTTGTATTTTATCCTGGTCACCAAGTTCAGCGACACCGGCGCTTATGTCGTCGGTTCGCTCATCGGGCGGCACAAGATGATTCCGCGCATCAGCCCCGGTAAAACCTGGGAAGGATTTGTGGGCGCTATTGCGCTGTCGACGGTGGCGAGCGTGGCGTTTGTGCATTTTTGCGGGTCAAACATGGCCGGCATGAATCTGCGGCATGCCATCATCCTGGGAATTATTCTGAGCATTACCGCCGTGATTGGTGATTTGATTGAATCGCTGTTCAAGCGCGAAGCGGGCGTAAAGGATTCGGGCAGGTTTTTCCCGGGTATCGGCGGCATTCTGGACTTGCTCGACAGCCTTTTGTTCAACGCGCCGATCATGTATTTATACCTGCGCCATATTTTAACGCACCCATGAGGAGATTTACGATTGATGATTTACGATTTACGATTTAAAGCGAGCGTCCGTACCGAGAGCGAATCATCAATCGTAAATCATAAATCATAAATGAAGAACGTTGTTTTGCTCGGTTCGACCGGTTCCATCGGCACCAGCACCGTCAAGGTGGCCGAGGATTTGCCGGATCGCATCCGCCTGCTGGCGCTCGCCGCCGGAAACAACGCCCAGCTGCTGTTGGAACAAACCCGCAAGCACCGACCAGAAGCGATTTCGATCGGTGATCCCGCGAAGGCCAGGGAACTGGCCAATACTCCCGGAATTTCTGCCCCGGTTTACTCCGGCCCCGAAGGCCTCTTGAAACTTGCCACTTTACCGGCAGCAGACATCGTTTTGATTGCCATTGTCGGAACCGCAGGACTCAAGCCTGCCCTCGCGGCGATTCGCGCCGGCAAGGACATCGCCATCGCCTCCAAGGAAATCCTGGTCATGGCCGGCGAAATCGTCATGGCCGAGGCGCGTAAGCACGGTGTTCGCGTGTTGGCCGTGGACAGTGAGCATTCAGCCATCTTCCAATGCCTCGATGGCAAACCGGCGGCCTCCATCCGCAAACTCTGGCTGACCGCCAGCGGTGGACCGTTTCGAAAGACGCCGAAAGAAGACTTCTCCAACATCACCGTCGAACGCGCCTTGAAACATCCGTCGTGGGTCATGGGCCGGAAAATCACGATTGATTCGGCGACGTTGTTTAACAAAGGGCTGGAGATGATCGAGGCGCGCTGGCTTTTTAACATCGGCATCGAGCGGGTCGGCGTGCTGGTGCATCCGCAAAGCATCGTGCATTCCATGGTCGAGTTCGTGGATGGCTCGATGCTCGCCCAATTGTCCACGCCGGACATGTGCCTGCCGATCCAATACGCGCTCACGTATCCCGACCGTGCGCCCAGCGAACGCGTCCAGACGGACTTCGCCAGGCTCGGCAGCCTGACGTTTGAAGAGCCGGATCTGGAGAAGTTTCCCGGCGCTGAATCTGGCCCGGCGCGCTGGCGAAACCGGCGGTACCCTACCGGCGGTATTGAACGCGGCGAACGAAATTGCCGTCGAAGCGTTTGTGAATCACAAAATCAACTTCCCGCAAATCACGGAAACGGTTCAACATACGATGGATGCGCATAAAACCATTACCCATCCCACATTGGAACAAATTTTGGAGGCCGATACCTGGGCCCGGCGGGAGGCTGTCAAACATGAGTTTTCATTGTCTTCCTCGTCCGCATAACCGAAAACCGGGAAGGACTCCCGGAGCGAGCCTGGGATGATTAGATTGCAGGCAGGCTTTTTGCTGGTATAATCTTGCTGCCCCTTTACCGGGGCAGGTTTTTACATGACTATCTTGACCATTATTTATGTTGTTGCAGCCGTGTTTGTTCTGTTTGGCGCTGCTATTTTCGTTCACGAATTCGGCCATTTCTGGGTCGCGCGGAAACTGGGGATGAAGGTGGAGGAATTCGCCATCGGCTTTGGTCCCAAAATGTACAGTTGGAACCGGGATGGCATTCTATATTCCATCCGTTGGATTCCCGCCGGCGGTTTTGTGAAGTTGCCACAAATGATCACTTCCGAAGCCCTCGAAGGCGGGACGTCTGAAAATGTGCCCCCCTCGCCCCCGTTCCACAAAATACTGGTGGCCTTTGCCGGACCGTTCATGAACGTGGTCTTCGCCTTTGTCATCGCGACGGTCATTTACTTCGTCGGCCTGCCCGTGCCCGTAAACCCACCCGTTATCGGCTACGTCGAACCCGGATCGGCGGAAGCCAGGCTGGGCATTGTTGAAGGTGACAAAATTATTTCGGTTGACGGCAAATCGATAAAATCCTGGCAGGACGTGATGGAGACGACGATTATTGCCCGCACCAGCATTTTACCGGTGGTGATTGAGCACAACGGCGTGCCGCACACTTACCAGCTTCAGACCACCACCGACAACGCCTTCGATCTCAAGATGCTGAACCTTGATCCGCGAGAGCATCCTGTCGTTGGGGCTGTTGAAAACGGGAAACCCGCAGCGGCTGCGGGTCTGCTGCCGGGTGATAAAATTGTTGCTGTAAATAAAATTCCTGTGCCGGGCAAGGAAGAGATGATCGAGTTGATTTCAAAATCAGAAGGCAAGCCATGTGAACTTACCTTTGAGCGCAACGGCGAAAAGAAAAGCGTTACGGTCACACCGCAATACGACCCGGCCACCAAACATGCCCGGATCGGCATCGTCTTCAGTGAGGGGTTTTATGAGGTGCAACACCCGACGCCCTGGGCACAGGTCCAGGACGTTTGCGGCAAGATGATCAATACCTTCAACGCACTGGTGCACACCAAACAGACCGGCGTAGGAGCCAAAGATCTGTCCGGTCCCGTTGGCATTCTCGCCATTCTCGCCTCGGCCGTGAACAGCGATTATCGCCTCGCGCTAAGTTTCCTGGTTTTGCTCAACATAAATCTTGCCTTTATTAATCTTCTGCCGATTCCGGTGCTGGATGGCGGGCACATTTTGATGTCCATCATCGAAAAAATCTGGCGCCGGCCCTTAAGTCTGAAGTTTGTCGAGTACACCACCACCGGCTTTGCCATGTTGTTGATTTCGTTTATGATTTACATCACGTTTTTTGACATTAAACGGTGGTCGCTCTTCCAGGCCATGTTCAATAACAAAGTGCAAATCGAACAAACGAGCTCCCCCGACGCATCCCCTTCGGCACCGGACAAGTAAACCATGCGCTATTGTCAGTCACCGTACTTTCGTCAGCGACGCAAAACACGCGAAGTGGTCATCGGCGACCCGCAGAACGGTGGCGTCATCATCGGCGGCGACCATCCCGTCGTCATGCAGTCCATGCTCACCTGCGACACCATGGACACCGCCGAGTGCGTGAAGCAAACGCTCGAACTTGTCGCCGTCGGCTGCCAGCTCGTCCGCATCACCGCGCCGACCGTCAAGGACGCGGCCAACCTGCAAAATATTGTCGGCTGAACTCCGCCAACGTGGCTGCACCGTGCCGATCGTCGCCGACATCCATTTCAAGCCCGAAGCCGCGATGGAAGCCGTGAAATGGGTCGAGGTCGTCCGCGTCAATCCCGGCAATTACGCCGATTCAAAAGAAATTCGCCGTCAAGGAATACACGGACGAGCAATATGCGGCCGAGTTGCAGCGCATCGAAGAGGCGTTCACGCCGCTCGTGCAGGAGTGCATCCGCCTGAAGCGCGCGCTGCGCATCGGCACCAACCACGGCTCGCTCAGCGACCGCATCATGAACCGCTACGGCGATACGCCGCTGGGCATGGTCGAAAGCGCGCTCGAATTCGCCCGCATCTGCCGCAAACACGACTTTCACAATTTCAAGTTCTCGATGAAGTCGTCCAACCCCAAGGTGATGATCGAGTGCTATCGCCTGCTGGTGGCGCGATTGGACCAGGAAGGGCCGGATTGGAATTATCCGATTCATCTCGGCGTCACCGAAGCCGGCGAAGGCGAGGACGGCCGTATCAAGTCCGCCATCGGCATCGGCTCCCTGCTCTGCGACGGCCTGGGCGATACCATCCGCGTTTCGCTCACGGAAGATTCACCGCGCGAAATTGAGGTTTGCCGCGATTTGCTGGCGCAGATTCCCAAACTCACAGTTTCGGAGGGACGAGTTACACGAGTCCTTGATTGTAAAACAAAGGAAGATTTGGGACTCGCAGAGCTCGTCCCTCCGACCGGCTTTCCCTTCGACCCATTTCATTTCGAGCGTCGTGGGACGCCGGAAATTGAACTGGCCGATGGCGTAAAATGCGGCGGCGAACAAACTGTCCGCGTGGTGGTTACCCGGGCTACGTGGGACAAGGTCGCTCCCAGGATCCGTCCCAATGCCGACGTGAAGCCGGAAGCGGTTTACGAAGATTTAAATGTCGCCGAGATTGACCCGACCCAGGATTTCGAAATCAACTGCGAGACACAACTGGTGACGGTAAAGGACGGCGTAAAGCTGCCGGCCATCACTGCGTTTCGTCTGCTTGCGGCAAAATTGAAGCGGCTGGGACGGAATAATCCCATTCTGCTGAAGGACACGCTGTTTTCAGATTGTAGCAGCCGAGGTGACGAGGCGGACGCGTCGGCCACTGGGAATCCGCCTCCCCACGTCGGCGGCTACGAGGCGCTGGAACCCAGGATTGCCCTGCTTCGGGCGTCGGTGGTCATCGGCTCACTGCTGGCAGACGGTATCGGCGATGCGATTCTGGTCCGCGGCGAATCGGGTGGCGGGCAATCCCTGCGGCTGGCTTATAATATTTTGCAGGCGGCGGGCTGCCGCTCGTTTAAGACCGATTACGTCGCCTGCCCTTCCTGCGGGCGGACGTTGTTCAATCTCCAGACTGTCACCGCGCGCATCAAAGCACGCACCGAGCATCTCAAGGGCGTGAAGATCGCCATCATGGGTTGCATCGTGAATGGCCCGGGTGAAATGGCCGACGCGGACTTTGGTTACGTGGGCGGCGCACCGGGCAAAATCAATCTTTACGTGGGCAAACAAGCCATCAAGTTCAACATCCCCGAAGCCGAAGCCGTGGAACGCCTGGTGGACCTGATCAAGGAACATGGCAAATGGGTGGAGCCGGAATCCAAAGAAACGGCCGCGGTATGTTAATCGCCGGATCACGCGGTTGAATCAAAGCCTCTCCTGTTGCGATTAACGCTGCGAATTCAACCTTTTCCTTTCCTGGATAACCTCCAATAACACTTGCCCAAAGGCGTCCGCTTGCTTACAGTGAGCGACCACTTTTCAGACTATGCACATCAATACCTTAAACGTGATGCTGGCGGACACCGCTGCCGCGCCGGCAACCACGTCCCAAACCGCGGCGCCCGCTGGAACGCCGGCCGGGCAACCCACCCAGAGTCCCGCTTTCGGCGGATTACTGATCCCCATGGTGTTGATGGTTGTCATGGTGTACTTCATGATCTTCCGGCCCCAGTCGCAGCAACGTAAACGGCAGGAAAAATTGCTGCAAGCGCTCAAGTCGGGAGACAAGGTGGTCACTTCCAGCGGGATCGTCGGCCTGGTTATCACCGTTAAAGACAAAACCGTTTCCCTCCGTTCGGCGGATGCCAAAATGGAAGTCACCAAGTCTTCCGTAGTGGAAATTCTCGAATCCAGCGCCACGAGCGGTTCCTAAGCCGTCCATGAAAAACAACGATTTCTGGAAGTTCATCCTGGTTGCCTTCATTATCTGCTGGTCGTTTTATTCCATTTACCCGCCGACCAGCCGGGATCTGGTGAAGGAATTTGAGACTCGGGCCGTCAAACAAGACGCCACGTTCTCCAATATTGTGGCGCAGCTGGCACCCCTGCAACAGGCACGCCCGGACCGGGAGTTCGCCAATCTGCAGGAGGCCATCGGTACCAATGATATCCAGCCTTATTTCCCGTTCTTTAACGCCAAGGCTGTGGCCAATCCAAACACGTTTATTTTGAACCGGCTGCAACGCGACGCGTCGGGCAAAATCAAACTCGGCCTCGATCTGCAGGGCGGCACGGCCTTCGTGGTCGAAATGGACACCAATGCGCTCGCCCAAATGTATGCCGGCGAATCCAATCGCGTTGTGGTCTCAGAGGAAACCGCCGGGGCCATTTCCCAGGCGGTCGAGGTCTTGCGCAAACGTGTGGACCAGTTTGGTGTCGCGGAGCCCGTGATCCAGCCACAGGGAGCCGATCAGATCCTGATCCAATTGCCCGGCCTGTCCGAGGCCGTCAAGGAAAGCGCCAAGGCACAGATTCAAAAGGCGGCTTACCTCGAATTCCGCATGGTCAAGGAGGACAGTCAGCAGATCATGGCTAATAAACTGCCGATCCCACCTGGCTATGAATTGCTGAGGCACGTCGAGCCGCAACCCAACAACCTGCCGCCCAAGATTGAAGAAGCCGTGGTCAAAAAACGGCCCGAAAACGGTCTGCACGGTGACATCGTAAAAAATGCGCGGGTGGACCGGGGCAACATGGGTGAACCCATCATTGACTTTGAGCTCAATGATAATGGCGCCAAAAGATTTGCGGAAGTCACCCGCAACAACATCGGCCGGCAGCTGGCTATCGTCCTCGACGGTCAACTGTATTCCGCACCGGTCATTCAGAGCGCGATCGAGACCGGCAGCGGCCAGATCACCGGCCAGTTCACCCCCGAAGAAGCGCAGGAACTGGCGACCGTCCTCCGCAATCCGCTGCGTGCCCCGCTCAAGTTGGTTTATGCCTACGACGTGGACCCGACGCTCGGCAAGGACTCCATTCGCAGCGGTATCAAGGCCTCGATTTACGGTGTCATTTTTGTGTCCGCGTTCATGTTGATTTACTATCTCGTCGCCGGGCTGGCGGCCAATGTCGCACTCATTGTTAACGTCATCATCCTGCTCGGCGTCATGTGTTCCGTCGGTTCGACGTTCACCCTCCCCGGCATCGCCGGCGGTGTGCTCACCGTCGGTATGGCCGTGGACGCCAACGTGCTGATTTACGAACGTATCCGCGAGGAACTGGCCAAGGGCAAATCGCTGCGCGGCGCGATCAACGCCGGTTACGCCCGCGCCTTCGGCACCATTTTCGATTCGCACGTCACCACCCTCATTTCGTCCGTCATTCTGATATTGATGGGCACGGGCGAAATCAAAGGGCTTCGGCGTCACGCTCACCATTGGTGTGGCGGCCAGCCTGTTCACCGCGCTGGTCGTAACGCGCTTGATCTTCAATTTCATGCTCGACCGCAACTGGTTGAAGTCTCTGCCCATGCTCCACATCATCCGGAGCGCCAAAGTCAATTTCATGGGGGCAGCGACGCCGCTGTTTGTCATCACCTGGGCGTTCGTCGTGCTTTCATTGGGATACGGCGGCTTTGCGCGGGGTAACAAGTTATTCGGCGTGGACTTTTTGGGCGGCGACAGCACCACGTTAAGCTTCGTCCAAAAAGTTGACGTGGACCAGATCCGCTCAGCCCTGACCACCGATCGGCGAGAAGGATGCGGGAATCCAGTACCAAAAAGACGCCAGCGGCGGCTCGGAAAACCTGCGCGTAACGTCCTCCGGCGGTACGGAATCGAAGGTTGAACAGACGCTCACCCAACAATTTCCGCAGGCGCAATTCAAGGTCCTTCAAAGCCAGCAGGTGGGCGCCACCGTCGGCAAGCAAATCCAGCGTTCAGCCATCGTGGCCTGCCTCCTGTCCATGTTTGGCATCCTGGTCTATGTCGCCTTCCGTTATGAATTCTCGTTTGCCGTCAGCGCCATTGTGGGCGTCGTGCACGACGTTTTGCTGACCATCGGCTGTTATTGCATTGCCAACGCCGTTTCCGGCCGCCAGTTCAACGCCACCGTGGTCGCCGCCGTGCTGACCATCATCGGCTTCTCGCTCAACGACAAGGTCGTTATCTTCGACCGGATCCGCGAAAATTTGAAGCTGGGCGTGCGCGGCACATTCCGCGAAGTCATTAACCAGGCACTGAACCAGACGTTGAGCCGGACGATTATCACCAGCGGCACAGTATTGATTGGCCACGCTTTGTCTGTTCATCTGGGGCGGCGGTGTCATCAACGATTTCGCCTTTACGTTCCTCATCGGCATCGTCACCGGCACCTACTCCAGTATCTTCATTGCGAGCGCGCTGGTTCTGTGGTGGCACAAGGGTGAATCGCCCGAACATTGGTGCCTCCCAGGTGGCCATGCAAGGTGTGACCACGGCGAAAGCTGAACTGCCGGCCGGATCGCAATCCCCATCCTGATCTTAATCCTACCCGTCAACCGGGATTCAGGCTAAGATGGCGATCACGATTGGGAACTGAATGGCCCGCGCACCCGAACGATGATTGCCTCGATTCAAATTACCCCCTGGCATTGGACGGGCTTCCTTCTTTGCATCCTGATCTTTCTAGCGCTCGACCTGGGGCTGTTCCATCGCCGGCCGCATACAGTCAAATTCAAGGAAGCCCTCGCTTGGACGATGCTCTGGTTCACCCTGGCCATGCTGTTCGCCGGCGCCATGGCGCATTGGCGCGGACGCGAAGCGGCAGTCCAGTTCACCGCCGGCTACATCATCGAGTTTTCGCTCTCGCTTGATAACGTCCTGGTCATCGCGCTCATCTTCAGCTGGTTTCAGGTACCGCGGGAATTTCAGCATCGGCTGCTCTTTTGGGGCATCATCGGCGCCCTGGTCATGCGCGGGATCATGATTGCCGTCGGCGTCGCCCTCATCCATCAATTCGCCTGGGTCTTGTATTTATTCGGCGCCCTGCTCGTCTTTACCGGTGCCCGGATGCTGCTCACGGGTGAAAAAACCAGTGCAGCCGGAGAGAAATCCCGCGCTGCAGCTCGCGCGCAAACTGTTCCCCGTTTCACCCGACTTCGCCGGCGGCAAATTTTTCACCCGCGTGGAGGGCCGGCTCGCGTTGACCCCTATGATGTTGGTGTTGTTGCTGGTGGAAACAACCGATTTGATTTTTGCAGTCGATTCCGTCCCGGCCGTGTTTTCCGTCACCCGCGATGCCTTCATCGTCTTCACCTCCAACGTGTTTGCCATTCTCGGCCTGCGCTCGCTTTACTTTCTGCTGGCCGGCGCCTTGAACTACTTCCGTTACCTGAAAACCGGGCTCTCCATCGTGTTGATGTTCATCGGCACTAAAATGCTGCTTGAACCGCATGGGCCGTCATCCTTGTGGTTCCAGGTCAAGATTCCGACCGGGATCTCGTTGCTCGTCGTCGCCGCCATCCTGTCCGCCGCCATCGTGTTGTCCGTAGTCGCCGCGCGCCGCGAGCAGAAAAACAAACCGCGGATAACCACGGATGGGCGCGGATGAAATGCAATATTTGGCTTTTTCCTATGAAAGTATCGGGTCTGTTTGTTGGACAACATGTGTGTTTTATCCGTGTTAATCTGTGTCCATCCGTGGTTGAGGCAATATGAAATTCCGCTGGTCGCTCGCGCCGCCGCAACCCTTGCTGGCCGGCCAACTGGCGGCCCGGCTCAAAATCCCGCCGTTGCTGGCGCAATGTCTGCTCAACCGTGGCCTCAGCGAGCCAGCCCAGATCGAAAAATTCCTGCACCCGCGCCTCCAGGACCTGGCCGATCCGTTTTTGTTGCCGAACATGGCCAGGGCGGTGGAACGCTTGCTCCGCGCCCGTGAAAAAAACGAATCGCTCGTGATTTTCGGAGATTATGACGTGGATGGGGTGACTTCCACTGCCCTGCTCATCGAAGTTCTGCGGGGGCTCGGGTGGAAGGCGGATTTTTATCTGCCGAACCGGATGGACGAAGGCTATGGCCTGAGCGCCGACGGTGTTGAAAACTGTTTGAAGAAATTTTCCGCCAGCCTTTTGCTCGCAGTGGATTGTGGCTCAACCGCCGTTGACGCCGTTCGTTCCCTCCGCGCTCGCGGTGTGGATGTGATTGTGCTCGATCACCACCAGGTCTCCGACCCGGCACCGGACGCCGTGGCCCTGGTGAATCCGCAATTGGCTTTGCGTGACCCGTGTCATGTGGCGAGTGACGGGAACAGCACCTCTCCCGCCACCTGCCACCCGTCACCCGTCACCCAGGTGGAGTTATGTTCCGTCGGTCTCGCCTTCAAACTGGCCCATGCGCTGGTTAAGCGCGGGCGTGAAATCAATCTTCCCGGCGCATTGGAATTTGATTTGCGGCCTTTGCTGGATCTGGTGGCACTCGGCACGATTGCCGACCTGGTCCCGCTCATTGGAGAAAACCGGATTCTGGTCAGTGCCGGCTTGCAGCGGTTAAACACAACCAAACGCCCCGGACTGGTCGCCTTGAAAAAAGCGGCCCAGTCACCCCCGGTCCTGGGTACCTACGACGTCGGCTTCCAACTCGCGCCTCGCCTCAACGCCGCTGGCCGGCTGGAAACCGCTGAAGAATCCCTGCGGTTGCTGCTCGCTGCCGATTTGACCGAAGCGACGCCGCTCGCCCAAAACCTGGACGCGCGGAATCGTGAGCGCCAGAAAATCGAACGCGGCATTGTCGAGGAAGTTACCGGAGCGGTGCGCGCGAAATTCAACCCGAAAACCGATTTCGTCATCGTAGAAGGGCAATTACTCTGGCACATCGGTGTCGTCGGGATTGTCGCGTCGCGGGTGCTCCAGGAATTCTACCGTCCCACCATCATCATCGGTGGCGAGGGCGAGGAATGGCGCGGGTCGGGCCGCAGCATCGCCGGTTTTGATCTCGCTGCCGCGCTGCGTGAGTGCCACGATTTGTTACTGCGTCACGGCGGGCATGCCATGGCTGCCGGGTTGAGCGTTCAGCCTGGTAAAATTGATGCGTTGCGGGAACGATTGAACGAACTGGCACAGCGCACGCTAAAGCCCGGGGATTTACAGCCCCTGCTCCGCCTCGACACCGAAGTAGGGCTGGAGGAGATCACGTTGGAGATGCTCCGCGAATTGTCACGGTTGAATCCGACCGGCCAGGGCAATCCTGGCGTGCAAGTTTGTGCGCGGAACCTGGCACACGCCCGACCGCTCCAGCGAATCGGCGCGGACCGGAAACACGTCAAGATGTGGGTAACGGACACGCCTTCACGGCGCGGCGACGCCGGCATTGCCAGTGGCACAGTTCTGGAGGCCGTCTGGTGGAATGCCGGCGAGGAATCGCTCCCGGTCGGAAGGTTTGACCTCGCGTTTGTGCCGCAAGTCAACCGGTTCAACGGCAACTGTACCGTGCAATTGAAGGTGCTCGACTGGCGGAACGCGGATTAGTCCGAACTGTCAAAAACTCGACACCGTCATCGCCCATGGTTGCGCCCTCCCTATCAGCGTTTTTAGCCTTGGACTTTGGGCTTCGGACTTTAAACTTTGGAAAATGAACGCCGCCATCCTCGTCGCTGCCGGCAAAGGCGTCCGTATGGGCGCCGGCGTGGATAAATTGTTTCTCGAAGTGGCCGGCCGTCCCGTCGTCGCCCACACGTGGCAACGGTTTAATGACGCACAATGTATCAATGAGATCGTTCTGGTGGTGCGCGACGGGATGCAAAAGGAATTCGTGAAACTGGCCGCGAAATACAATCTGCAAAAACCGTTTCATATCGTCGCCGGCGGAACCGAACGACAGGATTCGGTCTGGAACGGCCTGGAAGCCCTGCCGGTCACCGCGGAAATTGTGGCGATCCAGGACGCCGCCCGCCCCTGCACGAGCGGAGAATTGATCGCCACCACGGTGCAGGCGGCCGACGAAACCGGCGCGGCAGTGGCGGCCCAACCGGTCACGGACACGATCAAGGAATCCGAGGATGGCCGGTTGATTCAGCGTACCCTCGACCGCTCGAAACTATGGACGGTCCAGACCCCCCAATCGTTCCGGGTCGACGTCATCCGCCGCGCCCTGGCGGAAGTCCGACGCCGTCATTTGGTGTTCACCGATGATACGGCGGCTTGCGAGTTGATTGGCCAACCCGTACGGCTGGTATCGAGCATCTCTCCCAATCCCAAGGTCACCGTGCCCGGCGATCTGCCGTTCATCGAAATGCTGCTGCAAAATAAAACTTGATTCGAAATTTCCCCGGTTTGTGGTAGTTTTCCACCGTTTATGAAACGACGTCTGATCTATGGAACGGTCATCGCCGCGCTGCTGCTGAATCTGGCCATCGGCACGCATATTTATTTCAGTTCCGCTCAGGCGGCCGAACAGAAGGACTCGGTTTATCCGAACCTGGAACTGTTCGCCAATGTCCTGGAAAAGGTGCGTACCGAATACGTGGACGGCACCAACCTGACCTATCACAGCCTGGTCTCCGACGCGCTGAAGGGCATGATCGACTCGCTCGACCCGCACAGCGAATTTATGGACCCGGAGGAATACCAGGAATTGCAGAGTGACACGGAAGGCGAGTTCGGCGGGCTGGGCCTGGTCGTCACGATGAAAGACAATTATGTCACCGTGGTCACACCCATGGATGATACGCCGGGGTTTCGTGCCGGCATTATGGCCGGTGACCGCATTGTCAAAATTAACGGGCGCAATGCCGACAAAATGGCCCTGCCAGATGCGGTGAAAATGCTGCGCGGCAAACCCGGCACGGAAGTCACAGTGACGATTCAGCGTCCGTCATCCGGCATGTCCAAGGACCTCACATTGACCCGCGCGGTCATCAACGTGGACATGATCAAGGATATCAACGGGAAAAAGGATTTCCCGCTGGGGCCGGACAAGATCGGCTACATCCGGATCACCCAGTTTGGTGACAACACCAGCGATGAACTGCAAGATGCGTTAAAAAAGCTGCAAGCCCAGGGAATGCAGGCACTGATACTGGATTTGCGCGGGAACCCCGGGGGTCTGCTCGATGAAGCCGTCGGTGTGTGCAGCAAGTTCCTGCCGCGCGGACAACTCGTGGTCACTACCGAAGGCCGTGATCCCGACGAGAGTTCGACCCGGCGTGCGAACGGCCACGGCGACGAATTAAAAGGCATGCCGATTGTGGTGCTGGTCAATCTCGGCAGTGCCAGCGCATCGGAAATTGTCACCGGCTGTCTGCAGGATTTGCATCGCGCGGTCGTTCTCGGCGAGAAAACCTTCGGCAAAGGTTCCGTGCAAAGCATTTTCCCGCTGGAGGACGGCTCGGCGCTCAAACTGACGACCGCCAAGTATTACACCCCAAGTCACCGGGTCATTCATGAACACGGCATTACGCCGGACGTGATTGTACCCATGACCGACGAGCAGGAAGCGGCGATGTTTTTTAAACGTTCGCCCGGAGGTTTGTATTCGCTCAGCCCGGAAGAACGCACCCGCATCGAACAAATCCAGGACGTGCAATTGGAACGGGCCGAGGACCTGTTGAAAGGCATTTTGCTGTACAGCCAACTGGCGAACCCGGAAAAGGTCGCGGCGAAATGAACTGAGACCCCTGCAAAGGAAACGTAGCGGCTTTCGGCAGAAAGCCGGACAACTCTGTTTTCCGAAGGTATGCGGCGGTCTGCCGACACGCCGCTACGATAAGATGACAATCCTGGCCATTGAAACTTCGTGCGATGAAACCAGTGCTGCCGTCGTGCAGGACGGCAGAATTCTTTCCAGTGTCGTTTCTTCGCAAATCAAATTGCACGCCGAATACGGCGGTGTGGTCCCGGAGCTGGCCGCGCGTGAGCACTTGCGGAATTTGATTCCAGTCACGCAGGCGGCATTACAAGAAGCGCGGGTGCAGCCCGAACAGCTTGACGCCGTCGCCGCAACGCAAGGACCCGGTTTGCCCACCGCATTGCTCGTTGGCTTCAAAGCCGCGCAAGCGGTCGCATTTGCCCTGCAGAAACCATTCCTCGGCATTCACCATCATGAAGCGCACCTGTATTCGCCATGGATTGTGGCAACGCCGCCGCCCCTCTCCGGCCTTCGGATACCCTCTCCAGCCCGGCCGGGAGAGGGCCGGGCGAGGCCGGCATTGGCTCTGCCGATTTTTCCAGTTTTCAGCCCAATGTTTCACTGATTGTCAGCGGCGGACACACCCTGCTGGTGCTGGTGGAATCGGAATTGAAACATCGCGTGCTTGGCTCGACGACGGATGATGCCGCGGGCGAATGTTTCGACAAAACCGGCAAATTGATGGGACTGCCCTACCCCGCCGGGCCGGAAATTGACCGGCTGGCGGAATCGGGAAATCCGAAGGCATTTGATTTTCCGCGCCCGCTGCTCAATGACCCGGGCGATGATTTCAGTTTCAGCGGTTTGAAAACCTCGGTGCGTTATTTTCTCCGCGACCATCCGGATTTGATGAACAACCTGCAGTCGGTGCGCGATTTATGCGCCAGCATACAGGCGGCGATCGTCGAAGTACTGGTTACCAAAACCATTCGGGCGGCAAAGCGCAATCGTGTGCGCTGCGTGACGGCCTCCGGCGGCGTGACCTGCAATCGCGCTTTTGCGTCGCGAGCTGGCACGGGCCTGCCAAACCGAAGGTTTTACACTTCGTCTAGCCGAAACAAGTCTCTGCACCGACAACGCTGCGATGATTGGGATCCTGGCCGAACGAAAGCTTTCCGCGGGCCTTCAACCAACATCTCTGGACCAGGAAATCACGCCAGGTTGGGTATTGGCGTGAGCCGGAATGACTTCAGCTAAAATACTACAATACCAGGAACCGAGCCGTTTCCGTTTCCGTTTCTAAGCATTTTAGTAGAATCAATTTCGGTATCTGCCCAGAGGGGGTGTCAGCGGTAAATTGTCGGAGGTTGGCAATTCAACGAATGAAAAGTGATTCGGCTTAACCGTTACTTTTGTCGAAGGGGAGATCATCACGATGTTGGGAATCGGCTGACCCGGAGCCGGAGGAGCTAATTGTGGTGTCAATACATACTTTCCAGGTATCAAATCCACTATAAAAAAACCATCCTCGTCTGTTGGCACGAATTCAATAAACGTTCCGCTATCTGAACTTACCGCCACTATCCATGTGCTAACAAACCCTACCGGCTTATCAACCTGTCCAATGACGCCTGAAGGGTGATGCCCTGCTGCTTGTGCTGCTATCGGTAGCAGGCAGACAGCGAGCAATCCAATCCATGTGATCAGTATCGTTTTGATGTTTTTCATTTTGTTCCTTCGGTTTGTTTGTTTACTAGCCTTCCGCGCGCAGGGAAATCTTGCCGCGTAACGATGGAACTCACACACGCCGGACCGATGATGTGAACCGCGACAGCGGAACTGAGTGCCATCCGGCGTTATGTGCAGTGATTTTGTTAGCCAATCTGTGTCTCATTCTTCTGTCTCCGCTGGCTGAACGCCGCAACCAACCCGCCCACCAGCATCAGCAAGGCTGGAACAAGAATAACTCTATGTCTGTCCTTGAGAGCAAGGCTCAACTCTCGCATGGCACCGGACGCCTCGGTGCGTGTGAGTGTCTCACCTGGAGGCAAATGTTGCGACTGCCAAATCCACATCGAGTGCTGGTAGGCCACAAATCCGCCTGCCGCATCCCAAGCAATCCATAGAAATCCGACCATGAGCAATAACATGCCAAAAAATCTCATAACGTGCGAAGTCGGCTAACTATTGTTTAGTAGGAAAGAATTCCTAGTAAGCGGATAATGGTGGACAAACTGGGAATTCATTCCTAGTTTCATTAGCAACCTGTATCAGAGTATGCATTCTGGTCAGAAAAGTCAATGGCCAAGGTCTGGCGGCAGCGGGGGCTATACGCCAGGCGGGGCTGAACTGGTCATTCCCAATCCCAAGCTCAAGCTCTTGGATCAAGTGCGTGAGGTGATGCGCCTTGAGCACTACTCCAGCTCATGCCTAATCTACGCGAAGGAGCACGCATCCATGCGCTGGTAATTCAGTCGTGAAGTTCTTCTGCCGACCCAAATCCTTGCGCAACCACAGATCGCGCGTGTCGGGCCGTTGGTAGGGAGCAATCTCCGGACCGCACCGCTCCACCCACGCCGGTTTCGGAGAAACCGCCCTACCTTTAGCGGTTTGTTCAGGCTGCTCAACCTGTTATAGACCCAGCCCACCATTCCCGGTTGACATGACCCAACACCCCCATCATGATTCGTTAAATCTCCCTGAAGAAATGAGAATCACAGATAGCCGACGCAATGGGTCAACCTCCAAAAAGATGACCAAAATATTCGGATTTCCGTGAAACCACCCGTCTCCAAACCAGTCTTGGTGTTTGTCGCAGCCGGCATTCTATTGATCGTGGCAATTCTTTGGTTCGGCCAAAGCCAAAGGAAAAAGGGGGAAGCACCGGCCACCTCTCCTTCGGTTGTGGGACAGATTGCTGCTAGTTCCGTTTCCACAAATGCTCCAACTCAAGGGTTGCCGGATGCGGCAACCACGGACGGCCTGCCGCCAGTCATTCCCATTTCTCTAACCAATGTGATCGATGCGGCGGAGAAAAGCTTTTCACAATCAGATACCTCCGTTCAAGCATTGCCACAAGGAACACAGGTTTATGGCGGCATCGAATTCTGGCTGCAAGGCATGATCCACCTCCAAGGCCTCGCCGTACGGGATCAGGAGCATAGAAATTTCCGAACCAATATCATTGTTTCATTGGATCAAACCAATATCACCGCCGATGGGCTTTTAGTGACACATCTGGGGAGCAACATCGCAACCATCTACCTGTTGGGCGGGACGCGTTACAGCAGTCGGAAACAAGGCGAGAAGTTTGCGGAGGTAATTTTGCACTACGACGACGGTTCGACCTCAAGCAACGAAGTCAATTACAACGTGCATCTGCGCGATTGGTGGCGACTTTCCTACGAAGAACCAGCCCAATTACCAAACGTGCTTACCAGGGTTGCCTGGAAAGGCCCGCATCCAAACCGCAAGGAATATTCGCTACGGCTATATCGAATTGCCTTTATAAATCCCTATCCTGAAAAAGTGATCCGTTCCATTGAATTAGCCAGCACCATGGCGCAACCATCCTTGTTTGTGTCAGCGCTCACATTGGATCCGCTGGCAGCCGGCGCCCGCCCGGACAATTTGACTTCCCAGGAGATGGCCGATCCGGAACTTGCCGGTCAGTTGCAGCTCTTTGTGCAGGACACAGAGGGTCATCCGCTGGCCAATGCCCGCGTCAGCTCCAGCTTGCGGGGCGCGTCCGGCAGTTCGTCTGGTAAAAAGTATACGACCGACAACACTGGCATGGCACTTGTGCGTTTTCCTGATAACGGACTGGAGATGCTGGATGTCAGCGCAGAACACGAAGATTATAGCGGCAGGAAAATGCTCTGGGATTTGCAAGGTGGAGACACACTTCCTTCGAGCTACACCCTAAAACTTGGTGGCGAGGTAAAAATCGGCGGGCTGGTTGTGGATAATGGCGATAATCCCATTTCCGGCGCTACGGTATCGCTTTATCGGTTCTGGTCAGGCAGTGACGAGTCACCTGACAAAAAAGGTGAACAACCGGCATTTTCAAACCAGGAACAAACCACGGACGATCAAGGACACTGGCAGGCGAAGGGTGTCCCGCCGGGTCTGCTCGATCATATCGGGTTTAATGTGAAGCACCCCGAATTCGTCGGAACCAACATCACTGTCACAGCTAGCGCCGCGACCGAAAGACAACTGCAAGACGGAACATTCAAGATTGTTTTGTTTCGTGGGCTGGACGTTCATGGCCATGTCGTGGATGAAAACGAAAATGCAGTATCCGGGGCGACGGTTTGGGCCGGTCGCAAGTACTATCGCGACCGTCAACAAACACAGTCCGACGACCAGGGCCGGTTTTCTTTTCACAACGTCAAAGACGGCGACACTCTCTTTAGCGTCATGGCCCAGGGCCACAGCCCCGACAACAAAACTTTCAACGTCCATACCAACATGAGCGAGATTGTGTTCCAGCTCAAGGCCGGCAGTGCCATCCGCGCCCATGTTCAGGATGAATCAGGCCAGCCGGTTGCCGATGCCCGCGTTGGCCTGGAAGGCAATCCGGGTGAGCCAGGCTACGATGCGTATGAATTTTCGGCGAATACGGACAGCCAGGGCAATTTCTCATGGGACAGTGCGCCGAACGAGCCAATGCCATTCTACATTTATCATGACGGATTTGAGGCCAAACGCGGCGTCAAACTCGCGCCCGACCAGGACAACACGGTCACGATGCATTCGACACGGCGGTTGCAGGGACAGGTCCTGGATGACACCACCGACCAACCTGTGACCAATTTCACAGTTCGCACCGGAACGGCCAGTGAAGACAATTCCAATGTCTATGGTGTGATCCGCGACCACAATTTCAGCGCGGTTGACGGCAGGTTCACCCTTAACCTGGACGAGGAATCCGACAACGCCGTTTACGTTGCTGCCGGTGGCTATGCCGATAAGGTTCAAAAAATGCCTGACGCGCAAAATGGAACCGTGCAGATGGTTGTCCGCTTGAAACCGGCCGCGGGGTTGAGCGGTGTGGTGCTTGCCCCGGACGGGTCCCCGGCGCCTGGGGTTAATGTGGCTGTGTCGGGTGATCCCATGCGTTCCAATATTCAACTCAGCAACGGCAGGTTGCTTTCTTACGATAGTCGCTCCCGAATTGCCACGACCGACGCCGATGGCAAGTTTAACATCCCTTCCGTGCCGGACGATGGAACCGTCGTGGCTGCCGGCGCCCCGGGTTTCGCCAGAGCCCCGCTCACAGAAGTTCGCAGCAGCGGAATCATCACGCTTCAATTATGGGGTCGTATTGAAGGCACCCTGAAGATCCGCGGACAGCCGGGTGTCGGTAAAGATCTGTTGTTTAATCTCTCGATTTCTGGGATCGGCACGGATTTCAACGGTTACAAGTCCACAACCGACGAGCAGGGGCAGTTTACCATGGAAAATGTCCCGCCCGGGGAAGGTGAAATCGTCAGGCTCATTTCGACATCGCCGAATTCCTGGTCATGGAGCGACCGCACACCGGTTACAGTGAAGTCGGGTGAGACCACTCAAGTCACGCTTGGCGACAACGGCGCGACGTTGGTTGGCAGAATACAATTTAATAATCTGCCGACGAACGATGTCGCGTTGACCTATCGGGGTCATTTGTCAGGTCAGATGCCTCAGATGCCGCACTTTAATTCGCCGGCCGAATCACAGGCTTATTTCAAGACACCCGAATATCAGGCAATGATGAGGCTTCACAAAAATTACGCCGTTGAGATGAATCCAGACGGCTCATTTGATGTGGAAGATGTTGTACCGGGAACCTACTCGTTGAATATTTCAGTACGCATCAACAATGGCAATCCCTGGGCGCAGCCACCGATCGCTCAAGGTTCGACCACGGTTACTGTCCCCGATACTTTCAATCCAACAACGCCCATTGATGTCGGCGAGGTCGTGCTTGCGCCAACTCCCACTACACCGCCTGGCGTTGCTCCTCCTTCATTTCATAGCCCCTGAAACCGTGCGCCAGGACGATCTCGCTTGAGCCTATGTGAATCCAGAGGTTCATCACCATCGCGTTACTTCACGCGAAGCAGCATACAACCATGCGCGGGCAAATCGGTCACGAAGCTCTTCTGCCGACCCAAATCCTTGCGCAACCACAGATCCCGGACGTCAGGCCGGGAACGGATGCCGGATTTGTGTAAATCACGCCACGCCAGATCAACTTTCATCGGTTCGCCGGTACGATTGAATAATCCGACGGCATGCGAACCGTCCGCCAATGGTTTCACCCAAATTTCCGCAGGCACACCGGGATCGACCAACCGTTGTGCCGGTTTGCCGAGTGGATCCTGATCCACTGCGAGTACTTCCGGATTGGTCAGCAGCGCCGTCGTCCATTCGTCGTTGTCCGGTAGATTCATGCCCAGCATCAACGGCGACGACGCCAGCGCCCACAGCGACATGAGGGTTAATTGTTCGTCACGCGTAAACCGGGTCCACCGATCGGGACGCACGTCGCAGTTGCGCTGGCAGATATGACCAAACGGAATCATGTCGCCATCCGGCCAATGACCGGGCCCGGTGTATTCGGTCCACCGGGCAAACAAATCGAAATTATGATTGAGCGAACGCCAGTTGTCCCAGAAATCCGGCGAGATACGCCAGAGATTGGCGAACTGCGCCACATGTGCGCCGTGACTTACCGGAGTCGCACCCGGCGAAAGGCTCAGGACGATGGAACGGCCCGAATTTTTCAACGCGGTTGACAGCGCTTCAATTTCGTCGGCGCCATACATTTTCCCGCGCTGCAAATTCGCGATGTCGTCACATTTGATGTAATCGACGCCCCAGGAAGCGTACTGTTTCGCAATGCTGGCATACCATGCCTTGCCGGCGTCGTTGGTGGCGTTCACACCAAACATGTCTTGATTCCAAACGCACTGGCGGTTTGGATCGCCCACTGGCAGCACAGCCTGTGCGGCAGTGAACTGGGAACCGGCAATCTGCAGGTTTCCCGCTACTGCCAGCCGGGGAATGCCGCGCATGATGTGAATGCCAAACTTCAGGCCCATGGCGTGAATCCGGTCGGCGAGCGGTTTGAAACCGGCATCGTTCGTCGCCGACGGGAACCGATTGGGC
The DNA here is from genome assembly GCA_963708525.1 of uncultured Verrucomicrobiae bacterium. Classification (GTDB taxonomy): domain Bacteria; phylum Verrucomicrobiota; class Verrucomicrobiia; order Limisphaerales; family UBA11358; genus UBA11358. The sequence continues at coordinate 18,957 of CAVPTH010000032.1, read as the reverse complement.
GCAGGAATACAGTGGCCGTATTGATCGATGAGAACTCCTTCGGGACTCTGACCCGGCTGACCGTTGGCCAACCGGTCATACCATCGAAAATCCACGACGACAGTATCCCAACCGAACGGTTGAAGGTGTTGCTTCAACCATTCGGCGTTGGTCAGCACCTCGGATTCGCGGACGGAATCGCCATAAGCATCGTAGCTGTTCCACCCCATCGGCGGCGTCAACGCCAGAGCATCACCGCAGACGATCTTAATTTCCGTCTCAGCGCTGCCTGCAGAATTTTTGGCGCGGACATCCAATGTATAATCGCCGGCTTTAGCCAATGAACCGGTGATCATTCCGGTATGCGCGTCCAGTTCCAGTCCGGCTGGCAGCGGTTTTGACGAAAAAGTGATGGGGCGTTCACCGGTCACGGCCAGGGAATAAATGAATGGCGTGCCCGGGCGAACACCGACAACCCGCGCGTTATTGAACTGCGGCGCGGTCTCCCATTTGGCAACAGCAATGATTTGCTGCTCGCGTATGGTAAGGTTGGTGTCCGTCGAAAGCATTTGGGCGGACAGAGCACTGACAGTTGCGAACAAAACGAGCCCCGCGAACGCAACTGGTTTGAGTTTAAAAAACGAGGCCATAGAGCGTTTACAGTTAGTATGTAGCGCAGGCTTTCCAGCCTGCGGGTTTCGGCGACTTTCCAGTCGCCTGAAACACGGGACAAGAATGTCCCGCAAACTCGCAGACAAGAATGTCTGCGCTACACGAAAGATGGAACCGCTGTAGACCTTCGTTCATCAGATGACACGCGATGGAATGGGACTCGTATAACTCGTCCCTCCGGGTATAAGCTTTTCATTTGGGCTGGCGCGCAATCTTCTTTGCCGCCCGGTTTTTGAAGATCTGGTCGGCCAGTACGCCAATGAGCACCACCGCACCCATGACCGCAAAGTTGAGCGAACTGGGGATGCCGAGCAGGTTCACCAGGTTTTGCAGCACCTGCAACAGCGCCACGCCGATCAGGATGCCGATGACAGACCCTTCACCGCCACGCAGACTGCAGCCGCCCAGCACCGCCGCGGCAATGCCGTAAAGTTCGTAGAAATTGCCGTGGGTTGAGGGCGAGACGGAGTTGGTGTAAAACCCGAAAAGGATTGCGGAAATGCCGGTCAATAACCCCGCAATGACGTAGCTGCTGGCGATCACCAGGCGCGTATTGATGCCGGAAAAGCGTGCGGCCTCCTCGTTACGCCCGACCGCCAGCAGATAGCGGCCATAGACCGACCGGTGCAGGATAATCCACAGGATGATGGAAATGATGATGAGCAACACAAACGGCATGGGCAGGCCAAACAAACTGCCGCTGGTCAGGCTGCGTAGCGTGGTGAATTCCTGGTCACTGCCGAAACCCTTGGTTGTGTCCCTGGCAATGAAACGCGCGATGCCGCGGTACAAGAGCAGGCCGCACAGCGTGACAATGAACGGCTGCATTCGGAAACGTGTGATGAGCAAGCCATGCGCCCAACCGAGGGCCATTGCCACCAGAACCACGAACAACACACCCAATGGCCAGGCCCAATGCCAATCCGTCAACGCCATCACCAGCAGCATACCGATGAGCGCTATCATCGAGCCGACCGACAGGTCGATGCCACTGGTAATAATCACCAGGCCGGCGCCCAGGCTGAAGATGCCAAACAGGCCAATGATATTGGCCATGTTCACCAGGTTGGCGTGCGAGAAGAAACGCGGGTTTTCGAAGCCGGTGACAGCGCACAACACCACCAACAAAACAAAAATTCCGAGTTCTTTTTTCATGAGTTAACCGCCAATAGACGCGAATGGACGCAAATGATGTTTCGTTTCATCGGTGTCGATTAGTGATTCCCGATCCTGGTCGAGGATAATTCGTTCCCATTCCAGCTTGGCCCGTTTGAAGTTGAGAATCACACCAACTTTCAAGCCTGTAATTTTCAAGTAATTCAGCATCTGGCCCCGTTCATGGTCCGTGATGGCATCGATTACTTTCGCATCCACCACCACTGCGCTGAAGGCAATTAAATCCGGCACGTATTCCCCCACTTTCGCCTGCTTGTAGAGGATGTCGTACTGCGGTTGCTGAACAAAGGATATGCCGCACAGACGGAATTCGACAACCAACGCGTTTTCATATGGTTTTTCATGCAAACCATGCCCCAGACCATTAAGGACCTCCATGGCCGCGCCCACGATGCGGTAATCCTCATCCTTTAGCAGTATGTTGGTGTTTGTCTTCATAATTCGCGTTCATTCGTGTTCATTCGCGGTTACTCAAATGCGGGTTTGGCGGCGGGAATTTTCTTCCCGATAGCGAGTTGCATGACGTTCTGCTCATTGCAGTCGGCGCGTTCGAGGATACCGGTGATTTCCCCTTCGTGCATCACCGCAATACGATCACTCACGTTAAGGATCTCCTCCATATCACTGCTGATCATCAGGATGACCGTCCCCTGCCCCGCCAGTGTGCGCATAATCCGGTATATTTCCGCCTTGGCACCGACGTCGATACCGCGCGTCGGCTCGTCCAGAATCAAAACGCGCGGCTCGCGGACCAGCCATTTGCCGAGAATGACCTTCTGTTGATTGCCGCCGCTGAGGTTCATCACCTGCGTTTCGGTGGTGGGCGTCTTGACCTTGAGCGCTTCGACCTGTAGCGCCGCCGCTTCGCGCTCGCGGCTGCCTTGAATCAATCCGAACCGCGAAAATCGGGTCAACGACGGCAGGCTGACATTTTCGCGCACGGACATTTCGACCACCAGGCCTTCGGTGCGCCGATTTTCGGGCACCAGACAAATGCCGTGATCAATCGCGTCCCGTGGCGTGGAAATCGGAATTAATTTGCCGTCCATAATAACCTCTTTCGCCGGTGAAACGTCGAGGCCAACGATGGCCTTGGCGATTTCGGAGCGGCCGGCTCCTACCAGTCCGGCAAAACCGAGGATCTCCCCGCGGGCGGCGTCGAACGAAACCGCCTTATACGGATACAACGATGAATTGACGTTACGCACTTTGAAGAACCCGGCGGCTTTCTGGCCTTCGGGCTGGACATAAAAGCTCTTGATCTCGCGACCAACCATCAGATTAACGAGCCGGTCGTGCGTGGCTTCGTCGTCCGTCAATTCTCCCGCGTTCTTGCCGTCACGCAGAACCACCACCCGGTCGGCACACTCGTCGACCTCGCCGAGCCGGTGCGAAATATAAATGATGCTCACGCCTTGTTCGGCGAGTTCACAGACCAGTTCGAGCAAACGCTTGGTTTCAGTCAGCGTGAGGCTCGAGGTCGGTTCGTCCATGATAATCAGCCGCGCGTTGAGCGAGAGGGCCTTGGCAATTTCCACCATTTGCTGTTGGGCGATGGACAATTTGTCCAATCGCGTCCGGGTGGAAATCTGGAGTCCGAGTCGCCGGATTAACGGTTCGGTGTTTGCGTCGATGGTCCTCCGGTCAATCAGGCCCAGCGCGTTGCGCGGTTCGCGGCCCAGGAAAACGTTTGCCGCCACGTCGAGGTTGTCGAGCACGTTCAATTCCTGGTGAATGAACGCAATCCCCCGCCGGATGGCGTCGTTGACTCCGTGAATTTTGATCGCCTGGCCGTCCAATCGGATTTCCCCGGCGTCCGGCTGGTGGACGCCGCCGAGGATTTTCATCAGCGTGGATTTGCCCGCGCCGTTCTCACCCACCAGCGCGACCACTTCGCCCGGCGCAACCTGTAGATTGACGGAGTCCAAGGCCACCACGCCGGGAAATCGCTTGGAAATCCCGCGCATTTCGAGCAGCGGCGCGGCGGTCATCTACGGTGCAGGCTACTGGCCCAGGAGTTTTTTCAGCTGGGCTTCGAAATCAGCGACCTCGTCCTTTTTAATGACCCGGGTCGGGATGATGATTTTGCCGTCGGCCAGCTGCGATTTGTCGCCTCCCAGATACTTTTGCATGCGCGTGATGGCCTGCTTGCCGAATTCATAAGGCTGCTGAACGACCGTGCCGTAAATCAGCCCGGAGCCAACACCATCGAGGGTTTCCTGATTTTCGTCGAAGCAGACGATTTTCACCTGGCCGCTCTTCCCCGCAGACTTCACGGCGTTGGCAATGGCCGGCCCGTTATAATTCCACAATCCGACGAGGCAGGCGATTTCGGGATACTTGACGAGCGTGTCGGCGGCGTTCTGCTGAGCACGCGCCTGATCCGTGTCGTCCGTGCGCACGTCAATGATTTCAATGTTCGAGCCTGTCAGCGCTTCTTTGATGCCCTGATACCGTTCCTTGGCATTCTGGGCATCCATTTTGCCGACAAAAATCATGATCTTGCCGCCCTGCGGAATCGCTTCCTTGATGAGCTCGCCCGCCTGGCGTCCCGCAGCCACGTTGTCGGTGCCGATGTAACAAACACGCTTACTGTCGGGCGCGTCGCTGTCGGTGGTGAGCAGCAGCGTCTGAGCGGCGATCTTGTTCAGAAAATCGGTCTCATTTGCCGGGTCAATCGGGCTGACGGCGATGCCATCAATACCGGCGGCCACCAGATCGTTCAAAATCTGCTGCTGTTCTGCGGCGCTGGCGGAGGAAGGAATCCGGAAATCCACTTCCACGTTGCCAAGTTCCTTGGCCGCATCATTGCAGCCGGTCCGGGCAATGGCCCAGAAATTCGCCGCGTTGTTGCTGACAAAGGCGAGTTTGAGTTTTTTCTGGGGTGCGGCGCCGGAGGGGGTCGTTTCATTTGCCTGCTTGCTGCAACCGGAAAACATCGTTGCCGCGCACAAGGTCAGAGCCAGGAGACATGTTCTTTTCATGAGCTGATTTGGTTAATCGGTTCTGGTTTTTTCAAGGAAATTACTTCGTGGAAAATTTGTAAATGATCGAACTCTGATAGGTTTCGCCCGGCTTTAGTTCTGAGGACGGAAAATCCGGATGGTTCGGGGCGTCGGGAAAATCCTGCGGTTCCAGGCAAAAAGCGTTCCGGGATTGATAGACCTGGCCGGTCTTGCCTTTGATGGTGCCGTTGAGGAAATTCCCCGTGTAAAATTGGATTCCCGGCGCAGTGGTGTAAACCGTCAGCACCCGGCCGGAGGCGGGATCCTCCACGCGCGCCGCCAGGCCGAGTTCTCCCGGCGGATGATTGAGCACCCAGTTGTCATCATAACCGTTCGCGTATTTAAGCTGCTGGTCGTCCCCGCCAATGCGCGCACCAATCGCCGTGGGTGTGAGAAAATCAAACGGCGTGCCGGCCACCGGCCGCAACTCACCAGTGGGAATGAGCGTATCATCCACCGGTGTAAATTTATCCGCATTGATGTAAACCAGGTAATTCAGCACGTCCCCGCTTCCATTCAGATTGAAATACGAGTGGTGCGTCAGATTGCACACTGTGTCCTTGTCGGTGGTGGCCTTGAATTCCACGCGCAAGGCGTTGTCGTCTGTCACGGTATAAGTTGCCTCGACCTGCAGGTTGCCGGGAAAACCTTCCTCGCCGTCCTTGCTCAGATAATTCAATTCCAATCGCGGCCCATCAGGACCGACATCCGCCCGGGTCATTTTCCAAACCCGCGTATGAAAACCCTGATCCCCGCCATGCAGACAATTGGGCGCATTATTCGTAGGCAGCGTGTATTCGTGCCCATCGAGCGTGAATTTCCCCTTCGCAATGCGGTTACCGTAACGTCCAATGAGAGCGCCAAAGAACGGGCTGTTGGTCAGGTATCCGCCCAGATCGTCATACCCGAGCACCACGTCGCCCAGGTTGCCTTCTTTATCAGGCACTTTAAGCGATTGGACAATGCCGCCGTAAGTCAGGATGCGCGCTTCCATGCCCTTGCTGCTGCGCAACGTGTAAATTTCCACCGGCGTGCCGTCCGCGGTTTGACCGAACGGGGCTTTGAGGATCACTCCCATTGTGCCTGAGTCAGACTTTGATTCTGACATGCAACCGGTCAGGCAAACCGTCGCCAGTCCAATGGATGCCAGCGTAATAATGTGCGGGATTTTTTTCATAAAGGTTTGGTCATTTCTGTCCGTAATAAGCGTTCTTACCGTGTTTGCGCAGAAAATGTTTTTGCAGCAACGCAGATTCCATCGGTTTTACGTGCGGATTGACGCGCAGCGTCTCGCTCGCCAGTCGCGCCACAAACTCCAGCACCACCGCGTTGTGCACCGCGTCATCCGCATCCCGGCCCCAGGTAAACGGCCCGTGACCGGCCACCAGCACCGCCGGATGCTCGAGCGGATTCAGTTTCTTGAACGACTCGACGATGACGTGGCCGGTCTTCGTTTCGTAATCGCCTTTGATTTCGCGGGGCGTCAAGGCGCGCGTGCAGGGAACCTCGCCGAACCAATAATCCGCCTGGGTCGTGCCGTAAGCCGGGATTTTCTTTCGCCCCTGCGCCCACGCGGTGGCATACAGGCTGTGCGTGTGCACCACGCCGCCAATTTCGGGAAAGGCACGGTACAACACCAGGTGCGTCGGCGTATCCGAACTCGGCTTGAGCCTGCCCTCGACCACCCGACCGGTTTTAAGCGAGACCACCACCATGTCCGCGGGCTTCATCCGGTCATAAGGCACCCCTGACGGTTTGATGACGACCAATCCACGCGCGCGGTCAATGCCGCTGACGTTGCCCCAGGTCTGAATCACCAAACCTTCCCTCACCAGATCGAGGTTGGCTCGGCAGACATCCCGCTTTAATTGGTCGAGCATGGTCGTTCTCTTCGATACACAAAAAGCTCAGCGCCGCCTATCATGTAATTTGATGACATGAACCATGGAGGTCCCGGTTTCAAAGCGTGAGGTCATCCGCCAATCATCGGCGAACGCGGTTGCGGATTTCAATCAGTTTCTTCATCACCTCGTGCAGATTGCCAGTCCCTTCGCGCGTGCCAAAAGCGTCATGCAGGGTTTTATAGAGCGTGTATAACTCCCGATAAACCGCGTGGGCCTTTTGATCGGGACGGTAAATTTTGGGTTTCAGACCGGTCATCGCCTTTTCCGCCGCGGCAAAATCCTTGTGAACCTGCGCCACCACCGCCCCCGCAATCGCCGCTCCCAGGGCACACGTCTGCGCCGAACGCGACAGTTTCATCGGCCGACCGGTTACGTCGGCGTAAATCTGCATCGTGAACGGGCTTTTCTCGGCAATTCCTCCGCAATTGATTACCTGCTCGATCTTCACACCGTATTCCTCAAATCGGTTGATAATCGTCAGCGCACCGTACGCGGTCGCTTCCACCAGCGCCCGGTAGATTTCCACCGGTGTCGTGTACAGCGTCTGGCCCAATAGAAGACCGGTCAGCCGTTGGTCCACCAGGATTGTCCGGTTGCCATTGTTCCAGTCCAGCGCCAGTAACCCCGATTCGCCGGGTTGCAGTTTCCCGGCCGCTTTGTCCAGGTCCGCGTGTGACAACGGCTTTTTCCCACCCGGCTGAATGTAATGGACCCACCAGTTGAATATGTCGCCCACTGCCGATTGCCCCGCTTCCAATCCGTAATAACCCGGCAATACGCTCCCCGGCACGATGCCGCACAACCCCGGGATGTCGGCCAGCTTTTCGGTGCCCGGCCATACCGCGATGTCGCAGGTGCTTGTGCCGATGATTTTGACCAGCGCGCCCGGCGCTACGCCGCTGCCAATCGCCCCCAGATGCGCATCGAACGCACCCACCGCCACGGGAATGCCCGCCTGCAATCCGGTCTTCCTGGCCCAGGCCGCCGTCAATCCACCCACCGCCTCGGCCACCGTGCGGACGCGGGGACAAAGCCGTTCCCGCAACCGGGCCAGTTGAGGATCCAGTTGCGAAAGAAATTCTGCGTCCGGATAACCGCCCCACGTTTCATTGAACATCGCCTTGTGCCCGGCAGCGCAGATGCCCGCCGTCAGTTTGTCCGGCTCTTCCTTACCGGTCAGAGCGGCGGGTACATAATCGGCCAGTTCCACCCAGGAACCCGCCGCCGCAAAGACTTCCGGCGAGGTGCGCAAACAATGGAGCAGCTTGCTCCAGAACCATTCGCTCGAGTAAACCCCGCCGCACTTGGCCAGATATTGCGGACGGATTTTCCGGGCCAGCTCGGTGATTTCCACCGCTTCCGCCACGCCGGTATGGTCTTTCCATAACCACGCCATGGCTGCCGGATTTTTGGCAAATTTCTTGTTGAAGGCCAGCGGTTGGCCACTCTGATCCACCGGCAATGGCGTGCTACCGGTCGTGTCCACACCAATGCCAACCACCTGCTCCGCCTGAAAACCGCGCACCTTTTTTCGGGCATCTGCCAGCGCGCGTTTGATGGTAATTTCGGCGCCTTTGAGGTAATCGGCCGGATGTTGCCGCGCCAGGTTCGGATCACGCGACAGAATCACCCCCGCCGTTCCATGCTCGTAGTTCCAAACCGCTGTGCCCGCCTCGCGACCGTTGCCGGTGTCCACGATTAACGCGCGCACCGAATTGGTTCCGTAATCAAGTCCAATGGTGTATCTGGCGCTCATATTCTGTTTGTTCAGCGTAATGTTGAATGATCCCAACTGCCGGATTCCAAACAACGCCATTTTGCGTTATTGAATCACCAAAATGCGTCACGCCGGCAGCAGCTTTTTTTGCAGCCGGAGTCCACACAATTCAAGAGTGTTGATAAACATCCCAGCCGAGGTAATTGCCCAGCGCTTCCTTTACGCCGCTACCAACATTCGTCGGATTGATGGCCACGTGGTGCTCGAATCCGTTCTCACAGATATAACGGAGCAATTTCTGGAAATTCGGAATCTTCACCACACCATATCCGCCGAATGTTTTCAAAGGGTCATCGGTCAATTCACCCTCACCGATATAAGCGCGGATTTTGCCGGCGAAATCGTCGGTGCTGACGCGCAAATAAGTGAACGGCGCCGCCTTCACACGCCCTACCACCGTGCCGTAGGTGCTCTCCTTGCCCACGGTGCCTGCGATGATTTCCTGATAATCCATCACCGGCGCGCCCTCGCCTTTCTCTACAAAGACATCCTTGGGCAGGTTGCTGCAATGGAACACCACACCCTTGTCCGGGTCTTCGCCGTAATTGTTGTTCCAGTCGACCAGCGCGCTGGGCCGGCCACTGGCCCGCGCCATGGCGTACATCGCTACCGTGCCCATGATGTCCACCTCGCAGGCGCTGCTCATCAGCATGTTGCTCATCATGCTCATCAACGTGCAGGGCACGACGCCAAAAAACTCCTCCATCGCCGTCCAGCATTGAATCGCCGTCGCGTTCAGCTTGGTATCGCGCATCCATTTGTCCACTGCCGCGCCGAATTTCGCCATCTTCAGGAGCGCCACCGGCGGAATGGATTTGGACACCACGTAATTTTGAATTTCCTTTAATTTCGCTTCCACCGCCGCATCCCCGTCCTTCAGTTTGTTCACCCAGCCAAACAATTCGAACAGATCGAGCGTCTCGATGCTGATGCCGGATTGTTCCAGGAGTTTTTCGCTGTAACGAACGGTGTTGAAGGCCGTGGGCCGGGCGCCCAGCGCGCCGATGCGAAGATTCCGCAGCGCCTTGATGACGCGACAGGTTACGACGAAATCCTGCAAGTCCTGCAGAAAGCTTTGGTTGTCCGGGTTGACCGTGTGCAGCCGGGTGAGCGTGAAAGGAACGTTGTACTGGCGAAGGTTGTTGCAGACCGACATCTTGCCGCAAAAACTGTCGCGCCGGTCCTTGATGGTCATGATCCTCGGGTCATCGTTGAAGGCGTGCACCAGCACCGGCACGCGCAAACCGGACCAGCGGATGGCGTTGGCCACACCGCGTTCATCGCCGAAATTGGGCAGTGTTACCAGGAGGCCGTCGATTTTTCCGGCGTTCTGCTTGAACAGCTCGGCGCACTTCTGTGCGTCATCCAGGGATTCGACAGCGCCGAATTTGGTGGCGGTCGTCGGCAACGTGACCACGTCGATGCCGTTTTTTTCAAGCACGGCGAGGACTTCTTTTCGGCCGGTGTCGCAAAGGTGCGCCGGGAAAAAACCGCGATTGCCGACGAGAAGACCCAAAGTGATCCGTTCATTCCGGTTTTCCATATTCATACTGGGCTGAAGTGCGAGTTAAACAATTCGTTTGCGCCTCGTCGGGTGATAAATCCAAACAACAACTGAGGCGATTATTGCGGGAAGACTATCTCAAAGCCCCTGGAATTCAACAATAAGCCGTTTGGACTATGCATCCGCGCATCAATCATTAAACCAAAATACCAATCTAACTCTGGTTTTGTAGTGAGCAAAAATACTCATCAATCGGCAAATCCAATAATATGTAGGAGTGGTTCTTTGAATCGGAGGCTTCTCGCGGTATCGGAATGTTGTATTTGCCGACGTCATATTGAAGTGGCTTTTGACACAACCCTGACTGGACAAGCCAGTTGAATTGAATTAGCTATTTTTGCATGACAATGGATATGCAACAGTTTCGATGCATACCTATATGTTAGCCGTCAGCCGTGCACGCCATGAAAACTCGAAAGCAGGTTTACGAGTTGACCTTAGAAGACCTGAGCAAGTTTCCGGTTTGGGAGTTTGCTTTGGATGAGGAGGGCGAGGCAGGTCAAGACGAGGCCACCGTCCGGCCATATGAGCTTTCCGGCGCACTCGATTCTTCCGACGGCATGTTTATCGTTCGTGCATCGTTTACACTCGCTGACAGCTCGGAGATGCAGGGTTATCTCACTCCGCCCGTTCAGGGCGATGAAAGTCTCGGCACATTGCAGCCCATCATCGTCACAGTACACGGACAGGTTGGGTTTTGGCACGGCATCATGTCTCCGTCACCTGAGCAGTTGGCTCAGAACTATCGCTCGCTTGGTCGAGATGCCAGAAGCGTTTTTCCACTTCGGTTTGAGTCGCAGGTCGAGGTGGTTGGCGGGCCGATTCGCGGCTCTCTCGCAGGATTCATGGTCTTGGACGATATAGCGACAAGAAAGATCAAGACACTGACATGACGGCTACCAAATCGTTGCAGCCATTTGAGTCCCGCGGTAGGCGGGACGAAAAGAATTTGGCTCTGCCGTGTAAAGCCGAAGGCCGGGGGCCGAGGATGCGGGCGCCAACGAGTCCACTGAACCATCTGTGAACTGCGCAAAGAGCATACAACACGATATGAAGCGGGATGGCCCACAGTCAGCCTGCCCCAAAGCCTTTTGCGTTCCGCTTTGCGATTGACATCGCACGTCCGGCGTGGCTGTGTCTGGACGGTAGACCTAATTGTGCTATGAGTTATATCATCCCTAATATCATAGCTGTGCTTGCAGGAGTGATCTTGACCGTTGTGAAGTGTCGGAGGGCCCAGGCACGTCATCAGTGCGCCCAATGGTCGTTTGCTTTTGTTGGGGCATCGCTTGCAGGCGTTATCGCCGTGGCCTTGATAGACCGATGGGCACTCCTCCATCTTGGCGTATTTAGCAACCAGGTTCCGGTGTGGGGAGCCGTTTTCTTGGATTTCATATTTGCTGGTGCAGTTGCACTCAGCCTGGCCTCAGTTGTGGTGTATCATTACCGGTGAAGTTCGGAGATGTTGAGGTCTCCTATGAGGGTTGTCAGGTTTTGGGAGAAGATATGAGATTTGTCAGTTACGATTACTTTGCTGAGCTGACCACCGGTGGCCGTGGTTCAGTTTTGGAACGTTAGACCACATGACTGCTTCAACTTCATCGAGTGGCAACGCGAAGAAACTTTCGGTTGCGAAGGCAATTGCTGTTGGGCAGGTTGTGATTACTGGAGGCGTCTTTTTTGTCTTAGGTCTGACTGTGCTTGTCTGCCATGTTTTTGACCTCTTACCACTGACAGGGTCACTTGTCTTAGGCGCGATTTTGGCGTGGCCGTGGTGGTCGGTTACTGTGCCCCGGTGGAGGCACTGGGCGATCGCCCGAGGAGTGGACCCCAAGAAACTTCAGAAAGCAGCAGTCAGTGCGGGGTTGGTTTGGCCGAGAGGCTGGTTTTTTGAGAAGACCGAAATTCCACCACGAAAGCGGGGAGATGATTGATATGTGGTCTAACACCACGCTGAAACCCTTCTGAGGGTTGAATCGTCAAATCTTCCGGGAAAGCGGCACGACCGTTAATACAACTCGGCTACTTCAATCAACCGCCTCACCACCGCCAGCGCCTCGTAGCTCGTGGAGAAATTATTTTTCTGCGGGTAATACAGAATGCCATCGGCAAGTTTGGCCAATACGGCCGAGGCAATATAGACGATAATACTTTCCTGTAGGTTGCCACGCCAATGGAAACTCACGGCCAGGTTTCGAGCGCCAATCCGCTCTGAAACCCCGTTGTAGCTGGAAGCGATGTCAATGGCCGGAAGCAAATCAAACTCGAAGCCAGATTTTTTGCCCCAACAAACCGCCGGACTGAATCCCGTGTGGTGACGGACGTCCAATGTCGCATCCAGCGTTAACTCGAATCCCTGGTCGGTGATGCCGGCCTGCCACTCCTCGCGCGTGGCTAGGGCCGCGTCTCGCAAGAACACATGGAGTTCCATCGGCATTATCGTTTGTGGAATTGCCACGCCATTGAATGACATGTCCAGGGGAAGATTATCCCCCAGCGTTCTCCACGGCCCCGGATAAGCATCTCGCCCGGACATAATCTTATGACCGACGATAAAAATGGAAAAACGGCTGCCGGCCCGCCTGAAAAGTTACGCCATTTAGTGGGGACGGCATTGGCGTGGAAAGGATGCTCTCAGGCCACTGGCAGCCGTTAACAAACCCTGAGCAAGCGTCATGCTTGTGGTACATACATATCGACTCGCTCATTGGTATCGCTTCAACATGCCAGACTGGGAAATATTTTCATTTGCCCTTTGGGGAAGTTCGAGAATTCTGCAGCAATTGCGGCGTAAGGAATGGACGGTAAACCTGGGCCAGAAAACCTGCAACATGTGGACGGGGGCTATCGAATCTTAGCGCTTAGAGCGTTTACAGTTATGACGTAGTGCAGGCGTCCCGCCTGCTCCTTGCAAACGTAGCGCAGGCTTTCCAGTCCCGCTTTGCGGGTTTCGGCGACTTTTCCGCCTTCGCGGCGCGCCAAAGCGCCGCTCCGGCGCGACAACGGCCAGTCGCCGGAAACACGGGACAAGAATGTCCAGCAAACTCGCAGACAAGAATGTCTGCGCTACAAAATAGTTGGACTCACTATAGCCGACATTGCCTTCATCCTCCTGAACAGTGTCTGACAACTCAGGTCAGCCATGCGGAACAAACCGTCCTCCCGGCTCTCATGGGTTAACAATGACACTCCCATCTGATTTAAATTTTAGATTGTCCGGGTTGAGCACTTCCCATGATACAGTCTGATCGCTCCCATCTGATCGCTCAACCATTTTTATTTGTCATGTGACCTTCGCTGTTCGCCTTTCCTGTGTCTCAGGCGAGATGTGTCGGGCATCGTGGCCATCCACGCCGATTGGCTGCGTTTTACGGTATCGGTTGTCCAACATCCGATCCAACGGGACACCCACCAGCGCGGCCGGGATAATACCGAGCAGCGCCCAATAACCTCCAAACCACCGATGGAATAAAATCATACAGGGTACGCCAACACCCCAGACCACGCCCAAAGTCAATAATGCCAAGACCACTCCTGACTGTATCCGGAATGGTTTGAAGCAGGATGGACACGCATGCCTACCCAATGCTGACCTGAAATAACGGCTCCAGGTCAGTGGAGAATCATGGCTGCAATACGGACATTTCATGCGCAAAACCCCCTGGTAGTGCAGTTATGTTTCCGCGCCATCCTCATTAGGCCATTCTCCTTCAAGTTGCGTTCCTGTCTATCAGTTGAGCTACGACTCTTTTTATAGTGTTTGACACTACAGCCAAGTGTCAACGCGACTTCTAAATCCTTCAGTTAATAAATGGCGTAAAACGCGAAGCGGAACTCAATGCACCAACGGCGATTGGCTCCGACGGCTTCAAATTGGTTCTGTGAAATTGATTCAGTGCAAGTCCCAGTCGGTTGCCCGCACCACCGCACTTTCCAGATTCTTGATCTGGCCTCTGTCGTCAAAGGTTATTTTGGGATGGGCAAGCTCGAACTTAATCACTCGTCCGTGCTCGGCGGCGATTTTGAGGATAGCCGACAAAGCCTTCGGGTCATTACGCACAGCCGCCGCGTTTAGAGTTGGGTGGGTGGCCACAAAGAATTGGTTTTGGGTCACGGTTGCGCCAAAACCATTCGTGCAAACTATCTCTACCGTGGAATGAAAAATACCGTGCCACTGGGTAATTCGGACGGTACCCGTGAAGGTGAAATGGCAGGTTTCACCGCTGATGTTGAAATTTGTGAGCGTGCCAGACATGGTGAAGCCCACCCCATCGCCTTTAGCCAGCGCCACACACGGCAACAGCAAACTCAAACCGATGACACATTGGATGATTGCGCGCGCAAGATTGAATGTTTTCATAATCACCTAGTTGGACGTGAATACTCGTAAAATGCTCCCTGCTACCTAACTACGGTTATACCACCGCTGGTTCGTATAACTGAACCGGGGCAACAAACCTGTGATTTCGATAGCAGCTCAATTTGAATTCGGTTGAGGCGGCAGCGGTGACAATGACGATGCCGCGGTGTTTGTGGAGTCGGGATTGTTATCGAAAGCAGCCGCAGCCGGTTGAGACTGCTGTTTTGTGTCCACTTGTGACTCGTTGGCCTTCTCGTGGTATAACATCCATGCAGATATCCCGACCATCGCGATAAGACTTACAAAAACAGCTGCTGAGAGCTTGACCACGAACATGGTCTTCTTGGTGGTCCAAAAATGGTATTCTTCGATCATCCTAAAAACGATTCGCGTTTAGCGTGATTGTCGCGGGCGATCATATTTGATGTCCCCTATTTCAGGCTTCCTCCGGGTAATGCAACGAAAATCGCCGCCAGGTTGTTGACCAAATCATCGGGTGGCAGCTCACCGCCGCAACACCGGCCAACGCACGCCAGAAGCATCGCCATGAGAAGAGGTGTTCTCATTCGTTGTTTAAACAGTACAAAACTGCCTGCCTCAGCGCAGCCCGACAAGACCGAAGTTGGGAACCTTCAAGAATAAAGCGATGTGTAAGGCATTATGACTTGTTGCCGCATTTCCACACGGCAACAAGCTGTCAAGGGAAATTGAGTTCAGCGGCGGCGCACAACGAGCGCGATAGTGCCGATCGCCAGAAGAACCAAGGCTGTGGGTTCGGGCACCGGCTGCAACGCAACATCTGAAGCCTCGAGGAGCCCGGTGCCAACCGTGCTTCGGGCTCCGCCAGGTGTGTATTTATAAATGTTGTTGTTGTCGGCCACATACAGATTGCCCGCTGCGTCAAATTCCATTCCGCTGGGCTGGGTCAACCCGGAGGCAAACGTGCTTTGCACGCCGCCCGGGGTGTATTCGAGGATGCTGCCCGTGCCCACCGACACAAACACGTTGCCCAAGCTATTGACAGCCACTCCATTTACGTAAGATAAGCCAGAGGCAATGGTGCTTTGCACGCCACCCGGCGTGATTTTAGAAACACTGCCGTTGCCGTAATTGGCCACATACAGGTTTCCCAAGCTGTCAAAGGAAATTCGATTAGGACCCGCCAGCCCGGAGGCAAATGTGCTTTGGACTCCACCCGGTGTGTATTTATCAATGTTGCCGTTGAAGAAATCTGTGATAAACAGGTCGCCCGCGCTGTTAAAAGCCATCCCATGAACGTAAAACGGCACGGTGGCAAATGTGCTCCTGACTCGCCTGGTGTGTATTCATTAATGTTGCCGGTGCCATCATCCGACACAAACAGGTTGCCCGCGCCATTGAAAGCCACTCCGAACGGATTATTCAATCCCGATGCAAAAGTGCTCTGCACTCCACCCTGAGTGATTTCAGTGATGTTATTGCCGGAGTAATCCGGCACAAAAATATTTTGCGCACTGGCGATGCCGCCAAAGTTCAATGCTAGAGTGGTTGCGATTGATAAAGATAGATACTGTTTCATAATGAACTCCTTTGGGTTAACTGTTGTTGTCGACTTCGCGTATATCGGGCAAGCAGCCCAACAAGCACAGCTTATCGAAACGCCGCTACGTGTCAAGATAAATCAGCCTTACCAACAATTTCAGTTGCAAGACAGGCTAATGAGTCCCTATCCACGTCAAAGCTTGCGGTCAGCCATTGACCTAAATCCTTTTTGTTACGTTGCCGGGATGAAACGTTGCAGTCCGAGGGTGGCAGCAAACAGAATTAAAAATACCGCTATCAACGGATTCGGATATTCCGGCCCGGGCCCGACGGCCAGCAGGTCCACCAACACGATCCCGGCCAGCAGACCGGAAACGATTCGGCCCACATTCACTCCGCCGCCCAAAAAGATGGTACGCGTGCAACGGGCCAACCAGAGGACGAGGATGAGCGACAGCCAGAGGGCCGGGGTACGACTTTCGCCGTAATTCATCAGTACGGCCAAAAGGACCGGTACGGCCACCAGAGCCAGCGGCCAGTACGGAACGAGTCCGCGCGAATTCTCGCGTTGGGCAATAAGGCTCAGGCCGGCGACGTAAGTCCCAGCGCGGCGCCGCACCAGATAGGCCAGCCGTTGATGCCCCAACTGCCGGTGGACCCGGCGATGATATAAATCCAGAACCGGCACATCCCCATCAACCACGGCGAAGCGGTAAGGACTTTGTGTATCGCGTAGTAAAGAAGGATGCACGGCAGAATTTCGAGCGCCGCTCACCGGTGGTTTTGCCGAGAATGATCAGGCTGACGGCGCCTAACACGAGCAACGCCATGCCCCAGGCCCAAACCACGGGCACCGTCATCGCGCCGGACGGAATCGGCCGTTCAGGTCGTTGCTGGCGGTCGTAATCCACGTCGAAGGCGTCATTAAGGAACATGCCGCCGAGGTAAAGGGCGCTGACGCCGAAGAAGAGCCAGGGTAGGTTTTGATAATTGTGCGCGCGCCGAGCCACCAGCCGGCGAGGCAATTGGACCAGACCGTCGGCAGATTCGACACGCGACCGAGGATGACCAGGGTACGGAGATGTCGGGCGAAATCCCGGTTCATTACCGGGAGCAAACCAGAAAACCCTTAGCTTGGCCAGTCCCCGTTGCGGTCTGTCATTGAAAGAAATTCTGCAATCACGTCAAGCTAACGCAAAATGCGCGACCCGGATGGGTTAATTGCATATGAAAGACGAATCAAACCAGGAGTTTGGTCGTTAAACGGTAATTAAATTGATGGTCATACTCCCGTATTCCCGACCATTTTTTAGGATGAGATAAAAATGCAGTTCTCCGATTTCACCACGATGCCCAGCATGGATTTGCTGTTGTGAATAGAGGAAGGAACGTAGCCGTCAGTCGGGGCGGCGAACATTGAATATGAGTCGCACTTTTGCAACCCGCCGTTGACTACTTCAATTCCGGCTGACCAGTCACAAAGCTGACCGCGCGCAACTTGGTTTGTGTATTGTATCCATACTTTCAAATCAGAGTTGTTAACTTTTTCAGAAATGGTGTCATCGGTTAAATTTATAAAATACGCTCTACCGTCGGGAATAACATCGAACGGGTTTCCCCTGATAATCAATTTTTCGTGAAATGTCAGTGTTCCACATTTTAAAAATCACTGGCTTTGCATAAGTGCCCTCGGGTGGTTTTCCAAGTGCGCTTTAGAGGTTCAGCTTCATAACCGTTCTTTTGGATTGACGATAATTCGTACGGCTCTCCCGTAAATCCCTTGGATTTCAAAACGCCCAGCCACATCCGTTTCTTTTGTGATTGGAATAATTTGATCCTCATCTCCCCATGCGGTAGAAGCAACAACTTTGATATGCAGAGCTTCACCTCTCACAATTGCACCCGCTAGTGGGCTTCCTTCTTGATCTATCAATTGCCCGTAAAACTCAATCGGCTTGTTCTGTGGACTCCATATACTGCCGAATCTCATTTGTCTGTTGACGGTCGTCGGTAGCCGACGACTGACTCGATAGCAAAAAAGCATTAGTTTGGCGTAAGTTATTCGTTTTATGCGGTATCACTAAAGCATTTGAGATAGCTGGAGTCAGTTGGCTATTTGAGGATCCAAGTCTTGGGGATACGATACTTTGCTTTTGCAGGCGAAGGAATAGCAATATTAAGACTACAGCAATGACAATACCGACAAATAGGAACAATCTGAATTTCATATTATTTTTCCAACGTCATTTGTCGCAGCACTTCATTCCAAAAACGGAAACGACTCATGTTGTCTGAATTAAATTCGCCACTATGATCTTTGTGCTGGCTTCCAAAATTGTAAGGCGAGTGGCTTAAATCAATTTGATCATACGTTGTACCAATCTTGAAGACGCCGCCAACATTTGCCTGGGCTCCAAGCGCGTAGCAGCGCGCTTCGTCGCAATAGGCGAATATCTTATAAGTGGAAGTCGAGAAATCAATTTCCACCCCTTCTTTGAAGAAATGTGTTCCATCCCATGAGAATCCGACGTCAGGTTTAAAATCTTGATCCAGTTGCCAATGGTCTGCTGCCAACGCCCAATCGTTGGGGTTGAAAAAATTAATGAAACTTCCGGCTCCGGCTATTTCGCTAAAATAACACGATCCATTGTTAGTTGGGTAATTTGCGTAACGATCCGGTGTGAGGCTATCAAATAATGAAGTAACGTTGCGGAAATCAGTTGTTTGATCATAACAATGTGCGGCGATGGCGGCCTGCATGGCAACATAAGTGTTCACTACTTGATTAGAGCCTGCGAGCCGCAGGGCTTCACCAGCCACCACATTGCCCATGCTGTGGGCAAACAAATTAACATGGTCGGGATAGCTGTTGTTAAGGTAGCTAAGGAGATTCTTTAAACTCTCTCCTGAATTCCATGCGCTCAACTCGCTGTTGTCAAAATTGTCAGGATCGGTCACGCACTGTTTTCCAACTGCCAAAACCATATAGCGTCGGCCAT
>CAVPTH010000031.1:0-35159 GCA_963708525.1 uncultured Verrucomicrobiae bacterium | reverse complement strand
ACAATGTTCCCGCCAATCGCCAGATCAAGACGCTGATTTATATGGCGGACAGCAAGCCGGTTTGATTTTGATTCGCGGTGATGACCAGTTGAACGAAGGCAAACTCGCCGGCGTCACTCGGCACGACGATCTTTCGTGCCGGCGGAGGCGGAGGAAATCTTCGACGGCGCTGGGCGCGCATCCGGGCAGCCTGGGCGCGGTGCGACTGTGAAGCGCAGGAAATTCCCATTTACGCCGATGAACGCTTGCGCGGCGCGAACGACATGACCACCGGCGCGAATGAAGACGGTTTTCATTTCCAGAATGTCTCGATCGAGCGCGACATCAAGGTGACGCAATGGGCCGACTTGCGGACGGTCACGCGCGGGCGAACCCTGCGCCAAGTGCGGCAAGCCGCTGAAAATCCGGCGCGCGATCGAAGTCGGCCACGTGTTCAAGCTCGGCACGAAATACAGCGAGAAATTCAACGCGCCGTTCCTCGACGAAGCCGGCAAGCGCAAGCCGTGCGTGATGGGCTGCTACGGCATCGGCGTCACGCGCACGTTGCAGGCGGTCATCGAGCAATGCAACGACAAGGACGGCATCATCTGGCCGTTGAGCGTGGCGCCGTATCACGGTCTGCATCACGCCGCTTGAGCGTCGCGCCGGACAGCGCGGTGATGAAGCTGGCGGAAAAAATTTATGCCGAACTGACCGCGCGCGGCGTGGATGTCATCCTGGACGACCGCGACGAACGGCCCGGCGTGAAGTTCAAGGACTCGGAACTGGTCGGCTTTCCCATTCGCCTGGGCATCGGCGAAAAATCGCTGGCCAAAGGCGAAGTGGAAATCAAACCGCGCGGCGGCGCGTTGCAGTCCGTCAAATCCGATACGGCGGTGGAAACAGTGATGCGACTGATGGGATGAAGCAGAATCGGTTACGGCGTCACGCAGATTTCATTCACCCGCGCCGGTTTAGCGACCTGAAAAGCCTTAAGCAAGAGAAGTTCTGATCAGTGTGGTGCAACGCGGTAGAAGCGTCTACTGAACTGGTCTATTTTGGTGTCGTCAATTTGAAATGTTCCGTTTGTTCCGGCGGTTACAGTTCCGATCGCCTGCCAGTATACCAGATTGGTTGACGCCTGAAGTGTGTAAGTCACACCCGGCGACCCGGTTCCGGTCAGGCGCGCATGGTCTGAACCTTTTTTTCTAATTAATTGGATGGAGGAAATGGTTACCTGGACGGGAGGTGAAACGTTCGTAATTGCCAGACTCCAACCGCCGGCAATTTGACCGCTATCCCCGGCCTGGCCGTCTGATACATATAAGGACCAGGTCCCGTTGGGTGAAAGACCATTAAACGTCGCCAATTTTGTGTTGTACGGGGCTGCCGGCGCAGGGGGTGGAAATGCGTAGAGCGAATTGGTGTGGTTGGGCGCATAATCCGCAGGTTGAAAAGTGCCTTCACCCAAAGGGATGATACCGGGAGCGGATAAAACGCCTGGTCGGAAAGGGTGAAGGTGAGATCCGTCATGGGATAATTGCCCACCGCATCCGACATGAGCACTACTGCCTGGCCACCAGGACCGACCAATAGCACATTTAAATCGAGGGGATGAGTGTGACTCATTCCGTGGAAGGTGACCATCAAGTTCGTAATCGATCCGGCAAAACCTGAGATATTTATTGTCGAAGGGTAAGGTGTGGTCGTGCCAGAAGAGGTGATAACGATGTTTGAAGAATTGGCAAATTCGTTATTTCCGTTACCCAGTGGCATAACCGTCAGCAGGAAGGAAGTGTTTGTGCTGTTCACGCCGTTACTAACGTTAACAGTAATGGTGCTGGTTCCCGTCTGGCCATCCGCGGGAATGATGGTCAACGCCCGCGTTGAACCTAGATTGAACACGGTGAGATTTGCGTTCGGCACCAGGTTGGTATTCGATGAAGTAGCGGTGACGATAAGACTATATGGGTCAACCCCGGTATCAGATATATTGAAAGGGAAAGGCCCTACGGCTATTCCCGGCAAGGTAGTTTGGTTCGGGATTAACGAAATCGTCGGCGGAGGCGGAGGGGGTGCTACAACCGTAACTTGGTTACTTCCGCTTAAATTGCCCGCGGCGTCCAGCGCCATCACCAGGTAGTTATTGGTTGTGCCTGGTGTCACAGCCGTATCGCTGTAGTTCGTTCCCGTTGGAGTTGCGATCTGGGTGAAAGCCATCGAACCCGCGCCTTGGCTCCGATCCACCACGTATCCCACAACTCCAACATTGTCCGTCGATGCCGACCAACTCAGAGTTATCACAAAAGGGCTGACCACACTGGCAACCAGATTGGCCGGAATGGAAGGCGGGGTCGTGTCCGGATTCAAGTTTCCCGCCTGCCAATCATCAAGTGTCAGGTTATCACCAGTTGGCGAATAAATACAAATCCCCGGACTGCCTCCGTTTTTTACCGGCACCGGATCCGTACCGGCGACACTCCTCCAGATCAGGACCGGCGTGCCATTCTGGTACATGGTGATTGTGACCGGGTCGTTCGTACCCGAAGCGGTCAATTTCAGGGTATCGCCAACCTGCCACGTCACTGCGCTCCCGGTTGTCAGTTCAGTGTATGGATATCCCGGAGCCGCCCCATACCGGGCATAGATGCGATAATCATTGGGCGCGAAGACAAACCCCATGTAGAACAGGTCCTGATTGGTATCGGCCCGCAGGATCACGCCGGTAAACGGTCCAATCGTGGTCACTTTGATCTGCGAGTACTGGTTATTGTTGAAATGATTGGACGTCCAGCAGGCTTCGGTGTGGTGATCCGGTGCAGCCGGGGTCACTGTATCATTGGTGACAAGAAAGACCGTTTCCGACGCGATGGGATACACCCAATTCGTTCCGATAGGGCCGTTGGCTCGATTAAAGTTGTCACTGGCGATAAGTGTCGTCTGCCCTTTCAGCACCCCAACGTTCAAACCATAGACGAGGACAAGCACCCATGCGCTCGTTATTCGTAGCTTCCGGGATAATCCAATATCGGGACTTCGATTGAACGACAAAGGCGGACGAGTGTAATACTGGTGTTTCATTGTTGTTTTGCCTCCATTCAATGTTTCACTCGACTATCCTTACTCAGCAGGAAGCACCACGCCAAAAACAAATGAACGGTTCAAGACGGGATTGAACCGAGCCAGAAGACTATTCGCAGCAAGGGCAACCTATAAAATGTTAAGGGGTCAAAATGAAAAGACATGAATCAAATGATCAAAGCCGCATTGTTTAAGACTCTGCTAACAGTAAATACTCCTATTATTATAGCAGAAAATTTAATCGCCGCAAAATGCCGTTTAATGGTGCAAAACTTCAATAAGTGTAACACGTTTATCAAAAGGGACTTGTAGTATGTTCTGTGGGAAATGTTGTTTCAGTGCCGGCCAGCAGCGATTGATTTGGTGGACAGACCAGGCGGACTTGGCGGAAAATTGTGGCGGAACGTGAAAGATCAGATCGCGGATTTTGAGGGCCAGTGTGTTGGAGGGAGACTATAGGGTTGGCGTAGATTGCAGAAGCTGCCAATGTTAACTGGCATCGAGTTTGAGTTTCATGCCGCCAAGCGGTAAGCCGCCAGGCAGTTTGTTTGTCCCCTCAACTTCAATACGATTGGGCAGATGTGAAGCGACCAGGCAATAATTTCATCGCGGCAGGGAGTGAAAAATGAACTTTGCAGGCCGGCTGGCTGCCGGGTCAATCTGTAAGATGAAATAGCCGCCGTCATTCAGCAATTCAATGCCGGAAAGGGCGGGACAGAGCCTCACTTGAAATGGCCACCAGTGATGGGCTTTGTTTAAGGCTGCCGTCATGCGATAAACGGCATGTCCCAGAAATCGGATGGGCGGAATACCGGACAACACCCGGCTTTTCCACAAAACCAGTTGTGTGTGCAGGTGCCCGATAACGGCGTGTTCAATTTGCGGCAGTTTGCGACGGACAAATTCCTCGTGCCAAAGAAAAGAGAGCGCTGTCGGGTCGTGACAAAACAGAATCACATGTTGATGCGCCGGCAAGGCCTCGAACGCAACGCGGATTTCTGACAAATGAGCCTCGCGCAACCGCAACCAATCCGGCCATTCCTCCGGCAGCGTGTCGGGTTGATGTGCGGGGAGCGCGAGCAGGGACGAAGACATTCCCATGAGTGTGTAGGATCCAATAGGGAGCTGCCAGAACCGGGGCAAACCGAGGGCCTCGGTTGCGAAGCGCCAGCTCGCCAGACGCATCTCCCCTTCGCCGAACAAGCCCTGTTTGCCTAATTCATGATCGCCGATGACAAACCGGATGCGGTCGCCGAATTTTCCACGCAATTTACCCAGGCATTCCTGGGTGCTTTGAGCGGCCGCCGGATCGCTTACGCCCACAAAACCGGTATCGCAGGAATAATCGCCGTTGGCCACGACATAATCCACCGGTCCAACAGCCGCGAGGAACCGCTCCAATTGCGGGGCCTGGTCCAAAGGATATCGCATCCAGATCCCGTGTCGGAAAGCCCTGGCGAGACCGCGAAAAAGCGGATTGGAAATAGTGCGCAGTTCATAATCATTGCCCCGCGCGCGTTCAGCGGCGCCCGCGTAGTGGATGTCGCTCAAAATGGCTACATTGACTCCGCCTGACGCATTGGCCTCCATCCGTGATCAAAGTGGCACGACCACAGAGGCAGTGTTGTCGGCGGTTTTATCGAGGATTTCGCGGACGGCTTTGACGAGGTCAGCGTGGGTATAGGGCTTCTGCAAATAACGGGCACTCATTTTCACGAGCAGATCGGTATTGACCTCGTTGGCCGTGTAACCGCTGGTAAAAATGATTTTAAGGCCGGAATGGTTTGCGAGCAATTGCCGGGCGAGTTCGGCGCCGGAAATCCCCTCGGGCATGACCATATCCGTCAGCAGCAGGTCAATTTCATCTGATTTGTCCTGCCAGTGGTCGAGGGCCTCGCGGCCGGACGACGCTTCGAGGATACGGTAACCGTATCCGGCCAGGATATCGCGAGCCATTTCGCGCAGGATGGACTCATCCTCGACGATGAGAATGGTTTCAGTGCCGCCGGCAACGTTGGCCACGGGGGCCGCCGGTTTTGCTTTCGGAAATGGAAGTGTTTTATCGCTGGCCGGGAGAAATACATCAAACGCCGCGCCTCTTTTGGGTTCGCTGTTTACTTCAACCCAACCCTCGTGTTGTTTGACGATGCCATAAACGGTGGCGAGGCCGAGACCGGTACCTTTGCCCACTTCCTTGGTCGTAAAGAACGGTTCAAAAATGCGATGCAAGGTGATGGCGTCCATGCCAATACCCGTGTCCGTGACGCGCAAGCGCACATAACGGCCCGCCCGCGCATCGGCGTGCGATTTCACGTAATCATCGTCAATCGTTACGGTGTCCAGGCCAATGGTCAGCTTGCCGCCCCCAGGCATGGCATCACGGGCATTGACGGTCAGGTTCATGATCACTTGCTCAATCATGCCCACGTCACCCTCCACGGCCGGCAACTGCGCCGGCGGCAGGAAGTTCAGCCGGATGGTCTCCCCCAGCAGCCGTTCCAGCATCCTGGACATGTTGCCGACAATTTCGCGTAAATCCAACAGATCGGATTGGATTACATTTTTCCGGCTGAACATCAACAATTGGCGGGTCAAACCGGCGGCCCGTTCGGCGGCAAAATAGACTGCCTGGAGCGGATCCAGTATGTCCTGGGCCAGCGCCGGTTTGGCCAGGAGCGCACTGGAATGCCCCTGGATGATCGTGAGCATGTTGTTGAAATCATGCGCCACGCCGGCCGCCAACTGGCCGACCGATTCCATTTTTTGCGACTGGCGTAATTGCTCTTCGAGGTTCAACCGGTCGGTGATGTCATCAATATAGCAATGCACGACGCGGCTCGGCAGCACCGGATGGAACAACCACGAAAACGTCCGGCCATTCATTTCTGTTTCCAGACGCATCCGGCTCCGGCCAGTGGTCAGGCAATCGTGAATGATGTCGTGGATCTCCGGAGGCAACACCTCGCGCGGGTGTTTTTTTCGGACGGACGCCGCGAGGTTCTGAGCGGCTTCATTGAAGTAACTCAACGTGCCGTTCTCGGTAAATTCCAGGGTGGCCGCCGGGTTCAGTTTGGCAAAGGAGGCGACTTTCTCAATTTCGGCGTCCACGCGTCTGCGTTCGACCGCCATGCCCAGGACCGTAGCTACCGCCATAAGAAACTGCATTTCATCCGGCGTGAAGTCGCGGCGCTGGGTGGCATGGGCGCCGATAACTCCGAAAGGCCGCCCGCGGGTCGGAATGGCCACGGTGATACTGCTGTTAATGCCATGTTCTGTGAAAAATGGTGGAACGATGAACTGCGTTTCATTTTTGAAATCAGTTATGACAATCATCTCGCCGGAATTCAGGGTCAATCCGATTTGTGAGCGGTTATCACTTGGCATTTGGGTTTCGCCCACGCAACCGCGTTTCCAACCGGCGCCGGCCTGCAGCAACAGCTGGCCATCCGGCAATCTTTCCCAGACCGTGCTGTATTCCAGTTCCAGGGTATGGGCGATGAGCAGGCCCGCCTGGTTTAACAAGGGTGCCAGGCTGTTTTCGGTCAAGGCAAATTGTCCGAGAGCGGCGATGGCGGTTTGTTGGAGTGCGCGGTTGAGCAGGATTTGTTCCGCCTTTTCCCGTTCGTTGATGCGTTGCTGCAACGATTCGGCCATGCTGTCAAAAACTTTCCCCAGCTGACCGAATTCGTCCTCGGTAGGCTCCAATCCTGTGCGCGCCGTCAGATCACCCTGGGCAAAGCGCTGGGCCGCCGCCGACAACGCCCGTACCTGCCGTAATATGAAATGTTCGCCACCATACCACGCGGCGATCAAGGCCAGCAGGCCGACGGCAAAACTGGTCCAGGGAACGTCCAGGGCATACTGTCTCAACCATTTGGGTGCGAATTGCCAGAACCAGGTCTGATTGATTACAAAAGTGAGTAACAACGCGGGCGCTATGGCCACGAAAACACTGGCCACCAGCTGCATTCGCACCGTGGAAAACTTTTTCAGGATTTCTTTGATCATTGTACCTGGTTCTGCGCCTGCTAACACAGCATATCGCAAACCAATTTTAGCGTCATTCCAAATCCCGGAGGGTCAGTGCGGCGGCCCGGCCCCGGGGCAGCCGGCCCAGATGGAAAATCAGGAAGCCGTGCAAAAATTCAAGTAATTCAGCGATTTGGACATGACTCAGTTTCAGACGGGTACCCGTCGGCCAATCAACCAGGCCCAGGAGACGGCTGATTTTTTTTGTTCCCGGCGCCAGGCCGGTTTTGTTCCAATCGGGTTCCAAACCGAGCTCGTGCAACAGTTTCAATTCCAGGGCAAAAACCGTTTGCGGCCGGGCGACCTGTTCGCAAAGGTGATTCAGGAAACCAGTCATTAATTCATAAACCGCCGGCAGCGGTGTTTCGGTTTCTGTCGTCTGTTCCACCAACGCGGTGGCATAGGTCGCCTGACGTAAACCGGCGAGATTCCGGCGCAACGCCGGGTGAAGTTCGCGCAGACTTACTTCACGGAGAATGTGCAGGTCCGAATGCCGGCTGCGGCTGAACGAAAAGTCCGCCACGTAAAACAAATCCAGTTTGCCCAGAAACGGTGATCGGGGCCGGCGCGCGCCCTTGGCCACGGTGGCGATACGCCCGTACTCCGGGGTGAGCCAGTGAACGATCAGACTGGTTTCGGTCAATGGCCGGGTGCGCAGGATCAGGCCGGTGGCGGATGGTGTCATTTGACGGGTGGCGACAGGGGTTCATTCGCCAACGCGCCGATGCTGATGATATATTTGAACCCGTCCGCCACGGACATATTAAGTTTCACGACTTTTTCCTCCGGTACCACGATCAGGAAACCGGCGGTGGGCAGCGGGGTGGTAGGGATGAAAACGCACACGCACTTTTTGCCGATTTTTTGTTCCACTTCATCCGCCTGTTCGCTCGTGATGAAACCGACCGAATAAATTCCTTCGCGCGGGTATTCGACGAGCACGACCGTCTTGAACGAGCTCTTTTTGCCGGACGTGAAGGCTTCATCCACCTGTTTAATCGTGCCGTAAATCTTGTTCAACACCGGCACACGCAACATCAGGTTGTCCACCCAGGCAATCAGCCGTTTGCCAAAGTAATACCGCGCCAGCACCCCGACGACCGTCACGATCGCAATGGCCAGCAACAATGCCAGCAGGCTCCAATACCAGAACATCGGTCCGGAGACGCCGTCGTGGTAAATCGCTTTCGGATTGAGGCAGTAGGGGAGGAAAAACAGCAAAGTGTCGGTGAAGCTGGACACGGTGCCGAACAGCCATTTGACCACCGCCAGTGTGACGACGCCGGGCAACACGATTGCCAGGCCGGCCAGAAAGCTCGCGCGCCAACGCGCCATCAACGATTTTTGCACGTCGAAAGTTTAACGGGACGCGCCAGTTGGGCGAGCGAAAATTGCCGGCCAAGCGCGCGCAACCGGCGGACTTCCTCGCGCTTCATTTTCCGCCGGGCGCCGGTGCGTGAATCATCATGCCCCTGCAAGTGTAAAACGCCGTGCACCAGGTAACGCACGATCTCAGATTGCCAACGGGTACGAAACCGGCGTGCCTGCCGGACCGCCTCATCGACACAGATGAAAATGTCCCCATGCAATGGAGGGCAACGCCTTATCGTGGCCCTGACTTTTTGGGCAGTAACGAAGTGCTGCCCTCCGGCATCCGCGTAATCAAACGTGATCACATCGGTCGAACCGTGATGTCGGAGGAATTTCTCATTGAGCTGCGTCATTTCCTGCGTCGCCACCAGATGAAGGCCAAGTTCCGCGCCCTCGATGTTTAAGTCGGCAAGCAACACCTCAGTGATCTGCCTCAACCGGCGCAAATGGATATTACGCGTGTGCTGGCGATTGGTGATGGCAATCGTTGAAGCGTTGAAAAGTTGAAGGGTTGAAGCGGTGGGGTGATGTAACGCTTTAACGTTTGAACGCTTCAACGCTTTGACTTTCATTCGGATTTCGACCCGCCGCGATGTTCCTCATACGCCGTGATGATGCGTTGGACCAGGGGATGGCGGACGACATCGCGTTTGCTGAACTCGACCACGGCAATGCCATCAATATTTTTCAAGACGCGATGCGCTTCCAGCAGTCCGGATCGCTTGTTCGACGGCAAATCGATCTGCGTTTCGTCGCCCGTGATGACGGCCCTGGAGCCATGACCCAGCCGCGTAAGAAACATCAACATCTGTTCCGTCGTCGAGTTTTGCGCTTCATCCAGGATGATGAACGCATTGTTCAACGTCCGGCCGCGCATGTAGGCGAGGGGTGCAATCTCAATCGTCCCGCGCTCGGTGTGTTTCTGGATTTCCTCCGCCGGCAACATGTCGTGCAGCGCGTCCTGCAGCGGGCGCAAATACGGCGTGATTTTTTCGTAAAGGTCCCCCGGCAGAAACCCCAGTGCCTCGCCGGCCTCCACCGCCGGCCGGGTCAGGATCAGCCGCGACACCTTGCCATCACGCAAGGCCGCCAATGCCATGGCCACGGCGAGGTACGTCTTGCCCGTGCCTGCGGGGCCGACGCCGATCGTTACGTCGTGCTGGCGAATCGCATCGAGATACCTTTTCTGGCCGACGGTTTTGGCGGTGACGCCGGGCTTCCGGTCGTGAGTCATCACGCGGTCGCTGACCAGTTCCTTGAGGGTTTCCGCGCCTTCATGTTTTACCACATTCAGGGCATGACTGAACTCGCGGTTGCGCACGGGGGTACCGGCTTTCAACAGGGTTTCCAGCGAAACAAAGAGGTGTTTGGCGCGTTCGATGGCGTCGGCCTGGCCTTCGAGCTTGATCCAGCCTTCACGCGCGGTGGCCCTGACGCCGAGTTCGGCTTCCAGCGACTGGAGGTTGCGCGGTTCGTTGTTGAAAAGCTGCTGCGCCAACCGTGCGTTTTCGAAATGAAGGGTCTCGGTGGCCATTGAAGATTATTTCGCCAGCCCGGCGCGCAATTTTTCCGCCAGTTCGCTCAAGGCCTGCGGTAGGACCGTGGTATTGGCCAGCACCGGCATGAAATTCGTGTCGCCGTTCCAGCGCGGTACCACATGAATGTGCAGATGTTCCGCGATGCCCGCGCCGGCGACTTTCCCGAGGTTGATGCCAATGTTGAATCCGTCCGGTTTCATCAGAGACGTCAGCGCGTTTACGCAGCGGCGCGTCAGCTTCCATAGATCAGCCAGTTCGTCGTCGGTCAATCCATTCAAATCCGCCACCTCCTTGTAAGGCACCGTCATCAAATGCCCGCCGACGTAGGGATACCGGTTCAACAGGGCGAAACAGGTGCGGTCGCGGGCCAGTACGTAATTGGCCTCGTCGTCATTCGATTGGGCAATGCGCGTGAACAGGCTCGCATCCATCTGTGGCTTGGGGGCGAGGATATATTCGATCCGCCACGGCGCATGCAAGGAGTCCATGGGGAAAAGTTAATCGGCACGGCCATGAAAGTAAATCCTCCTCGTCCCTCATTCTCTTCCTCGTAATCGTAACCAAATTCCCGGAGAAAATCGAGGAGGAGAACGAAGGACGAGACGAGTACGAGGTAATTATCGCCGCCGGAACAAATACTTTGCAAAGGAAATCAGGCCGGAAAATTTGTAGGCCGGGTCAACGTATTTTTCGATGACGTAAAATGCGAAATAATAGAACCGGCAAAAACTCCAGATGGCCAGGATCAGCAGGACGGCCGTTTTCCAGCCCGGTTGGTCGAGGAAAACCAGGACCGCTGCGCCAATCCCGATGAGCAGGAACAGGAGTCCTTTGATCTTGATCCAGTTCGGATTCGTCAGGTCTTTCATGAGAACAACCCCAGAATGGCCGTGGCCGCCCGTTCGCAGGCGCCCGGACCGCCCAGCGAGGTAATAATCCCGGCCAACTGTGATTTGATTTTCTGACGGCGCAATTCATCCTGCAACAGTTCCAGTGCGGCTCCGGCAACGTTCGCCGGCGTGGCGGCGTTTTGAACGAATTCAGGATAAACCTCTTCCTTGGCCAGAAGGTTTGGCATGGTCAGCGATTTCACCGTCACCAGCCACCGGGCGATTTGATACGTGCTCCACGATGTTTTGTAGAGTGTGACCGCCGGCACACCGAAGAACGCGCATTCCATGGTCACCGTACCCGTCGAAGCGATGGCCACATCGGCCTGCGCCAGCGCCTGCGGCAGGTTACCGAGCTGTATTTCGATGTCCGGTGGTGGTGCGGACAATTTCTCCGCGAGTTCCTTCAAGGCCGGGTTGGGCAGAACCATTCGGGCGCGGCTCTCCGGTAATTTCCTTTGAATGAACTCCAACGCATCCAGCATCACGGGGAGATGCCGGTTTAATTCGCTGGTCCGGCTGCCCGGCAACAGCAAAATCAACGGCGAAGCCGCTGACCCTTCTGCCTTCTGCCTTCTGCCTTCTGCCTTCTGGAATCGTTCCACCATCGGATGGCCGACAAATTCCACGCGCAATTTCGGCGCGCGTTGTGCATACCAATCCTTTTCAAACGGGAAAATGCTGAGGAGAAGATCGTAATCCGCCTCCAACAACTTCGCCCGGCGCGGACGCGATGCCCAGACCTGCGGTGAAACGAATTGGATGATCTTCGGGTTCCATTTTGAAAATGGATTATTGCGAACATATTGCTTGATGGCATGGCCGAAACGCAGATTGAATCCGCCGTAATCCACTCCGATGATAACGTCCGGCTGACGTTCGATGGCCAGGGCCAGCAACTGCTGGAACAACTGCCGGAACTTCAAAAAATTCAACAACACGTCCGAAAGACCGGTAACTGCGTGTTGCGTCAGGTCAACCGCCAGTTCCACATCGGCCGCGGCCATTTTCGGCCCGCCCGCGCCGAAAAATTGCGGCGAGCTTCCATCACCGCCTCGCTTTAACGCGGACCGCAATGCGGACACCAGTTCCGCCGCGAGCAAATCCCCGCTTGCCTCGCCGGCAATGAGCATGAACGATTTTGGCTTCACGGTTTTCCTTTTACCACGGGCAATGCAATCGCTTTTCCACGCTCGCTCGCGTCTCTGCGTTAAATCTTTTGGTTTTGGATCAGCCGCGTGATTTCAAACGCCAGGTCCAGCGCGAGCTTGGCAGATTCACCACTGACCATCGGCGTCTGCTTTTCGCGGACACAATTGACGAAATGTTGCAGTTCGAGCTTCAGCGGTTCGTCTTTCGCAATGGGCACCGGTTCACGCACGACGCGTTTGCCGGCAAATTCACTGACGATGGTGGAGTCCTTGCCGACACCAAGTTTTGCGGCCAAAACTTTTTTTAGCAATGGCGTTTCCTTTTCGTCTTCGCGGGCAATGCGGTAAATGAATCCTTCCTGCGCCCGATAATCGAGCGAGACATAGCTGGGCGTCGTCGTTCCGCCGCTGAACACGCGAATCTTCCGCATTCGTTCCGGGCTGACGCGGCTGGCGGTGAGGTTGGCCACGCAACCGTTGGCAAAACGCAGCCGCGCATTGGCAATATCCTCGCTCTTGCTCAATACCGGAATGCCCACGGCATCCACGCTCATCACAGGCGATTTGACAAAGGCCAGCACCACATCCAAATCATGAATCATCAAATCGAGCACAACGCCAATATCAGTGGAGCGGGCCGGGTAGGGTGACAGCCGGTGGCATTCGATGAAGCGGGGTTCCGGCGCGGCGGCTTCCAGATATTTGAAGACGGGATTGAACCGCTCGACGTGGCCGACTTGCAGAACGCAATTTTTCTGCCGGGCCAGCTGTACCAGTTCGGCGGCCTGTGCGGTATCATCCGTCATCGGTTTCTCGACGAGGACGTGTTTGCCTTGCGCGAGCAATTGTTTCGCCAGTTCGAAGTGGGTGCTGGTGGGCGTGACAATGTTCAACGCATCGGCGTTCTTTGCCGCCTCAGCGATGGAATCGAAACTATGGGCGTTGTATTTAGCGGCGATTTTTCGTGCGGTGTCGGCGTGGGTATCAAAAATGCCGGTGAATTCCACTTGTCCGACCTTTGCCAATTCTGCGTAAAGGCGGGCATGATTTTGTCCCAGCGACCCGACGCCCAGGACTGCCACTCTGACTGTTGATGCCATGCGCGCAGCTTAAAGTTCAGCGTTCATGGTTCAAAGCGGAAAGTGTTGGTGGAGGGCACTGCTTGGTCAGTGCCCAATTCCAGGGTAGAGACGAAGCACCTCCCTACGCCGCAACTTTCAACTTTCAACTTTCACCGTTCAACCGTTAAATATCGTCGTGCCAATTCTGAGTTATGTCATCGTTGCAGTGGGAGCGTATTTGCTCGGCTCCATTCCGACCGGCTTTTTGGTGGCGCAGGCCAAAGGCGTTGACATCCGCGCCGTCGGCAGCGGTAATATGGGCGCAACGAATGTCTTTCGCACCGTCGGCAAACCGGCGGGTATCTTTGTGCTGCTCATGGATGTTTTGAAAGGCTATGCCGCGTGCACCTGGCTTTGTGATGGTCTGCTGATGTTACTCGGCGCTTCAACGACGGACACGGAGCTTTACCGGATTTTGGCGGGCATCACGGCGGTGCTCGGTCACAACTTCACCTGTTGGCTCAGATTCAAGGGCGGCAAAGGCATCGCGACGAGCTGCGGGGTTTTCTTTGCGCTCGCGCCGTTGGCGGCTGGCCTTGCGCTGGCTTCGTGGATTATCGTTTTGGCGCTGACCCGATACGCTTCAGTTGCGTCCATCCTCGCTTCGGTGGTGCTGCCCGCGACGGTCTGGCTGACGCCGAACAGCCTCACCTTGCGAATCGTCACCACCGTGCTCGGCTTGCTGGCTATTTATAAACATCGGACCAACATCAAGCGCCTTCTGAACGGTACAGAACAGCGCATCGGTCACAAATCTTCATCATCGGAGGGCGCAAAATGAGAATTACCGTCCTCGGTACCGGTGCGTGGGGGACCGCGCTGGCCAAAGTGCTGCATGAAAACGGTAACGCCGTGGCGCTTTGGGACATCAACGCCGAAACTCTGGCTGAACTTCGACAGGGACACAGTGAACGTTATCTGCCGGGTGTGAAATTGCCGACCGATTGGAAAATCGAGGCAGACTTTTCAAAAGCGGTCGGGGGCGCCGAGTGTCTTGTGATGGCGATCCCGTCTAAGTCGTTCCGGGAAGTGGCAGTGAGACTGAAAGGGCATCCGGGGGTCGTGGTGAGCGTAACGAAGGGGATTGAATTTGAAACCGGCGAAACGATGAGCCGGATTTTGCGCGAGCACCTGCCGGCCAATCGCGTGGCGGCGCTGTCCGGTCCGAGTTTTGCCCGGGAAGTGGCGCAGGGCATTCCGACCACGGTTGTTTGCGCCAGTGAAAGCGAGGGCACGGCGCGCACGGTGCAGGGGCTGTTCCATCGCCCCGAATTCCGCATCTATCGCAGCACCGACATCCTGGGGGTGGAGTACGGTGGCGCGCTGAAAAATATTATCGCCATTGCGGCGGGCGTAAGCGACGGCCTCGGGTACGGCGACAATACCAAGGCCGGCCTCGTAACCCGCGCGTTGTCCGAATTGCGCCGGCTGGGTGTGGCTTGCGGCGCGCAGGCGGAAACCTTCTCCGGCCTGAGCGGTCTCGGCGATCTCATGCTGACCTGTTTCTCGAAGCAAAGTCGCAATCGCGACCTGGGCGAGCGTTTGGGTCGTGGCGAAACGATGGAAGCAATCCAGGCCTCGCATCCAAAGCTGGCCGAAGGGTATCCCACGGCACGTTCGGCGCACCGGCTGGCCCGCGAGAAGAAGGTGCCGACGCCGATCATCGACGAAGTTCATGCATTGCTCTACGAAAACAAGGAGCCAAGAAAAGCTGTACGCGATCTGATTTCGCGGGCGTTCAAAGCGGAAGACTGACCGTCCTCCTCATTCTCGTCGTCGTCCTCGTAATCGAAATCCGAGGACGAGAAGGAGGACGAGGACGATTACGATTTTAATTCCGCCTTGATCAGCTTCAACAAATCAGCCAGCGACTCAACGGCTTTGAACTGCGGAAATTCCTGTTTGACCTTTTCCGGTGCGTGAATGAGGAAACCGACGTTCGCCTCCAGCAGCATCGCAGTGTCGTTGTAGGAATCGCCGGCGGAGATGACGTGGTAATTCAGCCGCATGAATGCGGCCACGGCCTCGCGCTTTTGTTCCCGGATGCGCAACTGGTAATTCACGATGCGATCGTTCTCGACGACAAGCCGATGGCAGAGCAACGTCGGCCAGCCGAGCTGGCGGAGCAGGGGAGAGGCGAATTGCTCGAAGGTATCGGACAGGATGACAACTTGCACGAGCGAGCGCAATTCATCCAGGAACTCCTTCGCGCCGCCGAGCGGTTGCAGCGAGCCGATGACACTCTGAATGTCCGACAATTTCAAGCCGTGCCGGTCCAAAATCGCGAGGCGGCCGCGCATGAGCTTGTCGTAGTCCGGCTCATCACGCGTGGTGCGGCGCAGTTCCGGGATCTTGGTCTTTTCCGCAACAGCAATCCAGATTTCCGGCGTCAACACGCCTTCCATGTCCAAAGTGGCGATTGATTGTTTCACTGGGGAGAGTTTTTCAAATTGCGTTCCAAAGTCCAGAGCTTCAGATAAAAAACTCACTCCGGTTGCCGGTAAGGCCGCTGTGATTGGTAGAGCTGGAGCAGCCGTTCATTTCTGTTTACGAGGTCTTTTTGTCCCGCTGCTGATGCCAGGTCACGGGCCTGCTGCGCACTTTTAATCGCTTCCGGGAAGCGACCGGCTTCGGCATAGGCGGCACTGAGAGTGGTCAGAACGGCGGGTGCCTGATAATGGGTTAAAGTGCAGGCGCGTTCTGCCAGATGGATCGCCACCGTGCCCGAACGGAGTCCAGGGTCCGGGTCAGTGGCGAGTATCCACGCCAGTTCGTTGAGCGCATCCGTGAATTCCGGATCGAGCCGCAAGGCCTTCCAAAACTCGTCAATGGCCTCTTGGGATTGGTGCTGAAGGAACAGGGCCTGCGCACGGCGATAATGGCCTTTGGCCTGGTCCGGCGACAGTGCAACCATCCAGGAGAATTGGGCAGCGGCATCTGCCGGTTCGTTGTTGTTTAACAGCGCCCGTCCGTAATCAAAATGTGCATCGGCCCAACCGGGGTTCAGATGAACGGCTTCAGAGAAATGGTTAAGGGCTTCCGCGGTTTCTCCTCGTTTGAGTAGGACGGCCGCCAGACTCCGATGTGCCGCTGCAAAATTCGGGTTTAACTGTAGGGCCGTTAAGAGTGATGTCGCCGCTTCGTCCAACTGACCGTTCTCCAGAAGTTCCGCGCCCAGGTCATAGTGCAGGACAGCATCATTTGGCCGGAGTTGGACGGCTTTGCGAAAACATTCGATCGCTTCCGGCAATTTTCCTTCCAAGGCTAATGCCGTGCCCAATTCGGATAATCCTCGGACATTGTAGGGATTGATACGCACCGACGCCTCCAGGACAGGAATGGCTCTGTCGAATTGTCCCGTGGCATCAAACGCCTCACCCAGATGATTGTCCGTCACGTAATTGTCAGGTGTGACAGCCTTGGCATGGGAAAACAAGGCGATGCTGTTCTGCCAGTACTGTAACTGTGCCCGGCAAACAAAGGTGCACCCGACCACAACGGCGATTCCGATACCGGCAGCAATCCATTTTCTTTGCGGCCATTTGACTGAAAGTGCATTAAACCCCCAAACCATCAAGATGAGCAAACCAATGCCGGGAATATACAAGTAACGATCCGCCATGGACTGCACACCCACCTGAACCAGGCCGATCACCGGTATCAGTGTGCCCAAATACCAGAACCAACCGACAAACAGATAAGGATACCGCCGGGCAAGCCAGACAAACAAAACCGAGCAGACCAATACGAATAGGATAGAACTAAAGACCAATCCTGGCGACCGCAGCGCGGGGATGGGATAAAGGATTGCCAGATCCGCCGGCCAGAAAGCCTTGGAAACATAACGTAAATAAGACACCATCGCATTGGCAATCCGGAAGGAGAACGGCAAAGTATCCAGTGGTGCGACCGCGCCTCGCTGCACTAAAAAGGTCACCGTGCTCGATCCCAGCGCCAAGGCAAAAAATGGTATTTTTTCGACGAACCTGCGTGGAAATGTTGAAGCGTTCAGACGTTGAAGTGGCCAGAAATCGAGCAATAACAGGACGAACGGCAAGGTCACAACCATAGGCTTGGACATCAATCCACACGCGAACGCCAGAAGTGCTCCGAGGTAAAAGACTTTGGACTTTTGGCCTGGGACGTTTGGCTTCGGGCTTCGGGCCTTGGACTCCTCCACAAACCGTGCGTAGGCCAGAAGCGTCAGCATCCAGAAAAAAGTGCTCAAAACATCCTTGCGTTCTGCCACCCATGCGACCGATTCCACGTGCACCGGATGCCAGGCGAACAACGCCGCTACGAATCCGCTTTGCCACGTCGTTCCGGTGGTCCGGTTCAAAAACAAAAAGAGCAGGACTGAATTGGCGATGTGGAACAATAGATTGGTCAGGTGATGCCCGGCAGGATTCAAACCAAACAACTGGCAATCCAGCATGTGCGAAATCCAGGTCAGAGGATGCCAGTTGTGCGCGTAGCCGCTTTGAAAGGCCCAAACAATGCCCGACCAGGTCAATCCGGCGTTGACGTGAAAATTGCCCGTGACGTATTGGTCGTCGTCGAAATTGATAAAACGGTGGTTCGTCACCGGCATATACAAAGCCAGTGTCGACAAGACCAATAAAAGGCAGATCAACCGGCGCTTGTGAAATGGTTTCAGGTCAACCGGCACAGGAATTAGAACGGGGTCACGTGTTTCCGACGCTGAATAAACCGGCAACATTCGTTGTAACCAACTTCACGTGCCAGTTGAACCGCTTCGGCAAAATTCATTCCTACTTCCTCCGGCGCGTGGGCGTCGGAACCGAAGGTGATGGGTACGCCGGTCTGGTACGCCAGCTGAAGAATTTCGCGGCTCGGATAGATTTCCCGGCAATCTTTCCGGAGGCCGGCAGTATTCAGTTCGATGGCGCAGTTACGTTTCTTTGCGACTTCCAGAAATGTTCGATACAGCGAAGTGCAATCGCTCGAGGGGCGATGCCCGAATTTCTTCGGTAAATCGGCGTGACCTATGATTTCAAAAAACCCCGTTTCCGCCGCCCGCGTCAGCCGCTCAAAATAGACCGTCCAGACTTCACCGGCATCGCGGTGTTGCCACTCGACAATTTCTGCGGGTCATCCACCGCCCACGAGTCAGAGACGTAATGTACCGACCCGATGAGATAATCCCAGGGGTGGCGTGCAGCCAGGTCGCGGATCCAATCTTCGTAACCGGGCAGGTAATCCACTTCGAGGGCCAGCCGGATGGCCAGTTGCGGGAAATCTTTCTGCACCTTCCGGATTTTGGCGACGTACTCGTCGAGTTTGTCGGCGTTCATCCGCCAGTTGTCGAAATCATCCTGCGGCATCGGCGCATGATCGGAGAAGCCGATTTCCCTGAATCCCAGTTTCAGCGCTTGTCGAACGTACTCCTCCGGTTCGCCGCGGGCATGGCGGCAGAGCGGCGTGTGCATGTGATAATCGGCGGGCAACGACATGACGTAAGTTTCAAGTTTCAAGTTTCAACTTTCAAGTGTTGAATAAGGACAATGACAGGTGAACATGCTACCGAACGCTGCCGGCTGTTTGTGGCGATAACAGTTCCGGGAAGCGTACGCGCGGAACTGCTTCGGGTTCAGAGCGAACTGCAACCGTTGGTTCCGCGTGGTACGGTCCGCTGGACAAAACCGCAACAGTTTCATCTCACGCTCCGGTTTCTCGGCGATATTCCATTCCAGCATGTCGCCGGCTTGCAGGCATCCCTCCGCGCTGTTTGTGCCGAGATCCACCCCCTTCATTTGCTGGCGCAAGGTGTCGGTTTTTTCCCAAACGCCCGTTCGCCGCGCGTCATCTGGGTTGGCATCCACGACCGCGAGAACCGTCTGTTGACTCTCCAGCAGAAAGTTGAAAGTACGGTTCAACCGTTCACGTCCGGGCCGAGTGGAGACCGATTTGCCGGGCACATCACACTCGGACGTTTCCAAGACGCTAACAAATTGAATATCAAAGATATAACAAATCAGGCCGGATCAATGGAAAACCGGTTATTTGGCGAATGGACGGCCCGGGAGATTGAACTCATCCGCAGCGAATTACTGCCTGGAGGAGCACGTTACACTTCGCTGGCGGCCTGTCAACTGGAGGCGGCGATCGAACCGTCGTGAAACATTCTCAGTCCCAATTACGTCTTTAAGAACATGCTCAAGGCGCTTCCAGCCGACCGCTGGGATTATGACTCAGCGGCGCATTTGGTAAACCGGGCCGGGTTCGGGGGCCCGCCGGCCGTGATTCAAAAGATGGCGGATCTCAGCCCGGATGCCGCGCTTTCCACTCTGCTCGATTACGAACAATACGCCGACCCGACGTCCAATCCCGATTGGGCGAAACCGGATCCGGAAGGGGTGAAGCGCCTGCGCGATGCGGCGAAAAATGCGCCGCAAGATGAACGCCGCAAATTATATCAACAGGAAATGCGAATCCAGTACCAGCGTTTGATGGAATTGCGCGGCTGGTGGCTGAATCGCATGGCCAGTGGGCCGCGGCCATTCCAGGAAAAAATGGTGCTGTTCTGGCATGGCCATTTTGCCACGAGCTTTGAAAAAGTGCGCAACGCCTATTACATGTGGCGTCAGAACGAACTGTTTCGCCGGTTGGCGACGGGTCATTGGCAGGAACTGCTCAGTTACGCAGGCAAGGACCCGGCGATGCTCATCTGGCTGGACCAGGCGGAGAGCCGTCGGCCGCACCCGAACGAGAATTTTGCCCGCGAGGTCATGGAACTCTTTGCGTTGGGCATCGGCAATTATACCGAGCAGGACGTAAACGAGGGCGCGCGCGCACTGACAGGCTGGTCCCTGGACCGGCTGAATCAGGAATACCTTTACCGCCCCTTTTTTCACGACAACGGCACCAAAACCTTTCTGGGGCGCACCGGCGACCTCAACGGCGACGACGTCATTGCCCAAATTGTGGCGCAACCGGCATCCGCACAGTTTATCACCGCGAAATTGTGGAATTATTTCGCCGGACAAACGCCATCGAATGAACTGAACACCGCCTTGGCCGTCGTGTTTCGGGAAAATGGAAACGATTTCAAGCCGTTCCTGCGCGTTCTGTTTCGCAGCGAAGAATTCTACGATCCGGCGATTGTGCGCAACCAGGTCAAAAGCCCGGTTCAATGGCTGGTGGGCACGGCACGGGTCCTGGAGTGTGGTTTGCCGCCGACGCAAATTTGCGAAGGCATTACCCGCCGCATGGGACAGGATTTGTTCGCACCGCCGAACGTGAAAGGGTGGGACGGGGGCCTCTCGTGGATT
This sequence comes from uncultured Verrucomicrobiae bacterium, assembly GCA_963708525.1. Lineage (GTDB taxonomy): Bacteria > Verrucomicrobiota > Verrucomicrobiia > Limisphaerales > UBA11358 > UBA11358. The sequence continues at coordinate 14,707 of CAVPTH010000031.1, read as the reverse complement.
ACGACCACCACCTTGCTGGACCGTTACAATACCGCAGCCATCCTCGTGCAAGGTGCGGACATTCCCCGAGCACGATTGGAAGGTACGCAATCAATGAACCCAATGGCCCCGAGTCAGCCCGAAACCGGAGGAAAACGGGTACACGTTGGCGGCGTGGATATCGAAAAGATCCTTACGCCGGATGAACGTGCCGGCAAGGACCGGCTGGTGGCTGCGTTGCAGCACCGACTATTGCAATCGGCGCTTAAAGAAGATCAGGCAAAGGCCTTGGGCGACTTTCTCAATGCGCGCGGCAAATTGAACGATGGAGACATCCGTGCGGCCATCCGCCTGGTGATGTGCACGCCGGAGTATCAAGTTACTTAAATTGACAGGTCAGGTGACAAGTGACAAGAAAAAACAACGTGAACTGTGAATTGAAATATATGACGATGACAGGAGTCGGGTGATGGGAACCAGCGTTGGCTCTACTTGTCACTTGTCACGTGTCACCCCAAAGGCTATGAAAAACGAAATCACACTGCAGACCCGGCGCCAGTTTTTGCGTACCACCATGCTGGGTAGCGCGCTTAGCTGGACGGTCCCGGCATTTCTGGCCGACACGTTCGCCGCCTTGCACAGCGATGCGGCCGATTCCGCGACCCAAATTGTTACCGGCAAGGACTCAACAATTCTGGTCGTCCTGCAGATGGCCGGCGGCAACGACGGCATCAACACCGTCGTGCCCTACACCAACGATTATTACCGCAACGCGCGACCGAAACTTGGACTCAAGGCACAACAGGTTCTGGATTTGAACGGCGAAATCGGCTTTCACAATGCGTTGACCGGGTTCAAAAACCTGTACGACGCGGGACACCTGGCGGTGGTGCAGGGGGTCGGTTATCCCAATCCGAACCGTTCCCATTTCCGCTCCACGGAAATCTGGCAGACAGCCAGCGACACCGACAAAGTGGAGAAATACGGCTGGCTCGGTCGTTATTTTGACAACGCCTGCGCGGGTTGTGACCCGACGGTGGGCGTGGACATCGGCGGCCAGACGCCGCAGGCGTTTTTTGCCAAAACCCCCACCGGTATCAGCCTCGCCAACCCGCAAAATTACCGGTTCCTGTCGCCCGGACGTTTCCGGCCCGGTCAGGTGGATTTACTGGAGGAATCCTACGAAAAAATGAATGAAATCCCGGACACCGCACCAGACGTAAATTCAGGCGGCAGCATCGGCGCGCTGGCGGCCGGCATGCCGCAGCCGGGCGGTTCCGCGTTACATTTTATCGAACGGACGGCGCTCGATGCGCAGGTCAGTTCGGACCAGATCCGCGCCATTGTTGCGCGGGTTAACAACCAGGCGCCTTATCCGGTGACCAAACTCGGCGAGAACCTCAAGCTGGTGGCCCAACTCATTGCGGGGGGATTGCCCACGCGCGTTTATTACGTTGTCGCAGGGTGGTTATGACACGCACATCAACCAGGCCGGTACGCAGGACCGCTTGCTGAAAGAACTCGGTGATGCGGTCAATGCCTTTGTTGGGGACCTGAAGGCGCAAGGCAATTTACCGCGTGTGCTGGTGATGACGTTCAGTGAATTTGGCCGGCGCGTCGCGGAAAACGCCAGCGGCGGCACCGATCATGGGGCGGCGGCGCCGCTGTTTGTCATCGGCGACAAGGTAAAAGCGGGCTTGCTTGGACGTTATCCCAGCCTGGCGCCGCAGGATTTATTTGAAGGCGACATCAAGTACACCATGGATTTCCGGAGGGTCTATTCCGGCGTCTTGGAAAGCTGGCTGAAAACTCCCAGCACCCCGATTCTTGGCCGCCAATTCGAGCCGTTGCCATTGGTCTGACCGCTTAACCCTGGTTTGCAGGCGGCGCGGCCGTTTTCGGAGGGGCGGTGCTTTTGCGTTCGATGAGTTCGGCCGACAAACGTTTGGATTCCACCGGCTGGCCGCGGAGCAGGCTGGTCATCATGTCCATCGCCGCCATGCCGAGCCGGAATTTGGGCTGGCGAACGGTGGTCAGCGGCACGCGAAAATATTCCGCCGTCAACACGTTGCCGAAGCCGACGAGCGAAATGTCCTCGGGAATCCGCAATCCCTGGGTGAACAGCGTCTCGGCACAGCCGATGGCGACGAGGTCGTTGACGGCCTGCACGGCGGTGGCGTTGCAGGATTCGTTGAGCATCTGCAGCGCGGCCTTGGTGCCGTCTTCGATGGTGCTGCCGGCCTGAAAAACCAGCCTGTCGTCCACGTCCAGATCCGGCTTCGCGCAACGCGCGGCGATAGCCTTCGAAGCGATCGTGCGCCCACGGCGCGGATGCGGGCCGGTGAGATAGGCGATGCGTTTGTGGCCGAGTTTCAACAGATGTTGCGTGGCGGCGGAGCTGGCGACGAGCTCCTCGGTTTCCACGCCGGGAAACGATTTGCAGAACGGCGCCGGCGAGCCCGAGCAGAACCGTCGGGATTTTGCGCGCGGCCAGCTCCTCGTAAATCCGCGCCTCGGCTTCAAAACGATAAACCGGCGAAATAAAGAATCCGTCCACGCGCCGGGACAGCATGCGCCGGATACAGGTTTCTTCGCGCTCCGGGATGTTGTGGGTGTGCGCGAGCAGGATGTCGTAGCCCAGTTCGTGGGCGCGTTCCTCGATGGCAAAAACGATGCGCGCGTAAATCGGGTTGGTGGTGGAGGGGATGACCAGGCCGAACAGTTTGGTGGTCGCGGGTGCGCAATCCCTGGGCGGAGGAGTCGGGCACATAGCCCATTTGCTGCGCCAGCTGTTTGATGCGCGCCTTGGTGGCGGCCGAAACGTCCGGCTCGTCGCGCAACGCCTTCGAGACGGTCATCACGGAAACGCCGGCGTGTTGAGCGATGTCTTTGAGTCGGACCATGATCAGAAGGAAAAGGCAGAAGCCAGAAGGCAGAAGGAAAGGCGAGCGCGGTCGCGGAGTTTCAAGGCAGGAATGTTGATTCAGTCTTCATTCTGCATTCTCCCTTCTTCATTTCACAGATAGGCTCCGCGCCAGTGCAGTTTGCGGCGCAAGGCCTCCAAAAACGAACTGTCCGCCAGTGCATCAATCGGACGGCGCGGCGGCTGCGGCGGATCGTCACCTCGTCGCCGGCGTCCAGTTCGGCGACGACCTGGCCGTCCGCGCTCAAAATGGTGGCGGGCGCCGGGTTGGCGGCCTTGACGCGGATAGTCGAGGCCAGCGGCAGAATCAGTGGAGCGGTTGGACAGCGTGTGCGGGCAGATCGGCGTCAGCGCGAACACTTCGGCCGTCGGGAAGACCACCGCGCCGCCCGCCGCCAGCGAATAGGCCGTGGAACCGGTCGGCGAACTGATGATCAAGCCGTCGCAGCGGTATCGGGTGACCAGTTCGCCGTCCACGCTGACGTCCAGTTCGATGAGCCGCGAAACGGCGCCGCGGCCGACGACGATGTCGTTGAAGGCGATTTCACGGACCGGCTGGCCGTGGCAACGTCCGCTGACTTCGATCAGCGCGCGGGATTCAAATTTGAATTCGCCGTTCCAGACGTGGTTCAGCGCACGGGGCAATTCGTCCGAGGGCACGGCGGTGAGGAAGCCCAGGCCGCCGATGTTGATGCCGAGCATGGGCGTGGCGGAACCGGCGATTTCGCGCGCGACCCGCAGCATGGTGCCGTCGCCGCCGAAAACGAGCAGCAAATCCACCTCGCCGCGCCAGAGCGCGGCCGGCGTCCGGGCTTGACTGGCCATCGCTTTGCGTCCAGCGCGCTGGCAATGAGGCGCGCGGCCTTGCGGACGATGTCGGCACAGGAGGCCTTTTCGGAATTTCCGATCAGTCCGACGCGTTTGATTTTGTCAGCCAGTTTTTTCAATCAGCACCAAAAATTCCTTGTTGCCCGCCGGGCCGAGCAACGGTGATTCGACCACGCCGCGCCAGCGCAAGCCGGATTGGGCGGCGACAAATTCCCGCATTTCTGAGCACCCGTTCGTGCATCGCCGGGTCGGTGATGACGCCGTGGCCCCTGTCGGCCTCGGCTTTGCCGGCTTCAAACTGCGGTTTGATCAGCGCGACGATTTTGCCGTCCGGCCCAACAAAGCAACGGCGGCGGGCAGAATTTTTCGCAGCGAAATGAACGAGCAATCAATCGACCGCCAGGTCGGCGGGAGCGAATGGCTGGGGAAACTGCGCGGCGGTGAGGTGGCGGGCGTTGGTTTTTTCCATGACCACGACCCGGCGGTCCTGGCGGAGTTTCCAGGCGAGCTGGCCCTGGCCGACGTCCACGGCAAAAACCTTGGCCGCGCCGTGCTGGAGCAGGCAATCGGTGAAACCGCCGGTGGAAGCGCCGAGGTCGATGGCGGTGAGTCCGGCCACGTCCAGTTGGAAATGGCGGAGGGCGTGTTCCAGCTTGTGGCCGCCGCGGCTGACGTATTTTTCGGCGGCCGCCAGTGTCAGCGCGTCATCCGGCTTGACGGCATCGCTGGGTTTGTGGGCGCGTTGGGCGTTGATGCGGACCTGTCCGGCGAGGATGGCGCGTTTGGCGCGTTCACGGCTTTCGCAAAGGCCGCGTTCCACCAATGCCTGGTCGAGGCGAGTCATTAAGATTGCTGCGGAAAATTATCAAACGCCTGCAGGCATCACAAGCGGTTGCCGGAGGCGTACAGACGGTTTTGGACTTCGCGGAAACTGTGGAGGAAAAGCGCGTTGTCGGCCACGGCTTTTTCGACGAGCTGTTTGAGCAGGAACATTTCGGAGCTGTTGATGACGGCATGGACGCTTTGCTTGAAGGCTTCCATGGGCATGAACGTCTGAAACGAATCGCCGAGGAGGATGATGGTGGCGTGGCGGCGCTGGTTGACGGGCATGTTCTGCAATGCCTGCAACGTCAGGTTTTCTTCGATGCTGTTCGCGCCGAACAATTCCTCGATGACGACCACCTGATAATGCACCTGGCTGAAGCGCACCAGAAAATCGCTGTGCGTGGCGGCGGTGTGAACCTTGTAGCCCAGTTCGTCAGGGCGGCTTTGGCGGTCTCCAGCCATTCCGGCGTGGAAAAGGCAATCAAGGCCGGTTTGTCCTCGGTACTGATGAAATCAAATGAGCCACCCATAAATTATTTTATTTTGAGCACCGGAGGTGCCGAATGTTCCAGTGACAGTTTTCATGCGCAGCGATGCCCGCCGTGGAGCTCATGTCGCCGCGCGATTTCCTGATGCTGTCGATGCCGCGCGAGACCACGCTGCGTTTGGTGCAGTAAAGCATGGCGGTTTCCTCGGTGATCTCGCCCTGTTCATACGCTTCCAGGCAGGCGTGGTCGAAAGTGCGCCAGCCGAACGGAGAACTGGCCTCGATGATTTCGTAAAAGGTCTTGCCTTCGCTTTCGCCGAGGCGGATGGCCTCCTGGGTGCGGAGGTTGGCGCCCATGATTTCAATCAGCGCAAACCGCCCGCCGCCGACTTTGGGGACCAGCCGCTGACTGATGACCCAGCGCAAGGAGTCCGCCAGGCGGATGCGGATTTGTTCCTGTTCCTCCGGATCGAACATACCGAGAATACGGTTGATGGTTTCACCGGCATTGATGGTGTGCAGCGTGCTGAGCACCAGGTGGCCGGTTTCCGCCGCGCTTAAGGCGATTTTGACCGTTTCCTGGTCGCGCATTTCGCCGACGAGAATGACTTTGGGTGCCTGGCGCAGGGCGGCCCGCAGGCCGTTGGCGTAGCTGTCGAAATCGATGCCCAGTTCCCGCTGGTTGAACGTCGCCATCTCGTGTTTGTGAACGTACTCGACCGGGTCTTCCAGGGTGACGATGTGAACGGGTTTGGCACGATTGATCTCATTGAGGATGGCGGCCAGGGTGGTGGATTTGCCGGAGCCCGTCGCGCCGGTGACCAGCACCAGGCCGGTCTTTTCCTTGGGAATCTCTTTGAAAATTTCCGGCAATTTCAATTGATCCAGCGTCGGAATCTGCGGCGTTCAACTGGCGGCAAACGATGCGAAAAATTCCCGCGTTGCGAAAAAATATTGATACGGAACCGTGCCTGGTCCGAAAGGGCGTAGGAAGCGTCGCAGGAACCGTGTCGCAACAAATCCTCAATGTGCCAGAGATTGTCCCCGATGATGTTCAGGGCGATCGTCTCAACCTGATAGGGCGAGAGTTTCTCAATCGGCGGTTCCAGCACCACCGGTTTGAGTTCGCCATAAGCTTCAACCTGGGGCGGGCGGTCCACGGTGAACAGTAAATCCGACACCTCGGGCTGGGAAGCCAGCATGGTGGTCAGCATTTGGTCCAATTCGGCGCGTCGCATAATTATACGGCATCATCATCCACTGGCGGATGGGCCAACAGCGGACGGAATTTCTTTTTATCCAGCGATTTGTCGTACGCTTCCTCCGCAGCGATGCGCTTCATGCGCACATGCTCCATGATATGATCGTCCAGCGGCTGGTTGCCGATCTTCTTGCCGACCTGGATCATGCCGTTGATCTGGTGCGTCTTGCCTTCGCGCACCAGGTTGGCTACGGCGGTGTTGAAAACCAGAATTTCAAAGGCGGCCACACGGCCTTTCTTGTCCGTGCGCTTGAACAGAGTTTGCGCCACAACCCCCTTTAAGGCCTCGGACAGCGTCTGTCGGATTTTGTTCTGTTGATCGGCCGGAAAGACGTCGATAATACGATCCACCGTTTTGGCGGCACTCTGCGTGTGCAGGGTTCCAAAAACCAGGTGGCCCGTTGCAGCTGCGGTGATGGCCAGTTCGATGGTCTCCAGGTCGCGCATTTCACCGACGAGAATGACGTCCGGGTCTTCGCGCAGGGCGCCCCGCAATCCCGAAGAAAATGATTTGGTGTGCAGGCCGACTTCGCGGTGGTTGATCAGGCAATTTTTGCTTTCGTGGACAAATTCAATCGGATCCTCCAGCGTGATGATATGGTCCTTGCGGTTGACATTCGCGTAATCGACCATCGCCGCCAGGGTGGTGGACTTGCCGGAGCCCGTCGGGCCGGTGACGACGACCAGGCCGCGATGCAGCATGCAAAACTTTTTGAGCACGGCTGGCAGGGGCGCCTCGAGTTTTTCAAAGTCTTCAAACGAGAGGACCCGGCTGGGAATCTGGCGGAACACGGCGCCGATGCCGATCCGCTGGTTGAAAAAGTTGACACGAAAACGCGAAACATTCGGAATTTCGTAGCCGAAGTCCACGTCACCGGTTTCCTCAAATTGTTTGATTTTGTAATCCGGCGCGATCTCGTAGAGCATGGTCTTGAGCGAATCGTTTTCGAGCGGGGGATAATCCACGCGCTGGAGTTCGCCGTTGATGCGCAGCATGGGCGGGTTGCCGGAGGCCATGTGCAGGTCGGACGCCTTCTGTTCAAACATCAAGTTGAAAAACGCATCGATTTTGGCCATAAGTTCTTTTCTCTTGGGCGGACATTAAGCTAGAGCCGCGCCAAGTACGAGAAATGCGGCACCTATTTGAACTTATCCGACACGAAATTGTCACGGGCGGCGTTTTGTCTTTTGCCCGGTTCATGGAGCTCGCTTTGTATTGTCCAGATTATGGATTTTACGAAGCAAAAAAAGACAATCCCGGGCGGCGGGGTGACTTTTATACCAGTGTCAGTGTCGGAGAGCTGTTCGGACAACTGCTCGCCTTCCAGTTTTCCAGATGGCTTGAGACAGAAATCGATGCCGGGAAATCACAAACCAGGATTGTCGAAGCCGGTGCGCACGCGGGGACGCTGGCCCGGGACATTCTAAGCTGGCTGCAGGCTGCCCGACCGGAACTTTTTGGCCGGATCCAATACTGTATCATCGAGCCCTCAGCCCGCCGCCGGGCGTGGCAAACGGAAACACTGCAGCAATTCACATCACGCGTTATCTGGTTTCCAGACTTTTCCGCTCCCACGCTTTCACGCTTCCACGGCATCATTTTCAGCAATGAACTGCTCGATGCCATGCCTGTGCAACGATTCGGGTGGGACGCCGCTGCGAAAAGTTGGTTCGAATGGGGCGTGACTCTCGAAGGTGATAAATTCGTCTGGGCGCGTATCCAGAAGTCAGAAATCAAAGATCGGAAGTCTGAAATTAATCTGCCCTCGGTCCGCTGTCGTCTGCCTTCTGATTTGATGGCCGTTTTGCCCGATGGTTACACCATCGAAATCTCTCCCGCTGCGGAAAACTGGTGGCGCGAGGCCGCGAGTGTTTTGGAAAGCGGCCGGTTGGTGACGATTGATTACGGTTTTGGCGCCGACGAGATGTTTTCACCGAGCCGCCCCAAGGGCACGCTTCGCGCCTATTTTCGTCATCACGTCACCGATGACCTCTTTGCCAATGTTGGTGAACAGGACCTCACGGCGCACGTCAATTTTCCGGCGATCCAGGCTGCCGGCGAATCCGCCGGGCTGGTGACCGAAAGTTTTTCCACGCAGGCGCAGTTTCTGACGCGGATCCTGGACGCCGCCATCAAAGAAAAAACATTTGGCGAATGGAACACTCCGCGTACGCGCCAGTTTCAGACCCTCACCCATCCGGAACATCTCGGACGAGCTTTCGGGTGTTGGTCCAATCACACTAGCAGTGCGTAATATGTTGTGCTTGTCTCCGGCACAGAACGCAACGGCGAGAAAGGCCGCTGGTCCTATTGATTCAATTCATAATTCAACATCGACAGGCAATAAATCGCCGCGGTTTCTACGCGGAGAACCAGGTGACCCAGTGAGATGGGCACTGCGCCGGAAGCTTCAATCATTTTTAATTCGTCAGGGGTGAAATCGCCTTCCGGGCCAATCCAAACGGCCACGTTTTGCGGCAGGCGTCCATTCCTGGCCTGAAATTCCTGAAAACATTCGCGCGGGTGACGACTCCCGGCTTGCAGTGAGCCGACCAAGGACAGGTCAAAGAGTGAGGGCGGATGGCGGATGGCGGAAGGCGGAGCGCCGGCCTCTGGCCCGGCATTACGACGGTTCAAGAATTTTTCGATAGTGGTTGGTTTTTCGATGGTTGGCAGCCAGGTCGCACCGCATTGCTTGATGGCTTCGATGGCGACCCATTGCCATTTTTCGCGTTTGTTCGCTCTCTCGTTTTCGGCCAGATGGGTTACTACCCGTTCCGTCAAGACCGGCACCACGCGGTGCACTCCCAATTCCACGGCCTTCTGGATGATGGACTCGATGATTTTTCCCTTGGGCACCGCCTGCAACAATGTGATCCGGCTTGAGGGCGGAGGAAGGAAATCTCTTCGTTTAACGTGCAGTGTCATCGCCTCGCGCGAGGCATCGGCGATCTCGCAGAGGAATGCATGGCCTATTCCGTCGAGGACGACCACGGGTTCGCCGCGTTTGACCCGGAGCACATGCAATGCGTGGTGCGCCTCCCGCCCTTCCAGGCGGAGGACATCGCCAGTGCAGTGTTCAGGCGGCAGATAAAAACGGGTAGCGGTCAATTTAACGGAACAGATTTTTGGCTTTCCCGAAAAGACCCTTATCGGTTGAGTTGGCTTCTTCACCGGCCAGCGCAGCGAATTCCCGCAGTTTCGTCTTTTGTTCTGCATTCAGATGGGTTGGCACCTGAACCTGAATACGCACATGCAAATCGCCGTAGCCGTAGCCCTGCAGATTCTTTACGCCTTTGCCTTTGACGCGGAAGGCGGCACCGGGTTGTGTACCGGCGGGAATTTTGATGCTTACCTTGCCGTCCATTGTCGGCACTTCGATTTCCGCGCCGAGCGACGCCTGGACAAAGCTGACCAGCGCTTCGCAGAGCAAATCGTCACCGTCGCGCTGGAAAAGCTCATGCGGTTTGACATGCAGAATGACATATAAATCGCCCGCAGGCCCGCCGCGAAATCCGGCTTCACCGTTGCCCGATGAACGCAGGCGCGACCCGGTGTCCACGCCCGCCGGAATCCGCAGCTTGATTTCCGAATGGCGTTCATGCCGGCCTTCACCGTGGCAGGTTTTACACGGTTTCTCCAAAAGCCGGCCCGAGCCTTTGCAATGCGGGCAGGTTTGCCTGAGGCTGATAAAACCGCGGGACGTCAACACCACGCCATGCCCGGCGCAAGTAGGGCAGACGCGTGTTTTCGAGCCGTGTTCCATGCCCGATCCATCGCATGTTTCGCAGCGGACGGATTTGGTGATGGTAATGTTCTTCTCACAACCGAGGGCAGCCTCTTCCAGCGAGATTTCCAGGTCATAACGGAGGTCATCGCCCCGCTGCGGCTGTGAAGGGTCCTGTCGGCCGAAAAATTCCTCAAATATGCTGCCGCCGCTGAACACCTCGCGGAAAATTTCGAAGGGATCGTGAAACCCTCCACCCTGGAAACCGCCACTCCGGCCGGCGCGGGTGCGGGGATCAAAGGCGGCGTGACCGTATTGATCATAAGCCGCACGCTTTTGAGGATCGCTCAAGGCTTCGTAGGCCTCGCCGATCTCCTTGAAATGTTCCTCTGCGGATTTGTCTCCCGAATTTTTATCCGGATGAAACTTCACGGCCAGCTTGCGGTAAGCCTTTTTGATTTCCTCATCGCTGGCATCACGACTGACGCCGAGGACTTCATAGTAATCGCGTTTGGCCATGGCTCAGGCGGCAGGCGGGGTGGCGGGGGGAGCGACAGGTTGTTTGGCAACCACCACGGTCGCCGGCCGCAACAGACGATCACGCAGTTTGTAACCCTTGCGGATTTGTTGAACCACCTGACCTTCGGGGACGTCGGCCGTTTCCAGTTGTGAAACCGCTTCATGCAAGGTCGGGTCAAAAGGACGGGCGCTGGCGTCCACCTCTTCGAGGCCGGTTTCCGCGAGAATGCCTTTAAGCTGTTGTTGAATCATGGCAATACCATCCTCGAGGGCCGCGGTCCCGCTTTGCGGAGCCGACGGATTACGGGCAGCAGCCTGGGCCATTTCGAAATGGTCGAGTACGGGCAACAGTTTATGGACCAGCGCGGCCGTGGCGGATTGGGCGGCCTCCTGGCGTTCGCGGGCGGCGCGTTTCTTGAAATTTTCAAAATCAGCCGCCGTGCGCAACAAGCGATCCCAATGCTCATCGGCCTTGGCCGCGCGCGTCTTGAGTTCGGCCAATTGTTCCGGAGTGATCTCCGTTGCGAGCACCCCGGGTTCGGCTTTGGGCGCGGCGGGAGCCGTGGCCGGAGATTCTTCGGCTCTGTGTCCGTGTGAATCTGCCTTCTTCATACTGTGGTACCGATATAAAACATTTTGAAGCCAGCAAGCTAACCTATCGGCGGGCACCCGGCAACTGGGATGTGCCGGCGGTAGCGTCTTAATTTCATTTTTTGGCCATCCAAGCCAGATCGACCAATGAAATTATGACCGCAATCGAGATAAAGGGATGCTGCCCAATTAAACGGATCTGGTCATTGGTGATATGCGACGCAATCACTTGCCGATGCCTCTTTGATTTGATATGCTAGGCCAACTCTTACTGCGCTTTGTGCATCTGTGACCGGTGGCAATTCTAATGGTGCGTTGAGCGTTTTTCTTTTTCGCCCACATGAATCCCCAAATCTCATCCACTTCGATTTGATTACAGAAAAGACCGCGCATCTTCTCCTCCATGAGCTTCTGGCAGACATTACCCACCCGCACACCAAGGTTCATGATGGTATTGCGGTTAATGCCGGTGATTTGCTCAATACTGCGAATGCTCGCACCCTCTGCCGGCATGGAAATCACGGTCACTTTCTTTTCGGTCGGAAGGTTGTTTGCCATATCATTTCCTTTGTTGACATTAATGTAATACAAATATATTATACCGGTCAATAATGATTTGCGTAATACAACACATATTTTATGAAAAATGACGTTGGACGCCCAAAAGTACCTAAAACCAAGGCTAAAGCGCCCGGAATATCGGTTAGGTTGAGCCAAGACGAACGGAAACTGATAGACCGGGCCATACAATTGACTGGCACGTCGCAAAGCGATTGGGTGCGGAGAATATTGCTTTCCGCTGCCGGTGCTGGTAACTCAAATTCATAATTTATTGGATGCGACCAGCCTCGGACTGGGAATCTGCGATTGTAAGGAACGCGAGGTTTGCCACGTAAACTACGCACCCATTGCCGGAACCTTAATCGCTGTAGATTTTTATGCATTACAAAATTGAGCCAAAATTATGAGCGAGGGGGCCGGAATGGACAAGATGCCATTCCATAAATGCACCGACGACGCCGAAGCAGTAGAATAAATAAATAGGTTATTCCCCCATGGCCGCTATGTTGACCATTGGGCCACTTTGTAAAGAGCCCTCCGAATCCAAATTCAGACACTACCGTGCCAACAGTTAACAAGGCGCCGTGCTTTTTACCGGCTCACAGAACCTGTCCTCTAACGGAGGTCATTGGGGAGGAACCAGTTTTTGGAACTCCGGCAGGTTCCGTAGCGAGTCAAAACGATGGTCTTTGCGCACCTCGACCAGAAGGTCACGCGCCTTTGGGTTTTGTTTCAGGCGTTTGGCGCTCAGATCCAGTGCGGTGCTCAAATCCTTGAGAGATTCGCTGGTGTTGCCAAGGACAACTTTTATGGCCGCCAGATCGTACCAGGGTTCAGGCTCATTCGCGTCAATGACGACAAATCTTTCCAACGTGCTCTCAAGTTTGGGTAGGTTTTCGGTCTGGGCATAGAACTGGGCGATAACGCCCAGGGTATTCGGGGAGATATGCGGATTCGGCCGATGCCTGGTCAAAAAGCTGGATGACGCGGCTGGTTTGATGCATTTGATAGTAAATGCTCGCCAGGTTCAGAATGTTTTCAAAATTAGTCGGATTCTTCTGCGCCTCATTTTCCATTTGCTGCAGTTCCGACATGAATTGCGCCCGTCCGCCGGAATTCTTTTTCATGTCCTGCAATTGCTTGATCAGAGACGCCACCTGATCGTTGTACGGGTCGAAGTCGAGGCAGGTTTGCGCGCAGATGATGGCGTCATCGAACCGGTTGAACATGGCCAGGAAGTTGATGTAACGGAAGACCGCTTCCGGGCTGTAGGGGCAAAAGGCAAAGGATTGTTTGAAGGCAAAATCCGTTTCCTTGATCAACGCCTTCCGTTCGTCGTCGGTTTTGGGCAGAAATTCGGGCGGGGTGGGGACCTGGCTCAACGCACCGAGGCGCCACGCATAAAGACCGCCAATGGAGCTGCGAAGCTTGGAAAAGGCCTGCTGCGCGTGCTCGTCGCGGATAAATTTCCGGCTGCCTTCAAAGCCGCTGAAATTGCGGTGCAAATAAACTTTTTCCGCAAAATCGGCGATCTGCTTGACTTTCGTGTCATAAGTAATCCAGTTGCCGATGAGCCGGTCGGAGTACTGGCTCCAGAATTCGTGGTCTTTCTGGAAGACGTCCGGGGCAAATGACGGCAACGGCTGGCGGTTGATCTTCATGATGACGCCGAACGGTGTTTCGTAGGGGAACATCCAGTCCAGCGGAAAACTTTCCTCGACATAAAACTCATTGTCGGGATTGTGATCGAAAATGACCTTGCACAGCAGGCCGTTGATCTTCATCACCGCCACCTGGCCGGCCAGCTGGATACTGACCTGGCCGTTCGCATTCGTGACCGGAACGACCACTTCACCGGGCAACAGCTGGCCCAGTTGTGCCCTTCGGCCGACGTCCTGGCTGTAATCGGCAAAGGAGGTCTGCAGGTCTTCCCCGGAAGGTATATAAATCTCCCTGGGCGGATAAACTCCTTCTTTACGCCACTGGGCTTCGATGCGCGCCCCGCGCCTGGTGAGGGGTCCGTCCAGGACCACGCCGGCCAGCCGTGCCAGGAAGTTGGTGGAGTAATTGTCATTGCGTTCATCGGGCCCCCGGAGGAGTTCCTGGAAAAACGGCGGGTCTTTTTGAGCACTCCGGAAGTATTGGGCGCGCAGATATTGCAGGTAAGTGCCGTCGGCGAGCGCGTTTTGGGTGATGAGATAAGCGTCGCGACGGTCAAATTTCGGGTCCATCGGTTTGCAGCTCGGTGGTACAAAACTCTCGCAGAAGATCATATACGTGGGAACGAACCGGCCGGGATCGGTACCGCCGAACACAATCGCGTTTCGGGCCATTTCCGGATAGACACCAAAAGGCGGTGTAAACATGTCATGCCCGAACCAGTAGCCAAACCAGTGATTGCGTTGTTCACTGCTGTTGGCGTGATTGCTGGACCAGTGAGTCATCGCCGAGTAGGCGGGGAACAGCGCAATGGCGATCAAAGCGATACCTAACGAAACGTTTTGGCGCAGCCGCCAGATCGAGTAGAAAAGGATCACGGCGAGGCCCAGGAATATCAAGGCGGCATAAATCGGCAGGCCAAATTGGTCCGGGTTGAAGGCCTGCACTAGATTATGGAATAAACTCGGAAAACCGGTCATCCCGGGCTGATTCTGGAAAATCGCCGCCAGGGTAAATCCCAGCGAACACAACACAAACAGGCCGGGCAGTCCAAAGGACAACAAGCGGTCATCCTGGAGACCCCCTTTCCGCAGGAGCAGAATGGTGGCGCCGGCAAGGATCCAACAGACCAATTTCAGGAATCCATATTTTGTAGCCCATTCATCGTCCAGATTGCCAATCAGGGTCTGGCAATTCCAAATGACCGTGAATACGGCGAAATCCAGCGCGCAAAAGGCACCCACCAGCAGCCATTTACGCATGGCTTCGTATTGCGTGGCCAGGTAGGCGCAGGTAATCGTCAGAGCAAGACCCAACCGAACCAGTAGGCTTGCAGCAACAATAAC
>CAVPTH010000030.1:0-73533 GCA_963708525.1 uncultured Verrucomicrobiae bacterium | reverse complement strand
TTTTTTTTTCGTACCTTCGGTCCCGTTACCGTATTGCTGGATCGGTCATGATCGTCGCCGGGTTCGAGTTGACCAGTACTACTTCGTAGCCCTCAGGACTTTAACGCCTTGCAGGCCTGTGCGCCCGAGTAATCGAATTCAGCCGTACACGGCTAGTAACGATCGGCCCGGAGCCGATGATCAGGACCTTCGCGATGTCGTCTCTACGCGGCACAGATCGCCTTATGTGAAATTGTTCTTAAAAACCAATTCTCAAAGTTGCTCTTGTTACCTGTCACCGCCCTCGAAAATACACCCTGCCTCCGGAAGGCGCAGGAAATATTGCGCTCGTCCAAGGGAAGTGAACACGAATGATAGTTCAACCGTCCGCACGATGGTTCTAAGGCTGATCACTTTTTCGTGCGAGTTCTCATTAATATCGCACGCAACCACGCTACACTACACCTAGCTTTGCCTGAAGGCGAGCCGATTTCCATTTTTCCATATCCCCGATGGGGACAGTAATGGAGGGCACGGGTACTCCTACCGTAGTACGGTCTTTGCACCGCGAGAATTCCGAATCAGCGAAGATCGCCAAAGTTGTCCTGCAGAACGACGGGTTGCGAGGGTTTGGCGAGCACCGGCTTGTACACGCCCGTGCCCCTGCGCCAGAAACAGTCTTCCTCGCTGACGCCAGCGACATGGTCCTTGGATGGATGCAGCGCACTTCGAGCCCATGCGGAAGCAAGTCGAAGTTTGGCGCGACAGACAGCTCGCGAACGGCCAGCCGAATGGGTGCAGCTAATGCCTAAGCAAGTACGTGGAGAATAGCATTGGTGTTCTTAGCGGCCCGATTCAATGGTTCCATGGCTTCTTCGGCTGGGAGGATCATCGATTCGACATTACGCCGCCCAGCCTCACGTTTGACCTCATCCATGACTGGCAGTGCCCCGGTGCCTGTGCCGACGACCAACCGACGGCATCTCCCATAGGATCTCCTCTTCCAGAGACAGCGGCGTGTGACCGAAACTGTCACGGAACTTCTTGGATGGTCTCTTCTCGCGCTGGCGAATCTCTCCTCGGTCGATCACAACATCATAGCCGAACTCAATTCCATCGATCCGAATTTGCCCAAAATGAAAACCGCTAGAACTTCATGGTGGACCTCTAACCGATACAACCGGGCGGTGTTCACAGCTTGAGCCAGGAGCGGCGTAACAACGATATGGAGCGGGACACCGCTGATGTCGAGCGTCAGGCGACATGTCGTCGAGTCAATCCTGCGAGAATCATGCCAATCGCCCGAGCAATCGATCCGCTGCCCATCGGCGCGCCACTGTGCAAACTCCAACCTATCGTTGGGCGTTACCCCGCAGCCCCATCCCCCAGCTTTCTCAATCAGGGCAGCCATCTCGCGCGCGCGTGGTCCGCAACCGACGATCAACAAGTAGTGGTAGCGCTTGAGCCGGTCACGCATCCACGAGACACCCGAGTACGTCACCGCCCGGCCCGTTACCAGAAGAACGAAATCGACGGCCCCGATCAGCAGGACGTAGGTCCGGCTCACATCAATGCGGCGAAATAGGTACAAGCCGGCATAAATAACACACCAAAACACGCAAGTTGGCTGACGATATTGAGAATCAGCTGGATGGGATTGCTGAGTTCGAGATCGCGGTAGAAGCTGGAGAAATAGCCAACCACCGCCCACGTGATCAGGAAGGCTGCCAGCAACGGCAGATAATGGCTAAAAGGATAAATGCCCGGCAATCGTCGGCTGAAAAAATCGAAATGAACGAGCAGACTACGAAGCAGATACGCGACTCACGGAAGCGCCACAAGCCACTCCCAGGTCGTGCATTAAAGTGACCGAACTCAAGAGCTTGGAACGACGATCAAACACAGTAATTACCGTTGGTTACAGTTCGACATTATGACTTTGAAACCTCCCCGGGCATACCGCACATGAGCCAATAAAGGCACGGTTTCCCAATCGAATTAACCCGATGTAAGGATACGCGGCTCGCTCCTAACTGTAGCAGCATTTCTGAGCTTTTGCCATTGGTGTACGCTACTTGTTAACCTGAAAGCTTCCCAATGGCGTCCCGGGCAGCCAACTTCCATTACCGAACTCGCATCCGCCGGACGGCACGGCCCATTCCCTAGGCGGCATCATGGGTGCAGCGGCTGGATGGCCTCATCTTTTTCTTCCTGTCCTCTTCGCGATTCTTTTACCCCACTCGATCAAAGGAGCGCGCCATGCCTGGATGGCCGCCGGCTTTCTGTGGCTCGCCAAACTGGCCATCGAACGCAAGCGTCCGTTTCCGCAGCTCTTTCCGCGCCTCTCCTGACCTATATCGTCTTGAGCGGTATCTCGACCGCACTCTCTTCCGACCCTACCTCAGTTGGCCTCGCATGCGAGTCGTGTGCCTGGTGCTGGCAGGAACCGTTGTCGGACAGAATCTGAAGCGGCTGTCGCAGGTGCGCATCCTGGTTTTGCTGTTGCTGCTTTCCGGCCTTGCTGCAGCGGCTTTCACGGGCTGGCAATACACCTACGGCGTCGGCGTACAGGTTAGGCACATTTGCCGGCGGCTGACTTGCATCGCGCCGGCATGCGCTCCGGCAATATCATCACGACCGTCGATGGCCGCTCTGTGCATGCTCCGGATCAACTGATCAAAGCGGTGCGAGCAGAGCCCGCCAGGTAGCATGCTTCGCGTTCAGTATTTCCCCGAGGGGAGCCATTCCACAAACGGAAACATTTCTGACTCGCGAAGGGTTTCTGGCGAGCGGCTTGGCACCCGTCGCTACCGTTGGCTCGCGGCCAGCCAGGTCGTGCGCAAGGCACGCTTGGGCACTACATCGTCTTCGCGGAAATGCTGATGCAACTTGGCTGCCTGGCGTGGGCCATGGTCCTCGGCACTCAACCGGAAAGGTGGGCCTTAGGATGTTTCTTGCGATCGTGTTCCTGGCCCTGACTGCGACCCTTCTCGCCACTCAAACGCGAGCGGACATTGCGGGACTGGCAGCGGGTTGCGTTGTTGCTCTCTGGCTCACTCGCAAGAAAACGGACACGCATCTGGGCGTTGTGCTGGCCTGGTTCTGCTGCTGCTGGTAGCTACGTCTGGATCCGCCACAGCCGGAAGTTGGACTGGGTGAGTCCAGGCGATGCCGGGACTCATTTCCGGGTGTTGATGTGGGAAGACGGTCTGCGCCTGGTCCGCCAGCATCCGTGGTTCGGCGTCGGGATGGATACCATCTTCAACCACTGGCAGGAGTGGCACATCCGCGGCTTCTCCCAGTATCACGTGATCTATCACTTCCACTCTGATTACATTCAGATCGCCGTGGAGCGCGGCCTCCTCGCCTTGGCGGCCTGGTTGATCGGTTCGTCGTCGCGTACCTCATTTTCCTGTTCCGACTGCTACGCCGAACGCGCGAGCATAGCCGCTTTGCGACTGCGGGTGGTTGTAGGCGTCCTCGCCGCATTTGTTGGCTATCTGGTCCCGTCGACGGTCCAGTACTGCCTGGGCGACGATCCGCTGGTGATGATCATGTTCTTAGACCCGCTGCTTATCGCTTGTTGATCGCCTGGATTGGGGATACCATCCGGATATGTGACGTTCGTCATGCCCGAAACAGTTCCATCAAAGCTCCAGGCTCCAAAACCGTACCCGCCGTTTTGTCCGGCCGACCAGCCGGAACCGTAGATGGAATTGGTGGCGTAGTCGGCGGCAATAAAAGTTCCAGCGGAGCAGCTGCCGTCCATCATCATCGTCGAGGCGCCCGCAACCGCGCAGGCCATGGCCGCGCCGCTGATGAAATGGCTTCTCAGATTTGTCTTCCTGACTGAGGGCGGGCTGAAATGACTTCTCATAGTTTATTCGGATTGATTACCTGGCCGAGCTGTCTCGCGCGGAATTCTCATGGAACACATTAAATTTAACGAAAGAACTTCATTACCGCTATTGCTCAATTGGACTATATGTGGGTGGGTCAGTGGAGGCAAACAGGACGCATGTTCATGCGGTAGCTCCAGATTATAAATAAACCTAATCAGCGGTCGTGCCACCCAGTCCCGTCGTCACGGGGTTCGAAGATTTCAGATATTTCCTTACCGCCTCGGTACGTCCGCGGACGTGAAGTTTTTCGTAAATATGCCGCAAATGTGCCCGCACGGTGTCGTAACTGATTTTGACGCGATCGGCGATTTCCTTGTTGCTGAGGCCCTCGGACAGCAAAACCAGGATTTCGGACTCACGCTGGGTGAGGCCGTCACCGGACGTGAGCGACGCCGGCTTTTTTTGGAACGCCTCCACCAGCATCCGGGCAATCTCGCTGGTCATCGGCGCGCCGCCGGAACGAACTTCGCTAATCGCCTTCAGCAATTCCTCGGGACTGGAGCGCTTTAACAGATAGCCGCAGGCGCCAGCCTGCAATGCCTGAAAAATCAATTCGTGATTGCGATAGACGGTCACGATGATGACCTGAACGTCGGGAAGCTTTTCCTTCAACTGGGCCGTGCAGGCGATGCCCGATGCCCCGGGCAAATGGACGTCCATGAGCACGACGTCTGGATTGAGTCGCGGGAGTTCGGCCAGCGCTTCCTCGGCGGTAGCGCAGGCAAACACACACTTGAATCCCGGCGCAGCCTCAATCCACTGGCGGAAAGTGTTTCGCATCACGGCGCTGTCTTCAACGATGGCGACGTTAGTCATGTCAGGTGATTGGGTATAGGCAGTGGCAGTTGCAGGGAAACCGTGGTGCCGGCGCCGGGGGTGGATTCCAGTTCGCATCGGCCGTGCAATTGTTCCAGCCGCTGGCGGAGATTCAAAAGGCCGTGTCCATTGGAACCCCCGGCGGGATCAAAACCGCTACCGTTATCGGTGATGGATATCAACAGGCTGTCTTTCAATACGCGCACTCGGAAACCGATCTCAGTGGCGCCGCCGTGGCGGATGGCGTTGTTGAGCGCCTCCTTCACCGCGAGAAAAAGGTGATGACGCACTTCGCCGGAAACGACCAGATCGGGGGACGAATTGGGGATTTGCACGCGGCAGGCGACGTTCAAACCGGCCAGGTATTCCTCCGCATAACTCGCCAGATATCGGGCCACCGAAGCCAGGGTGTCGCGCTCCGGATCCACGGCCCACACAATTTCGTCCAACGCATTCACCAACGTACGGGACTTTCCCGCAATGGTTTCCATGCGCTCGATGGCTTCATCGGCCGGCAAATTCAGACCCGGGCTGGCGGTGGCGAGCATGGTAATTTCGGTCAGGCTGCTGCCCAAATCGTCGTGCAAATCGCGGGCGATGCGGGCCCGCTCCACCGCCAGCGCGCGCTGTTGTTCGGCTTGTTCGCGCTCCTGCATCTCTTTTTGAAGCTGCGCGGTACGTTGTTGAACGCGGTGATGGAGCAGTCGGATCCAAACCAACGCCAGGATCAACACTCCGAAGAGCGCGCCGACCAAAGTGAGCAAACGCGGCAACGTCCAGAACGGGGGCCGCGCCAGCAACCGGATGTCCGCCGCGGTGTTCAACAACAACTCGAAGTTTGCGACTTCGGTGCCGGTGGTGCGGTTTCCTCCATTACCCGCGTAAACGCCGGTTAATTCCAACCAGCTTCCCAGTGGCGCAGTCACTTCGTCCAAGCGCACGGCATCCGGCGACGCGGGGGGAGTGACCGCCATCCGGCGGTCACCGTCCAGACGGGCGACGAATCGCTGCAGGCCGGCTTGCAATTCCATGGTTCGCCGGTCGTCACTCAAATTCAACAACAGTGCCTCGACGCGCACACGCACCGCGTCGTTTTCGGCCTGGAACAAATTGGTTGCGTACAGCTCCCGGGCGGCCGGCACCGGAGCGACGCCGGTTTTTCGCGCGATGGCCTCCTGCAAAACCGGTGACGGCCCGGTCAGGCTCGGAAAGCCGACCACTTCCACCAGGTCACCGTTTCCCAGATTCACCGGTTCTTTGGGAATGAATCGAAACCCATTCGTTCCCTCCATGGCAAAATATTCCCCTTGGTTTGTAAGTACAATTTGTCCGGAGACTTTCACCGGTCTCAACGCGCTGGCCTGCGGATCAAATTGCAGCAGGTCCGTGACGTGTTTCGGTGTGACGGTAAACGCATCCGCCGGCGCCGGCTCCACGACCGTTACCGTCGGAGTGAACATGCGGATTTCATTGACGTTGACTTCATGCGTTGCCGCATCCCAGGAGGCAAACAAACAACCCCGCAGCCGGATGAGGGCGTCTTCGTAAGGTTGTAATGCGATGCTGTTGGTGCTGCCTTTCATGTTCAGCACCAGGACATTGATCTTGCCGCCGTGCGTCAGCAGCGTAACGCCGTCGGGGTGAACGGTGGTCACGACGCCTTCAATCTCGACAAATTCCGTGTCCAGACTCCCGTTGATCAACTGGTCCCAATAAGGTTGAACCGGTGTCGGCAATTCCCCGGTTCCCAGCCAGGTGATCCGTGTGGCGTGCACCCGGGGAGCAAATTCACCCGGATCGGTCACGCCTTCTATTTCCACCAATCCCCCCATTTCGGGCCGCGGGCCGAGCGACGGATTCCAGCGGTCAATATAGATTCCTGCGGTACGGTCCTGAACCACGGCGGCATTGAACTCAGGATCAGACAAGGCACACGTAATCACACCGTGGATCAACACCGGCAAACCTTTGGCGGCCTCTTCCCGGGTCAACCGGTGAACCTGTTCGGCATTGGTCAGGACCGTGGACGGTGACACGGCTTCGGCGGGTGGAGCGGACTGATTTGATTCTGCCGACAAGGCGACCGTGCTCCCAATGACAACGGCCCAGGTCAGGAGCCGCAAACAGACAAGGATCCGCGTGTGAAAGCTGGGCACACTGCACGTCATACATTCTTCCAGGCTTGATCTGTCACGACACTAACACAATTGTCTCGTGACGAAAAGGCGATTAACTCCGCCGGAACAACAGCGGGTCTCCCTTTGAGATCGGATAGACTAGGTGACATGCAGATAAGTGGAATACGACTCGTCGCCAATGTCGGTAAACGGCCGCAGCTTTAGCGGCCCGCCGGCGGTGGTTACCTGCCAGGTACGGCGGTCCAGCCTTTGGGCACCCAACAAGTCGGCGCGCGACAATGATGGTTGAGCGTCGGTGATGGCAAACAATACGAGCGGCCCAAAGACCAGGGCGACAGTCTGCGGATGGTGTCGATCGACCGGTTCGAGCCGCAGCGTTGCCGGCAAATCCAGTTCTACGCGGTCTCCGGTTTTCCATTCGCGCTGGACCGCTGTAAACTTTCCCGGAGTTATCTCCGTGTTCAGGCGGCGCCCATTTACGGAAAGGGAAGCGCCCTGGGCCCAGGCGGGAATCCGGAAATTCAGGGTAAAATCCCTGACTTGCGAGGTTTTCACTTTGAACTGCACCACACCGTCAAACGGATACCGACTTTCCTGGGTCAGTGCCACCTCAGCGCCATCCTGATTCCATCGCACTGTGGAGGGAATGTACAAATTCACCCAGGCACCCTGCGGATCGCGAAAACACGTGTTAATGCGATAGTCGGCGGCCACCTGGGGCAGCGTGCCTGAACAGCAGGCCCAATGCTGGTCTTCCCGGTAAACCTTGCGCCCCTTGAAGTTGTAGTCGGAATAATAAAACGTCCGTCCATCGGCCATCAGCGGTTTCGCGCCCAGCACGGTGTTGTACATCACCCGTTCCATGCTGTCCCCGTAGCGCGCGTCGCGGGTTACCCGCAGCAGATAACGCGTTAATTTGAAATGGGCGTAGGAACCGCACGGCGTTTCAAAGCTCGCATGGGTGTCAGTGAGGCTGGCATAGACGTCCGGACTATCGGGAGCTCGCAGCGTCTCTTCCGGACCCCAACCGCCGGTGACGTAACTTTGTTGTGAGAGCATGTCAAAAGCGTTCCTGGCCGCACGCAAATGCTTTTCGCTGCCCAGGGTGAGATACGCCTGCATCGCCGAGCTCAGGGAATTCACATAGCTGTAGGCATGCCGGCCGGCCAACACATTCCGGCCTTCAGCCAGTGGGTCGTAATATTCGTCGTCCAGGTACTGCCGTCCTAATACCCGATACCGATCCCCCGCGCCGCGTTGATAAGCCAGAAAGAGATTTTCCGAAATCGTATAGGACTCATCCCACGTCCAGCTTTGGTCGGGGGCTGGTCGCCAGACGATCCCATGTTCGACGGCGTGCTTCGGAAAATGGGGCAGGGCAGTGTCGGTGGTGCGTTCGAGAATCGAGAACGCGTCAGGATCTCCGGCATATTTGTGTGAGTCAATTAACCCGCAGACAATTTTATCGTAGCAGTACGTCGGGAAGCGGTTCTTCTCATAGTAATCGCCTGAAATGGTCTGCGCATAAAGGCGATTTAAGCGCAACACCTTGTCGCGCGTGGCCGGGTCCTTTTTGATGGCGTAGAAGCGTGCGAGCGCCGACACCCATTGGCCAAAGGCGCAACTGGGGGCAAAACCGGGCGTGTCTTTGCCCCATACGTAATCGGGATCGTAATGATACCAGCCGCCAAGGTCTTCCCCGGGCGCCGGCAAGCCGCTCATTTGACGGAGCGGTTTTAGCAGGCTGTCGTCGCTCAAGCCCATCAGGACGCGGTGCGTCGTTTCAAGTTGCCTTACATGAAGGTCGCTCAGCAACTCCACATCACCGTAATCAAACTGCATCAACGGTGGCCATGGTGTGGTAGCGACCAAAGTCCCGGCGAATGAACGGCCGGGTATGGCCATCCCGGCAGCCGCCATCGAAACCGACTCAAGGAATTTTCGGCGGGAAATTTGAAGGGAAGGCAACATACATTCTCGTGCGCTTAGCCGGCTGACCGTTCCCGTTTCAGCACGCGGTAGTCGAAGGGTGCGAGGGTAAGGCTTGCGTTAACCGCCTCTCCGGTGAGTACGTCAACAAAGCCATTCCCCGGGGTCACGGTCACCGGTGAGTCGCCGTGGTTGAGCAGGAAATAAAAATCGGTCGAGCCTTTCGTGCGGCAGGTCACCTCAACCTGCTCGGGCATGTCAGCCAGCAACGGTTTCAACCCGGCTTCGCCGGCATAACGTTTGACCAGGCAGCGCGCCGCTTCCAGATTGAAGAGCGAGCCATAATAAACCGCCTTTCCCTTTCCGAACGGTTGTTCGGTTACTGCCGGCGAATCCTTGAGATAATCGCGTTCCCACCGGCCGATCACGCGCGCCGTCGTGGGATGCAGCACTTCGGCGAAGACATGGACCGGCACCGTGCAGCCGTCGTCGAAACGGAGGGCATTGTTGGTGCCGGACGATGGTTGATAGGTTTGAAACGAGTCCAGCTCGCCGCCGAATACATTTGTCAAGCCGATGGGAATGGTGGCGGCGGTGAACGCATTATCCCGGTCCTTGATGGCGCTGTGGGCGGACATGACCAGCGTGCCGCCTTGTGCGACGAATTGTTTCAGTCGCTCCGCAAGCTTGTCGTCCATCAGTGCCAATTGCGGCGCAAAAACCAGCTTGTAACCATTTAAGTCGGCAGTTGGACCGACGAAATCAATGTTGTATCGCTGCTCCGAGGCCGCCCGGAACAGTGCGCCATAGGCCGCGCCCACATTTACTTCCGTCGTCAGAAATTGGTAGTCGAAAACCCATTCGTCTTCGAAGTCCTTGATGGCGGCAATTTTCGAAACGATTTTTGCGCCGACGATCTGCGGCCCGATTTTCTGCAATTCCTGTCCTTCCTGTTTGAAATCCGCGAAGCGCGCGCGCGGGACATTGTCATGGTCGAGCACCCCGTACCAATATTCCTCCGCACCGCGCCGGGCCGCACGCCAGCGAAAGTGCAGCAACCCGTCTGCACCGTACGCAACCGCCTGCATGGCCCAGAGGCGGGTCTCACCCGGTCGCGGCGAGCGCAACAGGTAGGTTTGGCCGGCGGGGCCGGTCAGTTCCTCCATAATCATAAAACGCCCGTTGAAACCACGGGTCAGGGTCAGCATGGCTCCCGTTTGATAGCGGGGTGAGTTCTCGAAGGTTGGATAATTGTCGTAGGCGTACAAGTCCAGACCACGGCTGAAGGTGTAATAGTCAATGTTCTTGAATACGCCGTTGTGCGTCAGGAAATCGTTGGGCCGGTAACGGCGGAGTATTTCAATCTGATCGTCCAGGTAGCTCGTGGCTGAATCGGAGATGAACCGCTTGTAGTCGAGCATCAGAGCCGGGTTATGAAACGCCGGTGTGGGGAAAGGCAGGTCGATCTGCGCCCAGTCGGAATAAGTCTGACTCCAGACCACTGTGCCCCAGCGCGTATTCAATTCATCGAGCGTCCCATACTTGTTCTTCAGCCAGGTACGGAACGCGACGCGGCAACTCTCGCTGTAACATTCCGGATTCTCGTTGTTCATTTCGTTGTCAATCTGCCAGCCGATAATGTTCGTGTTATCGCGATAGTGCTGCACCAGCGCTTCAACCATCTGTCGGGAGAACCGTCGGTAGACCGGGCTGTTATAGCAGTATTGGCGGCGGGATTGGTCGTTCACCGGCCGGCCGGTCTCCAGGACGCCAAGCACCTCGGGGTATTTGTGGGTGAGCCATTTCGGCGGCGCCGCGGTGGGAGTGCCGAAAATGGTCTTTATCCCGCGGCGGCCGAACGTGTCAATGGCGCGGTCGAACAGGCTGAAATCGAAGTGTCCCTCCCGCGGTTCCATCAGCCCCCAGCCGAATTCGCCCATGCGGACCGTGTTGACACCACACTCCTGCATCCGGCGCGCGTCCTCTTCCCAATAGGTCTCCGGCCATTGCTCAGGGTAATAGCTTACGCCGAAACGAAACGATTCATAACGATTCGTCGTCTGCGCCGTCAGAGTGCCGGATCCCAACGTGGCAACGGTCACCGCCACCAACAGAAGGCGCGCCAGAAGGAGTGGTGACCGGGAACGTAATTGACAAATCATGAATCACTAGAATTTTACAGGATTTTTTAGCATTCCCTATAGCTCAATTGGACTATTTCTTAAGCGCAAACCCGGTGACAGAATGTTACTATCTGGTTCTCTATTGGCTCGCCATGTCGAAATCAATCCCAATGAGGTCTCCCCGCTCGCGCCACAGCTTGATTCTGCCGGCGCTGCTGTTCGCGTTGTGGTTATGCGACGCACCCGCCGTTTGGGCCGGAAGTGTGTCCACCGCTCCGCGCCGGATTACCTCGCTCGACGTCGACTGGCGATTTCATCGTGGCGACATCCCCGGCGTTTTGACTGCCGCTGCGACCAACGGGAATCTGTCTCCGACACCGGATTTCCTCAGCCCGGCCTACGGTGATTCCTCGTGGCAGAGAGTTGATGTTCCGCATGATTACATCGTCGAAGGTGCATTCGATTCGAAGGCGGACGAAGCCCATGGGTACCTGCCGGTTGAACCGGGCTGGTATCGCAAAACGATTTCGATTCCAGCTGCCGACCAGGGACGCCGGTTGTGGCTGGAGTTCGACGGTGTTTACCGCGACAGCCAGATGTGGTTGAACGGCCAATTTCTCGGTCGCCACGTCAGCGGGTATACCAGTTTTCGCTACGACATTTCCGGGATTGCGGAGCCGGGTACGAACAATCTGCTGGTCGTGCGCGTGGATCCGACAGATTTTGAAGGCTGGTGGTACGAAGGCGGTGGCATTTATCGCCACACGCGCCTGGTTTCGGTTGCCCCAACCCACGTGGCGCCCTGGGGTGTGCAGGTGGTTGCCCGGGTGAGCCATCCCGGCGACGGCGCGCAGGCCGACGCACGGCTGCAAATCGCCACGACCGTGGAGAACGACGCGGTGGCTGCGGATCGCATAACGGTGTTGAGCGAGGTGATCAATGCGGATGGCGCAGTAATGGCAACCAAGCAAACCACCCATCGCCTCGCGGCCAAAGGCAGCTATGACTTTCGACAGTCGCTCACGTTATCCCAGGCTGATTTGTGGTCTTGTGAACATCCCTATCTGTATCGTCTCCGCACCAGTGTGTTGGTTCGAGGCGAGACGGTTGACCAGGTCACTACCGACTTTGGCGTGCGCACCATCCAGTTTGACGCCAATCGCGGATTTTTTCTGAACGGCAAACCGGTCAAGATCAAAGGCACGTGCAACCATCAGGATTTCGCCGGTTTGGGCGTGGCTTTGCCGGACCGCCTCTACGAATGGCGCGTGCAGAAACTGAAGGAGATGGGCGCCAATGCCATGCGGTTGTCGCACAATGAGATGGCGCCCGAGCTTCTCGACGCGTGCGACCGCCTCGGCATGTTGGTGATGGCGGAAAATCGGCACCTGGATGATTCGCCGGAAATCCTTGGTCAACTGGAAAACCTGGTGCGACGCGACCGAAATCATCCCAGTGTCGTGCTCTGGTCCATCAGCAACGAGGAGAAGGAACAAGGCAGCGAGTTGGGCGCGAAGCAGGGGCGTGCCATGGTGAAATTGATCCGGCGATTGGATGACACTCGTCCGGTTACCGCCGCGATGAACAACGGCATCGGCCACGGTTTAACGGGTGTGATTGATGTCCAGGGTTTCAATTATCATCCGGACACTTACGACCCGGTACATCGCAAATTTCCGAAGAAACCGCTGATCGCGACCGAAATCGCCGCCGCCGTTGGCACGCGCGGTTGCTACGCCAGCGAATCTTTCACCGTACCCAAAGACACGGCGCGTTATCAGGGAAATCCCGCGCTGGGCCAGGTGTCGGCGTACGACGTGAATGCGCCGGACTGGGCCGAAACGGCAGAGGTAGCCTGGCAAGCGGTGGCCGAACGACCCTGGATGGCCGGCGGCTTTGTGTGGTCGGGTTTTGATTATCGCGGCGAACCGACGCCATTCGAATGGCCCGACGTCAGTTCCCAGTACGCTATCATGGACACCTGCGGCTTTCCGAAGGACGTGTACTATTACTACCAATCCTGGTGGACCGACAAACCGGTGCTGCATGTCTTCCCGCATTGGGATTGGGCGGGGAAAGAGGGCCAGGCCATCGACGTCTGGTGTTACAGCAATTGCAAGCAGGTGGAATTGTTCCTGAACGGGCAAAGCCTGGGCAGAAAAACGATGCCGCAATTTTCGCATCTGGAATGGAACGTCAAATACGAACCGGGCGCGTTAAGCGCAAAGGGTTATGACGGCGAGGGCAAAGTCATCGCTGAAACCAGGGTGGAAACCACCGGTGAACCCGCAGCCGTTACGCTCGAACCGGACAAGACGGTTCTCACTGCCGACGGCGCAGACATTTCTCTCGTCACCGTTAAAATCCTGGATGCTCAAGGTCGTACCGTTCCCGTGGCGACCAACGAAGTGACGTTCAGCGTGACCGGCCAGGGCCGTTTACTCGGTGTGGGCAATGGTGACCCGGCCTGTCACGAACCGGACAAAGGCAATCATCGAAGCGTGTTCAATGGCTTGTGCTTGGCCATTATCCAGTCTACCCGCAACCTCGGGCGTGATTACAATCCAAGCCGATTCACCGGGCCTCAAATCCGCCTCGGCTGCCGTCGAAACGCGCTGAATTCACCAGCCCCTTCAATTCCGCAATGGAATTCCCAATTCCTCCGGCAAAGTTTCCCGGTCGGTGACGGAAGTTTCCGAATCCACCCGTTAAAAAAATCGGGGCAACGGCTGAGTCGGTGCAGAGACTCACACCCCCCAAGGTTGGCCGTCGCCCGGCTGATCGGGTAGGGACCCCAGGCTCGCTCGTCCGCGGACATTCCGGTAGTATTCGTTCTTGAAATGCTTCCAATCATCTGCTTTTATAATCAGAGCAAGGACAAGCCATGACTGTGCCAGTTGACGACTACGAAATTGCGGCGTTTTTCGCGCTGGTACTGGTCTTTGAATGCGGCGAGCGATTCTGGGCGGCGCGCAAAATTGACCGGCTGGCCGACATCAAGCTCGACGTGCTTTCCTTCGCGTTCGCGCTCGTAGTCAACCGCTTGTGCAATTATTTCTTCCGGTCAGCCGCCGGCAGCGTGATGCCCCCGCACCTGGCGACGGTCGTGGCCACGTTGCAGAGCCTGCCGAGCGCGGTCAAAATCCTCATCGCGCTGTTCGTGGTGGATTTCGTGATTTACTGGATTCACCGGGCACAGCACGGTTACGATTTTTTCTGGCGCACGCACGCCTGGCATCATTCCATCGAGCAGATGTATTGGTTTTCCGGTTTCCGCACGAGCTTTTTGCACTCATTCCTCTACAATATTCCGCAGGTGGTCATCCCGGTGACGATTTTCAAACTCAGCCCGGCGGAAGCCGGCATCGGCTATTCGCTGGGCCTGTTGATCCAATTCGTGGAGCACACGAATTGGAAGATGAGTTTTGGGCCGCTGGACTGGCTGCTGGTCACGCCCGATTACCATCGCATCCATCACTCAGCGACGTTGCATCGCGGCCGGAATCTGGGAACGACCTTCCGCTTGTGGGACCGGATGTTTGGAACTCACGTTGATCCGGCTGAAATGCCGGAGGAATATCCGCTCGGCCTCGGCGAGCGCGTGGAAGGAAAAAAAATTCCGCGGATGCTGATGGGAGTTTGAGAAGTAAACTCCCGCCGGCGCGTTATGGCTTCGACAACAACAGGCAAAGCGACAGCACGCCGCCGCCGATTTTTTGACAGGATGAACAGGATTTGAATTAAAGAATCCTGTCTATCCGGTAAATCCTGTCGAAGTGTTTTGACACGAATTAGCACTAATTGAATTCAGTCATCCGTGAAAATCCGTGTAATCCGTTGCTCAATAACCATCGTCCGTGATGAAAATCAGCCTGCCTTCAGACGCTCAAAGCACTCATCAATCTGTTTCTGAATCATGGTAATAACCTCTTTGGCTGAACAGGTTTTCAGTGCTGCAGGGTGAACTTGCCTTTCCACTCGACTCGCTCTGCCCGGGCCTGGGTGAAAAAGGTGGAATCAAAATTTATTGTGTCACCGGCCTTGAACCCTGTCTGGCCAAAAAGGCTGGCGGGCAATTCCATGGCCGCGATGTTTCGCGTGCTCATATATTCGCCCGACAGATTAACGAGGCGCACGGTCGGATGGTCGCATACCGGTCGTCCGCCGGGGCCGAGACGGACGTGAATCGGCTGGTTGGTTTGACCGACGGTGACAATCCACTCGGCACGATCCGCCTCGGGTATGATCTTGTCCTGATAATAATCCGCCTCAGCGATGTCCTGTGCGTACACGCCCAAGATAAACCGCCTTCTCGTTCCAGCACACGTACAAGTCCGCGACCGGAAATTCGGAAACCGGTTTCACAAATCCGCGCTCACGATCCCAATCGGCGAGCGCGAGCCGGATGGTAAAATGGCCGAGCGGATAATGTGGTGCGGGCGGCACGCCGAGCGATGCATCGGGACGAGCGGGATTTGGTCCGTTTTTGATCGCCACCAGATTGAGCCCGCGTGCCGCCGCCGTGAGGGGTCCGTAAGGCTGGTCGTGAAAGTCCACCAGTCCGAAATCGTAATTCTCTCCGTCGAAGCGCCCGTGTGTCGGCTCGTCATAATATTGAAACCAATCGGCGCCGACGACATAAGGCAATTGTGCCAACGCCTCCAGGGTATTACGAAAACTGGCAGCGCGTTCCTTTTGCGTGGCTACGACCGGGAAAGTGCTGCTGTCGTTTTTATCGCCACTGCGGTTTTGTACCGCAGACATATAAAACTCACTGACGATAATCGGCTTGCCGGTTAAGGCATGCAGCGTGTCGAGATAGAAACGGGGAAATGTGCCATCGTTCCAGGCAGCATTTAAATTCATGGAAACCACATCCACCGAAGCTGTGGACCCTTGCGGCACTTCCAGATAGTAAAAGGACTGGTAACGATCGCCTAAAATCAGGCCACGCGGATCATAGGTGCGAATGATTTCATGCACGAGCGAGTAGTAACGTTCAGCCATCAGGCCCAGAAACCGGCGATAAACGCGAATGCCCTGGCTGCCGGGTCGAAGGTAAAGCATTCCCTGCCGGTCGAGCTCTTCGAAACTCCCAATGCCTTCGGGCTCGAAATCCCTGAGCAGTTCCGACCAATCGTCGTGGTAAGTCTCGTGCAGCAGTTGCATCAGCCGCTGTCGCTGGCCGCTTGCCGGAGACTGTTCCAGGGTCATCTTGAACAGCGTCGCGTTCCACCAGCCCATTTCGTTGTCGCTGTAGTAGCCGAGAACGCGCGGATCGTCACGCAGCAGCAGAATCTGGTCGCGCGCGATCTTCTGCATTCGCGCAATGATGTTGGTGTCCCACATGTCCCGCCAGGGTGCGCCGCAGGTCATGCCGACAGCCAGCACCGGGATGAAAGCCGCATTCGTATCACGGCATTTTTGCAAAGCCGGATAATCGCTCCAGCCCCCGACCGTGGTGAAGTTCCACGACTTGAGCCGTTGCCACGTGGCCTCGGCCCATGCATTTGAATTCGCGTAATGCTGAAATGCCGCATAGCCGGCATTCGTAGAGCTGAACTGTTCGCGCGATGCGCCCTGGTTGACGCAGCAAACACCCAATGAGAAGAACCGCCCGCCGTCAGGCCTGGTCAGCCAGGAGATTCCCTCGCGTTGCTGAAGGGAAAATGGCGCATTTGTGTCTGCCACACCACGCAGCAGACTTAGCGACAGCAGGCCGGTGGTGATAATAATGATCCGCTCCATCAATGCAGCCTTTTAGCGGTTCTGAAGGTGTTTGTCATGGGAGAACATTGGCTGCGGCCGGATCAGTGAATCAGATTCGCGGCTCCCGATTCAATAGTCCGATCGAGCTATCGCCGCCTGTGCTATACCGGAGCGAAGCCCATTGAAATCTGGACTCTCAAATTTTACCACGTTCTGTATGGCTCATGACCAATCCAAATCTCAAGGGGTAGTAAACATTGGGGCAATATGCATTGGCCCCAGCCTGGTATTAGGCAGTATCCAACCTCTTGGGTCATCCAAATCACTTTTGTGATTATGAATCAGTTCCTCCAGGTAAGTACCCTGCCTCATTACAGTACCTACGCTATTTGCATCTTCCACAGTATCGAACCACAACAAAAGCCCGTACTCTTTCGAACTGTCTTGCCCGACAGTACCCACTACGCTGGCTTCCGCCACGAGTCTTGACCCGTCCATGATCCAAACCGAATTGGGCAAAAGTCTGCCGTAATTCTCCAACTCCTGAGCCTCGTGCTGTTTCAAGTCCTTGATGAAGAGAAACACCATAATTCCGCCAATGTCTCTCTTCCCCACAATTGCGTCTAATTCGCTCCTGTTTCGCGGAAGAAACTTGGAGTAACCACTGATCTCTTTAACCTGAATAACGATGGGGGCTGAGGTCGACAACTTCTGTGCATCGGTTGTGGACTGCCCACAAACCAAGATTCCAAGTGCCAAAGTAAACGCAAGGAATGCGAGTTTTCATACCACTGCTGTTTAACGAGCCATGGCGGCGAGGCCTTGGCTCACGACCGTAATTTGTACTCTCCCATCTTATGGTTCAACCATAATCCACACTCCGTCCACTGTCTTCCACCTTCAATTTCCGGGACCCGGCCGCCATAATTCAGTTTTCGTCAATATCGCTTCGGTAATCTGGCGTGCCTGTCTGCCGCTGGCATTTGGCGCACCCGTTATTCGAGTGGCAAAGAATATTTTGCGGTTGCCTTCTTCTACACAACCAACGAACCAGCCTGATCTGGCGACGTTTGCCCAGGCATCACCCTCCGGTCCCCGTCTTGCCATACAAAATCCGACCGTCCGCATCGACGGAAAGCTTCATCAATCCGCGAGTGATGCGTTGGGCGTCTTTGCTGACGGGCAGATTGTCCTGCCACAGGCGCCGAAGAAAGGCGACTTGTTCATCCGCCGAAATTTGCAGGGTGCTTTCCAGCCAAAAATTCGTGATGCCGCCGCTGGAATCGCAATTGCCATAATTCAACCGGTGAACATAATCGGACATGCGCACTGGTCCGATGCGCCTGGCAATTTCCTGATAATACCAGAGCACCGAATTGGAAAACGCGCTTTGCATGTTCTGGTCTCGATTCCATGAGGCGAACGGATACGTGGTGCCGTTCCATTTTAAGGAAAAGTCAGGACCGGTTGAGACGCCAGTGTCCAGGGCAATCGCTGAATTGGCGATTTTAAAGGTGGAACAGGGGGAACAACGTTCCCGGCACGCGTTTGTATTATATCGGCTGTAACGGTCTGTTTGCGCGTCGTAGAGAACGAAACATCCCTCGTGGCCGCCGAATAATTCAGAAAAGTTGAGATTCGTTGTAGTAGCGAATCCCGGGCTGGCACAGAATAAAAAAAAGAAAGCGATTACAAAATTGCGCATACACTCAACTCGCCTGACGAATCAAATCCTGCTCGTACACCGCCTTAAATTCTCAATCTGGACTTTCAAATTTTACACGTTTTACGTGGCTCATCTTTAATCTTTCCGCTGTCCGCTGTTTTCTGTCTTCGGTTCCCGCGGCTCCGGCATCTTATTCAGGCTTTTGGTCATAAATGGATTTGGAGCGACTAAAATTTGAGCGGCGGTCCGACGATTTCCATGCCATGGTCTGCCCAGAGCTGCTTCAGGGTAGTTTCCTGATTCTTTGGAATTTCCTTCCCGATCTTGCTCATCTGCTTGAAAAAGTCTTCCATGCTTCCGGCCGGCTGAAAAAGCACCAGCATTTGTCCTTCGCCATCACTCGTCATGGCGAACGCATGAGGAATCTTGCGGGGCGCAAACGCAGAATCCCCCGGATGCAGGCTGAATGTGTCGTCACCCACGCGCACGATAAATTCGCCGCGGATCACATAGAACCATTCATCTTGAAAGTGGTGGAGGTGAAGCGCCGGGCCGCCCTTTTCCTGTCGGAGCGTGTCATAGATGCAAAGGTCGCCGCCCGTGTCGCGACTCGAAACTTTTAGATCAAAGCGCCCGCCCATGATCAGAAGTTCTTCGTCGTAACGGTCCTTTTGTGTGCCGACGCGGAGACCCTGGGCGGTGCGTTCGGTGGCCGCCCGGGTCTCTGCGGCTCGCGCCATCAGCGTGAAGGCGGTTGTGGCCAGGGAGAGTTTAAGGAAATTTCGTCGTTGCATAGGGAATTGAGTCGGGTTTTGACGGACGACCAAAACTGACCGACGAGGTGAAGAACCGCAAGCGGGAATTTCTCGAAACACTGAAGTGTCAGCCACTCACACTTGAATATGACGGGCTGGCATTGGAGTGAAAACTTTAGGGGTAAAATTTTTCCTTTCGGAATGAGTTTTTGGGTGTATTAAAGCTATTGACTGATTGGAATCCCGGTCGGTAAGCAAAAGCGGTCGTTTGAGTTATGAAGGCCAATTCAAAAAGCCGCGGCCGAATCACCGGCATCATTCGTGCCCATGCGCCCGTTGAACGGCATCGCCAGAATGAAATGCAATGGCTCAAATTCGTTCCGGAAATCCTCTTAGACCTGGCATGAACACGTTCGATTTTCTCAAACAACAAGTTGGCCTCTTCAAAGAGTTTCTCCGCCGAGCGCCTTCAGCAATTGGTGGACGGCTCGCGCACGGCTCGTTCGAGGCCAATGAAGCCATCGCCCATCACGGCGCGGAGGCCACGCACTTCGGCGTCGTGTTGAGCGGCACGGTGTCCGCCTCGGTCCTCGGCGACGGCGGCACGCGGCAATCTCTGGGGCAGTTGAAAGCCGGCGACACGTTCAACGAAATGGCGCTGATGACCGGCGACACGGTGCTCGCGGATTTCATCGCCGAGTCGCGCTGCGAAGTGCTGCTGATTCCGGTGTCGCTGTTCCAATCCGTCATCGTGGCCGAGCCGGGCGCGGTGCAGCACATCTCGCGGACGATCGCCGAGCGGATGAAATCGCTCATGGCCGATCCGGCGAAGGCCGCGGCCGCGCTGCGCCAGGGCGATGATCCTTACGGCCTCAAGCTCAAGGGCGAGCGGCCGGAGAAGATTCTCGTCATCAACTGCGGCTCGTCGTCGCTCAAATACAGCTTCTACGACACGGCGGACGAATCCCGCCACGCGCGCGGGTCTGGTCGAGCGCATCGGCATTGACGGCACGCGGCTCAAGCACATCGCGGCCCGAAAGGCGAAGTGAAACGCGAGCTGCCCAAAGGCGGTTTCGCCGAGGCGTTCAAGGCGATGATGGCGGAACTGACCGCGAAGGAAACCGGCGTCATCGGCGGCGCGGGCGAAGTCAGCGTCGTGGCGCATCGCGTCGTGCATGGCGGCGAGAAGTTCACGGAAGGCACGCTCATCACCGACGAGGTGCTGGCGCAGATCGAGGCGCTCAATCCGCTCGCGCCGTTGCACAATCCGGTGAACGTCGCCGGCATTCGCGAGATGCGCCGGCTCTTTCCCGCCGTGCCGCATGTCGCGGTGTTCGACACGGCGTTTCATCACACGCTGCCGGCCTACGCGTATCTCTACGGCCTGCCTTACGAGCTTTACGAGAAGAAAGCGCGTGCGCCGCTACGGCTTCCACGGCACGTCGCACCACTACGTCAGCCTGCGCGCCGCGCAGTTTCTGAAACGCCGTCCGAACGAACTGCGGCTGGTGAGCTGCCATCTCGGCAACGGCTCGTCGCTCTGCGCCGTGGATCACGGGCGTTCGGTGGACACGACGATGGGTTTCACGCCGGCGGAGGGACTCATCATGGGCACGCGCTGCGGCGATCGTGGATGCCGGGCGTGCTCGCCTTCCTCGAACGCGACGGAAGGCATGACCGCCGCGCAGATCGATGAGATGCTGAACAAGAAAAGCGGCCTGCTCGGGCTGTCCGGCATTTCGAGCGACATGCGCGAAATCCTCAAGGCCGCCGACGAGGGAGATCACCGCGCGCTTGCTCGCGCTCAAGGCGTATTGCTACCGCGTGCGGAAATATCATCGGCGCTTACGTCGCGTCGATGGGCGGACTGGACGCGGTGGTTTTCACCGGCGGCATCGGCCAGGGCAGCGCGGAAGTCCGCGCGCTGGCGTTGCAGGGCCTGGAGTGCATGGGCATCACGCTCGACGCGCAGCGCAACCGCGACGCGCGCGGCTTCGACGAAGTCTGCCGCATTTCCACCGACGATTCGAAGGTGACGGTGCTGGTCGTGCCGACGGACGAGGAGCGCATGATGGCGCGCGAGGCGTTGCGCACCTTGAGCCGCTCCTACATCACGCAGCGTGCTGGAGGCGCAGAAGCAGCAGCCGTTTCTCGTCGAGGTTTCGGCGCATCACATTCACCTCACGCAGGAACACGTCGAGGCGTTGTTCGGCAAGGGACATCAGCTCACCAAACACGCCGACCTTTCGCAGCCCGGCCAGTACGCCTGCAAGGAACAGCTCGCCATCGTCGGGCCGAAAGGCCGCATCGAGCGCGTGCGCGTGCTCGGGCCGGCGCGCAAATACACGCAGGTCGAGATCGCGATGACCGAGCAGTTCAAGCTCGGCGTGCATCCGCCCATCCGCGAGAGCGGCGACATCGCGGACACGCCCGGCTGCACGCTCGAAGGCACCGGCCGGCAGCGTGAAGCTGGATCGCGGCGTCATCTGCGCGTTTCGCCACGTTCACATGACGCCCGAGGACGCGCTGCGCTACGGCGTGCGCGACAAATCGTTCGTGCGCGTGCGCATCGCCGGCGACCGCGAACTGGTCTTCGGCGACGTGCTGGTGCGCGTGGACCCGAACTTCGCGCTCGCCATGCACATTGACACCGACGAAGCCAACGCCGCGAACGTCAAGACCGGCGCGCAGGGATACATTGACGGAATTCAAAGCGAATGAAGAAAGGCCTCTATGAAAATTGCCATCGGAGCGGACCACGCGGGATTTGAACTTAAAGAGGCTGTCAAGCGGCTCCTGCTCGAATTGAAGCACGCCGTGCTGGACCTCGGCACGCACAGCACGGAACCGACGGACTACCCGGATTCGTCCGAAGCGGTAGGTCTGGCCGTGCGCGAGGGCAAAGCGGAGCGCGGCATTCTTTGCTGCGGCAGCGGCGTCGGCGCCTCGGTGGCGGCGAACAAAATTCCCGGCATCCGCGCCGGACTTTGCCACGATCACTACTCGGCGCATCAGGGAGTGGAGCACGACGACATGAACGTGCTGGTGATGGGCGGGCGCGTGGTCGGGGAACTGGTCGCGCTAGAATTGGTGACCGCGTTTCTGAATGCAAAGTATACCGGTGAAGAACGCCATCAACGGCGGCTGAAAAAGGTCATGGCCATCGAAAGGCGTTACATGGGGGAAGGAATCGAAAAATGAAAATAAACTCTCAATCATGTCCGGTTTGCCGGGCTCGTGTTTCTGCTGACGTCCTGTTCGCTCATGGCGCAGACCGCGCTGGACGAACATGCCCCCTGGCCGCGCGTCCGGTCGACGAACGGGTACACCGTCACGATTTATCTCCCGCAAGTGGAAAGCTGGAGCAGCAATTCGTTAGTGGCGCATTCGGTGGTTGAAGTGAAACCGCCTAATGCCAGGAAGGAACTCCTCGGTGTGGTCTGGCTGGAAGCGCACGGCAACGTGGACCGTACCAACCGGATCGTTCATCTCGACCGCTTTGAAATAACCCGGGCCAACTTCCCGGACGCGCCGGATGGCGGCACCAACGCACTCGCCATTGTCCGCGAAGTCGTCCCCGCGGGTGCGCGCACGGTGTCGTTCGATTATCTGATTACCGCCCTTGGCTTTGAACAGGCCGCCGCACGGCAACAATCCCAGCCATTAAACCATACGCCGCCGGAAATCATCTGGTCCACGAACCGAGCGGTGCTCATTCTTATAGATGGCGACCCGGTTTCGCGTCCGATCAGCGACTCGACCCTCGAACGTGTTATTAACACCCCGGCGTTGCTGGTGCGCGACACGGCAACCGACAAATTTTATTTATCGGGGGAAGATCAATGGTTCGCGGCAGATTCAATTCAGGGGCCCTGGTCGCTGGCCCAGGTTCCGCCTGCACCCGTCGCGGCGTTATTGCCGGCAAAGCCCGCTGCTTCCCTGACCAATACCGTCGGACCTGCGCCGCGGATTATCGTGAGCACGCGCCCCGCGGAATTGCTTCTGACCGATGGCCTGCCCAATTTTCAAACGGTCCGCGGTACGTCGCTCCAGGCCGCGGTCAATTCGGGCAGTCAGCTTTTTTTCCATACCCGCGAGCGTGAAGCCTATCTGCTGCTCTCGGGCCGGTGGTTCAAGGCGGCTTCACTCCAGGGGCCTTGGACGTACGTGCCGCCGCATGATTTACCGGACGATTTCGCAAAAATTCCACCCAGCACCCCGCAAGGAATTGTGCTGGCGTCCGTGCCCGGCACATCGCAGGCGGAGCTCGCCCTGGTTGCCGGTTCGGTGCCGACGACGGCGACCGTGAGCCGCCAGGCCACGACGCAAGTAACCTTTGATGGTGAGCCGCAATTTAAAGTAATCGAAGGCACCGGCATGAGCTACGCCATCAACGCGCAATTGCCCGTCATCCAGTCGGGAGACAGTTATTACGCCCTGGACAACGCCGTCTGGTTCATGGCCACGGCGCCGGACGGGCCGTGGACGGTGGCGACCGAAGTGCCGGAGGAGATATACACCATCCCGCCCAGTTCACCGGTTTATTACGCCACGTTCGCCCGCGTGTATGACTCGGACACAAACGAAGTGGAAGTGGGGTACACGCCGGGTTACACCGGTGCCTACGAGGAGGATGACACTTCGGTCTATGGCACCGGTTATGATTACCCGTCCTGGTACAGCACCACGACGTATTATGGCTGGGGCTGGAGTTGGGGTTACGGCTACGCCTACGTCCCCTGGTACGGATGGTGGACGTGGCGTCCGTGGTGGGGTGCGGGGAACGGCATTCGCGCCGCGCTAATAGACAATATTTACGATCGCTGGCAAACCGGCATTGTCACGCCGCATGACCGGGTGGCCGGCGCGGCCGACCGTGCAGCGCAATGGCGGGGTTACGCCGGTTATCCGGCATTGTACGGACGGTTCAGCGGCGCGACGCGGCCGGTCCCGATGATGCCGCCGGCGGAGACCATCGCGCTGAATCCTTATACCCGTCCACAAGCCGGCACCCGCACCGGGGAAGTGCCGCGCGGTGCTCAACTGCTGACCGCCGTTCAACAAAGTCCCGGGGGCGGACGTGATCTTTATGCGTTGCCGGATGGAAACATTTACCAACGCAGGGGTGATGGCTGGTATCGCAGCCAGGGCGCAGGAAAATGGGACTATTACGCGCCAGCCCAGGGAACGGCCGAACGTGGTCAGGTTCAGGCAGCGCGCG
The DNA here is from genome assembly GCA_963708525.1 of uncultured Verrucomicrobiae bacterium. GTDB lineage: Bacteria > Verrucomicrobiota > Verrucomicrobiia > Limisphaerales > UBA11358 > UBA11358. Next base: position 49,295 of record CAVPTH010000030.1, on the reverse strand, counting down.
GGCAAGCGGCAGGCGCCGCGGACGTTTATCGGATAAATGCCGCTCGCAACGCGGGGGATGGAGTTCAAGCCGGTGGCAACCGGACACCTAATGTCAATCCCCAGGCCCGGGCACAAGATGTGGCGGCGTTGGATCGCCAGTATCAGGCCCGCAATCTGGGTCAGGCGCGCGCGCAAAACAACCGTCCACAGTACAACGCCCCGCGTCCGGCACCGCGTCCTGCGCCAGCCCGTGGTTTCCGCGGCGGCGGGCGGCGGTGATGAGCCAATGAATCATTTATCAAAAAATTAAAAAGTGAAAGGAACACATCATGAAACGGCACTCACTCAAATCCAAAAAGCGCATCGGTAGTTCCACCCTGGCCAAATTCAAGGCCACTCCGCGCGCATCGGTGTCCGCCAAAGGTCCGCTCCCGGCTGGTTTGCTGGCCAGAATGGATGCCTGGTGGCGCGCGGCCAATTATCTCTCCGTCGGCCAGACCTATCTCTACGACAATCCGCTCCTCAAAAAGCCGCTCAAGAAGGAGCACGTGAAGCCGCGCCTGGTCGGCCATTGGGGCACGACGCCGGGCCTGAACTTCATCTACGTGCATCTCAATCGCGTCATCAAGGAACGCGACCTGAACATGATTTACATCATCGGCCCCGGTCACGGCGGGCCGGGCATCGTGGCCAACACCTGGCTCGAAGGCACCTACAGCGAGGTTTACCCGAACATCTCGCAGGACGAGGAGGGGATGAAAAAGCTGTTCAAACAATTCTCCTTCCCCGGCGGCATTCCCAGCCACGTCGCGCCCGGAAACGCCCGGCTCCATTCACGAAGGCGGCGAACTGGGCTACGCGCTTGAGTCACGCGTTACGGCGCGGCGTTATGACAATCCCGATCTCATCGTGGCCGCCGTCGTCGGCGACGGCGAAGCGGAGACCGGCCCGCTGGCCACGAGCTGGCACTCGAACAAATTCCTGAATCCGGCCACGCGACGGCGCGGTGCTGCCGATTCTGCATCTCAACGGCTACAAGATTGCCAATCCCTGCGTGCTCGCGCGCATCAGCCACGAGGAACTGGATCAACTTTTCCGCGGTTACGGCTACACGCCGATTTTCGTCGAAGGCCACGAGCCGGCGAAGATGCACCAGCTCATGGCGGCGGCGCTGGACCAGGCCATCGACGAGATCCAGCGCATCCAAACCGCCGCGCGCCGGAACGGCAGCGTCGAGCGCCCGCGCTGGCCGATGATCATCCTGCGCTCGCCCAAGGGCTGGACGTGTCCCAAGGAAATTGACGGCAAGCGCGCCGAGGATTCGTGGCGCTCGCACCAGGTGCCGATGGGCGAGATGCACGAGAAACCCGGGCACATCAAAATCCTCGAGCAATGGATGAAGAGCTACCGGCCGGAGGAACTCTTCGACGCCGAACGGCCGCTTCAAACCCGAACTCGCCGAACTCGCGCCCAAGGGCGAGCGCCGCATGAGCGCCAATCCGCACGCCAACGGCGGCCTGCTGCTGCGCGACCTGCGGATGCCCGACTTCCGCAAATACGCCGTCGAAATCAAGAAGCCCGGCGCCACCGACGCCGAGGCCACGCGCGTGATGGGCAAATTCCTGCGCGACGTGATGAAGCTGAACATGGAGAGCAAAAACTTCCGCCTGTTCAGCCCCGACGAAAACAATTCCAACCGCTGGCAGGACGCGCTCGAAGTGACGAACCGCGCCTGGATGGCGGAGCGGTTTGATTACGACGACCACCTCGCGCCCGACGGCCGCGTGATGGAAATGTTGAGCGAACACCAATGCCAGGGCTGGCTCGAAGGTTATCTGCTCACCGGCCGGCACGGGTTCTTCTCCTGCTACGAGGCGTTCATTCACATCATTGATTCGATGTTCAACCAGCACGCGAAATGGTTGAAGGTCTGCAATCACATTCCGTGGCGGCGGCCCATCGCCTCGCTCAATTACCTGCTTCAGTTCGCACGTCTGGCGGCAGGACCACAACGGCTTCTCGCATCAGGACCCCGGCTTCATTGATCACGTCGTGAACAAGAAGGCCGAGGTCGTGCGCGTCTATCTGCCGCCCGATGCCAACTGCCTGCTCTCCGTCACCGACCATTGCCTGCGCAGCCGCAATTACATCAACGTCGTCGTCGCCGGCAAACAACCCGCGCCGGTGTGGCTGACGATGGACGAGGCGATCAAACATTGCACCGCCGGCGTCGGCATCTGGGAATGGGCCAGCAACGACAAGGGCGGCGAGCCGGACGTGGTGATGGCCTGTTGCGGCGATGTGCCCACGCTCGAAACGCTCGCGGCGGTGGACCTCCTGCGCCAGCACGTGCCGGAGTTGAAGGTGCGCGTCATCAACGTCGTGAACCTGATGAAGCTCCAGCCGTCGCAGCGAACATCCGCACGGCTTGAGCGACCACGACTTCGACACGCTGTTCACGAAGGACAAACCCATCGTGTTCGCGTTTCACGGTTATCCGTGGCTCATCCATCGCCTCACCTACCGCCGCACCAACCACAAAAACCTTCACGTGCGCGGCTACAAGGAAGAAGGCACGACCACGACGCCGTTCGACATGGTCGTGTTGAACGAGATGGACCGCTTCCATCTGGTGCAGGACGTGATTGACCGCCTGCCGCAACTCGGCTCGCGCGCCGCCTACGCCAAACAGGCCATCCGCGACGCGCTCCTCGAGCACAAACACTACATCGCCGAACGCGGCGAGGACCATCCGTTCGTGCTCGGCTGGAGATGGGGCGAGAAAAGTGCGGCCGTTTCCGCCAAACGCAGTTCCACCGAAGGAGACAACGTGTGATAGGCCATAGCATCGCACTGCCACCGGAAATCAAGCGATGGGTGGTGCAGACATTCCTGTCTGCAGGTTCGCGGGCCATTCTTGTCCCGCGGTTGGGCGACTGGAAAGTCGCCCCAACCCGCAGGCTGGAAAGCCTGCGCTACGGAGGTAATGTCACGATGTCCTGAATGTAATATGAACGAATCGATGAACCATCTTGGGAGCGCCGCGGCGGAGGGGATTGAGCTGCTACGGCGCTACAACTGCGGCCCCGTGAAATTCACCGGCGAAGACAATGCGCTTTACGAGCGCCACCTGACCTTCGATCAGGTCATGCCCGTCAAGTCCGCCTCGCTCCGCGACAAATTCGAGGCCATCGCGCATTCGGTTCGTGACGTCCTTTCGCAACGCTGGCTCAAAACCGAGCAGACCTACCAGGAACGGAATGCGAAACGCGTCTATTATCTCTCGCTTGAATTTCTCATGGGCCGCGCGCTGGCCAACAATATTACCAACCTGATGCTCGACCCGGTGTTGGGCCATTTCTGCCGGAGACACCAGATTGATCCGCTACAAATCGTCGAGCAGGAACCGGATGCGGGTCTCGGCAATGGCGGCCTTGGCCGGCTCGCGGCGTGTTTTCTCGATTCGATGGCGACGCTGGGCATTCCCGGCATGGGCTGCGGTCTGCGCTACGAATACGGCATCTTCAAACAAACTCTGCGCGACGGCTGGCAGAATGAACAACCCGACCACTGGCTCGCGCGGCCCGATCCCTGGGAAGTCGCCCGGCCCGAGGAAACGGTCGAAGTCCGTTTGGGCTCCTCCTGCCGGATGCGGGACGGCGCGTTGCATGTCCTTCCCGGCCAGCCTTCGACGCTCATCGGGATTCCCTACGACCGTCCCGTGATCGGCTATGGCGGCAAGACCATTAACACGTTGCGCCTCTGGGCCGCCGCGACGCCGCACTACTTCGACTTCCAGCGGTTCAGCAGCGGTGATTTCGTCGGGGCGCTGGCCGAAACGCTCAGCGCCGAAACACTGACGCGCGTGCTTTATCCGGATGATTCAACCTCGCAGGGCCGGGGATTGCGTTTGCTCCAGCAATACTTCCTCGTGGCCTGCACCCTGGCCGATGCCATCCGCCGCTTCCGGGCCGCCGGCAACGACTGGTCTGCGCTACCCGACAAGGTGGCGTTCCAACTCAACGACACACACCCCACGCTGGCCGTGGCCGAGCTGATGCGCATCCTGCTGGACGAGGCGAAGCTGGGCTGGGACGAGGCGTGGAATCTTTCCCGGCGCACACTCGCTTACACGAATCACACGTTGCTACCCGAAGCGCTGGAGAAATGGCCGTTGCCCTGGTTCGAGGCCATCCTGCCGCGGCGGCTGGAAATCATCTACGAGATCAACCGCCGTTTCCTGGAGGAGGTGCGGGCGAAGTATCCCGGCGATGAAGCCCGGGTGGCGCGAATGAGCATCATCGAGGAGGGCGCGCCCAAAAAGGTCCGCATGGCGCACCTGGCCATCGTCGGCTCGCATAGCACCAACGGTGTGGCGGCGATCCACTCGGAACTGCTGAAGCAAACCGTCGTGCCGGACTTCGCCGAAATGTTTCCCGAGCGGTTTAACAACAAAACCAACGGCGTGACCCAGCGACGGTTCCTGCTGCTCGCCAATCCGCCGCTCGCCAAAGTCATCAAGGACGCCATTGGCGACGGCTGGATTACGGATCTGAACCGAACTCACGAAACTCAAGCCGCTGGCGGAGGACGAGAATTTCCGGGCGGCCGTTCGTGCCGCCAAACGTGAAGCCAAGGCGCGTTTCGCCACCTGGCTTAAGTCGGCGACGGGGCAGGTTGTGGATCCGGACATGATTTTTGACACGCAAATCAAGCGCATTCACGAATACAAACGCCAGCTGCTGAACGCACTCCACATCGTCGTGCTTTATAATCGCCTGCGCGAGAACTCAAAGCTGGTCGATGCCGCCGCGCACGTTTTTCTTCGGGGGCAAAGCCGCGCCGGCGTATTACCTGGCCAAGCTCGTCATCAAGTTTATCAACAACCTGGGAGGAACGATTGACGGCGACCCGGCGATGCGGGGGCGATTGAAGGTGGTGTTCGTGCCGGACTACTGCGTTTCCGTGGCCGAGCGGCTCGTTCCCGCGAGCGATGTGTCGGAACAAATCTCTACAGCCGGTTACGAGGCCAGCGGCACCAGCAACATGAAGTTCATGATGAACGGCGCGCTCACCATCGGCACGCGCGACGGCGCCACCATTGAAATGGCAGAGGCGGCGGGAGAGGAAAATTTCTTCCTGTTCGGGTTGAGCGCGGAAGAAGTCGCCCGCAGCCGCGGCTGGTATAATCCGCGGCTGGCATTATGATCACGAGCCGGAGACGCGGGCGGCGCTCGATCTCATTGCCGGCAATCATTTCAGCCGCAACGAGCCGGGCGTGTTCACGCCACTTCTCGATACGCTGTTAAAGAACGGCGATTACTACATGCACCTGGCCGACCTGAAGAGTTACGGCGAAGCGCAGGAGCGGGTGGGCAAACTTTACGCCGATCCGGAAGGCTGGTCACGCAAGGCAATCCTGAACATCGCGGCGTCCGGGAGATTTTCCAGCGACCGCACCATTGCCGATTACGCGAAGGAAATCTGGGGCGCCGAACCCTGTCCCGTGGAATCGGAGCAGGAAGTTGTCCGAGGGTGAATTCGGCGATTGCAAAATGCGGGACTGGCCACTTTGATGCCCCGGTTCAAGTGGAATCGCAGAGGAGGCGCTGAATGCTAAAACCGTTGGTGGGGTGAGATTCCGTCGAGCCGTAGTTTGGTTGGGCGCGCTACTTGTCCCGGTCTGCGGAGATAGCCAATTATCCGATCCATTATCAAATTCTTTATCAGCCCAAGACCCAATTCCCGCCTTACAACGCCGGCTTCGATTTTCGATTTCGTGAGTAGCGAAGTTTTCGCAAGGGCAGGCCCAAATAATATTTCCGGACATATTCAAACCGGGCAGCGAATGAAAATGTGTAAGTTATTTCAGCCGGAACATACCAACTGTTAAGCCCGGTCCGAAGAATCAACTGATAACCGTTGTCCTGCAACAAGGCATGTTTTTTAAGATTTGTTACATGGTCCTCAAGCAACACCAGACGTGGTTTCCAGTACGAAAAATTGAACCCGGATAAGGCTTCCAGCTCGTGACCTTCAATATCCATTGATAAGAAATCAAAACCAACCGGCGCAGTTTGCGCCTGTAAAATAGTGTCTAACGTGTCGCATTGGACTGATACGGTAGAGTGGACCACGGCTCCCAGTGCAATGGGTTGGTTTTCCAACGTTGAGTGACCGCCCGCGCGATTCAACTGCAATTGCTTCCCAGCGTTTTCAGGACTGGAGCACGCCATCTCGACGACCACGCTTTTGCGGCTTTTACGAAGTAAATTACAGCAGTCCGGATCCGGCTCTATCAAAAGACCCGTCCAACCCAATGATTCGAGGTGGTACGATTGAGAGTTGATTACTGGATCGTTAGCACCGACATCTACGAAAAACCCGGTACACCTTCTGAAAAATTCTTGAACCAGTTGTTGCTCAACGCCGGGTTCGTTGCTGAAATATTTGATGTGGCGTGTTGTGAAATCCGCTCGGCGTTGTTTTATAAGAATCGAAGTGTTGTCGTTCATGTCGTTGTTCTGACGCACCAGTCACCGCACCATGCTGGGCTGATGCGCCTAACAGTATTATTCTGCCGAAGGGTGTGCACGGAAATGCCTGCAGCGATTGTCAGGCAGCGGTTCCGTTCTCGTCGGCATCATGCAAGACCAGGACGGCGATCTTCCAGCCGGCGTCAGTCTTGTGCAGGACGTACGTGACGCCTACCCGCTCCAATTCCTGTCCATCTGCCTTGTAGCGTATCGCAACGCCTGTAACCAATGCCGCGGTCGCGCTCAGCAGCTTGCTCAGTCGCACGCTCAATTCACTTCGGCCAAACCCTTGGGTTTGCAAACTCTCGATGGCAGGCGCGAAGGCAGCCGCCACGTCCGCATGGGTGGGGGCGGCGACGATGCCGTGCGGTCCGATCAGCATCGACGGCTCGTGAAAGTACGGCAGGAACGCCTGGAGATTCAGACTGCTGAAGGCGGCGTAATAATCTTTGAGAAACTGGATGACGTCAGATTGTTGGTTCATGGTGCAGTCCAGGTCACAGGGTCACACTTCCACCTTGTAGTTCAACTTGTGCTCGTCTCCGGGTAAACCTCGAAATCCCCAGTTGTGCTTTGGAGTCTCAAAAATCGTGATCTCCAAATCCTGTGGGGCGATGCCGCACTCTTTCTGCACACGCTCAAACAACAACCGGATGAGTTGTTTTTTGGCATCCACACTGCGTCCCTCGAACATGCTGAACTCAATAATCGTATATCGGTCGGTGCGTCCTGCGGGGTAGAAGAAGTCAGAGCGGTCCAGCGGAAAGAACCGGTGCGCCCGCTTGTCGGCTGGATACTGGAGCGCCTCCACGACGCATGAGTGAATGACATCCGAAAGCCGCTGCTTGACAGGGTCAAGCTGCTCTCTCAATCCGAATACCTTGACTTGCGACATAAAATACGGACGCGAATGCGGTCTAATGCGTTTCTATAACGCTGTAGCCGCCAGCGTCAGGAGGCGGACCTGATTTACCGGCCAAATAATGAATCCGCCTCGTCACCTCGGCGGCTACGACACTACTTTAATCGCCTTAACAGATTTTCGACCGCGAATTGCGGTCTATTTCTGTTTTCATGATGAGAGGATATTTTGGGCTCTCCTCTTGTCAAGAGGGGCTTAAAGCGTTTTCAAAAAATGTGTAGCCGCCGACGTCAGTCGGCGCTAATCAAATAACGAAGAATGATATGGCGCGAACTGACGTTCGCGGCTACGAGATTAATTGAATTGCTATAAAAAGTGAGTATTGCGGTATTGGGTCCGAATAATGAGGCATTGACGAAGCAATGCCCTCCAGTTCGCCCTGGCCGCGATGGCTGGTTTGAAGAAATTCCTCATTTCGCGTCGGGAGCAGGAGCTCCATAAATGATGCCGCGGCCGGCGGTTCCAAAGTAAACCCGTCCATACACGCGGGGGTCGCCGGTGACATGATTGAGCCAGCCGAATTGATGCTGGTCGTCGTTGATGCGCACCCAGGTTAGGCCGGCGTCGTCGGAACGGAAGAGACCCTGAACCTGGCCGACCTTGCCGCTGAGGAAGAGGGTGGGATAATTCTTTCCCGGAGCCGCTTTGCCGAAACCCAATGAATCGGCAGCTTGAACGCCTTCCATCTTGGCAAAGCTGACGCCTTTGTTGGTGGAATGGTAAAGACCGATGTCGCGAAATGCTATCCATAGATCACCTTCAAAGCCTGGTGTGGGGTCGAGTGTCGCACCCGGTCCGCCAGCACCCCCAAACCCTGCGCCAAAGCCTTCCACAGCCGGGAGGGTTGCGGCGGAAACCGGGAAGTCGGCAGCGCCATTGGTGCTGGCCAGAAGTCTGCCGGTGCGCGAGTCGTACGCGTAAAACCGGGTTGGATTCACGGTGTCAGCAACCACTTGAAAGCCGGTGGTGAGTCCCTGGCAAGCGGCCCAATTGGTGCCGTAATTCGTCGTAAAGAACGTTGAATTCTGTCGTGGCGTCCACACGAAGGTTGCGCCGTCGGCGGATACGGCAATGCTGCCGGCACTCGGATCCTCGGCAGGATTATTGGCAAAGGCCGTCCAGGTTTTGCCCTGGTCCAGCGAGTACGCAGCGCAAACATCGGTGCGCTGTCGGCTGGCGGTGCCGGTGCGGGCCATCACACGTGGGTTTTTCCCGGCATAGGACAGGTCCTCGGTGTTGCCGAAGTGCGGACCAGGAAACATTTCAGCCGGCGAATTGGAAAGACTGTCGTGCTGGAAACCGTCGATGTCACCGACGCCGCTGAGGAGAGGCGCGCCGGCTGGCGGGCTGATGAGCGCCAGCGGCACCGTTTCCTCAAGTCCCTGGTCCAGGAAAACCCAGCGGGTTGATCGGCCCGAATCGGCGGCGGTGGCGTTAATACAACTCCAGATACCGTAGCCGGTGGTAAACAATACCTGGTTCGGGTTAAAGGGATTGATTTTCAGGTCGCCGATCCAATGGGGATTACGGGATTTGGTGTAAGGCGCGCTGGAATGGTCCCATTCGGTGTCATCTTTCCAGAGTTGCGCCCAGGTCCGGCCACCATCGGTGCTCCGGAAAATGCTGTCGTGTGGTTGCCAGTGGCAGAAGGTCGTGACCATGATGGTGGACGGATGCTCAGGGTCCACGGCAACGGCGCCATAGCCGAAAGTCTGGTCGGCGGGATTCGGTTTGACCGGGGTGATGTCGCTCCAACTGCCGTCGTTCGGGTTGAACTTCCAGACGGCGCCATCGGTCATGAAGTTGGGACCCGGTTCCTTGCCGTAACTGAGGTAAAGCAATCCATCCGACGAACGGGCGAGGTGATTCGGGCGCAAACCCACCGGTTGGTTGGCGACGGCGTACCAGGTGGTTCCTCCATCGGTACTGCGGTAGAGGTTGGTTTTGGTGGTGGAAACCGCCGCATAGATTACCGGTGTGCGATGATCCGGGATGCTGCTCGCCGGGTCAAACTGCATGGCAACAATCCCAACCGGGTCTGGACGAGAGCCGTGACGTTGCTGCGGTCCCTTAGCCGGATCCAAATCCGGAGTGATGTTTGGAAAACCTTCGATTTTTCCCCAGGTGGCTCCGTGGTCAATGCTCTTCCACAAACCATCTTCCCGCGAGCCGAAGAAGAGGATTTCACCCTGGTTCGGATCCACCGCCAGACGTTCGCCGTTAAAACGGCCGGTCTCATTCGCGCCCATTTTGAAGGGCACATCGGTACGCTGAAACGTGCGGCCCTGGTCATCCGAGCGCAGGATGGCCGCAGCTTTACGGGTATAAGTGCCTGCCGCCAGATAAACCCGGTTCGTATCCGAAGAATCCACGGCGATGCTTTCAATGCCGGTGAGATTCACGTCGGCCACTCCGATCCAGTCGGTAATGGGAACCCACCGTTGCGTGGAGTCATCCCAACGATAGGCGCCGCCGACGTCGGTGCGGGCGTAGATCAGACCTTTTTGGCGGGGATGAAACACGATGCCGGTAACGAACCCGCCGCCACCGATGACGACGTTCTGCCAGGAATAAGTTTCTGCCAGCGGCGGTTGCGCTTCAACTGTCGTCAGACAGCACAACAACAAGGTGGCGGTTGCCCCAACCATCAATTGATTTCCAATACGCATTCGAAATTCTTCCATTAAATTATTGAGCGCGTTCAGCCCCAGTAATTTTCCAGGTCACTTTTCCTGCCGCGGGGTCGTTATTGAGTTTAAAAGTATTGCCTTTTCTGGTGAGGGACAGTTCATGCAATTCATTATCTGAGGGCAGACAGACCAGACCTTTGGCTGTTTGCAGATCTTTGGCAAACACCATGAGTTGAAGTTTCGACCAATCCATTTGCAGGGTGGATTGCGGCCAGGGCAATTTGCGGGATGACCGTGCCATTCCGCACGAGCATGACTACGGGAAGTTGCCCGGCCTCGATGTGATGCCAGCCGCCGTCGTAGGATTTGCCGCCCTGGTAATCAATCCACGTTCCCGGCGGCAGATAAACGTCGCGTCCGGTCGCGTTCTCATGCATGAGCGGCGCGACCAGGATGCTGGAGCCGAATAGATATTCATCGTCCACCAGCCAGGCGCCGGGGTCATCCGGATATTCGATGAACAACGCCCGCACCATGGGCAGGCCGTGTTCCGAGCAATCTTTCGCCTGCGCGTAAACGTAAGGCATTAGCTCGATATTTCAGAGTCATCGATCTGCCGGAACTCGTTCATGAACGCCGGGCCGTAGTTCCACGGTTCCTTGGGGGCGATGCCGTGACAACGGCTGTGCGAACTCAACATGCCAAACGCCAGCCAGCGGGCGAACAGGTTCTTGTCCATGTTTTCCACGGAGTTCGCCGTAAACCCGCCGACGTCATGGCTCCAGAAAGAAAACCCGGAAAGACCGAACGACAGTCCACCGCGCAGTTCAGCCGCCATGCCGTCATCGGTGCTTTCGGCGTCGCCACCCCAATGGACCGGATAGCGCTGGCTGCCCGCCCAGGCGCTGCGCGCCCAGATGATGTGCTCGCCGGTCGTTTTGAAGGTGATGTCCGCCACCGCCTTGTTGTAACGCAACGGATAGAGGTTGTGCTCGTAAAACCCGGTCCGGCCGATCGGCATAAAGGCCGTCCTCGGGCGCGGCTTCGCCGAAATCCACCTTGATGGCGCCGACGCCCATCTTCAGGAGATTGCCCAGCTTGCCCTGGTACCACTCGACCGTTTGGGGATTGGAGAAATCCAGCACGGCGTCTTCGTAGGGCAGGTTGCCCTTGGCATCGCGAACGACCAGATCCTTTTCCACCAGTTCGGGAAATAATTTGTTGTTGGGCACAAAATACGGCAGTTGCCAGAGCGAGATATGAAATCCTTCGTGTTTCAGGTCATCAATCATTTTCTGCGGATCGCGTGAAGCGCGAGGTGGAAAACTGATAATCGCAGCGCCAGTCGGTTTCGAACCAGCCGGTGTCGAGATGCAGCACGTCGCAGGGAATTTTGTTCTCACGCAGTTTCGCGGCGATATCACGGACCTGGGTCTCGGCGTTATAGGTGCAACGGCTCATCCACAGGCCGAACGACCAGAGCGGCGGCATGGGCGATTTGCCGGTCAGCCGGGTGTATTCATCCAGGATTTCCTTCGGTGACCCCAGAAAGACAAACAGGTCGAGTTCATCATCGCCGATCATCAACGAATTCACGCCGCTGAAATCGTGTCCGAAATCACAGGTGATTGGCGTGCTGGTGTGCAGGAACATGCCGTAGCCGCGGCTGCTCATGAAAAACGGGATGGGCTTGTACATGCCCTGATTCTGAATGCCGTTGGCGTCATCTGCCCACAGGACGACTTTTTGGCCGCGTTTGTTCAAGCCCGTGAACGATTCGCCGCAGCCGAAGATCTTTTCACCGGGCGAGAGCGTAAACGCCGCGTCCATGCTCCGCGAATAATCCGCCGCCCGTCGTACAAAGGAAAACGGCATGATGGGCGTGAAGGTGGTGTTGTTGTCCGACGCATGGTCGGTTTCCGTAAGCAGTCGGCCCTGCGCGTCGCGCAGTTCGATGCGCCAGGGATTCTCCCGGATGATAACGGACCCGAACTGACTGGCGTAACGATAGCCGCCCTCGATTTTTTCGTATTGCCAGGAATGGTCCTGGGGCACGGGTCCGGCCAGCATCAATTCCGGTTGCGGCGGGGCGACCTCCGGCCCGGTTAGAATGCGAATCCGCAATGTCCGCGGCGAAACGAATTCGATGGCAAAGGGCAGGGTGGGGTTGGCGCCGTATTCGTTTTCGGGAAATTCGTTCGGCGTCACCGGTTTGACAACGGCCAGCATGTTGTCAAAAGCCTGCCGGGTAAAATACTGGGCGCGTTGGTAAGTAATTTGTCCTTTGCCCGTGGCCGGATCAAAACCAGCCAGTTTGTCAGCCAGATAGTAAAGATTGGCGAAGTTATGGAAATCGCCGCTGACATCGACCGGATCGTTGAGCAAACGTGGCGGGTTGGCCGCAGTGGATTCGAGAGGTTGACTGATTCCAAAACCGGCACCAAGGCAGGCAAGCAACAGGAGGATGTTTTGTTTATTTTTCATGAATGAGGGACTTCGATTTCAAAATTGTGATGTCGGGTCTGTCAACGCGGCGCGGAACGGACCTGAACGATGGCCACGCGACACCGCCTTACAGGGCAAACCCAGTGGATACTTGTGCGTCACAATTTCAAAATTTTGCTGATTTTTCATTAATACTGCTTCTTTCGACCGGGCCTGTCTTGTCATCAAAATCAACGAGTCGAAAACCCTTAGATTTTGAGGTAATCTCGCCTTGGATGGCCGTTTCAAACCCGTTGTTGCGCTTTTACACGGATAAATTGTCCTTGCACGTCATCCGGCGCGGCAGACAACATTTGCTCATGCCGTCCCGGAATGCCTTCGTCTGTACCCCTGCTTTTGTCATTCTGGCGGTCGTTTGGTTATTGGCCGGCATAAATTTTTCCGCACCCGTTTCTGCGGCGCCCAACTATTTCGTCCGCGCCTGGCAGGCAGAACAGGGTCTGCCGCAAAACAAGGTCACGGCCGTGGTTCAGAGTCGTGATGGATATTTGTGGGTGGGCACCTACAGCGGCCTTGCGCGGTTTGACGGAGTGCGCTTCGAGGTTTTTGATGAAAACAATACGCCGGCCCTGCACAGCAGTCGGGTTACCAGTCTGTTTGAAGCGGCGGACGGCGTGCTTTGGATTGGATTTGAGGGCGGTCAGGTCTGCCAATACCAGAACGGACAGTTCAAAGCGGTGGAATTTCATCCGGCCTGGAACGGCGGCAAGATTTACGATATCGCGTCGGATGAATCGGGTGACGTTTGGTTATTGAACGAATCGGGCCAGTTGGCACGAGCACGGGACGGACGGGTCGTGGTTCCCGAAGCCGGTACGGTGGCCAAGCTGGTGGATATGACCCGATCCGTAGCGGGAAAGATTTGGATTGCGCGTGAAGGCCGGGTTTCCGTGCTGGAGCGGGCCCGGATACAGTCACTGAAATTCGAAGAGGACACCAATGCTGCTTACCCTTATGTGCAGGGGATTGGCGCCAGCCGCGACGGCGGACTTTGGATTGCCAGTGACGGGCGCATACGGAAGTGGCGTGAGGGTAAATGGGCTGAAGACCTTGGAGACGCGCCCTGGGGAGGTATTCCTGTCACCCGGCTGGTGGAAACCCGAAGCGGGGTATTGGCGGCGGGTACGGCCGAGAGTGGTCTTTACCTGGTCTTCCCGGGTCAAAACCAAAAACCGTTGCACTTTGACCATACCAGCGGCTTTCCTTCTGACTGGGTGATATCCCTCTGCGAAGATCGGGAAGGAAATCTTTGGGCGGGTACGGGCGGAGGAGGCTTGGTCATGCTGCGTCCGAGCAACGTTGAAACGGTCTCGCCGCCGGACCAATGGCATGGCCGGGCGGTATTGTCGGTTTGTCCCGGTCAGGATGGCGCGTTATGGGTCGGGACCGAAGGCGCCGGTTTGTATGGTTATCAAAATGATGCCTGGACCAATTTTGGTTCGGCGGAAGGCATTCGCAATTACTACGTCTGGTCGCTGGCCGAGGACCCGCAGGGACGGTTATGGGCAGGGACCTGGGGCGGAGGTCTGTTTGTGCAGAACGGGGATCGTTTCGAATACGCGCCGGGCATGACTAATGTTAACATGCCGATGCCCGCTCTCTTGACTGCCCGCGATGGCGGCCTTTGGATTGGTACCGCTGTGGGATTGCTGCGTTATCAGGCGGAACAGCAAACCTGGTTCAAGGAAAGCAACGGGCAAGCGTTGCGCGATGTGCGTACGATTGCGGAAGACAAGCGGGGTACCGTCTGGTTCGGCATGGCGGGAGGCGGTCTGGCTTGTTTAAAAGATCATCGCGTCTGGCGGTTCCGAATCCGGGACGGACTTTCCAGTGATTTCATTGAATGCCTTCATTTCGACAAGGCGGGTGCGTTGTGGATCGGGACCTTTGGCGGCGGATTGGTTCGGATCAAAGACGGCCGTTTTGCCGTGATCAACCGCAAACAAGGGTTGCCCAACAGCGTCATTGGTGACATTGAAGAAGATGATCATGGTTTCGTTTGGATGAGTTCGCACGACGGGATCATACGAGTGAGCGAGGATGAATTAAACCGGTGTGCGGACGGGAAGACCAACGAGATACATTGCCTGACTTACGGTATCCATGACGGGATGCCGACCATCGAATGTTCAGAAGGGTTACAACCGGCGGGATGTAAAACACCGGATGGCCGTCTATGGTTTCCCACCAGCAAAGGGCTGGTGGCAGTGAACCCGCTGGACGTGAAGTCCAATCCCTGGCCGCCGCCGGTCCAGATCGAAGCCATGCAGGTGGATGATCAACTGGTCACCAATGGTGTCGATGGCGGGCCGGTCAAGGTTTCCCCCGGGCGGCACCGGTTTGAGTTTCAGTACACGGGTTTGAGTTTTGTTGACCCCGAGAAAGTGCAATTCAAATGCCGTCTGAACGGGTTTGAAACCGACTGGGTCGATGTGGGCGCTGAACGCATGGTCAATTACAATTACATACCGCCGGGCAATTACTCTTTTCAGGTTATTGCCTGCAACAACGACGGCGTCTGGAACGAGACCGGGGCCAGCATCGCCTTCAAAGTGCTGCCGTATTTCTGGCAGACGTTATGGTTTCGGATTCTGGCCTGGACAATGATCATTGCCGCCAGTGGCAGTCTGGTGTGGTTTGAGACGCGCCGCCGGATGCGGCAGAAGCTCGAACGCCTCGAATGGCAACGGGCCATTGAACACGAACGGGCGCGCATCGCCCATGATATTCACGACGACCTGGGCGCTCATTTGACGCGCATCACCATGTTGAGCGAATCGGCCCGGTCCGAACTGGAAAATCCGGAACGGGCCGCTGCCGACCTGAACCAGATTTATGACACCGCCCGCGAACTGACGCGGGCCATGGATGAAATCGTCTGGGCGGTGAACCCCCGGCACGACACCTTGGAAGGCCTGGCGAGTTATCTGGAAAAATTCGCCCAGGATTTGCTGGCGGCGGCGGACATTCGCTGTCGGCTGGATATGCCTGTGGAATTTCCGACCTGGCGGTTGACGGCGGATGTGCGTCACAATTTGTTTCTCGCCTTCAAAGAAGCCATGCATAACGTCGTCAAACATTCCTCCGCATCGGAAACATCCATCCGGCTGGCCGCCGGGGTCACTTCGTTTGAACTGGTCGTTGAGGACAACGGCCGCGGTTTTAAAGCCGGGGATGGGGAAAGAACCGTTTCGGAAGGTTCTGATCGCCTGTTGTCGGGTAACGGCCTGGAAAACATGGCCCGCCGATTGGCGGAAATTCGTGGACACTGCCATATCCAATCGGTACCGGGGCAGGGGACCCAGGTGATCTTTCACGGTGCCGCTCAAAATTTTTGCGGGCTAGCAGCTGGCAATTACGAACGGCAGTATTACCCGTGTCGTGATTATTGATGACATTCATTCAAACGTAAATTGGGGTATTATATACGATGTTATCCATGCGAAACTGCCGTTTCTCAACTTTTGTAGTTGGAGGGAAAAGCGGGTGTCGGAATTGAACGTAGAATAATGAACAGTCAATTAAATAAATTAAATACATCGGTTATTGCGATCGTGTGTCTGCTGATGCTTCCGTTGTGCGCGCTCGCGCAGTTGCCAACGCCGACCTACGGGTGGAATCTTGGAAATACGATGGAGCCGCCCTGTGGCGTGGGCTGCTGGGGCCCGCCGCCAACCCAGGCGCTGATCAACGCAGTCACCAACGCCGGGTTCAACACCATTCGCATTCCCGTGCGCGTGGGACAGTCACGCCAACCAGTCCACGTACCAGATTGATCCCACCTTTATGGCGCAGGTCAAACAGGTGGTTGACTGGTGTATCGCCGACCACCTGTACGTCATTATCAACGACCACTGGGATGGTGGCTGGCTGGAAAACAATATTGGGACAAATGTGAATCCAACGATCAACGCGAAAATGAACTCCTACTGGACACAGATCGCGACCGCCTTTGCCGGTTACGACAACCACTTGCTGTTTGCGGGTGCGAATGAACCAAACGTCAGCACTGCCGCACAGATGTCCACGTTGACGACTTACTACAACACTTTCATCAGTGCGGTTCGCAGCACGGGCGGCAACAACACCAATCGCTGGCTGGTGGTTCAGGGGCCAAACACCGATATCGACACAACCTATAGCTTGATGAATACCTTGCCTACGGACCCAACGCCCGGTCGCCTGATGGTCGAAATACACTACTATTCCCCTTGGAACTTCTGCGGGCTGACCAGCGATCAGACCTGGGGCAACATGTTCTACTTCTGGGGAGCGGCTTATCATTCCGCCACCCTGCCCTCTCGCAACCCCACCTGGGGCGAAGAAGCCTATGTGGACGCGGAATTCCAGAAGATGACCGCCAAATTCGTAAACCAGGGAATCCCCGTGATGCTTGGCGAGTTCGGGACTTTAAAGCGCACGACGGCTGCATACCCGGATCTTACGGGTGCGAACGTTAACCTGCATCTTGCTTCGAGGACCTATTTTGACAAGTACGTCGTCGATTCCGCCAACAGCCACGGACTTCATCCCTACTATTGGGACACCCCCGGAGGGGGCCAATTGTTCAACTGGACCACGGGTGCGGTCAGTGACCCGGACGGCGTGCGTGCGCTGACCGGTGGCGCGGCGCTCCCACCGGCCGGCAACACACCGCCCACCCTGGCGCCCATCACCAATCGAATCGTAAATGTGGGCCAAACAGTGGCGTTCACCGCCAGCGCCACCGACACAAACCAACCACCGCAGACGTTGACCTTCAGCCTCTTGAGCGCCCCGACCAACGCCGCTTTGGGCGCCAGTACGGGAGCGTTCTCCTGGCGGCCACTGGTCGGTCAGGCAAATACCTCCAATCTGATTTCGTTGAAGGTGACTGACAGCGGGAACCCGAATCTGAGCGCAACCCAGAGTTTCTCCGTGACCGTCAACCCGCTCACATCGCCATTGGTTGAGTCTGTGACCTGGAATAACGGGCAACTGACCCTGCAAGTCAGTGGCCAGTCCGGCCCGGATTATGCCGTATTGGGGTCAACCAATCTGATTGACTGGAACCGGCTGTTTACAACCAATTCGCCGTCGATGCCGTTTGCGTGGGCGGATACGAATGCAGCCTCATTGCCGGTGCAATTTTATCGTATCGAAGTTGGTCCGCCGTTGCCTTGAGGGCTGGGTGCAATGATTAAACGAATGCCATCGCCGGTGGTTATGAAACCGAGTAGATTGAAGCACCATTCAAGGTGTGCTGGTTTCACGCTGATTGAGCTGTTGGTGGTGATTGCTATTATTGCCATTCTGGCCGCCATGCGGTTGCCCGCCCTGGCCGGCGCCAAACTCCGGGCCTGGCAGGTCACCTGCGCGTCCAACCTCCGCCAGCTGACTAGCAGGCGGTGTCTTCGTGGGTTGCAACCCGGGTGTGGATGCGCCGGAAGATAAATTGCGGCTGATTTGAATTCCTGTTATGGTAGAACAACTACAGAAGTCGGATGAAATGAACATTGTAGTCTCCATTGTTGACGACGACGCCCCGGCGCGGAGCATTCTCGCCGACTGGCTTCAGCGGGCCCCGGGCTTTCGCTGTGCCAGCCAGTATGGCAATGGCGAAGCCGCGCTGGCCGCCTTGCCGGCCGGAAAGCCGGCCGTCGTTTTAATGGACATCAATTTGCCGGGTATGAGCGGTATCGAATGTGTGCGCCGACTCAAGCCGCTGTTGCCGGGCACTCAATTTGTGATGTTGACCGTTTATGAAGATGCCGACCACATTTACAATGCGTTGGCGGCCGGCGCCAGCGGATATTTGTTGAAGCGTGTCTCGCGGGGCGAATTGTTGGCGGCGCTTCAGGACGTTCATGTCGGCGGTTCACCGATGAGCAGCAACATCGCGCGCAAGGTCGTCCAATCCTTTCAAAGACCGGCCCTGACATCTGAAGCAGTGGACCTCTCTCCGCGCGAACGGGAGGTCTTGGAATTGCTGGCCCGGGGCTATCTTTACAAGGAAATCGCCGAATCACTTCAAATCAGCGGCGCGACGGTCAATACGTACATCCGGCGCATCTACGAAAAGTTGCACGTCCGTTCCCGTTCCCAAGCGGTGGCGAAGTTTACCCTTGTCCCCGGTGCTACCGATGCGGGGTCGGTGCGTGATACTCCTGAAAAACGCGGTTTTTGAGTGTTTGTCATTACTGTTAATGACATGACCAAAAGCGCCGATTGACGTATCCTGTCGCTAGCGAAAGCAATCAGCCTAAAGCAACAAATGTGGCGGTTTTCAGCAACGAAATATTGCTGTGGTTTCGCTTTTCAATCCTGGCGTCTTCCCTGCGGAAAACCTCTGACACTGGTTTAGCTAAAATGGAGGACTGAATCCACAATGCCAAAGATAAACACTCCCGGGGATTGAACATGCTGACCCGAAAATCGGGTGGTGTGTAACCTATATGTTAAATCACCTCAATGAACGGGTGACGGTGGCGGAACTGGCCCGGCCCGCCGGTTTGGCCCCGGCCCATTTTACCGCTTTGTTCAAACAGAAGACTGGCAGTTCGCCCATCCGTTTCCTCATCCGCGTGCGCATTCATCAGGCCTGCCAATTACTCCAGGCTGACCACCTGAGCATCACGGAAATAGCCCGGTCGTTGGGATACTAGGACCCATTCTTTTTTTCCCGCCAGTTCAAATTGGTCTACGGAACGGCGCCCAGGAACTACCGGCGAACCGCCTCAAACCTCGTTCCGCCCCTCCTGCAAAATTCGTCCCCGATTTCAGACTCCGGGTTTGGAACAAGTTGACGCCGATAGCCAAAGCCAGGCTTTTAGAGCGGTTCAAGTAATGTCGTGCCTCCGGGGTGACGGGGCGGTATTCAGTATCTGGCCGCCAAATTGGGTCCGCCTCCTGGCGCCGGCGGCTGCAGCTCTATAGAAAATGCACTATTGGCCGATGCTCAGTGAAAAACTGGTTACCGGGACGGTAGCGCTGATTTCATTCAAGTAGAGACTGATCACGCCCGCGATATTGTAGGTGTCGACCAAAAAGTAATAGACCTTGCCCTGGCTCAGGTTTGAAATGGTTACGGTTCTCACCTTGCCAACATTGAGTACGTAAGGATAAACGCCGCTGGCCGTGCCATAATAAACCTTGTAACCAACGACCAACGGATCTGTGCTTGCGGGCCAGTTCAATGTGACTGACCCGGTAAGATTGCTGCAAACGCCGCGGATGAGGACCACGGGCATATTGGTGAAGGAGAGATTTGTTGATCCCGCAAAGGTACCGGCCGGCCACCAGGTTCGGGATGACAGATTGGTGCAGATTAGCAGCGTGATCGGGTTGGTTATGTTGGCTGTAACTTTTTTGTTGAAAATCGTGCCCGATGGAGGTGTATAAGATAGCTCACTTGAATAACCGCTTTCCAAACCAGAAGTGCTCAAGATCGTGGTGGCAAAGTAATAGGTCGCACCGTCCGTCAAACCTGAAATCGTCGCGTTGGTCACGTTACCTACGGAGGTAACGTTGGTATAATTGCGACTGGCCGAGCCATAGTAGACCTTGTAACTGGCGACATTGGCGTTGGAGACGGGATTCCAAGCCAGCGTGACACTCTGTATGCCTGAAACAGATGAAGGGGTCGTGAGCATCAATCCACTTAGCAGAAACAAACACAGAACAGCACGTCCTGGTGCTGAGATCAAGGCGCCCAACCGATGCGATTTGGTATCCGGGTTTTTCAGAGTCGGAATTTCCAGCATTGAGTAAATAGGCAAATGTTTATGCAAAATTCAAATTCTCCAGTCTGAGTCGTATATCCGGTTCTGGTGTCGTTCCTGCACCATCACCAGCGCCTGTCTTGAATGATCTGGTACGATCACTCAAAAAGGCGCTGGCGAGTTCCCACCCCACCTCCTTGGTGTCCTGGGGAATGGTTCAAAACCAATAGCGAACGCCAATACCGCCGGTGACTTCGCCGCGTACTACCGGCGCGATGTCGAGAGCCGGCCCAACTTCCATGAAAACGTCTACCGGGGCGTTTTCGAACATGTACGAGATTCCCACTGGAACCCGGATTCCAAATTCGTTGGAATTGTCATCGTTCCGGATTCTCGCCAGGCCTCCAACCCCGAAATAGAGCGGCAACTGGCCGTGTGAGACAGGAAACAGTTGAAACGCATGCCACAGTATGTCGCTCTGCAGGTATAAATCCGTGTTGTCATGAGACGAATAACCAATGGCTCCATCAATGGCCATTTTTTCGTTAAACCAATACTTCACGTCCGCTCCGATCGGTTCGCCAAAAGTTGCTCCGGCGCCGAATTTGCCGGCATGGTCACTGGAGCCGGTCGTCTGCGTCGTCAGGGCATCCGTGTTTGTCGTGGTGTTGGAACTGCTGTTCTCCTGTGCCTGTACAGCCAGACCAACCACTGTTGCCGTAAGTGTAACCATTGCAACTCTTTTCATGATTCAAAAGCGTTCAAGTTATTCACAGGCCTTTAATGATGTGCCGTTTCGCTGTTGATCGCTGGGCTGATCAACCACACTTTCCCTGCGTTCCCGTGGCTTCGAAAATGTCACAAGCTCAATCTTTGCACCTTGTTCAAAATCCCTAATTTACGCTTACAGACCCGTTCGTGTTCGCGACACCGGAATTGGTGGCGGGACTGTTGGTGGCCGTCTCTGTGGCCGGGTTACTGTTGGTCGTCTCAGATGTCCCTGGATTGGACGGTTGCTCGCTCGTCGCTGGATTTGCCGGAGCCGACTGATTCTCTGTGTTTGTGGAATTGTTTCCGCAACCGGCAAGAAACAGTAGTCCGATCAGTGGAATTATTTTTTTCATGGCTGTTGGTCTTTTGACTTGGTTGACATCAGGCCTTCGAGCTCCCCTGGAGCATCGGCCGGTTGATGGGCTTAAGCCAGGGTGTGAGTCCCGCCGCCCTTTCAACTATCATTCTACGTGTCCACCTTGTTTTCATTACTCTGCATCCTGCAACTGCAAATGTTCATATTTTCTGCGTTGAACCATATCGGCTGGCAACCGTTGCGCATTGATGCGAAGACTACCCGTTGCAAGCCTGTTCTCCCTTTGGCAAGTTCCGTGCCTCGCACGAAAATTGGGTTAAATGGTTGGTTTCCAACGCAAATTATTCACAGAAGGGTACGGTGAATGGAACGATTGCAACCACTGATGGAATGAATCCTGCCAGTCGGCACGTAAGCTAAAACACTACAACTCTACCGGTTCCGTTCCTCGCGTCGGGGATCTAATCCAAAATGAATAATTTTTTCCCGAACCTTCATCCGGCTGATACCCAGCCAGCGGGCGATCTTGGACTGATTTCCCTGCGCCAGTTGAATGGCTTGTTTGAAAAGCTCGGGTTCCAAATCCGTGATCATCCGTGAATAAGCATCACTGAGATCGCCGTTTTGGGCACGATTGAGCAACTCGGCAACGTACGCGGCGTGCGTTTGCTGGCTTGCCTCCACCGGCTTCCGGGTTTTGGCCAGCACCCGTTGCAAGTGCTCCAGACTGATGCCAAACGGCCGCGCCTGAAGTAATCCCTGGCGAACCACATTTTCCAGCTCACGCACGTTGCCGGGCCATGGCTGGTTTTGCAGAAAGGAAATGGCCTCGGGCTGAATGGATGGAGAATCCAGACCGAGTTCCGCCCCATAGCGATGGATGAAATATTTGGTCAGATCCGGAATATCTTCCGTGCGCTGACTCAACGGGGGCAGGGTGATGGTGACAACGCTCAAGCGGTAAAACAGGTCCTCGCGAAATTCCCTTTCCTTGATGGCCGTTTCCAGGTCGCGGTGGGTGGCAGCCATCACTCTGACATCCACAGGAATGTCGGATTCGCTCCCGAGTCTTTGAATGGTGTGATCCTGCAGCACCCGCAGCAACTTGCCCTGCGTGTTGGCGTTCAAGTCGCCGATTTCATCGAGAAAAATGGTGCCGGCCTGCGCCTGCTCAAACCGTCCGATACGCCGTCCCTGTGCCCCGGTGAAGGCGCCACGTTCGTAACCAAATAATTCGCTCTCCAGCAGTGTGTCGGGGATGGCCGCGCAATTGACGGCAATGAAGGGTTTGTCGGCGCGATTACTGTACTGATAGATGGCGCGCGCAATCAGTTCCTTGCCGGTTCCCGTGGCACCCCGGATTAAGACAGTGGCCGGCGTGGCGGCCACCCGGCCAATCTCCTTGTAAATCGCCTGCATGGCGCGGCTTTGACCGATGATGGCCGAGCGGTTCATCCGGGCCTCACCCATGGCCACCGGTTCCGACATCAATCGGCTGCTGGCTACTGCGGAGGCAACCAAATCAAGTAATTCGTCGGCCTCGAATGGTTTCAGCAGATAATCGCACGCGCCAAACTTGGTCGCTTCAATGGCCGTGTCCGTTGTGCCGTGGGCGGTGATCAATATGATCGGCTGTTTTGGTTTGGCCGTGTGAAGTTGCGCGACCAGTTCCAGGCCGCCCAGGCCGGGTAAACGCAGGTCGGTGATGACCACGCTGTACTGTTCGCGGCAGGCCTGTTCGAGGCCGACATCGCCCCGGCTGGCAATGTCCACTTCATAGTCTTCCTCGCGCAATACCTTTTGCAGCGAAGCGGCAGTACTGCTGCTGTCCTCGATTAACAGGATTTTAGGCTTCATTTTCGCTGACCCGTGGCAGAACAACGGAGAAGATGGTACCATGATTGAGCTGGGTTTGGTAGCGGAGTTCTCCGCCATGTTTCTCCACTATGCGCGAAGCAATCGGCAGGCCCAGCCCGGTGCCACCATCCTTGGTCGTGAAGAAAGGATCAAATAGGCGCTGTTGAACTTCAGGAGGAATGCCCTTGCCGTTGTCGATCACGTCCATGATCGCCAGTCCACCCGAACCGTTGCGCGCGCGAAGCGTGATGACCCCCTCGCGTCCTATGCTGTCTGCCGAATTCTGGATGAGATTGATCAGGACCTGCTTGATTTGCTGGGTGTCGGCGCGCACCCAGACCGGTTCGGAGCGTTCCAGCTTCAGCTCAATCGCAGACTTCTTCAGCTGGGGCTTCAACAGCTCATACACCTCCTCGAGGATTCGCTGGATCGGAATGGAGATGAGTTCGGGTTCGGACGGGCGCGCGAACTGCAGGAAATCCCTGACAATCCGTTCGAGGCGGCTGATTTCATCGCCGATGACGATCGCGTCTTCACTGTCCGCCAGGCCGATGGGCAGGGATTTCTTGAGGCTGTAAAGTCGGAATTTGATGGCCGTCAGCGGATTGCGGATTTCATGTGCTACGCCGGCTGCCAGTACGCCAAGGGAAGCGAGCTTCTCCTGTCGTGCGATGATGGCCCGGCTCTCGGTCAACCGAAAGCGCAGCGGCGCGATCATGCCGCGATAGACCAATATCGCCAAAGCGACAATCAGCGACAGCAGCAGCCCCAGCGAGAGCTTGAGCAACCGCTGAAAGGTGTCCAGGGTGTTGTTTGACTCATCCAGAAAGTTGTCAAAAGCCGCACTCTGGTCGCTGATAAACACGTCACACAACTTCAGCAAACGTTCGGATTGCTGTTGCACTTTCTCGTAACTGGTTGGAAAGGCCACGGCTTTGGTTTGAAGAAAACCAAGTTTTGCGGCGAGCAAATTCGTGCTGTCAGTCAAATAATGATTGTAAGCACCCCCCATCCGCTTGAAGAATTCCCGTTCCAAAGGGGTGACGGCCTCTTTCTGGTTCGCATTGAACCATTGCGTCAGATCCTGCGAATCCTGATAAAACTGGGTATAATCCGCGGCTTCACCCCGCAGACGATATCGCAGCAGGGTATCGTTTAACCGTTGGATCTCCCCTTTCATGTGAACGGCAAGATAGAAGTCCTTGGCTTTCAAGCCGTTAAACTCCGCTTGCAGATGACTCATCCGTTCCCAAGTCGTGCGGCTGACCCAAATCACCAGGATTGACCCCAGCAACGCCGTCAACACAAGGCCGACGACGCGCAATTTCGCTGCCGGGGAGGTAAAAGTGGCATCCGGGGAGCCACCTGTGGCAGGAATTGTTTCAACCGTGTGTTTCATTTTTCCTCAGGTTGCCTTCAAAATCAGGGTTTCCGGCAGAAATCGCCTTCCGCCCGTTCTGGCACAGCAACCGCTAATCCATGCCTAAGTGTACGGTAAAACAGGTTGCAAACCAACAAATAACCTAGTCGCCGAACAATGAAAAGCCAATTAGCAGTCAATATCTTCCGCGCTTTCTCCTTTTTTGCGCATCCATCAGCGGATCGCATAAGGGAGGAAAACAACAACGACCACGGCAACCGGAATCTATCGCCGACTCCCCGCCTGCCTTCACGACCAATGCCTGTTCCTACAGGTTGGGATTCGGCCCGCTTCAACGATTCCAGGTTGCCGTCTTCTTTGGAAGACTGGCTGGCGTCAAACGAGGCCCTGGTTATTCATTAAAATCCAGCCCGACGACGCGTGCGATCGTAATCAAATTTCAACCAATTTTAAATAAGAGCCGGAAAAATGAGTGCCAGGCCGGCTGTTCAATCAGAATTACTTGTTTGGTGTGGCCGTTTAAACTCCCGCGGGGGGGATTTACTATTTTTAGCTTCCGCTGAGAATGGGGTGAATGGAAGTGCGGGTTCATGAAGAAAACTCTCTTGATTGCAGACGATGACCTGAGTGTTCGTAAAGCTTTGGGCAAAGTTCTAAAGGATGCAGGTTACGATGTGATGGAAGCCTCGAATGGTGCTCAGACGGTCGAGCAATTTACAACCGGTCAGGTGGATCTGTTGCTGCTGGACATTGGACTCCCCATCCGGAACGGCTGGGAGATTTTTGAGAGCATCATCAGCCAGGCCCCTGCGTTTCCCATCATCGTCATCGCCGGGAAAGAAAATCAAGTGGACACAGCGTTGGCAGCCGGTGTCGGTGCCCTGATGGAAAAACCCCTGGACGTCGCACAGCTCCTGAAACCATCCAGGAATTGCTGGCTGAACCCGCAGAGATCCGACGACACCGCCTCTCCGGCCGCAATCAGAAAATTCGTTTCATTCCTCCTCCTCCGCCATCCGTCCGGCAAAAGCTGCACGGATAGCTGGCGACCTGTGTTCCCCGCGGTTCCTGGTCCGGCCCAGGCAATGGCGTAGCTCCTTCGGTTTGCTGCGCAAGCGTGCGCGGTTTCAGGTATCGTCCCGTTTGTGCCTCTGCAATCTGTACGCCCGAAGGTTATGACTCAACCTCATCGAAGGCTGAAGCGGTTCAAGTATTGTCGGAACCACCGGGGTGACGAGGCGGATTCATTATTTGGCCGATAAATCGGGTCCGCCTCCTGACGTCGGCGACTACAGCCTTTTAGAAAATGCACTCATATTCTATGATCTGCTCGCACCACATTTCCAACACGACGTGAACTGGGGCTCTGACGTCTCTCCACATTTTTTACACACCCACGCGCTGCCTTCAACCGGCACGGCTGTTTTCCAGGCGCCCTTTATCTCCAGTGCCTCCGCCAGACGCTGATCGTCTTCAATCCACAATTCGGGTGTGCTCTCAGAGATCGGGATCTCCGGCGAGAGACCGGCCGTAAACTCATTGCGTACAAAGCACGCAATACCCGCACCCTCCAACATGCTCCGCAAACGGGGAATCTCGCCGGGAATGGAAGAACTGAGAATTATTTTCATATTGGATCGGTGTTAATGACCATGCCTGTGCCCAGCTGATGGCGGCCAGACACCCACGGTAATTTGGTCTCTCAAATCCCATCGCTCAATCCAAATCTCAATGGATATTGAGTGCTGAGTAATGTGATCCCGAATCGATATCCAGGTCTGACGCGCAGGTCCGATAGTTTCTTCGGAATAATTCCTGCTTTAATTCAACCTGTGCAAGCTCGCAGGACTAACAAAAACAGCCCAACCAAAAGCAGAATCCGGTTCCTCACCGGTTTGGGCCTGCTTTGCGGCGGTTTGTTCTTCCCGGTGCCGTCGGCAAGTAGCTTGCCGATTGGAGGAATTACAGTTGAAACCACGGTTACACTCTCAGGCTATAACACGATTGACAGTTATGATTCATCCAACCCTTCGTATAGTCTTTGGCACTCCAATTGGTGGTTCCAGGGCCATAACTTTGGTACCTACACCAACGCCAAACGAACCGATCAGGTAGTTGTCGGCACGGATGCGAATGGCATCAACTTAAATGCCGGCGATGTGATTTATGGATATTTGGATACTGGCCCGGCGGTACGGTCGTGCTAAAGGCGGTGGCAATTCAGTCGGCGATCTGAACTGGATTGGCCCAAACCCAGGGAGCCCGGCCAACACAGGAATTGAAGCGGGACACGCCCGGTCTGATATGAACGTGGCTTTCAATGACGTGGCGCTACCGGTGCCGATAAATTCCCGTTATAACCCGGGTACCGGTTTCCCCAACGGCTGGTGGTTGGACCCGGGTTATTATTCTTCCGGCACCAATATTGGTGGAATCACCTATTATTACATGCTTACGAACGTGAATGGCCTGATAACCAGCCCCTCCAATAAAGTCTTCTATACCCTCGCGAGCATCGTCAACAACAAGGCGAGTATTTTCATCGGTGCTTCCAATTGCGTCTTCCTTCTGACCAACGGCATCGGAATGAAAATCGGTAACAATCTGACCCTTGATGTGACTCATAACGCGAATGTTGATATCTTTACCGGCGGGACTTTTGATACCGGCAACGGCACCATCAACAATATTTATCAGTATGCGCCCGCGTTTAAAATGTACGGCCTCCCCACCTGCAACAGTATCGTCTTTCCCGGTAATGCGAATTTGACCGCATGGGTTTATGCGCCCGAAGCGGACGTCACTTTCAACGGTGGCGGCAGTAATCTCTACGACATTGCCGGCGCTTTCATGGTTCACAGTATCGCGCTTAAAGGCCATTTTAATTTTCACTATGACCAGGTTCTTAGAACGAATACCCCAAACCCGCCATCAGTGTCATTGTCGCCATCAAATCTTGTGGTTCAAGCAGGGTCAGGCGCTTGGTTCCACACCCTCGCTGGCGGGGATCCTCCGTTGTACTACCAATGGTTTATTGACCAAAGCAACCTGATTGCTGCTGGCACGAATCTCGTCGGCCTGTTGCTGACCAACGTCCAATTCTCCGACGCCGGAAATTATTCCGTAATTGTGACGAACATATATGGCGCAGTTACCAGCGCACCAGCCAGCCTGATTGTTTACAGCAACGCCACGCCTACCTTGACCATTGATTCCGCTTCCACCAACGGCCAGTTCCAATTCGATATTCTCGGTGTCACCGGACTGAACTATTCCGTCCAGGCCTCTAGCAACTTGATTGACTGGGTGCCTTTAGGAACGAACGTTTCGCCTTTTACCTTTGTGGACACGAACTCGACCGCTTTCCCGCAGCGTTTTTATCGTTCCCTGTTTACCCCTTAAAAGATAATGAGCGATTCACTGGCGAATCTGGTCAGCACCCACCGAGACACGTGGGCCCATTCGTTCCCCAAAGTAAGAACAAGGTTTTTCGCTGCCAGCGAGAAGCTATTCTAACCTGATGACGAGTCAGAAGGAATAATTCTTGCTCTTACTCAACCCGTGCAAACGCGGAAAGCGGGTCAATTTACCAAAACGAAACCGGGAATCCAATTCTTCGCGAGTTTGTGTTTGGTCGGCTGCTGTTTCGTGTTCTCCGGGTTATCCGCAAGCGGCCAGCCGTTCGGCGGATTGCTCACTGTTTCCAACATAAACTTCCATGGAGCTCCACTCGTCATTGACAGTTTTGATTCATCAGACCCCACCAAGAGTGCTTGGCAGACCAATTGGGTTTATAACGGTCAGAATTATGGCACTTACACCAATACTTTGCGGTCGGATGATGCGACGGTCGGAACGGACAGTGGTTATCTCAACGTAAGCAACTCAGACATTTACGGGTATGTGGATACCGCTCCCGGTGGCACGGTCAACACTCTGAAATATGGCTCAGTTGGCGAACTCGCTTGGGTCAATGTCGGTAATTCTGGTATTCAACCGGGACACCTGCTAGACGACATGAACCTGGTTTTTAGCGATGTAGTGCTTCCGACGCCTGCCAACACGTATTATCCAACTCCCACCTGGCTGTCACCGGGTTATTTTCCTACGGGCACCAACATCGGGGGAACAATTTATTACTACGTCATCACAAATATTATCGGCGAGCCCGGAACGCCGACAAACAAGATCTTTTGGAGATTGGATTTCAACGCGATGCCTCCCAACAAGGCGAGCGTCTTCATCAACGCTTCCAACGCGGTTCTCTATCTGACCAACGGGATCAGCATGAAAAACGGCGATAATCTGACGCTCAACACCAATGGCAACGTGGATATTTACTTGGGCGGGACTTTTGATGTTGCCAATGGCCTGGTCAATAACCTTACCCAATATGCGCCGGCATTCAGAATTTACGGGCTTCCCGGTTGCACCAGCATCCTCTTTGGCCTCAATCCTGTATTGACCATATGGCTATACGCGCCCGAAGCCAGTGTGTTGTTCTCTCCCGGTGGGGCAGCCGATTACAATGTCGTCGGTGCGTTGACCTGCCATGATCTCACCGACAATGGACATTTCAATTTTCACTTCGATGAGGCTTTGGGCGCTCATGTGGCGCCGTGGATCATCTCGCAGCCTACCAATCAAATTGTCCATGTTGGTTCCAATGCCATGTTTACGGTGAATGTCGGCGGCATCTTGCAGGATGGCTCATGGACTTCTGACAACTGGGTTCCGCCACGTTACTATGGAAACAAATTCACGCTAGTGTTGCCCAATGTTCAGCGTGCCGACATAGGTCATTACTACTACATTGCGTATAATTCGTACGGCTGGGTGACCAGCGCTCCGGCAAGTTTGGTTATTTACACCAATGCCACGCCTACCTTGACCGTTGATTCCGGTTCCACCAACGGCCAGTTCCAATTCGATATTCTCGGCGTCACCGGCCTGAATTACTCCGTCCAAGCTTCCACCAACTTGATTGATTGGGTGCCTTTGGGGACAAACGTTTCCCCCTTCACCTTCCTGGACACGAACGCGCCTCTTTTCCCGCAGCGTTTCTATCGCTCCGTGTTCATGCAGTAAAGAAGCTGACGCCCTCCACGTAATATTACTGCAGCCTGACTCGGAAAAACTCCTGAGGTTCGGTTGCGGCATTCGTGTACGGCGGCAACGCATCAAGGATGTCACCCCAGGGGCCGGTGACGTTCGTGGCAGACTGTAATGTTCCGAATGGCCAATTAAGAACCAGACTTCCAGCCGATGCCTGAATTGACATGTTGGCCGGCGGGTTGACTGTCACCGTCACGGTTCCAGGCGCCGAAGAGCACCCGGCGATCGTCGCGGTGACATTATAGTTCCCGGCAGCCGCAGCGGTCACATTTGTGATCGAAGGATTCTGGTCTGCCGAGGTGAACCCATCCGGCCCCGTCCAACCATAAGTCGCACCCGCAACGGTTAAGGCGGTGAGATTCAATGTCATCCCCGCATAAATGGGATCATTGTAGCCGGCCGTAGGCGCAGGTGGTGGCGTGCAGGCCAAAGTGGCACTGGCTTCGATTGCCGAATTGGCAGTTTCACTCGCTGCGCTTAGTGAGGTCGCCGCCGAAACGGTGTAATAGTAAGTGGTCCCGTTAACTGCCGTGGAATCGATATAAGCTGTCCCCGTCACTGTTCCCGGGGTTGAAATGGTTGTGTAGGGTCCGCCGCTGGCAGTCGAACGTTTGACGTTATAGCTCGTCGCACCCAACAAGGAGTTCCAGGTCAAGGTGACCTGATTATTGCCCGGAAGCGCCGTCAACCCGGCCGGACCCGCCGCCGTTTGCCGGACGCTTTCCACGAAGCTGGCATCACCCGAGCCGGTATAAACGCGGAACTCGTCGATCCACCCGGCGAAGCAACGGTCGCGGGCCGGGCGGTTGCCCACAAACAAAGCGGCGGTGCTGTCGAGCGTCACCGTCTGACCCGTCGCCGAAGTGGTGCTGATCAAAGTCGCTGAATTCTGGTCGCTGCCTTCATAAAGCGTCACGTTCGTCCCGTCATACGCCATCGCGACATACAGCCAGCTGTTCGTGGGCGGCCGGGAGCCAAACGTTGCCGTCGCTTGAATGGTGTTGACATAAAAATACCAATCGGAGGCATCCTGCCACTTCATGGAAATGCTGTTGGCCTTTCCGCTGTCCGCGTTGTTCGCGCTGCTGCCCAGGATAAACATGCGCGGACCAAAGTTCGCCGGCAGGTAGTACACCTGTTTCATCCACCACGTCACCACGAAACTGTTGAGGCTACCCAAACCGAGGGCTGAGTTGGTAATTGCGGCAAAACTACCGCTGGCGCCTCCCAGGCTCCCCTGGTTGGGGTTCATGGAAAGATTTAACGCGCGGTTCGGATTGGTCAACCCGGCCACACCGGAACCTACCGCCCCGTGCAGATCGGCGCTCGTGCCGCTGGCGCTGATCATTTGCAACGGGACGTTCAATTCAGAGCCAAGGCTGGTGTCGCTGGGCGTCGTCGTACCGGGGCCGGCATCATCAAACGGATAGCGCAACTTAAGCGTCGGACCATATGGCACGTTGCCGACGACTACGGTCAACGGCACGCTGGACACCTGGGCGCCCTTGATGGCTTGAAAGTTGATCTGGTAAACCCCGTTGGTGTTGAAAGTTGCAGTCGTGTTGAAGGTGTTGGTGTTGTCGAAGACGACCGTGCCCGGGCCGGAGATTTGAACCCAGGCCGTCGTCATCGGCGGCGGTGAACCCGGTTGATTGTCCCTGGCGGTGGCGGACAGTTGCAAGGTTACATTCGTGCTGCTTAGAAAAACCGTCGGGAACGGCGGATTGGTAATCGCAGCCGTTGGCGGCGAGGGAGCGAGCGACGGAGAAACCCAGATCAGGGAATCAGTCACGTTGGATCCGCCTTTGGCGCCAACCGCCTGCACCGTGTTGCTGCCGGACTGCAACACCAACGGCCAGGTGTAGATGCAATTTGAACTGGTGGTAACGCCTTGCGTAACTCCGTTGAGAAAGAGTTCGACCGAATCGCAATTGGCATAAACCTTGGCCGTAATGACGTTGGTGAGCCGATTCGTGAACGTGTGGCCGGTGATGTAAACCATCGGGTTGGTCGTCCAGTTGGCTTTGTAATAATAAAACGCGTCCTTGCGCACGCCCCGGTTGTAGGTAACCAATCCCTTGTCGTTACGCCCGGGTGTGTCGCCTTCGTTGCGGCCATCCGCGGCGAAGTCAAATCCGTTCCACACCAGTTTGCACCAGAGGAACGGGCGGGCCGCCATCAGTTGCCAGTTGGTTTCGTGAACGATGTCCTGCCATTCCTCCGGATGGAAAGTGCTGCCGGTATTGGCCGGGAAGGTCGGATTTTCCGTATGCTGATAGGCGCTGGCGCCCGCGCCATACTCGGTAACGCCGACGCAGCGGTTGGGATACGTGGCATGAAAATTATCAGCCCAGGGGCCGATGCCATTGAGCGGAGTGGAATACCATCCGTAATATTTGTTGAAGCCGATGACCGGGGTGTAAAGCGTGGAAGGATCGTTGTCGCTGGTATTGGCTGCGGCGGTACAGACCCGGTTGGAATCCTCCTGGTTCACCACTTGAACTTCCTGGCTGATCAGAGCGGTCGGTGAAGGGCCGGAATTGAGCGTGATCTCGTTATAGATGCTCCAGCAGACCACCGAAGGATGGTTGTATCGCTGGCGGATCATTTCCCGCAACTGCTGGAGCGTGTTGCTGGTAAAAGCGGTGGAGGCCGTAATGTAATTAATCAACGGAATTTCGCTCCAGGTGCAAACGCCGTTCTGGTCCGCCAGTAGGTAGGTGTAATCGTTGTGTTCGTAGTGCGAAAGCCGGAGGAACGTTGCGCCAATTTCCTTGATGAACTGGAAATTTGTGTCCCGCTGCGCATTAGTCACCGCCCAGCCGCAATTGAGCCAGTCCTGATGCATGTTGACGCCGTGCAGATCATAGTGCCGGCCGTTGAGGAAAAAGCCGTTGGTCGGGTCCACGCTAAAATACCGAAAGCCCAGCGGCTGCGCGACGACGTCCACCACGTTCGTGTCGTTCCACAACTCAACGAATGTTTGGTACAGATACGGATCAGACAAACCATTCCACAAGTGCGGATTGGCGATGACGGTGTTCGCCACCACATTGGAGATTGATCCCGCCGGTAGCGTGACGACGTTGCTCAGCGTCGTCACGATGTTCGTCGCCGCATCAATGACAACGGCGCGAACGGTCACCGTCTGCGCTGAGGCCGTCGAGTTGGAGACAACGGTGGTGACCTGGAGATTGGCGGAGTTGGAACTGACACTGGTGGTGGTGAGGTAAACGCCGGGCGAACCGTAATCCAATGGCGAAATTTGCACCGGATCCGTCACCAACAAGTGTACGTCGCGATATATGCCGCCCCAAAATGTGAAGTCCGCGGCCAACGGCGGAATATTGGCATTGCTCGCGTTGTTGACCTTGACGGCCAGGACATTGTCGCCACCGACATTGAGGTATGGGGTCACGTCAAAGACAAACTCGGCAAACCCGCCCTGGTGTTCGCCCAGGTAATTCCCGTTGAGATAGACGTCCGCGACCCGGAAAGCGCCATCAAACTTCAGGAAGAAGTGGCGGTTGGTGTAGCTGCCATCCGGCGTGAAATGGGTCCGATACCAGGCGATGCCCTGGTAGTAATTGGCTGCCGGATAGGACTGACCATCTGGGATGTCCCATATGTGCGGCAGGTTCACACTCGTCCATGAGGAATCGTCAAAATTGGTGGCTTGTGCTCCGGTAACATCTTGTTGGATGAACCGCCAGCCCGGATCCAGACTAACGTCCACGCGATTGTTGGCTGGAGGGGTATAAGTCTGGGCTGAGCCGGTCATCGGAAAACCCAAACTGAGCCAGCCGCTCAAGACCAAGCTCTGGATAAACAAAATGCCCCTGCCAACGGAGGCACGGCCGGATGTTAAGTTATGGTTCATAATTAAAATCCTTCGCCGACGAACCTGCGCCAGTTCGCCTCCGGGAATCACCGGGTATGTGATTGGGATCTGAAGAAGTCAGGCTTTGCGAAAACCGCGCAGGCCCGTCAGCAAACCGACACCCAACAGTGCCAACACGACGCTGCCTGGTTCCGGAACGCTGGTGTCGATTTGGTACGTATCAAAGCGGCGGATCGCGTTTTCCGTATTGCCCAAGGAGTCGGTAGCGTCACTATACAGCCCGAAGGCGGTGATGGGATCGCCGTTAAGGCCTCCCGAAATGCCGCCGAGCGTCAGAGCAGTACCGGGGGTGAAGGTCAGCGTGTCCCAGGCACTGGCGGCCGTTGTCCAGTTGAAGGTAACCTGTTGTGCGCCGCCACTGCCGGGCGCGAGGTGGAAATTGCCGGCACTCGTGACGTTGAGACTGTTGAAAAGTACCGCAGTGGAGGCATACCAATTACCGTCCTGCTGGACGGCAATGCGAAACCCAGGGATGCCACCGGCGGTGTCAAAAGTACTTCCGGCATAGAAGGAGATGTCTTGGATCGGCGTAAGGGTTTGGTTTACGGTGTAACCAGTCGTATAGGCAATAAAGTTTTGGCCAGCCTGGCTGACGAACAGCAAGCCATTCGCTTGAGAGAGCTCGAGCCCGGCATTGATGTTGCCGAGGTTGTTGGGACTGCCGAGTGCGGTGGAGACACCGAAATTGTTAAAGCTGCCGGCGGGAGCGTCCCCGACGGACGCGTCAGAGGCGGTCGCTCCCCAATTTCCAGCCCATCCGACAATGCTGGGAGCTGAATTGGTGCTGGTAGAAGGGTTACCAAAGACCTCGCGATAAATTGGAGATTGCGCCTGGGTGACCTGCATCGATAGCAGAACTGCTCCCACCAATACGACGAGCTTCATCGAGGAGCGGATTTCTTGATGCCTCACCGTGGATTTAGAACTAACGATGCCGAGAGTTGCCGAAAAGGTCGGTTTCATATGGTTTTAATGGGCTGAATTTCGAACAGCATCATTTTTATGACATTTACGTGATTATGTCAAGAACATTTGCAGGCGGGACTGAGACTTTTATGACGCTCCTGGGAAAGCGGTCTTTGGTATTACAATCCCGAAAGATCGTGTTTTCCTGCGCGAATTGCCCGCGAACATCGTCTCAATTCACGGAGGCAAAGGCATTTGCAGCTTTTGCCATCATCGATTCTCTATCATCCATCTTCTTTGCGGCTGTTGCCGCGCCAGGCTATTTGTTTCGGAATTCTCACTCACTTAGGATCTTACCGTGGATTTCACCAAGGGATGGCGAGGATAGAACCAAGCGTCTCACCCTTCGCCTTCCTGGACACACAAGTGCCCCTTTTCCCGCCACGTTTGCACCGTGTTGATTGCCAATACTACAATACTAGGAACCGACCCGTTTACAAGTCGAAGTTAGTTGAAGATCTGCAATTGTCGCCAGGACATTCGGTGATGTGGTTGTTACTCGACCTAATGCCGACCAATCGGAGATGAAAACCGGCTTGCCATCGTCTCTTGTAAAGGTGATTCCTTGATTTTGATAAAGGTTATTGGCAACGCTGAGATCGGCATATCCGTCGAAAGTAATCGAGCTGGGATTGTTGATGTCACTGGGGGAATTGAGCGTGTAGATTGCTGCTACGGACGAACTGCCAGGGTGACCTAAACAAATCGCAAATACAGCTGCAGCCATTAATGTTGAGATTCTCTTCATACCTTTTCCTTTCATCGATGACAACCTTCAGCCGGCCAACGATCAAGATCACCGACCGCCACTGGCAACGGGCTCTGACAACGAATCCAGCGCCAGATCAACCCCACGCGCCCGAAACCCCAGCGCGGGTGGCGGTTCGGTGCATCTGATTGTTCGGCGCCCTTTCAGGCGTTGTACGAGTCCTGCCATGTATCCGCCAGTCCCAAATGAACCGGTAATAGAGCAGGTACCAAAAGCCAAATTACAGAATCGCGGATATCGCATTTACTCCCCGGTTCCGTACTTATTGAAAGGGTGAACTGTCAGCCAGGCGCCGACCATGGACGACCAAGACGCAGCTTCCAAAAGCCAGCAATCCCAAGACCGACGGTTCAGGTACTGGCAAAGCTTGACCTTCGAATGCCATGCCAAAAGGGGAATACGTGTGCGCAAATACGCTTCGTATCCCGTCCGGTGTGAATTCATAAACCCAGGGGCTATCTGTCACCAGCAGATTGCCCGCACTATCAAATGTCAATGACCTAACCGACATAGACCAAGTGGAGAACTGGCTCTTCACTCCCTCCGGAGTGAATTCGTAGATGTAGTCGGGAGAGGTAGACCCCACAAACAAGTTGCCTGCGCTGTCAAAGGCCAGAGCGAAAGGACGATTATACAAGCCGGAGGCAAAAGTGGTTCGTGTTCCGTCCGGGTTAAACTTAAGAACACTGCCATTGCCGTAATCCGTCACGAACAGGTCGCCCGCACTGTTAAAGGCCATTCCCTTAGGGTAAATCCCCGAAGCGAAGGTGCTTCGGACTCCATCCGGCGTGAACCTATAAATGTTTCCACTGGCGGAATCGGCCTCAAACAGATCGCCCGCGCTGTTGAAGGCCAGCCCAACCGGAACAGATAATCCCGAAGCAAAAGTGCTTTGTGCCCCATCCAGCGTGAACCTGTAGATGTTGCCACCGCTGTTTGCCACGAACAGGTCGCCCGCACTGTTAAAAGCCAAACTGACAGGCTGATACACCCCGGAGACAAAAGTGCTTTGCACGCCATCCGGTGTGAATTCATAGATGGACCCGCTGTCGTAATCCGCCACAAACAGATTGTGTGCTTGAGCCATGGAGGCAATCACCAGACTTGCGATTGCGCAGACCGCTCCAGTGAGCCGGCGGAATAGAGCCACGATTTCCATTTTCATAGAGTTGCTGTAGCTCATCTTTGAACCTGCCTGATTATCATTTATAATTGCGATTTCTCTCCTCCTGTCAAGAAAAAACATAAACGGGTCAGTTCTTGATTTTGTAAACGGGTCAGTTTTGTAAACGGGTCAGTTCTTAAACCGGTCAGTTCTTGATTTTGTAATATACCCCACCATTCTTATCTCCTTTCCGTCGGCAGTACAAGAGGTGATTAACATAACCTGGCGAGCCCATTTGTAATCGCTCCGCGATCCACCTGACCGTCATCATCGTCTCCCTCCGCAACCGTTCCGCCAAGGCCACCTTGACCGCATCCCCTTTGGTGCGTTGCCCCAATTCATTCCCCCGCCACCGATGTCGCCTCATTTCTTCAGCGATGATTGCCTCGGCTTGCGCCTCTGCTGTTTCCGCCCGCTCCACCCCATAATGTTCCTTTCCCATTCGCTCCTTCATCTGCGCCAGCAATTCCTTTTTAAACGCCTTTTCCCCCAAAAACCAGCCTCGCCGGATGACTTTATAGCTCCCTCCTTCCTCCCCTTGCCGCCGCGCCTCCATCACCCGTTCCAATTCACGTCGCCCCGCCGGACTGTCCTTGGGAATTCCCAGTTCTCCCAACAACCGGGCTACTTGCAGCCACCCAGGACGTTTTCTGGGCTGCTTGAGATATTCCGGCCAACTACTCCAACGATACCTTCGCAATGGCTCTTCAGGCGACAGCAACTTCGCCCGCACCGGATTCAAATGTACATACTCACACACCGTCTTCAAATAACCGCTGCCACTCCCATCCACGATTAATGCCTTGTATCGGCCGCTGAACAAATGACCAAACAGCTTATGCCGCCGGTTAAACCTTCCGGTGTAGGTTCCCAGGAACCATTTCATCCCGGCCACCAAGTTCCCCCGCGGGGTTTCGACCACCAGATGAAAATGATTGGCCATCAGACAATACGCATGTACCCGCCATCCGGTTTTCTCACACACCTCCGCCAGCGTGACTACAAAACAGTGCCGGTCTTTGTCATCCTTGAAGATCGCCTCTCGCCGGTCCCCGCGACTCATCACATGATAAATCGCTCCGGAATATTCTACTCTGAGCTTCCGCGCCATTTCCAACCTCTATCCCGTCTCGCTAAATATGTCAATATCAAGAACCGACCCGTCTAACGACCCGTTTGGACGAGACCCTTTTCACTGATTTTCTTTAACTTAATTTGGAGAGCGGTGACTGCTGGTTTGTATTACCCGGGACAGACGTGCGAGACAAATAAACCATGTTTTAATATAAACACTATTAATAAGTAGTTGTATATAAAGTAGAAATAGTTCTTGCAAAACTTTCGAGACCAGCGTACAAACTGATTTTCGTCAATCAGTCAGAAACCAATGCGCAACCCGGACAACGAAGGCATCTGAATCTCAATAGCCTGCCGGCGCTGGATTTTACGTAGCACTCTTTGGGTTGGAAACGGAAATGTCGGGACGGATAGATGGACAGGATCACGAGTGCGATTTGGGGAAGTTTGCTCGGTTGGAACCTTCTTACTCTCAATGTTTGTGCCCAGTTGCCACCCGCAGGTGACGACACAAACCTCCGTCTGGAAATTACCAATGCCAGTGACGGCAGAATTAGCGGCCGGATTCGCAATTCTTCGCCGTCGACGCCCTACGCCATTTTCTCAAAGCAATCCCTGCTTTGGCCGGCCTGGGTTCCTGAAGCCACTGTTTATGGTTCGGAAGACTCCACCAACACACCCTTCGTTACGCCCAAACTGGGACGCGGTAGCCTGTTCCTGCAGGCCTGGTCACAAATGGCGCCGCGGACGGTCAGTGCCGGCTCGATGCATTTCGCCGTCATCAAACGGGACGGATCGGTGTGGACCTGGGGAGTTAATGAAGAAGGTCAATTAGGCAACGGGACCTGGAGCGGCAGTCTGATTCCAACCCGGGTGATCGGTTTGTCGAACATCGTGGCCATGCTCGCGCCGGAATCGAGTTATTATAATCTGGCGCTGGACTCAAGCGGCGTGGTCTGGAGTTGGGGAATGGGTTGGGATGGTGAACTGGGCCGGGCCGACGGTCGTTATGAAGATGAAAATCTCGCCGCACCTGTGCCAGGACTGAGCAACATCGTGGCCATAGCCGGCGGATGGGATCACTCGGTGGCCTTGAAAAGCGACGGCACGGTCTGGACGTGGGGAGACAACTGGAGCGGTCAATTGGGCGATGGAACGACTATCGAAAGAGATTATGCCGCACCTGCGATGGGATTGACCAACGCCATTGCGATTGCATCGGGCGGTGATCATAACCTTGCCCTTTGCGCTGACGGCACCGTTTGGGCCTGGGGTTACAATCGAAATGGTCAGCTGGGAATCGGTGATGATGGCAATCGATTACAACCCGTGCCGGTGCCTGCGCTTACGAATGTGATTGCCCTGAGCGGCGGGTACACTTATTCGCTTGCGCTGCTCTCAGATGGAACGCTTATGGCGTGGGGAAATAATCGTTACGGACAACTCGGCAACGGAACGTACGAGGATTCATTAACTCCAATAACTGTTCCGGGCTTGAGTAACATCGTTGCCATTGCTTGTGGTGATTACCATTCCATGGCTTTGGACAATCAAGGCACGTTGTTTCTCTGGGGCTACGGCTCCTGGGGACAACTCGGCAACGGCATCGAACCCTCCATTCCCACGCCATTTGCGTTGAACAGTCTTTCCAACGTGGTCGCCATCGCAGGTGGTGAATACAGCTCCATCGCTTCGACTATCGACGGGAAGGTTTACGCCTGGGGCCTTTACGGTTGTTTGGATGAATGCGATATGCGTAAGCGATCCGCGCCGATCGCGTATGAGTTGGAAAACCTGCTGGACACGGATGGCGACGGTTTACCGGACTGGCTCGAAACCTGTGTTGGGGGCGACCCGAACAATCCCGACACCGACTATGATGGCCGAACGGATTCGCAGGAACTCGCGGACGGAACAGATCCTCGTGATGCCAACAGTGTCCGACAAGTACTTTTAGGAAGCTGGCAATTTGATGCCGCAGATTGGACCGGTGACCAGGGTCAATCGACGATGACCTGCTCCAATGTCGAGCGCGTCCCGGATTGGAGCGGGTGCGCATTGCGCGTCCCTGGAAATCTTCCCGCCGGACTGAATTATCGCGAAGCAGACGGTGCAGGGCCCGAAATGAGGTTCAATATCAATTTCCGAAGTGGCTCGATTGTCTTTTGGTATAAACCCGACTGGTCGAGTGCCGGCGGGGGAGGGTTCGGTCCCGGCACCGATGGTGTCCTGTTCGGTAGCGGAAACATATCGTCGGATTTTTGGGGCATGGTTGTCGATGCCAGCGGTTCAAACCTCGACTTTCGTTGTGTAAAAGACGGGCAATCGCAAACCCTTTTGACGTCCCCAGTCAGCTTTACCAGTAATCAATGGGTCCAAATCACGTTGACCTATTCGACAAATGGTTCCGCGCTCTACATCGATGGACAATTACTGCGGACTGGCGACGGTATTTCCGTCTACCCGGATGCGAGTTGTAGAAAAGCATTTGGTTTCAATATCGGCAGCAGTTTCTCCGGCCAGAATCAGGCGAATGGCCATTTCGATCAATTGGCAATCTACAATTATCCCCTGACGACCGATGACATTTATTGGAATTACTTCAGGGCCGTCTACCCTTTGCCTCAAAATGTTCAGCTTCCGGAATTATTGGTTAACTCAAATCAGGTCACCGTGACTATCGGCGGTATCCCGTTGTCCACCCTGGCATTCCTGGTGAACAGCACCGATTTTTCATCTGTGCCTTGGAACACTTTCTCCGCCGGCACCAATATCTCAGCCACTTTCAGCCTCCCGCCAGGTGACGGCGCTTATACGGTGGCGATCGGCTATATCCTGGGCAACCAGACCAACGTGATTACCAGGACCGTCACTGTCGATACCACGCCTCCGGTGCTGCTTCCACCCAGCCAGACGATGATCACAACTAACGGCTTGCTGCAACTTGTGGGAACAGGTTCGGAGCCTTTGGCCCATATCCAGTTCGATGTCGTCAATGTTGTGCGAACCAATATGAGCCGCACCGGTTATATCATGCGGACCCGGTTTGATTCGGTCTCAGGCAGGGAAACCACCAATGAATTCCAGTGCTTTGACATTCTGCTTGCCCCGGGGACCAATTTCATCACGGTCCGCGCAATGGACTCTGCAGGAAACACGGCCAGCAACCTGTATGTTTATGTCCTTGATATTTCCGGTCGCACGTCCCTGCCGGTCATCGCCGTTCAATGGCCGCAAAATGACACCAAAATCAGCGGCACGAATTTTACGGTATACGGTCAACTGGATGATCCGGCCTCCGGGATCAAGTTGATAACGATCGTGTCAGGTGTGACGAACACGATGGAAGGCCGTGTCGGACGCGATGGGCACTTTTGGATTCAAAACGTGCCGTCGCCCGATGGTACAGGACAATATCTGCTCACTGCGCGAGACGTAGCCGGGAATATTTCTTCGGTGGTTAAGACCGTCTCTCAAAGTGCAGTTACATTGACAATTAATCCCGTTAATTCCGATGTCCTCTCTCAATCAATGGCCGATGTGTCTGGTAGGATAAATGCTCTTGATTACAGCGTGTCAGTCAATGGAGTCAATGCAACTGTAACGTCGGACGGCGAGGGTGGTGGTGTTTGGACGGCCAATGTGTCGGTCCCGGCCGAAGGTAGCTTTTCAATGAATGTCAGCGCCACCCGCCAAGGCAGCGACACGCCGGATGCGGAGACATTGCAAATAGTGGATAAAGCCAGCGCTGTCCAGGTGCTCTCCTATAACGAACAGTTGAATGGGCAATCGTTTGGCAGTCTTGTCTGCGAATTTACCGCAGCCGAAAGCAAAGGTGACCGGACCTGGATGAACGGTTCTGGAGGGGCAGTTCAGGCATATGAAGCACAACAGAGCACAAACGTTTGCACTCCTCCTACCAGCTCCATTATTTCTGCGAGTTTGTATTTCAATTGGACGGCTTCGTGGCCGCCGACAGCGACAGACATCACCACCAGTGGTGACACGGATCTGGAAGATTTCGGCTATTTTTACACTATTCCACTGGAACATTGCGAAGAGTGGGGCTCCGGGCCGCCCTGTTCAGACCTCCCGACCGACGATGTTCTGGCTCATGGTTGCAATTATCTTTGCCGGAAGGCTGATACCCGAATGCAGCTTACGGTCGGTGGCAAAGGTATTTTGGGCCAATCGCAGTTGGTTCGGCTCACGGCCTCAGCCACTGCCAATGATGGCATGGGCGGGTCAATTCCAGCGGAACATATTTTGATCAATGGGCAGAAATTAACGCCTTCGGACAATGGTTTTGGAATTTCATTTCAATCGTTCCCGGCGGGGACCAACGTGGACGTCACCCCGCGTATCGTAAATTATGATACCCGCTCGTATTCATTCACGGTCACAGCAACCAACGTAAACTTCCAGTTGGCCGTGGACAACAATCGCGACGGCGACATTTCCTTTGAAAACGCCGACCAGACGAGCGCCGACAATCCCTATCGGTTCTGGGTCAATAATGATAATGATGGTTACGACGGGTCGATTGACGATTACGCGGATCTGGATCCATCCAAGGCCAGCGATGCGGGCAACCTGACCATCAGTTGCACGCGGGATTTGGAGGATTACACACGGCTTTGGATCGATACCAGGGACATCGCCGGGGATTTGCTGAGCGGCAAATTGCTGCTGGCCTTGGAATGGAAAGACGCGACCGACGACCCCCGGCTTCAATTCTTCCGGCCGGCCGAGACCAACGGCGGTGCGCTTTATCTCACTGACACCAACGTCGCGGTGCAACAGGTGAATGTATACGGCACACACCTTATCGAGTGGGCACACCGGAACGTATTGACCAAATATAATCCCTTCATCTTTCCGCCGGGCTTTTGGTCGGCAGAGCATGTTTCGGCCGACCAGCCGGTGGCACATTTGTTGTTTGACGCCGTGAGTCGTGGCAGCGGGCAACTGGTGCTTTCAATTTACAAAAACGACGGCATCACGAAGCTGGCGGAAAGTCTGCCGGTTTATTTGAAGTTACAGGATGTGAAGGAAATGTATGACCGCTGGACGGTGGACAACGGGAACGGTGTGCCAGCAGAAATGGCAAACCTGATCACCACTCCGTATTCCTACGATTCGACGATCCCGGCGGAGAATAACTATATCCTGTTTGTGCATGGTTGGAACCTTGCACCCTGGGAACGGGATGCATATGCGGAAACCGCCTTCAAGCGACTTTATTGGCAGGGCTACAAGGGCCACTTCGGCGCCTTCCAATGGCCGACGCTATATGGTTTTGGCAGTTGGAAAACAGTCGTGACCGATCCTGACAATTTTGACAACAGCGAGTTGAGCGCATGGAATTCAGGAGAGAGTTTAAAGAATCTCCTTAGCTACCTTAACAACAGCTATCCCGACCATGTTAATTTGTTTGCCCACAGCATGGGCAATGTGGTGGCTGGTGAAGCCCTGCGGCTCGCAGGCTCTAATCAAGTAGTGAACACTTATGTTGCCATGCAGGCCGCCATCGCCGCACATTGTTATGATCAAACAACTGATTTCCGCAACATTACTTCATTATTTGATAGCCTCACACCGGATCGTTACGCAAATTACCCAACTAACAATGGATCGTGTTATTTTAGCGAAATAGCCGGAGCCGGAAGTTTCATTAATTTTTTCAACCCCAACGATTGGGCGTTGGCAGCAGACCATTGGCAACTGGATCAAGATTTTAAACCTGACGTCGGATTCTCATGGGATGGAACACATTTCTTCAAAGAAGGGGTGGAAATTGATTTCTCGACTTCCACTTATAAGATATTCGCCTATTGCGACGAAGCGCGCTGCTACGCGCTTGGAGCCCAGGCAAATGTTGGCGGCGTCTTCAAGATTGGTACAACTTATGATCAAATTGATTTAAGCCACTCGCCTTACAATTTTGGAAGCCAGCACAAAGATCATAGTGGCGAATTTAATTCAGACAACATGAGTCGTTTCCGTTTTTGGAATGAAGTGCTGCGACAAATGACGTTGGAAAAATAATATGAAATTCAGATTGTTCCTATTTGTCGGTATTGTCATTGCTGTAGTCTTAATATTGCTATTCCTTCGCCTGCAAAAGCAAAGTATCGTATCCCCAAGACTTGGATCCTCAAATAGCCAACTGACTCCAGCTATCTCAAATGCTTTAGTGATACCGCATAAAACGAATAACTTACGCCAAACTAATGCTTTTTTGCTATCGAGTCAGTTGTCGGCTACCGACGACCGTCAACAGACAAATGAGATTCGGCAGTATATGGAGTCCAAGAACAAGCCGATTGAGTTTTACGGGCAAGTGATAGACCAAGAAGGAAGCCCACTAGCGGGTGCAATTGTGAGAGGTGAAGCTCTGCATATCAAAGTTGTTGCTTCTACAGCATGGGGAGATGAGGATCAAATTATTCCAATCACAAAAGAAACGGATGTGGCTGGGCGTTTTGAAATCCAAGGAATTTACGGGAGAGCCGTAGAATTAGAGTCAATCCAAAAGAGCGGTTATGAAGCTGAACCTCTAAAGCGTACTTGGAAAACCACGGAGGGCACTTTTGCAAAGCCTGTGATTTTTAAAATGTGGAACACTAACATTCACGAAAAATTGATTATAGGGGGAAACCCATTCGATGTTATTCCCGACGGTAGAGCGTATTTTATAAATTTAACCGATGACACCATTTCTGAAACAGTTAACAACTCTGATTTGAAGGTATGGATACAATATACAAACCAAGTTGCGCGCGGTCAACTTTGTGACTGGTCAGCCGGAATTGAAGTAGTTAACGGCGGGTTGCAAAAGTGCAACTCATATTCAATGTTCACCGCCCCAACTGACGGCTACGTTCCTTCCTTCTATTCACAACAGCAAATCCATGCTGGGCAACGTGGTGAAATCGGAGAACTGCATTTTTATCTCATCCTAAAAAATGGTGGGGAATACGGGAATATGACCATCAATTTAATTGCACCGTTTAACGACCAAACTCCTGGTTTGATTCGCCTTTCATATGCAATTAACCCATCCGGGTCGCGCATTTTGCGTTAGCTTGACGTGATTGCAGAATTTCTTTC
Organism: uncultured Verrucomicrobiae bacterium; assembly: GCA_963708525.1. GTDB lineage: Bacteria > Verrucomicrobiota > Verrucomicrobiia > Limisphaerales > UBA11358 > UBA11358. The sequence continues at coordinate 4,590 of CAVPTH010000030.1, read as the reverse complement.
AATGACGGGACCGCAACGGGGACTGGCCAAGCTAAGGGTTTTCTGGTTTCCTGCCGGTAATGAACCGGGATTTCACCCGACATCTCCGTACCCTGGTCATCCTCGGTCGCGTGTCGAATCTGCCGACGGTCTGGTCCAATTGCCTCGCCGGCTGGTGGCTCGGCGGCGCGCAGAATTATCAAAACCTCCCCTGGCTCTTCTTCGGCGTCAGCGCCCTTTACCTCGGCGGCATGTTCCTTAATGACGCCTTCGACGTGGATTACGACCGCCAGCAACGACCCGAACGGCCGATTCCGTCCGGCGCGATTACGGTGCCCGTGGTTTGGGCCTGGGGCATGGCGTTGCTTGTGTTGGGCGCCGTCAGCCTGATCATTCTCGGCAAAACCACCGGTGTGCTGGCGCTCGTACTCCTGCTGTGCATCCTCCTTTACGACGCCACACACAAAGTCCTCACCGCTTCGCCGTGGTTGATGGGGATGTGCCGGTTCTGGATTTATATCATCGCCGGGTCCACTGGCAGTTGGGGCATCAACGGCTGGCCCATCTGGTGCGGCGCCGCGCTGGGACTCTACGTCGCCGGCCTGAGTCTTATTGCGCAACGCGAGAATTCGCGCGGACTGGTTCCGTACTGGCCGCTGGCTCTGCTGGCCGTGCCGGTTCTTTTGGCCGTACTGATGGATTACGGCGAAAATCGTACGCCGGCCCTCTGGCTGTCGCTCATCCTCGTCCTCTGGTTGGCCCGTTGCACGCGTACCATCTTTTTGGGCGGCGGAGTGAATGTGGGCCGAATCGTCTCCGGTCTGCTGGCCGGGATTGTGTTGGTGGACCTGCTGGCCGTCGGGCCCGGCCCGGGATATCCGAATCCGTTGATAGCGGTATTTTTAATTCTGTTTGCTGCCACGCTCGGACTGCAACGTTTCATCCCGGCAACGTAAAAGAAAGAATAAAGGTCAATGGCTGACCGCAAGCTTTGACGTGGATAGGGACTCATTAGCCTGTCTTGCAACTGAAATTGTTGGTAATGCTGATTTATCTTGACAAGTAGCGGTGTTTCTATAAGATGTGCTTCTAGGGCTGCTTGCCCGATATACGCGAAGTCGCAACACGTTAACCCAAAGGAGTTCATTATGAAACAGTATCTTTCTTTATCAATCACAACTGCGCTGGTTTTAATTTTTGGCGGCATCGCCAGTGCGACAAATATTTTTGTGGCGGATTACCCCGGCAACACAGTCGCCGAAATCAATCCGGGCGGAGGCCAAAGCACTTTTGCCTCAGGATTAGCAATCCTTACGGAACAGCTTTTGATGGCGCAGGCAATGTGTTTGTATCGGATGATGGCACCGGCAATATCTATAAATACGCTCCGGCGGGGCCAGAAGCACATTTGCCACCTTGCCGGCTTTCCCTCATGGGATGGCTTGTGACAGCGCGGGCAATTTGTATGTGGCGAATTACTTGAACGGCAGCATTTCTAAAATCACACCGGGTGGAGTCCAAACCACATTTGCCTCCGGATTGTCAGGTCCTAATTTCATATCCTTTGACGGCGCCGGGAATTTATTCGTGGCGCATTACGGCAGCGGCAGTGTTACTAAAATTACACCCGGTGGAACGCAAGTACCATTATCTCCGGTTTGTCATACGTAAACGGGGTGGCCGACAATAGCGGGCGATGTCTTTATATCGTTGGGCACGGGCAGCATTTTCGAAGTCACATCGGGCGGCGCGCAAAGCACCTTTGCCATCGGGTTGAACGTGTCCGAATGGGATGCAATGCGACGCGGCCGGCAATCTGTTTGTGGCCGACACCGGAGGCAACATCTATGAATACACCCCTGGCGGAGTCAGAAGTACTGTTGGCACCGGATTGCAGCAGCCTTCGGGTCTTGCTCTTCAGCCAGTGCCTGAACCCGCCTTGGTTCTTCTGGCCATCGGTGCTGTCGCACTCATGTTGCGCCGCCGGTAAACTCAGTTTCCCTTGATCGGCTTGTTGCCGTGTGGAAATGCGGCACAAGTCATAACGCCTTACACACCGACTTTACTCTTAGGTTTCGAATTTCGGACTTGTTGGGACCGGGCTGAGGCAGGCAGTTTTGTACTGTTTAAACAACGAATGAGAACACCTCTTCTCATGGCGATGCTTCTGGCGTGCGTTGGCCGGTGTTGCGGCGGTGAGCTGCCACCCGATGATTTGGTCAACAACCTGGCGGCGATTTTCGTTGCATTACCCGGAGGAAGCCTGAAATAGGGGACATCAAATATGATCGCCCGCGACAATCACGCTAAACGCGAATCGTTTTAGGAGATCCAAGAATACCATTTTTGGACCACCAAGAAGACCATGTTCGTGGTCAAGCTCTCAGCAGCTGTTTTTGTAAGTCTTATCGCGATGGTCGGGATATCTGCATGGATGTTATACCACGAGAAGGCCAACGAGTCACAAGTGGACACAAACAGCAGTCTCAACCGGCTGCGGCTGCTTTCGATAACAATCCCGACTCCACAAACACCGCAGCATCGTCATTGTCACCGCTGCCGCCTCAACCGAATTCAAATTGAGCTGCTATCGAAATCACAGGTTTGTTGCCCCGGTTCAGTTATACGAACCAGCGGTGGTATAACCGTAGTTAGGTAGCAGGGAGCATTTTACGAGTATTCACGTCCAACTAGGTGATTATGAAAACATTCAATCTTGCGCGCGCAATCATTCAATGTGTCATCGGTTTGAGTTTGCTGTTGCCGTGTGTGGCGCTGGCTAAAGGCGATGGGGTGGGCTTCACCATGTCTGGCACGCTCACAAATTTCAACATCAGCGGTGAAACCTGCCATTTCACCTTCACGGGTACCGTCCGAATTACCCAGTGGCACGGTATTTTTCATTCCACGGTAGAGATAGTTTGCACGAATGGTTTTGGCGCAACCGTGACCCAAAACCAATTCTTTGTGGCCACCCACCCAACTCTAAACGCGGCGGCTGTGCGTAATGACCCGAAGGCTTTGTCGGCTATCCTCAAAATCGCCGCCGAGCACGGACGAGTGATTAAGTTCGAGCTTGCCCATCCCAAAATAACCTTTGACGACAGAGGCCAGATCAAGAATCTGGAAAGTGCGGTGGTGCGGGCAACCGACTGGGACTCGCACTGAATCAATTTCACAGAACCAATTTGAAGCCGTCGGAGCCAATCGCCGTTGGTGCATTGAGTTCCGCTTCGCGTTTTACGCCATTTATTAACTGAAGGATTTAGAAGTCGGTCGACACTTGGCTGTAGTGTCAAACACTATAAAAAGAGTCGTAGCTCAACTGATAGACAGGAATGCAACTTGAAGGAGAATGGCCTAATGAGGATGGCGCGGAAACATAACTGCACTACCAGGGGGTTTTGCGCATGAAATGTCCGTATTGCAGCCATGATTCTCCACTGACCTGGAGCCGTTATTTCAGGTCAGCATTGGGTAGGCATGCGTGTCCATCCTGCTTCAAACCATTTCGGATACAGTCAGGAGTGGTCTTGGCATTATTGACTTTGGGCGTGGTCTGGGGTGTTGGCGTACCCTGTACGATTTTTTTCCATCGGTGGTTTGGAGGTTATTGGGCGCTGCTCGGTATTATCCCGGCCGCGCTGGTGGGTGTCCCGTCGGATTGGATGTTGGACAACCGATACCGTAAAACGCAGCCAATCGGCGTGGATGGCCACGATGCCCGGCACATCTCGCCTGAGACACAGGAAAGGCGAACAGCGAAGGTCACATGACAAATAAAAATGGTTGAGCGATTAGTTTGGAGAAGACAGACTGTACTCCTGGGCCGGTTGCCGTCGGTCTCATTGTAGCTTTGGAGCAAAGACAGATGGCCGTTTAATCGGCGCAGATGGCCAGACCATGCAAAACCTATATATCCTGATTTTGGGGTTTGCATTATTTGCCTGCGCACTCAGCCGGGTGCCGGACAGAATGTACAAGCCGGTGTGGTCTCAGCACCTGAAATCGTGGCGGACGTTGATTTTGGTCTGATTACCGGTTATTGTCGTCTTTTGTTGATTGTCATCAACCCGGAATTTTATAGCTTTGGGCATTCTTGGAGACTTCAACTTTTTTCGATCTTATTGGTTTTGGCTATCCGGGATTCAGCTGCAAGTCATCTTATGGCGGGGGTTTGCCATGCTGCCCAGCCCGAATAGTTTTCCCATGGCTACGCAAATAGTGAATGGGTAAGCATCAGCTACCTCCGCAGGGAGTTTTGGTTCATTGTCGCTTTTATTTTCCTCCATTGGTTTCGCTAATCCCACAAGCCGCCAAGCACCCGAATATCCTCCCTGAACGTATATTCATTTTTTTAGAGCCCAGAAAAAAGGAGAATCTTGAAGAAAAAACTAATGCCGCCTGCACGAACTTCCCCAAAAGGCAAATGAAAATATTTCCCGGTCGGGCATCTTGAATGTGATGCCAATGAGCGAGTTGATATATGTGTTCCTACAAGCATGACGCTTGCTCAGGGTTTGTTAACGGCTGCCAGTTGCCTGAGAGCATACTCTCCACGCCAATGCCGTCCCCACTAAATGGCGTAACTCTTCAGGCGGGCCGGCAGCC
>CAVPTH010000029.1:0-60015 GCA_963708525.1 uncultured Verrucomicrobiae bacterium | reverse complement strand
CGGTCTGTGCGGTTTGCAAACGAATCCGGGACCCCCAACACGGCTGGCAACCCATGGAGGCTTATCTCCAGACCCATTCCGATGTCACAATGACGCACGAGCTTTGCCCCGACTGTGAAACCAACCCTTTCGCCGGCCTGGCTCAACCGCGCTCCGGCTTACACCGAGTTTGTGTCCGGCCCATGATTCCGGTTTGGCCGACCGGGAAGATTTTTTTGCACAAGATTCAAGTAAGGAGACACCACCGGCTCGTCACCCGGGAATGATTGTTGTTTACCGGTGGCTGGGGCAGCCCGAAGGGAACAGAATTACACAAAGCCTGGAACGGGTAAAACGCCGGACGGAATTTGAGATTTCAAACGATCGTACCTTTCTGCAAATCCACCGTGACGCTGTCGGGTGCCATGGCGGGATTGGTGGAACGGAAGGCGATCTTCAGGGTCCTGGGGTCGGTCGTAACGGTCAGATAACCAAAGGCGACAACGGGATCTTTCTCCAGCGTCACGTCGCCAACGGTCACTGGCGCGGGCGGAAGGCCACTTCGCGGCGGTGAGGCGGCAAACCCGCCACTGCCGGAAACCACGTACGGAGTTGCCGCCCGTTTACCCGACGCGTGAAACGCTGGTACAAATGCGCGTGGCCGGATAACACCGCGTCCGGCCACAAGCCGGCTTTGTGACACGCCGCGTCAATGTCGTTGGATAATCCTTTGGTGCCGCCACTTTTGCCATCCACTGACACCGGCGGGTGATGCACCGCTACAATCACGGCAAGCTCGCCGGCCTGCCGCAGCGGTTTTAAACGTGCCAGCTCCGACACCAGAAAATTCAATTGATCGTCGGGAACCGGATATTTGCCGCCTTCAGAGGAAATGACACCCGGTCCTTCGATCAACTTGCTGTAAAGACCGATGATGGAAACAAACGGCGCGTCCAGGGAAAAGTACACGCCGGGTTGCGTCATCACACTGCGCACGAGCCCGCCGGCATCCGGGGACGGTTCCGGTGTTACCGCGCAAAAATTCCGCAGGAAAGCCTGCAAGGTGGGAATCTTCGGCACATCCACGTGGGCGCCAAACACCATGCCATCGTGGTTGCCTGGAATGGCAAAGATCGGCCGGTCATAGGCGCGGAACGGCTCGAAAAATTGATCGTAATAGAACTGTCCTTCGCCGAAATGATAAACCACGTCACCGAGATGGAAAAAGAAGGCCGGTACCTGTGGACCGCCGGCGGCCAGATCAGCCGCCATTAAATCGGCCACGCGGGCTTCCGTGACCGGGCCGGTGGATTTGGCTGCGCCGGTGTCGCCGACGGCATGAAAAACAATTTTTCCAGCATGCGTGATGGCGTTGACGAACGAACCCTCCACGACGTCCGCCAGTTTGATTCGTGGCGGCCGGATCCTCAGCGGCGGCACCGGTTGCAGCTGGTTTTTGTGCCGCGAATAATACGGCGAAAGATAATAGGCTTCGCTGGTGTTATCGACCTGAAACGTGGTTTCATCCGCACCCGGATGGGTTTCTCCGAACAAACGGCCTGTCGTACCAATAATGTTCCTGGTCACGGGTAAAATGTATGGCCCGGTGTCCGGGTATTAGATTTTTACTTCTCCAATCGGCCACCGCTTTCGACGATGCCCTTGGAAATGGCGTAACGGGTCAGACCGGCGATGTCATGGATGTTCAGCTTGTTCATCACCTGCTGGCGATGTTTCTCGACGGTCTTGATGCTGATGCACAATTCGGCGGCGATTTGTTTATTGGCCTGGCCTTCGGCGATGAGTTGCAGCACTTCAGCTTCGCGCGAGGTGAGCAGATTGTTTCGTTTGTTCACCGGCTCGCCGTTGATAAACGCTTCGCGATAACGTTCCACCAAACGCCTGGAAATGGCGGGGCTGAAAAACGCATTGCCGCGGCGGGCTTCGCGAACGGCCTTGATCAACTCGGTCGCGGCGGTTTGTTTGAGTAGATAGCCGGTGGCGCCGGCGCGGTGATTTGGTGGACATATTCGTCGTCGTTGTAGGATGACAACACCAACAGTTTGGCCGTCGGCACTTCTTTCGCGATTTGCCGGGTGGCTTCCAGCCCGTTGAGATTGGGCATGGCGATGTCCATGACCACGACATCCGGCATAAGTTTTTTGGTCAGTTGTACCGCTTCGCGCCGTTGGCAGCCTCGCCGACGACGACGATGTCCGGCTCAGCCTCAAGAAGGACGCGCAACCCCTGTCGCACGACCGTGTGGTCGTCCGCCAGCAACACTTTGATTTTCTCCATAACTGACTCCTTTTTTTCCTGGTTGAAATCTCATGCCCGCGCGGCCGTCGTGTGAAACGGAATGGTCACCCGCACGGTCGTTCCCCGGCCCGGCTTCGGCTGAATGCTGAACCGGCCGTTGATTAATCTCACCCGTTCCTGCATTCCCAGCAAGCCCAGCCGTTGTTTTTGTTTGGCGGCGATGCCTGGGTCGGCGCGAAATGATTTGCCGTTATCGCTAATTTCCACACGGATGACCCCACCGGACGCGCGCAGTGAAATGTTCGCCCGGGTGGCGTGGGCATGTTTGGCCACATTCGTCAGGCTCTCCTGGACAATGTGAAATACCGCGGTTTTCTGGTCGCCGTTCAGGCTCTCGGCGGCGGGATCGGCATGGAACGGACGCCCAAACTGGTTCGCGCCGAAAAACTTTTTGCATGCGACCGGAGCGCCGGCAACAACCCCAGTTCATCAAGCATGGCCGGGCGCAATTCGCGGGCGAAACGGTGCACCGTTTCCATGGTGCTTTCGAGCAGGCGCTGGGTGCCGGCAACGGTTCGGCGGATATGTTCGGATTTTGAAGCGCCGTTGTTCCCCAGGGCAGCCAGCGTCACGCTGATGGCCGTGAGCGACTGGCCCACCTCGTCATGCAATTCGCGACTGATGCGCCGCCGTTCCTCCTCCTGGGCGCGGAGGATCTTACGGGAAAGATTTTTCAACGCCTCCTCGGCCCGTTTCCTTTCGGTGATATCGGTCGCCACGCCGCACAGCGCGTATATTTTACCTTTCGGGTCCCGCAACGGAAATTTTGAAACCAGGCTGATGTGTTCACCATCGCGGTAGCGCGCGTTTCCTCAAACTCCAGCGGAACGCCGCCGCGCAGGACTTCGCGGTCGTGGTTTTGAAAGTGAGCCGCCTGCTCGCGGGAAAAAAAATCCCGATCCATCCGGCCGACGACCCGGTGGCGATCTAGGCCGAACTGTCGTTCGAACTGCCGGTTGACATGCAGGTAGCGGCCTTGCGTGTCCTTCAAAAAAATGACTGCGGGGCTGTGGTCCAAGATCGCGCGTAACCGGGCTTCACTGGCGTGCAGCGCCTTCTCGGCCCGCCGGCGTTCGGTGATTTCAGCCTCCAGCTCCCGGTTGCGTTTCTGCAATTCCGTGTTGGTCTCATAAAAGCCGCGGTGCGTCGCTTCAAAAGGTGATAGGGCCTGCAAGAAAAACATGGCCGCCGCTTTTGAGATGCGTTCCCGCTTCTTTCCCCCGGCATGTGACTTCAACAATTTTTCGCGCGACTCGCGATGCATTCGCGCCATATCCAGAATCCCCAGCCCGTCCGCCAGGGCCGCACGCCCGAGTTCATAGGCCGCTTCCAGTACGGCCTCCTGCTCCTCGGCGGCGTACTTTCGCAGGTTTACAGCGTAACGCCGCGCCAGCTTTCGTAATGTCCGCTTTGGGTTCATGGCGTGTAACCGGCATAACGGACCACCAACACCAACGCATCGTCCGTGCCCTTGAAATGCCGGCGCAAAATACCGTCGGCGATCTGCCTGCATGTTTCCGCGGGATTCACCCGGGCCTCAAAATCCTGCTCAATCCCATCGGTGGCAAAGACCAGCAGGTCGCCGGACGCCAGCGACGTCAACGTGGCCTGCGCGGCCGGCAATTGGAGCCCGACGAGGCCGCCACGCAGCAAGATGTGCGCGGATGGCTGGCTGGCGTTGGACTCGGCGCGGAACAGCCGCGCCTCGACATTGCCCACGCCCATCCACGACACCCTGCGCCCACGAATGTCTACCGACGCCAGGGTCATAACCGCGCCACGCGTTTTGGCGAGTGCCTGGTGACAACGCCGGACGAGCGAAACAACGGAATCGCCGGCGTTATTTTTCAAGACGTTCGCCGCAACCTCTGCCACGGCACGGGCTTCATGGCCGTGGCCGACGCCGTCAATCACCGCCAGCAACACACCGTTGTCAAAGAATTCGATCACGTGCAGGTCGCCGGAAACGGTCTGGCCGGTCATCGGCCGGGCGGCGACGCTCCAGTCAATCACTTTTTGTTCCTGGATAGCCGTGCTCATTTCAAGGCAGCCATTTCTTCATGGTCACAGTGGTTCCCGTACCGGGCCGGCTTTCAATGTCGAAGTCATCCATCAGCCATTTGGCGCCGGGCAGGCCGACACCGAGTCCCTTATTGGTGGAAAAGCCGTATTGCATGGCCTTGGCCACGTCCTTGATGCCGGGGCCTTCGTCGCGGGCGATGATTTGAATGCCGCGCCGGTTGCCGTGATTGGTGAAGGCGAGGGTGATTTCGCCGGTCTTGGCGTGGTTGACGATGTTGCGCGCCACCTCGGAAATGGCGGTGGCAATCACGGTCAGATCCGACCCGTCAAATCCCAACTCCAGCGCGAGCGTGCGGCCCTTCTGCCGTGCGACTACGATGTCGGCGGCGGAGTTGATGGCAACGCGCGTTTCATTTTCCATGTTTCACCGGTTTCCTGGCCAGGCGGTCGAGATAGGCCAGACCCTCCTCCAAATCGAGGGCCGTGCCCACCCCTTCCAGTGTCAGGCCGAGTTGGACCATCGCAAATGCCACGTCCGGCTGGATACCGACAATCACGGTTTCCGCCCCGCGCAACTTGAGCATGTGCGCCACCGCCCGCAACGTCCGCGTGGCAAATGAGTCAATTACATCCAGAACAGTAACATCAATAATGACCCCGCGCGAACGAAATTGGCCGACCCGGTCGGCCAGGTCGTCCCGCAACTGTTCCAAATCGGCATCCGACAACACAGATTGGACGCTGGCAATGAGATAGTGTCCCTGCTTGAGAACCGGAACGTGCATGGTCTATGGATGATTTATGATTCTTGATTTATGGTTTCATCCCCATCGGGCCATCGCGGGTAAATCAAATCATCAATCATAAGTCGTGGATCATAAATTATTTCTTCGGTTCCTGCGTCGCCGCTTCGGTGGTGAGCATCACCTTGTAACCCAGTAATCGTTCTGCCTCCTCAATGCCGCCTTGCAGGTCGCCGACCGCGTTCATCTTGCTCAAATCCACGCCAATGGTCACCAGGGTCTGGGCGATTTCCGAAGACAGACCGGTGATGATGACGCTCGCACCCATCAGACGGGAAGCTTCCACCGTTTGCACCAGGTGGTTGGCCACCGTCGAGTCAATCGTCGGCACACCGGTGATGTCCACCACCACCACCTTCGCGCGATTGTTGCGAATGCCGCGCAACAACTGCTCGGTAAGTTGGCGGGCGCGCTGCGAATCAATCACGCCGATGATGGGGAGAATCAGCAACCGCTCGCGCACCTGCAACACCGGTGTCGACAGTTCGCGGATGGCCTCCTGTTGCTGGCGGATGACGCGCTCGCGCTCCTGTACGAAGCTGACCGCCACGGTGTTGGCGATACGGTTGGCCGCCGGTTCATAGGCATCCAGCACCTGGTTGAGCAATTCAAAATCCGCCTGGTACTTTTTGAACAACGACCGCGCCAGCACGTCACGCAGCAACAGCACAATGCCCACCACTTCGTTGGTTTCCACACCACGCGGAATGATGCGCTCGGACAAATTACGCGCGTAAGCCTGCAACGCCTCGACGCTCCCGGTTTCCAATACTTCGACGTAGTTGTCATACACCGAAGTGGCTTCGGTAAAAATCTCGTCCTTGGTCATCGCGATGAGCAACTGCGCCTCGGTGATGCGGCGCGCCCATTCCTCGCGCAACTGGGTGCGGTTCTGGCGCAGATGCGCGACCAATTCGCGCAATAGCGCGGCGCTGGATTCGCTCATCAGCGGGTTAAGGGGTGAGGACGGCAACGTCCGGTTGGCCACCGGTGAAATCTGGGCCGAGGCCGAATTTCGCCTTGAATATTTGCGATTCATTTTTATCTCCTTTGGTCAGTGCTGGTGTTATTGCGGACCGTGGCGTCAAGGGATTGATACCAGTTCCAGATGTACCTCCCCACTATGGGGTATGGACCTGAAACAGCCAGTAGGTAAATACCCCATGTCGAACAGAACCGTTCTTGCTTTATTGGTTTTTGGAAGTGGTGGCTGGGGGCGGAATCGGGCTATTAAGAGGCCGAATTCGGTTTAAGAATACTAATTTCAACGGGCTAGTCAAGCACTAGGACGCAACTAGGATGTCACTAGGAATTCACTACTGTTTTTACACAGTTACAAACATCGAAGCGACAAGGCGAGGGTCGGAATCGCTCTCATTTCCCTATGTTTCAAAGGCAAAATCTCATGTATTCCCAAGGAATCAAGTGGAATCCTTGGGAATCCGGCGTAATCCCTCCTAATCCTTTTGGTGCACGTTTTGGTGCACACTATTTTTGAATTTCGATAAGAAAGCGGGCGTATGAGGAGTGTACCAGGGTTATTCTATAAATACAGATCAAGGCGGCGTCTGTAGGCGATAGAACCGTTGTGGCTGACTGGCTGGGTCAGGGTCAACAACCTGGATAATTCCACCCGGCCCGGATACGTTCGTGACAACAAGGGTATTCCAAAGTTGGCTGATCAAGTCACCAGTCCATTCCACACGGTAGGAACCCAGCGGAAGACTGGTAAAACTTAATTCTATGGTCTGACTCACGTTTGTGACGGTTATCAGACCGGGCGTGCTCAAGGCCTGTTTAAACGCCTGGAACAACGGATCCGGCTGGCCGTTCTGATGGTCCTGGGCGAGTTCCCAGATCATCACGCCACCCAGCTTGTGATTTCGGGCGTAGCTGACTTTCGACTGACAGGTGCGCTGATCGTCGTAACTAATAAATATGTCGTTTGTCGGGTTGGCGTTGTTGATACTGAGATAAGCGGCCTGAGCGTTCGTGTCCCAATGATACAGGTTCGATTGATAATACCCGGCCATGATTGTGTTGAAAGACGACTGGGTCAGCGACGGCGCCGTGGTCCAGGATTGGCGCGGCTGCGTGACACCGCCAGTGCTCGTGCCGGCGCCGCCTTGCCAAATATCGCCATAAAAAGCAATGCCGATGCCGAGCTTGGCAGGCGACACGCCATTGGTGATAAAATTGCCAACCGCGCCATCCACCGAGGGAACCAGGCCGCCGGTGCTGGGAAGGCGGTAGCCGCCGTCGTAGATCGGCGAATTGAACCAGGTCACCCAGCCCGGGTAAGGTCCGGACAGGTCGTAGGTCATGATATTGATCTGGTCGAACTGGTTTTGCAGCGCGGCGAACAGGGTGTACTCCGCAGCCGGTGGATCGCCGTAAGGCGGATACGCGCCGACGGCGACGGTCAACAACTTATGCTGGGGAAAGGTGTTCAATGCGGAGCGCAGACTGTTCACCAAATTCGTAAATTGTCCGGTGTCGGCGGCGGTCAGCGGCTCCCAATCGAGGTCTACGCCGTCATAGCCGCGCGTGGCCATGAAATTTGTCAGACTGCTGACGAACACGGCCAACGTGGTATTGCTTGAAGCGGGGAGAAAATCGGGTTCACTGCCGGCACCGCCCACGCAAATGAGCACCGGTTTGCCGGCAGCGTGCGCCCGCGCAACTACGTCAGTGGAATTGGGAACCGAAATACCATTGGCACTGCTGTTTAAGGTTCCGTCGGTGTTGGGAATAACCGAAAAATGGATGACGTGCGTCAACGCAGTAAAATCAATGTTGGACGCAGGCATGGAGCCCTGCTCCCACCCCGGGTAATAACCGGTGCTCCAGAGGTCAGCGCGAACATCAGAAGATACCAGGAATGAGGCAACAATTGAAAGAACCATTCGGTGCTTTCGTAAAATACATTTGGCGTTAAAACGCATACGCCGGAAAAAGCTCAGGATTTCTTATCGCCTATTTACGCACCGTGGTCACGCTCTGCAATTTATAAAAATCGGGATTGGATGGTACGTTGACATTTCCCGCTTTCGGCCATCTTGTTCGTCCATCTTTGAGGAAATAAATATCAGAGTGCCCGTCAACAAACGAGAGCCCATAGGCCCGATTATGGCGGGTGGCGGGCAGGTCGGCAAATGGGCGTGTGCTGGTCATGTCAACCCAGAAAAACCCATCGTTAATGCTCTTTTCATGCTCGTCAATCAAATACCAGGTTTTGGATGGTGATCTAACGGTAGTATCTTTCAGATACGTGGAAAAATATACAGCGCCCGGTGTTCCAAAAAAGGCCGTATCCCAGGCATGTGTCGACCCAATCCAACCATTCATTGAATAACTCCGCACCTTGGGAACGCCTGCAGTCTTACTGAGATCCGCCGGGCAGTGATACACGGCCAAACTTTTGTTGTAAGGCCAGAACGTCCCTTGCTCATCGCAAAGGACATTGGTTGAATCGGGGACGCCGGGGGTGACGTGACCATATATCCCGCCACTGTCGCTCATATCTCCCCGCACCCAGGAGTTGGACGATGTATTCGCAGTCGGAGCATTTTCTGCGAATGTCCCCTCATTATCACCGCAATACTGTATCCCGCAAAGATTCAATTGCCTGAGATTATTCAGGCATTGTATCCGAATTGCCTTCGATTTGGCTGCACTGAGCGCTGGAAGAAGCATGGCCGCCAGGATGGCAATGATGGCAATCACGACCAAAAGTTCGATGAGCGTGAACGCCGTATCTGAGTAGACAGGATTGCGAGCGACGGCATTCCTTTTTGTGACGCAAACCTTCATCATCTTTGTGCTCCGCCTGTCTGCCGGGGCACCCATCACCCCGGCAGACAGATTTATCTTTGCATACAAGTTACTGCAACTGGGCCCGATAAAACAGCCGGGACGGCCCGCTTACGGAGTTTGTATAAGGCGACGTCGGTGTCCCGCTCACATTGGTATATGGCCCACTGACATTCGTTGACGACTGTAGCGTCCCAGCCCCCCAGGTGATCACCACGTTGTTGCCGGATTTCACAGCGGTCAGGTGGGTTGTATTCAGGAAGTGATTCTGGATCTGTTGCGGGTTGAGCACATAGTTATAAACTGCCACATCACCCACTCCACCATCCCAATCGCCAAAGACCCCGTCACTGCGTATGGCAATGGTCGTCGGACCACTGCCGGGAACACCGGGATCCCCGTTGACGCCGTTTTGAATAAAGCCCAAACCCTGGACACTTTCAGTCAGGACCAATCGGTCGTTTGAATACCAGTTCAAGTTGGTGCCATCATCTGTCAGCACCATATAGTACCAGGTGCCCGGCACGATGGGATTGTCGACGAACTCGCTGGTAAAGCTGCCGTTGGGACCACCGTTGTATATGTTCCATGTCCAGACATTCGCAGCGTGCTGATAAATATTCCAACCCGAAAGGTTGACGCCCAAGTTGTTCACATTGCCTTCGGACGAAATCGGCGTGGGGAAATTGCCGGAAAGCGAAGTCGGCCGGATCCAGAATTCGTATGTCCACGGACCTGAAACCGGATTCAGCTCCAGCGCATAGGGAATTGTCACAATCGCGATATTGGTGACGTGGACCATGGTATCGGTGTCATGTGGAACACCACTCGGATAGCCGTAGGTCAAATAATTTGTTCCCGAATAGGCGCCGTCAAAGCTGCCTGCGGTATCCAGCGCGTTGGTGCCGCTGTTTTCATCCAAACGCCAAAACGCCACCGGCTGGTCCGCCATGACTACTCTGGAGTATGCGTTCGTAGGCGCCGAGCTTGTACGGGCAATAACCGTCAAGCCTGCCTGACCGCTGGCGGCATTGCCGAACGGACCAGTGACCCGGGCATAATAGAGAGTTCCACTGGCGGAAGGCTGGATATTCGACAACCACAAGGTGTCACTGGTGGCGCCGGTGATGGGTTGATCAACCGCGTTGGAAATGACATGCCATAGATAGGTTATTGGCTGCGCGCCGTTGGCGACGACCCGGAAGGCGGCATAGCCGCCCGTCCGGCGGGTGATGGAAAATGGATTATAGACAATGTTCAAATTGGTCTGAACGGTCAGGGTCGCCGTGGTGCTGTTGGTGGCCCCGGCGGAATTGGAGGCAGTCACATAGAACATCGCGTTGTTGTCAGCCGGATAAGCCGGCGTGATCGTGTAGGTGTTGTTGGTCGCATTCGTTATGGCCCCGCTCCCGACTCGCGTCCATTGATAAGAGATCGGCGCGGTTCCGAGCGCCTGCGAGGTAAAAGTCACGGGAACGCCGGCGTACGAATTGGTAGAAACTGGTTGGGTGGTAAATATAGGCGGCGTCGGCAGAAACCGAATCGAATTCGTCCCGACCGCGTAATGATTTGTGACTTGAACCGCGGTCAGCGGGTAGTTGTAAATGGCCACCTCGTCAATATAACCATCATAGGGGGCAAATCCGGTAGCCGGCCCTTCGCCCATGATCAAATCCTCGGCTCCATTATTCACTAGAAATTGGGGAATGGCGAACGTTCCGGCCGCAGTACCATTGACGTAAAAGGTTGCGTTTGTGCCATTGTAGCTGATTACCAGGTGGGTCCATTGACCCACCGTGACGGCGGGTCCGTTGCCAACGAAACCGGGATTGGGTCTCATGCTGAAAGACCAAGTGCTTCCCGGCCCGACGGTCTGATAAAAATTCCAGCCGGCTGAATTGTTAAAGGGTGGCGGCTGGCCGAAATCGGAGGAATCGTCCAAGGGCACTTCAAAATTGCCCGGCTGGGTGGTCGCCTGCACCCAGAGTTCAGCCGAGAAGGGCCCTCCGTTTATGCCATCCGGCGTGGGGTTTATGGTCGAATTGACTGGAACATCAATATTGCCCTGCCCAATGCCGGTAGAAGTCGCGAAAAGGGCCGAGTTTGTGTCAATACCAGGCTGAGCCAATCTCGGGTAAATGTTCGTACCATCAGCCTGAGTAGCGTAAGTGACGAAACCGGTGAAGCTGTTACCCGAGGAATCGGCCACGCTGCCTGACCCATTTGGCTCTTCGAGCCGGTAATAAGCGACCGGATGATCCGCCAGGATGGTGGTGGGGTAATCCGCCGGCGCTGCCGGTGTGCGTGTTCAAAAATGCCACGGCTATTGCGAAGGGGAGCGATAAAAGCCTCCATGTAGCCGGTTTTATGGTTGATTTCATATATCGTTATCGTTTAGGTTGTTTAGTTGTGAATTCCCGCCTGTCTGGTCTGAAAGTCAAAACCAGGCATCCAATTCGCCTGTTTATCTGTCCCATTCATGTGGCTACTGTAAAGAGAAGGTCCGATTTGCGTCCATCCCCTGTTTTGGGGGGATACGGGAACCGTGCAGATGCAGCATCAGCAGGGATTATTTTTCCAAATATCGGATGACTGCTTCCGTGCGGGTGCGTACTTGAAGTCGCTCGAAGATATTTTTAATATGGCCGTGTACGGTCCAGAGACTGATGCCCATGGCCTGGGCGATTTCCTTATCCACGCAGCCTTTGCTCAAAAGCTCCATCACCTCCCGTTCACGATGCGTGAGTTTGGCCAAAACCAGATTCTCGTGGCCTGAATGCAGTTGCAGCAGTTCCTGGAAATAATATTTGACGCGCAGCAGAAAATCTTCGGTCATCAGCTCCGTGCGGCTGGCGACTTTGAGAATCGGTTCCAGCAACCGGTCCGACTTAACCCGTTTCACCAAATAACCCTCGGCACCGCCCGGCGTCGAAACAAACATCTGGTCGCCGTCCGCATGAACTGAATAGGTAAGGGCGGGCACGCCCGGTTGGATGGGCGCGACGCCGCCGGCGGACTTAAAACCGATGCGCCCGGCCAGGTTGCGGTTCAGCAGAACCATGCGAGGATTGCGCATCGCAAGTGCATTGGTAAAAGCCCCCGCTGATTCACAGGGAACACTGACGAAACCGGCCTGCTGATTTACGCACAAGCACAACGCCCGGCGAATGCCCGCGTCCAATTCAACCACGAGAACACGCTGCCGGTTCCGGTTCGCGGATGACCAATCAGTTTCCGGCACGGATTGTTCCTCAATCAGAGTATGTATAGTGGTGTAAGTCCACAGCACCGGGTTCATACACCACTCGAAACTCACGATCAGTTCTCGCGAAAATTGCCGGCAGGTGAGGGCCCAGCCCTGCTTAACCGCCGTCTCATAAATCTGGCAAGCTTTGGCGGCAGCTATTTCCCCGTCAGCAGCACCTAGGGGAAAGAAATAGCCGGCACCGGCATGATCCACAAATGCCGCGAGATCCTGACTCGATTCGCCGGAGGCTGGAAAATGATAAAGGCGCAGCAGCAACCGTTGCCGCCAATAACGCGCATCAGTCTTGGGAAAATGCTGTTCGGGCTGGCCTTTTTCCGGGCGTGCCGCAGAGGAAATTTCACCGGGAGATTCGGTTGACCCCAACTTTCGGACCGATTTACTTCGACGGTGAGTGGATAGCGTTTTCATCGCCAGACGCGACATGAGAAATTATTTGCAGCCTGGCGTCAAAGATTTTCCCTCCTTGGGAACGTGGATACTATTCAGCGGTTTGAATTCAATCCGGCACGGTCCAATACCGGCACAATTTCTTTCTTTGGTCGCCTGGGCTTCGTTGGACGAGTATCCAAACTGGGAGCATTGAATCCATCGCGATAAGACTGCCATTGTGGCTCATTCTCAAAAATCCAACGGTAGTAATCCGCCTCCTGGAGCCGGCTGGCCGCCGCTTCGTCCAACACCACCGTGCAATGCGGATGCAATTGCAGTGCCGTTGCTGAAATCATGCTCGTGACCGGCCCTTCAACCGCCCGGGCGACAATGTCCGCCTTGTCCTCGCCTGTGGCCAGCAAAAGGCAGTGACGCGCCTCCAGAATCGTGCCCACCCCCATAGTAATGGCGCGGCGTGGCATTTCGTCGGGCGGCGTGAACAGCGCCTCGTTCTGGGCACGCGTCACCGGCGAGAGTACCTTGATCCGCGTTCGGGAACGCAGCGAGGACACAGGCTCGTTGAAACCCAGATGTCCGGCCAGTCCGATGCCCAGCAATTGCAGGTCAATGCCGCCGCATTGTGCAATGAGCTTTTCGTAACGCTGGCATTCGGCCTCGACGTCTGCGGCGGCGCCCTCGGGTAAATGCGTGTTCCGCAGATCCACGTTCACGTTCAGGAACAAATTGTGGTTCATGTAATGTCGGTAGGAATTGCGATGGCTGCCCGGCAGACCGACGTATTCGTCCAGGTTGAACGTGTGGCAGGCCGAAAAATCCAGGTCTTCCTCGCGGTGCATTCGGACCAACCGGGCATAAACCGCTTCCATGGTGCGCCCCGTGGCCAGTCCGATTACCAGGCGCGGATTGTCCCGCAAATCCCTGGCGATAACCCGCGCCACCAACTCAGTGGCCGCCTCTGCATTTGGTCGAATGACAACTTCCATAAAATCACTTTGCTAAGACCGTCCTGGCTTCCTTGCCAAAAGGTCGCTGTGCTGAATAAATTCTATCCAACCAGCTCAGGGCAACAACCCCCTGAATTGGGGGTTGAACGGTTCAGGCTTCCAGTCAAATATCCCGCATGTGTCGCGTTCTGGATTCCAGCATGCCGTCATGAATCCGTGTTATCATTCTGGTTTTTCTCTCACCCGGCTCACTGAGAATGGACAATCGCCGCCCGCCGGCGGCATTCCAAAGCCGGTGCGCTGACGGAAGCCTGGTTCAAAACATAATCCCGACCAAAAAATGCAAGCCCAGCAAGGTAACACCAGAAGCGGATATAACCGGTTTCTCCTGTTTGTCGCCGGTCTGGGCGGGTTGCTTTATGGCGTGGACGTGGGCATCATATCCGGTGCGCTGCCTTATCTCGAGGCCACGTCCGGATTGAACGCCGGGCAATTGTCGTTCGTAGTCGCCGCGGTCTTGCTTGGCAGCGTCATTTCCACTTTGTTCGCAGGTCTATTATCAGACTGGCTGGGCCGAAAAAAAATGATGTCGTTGAGCGGCATCCTGTTTGTCATCAGCATTCCGATAATAGCCCTGGCACACGGTTATTGGCCGCTGGTTTCGGGTCGATTGTTGCAGGGCATCAGTGCCGGATTGATTGGCGTAGTTGTGCCACTCTACCTGGCGGAATGTCTCGGCGCCGCCAATCGTGGCAAGGGCACCGGCATCTTCCAATGGCTGTTGACCCTGGGCATCGTCGCGGCGGCGTTCATCGGCTTGTATTTCAGCCAGCGCGTGGATGAAGTGGCCAAACTTGGCGACCCCGAAAAACTGTTTGCGGCCAAAAACATTGCCTGGCGCAGTATTTTCTGGGTTTCGCTGCCGCCAGGGGTTTTCTTTGTCATCGGCAGCTTCATGGTCGCCGAATCGCCGCGTTGGCTGTTTCGGCGCGGTCAAAAAGATGCCGCGCTCGCCGCGTTGCTCCGTTCCCGCTCAGAGGAGCAGGCGGACCTGGAATTGAAGGAAATGGAGGAAACCGCCGCCGCCGAAAAAGCTCAAGTCGGCCGGCGTGCGGGTCAAGGAATCCCTGCTCCGCCGCAAATACGTTATTCCATTCCTGTTGGCCTGCGTCATCCTGGCCTGCAATCAGGCTACTGGCGTCAATTCCATTATCGGCTATAACGCGACGATCCTGATTCAGGCCGGGCTCGGCGACCATCAAGCTCATCTGGGTTACCTCCTGTTTACCATTGTGAATTTTCTTGCGACGATTGGTGCCGTTGTTTTGGTGGATCGGAAAGGCCGGAAATTTTTGCTCATATTGGGCACTGCTGGCGTCATCGTCTCGTTGGTCTGTACCGGCCTGCTGTTCCATAAAACTGAAAAATTGCGCGTGGATTGCAAAAGTGTCGTGCAGGCGATGGTCACGACCAATCAAACGCTAATGCTGAATTTCGACCAAAACACTGCCGCAAAACTTCTGGCCGAACCGTTCGCCAACCCTTCAACCGCCATTGTCGCTGATTATCATTTATTCCTACGGCGATTTTCAAGCGGCGGTTCCTCCTGTGCGTTCCGAGGATGCGACCGCAAAGCCAATTGAAATTTCGCGCGACGATTGTCTGCCCGCCAACAAAGTCATCGCTTTCTTCAAGAATCCATTCGCCAACCTGGACGCCGCACGCGCTGCCCCGCTGAAAATTGACGCTGCCCTGATCACGCCCAGTGCCCGGACGGGAGAACGGCTGGCTCACGGCCATTTGCCTGTTTAGTTTCATGGCGTTCTTCGCTGTCGGTCCCGGCGTTTGTGTCTGGCTGGCGCTCTCCGAACTGATGCCCACGCGCATCCGGTCCAACGGCATGAGCATCGCGCTCGTCATCAACCAGGCCGTCTCGACGACCATCGCCGCCATTTTCCTGCCGACCGTCGGCAAATACGGCTACTCGACCATGTTTTTCGCGTTTGCCGGCTGCACGATCGTTTATTTCATCACGGCCACCTTCTTCCTGCCGGAAACCAAGGGGAAAACCCTGGAGGAAATTGAGGAACATTTTGAAGGCGCCAGGAAGCCGGAATAACCCGCCACAAATCGGCAATCAAAACATGAAAATGAGATTGTTCTTCGCAGGTACTTTCCTTTGTCTGACGGTAGCAACCGTTCCTGGCGCCGACACCAACGGTCTGGCCATCATTCCGTGGCCGCAAACGGTGACCATGGAGGCCGGTGTCTTCATGCTCACACCAGATACACGCGTCTATGTCGATTTCGCTTCGCGCGAGACCGGTAACTTCTTGACGGCGCGGCTGCGTCCGTCCACCGGTTATTCGCTGGCCATCCGCACGCAAGCGCTTTCCAATAAAGCCGTCAAAGGCTGTATTCTGCTGACGACCAGGGATGCCAGCACAAATTTGGGCGCGGAAGGATATGACCTGACAGTTAAACCCGACTCGGTTGTGATTCGAGCGCCGACGCAGGCTGGCCTGTTTTACGGCGTTCAAACCTTGTTCCAATTATTGCCGCCCCAAATTTTCTCTTCCAACGTGGTGCAAAACGTGGGCTGGCAAATGCCGTGTGTTCAGATTGAAGATTGGCCGCGGTTCAAATGGCGGGGACTCATGCTGGATGTGAGCCGCCACTTTTTTGACAAATCCGAAGTTGAAACGATTCTCAACGCGATGGCGTTGCACAAATTGAACGTCTTTCACTGGCATTTGACCGACGATCAAGGCTGGCGAATTGAAATCAAAAAATACCCGAAGCTCACGGCAAATCGGCGCGTGGCGGCCCGGTATTGGTTTTGGTTTCGATCCAAAATCCACTTCGGCTTACGGCCCCGATGGTCGTTATGGTGGTTTTTACACGCCGGCTGAGATTCGTGAAGTAGTGAAATACGCGGCGGCGCGGCACATCATCGTCGTTCCCGAGATTGAAATGCCCGGCCATTCAACGGCGGCGCTGGCAGCGTATCCACAATTCGGTTGCACCGGCGGACCATTCATCATGCCGCTCACCGGCGGCATTTTCAACGGCATCTATAACCCGGCCAATGAAGAAACTTTCAAATTTCTGGATGACGTGCTCACCGAGGTATTCCAACTCTTTCCGGACCAGTACGTTCACCTGGGTGGCGATGAAGTGCCGAAGGAAACCTGGAAGAACAGTCCGGCCTGTCAGGCGCTCATGAAACAGGAAGGACTGACAAATGAGGATCAGTTGCAGGGCTGGTTCATGCGGCGTATGGAACATTTTGTGAGTACTCACGGGCACACGATGATTGGCTGGAGCGAAATTCTGCAAGGCGGACTGGCAAGCAATGCCGTCGTCATGGATTGGATCGGCGGCGCGAGGGAAGCGGCCAGCGCTGGTCACGACGTCGTGATGTCGCCGACGGCTTACTGCTATCTCGACTTTTATCAATCGACCAATCGCACCACCGAGCCGAGGGCCGCCACTTGGGGAGGGCCGCTCACACTACGCAAAGTCTATTCCTTTGACCCAATGCCAACAAATATGCCGCCGCAACTGCAGTCACGTATCCTCGGCACTCAGGGCAATCTGTGGACCGAATGGGTTCCGAATCTGGAACACGCCGAATACATGATCTTCCCCCGTGAATGTGCCATCGCCGAAATCACCTGGTCTTCCGAGTCATCGCACAACTGGGATGATTTTATCCGTCGGCTGCAAATTCATGCGCAGCGTTTGGACGAACTCGGAATTAATTACCGCCACGCTTCTATTCAAATCTCGGAGACATACTGAGGCAAAGGCCAGTTTTCAACTAAGAACTGAAAATAATGAAATCTACGCAAGTCATTGTATGAGAGCCGAAGGCCCACAGCCGGGTCTTAACCATCGGCAAACCTAAAATACCCACAAACAAAATTCGGTTACTCCCTTAACTCAGAAACACATGGATTCAATCGCCCAAATCGGAGGGCCGACGAAGAGATTTGGTATCATGGAGGAAAATATCCATCGTGTTCACAACGACCAAAGCTGCCAAACTTGCCAACTGGCTAAAGGATAACTCGAAAGGCGGCGGAGAAAATGCGAACACCTCCTTACAATCGCACATGCTGGACGCACTGGAGGTTTAACTGGAAGATAGATATCAGGCATTTTTCCTGGAGCCGAGGGTCGGAATCGGTCGCTTCAAGCGCGTTTTCGCGGCTAAAAATGCCAATTTTCCGATTGAGTCAAGCACTACGCTGCAACTACCCATCCCAAGGCCACTCCAATACTTTTGCTGACAGTTTTGCTGACGGCGCGAGGAGAGTTTGAGATTTCGTGAGCAATGAAGGGAAATCGAACCTTCGTGACAATGAAGGCATGGACGCCGGATACAACGCTTTGGTCCATCGGCTCGTTCTTTTCTCGTGAAACAGCTAACCCGATTTCCCTCCATTCCCCAACGGCCTGGTTTTCCGGCTCCAAGCTCAGTGACAACTTTCCATTTGCGATCCTTCACAAAATCAAAACATACCGGGGCGGGCGCGGCCGGGAAGACCATTGGTTTTGTCGGCGCCGGCGGGAAAGACCAGGCTCGGATATTTGTCCCGCATTGCTCGTGTGGCCAAGGCGAGGTCAGCCATACTGCCGTTATCATCAACCCCGTTTGACGTCCAAGCCATCACACCCTGCCAGCCATTGTTGCAGGCTCCTGCGTAATCCTCGGCCACCGTATGCCCAGCCGTGCCCAGGGCTGGACATTCGCCGATGATTACGGGTTTATTCGTCTCAAGACCAAAAGCCGCCGGCGTCTGATAGAACGGATTGCCCCGCATGACCCCTTCCCAATCGTAATAATGTGGCGAATAATAATCGAGCCGCGCGCCTTCATTGCCGTGGTCCCGTTGCCGCAAGATCGCGTCACTGACGACATTCGTTCCCGGCGGGCGTGCTGTGTATTTCGGCCCCATGCAGACGTCCACCGTGACCAGGATGGAGCTGTTGGCGTGAATCGCCGCCGCCGCCCGCGCGACGTAGGTTTGGACCCAATCCCACGAAATCCGGCCGCACTTGGCGGTTTCGGGGATCCAATCCGGTTCATTGCACAGGTCGATGCTCCACAACCAAGGGTTGTCGCGATAACGAACCGCGAACGGAGCCACATAATTCGTCACTAGAGAATCGATGTTATCGCTGTTCGTGAGCATGCGCCTCCAGTCCATATAATGCGCATGGCGATCGGCAAAGTGGTCGAACGAGAGCAGAGTTGCCTTGATATACACCTGCCTTTCCCTAACCCCGCGTAGCCGGAACCAAGAACGGCATTACAGGATTTTACAAGCCTCACTAAACTCCAGACGCGGGGCCCGCGGATAAAGCTTGCTGGAATCTCCGTAGCCGAGATTGCAAACGAAATTCGATTTCCAGGAAGTCCCTTGAAAAAAAGCGGCATCTAACTTGGCATTGTCGAAGCCCGACATCGGCCCGCAGTCAAGCCCAAGCGAGCGTGCGGCAATTATGAAGTAAGCGCCTTGCAGTGTACCATTGCGAAAAGCGGTGGACTCTATCAACGGCTGATTTCCGGCAAACCAAGACCGCGCCGGAGCGTATGGAAAAAGCTTGGGCAGCTTCTCATAAAATTCCAAGTCATACGCAATAATCGCGGTTACCGGCGCGCTCTTGGTTTTCTCCACGTTGCCTTCGGCTATGCACGGAAGCAGCTTTTCCTTCGTCTCCTTGGATTTCGCATACACAATCCGCGCCGGACAACAATTGGCGCTGGTCGGACCCCACTTCATCAGGTCATAAATTTGATGAAGCAGTTCATCGCTCACCGGCTCCGGCAGCCAGACACTATGCGTCCTTGCCTTGGTTAAAATCTGTTCCAGCGCTTCCACCGAAATTGTTTTGGTCTCGGTCATATCATCTCCTTTGTTCCATGTTAAACCGCTGGGATCGTGCCCTCCATCGTCAATCGCATAACCTTGTTATCAAATGAATCAAAGCTCCCATGCCTCATCTCTAGCGCATCCTGGAAATATTTCAAGTTTCAGATGAATAGACTCAAGAATCAGGATTCCAATTTTTGGGAATGGAAATCGTCCACTGCTCCCTTAGCGACTAAAGCCCCCGCAACTTCCTCTGCGCCACCGCCCGTGACTTCGTCGCCTTCAGAAATTATTACCGGGAAGCCGCGCGAAAAACAGGGCATGCGAGTTTTTGGACACTACGGGATTTAGTTTTCATAGGCGTCGTATTTTTTGCGTCCATATTGGTTCCGAAACGGCATTCAACTGTTTTCCTGCCCGGGTTGCTTCCGCTCCCCTGAACCAACATCGAAGGCGCTCCTGCCGCTGACATGCGTTTCCGTCGGGTAATTGCGTTCCCGCCAGGCATCAATTCCACCCGACAACGGCCGCACTCGCACGATGCCTTTGCGATGGAGTCGAAGCGCTACGCGCGCGCTGCTCACCTCGTTCGGACACGAACAGTAGAGAATGATGTCGCGGTCGCGGGGAATCTCCTGGTGGCGGAGCTCCACGTCATCAATGGCCAGATGAATCGCGCCGCGGATCAACGCCGGATCCTGATCGAGTTCAAGATGCGAGCGCAGATCCAGGATCAGAGGATTCTCGCCCGCCTCCTGCATTTGGCGCAGTTCGTCCACGGTAATCCGCGCCATCCGCAACTCACTCAACAGCCGCTGGCGTTGCCAAAACTTGTAGCCGATATACAGCGCGAATAGACCTCCGACCACGGCGAGTCCGCTGCCACCCAGACCAGCGAGCGCATTGATGACCTGCTCCAATTGACGGCTGAACAGCGCCCCTACAAGTATGAAACAACCTCCGTAAAGCAACGACGCCAAACCGTCGAAAATGAGGAATCGAGGAGCGCTCACACCCGAACTTCCCGCCATGGGCGGCGCCAATGTGCTCAGTCCGGGAATAAATTTTGCCGCAACGACACCGCGCATTCCATTCCGCGTGAAGATGTCCTGCGTCCGACGAACGCAGGAGTCCGGCTCCAGCGAGATTCGGCAAAGAAAATTTAACACACGATGGCCGTAAGAACGGCCGAAGTAGAACCAAATCATATCGGCCAGCAACGAGCTAAAAGTCGCGGCGGTGAGCACCAAGGCCCAATTCATTTTGCCCGCAGCAGCCAAAGCGCCTGCCGCCAGCAGCCACGGCGCGGCGGGTAATGGAACGCCGATCTGGTCAATAAACACTGCCGCAAACACGACAGCGATGCCGTGTCGAACCAGAAAATCGATGGTTTCGTTCATTGTCGCTCATGTCCTTTTCAATAAATTTTTGGCCAACGACAACAACTGCTCCGGCTCGAAACCAAATTTCCTCTGCAGCTCCTTGAGCGGAGCAGACGCGCCAAAGGTAGCCAAAGGCATCCGATTCGTCTCGCATGTTTGACGATAAAGCCGGATTGCGTTCGTTTTTAGGATCAATCGTATTCCTCCGCTCGTCCTCAATCTTATCACTGTTGCTAAACGTCTTCAAGGTTATGACAGTGCTCGCTCTTCCATCCAGTCGACGTAAAGCAGGCGCTCCGCAAACAGCCACGCGCCGTCCATTTTCACAAACGTGTCGAGGTAGCGGAGCGAAGCGAGCATCAGGCGCCTCTTTCCACCGTCAACCGTGATGTG
Organism: uncultured Verrucomicrobiae bacterium; assembly: GCA_963708525.1. Lineage (GTDB taxonomy): Bacteria > Verrucomicrobiota > Verrucomicrobiia > Limisphaerales > UBA11358 > UBA11358. Next base: position 38,820 of record CAVPTH010000029.1, on the reverse strand, counting down.
GTGAGCCAGACAGTAGGCTTCCCCGGTAGCTCGTTCGCTGGTTATTGTGAAAATTGTGCTCTGACCGAGGAAGTGCGTGGTAGCGTCATATTTGTTCAGGTCTGCGAAGACTGGCGCGAGCGCCTCCCGCGAGTGTAATTCCATTGAGGGTTTTGGATCCTTGGCATTCATGAACACCACGAAGTGGGTGTCGGCGGTAAAGAGAGACATCTGACCTTCTGCATCGCGACGATCAGCGCAGTGTGCATAAGCCTCAACAAGCTGCTGAATGGCGAGGCGATCTGCGGCTTCATTGGAAGAGATAGTAACGTGTTTGCTCATAGTTCTTACATAGTACTGGCTGCCAGCATCTGTCCAAATCAGCCTTTGTTCAGACGAGTTTGTGCGGTCCAAAAGGGTATTTCAACAATTCCGTCATCGAGACACGCAATTCTTCTGTCCCACTGGAGATGACAACCGGTGTACGGTCCCGCTCCAAGGCAAGATTTAGTCGAAAGTCGAGCGCCCATCGAGGGTGACCGTATCCCCTTTTTTAATTTTGAGAACCACGGTCTTTCCCTGACAGGAGACCCTGCAAGTATTGCCGGCATTTGACCGGATGGTGGCGGAAACCAAACGGCCATCATTCCAAATCAAGCCCACCTCAAAATCGCCGCGCGCACACAGACCGGTTACTTTCCCCGCTTTCCATGCCTCCGGTAACGCCGGCAGCAGACGAATGACTCCGTCCTGACTCTGCAGCAACATCTCGCCAATCGCAGCCGTCGTACCCGAAATTGCCGTCGATTTGAAACGGCGGACAAGCATCAAATAAATTCGGATAAACCCCGCCACCGCCATCGTAGCGGATTTCCATGCCATTGGCCGGCTCCAGCGCTTTTTGCACAAGGGACCAGGCATGATTTCCATCGCCGAGCCTGGCCCACAGTGCAGCCTTATAATGCCAGCGACCACCCGACTCCGTCATCGCCCCGGACCTGCAGAGTTTTACGGGCAGCCTGTGCCAGTTCCGGCGTAGTATAGGGTGAAATCTCGTCACCCGGATACAAGCCCCAGAGATGTGATACGTGGCGGTGATGAGGTTCAGGTTCCTTGTATGGTTCCAGCCATTCCATGACCCGCCCATCAGGTCCAATCTGGATGGGAGAAAGCCGCGCACGCTCGGCTATCAGTTTATTCCGAAAATCCTTGTCGACACCGAGAATTTCGGACGATTCGATGCAGGCAGTAAACAGATAACGCGTGATCTCCGATTGAAATGTTGATCCGAGGGAAATCGCCGCCTGCTGACCATTGGCCATCTCAAAGTGGTTTTCCGGTGAATTGGCCGGCGCAATCACCAGCCAATGGTGTGTCGGCTCCTCAATGAGCATGTCGGAATAATACTGCGCCGAACCTTTCATAATTGGATAGGCCCACCGCAGGAACTTTTTATCTCCCGTGAACAGCCAGTGATCCCACAAGTGCTGACAAAGCCAACCCGAACCGCTGGTCGTCGCCCCCCACGAAGCCGACTCACCCGGTGACGTGAATCCCCATGGATTGGTAATCACATGCGCCACCCAGCCTTTCGCGTTGTAATAATCATGTGCAGTTTGTTCACCGGGCTTTTGCAGAGAGGAAATCAGCGCAAAGAGAGGCTGAGTGAGGTCCGAAAGATTGCAGACTTCCGCCGGCCAGTAATTCATCTCCACGTTCACGTCCAGATGCCAGTCACCATTCCACGGTGTATGAATTTCCTCGGCCCAAATGCCTTGAAGATTTGGCGGCAATCCGCCCGGCCGGGATGAGGAGATCAAAAGGTAACGCCCGAAATTGAAATACAACGCAGCGAGACCGGGATCGCCGCCATTTAGCTTTGCCCATTCAATTCGTTTCGGCGTCGGTTGATTGGCCTCGTCTGCATTGGCCGGTTCGAGATGAAGTGAAACGCGATCAAAATATTTTTGATAATCCGCAATGTGCGCCTGGCGTAACGATTGGTAGGACTTCTTTGCCGCCTTATTCATATCTTTTAGCGAGGCCGCCAAAGGCTCTTTGGTCTGCCGGCCGGCAAACCCTTGATAATCCGTCGCCGCCGTGATCAGTAACACCACTTCGTTCGCTTTGCTGACGCTCAACATGTTTCTTCGCACGGAAACTTCACCACCCTGATTCAAAATGCGAACGCGCGCTGCGTATTTTACACCTTTGCCATCCGTGCCGTTGTCCAATTGACCGGTCATCAACAATTCATTTTTTCCGTCGGTAACGGTTTGAAACCGTTCCGGCCGGTCGAGGTGCGCATCGAAGGAAATTTGCCCCGGCTGATCCGCTGTCAGATGCAAAACCATTACCTGGTCCGGAGCGCTCACGAACATTTCCCGATGCAAGGTTACACCACCACGCCGGTATTCCATGTGCGATATCGCATTGTTGAGATCCAGCACGCGGCGATAATTTTCAATCGGTGCGTTGGTGCCTGAGGTAAAGACCAGATGCAGGTTGCCCAGAACCTGATAGCAACCATATTGGGCAGCCGCCGGAACCCGGACCTTTGCAGGTGAAGTTCACGTTGACCAGCGCCTCCGCCTCGGCGTTTTTTCCTTCGAGCAACAGGCGGCGGATTTCAGGCAATACTTTGTAAGCGTCCGGCCGGTCGGCATCCTGGGGTGAACCGGACCAGACCGAACTTTCGTTTAGCACAATCCGCTCTTCATTCATTCCGCCGAACATCATGGCGGCCAGCCGGCCGTTCCCCATGGGACACGATTCGGTAAAATTCCTCGCCGGGGCGTCAAACCAGATCGTGGTTTCGGAAGGAAGCGACTGATCGACTGCCGCCTCCAACGGCAAGTTCAACAGCCAGACACCAACAATGACTAGCTGTCCCAAGCAAGCGGAGAAAGGCAGGTTCATAATTGAAAAATGGCAGATTCTTGTTTTGGCGTCGTGCGCTATTCTTCGGTGAATGAAATTTAACAGTCAGACATCTGGCAAAAACCGATGACGAGCATTTCGGAGTCCGACCATGTCAAGTGGTCCTCTCCAAAAAATGTGCCGGTGACACCTCTCGCAGCCGTTGGGCCGCTTGTTCAGCCGTCAAATCACGTTGGGCCTCGGCCAGCATTTCGTAACCGACCATGAATTTTTTGACCGAGGCCGACCTGAGCAACGGCGGATAAAAGTGTGCGTGCAACTGCCAGTGCGAATAATCACTTTGAACATTGGGTGCACCGTGCCAGCCCATCGAGTACGGAAACGAGGTCTCAAATAGATTATCGTAGCGAATCAGCAGCGCACTCAAAATCTCCGGCAACGTAGTCCTCTCTCTTTGCGATAAATCCTGCAAACGCAGGACATGACGCCGCGGCAACAGCAAAACTTCAAACGGCCAGACCGCCCAGAATGGTACCACCGCCAGCCAATGCTCGTTTTGAATCACCACGCGTTTTGCCGTTGTTGATTCCATCAAGGCATAATCAAACAACAGCGGCGAACCGTATTTGCACCGATACAGCGCTTGGTTCAGATCTTCCACCGCGATTTCGTTCGGAAGAAAATTCCCTGCCCAGACCTGACCATGGGGATGAGGATTGGAACAACCCATGACTGCGCCCTTGTTCTCAAAAATTTGTACCCAGGGATACCGGGCTCCCAATTCCGTTGACTGTGCGACCCAGGTCTCAACCACCTTCCCGATCTCGGGCACGGACATCTGCGCCAGTGTCAGGTCGTGGCGTGGCGAAAAACAAATGACCCGGCACTCGCCCTGCACCGGATCCACGCGCAGGAGCCCGTTGGCGGCGTTCGCGATTCCAGGTGTGTCCGGTAACAGTGCGGAAAAGTCATTGTTAAATACGTAGGTGGAAGCGTAATGCGGATTGAATTCTCCCCCGGCCCGCCGGTTACCGGGACAAAGATAACATTTCGAATCATAAGCCGGGCGTTGATCCGAAGCGGTCTTTTCTACCTGTCCCAGCCACGGTCGCTTCATGCGATGGGGCGAAACCAGTACCCACTGTCCGAGCAAAGGATTAAATCGACGGTGCGGGTGAAGGCCAATATCAAAGCTCATAATTTAATTTGCAGACTGAGTCTGTCGGAACAGACTTTGCGGAAATTCGGAAAGCCGGCAGGTCATTCGGAATACAACGCCCGTTCTTTGATTCGGTTCATAATGACGACTTCGCACCGGCCGCCGGACGGGAACTGAAGATGGTTGCCTCGATACCATTTTTTGTTTCACCACCAGCGGTGGCGAATTTGTAAGCGGTGGAAATACGATTTCTGATGTTATCGGCAGCCTCCGCCTTAACCAAGGCCACGCAACTCCCGCCAAAGCCAGCGCCGGTCATACGACAGCCGTAAACTCCGCCCTTGATGCCGATGGACTGGCATATTTCCACAACCGCATCCAGTTCCTTGCAACTGACTTCAAAATCATCGCGCAAAGAATAATGGCTGCCATACATGTATTCTCCCACCGCCGACCAATTGGAATTGCGGATCTCTTCAACGGCCAGAAGCGTGCGCTCGTTTTCGCTGATGACATGGTGTGCACGACGGAAAGCGAAAAGATCCATCTTCCGTCTTGCCCGTTCCAGGGTATCAAGAGTGGCATCGCGCAGCGAAGGAATACCAAGGACTTTTGCTGCGGTTTCACATTGCGTTCGGCGCTCGGCATATTCACCTCCGCTCAACTCATGTTTGACGTTGGTGTTGATGACCAGCAACGCGACCGAGGGATCATTCATCGGCACCAACGTGGTCTGCCTTGAGCGGCAATCGAGCAGGAGGAGGTGATCTTTCTGGCCCAGCACGGAGATAAACTGGTCCATGATGCCGCACGGTACACCGGCGAATTTGTGTTCGGCTTGCTGACACAGCAACGCTTTTGCGACGGGATCCAATTTTGTTCCGATAGCCGTTTCGAGCAAGGTAGCCGTACAAACCTCCAACGCGGCGCTGCTGCTCAGACCCCCGCCCAGGGGCACGGTACTGACAAGTGAAATATCCAGTCCGGGAACTGTCAGTCCAAGATTTTGAAACCCGGCCACCACACCCCGAATGTAATTGGACCAACGGGGATCGGCTTTGGCGACCGGCCTGGAAACATCGATTTGGGCCGTGTCACCCGCGTGCGAATCGTGAATTATAATTCTTGGCAGGGAAGATGGGGAAATGTCCGCCGCCATGACGGCGTACCGTTCAATGGCCATGGGCAGGACAAAGCCATCGTTGTAATCGGTATGTTCCCCGATGACGTTCACGCGCCCCGGGGCGGCGACAATCCAGCGGGGCGGACGTCCGTAAATTTTCTCGAATTGTGGGATTTTAAGCATGGGTCTGGAGGGTATTCTTTTTAGTCTGGTTATTCGTGGCAGGTTCAATGCGGATGGTATATTTGACCGGCACAACCGCTGCGCGGGAAGCCCGGCTGAGTGCTTCGGCTTTTCGAATCGTTGCTCTTTTCAACTGATTCAGGGTTGCCGATTCTTTGGGCAGCAGGGCATTCCACTCCGGCAGATTATACAAAATGCTTTTAGTTGCCGGCGTTTCAAAGGCCTGTTGTTCCCGAATAACTTTATCCACGGACGCAAACGCTTCGGCAAAAGGATTGTCCATGAACTCGGAGGCCAGATTAATGCCCCGCTCCAATTCGACCGCACTGAATACTTTCGATTCCCTGCCCCACGTCACCTTAAAATGGTTCGTCCCTCCATTCTTCACCACCAGCTGAAAACGGTTCAAGTCTCGGTTGAAGGGCAACATTTCCAACACGCCTTTCGTGCTATTGGGGTCCATCGGATTACCAAAAAAACAAAACGGATAACGCTCAGACTCAATTTCAATGTTGCCATCGTGGACGGATAATATGCGATGCCCCGTAGTTGCGCTTGCCTGGCCGGCCTGAGCGTCCCAGGTGATGGTGCCGATGTCACCGGAACAACCCAATGCCTTCAGGAAGGCGTAAGCCATTACCAAATGGCCGTTGGCTTCGGGATGGATTCCATCCGGCCCGGCAAGATCGTAAGCCGGACCGTATTTTGCCTTGGCAGCCGTCATCACCACTGCCATAGGCCCGTAAACATCAGCGTAGGTCACCCCCTGCTCCGCCGCTACCTCCCGCGCGATGCGGGCCAGGTCAGCCAGCGTGTTGTTATAATTTGTAGCGGGATAACTCCTGCCGGGGATCCGGTCAAAGGTATAAGTGTCGACCAGCCCCGGTGAACCAATCACAATAAACCGGACGCCACCTTCCCGAAACGTTTTGATGATCGCCTCGGTATTTTTGCGATAAGCCTCCTGTCGCGCCGGATCAATCGCTGCATACGCACCGTCATTCATCCCATAACAGGTAGTGGCTACAGTCGGGTGGAAGGGTAACACCTCCGTGCTCATCCTGTTGAGCAGACCCTCCGCCTTTTCTCCACTCCAGCCAAACTGATGCGCCTTGAGATCCGGCGCCGGCTGGCACATCAACAGATAATCCTCGATAAATACTGAATACTCTTTCTGTTCCGTGATCGAATCGCCGCAAATGGCAACCGTATCACCCGCTTTTAATTCTGCCGCCGTCCCTGCTCGAGCCAAAAGCATTAGCACCAGCCCGACGCTTGCGGCGATTCGCATCATCAGTTTATGTCCTGTCATCATTGCTCCCTCGTTCTCATGTGCTGCTCATTGGTTCAACCGCAGAATGAAACCGCCGCGCGGAGGAACCTCGTGATGCCACGCGTCCGAATCGGCCAATGATATCACTTCGACCTTCAGATCAGCCTCCTTCGCTTCAACCACGGCTAATCGGCGGCGAAAGGTCTTGAAGGTCGACAGGTCTACATCGATCGGCAGCGGATTACTTGTTCCATTGATGCCGGCGATGAACCAGCTTTTGCCGGAACGTCGCGCGAAGACCGCCATTCTTCCCGGTTCACCTGCCAGACAGCGTGTTTCATCCCAACGTGCGGGCGCATCACGTAAAATTTGCAGCACCGGCGGCGGCAGCGATTCAAAAAATTCCGGCTGATCGGCGTAATGGACGATGCCCGAGGTAAAAATCAGCGCGGCGGCCAATTGATGCGCGGCCGTGGTCAGGCGCTGATATTTCTTCGGTGAGCAGGCAACCGGCGTCAGGTCCATCGGCCCGACGGCATTGCGGGTAAATGGTAAAACGGTATCCAATTCCGCGGCCTTTTCCGTGTAACGCGGTTCGTAAAAATAGGATTCACTGCCCAAAACCGCTTCACAGGTGAGGAAGTTCGGCCAGGTCCGTTCCCAGCCGCGTGGAATGGTGCAGCCGTGTAAATTCACGACCATGTGACGGACCGCAGCGTCCTGCATCGATGCTTGCTGAGCGGCTATGGCTTCCTGTCGATCCGAACACCAGAAATCCACTTTCACACCGTAAACCCCGGCGTTCGTCATTTCGTCCAATTTCGCCTGCCGCGATCTCGCATCATAATAATCCGAGGCATAATTCCACGCCAACGGCATCAGACCTTCGGCGTGCGCATGTGCGGCGATGGGTTTCAGCCCCGGTTTCCACCAACCGGCATCGAACAAAGTGTATTCCCAGCCCATCTTGGCGGCGAAGTCGGTGAATTCATTGAATAAATTTGTTGTGTCCGGCCCATTGGGATACGACCACCAGGCCCACGACGCGCGGCCGGGCTTTATCCACGAGGTATCGGCAATGCGCGATGGTGGCGCCAGGTCAGTGACGAGTGTCTCCAAGGCGATGTCTCCAGCAGTTTTGCCCAAAACGATAACGCGCCACGGCATTGTCCACGGCAAACTGTATCTGGGTTCGGGACCAAATTTGTTGGTGTAACCACGTGTCGTTTCGTCGGCCAACGGAAACGCAATTCGGTAAAGTCCGCCGGACGAATCGGGATTGAGGTGGCACGCGCAATAGGATTTGTCGGTCCCCGCTTCCGTCAGTAACACCCATGTTCCGGCGTTCGGGACCTGAAAGAGCACGGGAAACGCCCAGCCGACTGCTTTCTGTCGTGAATCCGGTGGCGGGTCACCGGGTGAAACATGAAAATAAAAATCCTCATATGCGGGCGTATAGAGGCCGGCGGCATGATAGGGCTGCAGCCAGCCCCGCGCGTCAAGTGGGAGAACAAAGCCGGTCCGTTCAGACTCGACAATATGAACGGTGTCATTGGTTTCAGGAAAACGATAGCGGAAGGCGACGCCTTCCTCGCTCGCCGCCAGGTCAATTTCCACGACAGCGTGGTTGGAGTTATGGAAAATCAGGCTGCGAAAATTCAGCAGGTGATTTACTCGCGGCTGGACACCGGCGAACAATTCATACTTTTCCAGCCGGCCGGTGGCCCGCCCGGCTTTTTCCAGAATCAGTCCGCGTTCAAAGTCCTGATCGTCACGCCGGAGGCCGAGCGGTGATTGCTGGACGACGACCTTTCCGGCTCGCATGGCCCGGTAGCTCAGACTGCCGTCGTCGGCCTGGGAGATCGTGATTTCACATTGTTTGTCGGGAGAGAGCAACGACCAGGAATTGGGTTTGACCGGGCCGGCAGCAAAGGATATCGCCGATCCCAAAACGGGCGCAGCGACGCATAGCAGTGCCAACCGAATACCTCTAAATTTCTCAGTCATGGTCGTTGGGTTCACGAATAAGTATCGAACAAACTGCGAACGCGCAGTTCTTTGACGAGGTCATCTTTACTCAACGACTGCTTGGGTTGGACCAATATCGTCTGCGGCGAAGTCGGGATAAGGTGAACAAAATTGTCCGAGAACCTTGCATCCGTATTTTCCAGTTCCAGCCAAGCCCAAAGTGCGGGCTTTTCGGATTCGACCGTTACCCGGAACCCGTCGCTGGAGCCCTCAACCTTTGTCGCCAGCCTCGGATCGGCCAATTTCAATTCTTTCGGTAACGCCATCAAGACCAGGTTCTCTGAAACCGTTTTCCCCTCCACCTCCAGTTTCAACCACGTCAAAAGGCCGTTCGCGCCGACTGTCTGAATTTCCTTCTGAACGTTGAGCGTTTTGACCTTTTTGCTTTTCCGCCCTGGCATCTTCACATGCATAGATTGCTGCGCCAGCGATTTGCCGTCTAAATCGGTCACATTCCAGGTCAGCCTCCCATCACGCGCTTCCAGCAAATCGTTTATTATAAAGACGTCAACGGTTCCGTTCTGCACATTTTCCAAGCCGGAAACGAGGATAGGCGAATAGAATTTTCGCGCCAGATAGTGCAATGCTTTCCAGCGGCCAAAATAATCCACCGACGACCAGCTCATACCCGGCCAGATGTCATTATATTGCCAGAAGATGCAGCCCATGGATTTGGGCATCGTCTGCCGCCAATATTCCGCGCCAGTCTTGATACCGTACCCTTGCAGAATCTGGCTCAACCACAGTGCGCTTTCGAAGTCCCTAGGTGGACGAAAATAGTGGAGTGTCGTGTCACGGATGATTTCATTTCCGTGGCCACTGCCGTCACGCTGATGCCAGTTCATTACCGGCGTCACCACGGACGCCCGGTCCTCCTCATTTGTGAAAGCGCGAATAGTTTTCGGCTCGGGGAAAGACTGGAAACCGAACTCGCTCATGAATCCGGTCACCGTGCGATAAGCGTCGAACATTTTCGGCCCGTGCCAGACCTCCCAGTAGTGGGTATCACCGCAATCGGGACTGCCGGAAACGTAATTGGCCTGCGGGGCAAATTGCCGGACCTGATCTGCAATCAGCTCCTTGAACAACTTGTCATAAGCTGTTTCGCTCATCCGGTTAGGCCCCCACGTCGGGCCTTTCCACCACGACAGACTGATTTCATTATTGCCGCACCAGACGGCGATGCAGGGATGATGTCGAAGCCGAAGCAGATTATCGTGCGCTTCCAGTCGGACGTTGTCCATAAACCGGTCGTCAAACGCCGGATAAGCCGTACAGGCGAATTTGAAGTCGAGCCAGACGCAGATGCCCATTTCATCACAGGCATTGAACAGGGTGTCGTCCTCGTAATAACCGCCGCCCCAAAAACGCAGAAAATTCATGTTAACCGCCGCCGCATCCTCAACGTAGCGCCGTAAAACTTCCGGTGTCACACGGCTGGTAAATGTATCGCAAGGAATCCAATTCCCCCCTTTGGCAAAAAAAGGAATATTGTTGGCCTCAAACTGGAGCGGATTCCCGTTCGCCGGCAAAACAATATTGAGTTGGCGCAAGCCAATGCGTTGGCCCGTGCTGTCGATCGAGTTGCCATCGGCATCGAGCAATTCAATGTGGACCTGGTAAAGCGGTTGTTGGCCCATGCCCGCCGGCCACCAGAGTTTGGGGTGTTTGATTTCGAGTTGGCCGCTACCCTGCCCTTTTGAAACCTCGATCACCGCATTGCTGACTGAATTGCCATTGTCGAGAACCATCAGGATAGCCTTAAATGGCCTGCCCGTATCGCGCACCACTTCTGCGTTCACATCAACGTCCAGTGTGACTTTGTCATCGAAATGATTCTGTCGGATTAAAACATTTGCGATACGACCTTGATTGAACGTTTCCAGACTGATTCCTTTCCAGATACCGCAACTGGGCAGATTCGGCCCCCAGTCCCAGCCAAAACTGCACGGTTCTTTGCGCACCCAGGCACGGCCCTGCACCCATTTGGCCGGCTCTTGAGTACTCTCGTGTTGCTTGATGTAGGCAAATGGCGACTCAAACGAAATGTCGATGGTATTTTCCCCGGCTCGTAAAGCAGATTTTACGTCAAATTCCCAGAGGCGGAACATGCTGTCGGCGCGACCAACTTCCTGGCCGTTGATTTTGACGGTAGCCACTGTGTCCAACCCTTCGCAGCGGAGTAGCACCCGCTCATTCTTTAAAACTTCCTCCGGAACGTCGAACGTGCGGCGATAAAGCCAGTCGCTTTGGCCGACCCATTGAACAGCCTTTTCGTTATCGCGATAAAACGGGTCGGGAATCTTCCCAGCCCTCAGCAAATCGGTGTGGACACAACCGGGTACTTTTGCCGGGATCCAGGCATCCTTGCCGACCTGCGCCACCTGCCAGTCTCCGTTGAGACTTAGCCGCCGGGGAATGGGAGCGGCACTGGCCCGACAAAGTGAAACGAGTGGTTCCCAGGCGAACGCGGCGGCGGTCGCGGTTATGGTTGTGCTTAAAAACTGTCGTTTGGAAATCCTGTGTTCCATGATTGGTTGGCGACTCAAAGGAAGTCATTGCGTTACGGAATCAGGTCGATAGGAGGGTGGCGCGTAGGCGGCAGCCGTACCCCAAGCTGGATTGGGTGATTTCCCCATGACAAATTCCGATGTAGCGCCCTGTTTCAATACCTTTACTATCAGCCATACCTCACTTAAAACGTAAGTCAGGAGACGGGGCGCACCAATAACCCGGGTAATTCGCTTCATTGGTTTCCGAGTAACGCCCCGCCGGTGGAATCCAGTTCAATCACACAAGCCTCCACCGCTTGCGAGCATGAAGGCATGATGCCATCGCGCATCAATTCCGCCCCGGTCAACGTTTTGCCTTCCAGCGGTATCGCCGTGCGGCCCGGCGCCTGATTCAACTCGTGAATTGTATAATCTCTTGCCGGGTCAAGCCCTTCAGGTCGGACGGGACCATTTGTCCCTTCGTGTAACTGGAAAACGAACACCACCGCGCGAACACGATTTTTTGACACATAATCCAGGGCGCCGCGAAAATTTTCGTGGGGGTCTTCGAGCCGGTACAAATCTCCCAATGCCGTCACGTCCCGGATTTGTTTATAAGCACTGATGGCCCCGGCGCAAACGGCCTTGTCCTGCGCCGGCAGTTTCCTGAGGTCGAGGTCCATGCCAAACCGCGCGCTCATCGCCACGCTGCACGCGAAATGCATCGGCCGGTTGCCCCAGTGGGTAACGTGGCTGGCCAAAGCCAACGCCGGGAAGAAATACGAATAGTCCCATTGCATCAGCACACGGACGGTTGGGTCGGTATTGTCGCTGGGCCAGAATTCCTGGAAATACTTCAACGCCCCGTAATCCGCGCGTCCCCCGCCACCAGAGCAGAGCATCAGCTCGGTATCAGGAAATGTTTTGGCGGTCTTGTCCATCAGTGCATAAAGCGCTTGAACGTAATCGATCCACAAATCGGCCTGCCGGTCCGGTGCCAGGTATGGCGAACCCGGCTGGGTCAAGTAGCGGTTGCAATCCCATTTGGCATAAGTAATACCCGGCACACTCAGGATATTTTGAATAGTTTTCCACTCGAAGTCCTGTACGGACGGCCGTGTCAGGTCAAGGACCAGTTGATTGCGCTGCAGTTCGAGTTCACGTTTTGGCTGGCGAATCACCCAATCGGGATGCGCATGAAACAGTTCGCTGTTGGGATTCACCATTTCCGGCTCCATCCAGATGCCGAAACGCAAACCGTGTTTGACCGCCTCCGCGGCCAGCGGCGCCAGACCATTGGGGAAACGCTGGCGATTGGGTTGCCAATCGCCCAGCCCGGCGTTATCGCTGACACGCGGATATTTGTTCCCGAACCAACCGTCATCCAGCAGGAACAACTCCACCCCCATCTCCCTGGCGGGATCGAAAAGACTGACGATACGGTTGAAATCAAAGTCGAACCCGGTCGCTTCCCAATTGTTCAGGAGAACGGTGCGCGTCTGGTGACCGTCGCGCATGCCAAAATCGCGCGCCCAATCGTGCAATTTCCGGCTCATGTCGCCCAGCCCCTGATCACTCCAGGTCCAGATCATTACCGGTGTCACAAAGGTCTGCTTCGGCTTCAGATGATACGCAGAGGCGAACGGATTGACGCCACACAAGGCGCGAATGCCTTGCCCATTATCGTCGAATTCACATTGAAAACTCCCCGACCACGCGAGTGAACCGGCGAGAACTTCACCGTTGGTCTCGGTGGCTTTCCCGTTCAATGCGAGGATAAAGGATGGATTCTGAAACTGTTCGGCCCGCACACCCAGTTTCGAATCCAGGACTTTGGTACCCGGGGTAATTGGCTCGGTGATGGGGTTTATCATTTCTTTGGCCCAGTCACCGAAGAAATGCGTCAGATAAACATTCGTGGACAGTAACAAGGAGGTTGAAGCCATCCGTTGCAGCGTAACGATACCGGATTCGTGGTGTTGGATTTCTGTCCATTCCTCGATCACGTCTTCGTGGAAGTGGGTCTTGAAGCAAAGCGTCACCTCGAACGGATACGCCGGGTCATGCAGATGGATGCGCGTTAATTCAATATCCGGTGACAGGTTGGTCCGGGTCACGTCATCATAAAGGAGTACGGTTGAAGTGTTGCCGTCGGCATGGACCACCCGCAAGGCTGGTTCCCAGACATAACCGTCACCTGCCTGGGGATAAAATTCATCGTCGCGCGTGAGTTTGGCAGTTGAATCATCCGCGCCCATTGGCCGCTGATAAAGCCGGCCGTCATCACCGACCTGAAACGTCACGGCGAAACTCTTTGTTTTCAGACGGAACGTCTCATTGGTTACAGCAAAAACGGCCGGTGCCATACCAATCGCGGCATAGACCAGAGCGGTCAAGTGCAAGTCGTTTGATGAAAAGGAATTTCATAATGTTACAGGCCAACTGAAAATTCAGCCGGGCTGCAAGTTTTCCCATGATGCCAGTCGAACATTATTTCAAGTCGGAGAATGCATTAACCGAGTTTTAGACAAAGACGCCAACTGATCGAGGCTGAGGCGGCAACCACACCACAACATCGGCGCTGCGCCGCCGAGGCCAATCCGTCCTCCGCGCTGTTGGTCGGCTCGATCGCAAAGTGATGATGTCCATGCCATCCACCACGCGTCAGCCACAAACCCAAGGTGTTGTTCTCGGCTGGATCCCATTCGAATTCCAGTCGGTCTCCGGTGTCCTGGTTGGCAATTGCAGCCCAGCCTTCCTGCAAAGGCGACGCAAAAAGTTTCGAACAACTTGTAGCCGGTACGACTGAATCGAGTGCGTCAAGCCACCCTTCTCCGTTCAGTAGTGCCCGCGTAGATGTCGGTAATTCCAGCCGGTCGCCGGGCCGCAATCTCAATAACGGGTGAATTGCCCAGATATAATTTTCCTCCACCGTGCCGAGATTGGTTAATTCGTAAACAAAATGGATTTCGTTCCCTTCCAGTTCAATCGTTCGCTCGAGTTCAAAAGGTGAAATCATCAGCCGGACTTTTGTTTTCAATATTCCGTTTTCCCAGGCTTCGTCATCCACTTTCCAAGGCATGGCCCAGAGCTCGCCATGATCGGGCAGTTTGCGTTCCCGCCAGGAGCAGGCCGCGATCGTCGGCAGACATTCGTCGATCCCCACGAGCGGACTTGCCGAAAACTCGTTATCAGCATAATTTCGGAAAAGCTTCAATCCACCTTTCGGGTGCCACAACCATTCGCGCCCCGTGCGGCGATCCTTCAGCGAAATGATTTTCGCACCCAACTCCGGCACGACCGCCAGTTGAATGTCCTCATTTTCAAGCGAATAAACTTCAAAATCCTGTTCGCGACGCACGGCGAAACTATTCGTCAGCACTTTCATTTTATTTAGTTTGTCAATCGATCGACTCACGGTCTTTCAAAATCATTCGACGAAGAACATTTAACATGTCGAGGCGGGCTCCACGGTTGCCCGATTGTCAATTGCCATCAGGGTCATGATGCCATTCCCTTCAAAAAATCTGCGGCCAATGGATGATTGGGATCACGACGCAACACCTGAAGTAGCAGCGACCGAGCCTGGGTTTTGTGGCCTAATCCAAGATGCGCCTGGGCTTGTAGAAACAGCGCGCTTGTCACCTGCCGGAACTGTAAATCGTCCTCGAACAGCAGCATGGTCGGCAACGACGTCGCGAAGTAATCAATTTTTGCGCGTGTTTTCTGAAGTTTTCGTGCGTAGATCAGCAAATCACGGAAAAGCTTTTTGGCCTTGGTGCGCTGACCGAGCTTCTCCCACGACATCGCGGAGTAATACGTCATCTCGCTGTAAGCGCGAACACTCATTTCCTGGAAATCGCCCCTGAAAGCGACCGCCGCTTGCCAATGCGTGCGCGCAACTTTGCCCGCACCAGCTCCGGCAAGTGCGCACCCAAGCCAATAATGAATGTCGCTATGGTTGGCCAATAGATGTCTGGCCTCGCTCAAGTTTCGTGGGGAGGTTAGGGCCTGCTCAAAATGCGAGCGGGCGGTTGAAAAATCGCCTTTACTCAAGGCAGCCCGCCCTAACGCCAGTTGCGCGCGAACATATTGGCCGAGCGGCCCGCCTTCACCACCTTCCCAGGGCTGAAATTGTCGGCTGGAAATCAACTGGCTGGCTTCGTCGTGCTGACCGATTTGGTTGTACACCGCGCAAAGCTCGATGCTCAAATCATCTCGCTGTCGCACTAAATCGGGAAATTTGGCCAGCTCGCGCAGGCGCTTTAGCGGTTTTTCACTCAGCCGTTTCCATAGTTGATCGCGCTCGTAAAGCAATCGGGCGTCAGCGGGATTGGTCTTGAATGCCCTTTCGTACGCGCTGCGGGCCTTCGCGGGCTGCTTACGGACGTTGAAATAACCGATGCCAAGATTGCGCCAGACGATGGAAAAATTCCCGTCCAGTCTCGTACTGCGCTCCCACCGGCGGATTGCATCCTCGTGCCGTTGGCGATCATAAAGCAAATTGCCCAGATAATAAGGTGCGCGGGCATCTTTGGGATTGGCGCGCATAGCTGATTCAAGGATTTCGATTTCTTCCAATCGCGACGGAAAGCAATACGCGGGCGACAACTTGGCAGCATGTCTGAACTGTTTCAGTGCAGCCGCATGGTTGCCGCGTCTTTCCTCCAGCCAACCAAGCGTGTAATGAATGAGGGGCTGCGCACCCCAGCTTTGGTCGGGCAAATCGTCCAGGAATGCGTGCGTATTCTCCAAAATTCCAACCGCGGCCTCCAGGAAACCGGCGCGGGCGTAATCATGGACTATGTCCAGTTGCGTTTGTGAATCGCAGACTAAAGTTTCGCCACTAAGTTGCCGCGCCCACCAATCAAGCGGGTCAAGCTTCAATGTTTCCCGCAGAAACGCGTCCCCCTCATCCACCCGGTCCAGTTGGCGAAGTACCATCACTTTCAGATTTCGCGCGCGAAGGTTGTCGGTGTTAAAATGGAGCGAACATTCGAGGTGACCCAAGGCTATGCTCCAGTCCTTTCGAATACAGTCAATCTCCGCGAGTGCATGATATCCCGCTGCCCCCCAGGCTTGATTCCACGTCGCCTTATAAAACGCATCATAAGCTTCCGCGTCGCGCTTCAGGTAGCGCAGGCATAAACCGAGGTTGTAGTTTGGCTCACCATCGTAAGGATTCGGGTTACGTCGGGTAAGGCGTGTGATCGCCTGGCGGAAGTGGCGTTCGGCTTCTACGAATTCACCACGGCGCAGGCGCCACAGCCCCAGCGCATTATTGCAGCGCGCATCGAGCGGATCGCGACGTAATGCCTCGCGCCAATATACCACCGGCGAACGGGTGGCGTGGTGGTATTGGTCCAGATGCAGCCCGGTGATGAAAAGCTCGTCATTACTGTTGATTTCTTCCGGAGCCGGAGGCTCGGTGGCAGGAAGGGGAATCTTGCCTCTTACGCGACGCTTCGGCTGATAGGAAATCAATTCATGGCCAGTCCGGTCGTTGACTCGAATGCACAGATCCGTTGTGGTCATCGCATTGGGAAACTTGATCGTCTCCACCAGCGGGTCGGCAGGCGAAAGATCACACCGGAAACGGGCAAGTCGTCGGTATCCCGCCATGATGGTGACTGTGGCACCGGTCTGTGGAGACGTGACCGCAACACCGAGTCGCAGTTGCTGTTTGGCAACGCTTAAGCTGATGGCAGCGTTGAGATTCGCATGTTGCACCGGCCCGGTTTGTTGAATTGGGTACCAATACTGGCTCCAGGACTTTGTTTCGCCGGGTTGTAAAAAACTGAAGTCGGGCTGATTATCGGTATACGCACCAGCCATGATTTCGATGTAGGGAGCAAATTCACCCGCTTCATCAGGACTGGTCAGATTGCGATCCCAGGCATAACCGAACTCGTGGTTACCCCAGGTCCATTGCTTCTTACCTGGGCAGATGTGATGGTTGGCGAGGTGCACGATGCCGGCTTGTGCCCTATAATCGTAACCACCGAAGAAATCCTCTCTACTGCCCAAGCACATGTAAGAAGTAGGTACGGGAATATTCGCGTAAAACGACAAATCATTTGACGCGTAAACAATCGGAGATTTGCCTCCACAGTGTGGTGGAATGAAATTAGTCGGACGTTCGACCCGTGGGACACCGATCCGCCCGCGCTTGCCGTAGTCCACACCGTAATAACGCCCCTGGCACAATGGGTATTCACTTATCGAACGCCGCGCGTGATCGGCTACATAGGAGACGTCGGGTGGAAAGAAACTTTGGTACGCCTCATGCACGCGCGTCGCGACATTTGCCCACCAAAGGAAAGTCTGCACGAACGGTGTGCGGTTGTAGGCGCGAACCTTGAGTTCCAAATAAGCCTTGCCGGGATGGAGGCAGATGCCGTGCATGCCTTTCATACGGCACATCGGATCATGGTCGCTGCACCAGATGGTCTTTGAACCATCAGGATGCCCTTCGATTTTTATGTCCACGGGCAAAAACGTCGCAGGCCGATGATGCTGCGGCCAGTTGAACTCAATGCCACCGGAAATCCATGGGCCGGCCAAACCGACAAGCGCCGGTTTGATCACCGGCTGACGGTAAATCAAATCATAACCGTTGGTTTTGTCCTGAAATGCGTGAATCCGACCACCGATCTCGGGTAACACCAAAACTCGGATGAATTCGTTTTCAATCCAGATGGCTTTCCATTTGCGATCCACGGGCCTCTCCGCGATGCGGTCCGTAAACGGCAGCGGATATACCTTGCCGCTGCTGCCCTGATATACCCGCTTTTCCAGAAACATCGGGTTCTTGTCGGGCGGCGCCGGCAGGTAAGTGGGAAGCACCAAATCTTCTACGCGCACTTGCACGGCATCCGCAGTCTTCAAACCGCCGTTACCCAGCCGCGAATGGTCTAAGACGGCGTTCGCCTTTTCATCCACTTCAAATATGTTTGCCCGGCTCATCGTTCGAGTTTTAATCCACCAATTCGCGTTCAATTTGTTCCAGCGTTTTGCCCTTGGTTTCCGGCAGCTTGAATTTGATGAACAGAAATCCCGCCACGCATATTCCGCCATACAGCCAGAAGATTCCCGCTGAACCGAATACTTTATTCAAAACGGGAAACGAAAAGGTCAGCAGAAAACACGCGATCCAAAGCGAGGAAACAGCCACAGCCATCGCCGCGCCCCGGATGCGATTTGGAAATATTTCAGAAATGACCACCCAGACCACCGGCGCGAGCGACATCGCATAGGCGCCAATCGCCGCCAGCACGAGCAGCAACATGGGCAAGCCTTTGACACCGCTGAAATAGCAAAAGCCCAAAGTCACATAAATAACCGCCAACGCCGCCGACCCAAACAGCATCAGCGGTCGTCGTCCGCCACGATCCACAATTCCCAATGCAACAATGGTAAAGATTAGATTCACCGAACCGGTCCAAGCGATGTTTTTGAGCACGGTGGAAATGTCATAGCCGGCGGCTCGGAAGATTTCTTCGGCATAATTAAAGATGACATTGATGCCGCACCACTGTTGAAACACCGCGAGCACGACACCTAGAACGATTACCTTGCGCATTTTGGGTTCAAGCAGATCTGCGAATCGTACTCGCTGAATTTCCTCGCCGTTCAACGTGGATTGAATCTCCGCCGTGGCGGCGTGCGCATATTCTTTGCCCCCGATTTTCGCCAGAACATCGCGAGCCGAATCCGCTTCACCGTTCTTCACCAACCAACGGGGGCTTTCGGGGACGAAGAGCATCCCGGCAAAAAATAACAATGACGGTACTGCGGTCATACCGAACATCCAACGCCATCCCTGCTGGCCGAACCAGGAGGTGCGGATGAATTCGTCGGTTGCGCCTTGCGGCAGGTTGCGCACCAGGAACCAATTGAGGTATTGCGCCAGCAGGATGCCGATGACCACCGTAAGCTGGTTGATGGCAACGAGCTTGCCGCGCATTTGCGCCGGCGCGACTTCGGCAATGTACATCGGTGAAAGGTTCGATGCCAAACCGATACCCACTCCGCCGCAAATGCGCCATGCAATAAAGACCGCAAAGCTGTTGGCTAACGCGTTACCCAGGGATGTCGTAGCAAAAAGAAGCGCCGCGACGATTAACAGCCGCTTGCGACCGAACTTGTCACTTAGCGCACCGGCACTCATTGCGCCGACCAAGCAGCCAACCAGAGCACAGCTGTTTGCCCAGCCAATCTGAGTTTCGCTGGTTAATTCAAAATATCTCTGGAAAAATGGTTTGGCTCCGCCAATGACTACCCAATCCCAGCCAAACAAAAGACCGCCCATCGCCACGACCGTCGAGACAAGCCAAACATAGCCCGAGCCATAGTCGGCCTTTAACTTCAAGGGTTCGGTTTGAGTCACAGCCATCATGTTCTAGAATGTTGCAGGAAGATCAAGTGAGCGAAAAGCGGGCCGCTTCCCGACCTGCCGGCCACATCACTCACCTCTGTTTTATAATTTGAAAATTCATTCCAGACAGATATCGCCCGTAAAATCGGGTTTTCCGGTCTCTGACATCGCCAGACACTTCAGGTTCAAGCCGGAATTTCAAACACGTCACCGATTATGGCAAAAACTCTCAATAAATCTCCCAGATACCACTGAAAAATGGAATGGACATTCTAACAATGTGCATGGATAATTGACCTGTAGCCGACGACTGAGCACTTCCTCATAATCCCTCTCGAACTTTTGACCAGTTAGGCGCCGTAACGGCGCCGGTGCTCCGACGGCGAATGGTTGTGCATTTTCCGGAAGGCGCGTGAAAAATAGAACTGGTCTGAAAATCCAAGTTGATCGCTGATTCGTTTGATGGACAAATCGGTCGTGTTCAGGAGTTGCACTGCATACTGCATGCGCAGATGATTCAAATAATTCAGCGGCGCATAACCCGTGACCCGCCTGAATAGTGTGGTATAGTGCGACCGCGATAGATGCACCAGTGCTGCCAGCGTGGCAATCTTTAAAGGTTCGCGCAGGTGGCCCTTCATGAATTCGATGCTTTTCTCCACTCGTTCGCGCACCGTCGTTTCACCGTAACCAAACTCGTCCTTGTGACGCAGGATTAGTCCCATCAGATGTGTCAGTGAGTGTGCGGCGTAAATCAGGTGCGTTATGGTAAAGCCATGCTCGAGACTTTCCAGGACCTCTTCAAAGAGCGAGAACAGTTGCACATCACCGCCCAGCGGCACGACCGGTCTTTGTGCGGTAACACCAAGGAGCTCGAGATAAGTTGGCACATTTAACCCGACCGCGTGAAACCAATGAATGGTCCAAGGCGTCTTTTTTGCAGCTCCGTAAACATGTGGTGTGGATGCCGGCACCACCAACAATTCGTTTTGGGCTACCTCGTGCCTTCGTCCGGCCATCTCGCACCAGCCATTACCCTCAGCACAGTATATGAAAATGGCTTCCGGGCATCCCCTCTCACGCAGGCAGACGTGTCCCTTGGCCTTGGGGTAATATCCTGCATCGGTTGGCAGCAGCTGTTTTAACAGGGGATATTGCAAAGCCGAGGCCATAATGGGCCTCGGAAGCACCACGAGACGCTGGCCTGCAAATCCTTCATGCTTTTCTCGCCACTTCACAAACAAAATGATTAGCTGGAAATTGGGTTATTTTTGAATCTGTCTACAACTAACTGAATGCGAACCCGACCGCAATCCTTTGCGCTGCCGGCGATGCATAACATTGTCCCTGAATGTCTCCGTCGAACACAGATTGGCGGCTGGGAACGTGTAGTTGTACGTTTCACTCAGCCATCTCTGCAACTCGTATCGCTACGGTGTTTCCAACAAGTAAAACTTTTGCGGTCCACTTGGAGAAATGCTATCGGTGAAATCAAAATTGCCGCTGGCATCAAAAGTATTTGTGGCAATGGATAGCCATTGCGACGCAGGCAACATTAGATTTGTCGAAATCAGCACACGATACCTCCAGCCCGGGGCACCATTGCTACCGCTGAAAATTAGGCCGTTGATGCCCGTCGGCGTCACCGCGACAAATTCAGGCGATAGCAGGCCGCCCGCTAGACCAAGACGAAACAATTTGGCTTGCCTGGCACTCAGACTCACGTTGAACGAATTGGAGACTGGCGTGATCGTTCCGTCCCACAGATTCGTGGCAGCAAAAATCCCCGGCGGCAGGCCTGCACGGCTCAAGTTCACGGTTTCGTTCGTGAAACTGGAGGTGTAATTGAAGACAGCGACGCACCACGTTATACCATCCTGCCGCACGAAGATATTCGCGGCGGTACTGCCGGTGTTACCTTCTACCGGTGTAAACGTCTGACCGACGCGAGCAACATCGTCAATGGCCGCATTGGTCAAATAGGTCTGAGCCAAAGCCACACTGGCTGAGTTGGTCAGAAGGCTCCCGTTAAGAAAAACTCCAGTGATCGCACAGTTAATGAGACGACTTTGGTCTTCATTACCGTTCGGTCCGTTGTCAAAAACCATGAAATCGGGATCGTTGAATTGATATAATCTGCCCAGCCACCAGCCGTAGGTCACGGAATTCATCGTGTATTCCGTGTTGGAAATAAAGGACGTGTAGGCGTCGCAGGCGATGCGTCGGCCGTCGCCGTATTGATACGGAAAAAGCGGCGCAATGGATTCGCTGATAAACATTTTGCCACCGACCTGATTGAGCAGGAATTGCATTCCCTGGTTGTACGCCGCAATGCCCGTCGTCACGGTGGTGTCATAGTGAACGCCTTCGAGCGCACCGTGCGACAGAAAGTCCGCTTTGAGGTAATCGAAGCCATCAGCGATGAACCCGCTGATTTGATTGAGAATCATCTCCTTCGTTCCGAGATGGGTCGGGTCAAGGGCCAGCGCGCCATCGTAGGAAATGGCGTTGCCGTTGGTGTCGCGCAGCAGGATGTCGCTGTAATTGTAGCCGGAACCGGGCACGATCTGATTACTGGACTGAGACAGCGTGCCCCAATATGTAAACGGTGTAAAATAGATGCCCGCTTTCTGGCCGTTGGCGTGGCAGTGGCTGGCGAAACTCTGCAATTGCTGGCTGCTCAGATTATAGGTCCCGTAGGAATCCAGGTTCACATAAACCGTACCATGGTTGGCAAAACCGTACGGCTGCAAATTGGTGTGGATAGAATCTGAAACGGCAATTGCCGACGGCATAAGTGATATGGCTCTGGTAATTGGTGACGCCCCAACTGTTCCAGCCGAACGGCACGCCGTTGGTCCAGACCAGTGGCGCTGCAAACTCCGCGTTTTCCGCGGCGTAATTCTCCATCACCGTTCGCCAATCGTTACCGAAACCCACAAACATGGTCGGTGACGAAATGACGTTCCCGGTAACGAACCCGTGCGGCATCACGTCCCACGGCGAGGTGGCGCCGCCAAACACGTTCATCTGGTTGAGCTTGTTGTTGGAACCCGAATAGTAGACGCCGCTCTTCCAAACGTCATGCGTCACCGAGCCGACGACAAGACCGCTGCGGGTGGTGTTGTCATAAAACGCCCCCACTTCGTAGCTCACGGTGCTGCTGTTTATGGGCATCGCGTTGTAACGGACAAAATCGTCGTTATCAAACGGCACGAACAGCGCGCGGTCGTCGTTGTAGGAGCCGATGTCTACGCCGCCGGCCGTGTTCACCACCACCGGTCCCATCCAGTTTGCGCTCGCGTTTGGGCCGCTCATGCTCACGCTCGTCAGAAAGCTGTCATTCTGGTCCAGCGTGAAATATTGCGTCATGTCCGGCAGCCCGGCCGCGTGTGCCGTGACGGCCACTTCATTGCTGTTGACGACCGACCAGGTGCGATTGCTGAAGTTGATGCCCATGACATAGCCGCTGCTTAATCCAACGCCGCTGTAGAAGGCGGATATTTTTTTTGAATTCGCCCAATAGAAGTCCGTCGTGCCCGCATTTAGATTGTATACCAACCTGACGTCTGCGTTTGACATCACTAAAGTGCTTCCCACCTGTTGAAACGACGGGCTCGCGCCAGCGACCACTGATAAGACCATCCCAACGAGAACGAGAAGATTTAACCTGTTGCCGATGAACGTCCGGACTTCCATTTCAAGGCGGACGAATGGTAGGCGGTTTCCAGTTCAGGTGCCAGTAGTATGTCCACAGATCCTGGAGCTTCACAGGCGTAGTGTGTCCATCAACAAACCCCATTATGATCGAGCCCGGCAAGACGGCGCCTGGAAGAACATTTCGGGGAGCACCCCCGGCGAGAACCCCTACATGCCGCGCGACGCAGACCCGTGCCATGCCTTCACTGGTAGAGGTACTTAAGGGATCGTAGAGATTGCGCGCCGGCGGGTCCGTTTCCAACGGGTCGAGATTGATCCACGCGCTATCCATGAACATCGGCACTAAAGTCGGCCGCTGCACCGACACCGGACTGACGTAATTCCAAGTGGGGTGGTTCACCGCATTTTGAAGCATCATCGTGGGATCATGACTCGAGTTCAGCCATTTGTTAAAACCGTAACTGGCGGCGTAAGTTGGAGTCGATAGAGTCCAATGCCACGCGGCATCGGCCTTGCCTGCCGGGTTGACCAGATTCTTCGGATTGCCTCGATCGGGTGCGGCTGGACAAAATAAGACATTGGTTGCCTTGGAATAGTAACCCAACATGGCACCCATCCAGTCACCCTGACTTAGACTGGGATTGGAATTTAGAGGCCCGACCCATTTTCTATTGTCATCGCCATACATCATGCTGGCGATCGTCAATTCCTTGATATCGTTCACGCAGGCAATTTGTTGCGCCCGTAACCTCGCACTCGACAGCGCCGGTAGCAACATCGCCGCCAAAATGGCAATAATGGCGATTACGACCAGCAATTCGATGAGCGTGAAGGCGCACAACACTGGCGAACCGCTCCTTTTCCAAAATTCGGTTGATTTGCTTATCGCAAGTTTACTTTTCACTTGTCTTAACTTTTAGCGTAATCCTATTCGCAACTTACACGAACAGCCGCCGCAATTCTCCGGTTCCTACAATAATATTGCTCAAACGGGCTGCATTTTCCCTCAATTTATTGAGTCTTTACCCGGTAAAATTCCCGGGCAGTGCCAGGATTAACAATGTTGGTGGACAGATTGAAATTACCGTTCGAGTCAAACGAGTTGGTCAGTGCCGGCGACCATTGGATCATGGGCAACGCCAGGTTCGTGCTTTGCAGCAATACATATTGACCGTTGGCTGTTCCGTTCGTGCCTTGAATAGTCAGGGTCGTTCCGCTCAAACTGATCTTGGTAATGTGCGGCACTGGTGCTGCCGTTGATACCACGCTGATGCTCCCGTTGACTGTCAGGTTATTCGTATTCCACGCCAGGCCGGCCCCGGGCGTGGTGGGCGAAATGGTGGCAAACGAACCGCTGTAGCCGGTGGAGCCGAATAACGTGAAACTGTTGCCTGCAGCCAACGGTGCCGAGATGTTGGTCAGTGTCAATGTCCCGCCATAGCTCAGGGTGCCGCCTGCCGAGAGCCCGTCATTGCTCGCGCCGTTAAGTTTCATCACGGTGTTGCCGTTGAGGGCGGCATTGCCGGAAACGTTCAAAGTGCCGGTAGCTGCGCTGGTGCCAGGCGCCACGGTGCTGCCCGCCGACGCGATCAGATTGCCCTGAACTGTACCGGAACCCTGTAGAGTTTGGCCGTTGGCCAACGTGAGAGTACCGTCGGTGCGATTCGTAACGGCGAGCGTGGCACCCGACGCCAGGCTGATGGGCGTACTACTTGAAATCGAGCCGTTGCCTATCAACGCCAGCACCATACCGGAACGGATGTCCGTAATACCCTGGTAGGTATTGGCGGCGGCGAAGACCAACGGGGAACCACCGTATTGATTCAAGAAGAACCCGCCCACGCCGCTGATAACGTTGCTAAAGGTAACCGGGTCGTTGCCGATCTGGAAATTCGCGACGCTGTCAAGCTTAACTGTTCCGGCGATGGCGACGCCGCTACCGCTGCCGCCGTCCACGCTGAAGAAATACAGGCCCGCATTGGTTTCCAGCACGAACGAGGTTTTGAGCCGGTAATCGCCTGCACCGCCGCTGGGCTGGTACTGCCAGACGGCGGTAGGGAGGACATGGACGACTTTCGCATAGCCGTTGTCGCCGGCCGTGGTGTCGCCATGCTGGATGTTGAAGATAACGTTGGAGTGCAGCGTCAGGACATTTGTGGGATTGCCCAAGCTGACGCCCAAAGCCTGGATGCGCATGGTTTGCTGGCTGCCGGCGCTCGTCAAGAGGTCAATGTTACCCAGGTTCGTATCGAAGCCGATGTCATACCACTGCGAATAGCTGCCGACGCTGACGGTCAGGTTGTAATTGCTACCGTGCGTGCTCAAAGTGGTGCCCGCGCCGGGATAGCCCCAATCAAATCGTCCAGCGCCGCTCATGGTAGTGTTGCCGGTCAATGTGATGTTTTGGCCGAGGCCGAGTGTGGAGCCATCATTGTAAAGCGAGCCGCCTGTGAATTGAATGGCGCCCTGGCCGTTGGCGCCCGCGCCGGACACGACAATCGGTTTGTTGCCAAAACCGGCGTCGCCAACCGGATAACTCCCGGACAAATTCACCGCCACTGTGGCGCCATTGCTGATCACCAAGGTACCGTTGGTCGCCCCCGCGACGGCCGTGATGCCGTTGAGCTGCACGGTGCCCGCTCCAATGGTGAAGTTGCCGGTAAAATCATTCGTGGTGCTCATGGTCAACGTACTATTGCCGAGCTTGACCATGATGGCGGCGCCGCTGATTTTGCCCCCGCCACTGATGGTGTAGTTCGCCGTTGAATTGTTCGAGACGACATTCGGTGCGACAATCTGGCCGCTGGCAATGTTAATGCTCGTGGTGGGATGTGGCGCACTCAGGATGGTATCATCAAACAGAACCGTATCCGCGGTGAAGAATTGGTCTTCCACATGCGTGGTCAAATTTGACCAATTCAATGAGCTTTGAACGTCCCACTGGCCATTGTTGGCGCCATTATTCCATTCCAATAAATTCGGCTGCCCCGAGACGATCAGGTTGACTTGGTGGGCCGTGCTGGTGCTCAAACTCAAGCTGTACCGGGACGAACCGACGGTCGAAACCGTCCCGAATGAGCCGCTAAGGGTACCGGTGTAGGTGAAGAGAGTGTACGTACCAGATGCTAGAGTACCGGAGAGCGGGTTGATGGTGATGTTGTTGCCGTTCACTGTCAGGTTACCCGTGACGGCAATCGCAGAATTATTGCCGCCGGTGCTCGGACTCAAATTCATGGTCACCGAGGCGCCGCTTTCCAAGGTTAATCCGCCGGCGGCATGGAATGTTCCTGCGATGCCGGCACCGCCGGGGATCAAAGCGTCGGATACGTCCACCAGGCCGTTGGCAGTGCCCGTGCCGTAAAGTGTCGTCCCGAATTGAGTGATGATGCCTGACCCGATAAGACCATTGAGCACCAGTTGACCGGTAAACAAATCCACGCCGCCGCTAAACGATGGACTGTTACCACTGAGGATAGCTGTTCCACTACCGCCATTTTGGTAGAAAACACCCGAGCCACTCAGAACATTACTGAGAGTGAGCGTGGTGCCGCCCCCGATATTGAAGGTGCAAAAGCCCGGCTCGAGGGTCATCGCGCCATTCATAACATCAGCCCCGGAGGCACTTTGAATTATTCCGCCATTTTGAAAGTCTACTTGCTTGTTGACGTACACATTCGGCCCCCAAAATGTCAATGTACCGCTGGGAGTAACAATCAGCGTGGCGCTAGGATCGCCAAATGTAGTTGTGCCGGCAACGCCCAAGGTCCCGGAGGCGATGGTGATGTTCGCCAGCGGCGACTGTACCGACAGGTTATTCCACTCGAAGTATCCTCCACTGCCGTTAAGCGTCAGATTGTAAGCGCCCGACGCGCCCAAAACACTCCCGCCAGCGGACGAACCCAAATCCCAGCGGTTGGGTGAATTATTAAGGAAGGTTGTATTGCCGGCCAGCATGATGTTGGTGGCCAGACCCGGACCGGGGTTGTCGTAAATCGCGCCGCCGCTGCTGGTGATCGCTCCATTGCCGCCCACGCCCGTGCCGGACACGATAATGGGCTTGGTTTCCGTAAAGCCGTTCGCGTCGAGTGTCGAACCGCTGGCGATGGTCAGATTGTTGGTTCCCGTCCCGGCAGCCGAACTGCTACCGAGCTTCAATGTGCTGCCATTCGTCACCACCACCGGGCCGGCGAACGAATTGGCCCCGCTCAACTGCAGCGTGCCGCCAGCGCCGGTTTGCACCAGCGCCCCCGAACCGGAAATGGTATTGCCTAGGGTGGGAGTGTCGGTGCGGTTGAAAACCAATACGCCGTTGTCGGTGATGCCTCCCGCCGGCAGGTTGCCGTTGGCGTCGTTGTTGCCCACTTGTAACGTGCCGGCGTTGATGGTGAGGCCGCCGCTAAAACTATTGATCCCGCTGTTATCAATCACCAGCGCGCCAGCGCCTTGTTTGAGCAGACCGGTGCCCCCACCGAGCTGACCCGTGCCATTGAATGTGTAATTAAGCGCAGCGTTGCTGACGGTGATGCCGTTGGGTGAAAGTGACGTGGTCAGGTTGACAGTACCGACGTGTGCGCCGTCCAAAAACTGCACAGGGGCCCCATTAGCATAAGTAGCCGGATTACCGCCCGCCAGCCAGTTTTGCGTGATAGTATCCCAATTGCCATTAACCGCGCCGGACCAGACCTCAGTGGAAGGTCCGCTGGTCAACACCAAGTCAACGGAAGCGCCAGCGATATTGTTGGAAAGATATCCAGCGCAAAGCGCAGGCAACGTGCCCAGACTGAAATTGTAACCCGCGCCGGAAATGCTGGCGGGGTATTTGATGAGCTTGACTTGGACCGGATAACTGGGGAATGCCGGCACGGACGTGATGTTAATAATATTCGCCGGATTGCCGGTCGTTAAGTTTGATACGAAAATGTTGGTTGAGGCGCCCTGAATCGCCAAATTAAGGGTCGAGTTGACGAATGAAAGATTGCTGACAGGCGCCGCCGGCGTGCCGGCCTGGCCGGTGAGCGTTAACGTGCCGTTCGTCACGTTGATCGTGCCGACGCCAGCGCCGTTGACGACAGTGCCCGCGGCGAGCGCGCCGCCGTTGATTTTTATGGTTCCCGCCGTGCCGAGTGTCACGGTGCCACTGACGGCGGCCAGGGTCAGCGCGTTGTTGACCGTCAGCGTCGCGTTCGTGCCGATATTGACGATGCCCACGCCCGTGCCGCCGCTACTGACTTCCTGGTTGCCGACGGTGGCGTTGTTCGCATTGACGCTGCCGTTGTTAAAGGTCAAGGTACCCTGCGAATTGGCCCCGGAGTTGCCGCCCTGGCCCAGTTGCATTGTGTCCGCCATCACCGTGACGATGCCCCCCGTAAAATCGCAAAGGGCGGTGCCGGAAACCTGCGAATTGCCATTGGCGTAGCCAATATAAAAATTAGCGATGCGTCCATCGCCGCCATTGCCGCCCAAATACGCCACATTGGTCCCGCCCACAAAGGCCGGGTTGAAGGCCATTACGGCACCAGCTGACCCGGTGCCCGGGCCGCCCACAATGAGGTTGCCGGTGCCGGTCAGGATGTAGTTATAGATCCCCAGATAGACCCCGCACGACACAGAATTGGTGCCGGGCGCGTTGCAGATTTGAAAATCAGTCCCCAGGGAAATCACGTTGGTCTTGGCAAGATATAACGTACCGTTTTCGTTGGGCGTGAAGCTGTTTGGGGTTTGGTTTCCGAAGGCCACGTGGATGAAATTGCCGCTGCCCGCGCCGGCGCTGTCATTGAAGGTATCCAGACCCGAAAGGTTCAGTGTGACATTATGGCTGTCGCCCAGCGTTGGCGATCCCTGGCCTACCCAAAGATTGGCGCCCGATCCCGCATACTCAATGTTCCGCCAGCTGCCGGTGATGGTGATGGTCTCCACCGCGTTGGCCGGCGCCGGGCTGCTTCCATTCAACTGGTCGGCGCCCACCGTCAGGAAGCCGTGATTGCCCACACCGACTATCATGGTAACCCCCGGATTAATCAACGTCGTGTAATTCCCGTTGGTGGGGATATAGTCCAGTTCCCACATCGGCATTTGCGCCACACCGGTAACGTTGTCCAGGACATTGTTGACGGCAAAATTGTTGTTGGCGCTGGCGCCGACGCCGGCGAACTCCACCTGGTTAAAATACGTCTGTGGACTAGTCTGGCCAGAGTAAGTCCAGTTGGCAGCGTCGGTCCAGTTGGTCGTTGCCCCGACGCCAGGTACTGCCGCCCAAAAATCATACGCGGCCTTTGCGGGACAGATAATCAGGAGACTAAACGCGAGCACCGCTCCGAATCGTGCTATCCCTCCTAACCGGGCGATCTTGGATTCTCGTTTCATGGTCATGACTTGGTTTCAGGTTAAACCGGCAATGCGCGGAATAAAAACCAACCGACAAAGGCCATTCATGCCGCGCTGCTCTTTATGTGCTGAAAACTGACTCAACTTTTTCCTTTCGACATTCGAACCATTACGACTAGGTATGTCGTTTTCTAATCTCAATTGAGCGTCACTTGGAAGTGACGGCTTTGCTCAAATCAATAAATTTTAGCTTTTCCTCTTTAGTGCCATCCTGAATAGAATGACAGCTCCAACTCCGGCGATGCTTAAGCTCGTCGGTTCCGGCACCACATTAAATCCAAGATTTGCCGCCGGATAAATCGAATCCGACAGGGATGTTTGGGCTGTGGCAGGGTCGGAACCACCATAAACCCCTGCGCGTGAAAACTCCCAACCCGACCCCAATTGCGCATATTGTGAACTCCATGTAATCTGCCCATTATTTCCGTTATCCGGCGAATTATTGCTGATTAAATCCCCCCAAAGATCCACGTTATCCACTTGTGCATCTATGTAATAATAATGGCCATAAGTCAGGTTCACTGTTGAAGACAGTTGCACCCACCGATATCCGTCCACCAGCGGGGCTGCTGACCCTGCCGGCACCGTCACCGTGGCAAGCGGACCAGCACCCAGATTGTCATGATCCCAAAGCGACACGACATGGCTATTCACCAAAGGGGCTCCGGTTGGATCAGCGTAGCCCAGATAATTGACCTCTGGATAATAGCTATAAGTCGAAAGAAAAATACCTCCTACGTACCCCACAAAAGAGTTCTGAGACAGGGACGTCAAGTTGACATTCGGGGTGTAAAGGACGCTGCCGTCGGTTGTTTGTGCAAAGGCGGCTGGGGCAAGTGCAAGGCAGGCCAGGGTCCAGACGACTAGGATTAACTTCGTTTTCATAGGCTGATTGTTTGGTTTGTCACTATTGATTTCTGGCTGCATTCGGATATCCAACATTCACCATCAATCGGCATGCGCCAAACACATGTCTAAAAGTGATGTTTAGATTTAGCGGCCATGTTGGAAACAATAACACCCTCTCCCAATAAGGGAATGGACAACCGACCGAACCGTATGGACAATTGACCGCTCCGAAGCAAAGCTGCGAAACCGGATAACGAAAGGCCGGCTCAGATATACTTGATATGACCGGGTTTACTTTTCTTTTCCCCTGCCTAATGTTCGTCAAGTTCCAGGAAAGAACCAATCCAGCACATCATGTGATTTCGATACGCGAGGAAAACCTGGATTGGAAGCGGATGACCAGGCCAAATCCAGGCCATAACCGAACAGCCAACGACGACGCATTTTGGGAACAGCGATAAAATCCTTGTGCTGATTGACTCAAAATGGTGGCTGGGGGCGGAATTGAACCGCCGACACAAGGATTTTCAGTCCTCTGCTCTACCAACTGAGCTACCCAGCCATATTGTTAATCTAAAACAACTTAAGCAAACAAATCATCGGCAAAACATTTTTATTGTCACCCGATATTGCCACCCTATGATTCTTGCATGGCCTTAAAGCAGCCAAATCGAAAGCATAGCTCGACCATCCCTGTATTCGACAAGGTAGGTGAGAATTTGTATCGCCACAAAACATCGCAAACATATTACTCTTTGCTTAAAAGAGGCGGCAAGCAATTTCGCCGATCTCTTAAGCCCAAGGACCGTCACTTGGCCAATCGCAGACTGGCAACTTTTCGCCAGAAGGTGGCCAATCTTTACCCTGTCCCAAGACAGCAAGGCCGGCTTTGATGACATCGCCAACACCTGGCTGAAGACGGTCAAGCACACGATGAAACCGTCGTCCGTTTTCGCCGGCAAACCTGCATCCATAACTTGCGGCGCTTTTTCCGAGGCTGTCCATCCGCAATATTGGGCCTGAAGAGTGTGACAAATGGCTCTTGCGCCGCGGTCGTAACATTGCCCCCTCGACATTCGCCCACGAACTGGGGACCATGAAGCTGGTGTTTAGTTTCGCCATTGATCGTGGTCTGCTGTTGGACAACCCGGCCAAGCACATCAAGCGCAAACCCTTCGGACGCGCGGAAATCCTGGTGCCAACACGGGAGCAATTTGGCCGCCTGATAACCGCCATGCGCGATTCGGATGGAGGGTTTCGGCACCCAAGGCAAAGGCCAGGCTGCTGCCGGCCTGGTCGAGCTGCTGGCTTCTTCCGGATGCCGCCAGGCCGAAGCCACCGGGTTGCGCTGGCGGAGATGTAAATTTCAAAGCCAACAGCGTTACGATTAACGGTACCAAGTCTGATTCCAGCAAGCGGACTATCCCCATGACGGACGCCCTCCCAGAAAGCTCTTAAAGAGGCTGAAGGGGAAAGGCGAGGTCCCGTCGGCCGATGCCATAAGCCAAATCAACGACGCCAAGAAATGCCTGCATACCACCTGCCGTAAATTCGGTATTCCGCAGTTCACCCACCACGATTTCCGCCATTTCTTTTTTGCGACCACTTGCATGGAATCGGGTGCTGGGGAGCATTCCCACCACTCAGCCGCTGGCTGGGGCACAAGGACGGTGGCGCACTGGCAATGCGGGTTTACGGGCACCTGCGCCAGGACCATTCATTCGCTCAAATTAAACGCGTTCACTTCCAGGACCAGCAGAGACTGCTGCCAAGAACTACATCAAAGGCTGGCAATCTCAACGTACTAGTCAACGGGTCAAAACCGCTAGATTGACTCCCACTTGGTACCGCCGCTTCCCAGTTCCTCCTCCACAGCAGGAAGCGGGAACCGAAGGCAGCGGCTGGTGATTCGAATATCGGCAAGCGGCGTCTCGCGATTAAGTTGTCTATCGTCCGCACCGAAACGTTTAGATGCGCCGCCAACTCCTTTTTTGTCATCATATTGGCAACCGACTGAGGAACATGGCTGGTGGAATTGTTACCTCCCTAAGGAGGGTTCCGCGCACACTCGCTGCAACTGTTTCAATCAATACGGTGGTCAGGTTCGCAATCGTTTTCGTCAACATTTGGATTTCAATGGATTCATTCATTGGCATCCGGCAATATTTTGTAGCCTTCCACTCATGTCGAAACCTCTTTTTCAGAAGACTTAAACTGTTTAGCCTGACGCATGCTGAAGAAAGGCGATCCGCGAATCGGTGGGTCGCTTCGGTCATGACCGAACTTGTGCGCAGGTCCACTCCTGAATTGGATGAATGGCTCGAAAGAACGCGCCGTCAGAAAGTGAAAGCCGCTGCCATTCTGGAACAATTAATTAAGGTCCATGCATCAGGGCCGGGTCAGCCCCCAGATCAACCGAGGCTACACAGGGCGGAGCCAACTTATTCGTTTGAGAGGCAAGATTCTGACCACTCGCCGAAAACACGCGAATCTGGGAAACCTCACAGGCCCGAGTCCCCGGCCAAAATGACAAGTTGGGAGAAGCGACTCTCTGAATTGCTGGAGATTATCTGGGCCGACGCCAAGCTCTGGAAGTTGGTTTCCGCAGAAGCGCCTGCTGAAAGCATTGCCGCAGACCTCCGCCGCCGTTATGGTCTCGCTTTCCCTCCTTGGCCAGCAGTGGTTTGGCGACAGATGGTTCACCAACCTCAGAAACGTGAGGCACTTTATCGGTTGTCCAACATTGAGTTCGTTGACGGATGCGATGAGGAGGCCGTTGAGACACTGAGAAAAAGTCTGCCGCCACAGCTTGCCGGCCGACTTCTGTGGCAGTATCTTCCTGGAGCCGAGCCTAAATCATCTCGACCTGCTCGCTTCTCGGAAATTGGACCTGGGGGCACTTGCGTATCTCCGCCAATCCGTTGAAAAGATGGCGCGGGACATCGCTTGGTGCCAACGGCACCCTGGTGTCATTCCTCCGGCCTTGGCACCCAATCCGCCCCACCGACTTCAGGATTTAAGGGCTGCCCGCCAAATCGAAATTATGGTAAGGAAACTTCGGGAGAATCGGGCGTTATCGGATTACGGATTAGGTGGCGGTACGGAGGTTGGCCGCAAGCTGGCTGCTAAAGCACGCACATTGACCGAACTACGGGAACGCTTAGCTGTTGAGCGATACTCTGAACGTCGTGACGGCCGGTTGATCGGCCGCAAACCCCGTCAATCCTCAAAACTCACCAGCAAATAATTTTTGCGGAAATAACCCACCGAAGCTTCGTGCCACTTTGACCGCCTTTTTAGAAGGGTGGAAAATTTGCGCATGAAGATTTGGAGATCTGGACCTGAGAGCAACACCCAGGCATTGCCAGAGGCTGGCTCATAACCGGCACCAAGCTGCAGAGCTGCTAGGCATTAGTCCAGCAAGTCTAGACCGATTGGTTCAGCGCGGTTTGCTGCGACCCAGTCGAGCATTGAAAAAGCCACTGTTCGCTCATTCCGAACTGGAGCGGTTTCTTCGTGATACTACCGACGCCTTGGGATGATCCCCAACTTGGAATCGAAATATATAGCTCTGCAATACAGAGAGACGGGAGATACGGAGATATTAAAGAAAATGAGTTATGGATGGTACGCACGATACGAATGACTTTCCGCCTCTGGCAGCGAGCGTAAAGTCGCTGCCAGAGGCGGCTGAAATTTCTCTCCGGGATGGGGCCACCCAGGACTCTTTATTCATCTACGCTCGTGCAGTCAAAGCCTTTGAAGTCACCAACAAGATCAAACTTTCCCAAAATGAACTGCAAAACGCTTTTTCGTTGTGGTGGAACTCCGCCAAGCAATACCTCCCGTCCGACGCCGATTTCGATGAGTACCGCTTCGATTTCCTATCCACGTTCTCCAAAACACGCGCACCACTTGGCGCGGACCCCTTGGAGGAGGCAACCCGGCTTGCGGGCACCCAGCCTTTGCCACCTGAGGCGGGGCGATATAGCAGTCCAGGACTCAGACAGCTCGTAGGCGTGTGCTACCATCTGCAACGGCTGCAAGGCACGAGTCCGTTCTTTCTAAGCGTCCGTGACGCCGCCCGTATCATGGGAATAAAGGACCTATATCGAGCCAACGCCCATCTGCACGGGTTGGTTGCCGATGGCATCCTGATTGAAATTGAGAAACCCAAACGTGGCCAGAGGAAGGCCACCCGGTTTCGCTACAATTCGCCGGAATTTAACACCTCGAACCTGGAGCCAGGACCAAGCAATGGAAGCCGATAGCACCGCCATGCGTTATCACCGACCAAGTATCAACATTTCCGGGCCATCACGCTCTCCCTTCGGGGCGGAATTTTTTTCCGGTCGGACCGGTGCCAAGCGGGGTGACCGCCATCCACAAGACCATGCTATCGTTCCATACATCCTTTTATTATTCCTGTTACCAAAAACCATTCTTTCGATCCGGCTGCAGAGAAAGTGATTTCCTAAGATCCTAATGCCAACCTACCCGAAAATTTAGGAACCGAACATCCTCGTCGGCACCAATGGTCCTATATCAAGGCCCGGAGAAACCCGACCGGCGTCCTGGGCCGGCCTAAATCTTAGGTTCCAAAGGCCGAGCGTCAGAAGGCAGCACGACAGCGCTATCAAGCCAATCTGGCACAGAACGGTCAGCGCCTCGTTAGGCTGTTAATGTCAGGCACAGCGGCAGATCGTCTACGGCAACTGCTCTGGGTTTGCGACGTGATAACTGGCCATTATCAAGCTTCCTTTTGACACGCGCTTTTCTGCTCGCACCCGCTGCGCCGCAGGCTGGCTTAGCAAACTCACCCAATGCCGCGCGGCGGTTGAACTCCGCGAATGATTCGAGGTCGACATACACTTTGCCACAAATGTTGATGGTTTTAATCCAACCGCGGCGGCGCCACCGCCAAAGTGTGACATCAGAAATACCCATGTCGCGACAAACCACGCATGCGGCCCGTAGCCCACTAATGGGCAGCTGGCCAGAGTCGTTTAAGTTACTTGTCATAAAATTAAATCGGGCCGGACGGGAGCGCGCGAAAGAAATCGTCGCCCAGCCGCGCAAGTAATGGCTTAGGCGGCGGGAAAAGCCAAAGTTGCCCGGCAGCCATCCGCCGATTTCAGCGAAGGGTGATTGGTTCTGCAAACGGTTTTGAGATTGCCTAAATTCTACTTCGGACTACGGTGCTTTCGAATCTGAATGGCCGGAGGAAAGACTCTCAAACCGGCGAACATACGATTTAGAGCTATCCCGAAATGTTCGAAAAACGCATCGACAAGCAATTGTTGCCGTAGCCAAGGCTGCTGGCGTGCCACCGGACAAAATCGCGGCCATGATCGCGATAGCAGAGCACCGGTCGCCCCGATACTAATGAATTCAAGCCGTTACTCGTCAAACAGGCGACGGCTGCGCGCCTGCTTTCGGCTAGCCGGTTTTTAATTCGTACCTTCGTCCGTCAAGGCAAGCTGCGGCAAGTCCTCCTGACGCCCGCTTGCGTGCGGTACTCGCAAGTACAAGTTCAGAGCTGGCGGCTTGGAGCGGGCACCGGGTCATACCACACGCATGATTTGGCATTGTGCCGGAAATGGTTTAGTGAAAAGCTGGGCGCGGCGTTGAGCGCGTAACATGGATACCAGATGGGAAAACTGGCTTGACCGCCTCTACAATCTCCGGCGCGACAAGAGTGGCTTCATGAGCGACCGCATAACCCCGTTTTGCTGCTGAGCATCATTGATCTCCTTGACCGGGGGGTCTTCACCCGTAACGAAGTGACCCTGAGTGAAGAGTTGACTAAGACCTTCAAACGTTACTTCGCATTGAGTCGCAAGCAGAACGACCAACCGACCGTTCGGATACCTTCCATCTTTGCGGCGACAAATTCTGGCGACTCGTGCCGGCGCCGGGCGAACCGGAACCCTATCGGGAAGGTGCTGCCTCCGGAGCACCCAGTGTGGGCGCGAACTACGACGCCGCGTTGCTTGGTAGATTTGACGAAGGGATCTGGAAGTTGTTGAGCGAACCAGTGGCGCGACATCAAATACGTGAAGCCCTGGTCGCCCGATACTTTCCGGAAGAACGGGAACGGCTGGGCTGTCGCGGCCACGAGAAGCTGGAGCTAAGGAGCCAACTGCGCAACAAGATGAGCTGCCGCCTGGACGGGATGCGGCATTTCGCCGAACCGTTCTGGATGTTTACGACTATCGGTGCGCCGCATGTGGAGTGCGCGTGTTGCTGATCAATCCATCTCACTGGTGGAGGCGGCGCATTTGATTCCCTTTGCCATCAGCCGCAACGACAAACCGACGAGCCAATACGTCGGACCCCCGGCGTAATGGGGGGGCCACGCCGATGCCTAGCCGGTCGGAACCGTGGCACTGCATACATGCGGTTTCAAACACCACCCGACCATGTGTCTTCGGTGCGGACGGATCATCCGGCGGATCGTCATCACGAAAGATTGAAATCAACCAGCCAACGTGGTTTGCGGTTACATAAAGCCGTCCGGTTTCTGCGTCTACACATGCCCCGGACCATTCCGCGCCGCCATCCATCCCAAAATACAAGTTGGGATGTCCAAGACTGGCCGGTCGGAAAAATCCAGTGGTGACACTCTTGAAGCGGGTCGCGGCAAATTCCGCAGCTTCCGGTGTCCGGTCAGTCAGGTCGGCGGCGGTGAATTCCATTTTTTCAAACGGTTCCGGCAACTCCGGATCCGGCTGGTAAGGAGCGGTCACTTCGCCGGGTAAATCACTCGTGGGGGCACGGCGCATGCGAAATGGGAAAATTGGTTTGCCCGTCACCCGGTCCAACAGCAGCGTATTGCCACTCTTGGTGGTGACCGCGACCACGTCCACACGCTTGCCAGCATGTGTGATGGTGGCGAGGTTGGGCGGCGCGGAGATGTCTCGATCCCAGATGTCATGAGGAATTTCCTGAAAATGCCAGAGGCGTTTGCCGGTTCGTGCGTCCAATGCAATCAGGCAATTGCAAAAAAGATTATCGCCGCGATGCGAGACGCCGATGAAATTCAGTTTTGCTCCAGCTGTGGAGATGTAAGCAATGCCGCGCACCTCGTCCATCGCCATGCCAGTCCAGTCGTTTGCCGCGTAACTTTCCGTGTGATCCCAGGTGTCATAACCAAATTCACCGGGATGTGGAACGGTGTGAAAGGTCCAGAGTTGCTTGCCTGAAACAACATCGAATCCCCAAACATCCTTTTCAAAACCGGGCACTACGATGACATTTTTAAATATGGCTGGTCCTGCCGTGGCGGCACCATATCCCTCGGTGATATAATATTTGTCCTGGATGCTTTCTGGCAGGAGTACCCGACCACCATGGCCGAATTGAATAATTGGCCGGCCGTTTTTTGGATTCAAGGCATACAGATATCGGCCCGAGCAAAACATGACGCGTTCACTTGTAAAAATGCTACCGGGCCAATATATCAATCCACGAAACGCCGGACGACCGACTTCCGGTTTGAAGCGCCAGAACTCCTGGCCATTTTCCGCATTGACGCCAACAATGAACTCTTCTTCTCCAACCTACTGGTTCAGTTTTACGTATTGCTGCTGAAATCTCACCTGCAGCGCTCTCATAACTATGCCCACGATCGACGACGATTTGAGCCAAATCGAGCGGGACATTCGCACGCTGAAGATTGAATACGAGCAATTCTTCGGCGGAGGACGCAAACGTCCACCAACAGACACGCAATGGCGCCTCGATACCCTTGTCCGCCGCTGTAACGAGAAAATGGGCGAGCTGAATTTCGCGCAGCGCTTCCGGCTGAGCAACCTCACTCAGACCTACGCGAAGTATCAGGATTTCTGGCGCAAAAAGACGGCGCAGCGTGAGACCGGAATGCAGCAGAAGCACTTCGGCGCCGCGGCCAAGAAGATCGAGGCTGAACGGGAGAGCCGCAACGCCAACAGGGCTGGCGAAACACAAGAAGTCGCAGTGGCCGAGCGTGTAGGGGAAGATAAGAGCGCGGCGTTCGCAATGTCGTTCTCACAACCTGAAAAAGAACAGGACAAGCTTCAGACGCTTTATTCGAAGCTCATCGAAGCGCGGACCGAGACCGGCGAAAGCTCTGGCGCGCCGAGCCTGAAAGACTTTGAGAAATTTGCGCGGCGGCGGCGTGGTGGGCGGCGGCCGGCGTGGTGGCGGCGGCGGCGGCGGCGGCGCGGCGGCGGCGGCGGCGGCGGCGGCGTCGCTGGTGGCGGCGTCGTAGTTGGTGAGCATACGGCGGCGGCGGCGGCGGCGGCGGCGGCGGCGTCGGCGGCGGCGGCGGCGGCGGGCGGCGGCGGCGGCGGCGGCGGCGGCGCGGCGCGGGCCGACAGCAGCAGCCAGAGAGAGCAATAATGATAACAACAAATCATCAACAAACGGGGGGGGGGGGGCGGCGGCGGCGGA
>CAVPTH010000028.1:0-85882 GCA_963708525.1 uncultured Verrucomicrobiae bacterium | reverse complement strand
GCCGAGTACGCTGCCTTGTGTCAAAGCGTCGGCGTTCTGGATTTGAGTTTTCGCAGCCGGATTTGCCTGACCGGCGCCGACCGCATTCGCTTTCTTCACGGCCAGGTGACCAACGATGTAAAACGGCTACAAGTCGGCAATGGTTGTTATGCCGCTATCACGACCAACAAGGGCAAAATGGAAAGCGACTTGAACATCTTCTGCCTGGCGGATGAGTTGCTTTTGGATTTTGAGCCGGGTTTGACGGAAAAAATTATAAAGCGACTGGAAAAATTTATCGTCGCCGATGACGTGCAAATCGTGGACGTCGCATCCCATTATGGCCTGCTGAGCGTGCAGGGACCGAAGGCGGAAGAGGTATTGAGCATGATTGGTCTGGTCGGTAGGGACGCGCTGCCGCGCGTCCAGGCCGACCAGCAAGGCGGCCCTACCATTGTTAAGATCTCCGATGCGATGCTGGGCGATATTTATTTGGCCAACAACGCACGTCTTGGACTGCGGCGACATGTCGCCGCTGTTGAAAGCGCGGACAGGTCCGCGCACCCCACAATTGCCTTGGGTTTCGACCTCTTCGTTCCCAACTCCTCCCTCGGCGCGGTGGCGGACAAGCTCATCGCGGCAGCGAAACAAATTGGCGGGCTTGTCGCGCCGAAGCAAAGCGAGGCGGACGGGCTTGTGGCTGGCAGGCCTTCGAGACCGCGCGCATCGAGGCCGGTATTCCGCGCTTTGGCGTGGACATGGACGAAACGAACCTGCCGCTGGAATGTGGTATCGAAAGCCGTGCAATTAGCTACAAAAAGGGCTGTTACATCGGACAGGAAGTCATCAACCGCATCCATAGCTTCGGTCATGTGAACAAAGAATTGCGCGGCCTGCACCTGGCCGACCCCGCCAGCGCGGGGCTGCCATTACCTAAACGTGGCGACAAGCTGTTACGGGACGGCAAGGAAGTCGGATACATCACCAGCGCTGTGAAATCGCCGCTGCTCAACGCTGATATCGCGCTCGGTTATGTCCGCCGTGAAGCCAATCAGGTCGGCACCGAACTGAATCTCCGAACGGCGACAGGGGAAAGTCTGGCGAAAATTGTGGAGTTGCCGTTTGTGAAATGAACTCCGTCGTAGCGGCGTCTCGGCAGAGCGCCGCAAAGGTTTATTTTTAGATGGCGGCAGTCTGCCGACATGCCGCTACGACCGCCAGACCGCCGCAAACTTCAACCGAAATTAAATTGGCGGCTTTCTGCCGAAAGCCGCTACACCGAATGAAATTTTCTCGCTCGGCGCACCTTTTACCGATTTAATCTTCGCAGATGAAACAGAAGGCTTATGCCGCCGCCGGCGTGGATATTGATTTGGGCAACAAGGTCAAGTCCGCGTTGCCGCAATTGCTGGCCTCCACGCACCGGCGAGAGGTGCTCGGCAAGGTTGGCGGCTTCGGCGGTCTATTCGCGCTGGACCTGAACAAATACCGCGAGCCGGTGCTGGTGTCCTCCGTGGACGGTGTTGGCACCAAGCTCAAGATCGCCTTCGCCATGGACAAGCACGACACCATCGGCGCCGACCTCGTGAACCATTGCGTCAACGACATCGCGGTGCTGGGCGCCGAACCGCTGTTCTTTCTCGATTATCTCGGCACGGGCAAACTGGAGCCGCATGTTTTCACTGAAATCATCAAGGGTTTCGCCCGCGCCTGCGCGGAAAATCATTGCGCGCTCATCGGCGGCGAGACGGCCCAGATGCCGGGCTTTTACCACCCCGGCGAATACGATATCAGCGGCACGATTGTCGGCGTCGTGGAAAAATCCAAAATGCTGAACGGCCAAAAGACCGTTAACCGCGGCGATGCGGTCATCGGTATCGCCTCCAGCGGCCTGCATACGAACGGTTTCTCGCTCGCCCGACGGATTTTTTTCGACCAGATGGAGTTGAAACCGACGAGCTACGTCGCCGAACTGGAAAATACCATTTGCGACGAGCTGCTAAAAGTCCACGTCAGCTATGGTCCGTTGGTGCAGTCATTGTTGAAGAAGTTTAATTCAAAATTCAAAATTCAAAATTCAAAATTATCAGTCAAGGCGTTTGCCCACATCACCGGCGGCGGGTTCGTGGACAATATCCCGCGCGTGTTGCCGAAAAAGCTGGACGTCGTCATCCGCAAAGGCTCCTGGGACATGCTGCCGATTTTCAAGCTGATTGTTAAAAAGGGCGAGGTACCTGAGGACGAGTTGTATCAGGTGTTCAACATGGGCATCGGCATGGTGACTATCGTGTCGGCGGACAAGGCGGACGAGGTTTTGAAATTCATCCATGCACAGAAGCATCAGGCGTGGCTCATCGGCGAAGTGGTGAAGGGCAAAGGCGAAGTAAGGGTGGTCTGATTTACGATATACGATATACGATTTACGCTCCGCACGAGACTCCGGGAAAATCATCAATCGTAAATCTTAAATCTTCAATCGTCAGTAGCTCATCCGGTCCAGCTTCACCTTGCCCGCGGAAAATCCAGTAGATGCAGACGGTGTAGGTGATGACCAGCGGCACACCGATGCAGGCGATCACCAGCATGATGCCCAGCGTTTTGGGCGAGGAAGACGCGTTATAAATCGTCAGGCTGTTTGCGGCATCCGGCTGGCTGTAAACCAAGTACGGATACGTGTTCAGGCCGAACAGCATCATCAGCGTAATCATCGCGCCGCACGATGACAGGAACGCCAGCCAGTCGCGTTTGTGATGAAACTCGCGCGGGATGTTGGCGATGGCCAGCATATTCGCGAACGCAATGGTAAACAGCCACGGATTATCGTGCACCCGTGCGGCCATGTGCGGCACGTAAAGCAGCGTGGCCATCGTGAGCGTCACGGCGCAAATCACAAAAAAGATGATACAACGCATCGCCCAGACCCGCAGTTTGTCGTGAAGCGCGCCTTCGGTTTTCATCACGCCATAAATCGCGCCGTGCATCATGAACAAAGCCACGGTGGTGATACCGACCAGTAACGGATAAGGCGTCAGCAGGCCAAAGAACGTCCCGGCAAACTCACCGTCGGGACCCACCGGGACACCCTGGGCCATATTGCCCAGCGCCACGCCCATGAGCAGACCCGACACCAGACTGCCCACGGAAAATCCGATGTCCCACATCTGCCGCCACCAGCGCATCGGCTGTTTGCTGCGGAACTCAATGGCCACCGCGCGAAAAATCAGGCACACGAGCAACAGAACGAAGGCGAGGTAAAAGCCCGAAAAGACAGTCGCATAAACGTTCGGGAACGCGGCGAACAACGCGCCGCCACCGGTGACCAGCCAGACTTCGTTGCCGTCCCAGACCGGACCGATGGAATTGATCAGCAGGCGCCGCTCGGTGTCGTCCTTGGTAAACAGATGCAGCGCCCCGATGCCGAGATCGAAACCGTCGAGCATCGCGTAGCCCGTGAACAACACCCCGACGAGAATGAACCAAACCGAGTTGAGATCGAGATTCATGTCTTTTTGTGATGGGTTAATCCGGTGGGCAACGCGAGTTTGCCGGACGGAACCAAATCCTGATCATCCGGGCCGTGCTGGATTTTGTCGTTCAGCAGATAAATAAACACGGCGAACAGCAGGAAATAAACCAGGGTGAACAAAATCAGCGAGATGAGAATGACATTGGCCGTCACGATGGCCGACAACCCGGCCGGTGTGCGCATCAAGCCATAAACAATCCAGGGTTGCCGTCCGACTTCGGCCGCAAACCAGCCGAGCTGATTGGCCATCTGCGGGCCGAGCACGGAAAAAACCAGAATCCACAACAGCCAGCGTCGTTCGTGCAACGAGCCGTGGCGGAAATAAAGGAAGCCCAGGGCCGCAATGGCAATCATCGCGAAACCAACGCCTACCATGCCGTGGAAGAAAATGAACGAGGCCTGCACCGGAGGGCGGTCTTGCGGCGGAAAATCGTCCAGACCGGTCACCGTCGCGCGCGTATCGTGGGCCACCAGCCAGCTCAACAGGCCCGGCCATTGCAGGCCCACAACTTTTTCGTTTCTTTCGTCCACATAACCGACGAGCGTTAGCGGCGCATTCGAGGTCGTATTGTAAAGCCCTTCAAATGCTGCGAGTTTGGCCGGCTGATTTTTTGCCACCCCGCGAGCGCTGAAATCGCCGCTGACCAGTTGCAGCAGGGAAGCGACCAGGCCGACCGTCAGGCCGACCCGCAATGAAGCGCGGGCGAAATCCAGGTGGCGTTTCTTCAACAGGTACCACGCGCTGACGCTGACGACCAGGAACGCGCCCGCCTGCCATGCGCCGCACAGCACGTGAAACAGCCGGTCCATCGAGGATGGATTGAACACCAATTGCCAGAAGTCCGTGATTTCCGCCCGCTCCACGCCGTTCCGCATGACGAGGTGATAACCCGCCGGCGTCTGCATCCACGAATTGGCAACCACAATCCAGACCGCACTGAAATGGGCACCCAGGCAGACCATGCACGTGGAAAAGAAATGGATTTTGCGGCTGACCTTGTCCCAGCCGAACAGCAGCACCGCCAGAAAACCGGATTCGAGGAAGAACGCGAAAATGCCTTCCGCCGCCAGGGCGCTGCCGAACACGTCGCCGACGAATCGTGAATAGGTCGCCCAGTTCGTACCGAATTCGAATTCCATCACGATCCCGGTGGCCACGCCGATGGCGAAGGTGAGCGCGAACACCTTTGTCCAGAACCGTGCCATCTGGTGGTAGATTGGGTTTTTGGTTTTGAGCCACAACCCTTCCATGCAAACCAGCAGCACACCCAGGCCAATGCTCAGAGGCGGGTAAAGATAATGAAATGCGATTGTGGCCCCGAATTGGATGCGCGCCAGAGTTAGTACATCCATACGCCCGGGAGATTGCGCTGAACGGAACTGGCTGTCAATCAGGCAAGAAAAAGTATTATCAGCGCTTGTAAAATATTTAAGCGGGCTTTCGGAGCCGCGTAACCGGCTGGTGAGCGTATCGGAGCCAACGGCGATCTG
Source organism: uncultured Verrucomicrobiae bacterium (assembly GCA_963708525.1). Classification (GTDB taxonomy): domain Bacteria; phylum Verrucomicrobiota; class Verrucomicrobiia; order Limisphaerales; family UBA11358; genus UBA11358. The sequence goes on along the minus strand of CAVPTH010000028.1, from coordinate 80,886 downwards.
GCTGAACTCGCGGCTTTTTTATTTTTCAATCCGCGTCATCCCGGCTTCGCATTGCTTCGCCGCGGCAGGCCGCGTAATCTGCGGTTGAAATGAAGACTCCTGGTCATCGGTTCGGGTGGACGTGAACACGCATTGGTGTGGAAACTCGCGCAATCACCGCACGTCACGCAACTGTGGTGCGCGCCGGGCAACGCCGGAATTCAACAGGAACGAACGGAGAAAACAGGGAAGCTCGTTGAGTGCGTGAATATCAGCGCCGAAGATTTGCCCGGACTCCTGGCGTTTGCGCAGGAAAAGAAAATCGAGCTTACAGTGGTCGGCCCGGATAACCCGCTCGCGCTGCGGCATCGTGGATTTGTTTCAGAAAAATGGCCTGCGAATTTGGGGCCCGAACCAAAAAGCGGCGCAGTTTGAATCGTCCAAGGTGTTCTCCCAAACCTTCATGGAGAAATACGGCATACCCACCGCCCGGGCCGGAACATTTTCGGAGGCAGGGCCTGCAAAGGCCTTCGCGGCATCGCTTAGTGGTAAATGTGCCGTGAAAGCTGATGGATTGGCATTAGGCAAAGGCGTTCTTATCTGCATGAGCACCACCGAAGCGAACAAGGCCATCGACGAAATCCTGGTCAGCAAGGCTTTTGGAGTGGCCGGTGCGAACGATTGTCATTCAGGAGTTTCTGGAAGGGATGGAAATTTCGTTGCACGCGTTGTGCGACGGCAAGACCGCCAAACTGTTCCCGACGTCGCAGGACCACAAGCGCGCGCTGGATGGCGACCAGGGCCTGAACACTGGCGGCATGGGCACCTATTCGCCGACGCCATTCCTGAGCGAAAAGGAATTGGCGGAAACCGGCCGCAAGATCCTGGAGCCTTTCATGCGCGGATGCGCGGCGGAGGGGATTGATTTCCGTGGCATCCTCTATCCCGGCATCATGCTGACGAAGTCCGGACCCGAAGGTTCTGGAATTCAATGCTCGCTTCGGCGATCCGGAAACGCAGGTTTATCTCACGCGATTGGAAAATGATCTGGTCGAACTGCTCGATGCCAGTGTGAGCGGGACGCTGGGCAAAATGGAATTGAGGTGGAAACCGGAAGCGAGTGTGTGCGTGGTAATGGCGAGCGGCGGTTATCCGGGCAGTTATCCAAAAGGCAAACCGATCCTCGGCCTGGCCGAAGTTGCCAAGCTGCCGAACACGAAAGTTTTTCATGCCGGCACGGCATCAAAAGATGGCCAGGTGGTCACGAACGGCGGTCGAGTTCTCGGCGTTACGGCGTTGGGCAAGGATCTGAAGGCCGCACAAAAGGCTGCATACGCTGTTGTCGAAAAAATTTGTTTCGAAGGCGTGCAATTCCGCCGCGATATCGCAGCTAAAGCTTTGTAGGAGTCGAGGTGACGAGACTCAGACTTACCGAACGCGAACGACGCGAACGAGGTTCCATTCAGTTAGAGACTCCTCACGTCGTCTCCTACACTGTTTTGGAGCATTGCGTGGGAAAGCGGCGGAGGGCCGCCGCAGTCCAAAACGCTGGCGCGTTCGGCGGCGACGCTCGAAATGCGCGGAGCTTCGTGGAGTGCGCCAGCCCTCTGGCGCTTTGGTTGGGCCGACGAGGCTGGGCAGGGATTTGAAAGCCGCGAAGCTGCAGCTTACGCCGCTGTGGAGAAAATTCACGACAACGGCCCTCATTTCTGCCGTGATATCGCGGTGAAGGCGTTATGAACCGAGAACACACGGCAGGTTTTAACGCCACAACGTACGGTACTTAGGGTCAGCGTAATCCGGTAAGAAGCCACTGATTATTTGTCTTTATGAAGACCAGCGTTCCACCGTTTGGTCGGTAACCGTTTGTCCGGAAATTGTGTCCGTATGCTTTTCTTCAAGGATGGCCTCTATCGTTGCCATATCCTGGGGATGGCCGTTTCAACTATTGGTTCTGACCAACCCCAACTTACAATTTGAATGGCTGAAGCGGTATCCCAACTGGTCTTTGGGAAGGGTCAGCTGATCGAGTGTGTAAGATCGGGTTCTTTCGAAAACAATCTGATTGAGCCTGATTTTCGTCTTTCTGCTTTATGGCCCAGAGCATGGTAAAAAGCGTGTCCAATGGTTTAGCTGTTCCCTTCTCGGACCATTCATCCCTGCGGGAATACGGGAGATCGAATTTGATTTGAGGCGCGGCCTGCATCGCCTCGGCTTTCGATTCGGTCTAATTGTTCGCGAAGCGAGCCAACTTCTCCGCGCAACTTGAGCATTTCATCTTTGTTGCGATTGAGTTGTTCGTTTTCTGCGAACAACGCCGCCTAATTGGTTTGTCGCGTCATCACGTTCTTTCTGCAATTGCCGGATTTGCTCGGTCAGCTGCGCTTGCTGTTGCTGGAGCGTCTGATTTCGTGCGGGCATTCGTGGCTTGTCGGGCTTCGTAAATTCCCGCTCCCGTAACACAGCAACGGTGGCAGTTGATGAGAGTTTTTTGCAGGGTAGTCATGGCAATGGTTTTGGTTGCGGTAATAACGGTTGAAGTTGAAACAGTGGTTCCGGCCAGAACGGCGGCGGCGGAAATGGTGACGGCCAAACCGATCGGCGCGGATTGAACGGCATTGGCGGAAATCAAAACCGCCAATCCGCTTGCGCCGACTGTAACTTTCCGTTTCGAGAAAGAATTCGCGCAATCGGTCGACAGCCCGACTGATACGTTTTTGGGCGGCGTCTTCGGACACGCCCAGGGCTTCGCCGACTTCGCGCAGGCTTTTGTTTTCAAAATAACGCAAGAGAACCGCGCTGCGGTCGGTTTCGTCGAGCGCAGTCCATGGCATCGTCGAGCAGCGGCTCGATTTGCATCCAGTCGGCTACCGGTCGCGTTCATATTGGTCATCTCCACGGCGATTTGTTCGCGCAGTTGACGGCGCGATTCTTTGCGAATGACATCAATCGCGGTCCGGCGCGTCACCGTGTAAAGCCAAGGCGTCAAAATTTTCAGGCGAGACGCCGGCGCCTCATATTTTGCCGGCATTGCTGTGCGAGGTCGGCGAAAACGGATTGAGCGATTTCCTCGGCCAGTTGCGGCGACCGGACCTGGCGTAATGCCGCGGAATACACCAGATTCAGATGGCGCTGGACAATTTCGCCAAAGGCATCCTGCGAATTTTCGCGCACGAACTTTTCAAGCAAATCCAAATCGCTTGTCATGCTTTTAAAAGTATATCGTCGCCGGCGGCTGGAATCCGACAAAAAACCGGGAGGTTTTGTTGGCCATCCACGAATTCGTCGAGAGGCTCGTCACCTCGGCTGCTACAGAAATCAAGTTGGTTGCCGCTTTACTTCGGGCCATTTGTGAACCATTTTGGGCGGTCATGACACGACGGTTTTTAAAGCTATTTTTGCTGACATCCGCGGGCCTGCTGATGGCGGTTGGGCTGGCGCAGGCGGAAACGACCGGTACGGCGCCGGAGTTCAACCAGGTTTATGAATTGCTCCGGGCCAATTCCCCGGGTCTGACTGAAGCCGAGTTGAACTCCGCTGCGGTCAACGGTTTGCTGGAGCAGTTGCATGGCCGGGCGACAATCGTTGGCGCATCGGAGGAAAAGACGGTCTCCCACAGCGGGGCGCAATTAATCCAATCGGCCGTCCTCGAAAGCAACGTGGCGTACCTGCACGTAGGGCAGGTCGGAGACGACCTGGCGGGTCAATTGAAAAAGACCTATCACGCCATGACGGCCACCAACAAAATCGTCGGGATGGCGCTCGATTTGCGTTTCGCCGACGGCAACGATTACGCGGCGGCAGTCGCGGCGGCGGACTTGTTTGTGGCCAAAAAAATGCCGTTGCTGAAATGGGGCAAGCAAATGGAAGAATCCCGGCCGGCCAGGGAGCCCATTTCCGGTCCGTTGATGGTGCTGGTCAACGGCAAAACCACGGGCGCGGCGGAGGCGTTGGCGGCGGCGTTGCGGGAAGCGGACGCGGGATTGATCATCGGCAATCCCACGGCGGGTCTGGCCATGACCACCATGGATTTTCCGCTCAGCAATGGCGAACAACTGCGCATCGCCACCAGTCCGGTCCGACTGGGCAACGGCAGGGTGATTGCACACGTGTCCCCGGACATTGCGGTGACGGTGAATCCGGATGACGAACGCGCGTATATGAAAAATCCCTATGTGACGCTGGCCCGGAACGACGCACCTCCAACGGCGGCCACCAACGACTTTCTGCCCTTTGTAGACCACACCAGTGAGGCGGATTTGGTACGGCAGAAATTGAAGGACGGCGATGGGGGTCCGACGCCGTCCGTGCCCGCCAAAACCGTGTCCAAGCCGGTGTCCGTGATCGGGGACCCGGTCCTGGCGCGCGCCGTGGATTTAATCAAGGGACTGGCGATTGTGCATGAATCCCGGCTGTGATTTCGGCGTTGACGATTTACCGTTCACCACTCACTTTGAACGACCGCGCTGAATGAAAACCGTCCTTTTTGTCTGCACCGGAAACGTCTGTCGCAGCCCGATGGCGGAAGCACTCCTGCGCCGGGCCACGGGCGGGAGCGGGGAATTCCGGGCGCTGTCGGCCGGACTGGGCGCGATGAACGATCAGCCGCCCACGCCGCATTCGGTCCAGGCCATGCGCGAACTGGGCACGGACATTTCCACCCACCGCAGCCGGGCCCTGACCGCCGAGCTGGTGCAGCAGGCGGATTATATTTTCGGGATGACGCACAGTCACGTGGACACGATTGTGCTCCTGTACCCGCAGGCGGCGGACAAGACCTTTCTGCTGTGTGAATTTGACGACTCGCTCGAAGAATTCGAAAAAGACATCAGCGACCCGATCGGCGGTTCCTACGAAGTATACCAGAACTGCCGGCAACAAATCGAGCAGGGCATCGCCTCATTGCTGAAATTTATGGAACAACACAAAATTTTGTCGGCGCACAACCCGAAACCGGTGGCCACGGTTAAATTCGCCCTGGGCGCAGACCACGGCGGTTATGAATTAAAAGAGGCCTTGAAGCAGCATTTGCAGCAACGCGGCCTGAGCGTCGCGGATTTCGGGGCCAAATCGAAGGACCCGGGCGACGATTATCCTGATTTTGCCCAGCCGGTCGCGGAAGCCGTGGCGGCGGGCCAGGCGGAACTTCGGCCTGTTGGTATGCACCAGCGGCGTCGGCATGTGCATCACCGCGAACAAGGTTCCCGGCGTCCGCGCCGCACTGGTCACTGACGAATCGGCCGCCGCCCTGGCACGGCAACACAATGGCGCGAATGTTCTTTGCCTGGGCGGCAAGGCGATCACGCCGGAATCGGGCCGGAAGATTCTCGAGGCGTTCTTAAATGCAAAACCGGAAGGCGGCCGCCACGAACGCCGGGTTCAAAAAATCGAAGCGCGCTCCGTCCCACCGCAATTACGCCTGCGGGTGGTGGATTCCATTGTGGCCGAGGCCATCGAGCACGAGCGCCTGCGCCAGCAGGAAAACATCGAATTGATCGCCAGCGAGAATTTTGTCAGCCCGGCGGTGCTCGAGGCGCAGGGCTCGGTGCTGACCAACAAATATGCCGAGGGCCTGCCGAAGAAACGCTGGTACGGCGGTTGCGAAAACATCGACACGATCGAGCAACTGGCGATTGATCGTGCAAAAAAACTGTTCGGCGCCGAACACGTCAACGTCCAGCCGCACTCCGGCAGCCAGGCGAACATGGCCGTCTATTTTGCCGTGCTCAAGCCCGGTGACAAAATGCTCACCATGGATTTGAGCCACGGCGGGCATTTGACCCACGGCAACAAGGCCAATTTCTCGGGCAAATTTTTTGAGATCGTCCATTACGGCGTCCGCAAAGACGACGAACGGATTGATTACGACCAACTCGCCGCCATGGCGCGCGAGCACAAACCGAAGATGATTACGGTCGGGGCCAGCGCGTATCCACGAATCATTGATTTTCAGCGCATGGGCGAAATCGCACGTGAGGTCGGCGCGTATCTGCTCGCAGACATTGCCCACATCGCCGGCATGGTGGCAGCAGGCATTCATCCCAGCCCGATGGAGCATGCGGATTTTGTAACCACCACGACGCACAAAACTTTGCGCGGGCCGCGCGGCGGGCTGGTGATGTGCCGGGAGAAATTTGCGAAGGAGATTGATTCCACCGTCTTCCCCGGCATCCAGGGCGGGCCACTGGAACACGTCATTGCCGGCAAGGCGGTGTGTTTTCAGGAAGCCTTGCAACCGTCGTTCAAAGCGTATCAGGTGCAGATTGTGAAGAATGCCGTAGCCCTGGCCGAAGGCATGAAACGCAACGGCTACCGGCTGGTCAGTGACGGCACGGACAATCATTTGATGCTCGTGGACGTGGGGGTGAAAAATCTGACCGGCAAGGAGTGCCAGATTGTACTCGACGAAGCCGGCATCACGGTGAACAAAAACACGATTCCGTTTGAGACCCGCTCGCCGTTCCAGGCCAGCGGCATCCGGCTGGGCACGCCGGCGGTGACCACCCGCGGCATGAAAGAAGCGGAAATGGCGGCCATTGCGGACATGATTTCCGAAGTGCTGATGGACGTCAAAAACGCCGACGCGGCATCCAAGGTCCGGCAGCGCGTGCGCGAGTTGACGGCGAAATTCCCGCTGGCATATTGACGGAATTGCACTTTGCAATTCGGCCTTGGCGCGTTAAATTCTAACCATGAGCGCCAGTGAAATCATTGCGGAATTGCTGAAATTAAGCTCCGCCGAGCGATTGGTCGTGCAGAAAAAGCTGGCCGAAATCGCCGCAGAAAAATCCGTTATTGCGCTGCACGATCGCGGCATTGACGAAGCTCAAGCCGCTGATTTGCGTTCCCGCCTGAAAACTTTCGCCGAGGATTGGGAACGTCCCGAAGCTACCATCTACGATGAAGACCCGGCGCGGTGACGTGGTCCTGGTGTTGTTTCCGAATTCCGATTTGCGCACAGCCAAGCGCCGCCCCGCGTTGGTCCTGCAACGCGACGAATTGAACAACGGCCTGGCTCAAACCATTGTCGCTATGATTTCCAGCAACCTCGCCCGACGCGGCCATGGCAGCCGGGTTTTCGTGAGCCGCGACTCGGTGGAAGGCAAAGCCGCCGGTTTGCGGCTCGATTCCGTGATCATGACCGACAACCTGGCAACGATCTTGGAATCGGAAATGGATTCCACCCTCGGTCGGCTGCCGCAAATGAACGCCGTAGATGCAGCCTTGAAACACACGTTAGCATTGGAATGAACGTGTGCGCGAGTTAGCGGCGAACCTCCCGCTGCCTTATTGATTGGTTGTCCCTAGAGCCGAATCAAGTTGCGCTTTTTCCCAAACACTGAAATTTCCATCAGAGGAAGTTATCACCTGAACACTGCCGTCGGACAAGACATAGACGCGCTCCCACTTGCCGTCCCACCAGCGTGGTTGTCGCTCCCTAGCGGCGGGTATTTGCGGGATACGCTCATTCGCCAGACCGGGGTTGGCGGCCTCAAAATCGGCTAGCTGAACGTCGCCAGAAAAGTTGGTCCTGATATATCCGCCTCCCTGGTTGGTGGTGTATATGAGCTGACTAAGATTCGTGGGATATTCTCCACCATAATCGTCGGCATGCATCCGAAGTGCGATTCCAATTTGTTTTCCTGCATTAATCATGGCCGCTCGATGTACTTCGAATAAAAAAACATTCGTCAAGGCCGGGTAATTCCTTAGTGCCTGGTTGCCAAAATTTTCCATTTGTAATTGAAGCCACCGGTTTTCTGCTTGTAACAGGGCCAACTGGTTTGTTTGCTCGCGCATCTGGCCAACCATACTTCGCAGTCGCAACAATTCACTCATTTGCTCATCCGTCAGTGATTTTGCATCGGCGGTCGCCGCTAGGCGATTGGAAAGGCTTTGATTGTCCGTTGCGAGTTGCGCGATTTGTTGTCCCTGTAATCGACTCTCCTGACGTAGTTTGACTTGGGCCTGGTGTTGCATCACCAACGTTGTCGCAGCACCAATCGCCGCGAGGGCGCCTATACCAAGTTTCAGCTGGCTTGCAGTCATAAGTTTCAAGAGGATGAAAGCGGTTCCGGTTCCGGCCGCGGCAATCGAAGTGGTCGCCAGCGTTGTCGCCAGACCGGCGGGCGCCATTTGGACCGCATTGGCCGAAATCACCGAGGCCAGCGCAGTCGTTGCGACAATACCGCGTTTGGTAAAAATGGCGCGGAGTTTTTCCAGCGCACGGTCCACGCGCATCCGCGCGGCGTTTTCGTTGAGGCCGAATTTGGCGCCGACTTCGATAAAGGACCGGTTTTCAAAGTATCGCAACAGAACCGCTTCGCGGTCACTCTCCTTGAGTTCGTGCATGGCGTCATCGAGCGCGGGCCGGATTTTTTCCCAGACATTTGCCGGCGAGACGCCTGCGCAACTTTCATTGGTTGGCTCGCGCATAAATTTGTCCTCGCGAAGACGGCGGCGATTTTCCGTCCGGGTGATTTTTGCAGCAGCAAAATGGGCGCTGGTGTAAAGCCAGCCGGTCAGCGATTCACGTCGGGCCAGCGAGCCGGCCTTTCGCGCCAGGTCGGCAAACACTGTCTGCGCCACGTCCTGAGCCAGATGGGCGTCGCCGTTGACCTGCCGTAAGGCGGCCGAATAGACGAGATTGACGTGCCGCCGCACCAGCTCGGCAAAGACGTCTTCGGAACGGGTTCTGGCATAACGACTCAGCAACTCTGAATCCGGTGTCATGTTCAACTTATAGCACCCGCCGGGACGGAAATCGCACAGGAAAAAAGAGACACGGATTTGCGCCCATTCAAACCAAACACTAATTCGTGTTCATTTGTGAAATTCGTGTCTAAAAAAACGGATTTGACACGGGGACCAAAGTGCGCCACACTGGGCATGAGTTGACTGTAAAGTTTCCCTTGCCGTAATGAAGGCCTGGTGGCCTTGAATGCCTGATTGACAAATCCATTTTGAACTTTTCCGGTCGCGGGCCGTCAAATGCGTGACTGCCTTTCATGACGCGCCAAGGACCGTCGGCAACCGAAACCGCGAACAACTGCCAATTTGATTTATGCCAAGAGTCTCAACCAAAAAGACCAAAGTGAAGGCGGAGGAAACTCCCGCCGTGGAATCGCCGCAATTGAACGGCGGCCCGACACCGGAAACGGCCGTCATCGAACCGCCCCCGGCCCCCGATTTACAGCCGCCTTCCACGCCGGTCGAACCCACCACCGACGAACCCACCACCGACGAACCCCGGGCGGATGAACGGCGCGGCCCGCAGCGCGACAAGATCGCCGCGTCGCTGAACATCGCCAAGTTGCAGGCGATGCAGATGAGCGAGTTGAACCACATGGCCAAGGACCTCGGTGTGGAAAACTTCGGCACGATGCGCAAGCACGAGGTCATTTTCCATATCCTCCAGAAAAACGCCGAGCGCGCCGGCGTGCTGTTTTCCGAAGGCGTGCTGGAAATCCTGCCGGAAGGCTTTGGCTTTCTCCGCTCGCAGAGTTTCAATTACCTGCCGTGCCCGGAGGACATCTATGTTTCCCCGTCGCAGATCCGCCGGTTTGACCTGCAGACCGGTAACTTGATTGCCGGCCAGATCCGGCCGCCCAAGGAAAAGGAAAAATTTTTCGCGCTGCTCAAAGTCGAAGCCGTGGACGCCGAAGACCCGGACAAGGCGAAGGAAAAAACACATTTCGACAATCTCACGCCGTTGTTTCCAGACAGGCGGTTCCTGCTCGAAACGGTGCCGGACGAAGTCAACACGCGGGTGCTGGACCTGGTCTGTCCGATTGGCAAAGGCACGCGCGGCCTGATCGTTGCGCCACCCCGCACGGGTAAAACGGTCCTCATGCAGAAAATCGCCAACGCGATTTTGAAGAACAATCCGGAAACGTATTTGTTCATCCTGCTCATTGACGAGCGGCCCGAGGAAGTCACGGACATGGAACGCACCTGCAAAGGCGCGGAAGTCATCAGCTCCACGTTCGACGAGCCACCGGAACGCCACGTCCAGGTGGCCGAAATGGTTATCGAAAAAGCGCGGCGCATGATTGAGCACAAGCGTGATGTGGTGATTCTGCTCGACTCCATCACGCGGCTCGCCCGCGCCTACAACACCATCCAGCCGCATTCAGGCAAGATCCTGTCCGGCGGTGTGGACGCCAACGCGCTGCACAAGCCGAAGCGCTTCTTTGGTGCAGCACGCAACATCGAAGAAGGCGGCTCGCTCACCATCATGGCCACCGCGCTGGTAGACACCGGCAGCCGCATGGACGAAGTGATTTTTGAAGAGTTTAAAGGCACCGGCAACATGGAGGTACATCTGGACCGCGCCCTGGTGGACCGCCGGATTTTCCCCTCCATCAACGTCGAACGGTCCGGCACGCGCAAAGAGGAATTGCTGTACCATCCGGACGAGCTCAGCCGCATCGTCCTGTTGCGCCGAGCGCTCACCGGTGTACCGCCGGTCGAAGCCATGGAACTGCTGTTGGGCAAGCTCAAGAAGACCAAAAGCAATATCGAGTTCCTGTTGAGCATGGCGGTGAGTTAATCGCGGCAGGCCGGTGCCGGCGTTTCTGCCGGGTCTAAGCACAGGCCCAACCTCAGGGATCCTGCCTCGCATACCATACCTACCATATATAGGCGGCTAATATATTTTAGTTTCTGCATTAGACCATTTTCCGCAACGGGCGACCGGACATTACCCTGCCAATAGGACACGGTGGAATGTTACCTCTCCCGCCTCCGATTGGGCAGATTCTTCATTTCTTTTGATTTTTAAAGGACAATTCCCGCTTTCCTGCAATATTTAGCTAATAAAATCTTATATTCATACAGTATTTACATTAACATATCTTCATATCATAAAGACAAAATAGGTAAAGTGTTTGGCAAGGGGCGGCGAGCGGTTATCGGGGCATGGTCTAGGGTAATGACGATGAAAGAAAGCCGCCGGCTGAAAATGATGAGACGGGGCGCCTTGGTTGCCAAAACCCGGAGGCTGGCTCGCCGCTTTCTGGATGATTTGTCCCTGGTTCGACCCGTGCCGGTGCCGGTCAGGATTCCCGCTACCCGGAGGCCAGGACCATGAAAATGTTTGTCGCCGGTTTAAGTTACAAGACCACGCCGGTCGAAGTCCGCGAACAACTCGCGGTGCACCGGTCGCGATTGCTCTGTAGTGGCTGCCGGTTGAAACTGCACGGCAATCTCTCCGAAGTCGTGTTGCTCTCCACCTGTAATCGGGTGGAAATTTATGGTGTGACGTCGGGGCTAAAGGGGGACATCAACGGGCTTTTCCGGCAATTGAGCGGCAGTGACTTTGATTTTTCTCCGTACCTCTACTTCAAGGAAGAGGAAGAAGCGATCCAGCATTTGTTTTCGGTTACCAGTGGATTGGATTCGATGGTGCTCGGTGAAACGGAAATCACCGGGCAGGTCAAGCACGCTTATCTTTCCGCCCAGGAAGCCAGGCTCACCGGTAAAACCTTGAACCGCGTCTTCCAAACGGCCCTGCAAGTGGCCAAAGAAATCCGCAGCAAGACCGCCATCGGTCGCGGAGCCACTTCGGTGGGCAGCGTGGCCGTGGAGCTGGCGGAACGGATTTTTGACCGGGACTTGAGCGAAAAAGTCGTGATGATCATCGGCGCCGGCAAAATGGGCGAAGCCTGCGTCCGCCACCTCGCCAAGCGCGGCGCGCACACGGTACTGGTTTCCAATCGCTCCTTCGACCGCGCCCAAAACCTGGCGGCGGAATTCGGCGGTCGCGCGGTGCAGTTTGAGGAGTGTCGGCAGGCGTTGGCGATGGCGGACATCGTGGTCAGTTCGACCGGCTCACCCCACACCATTTTGCACCGTGAAGATGTGGCTTCGATCCTTTCCGCCCGCCGCAACCGCCCGTTGTTCCTCGTGGACATCGCCGTACCGCGAGACATTGATCCGGCGGTACAGGAATTAAACAATGTGTTCCTCTACGATATTGACGATCTGGAAAGCATTGTGCGCGAGAACACGAAGTGCCGCGAACAGGAACTGGCGCGCTGCCGGGCCATCATCACCGACCGGACCGCGGCCGTGATGCTCAAGATAAGACCCGCTTCAGAAAAGATTTTAAAAGCCGGCATTCGCTCCCTTTACCACGTCGAAGCCGTGCTGAACCCGACTGGTTTTCAACCACAAGCCCGATTCGCATGATCAAGAATCCCCATAACCCAACAGTGTGAGATGACTATGAAACCTTCCATTAAAACCTGGCTGGCCTGTTTAGGGGCGGCAACGATGGCTCTGAACGCCACTTTCACCGCACAGGCCCAAACCAATCTTTCAGCCCAATTGGTGGCGCGCCCGCTCACCCCGGGCGAAATCGCCAATACCAACTATGCGCTGCCCGCAACTCTGGAGGCTTCGGGCGGCCTGTTAAACGTGGGTGTGGGCCAGCCGGTTTATCTTGAAATTGACGTCGCCACCAACTCCTCCGTGCCGAACGTGACCAACATTGTCTGGACGCTGGCCCAAAAGCCCGTCGGCTCGGGGGTCGCGCTGCAGGCCAGCCCGCTGGGCACGAACGTACCGGTGTATGAGCCCTCCGACCGTCTGATGTACCGGGTGGCAGGCCGGATGTTGTTGCGTCCGGACGTGGCGGGTTATACCACCAACGACCTATATAAAGTGACGGCCACGGTTTATACGTCCAATGCGGGAACCACCAACCTGACCATCACGATCACGGCAGGCACATATATGGGCGTTGGTTTGTTGCCGAACACTTCCGGCTGCGCCCTGTGCCATAGTGGAGGACAAATCGCGACCAACATGGTTGTGCCCTTGGGAAACCACGGCCCATTCCTCGATGTTTGCCCGCGGCATCGACGGGCTGGTCAGCAGCCATTACAGCAAGAGCTGCCTCCCGTGCCACACGGTCGGTTATGACACCAATGCGCTGGCCGTCAACGGCGGCTTTGACGACATGGCGACGCAGTACGGCTGGATTTTCCCAACCAACCTGGTGGCACGGCAACTGGGCGAGCATGGAGACCAATTATCCGGTTGTCGCCAACGTGGGCAATATCCAATGCGAAAATTGTCATGGACCCGGCAGCCAGCACATGAGCACCTTCGGTAAAACCAATCTGATCGCCATCAGCCTTGGCTCCGGCGACTGCGCTCAGTGCCATGACGCCCCGCCAACTCACGTTCATGTAGCGGAATGGCAAAATTCCGATCATGCCATCACGACGCGGATCCCTCCGGTCCGGGCCGCGAAGGTTGTGTGGGGTGCCATACGGCTTATGGTTTCGTCGGCCGGATTGCCAGATCGGCGACGACCAATACGACTTACATGGCGATCAATTGCCAGACGTGCCACGAACCGCACGGGGCCACTCTTCCCGGCACGAATGCGCCCAATCCGTACATCATTCGCACTATGGCCGCAGTAACGCTTATGGACGGTACCGTAGTCACCAACGCGGGCGAAGGCATTCTGTGTATGCAGTGCCATCATAGCCGGTCCCAATAATGCGGCGACTTCACGTTCCACTTCTTACCGACAGCCAACTTTGGGCCCGCACCACGGGCCGCAAGCGGACATGATCGAAGGAGTCAATGCCTTTACCTACGGCCAAATCATCCCCAGCTCGGCCCACGCCCATGCGGTTTCCAATACCTGCGTCACTTGCCATATGCAGACGCTTGCCTCAACGGATCCGGCCTATCTGCATGCCGGCAGCCATACCTTTGTAAACTCGCACAATGGCGAAGACATCGTGGCCGGCCTGCCAGCAATGCCACGGCGCCTCGGTCACCTCATTTGACTTCCCGTTGCAGGATTATAATGGCGACGGCGTCATCCAGGGTGTTCAAACTGAAGTGCAGGGTCTGCTGAACCAGTTGTCAGCTTATCTCCCGTCCGGTGTGGCGGACAGTCGGTGAAATCGTCGCTGTCGGTCAGTTCCACCTGGACGCAACCCAACTGGAAGCGGCCTTCAACTGGATGTTCGTTGCACAACGACGGCAGCCTGGGAATCCACAACACCGCCTATGCAGTGGGATTGCTCAAGGCATCCATCGCGAATCTGACCGGCGACGCCAATGATGACGGCCTGCCTGATTCGTGGCAGACTCAATACTTCGGCACCATCAACAATCCTCAAGCGGCGCCCAATGCCATCAATAACACCAATAATGTTCCCAACTGGATGATGTATGCGCTGGGTCTGGATCCGACTTCCTCCGGCATCACCGTTCCTGGCGGCGTGGTCTGGGCCAACGGCAAGACCCTGATCAATTCAGGAGTGACCAACACCATTGCCATTTACACGGCCGCTGAGATTGCGTTCAACACGACTCAAGGCAGTCTGTATCAAATTCAGGGCATTTCCAACTTGAGCGGCGGCTGGAAAAACATCGGCAGTCCCCTCCCGGGCACAGGCAACTCAATCAGTTACCTGACCGCGACGCGGACCAACGCCCAAATGTTCTTCCGGGTCGTGATTAACCCGTAACCGCAGAACCGACCTTCAACCCCTCCCATTAAACCGGGAGGGGTTTTTTGTTGGCAAATTACCGCGGCAGGATTCGACAATGAAGATCCAACCTCCAACGTCTAGTGTCATTTAACCAACGCTACTTTACAACTCAACCCAGGAAGCATCTGACGAACGCCCCCTCGCCCTGCCCTCTCCCCGCTTTGCGGGGAGAGGGTGGCCGAAGACCGAGTGAGGGGTTGCTTTCGATGCCTCTGGTGTTAACCCATTTCTGTGACACCAGACTGGCTTCTATAATGTTGTAGCCGCCGACGTCAGGAGGTGGACCCGATTTACCGGCCAAATAATGAATCCGTCTCGTCACTTCGGCGGCTACGCCATTACTTGAACCGCTTTAATAAAACGTTATCCACCGGCTCTCCCCCGGAGGTTTGGCCTGCCGACACGAACCTGCCTTTTCTCCAAAAATCGAGAAGCCCGGTAGCGGTATAGTTTGGTGGATTGAGGTTACTTACAAGTCGGCTCGCGAGTACGCTCGCCCCACCGAAAGGTGCAAAACGTACCGCTGCCAGAAACCCTTATTTTGCCGCTTTCAGTTGTTTCAATGCGGCAATTTGCGTCTGCAATTGTCCGCCGATCTGCTGGAGCTTCTGGCTCTGCTCCGCCTGTACCTGCTGTAAATGCTTCATGGCCGCCTGCTGGTCGGCGGGCGACTTGCCTTGAGCCAGGCTTAATTCCGCCTGCGCCTGACCGACCTGGCTTTGCAGTTCCTGCGCAGCGGCGGCGTATGCTTTCAGCGCGGCTTCCCGCAGAATTTCCGTCCCTTCGTCAACAGACAGTGAAGCGTAATTGGGCAACGCGCGTTTGACGTCTTCGACGGCAGCCTGGTCTACGGGCACCGGTTGCTCCACGTACGCCTGTGCCGGTGAACTCGCACCGGGCGATGACACAGCGGATGACTGAGTGCTCTGCTGGTCAGTTGGGGGAGGATTCGGATTTTCCGCGTTACGAACGGGTGCAACGTGAAACCAAACGGCCGTGGCTGCCACGCCCAGGAGAAAGGAGACCAACACAAGCACCGCGGTTCGAACCTGGGCCCGTTCGCCCATGGCTGCTTTTCTTACAGAGCCGATCTTATTCGCCGAGGTCATTTTTATTTTTATACTTGCGCCCATTGCCGAGGCAATTCAGCCTGACAGAATCAGATGGGTCGGGCGAGGCAAATTTGTTTGTCCGACACGCCTGCCACCGGTTTTTGGCAAAGACCCGGCAATTCGGGGTGAGTAAACGGCAATATCGGAATAGCCTCCAACTGGCCTCCATGCGAGGCTGCGAAGGAGCAAATGAAGGCTCAATTTCAACTCATAAGTTACTCGTATTCAGCAGACTTTACAGTATGCTGTCGCCTTATAAGCATCACTTGCCCAGAGATGGTTTCAACCGTTGCCAGACGTAATTTGCCTGCCCAACGGCCTTCATGGTTTATCAACCCTACCCCAATCCGGGTGGCCACACAGGCGGTAGTTTTGTTATTTGCGGTGGCCGGTTTCTGCCTGAGCGATTTGTCCGGTTTCGCGCAAGGCGTTCCACATCTCACCGTCACACAACCCGGCGGAATGCCTGGCCTCCCGGTCATGACGGGCATTCAGAAGAACACCAATGGCGTCACGCTGACGTGGGATGGTCCGTCCGGCTACTACCATCTATACCAGAAATCGCAGTTGCCGGGCGGAACCTGGCAACCGTTAGGCAATTTCAACCTGAACCGCACGACCACCATTACTAACCTGTCTAGCAACGCGTTTTTCCGGGTCTCCGGCCCGGGGCCGCGTTACGCGGGTGAGCAAACCTGCGCCCAGTGCCACGGGAACGTTCACAGCACCGTAATGACCACGGCGCATGCGCAAGCCTTTGCAGGACTTCAACGCATTCATCAGGACACCAATCCCAGTTGTCTGCCCTGCCACACGGTGGGGTACGGTTTGTCGACGGGATTTACCAGTGCGGTGCTCACCCCGCAACTGGAAGGCGTGCAGTGCGAGAATTGCCATGGACCGGGTGGCAATCATGCGGCCAATCCGGGCGATCAAACGGTCATACCGCGCGTGGAACTGGCCGCCCAGGTCTGCGGGGGTTGCCACAGCGCTCAACTCACCCCCGCGTCCGTTGTTACCCGACATCCGCTGGGTTTTGGTTTTGAGGACTGGAGCGTGTCGCCGCATGGAGCCGTGGTGCCAGACGTGCTTCAATCCATGGCCAGTTCCGCAAATAACATCAACAATTGCGGCCGCTGCCATTCGGGTTCCGCCCGCGAGGCCTTGTTGGAGGGTCAAAACCCGGTGACGCTGACCAATGATTTCAATGTGGCCATCACCTGCGCCGTCTGCCACGAACCGCACGGCGAAAACGTCTGGACAAACGTGCTGAACGGAGTCATCGCCTTTAGCAACCAACTGACCGGCATCACCGCCACCATCACCAACAACGAACTGGGACTGCTCTACACCAACCAGCTCCGTAATGCGTTTGCCTCAACCAACGATTTTTACCTGACCACCTCGGACGTGTTCTCGAACAAATATAATCCCGCCATCAATGTCTGCGCCCAGTGCCACAACGACCGCGGCGCGGCCTGGACGGATACGAGTCGTTCGCCCCATCACTCGCCGCAATACAACATGTTGTTGGGCACGGTCGGTGTGGTGGTGGAGGGGACTAACCCGAACTTCCCCTCCACTCACTCCAAACTCGAAATGCAGTGTACCGCGTGCCATCTGCAGTCGGGCCCGGATAATATGAGCGGTCACACGTTCGAAGTGGCCGCCTACACCGCTTGTTATAACTGTCACCCCAATCCCGGGGGACTGGTGCAGTTCACAGCCAATATTATCTCGAACCAGGTCCTGCAAACCAAAGCCTTGCTGGACATGTGGGCCACCAACAAGGCGCCCGACGTATTGCGGACCAACTACGGAACGCTCGCGTGGGAATATACGACGCCGGGCGATCTGTCTTCGGGCAGTCCCGGCCCGAATTCGATGCAGCAAACCAACAACATTCCGGTGGATATTCGCAAGGCCCGGTTTGACTTGTACCTCGTCTTTTACGACGGCAGTTTCGGTGTCCATAACCGGCCTTACGACAGTAAACTTTTGCAGGATGCCCAGACCTTTGTGGACGGCCAATTATTCCAATGAAGCTGCCCGACAAAAATATGCTGAAGCTCATTTGGGGAAAAACAGCAACGCAGCCTGACGGCTGGAAGCGATGGCTGGCGTTGACAGGGATTGTGATGGCCACACTGTTGGTGGTCATTTCCTGCGGCACCCTCAACCGCAGTGTGGTGGTATTGCCCAATGTGCCGGGTGCCACCTACATCGGCTCCGAACAATGCGACACCTGCCATGACAATATCTACAAGGATTTTGCCACCGCCGATCATGCGCGTCTGATGGCCCAGGGAACCAACGCGCTGGATGCCGGGTGCGAGTCCTGTCACGGACCGTGCAGCAACCATTCGGAATCGGGTGGCGACACGAAACCTCCGTACATTTTCACCGCCGGTCGTGGCGAGGCGAGCAGTTACGGCGCGCACGTGGCGGTGGAATCGGCGCGCTCGGAGGAAACGGTCTGTTACACGTGCCATTTGGACGTGCGCGGACAGTTCAATCTTCCCAACCATCATCCCGTGCCCGAAGGCCGGATGAAGTGTTCTGATTGCCATGACCCGCACAAGGGTTCCATTTCCGCCGGTGGCGGGACTTCACTGCTTTCCGAAAATGACATGTGCTTGCGTTGTCATCCGGCCCAGCAAGGCCCGTTCGTATTCGAGCACGAAGCCCTGCGTGAAGGCTGTACCAGCTGTCACAACCCGCACGGCTCGGTCAATGCCAAGCTGTTAGCCCAGCGGAATTCGAATTTGTGTTTGAAATGCCATTTCGTCCAGCAAACCGGCGGCCAGCTTCTCATCGGCGGTTCGAACCATACGGGGCGCCTGTCCCAGGGCACCTGTTGGACTGCCGGTTGCCACGAGGCCGTGCACGGCTCGCGCGTTAACCCGCAACTCCAATTTTGATTGGCGCCGAAGATGAAACCCTTTCAACCAAACCAGCCGCGACCTTCGGATTCCACCCGAGCGCAGACGGTCTTCCCGTGCGCGGCAGGAACGCCAGCCTCCGGCCCGGCGCGTCGGGGCTCATTTTGGCTGACGGGAATTTTGCTGCTGACCTTTGGCGTCCGCGTACTGGCCGACGACACCAACAGTCCCGCGTTATCGCCGCAGGATTACTTTGAAGGCGGTCCCAGCACCTACAACAACTGGATTGCGCTTACAGGCGGCGGCCTGATGACCAGCGGCAACAAGGCACAGGCACGAGCAAAGCCTGCATATGGGTACAGGCGCTTTTGGCGGGATCGAAGACCTGCATTACCAGGCCAACGCCTTCAGCAACACGCTGTTCACCCTGGACGGCCGTTCAATTATTGACGACCACGATTACCAGTTGAAACTGGGGCTGGTACATCCCGACCTCTGGTTCCTCAAGTTCAATTTCGAGAACTTCCGTACCTGGTATAATGACGCCGGCGGCTATTATCCGCCCACGGGAACCGAATACTCAGGTTCGCCCGAAGCCCTGGCGTTGGATCGCGGCGAATACTCTTTTGAAGGCGGCTTGACCCTGCAAAAACTTCCCGCCCTCACCTTCAAGTACACGCACAGCTACCGTGACGGCCAGAAAAGTTCAACCATCTGGAGCCCGGTGCATCCTGATCTGTTTGTCGATCCAACCCTGACTCAAGGACTGGGGCCGAGCTTTTACGACATAAACGAGAAGATTGACACGTTCCAACTGAACGCGGCGCAACACGTCAAGGAAACCGACCTAGCCCTGGGTCTGCGTTATCAAACAGCCGACCTGAACGACGCGCTCTATACGACGCGTTACCTGACCGACCCGGCACCTCCAAACGCCGCTTATGTCACCGACCGGCAGAAAACCACCTACGACTTGTTCGACCTCAATGCCTCCAGCGAGACCTGGATGAATCCGAACCTGCTCTTTTCAACCGGCTTCCTGTTTGCCAACCTGGACAACGATCTTTCCGGCGACCGGATTTATGGCAGCGGCTTCAATGTACCCTACGTGCCCGACGCCTCCAGCGGCCTCGGTTACACCAATCTGGTCGGCGATACGCATATGAAGAGGTACGTGCTGGACATGAATCTGATGACCATTCCCCTAAAAACCGTCACCATTATTCCAGCCATTCGGGTGCAGCAGGAAAATTGGGACGGGACTTCGAGCGGCACCGGGACCTTGAACACCTTTCCGACGGACCCGTTCAGCAGCCAAAGCTCGCGGGACGTCATTGACGTAGCCGAAAGCCTGGATGCGCGGTACACGGGCATAACCAATTGGGTCCTTTATGCTCGTGGAGAATGGGACCAGGGCCAGGGTAACTTAAATCAATCTGGCGGTCTCACGCAGGTAAACGGCATTGGTGTCTCAACCAACCTCGCGGCAGGTGAAACTGACGATAATCGTTTCTTCCAGAAATATTCCATCGGGGCGCGTTGGTATCCGCTCCGCCGGCTCACGATCGACATCGGCGGCTATTACCAGAACAACCAGTGGAACTACACCAATCCGACAAACAATGCGGTCAACGACTTTTCCATGCAGAATTTCCAGACCTATGACGGTAACGTCCGGGTGACGGTGCATCCCGTTCAGAACGTTACTTTTGTCGGACGTTATGAGTACCAGTATTCCACCGTGAATACCCAGCCGGACCCGGCCTCGGGATTAAGTGAGGTCCAGTCCGCAAGATACCCAGCCAGATTATCGGGGGAAACGCCACCTGGACGCCGTGGTCGCGGTTAAGCCTGCAGGCGGGCCTGGACTACGTCTTGAGCGAGACTAAAACACCCGTCACGCAAATTACGAACGCCGTCCTGAACTCGCAGAATAACTATTGGACGGTGAACTTGTCCTCGGACTTTGTCGTGGACGACAAGACCGACCTGAATGTGACCTATTTCTACTACCAGGCGGACGATTATCAGAACAACTCCCCCAACGGCGTGGCCTTGGGCGCCGGGGCGTATGAAAATGGCGTCAACGCCACGCTCACCCGCCGGATCACCCAAAACCTGCGGGCGAGTTTAAGGTACGGTTTCTATGACTACGTGGATACGGCTTCCGCCGGTTTCAACAGTTTTAAAGCCAACCTGATTTTTGCCACCCTGCAATACCGGTTTTAACCGCTCGCTGACAATGCCCCTTACTGTCAATAGTGTGGACTGACCCGTTTACTTTGTTGATAATTGGACATGAGCGAACAACTGTTTCCCCTGCCGTCAAGGAGACGAACTATATTCCGCCAACTGCTGGAACGCCCTGGTGATCTTGACCCCGCGTGTGGCTTGGAAAGCCGCAATTATCGTGCGGCTGACGCTTACACTTGGGTTTTTCTCGGATGATAATTTGGTCCGGCCGATAGGCCAAAGTGGCTGCGCCGAAGGCCACTGGCACAGACCCAATCAAAACACAAAGGAGGACGGAAGCATCATAGTTTTGGTAATTCGTTTTTTGGGTCATGGTGCGCTTCAGGGTTAATGGCTTTCCCACTGGTAGGAAAAGCAGTCATCCGGCGTGAATCCTCAAATGCGTTTTGTCTACGCAGTAGCCTGAACTTGAATTAAACCCTCAAGTACTTTGGAAAGTAACTTTCCATATCCGTTGGCTCCATTTAGTGGAGCGTACTAGAATGCACAAAATCTGCGAAATGCGCATAAACTGCGAATTTGGAAAAACGCAAGTGGGGGTAAATTGGGCTAAAATGGTTACATTGGGTTAAATTGGGCGCAAAATTACCGGGACAAAATCCGCATAAATGGCCTACTTTGGCTTAGTCGGGTGCTGCTTGTCAGCTTGATATGGGTAATCCCAGCCTGACTCCATATTTTATTTTGTGGTTTGCCCACCCCATAAGGTGGGTTGTTTTGTTTTGTAGGTTATCCATCCTTCCCGCGCAAACTCTACTAGTTCTGAATCGTCCGGCCACACTTTTAGGCCATCAAGTTTATTCTCAGGGGTTTTATGCGAGCAGTAGAACCTATCTAACATCTTAGCAAAATACGGATATGTGAAGTCTTTATTTCTAAATGCTCGATAAATGTTGTACCCACATAAATCCGCAAGTTGGATGCCATTGGAAAGCGCGCTGTCTGTAAACATGGGGTATTCTCGACAATGTGATGGAATCTCATTACTTGATTGCCTTCACGCTGAATATAGGCGTGCTTCATTGCCAGTGAGCGATTTGTCATTCGCCCCGTATCGTCAATCACGATTACGCCTTCTCGTGCTTTGGATGGAACTCCCAAAGGTAATGCTCAATACGCTCCAACAAGTTCATATGCCTTCTTGAATAAAATATCATGGTCTACATGGCCAAAGAGTTTTCGCTTATCCACTACAACACTAAACAAATGCATTCGCATCGGGGCAAGTTGCGCATAAAATTCTTCTGCGATTCGGGTTCTATCCTTATCAACCAAAGCGTTCAAGAATGGACTTTCCCTCACACGTTGTTCAGGAAGTCGCACCCAATACTTTTCCTCCCACTTAGATTCATAGCTTCCGTTCCTAAATAAATGACACCTGGATATTTACCAGCTTTATTGGAGATGTTACGTTCAAAATCACGCCACTTGTATTCAAAAAGGGAAACAGCCGTGAGAACATAGAGATGCTCTTTCTTTACGATAGTTCCATCTTCTTTAGCGTACGACTCACTTGAGGGTCTTTAGTGCCCGATTCAGTCAATGTCCAAAAGAAGTACATAATTCAGGATTTTAGGGTTTTGTTAAATTCCAAGCGTCGGCGTGTCGGTGGGGGTTGGTTCGATTTTGAGCTTTTATCCCCAGAATCCAAAATATCCGGTGTAATTAATTCTCTATTTATGCCTTTCTAACAAAATGGCTCCATTAGTGATTTTAATGCTATTATAACCTTGGAAACGTAACAGGTCAGTCCACTGTATTGACAATTTTGTCCTCATTCATCGTCGTCGCTCGGCAATTCGATACATTTCTCCAACTTCCATCTGGAGCCGTTTCGCAATCCATTTCAACGTCATATACGCTCTGTCCCGCATATCCTTATTTTCCTTTCTCTCGCCACGTGGCCTTGCCTCGATTTGCTCAGCTTAGCGTCGGCGGCTACATGTTTTTTGAAACGCTTTAACGCTTCAACGACCGAAAAGGCTGTAGCGCGCGCAAAATTGTTTTCCCCGTCCCGTCAACAACCAGGCGGACAAGAGGGTAAGCAAAATATTTTCCACCAGTTTGTGGCAAATGTATTCCTCGCCAGTGCCGCAGCCGCAATCGAACTTCACCGCACAGAAGGGAATATGCAACGCCACCTGCAACTGCAGCGCGCGATGCCACACGACCAGGGTGAACGCCACCAGCATTACGATCAGCGTCAGGGCCGTCCCGCGTACCGCCACCCCGAGCAGCAACAGCAGCCCGCAAAAGATTTCAAACCAGGGCAACAACCCGGCCAGCAAATTTAATAACAAGGCGAACTGGGTCAGGTCGTATTGCCGCAGGAGCTTCAGGAACTCGACCGGATGTAATGCCTTCGTCAGACCCATGTACACAAAAAACGCCCCCAGCAACCACCGGCTCAGGAAGGTGAACAAATTGACGACCGCAACCGGTCGGATGGGCTGATCGTTGGTCATTGGAAGGTGGTACTCAGGTTACCGCTGTTTCGCGTGCCGATCTCAACCGGCTGGCGGTTGGTGCTCCAGTCCGTGATCCCCCCTCCATAGATGAACAACTTCCCATTGGGAATTCCCACTTCCCGGAGCAGGTGAGCTGCTGACTTGCTGTCGTCGCAATCGCCGCCGTAACAGTAAACCACAATTTGCGCCGCCGCCCGGCAGGCCGGCATCACGGCCGGGAAATATTTCTCGGGATGATACGGATCGAATTCATAGGCCCCCGGAATATGGCCGCCCAGATAATGTTCCTCGTCACGCGCGTCGATGAACACGATGGCGCCCTGCTTCAAATGGGAGTCATGGAAAAGTTGTACCGCCTGAGGTCGATCGATCCACTGCCATTCCTTCGATTTCTCCGGTCCGGCCGGCGACGACGCGGAGGAAAGCGCCGTGACATTCGTGCCGGCATCCGGGGCACCCCGCATCGGACTGCCGATCCCTTCCGGAAAATAATTCCGGGTGAGCGCCAGGCCCCGGGGTGAGTAATGATTGGCGGCCAGGGCCAAAATCCCGCCCACCACCGTCACGAGCACGGCTTCCCGTACAATGGTTCTGGCCGCGCTCGGGACGGTCTGCGGTCGTGGTCTGGTCGAGTGGTTCTTTCATACCTCGAAACCCACCCGCTTAAACGGTTAATATATTTGATATCATTCTAATGAATAATAAACGTTTATCACTTATTGCGAATCAATTTTGTTTCAATTAAGTGCAACCGAAGGGTGGCGGGTTTTGGGTTCATCTTTAGATTGTGAGCATATCGAATGGGTATAGAACACCGGCAGCCGGATGGCAAATCAAAGTCCGGCGAAATATTGGCGGGGTGCATCTTGGCACTGTTCATAACCGGGGACTGGAAAGTCCCCGGAACCCGCAGGCTGGAAAGCCTGCGCTACGTAGCGCGGACATTCCTGTCCGCGGGTTCGGGCGACTTTCCAGTCGCCCGATGATTCTCGGCACGGACTTCCCGTCCAAGGATAGTGCCAAGATGCGCCCGTTGGCAGCGGACCGGCAACGGAGGTTTGATTTGACAAGAACCCGGTAACATCCTTTAGTGGAGCAATTATGAAGATGAACATTAGAACTGTTGCGAAAACCATGGCCTTGGTCAGCGTCATCGGAGGCGCGTTATGCTGGTCTGCCCGGGCCGGCGATGTCACCGAACTCTGGAACAAGGCTTGCGCCTCCTGTCATGGCAAGGACGGCAAAGCTCAGACCACGATGGGGCACAAGCTGGGCATGAAGGATTTGAGCGACGCCAAAGTCCAGGCCGCCCTGACCGATGATCAAGGCGACCAAAGACATCAAGGAAGGGGTCATCGAAAACGGCCAGACCAAAATGAAGCCATTCGCCGACAAGCTCAGCGATGACGAGGTCAAGTCCCTGGTGGCGCACGTCCGGACCCTCAAAGCAGGGCAATAAAACACCCTTTCAGCCCCGGTCACCAGATCGGACGCGGACCGACACGCCAAAGTAAACCCGGTGCGGGTCAGTCTGGCGGTGAAGTGTTGTCGCGACTCAAGCAGGTAAATAACCGGGAAATGCCGGCGCATTCATCGCCGGCGCACGGGGTTGGCTTCTTTGCTCCGCCATCGGCAGTTATCGACCGGTGAATACATGACCCGGTCCGGTTTTGTGACCCGCCAACGGAAGAAATTCCAGCGTTTTAATCATCTTGTCTTTAATAATCAATTTAACTGATTTATTGATACAATATAATAACTTTTTATTGTTATGCGTTAATCAATTTTAGCATAGTAAATAACAAGGGAAGGTAAGCATTACCTTAGGTTTTGCTGGAGTGTTCTTACAGAGTGAAAACCGCGTCCGATTCCGGGATGGTCGTTAAACGGGGATATGTTCTCCCGTTGATAAGAACGAGCCTGAGAGGCCCGGTTTTCAGGTAAACCGAGACCGTGCGAAAATCTGGTTAGAACCATTCTTGTTATGAAAACTCCAATAAAAATGATAGTGGTCGCGTCAGTGCTGGCAGGTGCGCGTTGTTGGGACAGCGGCGGCGGGTGACGCTCAGCAAAACTGGGATAAAGATTGCGCCATGTGCCATGGCAAGGACGGCAAAGGACTGACCACGATCGGCCGCAAGCTGCAGATCAAGGACTTTACTGATCCCAAAGCCCAGGCGTCCTTCACCGACGACCAAGCGGCCAAGGCCATCAAGGAAGGCATTACCCAGGACGGCCAGCTCAAGATGAAGGCCTTCGGCGACAAACTGAATGACGACGAAATCAAGGCGCTGATTACCCACGTGCGCAGTATCAAATCGTAACGCGCGCCTAAACCTCCCAAACCATGCGCCGCTTCAGATTACCACCGCAGATTCTTCGGCTGGTGTTACTGACCCTGGCCATCGTGGGAACCTATCTGGTCGGACGCGCGCTGCTCGTGCCGGAGTCGTTTGGGGAATACGGATGGTATCGCGGGGCGGCGCTGGAGGAAATCGCCTCGCGCACACCGGTCTTTGCCGGAAAAAAGTCGTGCGATGAATGTCACGCCGACACCCAGCACAAGCTCGACAAATTCGAACACAAGACCCTTTCCTGCGAAGCCTGTCATGGCCCGAATCGCGAGCACGCGCTCAATCACGACGTGGTTCCGACCAAGGTGCCGGGAAGTCTCTGCTTGCGCTGTCACGAGGCCAATCCGTCGCGGCCCGCCTGGTTCAAGCAAATCGTGGTGAAAAATCACTATGGCGACAAGTGCACCGACTGCCACCTGCCGCATCAACCCAGCCAAAGCCCATGAAAACCCAATTCAACCGGCGCGGCGCGCTCGCCCGCATGGGCGCCATCCTTGCGGGCGTGCTGGCGCTCCCCGTGGCGCGCACCGCCAAAGCGGCAGTGCAAAATTTCTTCACCTCTTCCGGCGCGCCCAAGGGTTACGACCCGACTGCGCACAAATGGCTGATCTGCCTTGACGCCACCAAATGCATCGGTTGCGGTTTGTGTGCCGAGGCGTGCAAGAAGGAAAACGACGTCCCCCAAGGACCTTATTACCGCACCTGGGTCGAGCGTTACGTCATCACCAAGCCGAAACCCGGCTCGGCGGAAACCCGCGGTGAAACGTTGGTGGATTCGCCCGACGGCGGAATGCACGGCTTTCCGGAGTGTCCGGTGGCGGAAGACCAGATCGAGCAATCGTTCTTTGTGCCCAAGCTGTGCAATCTGTGCGAAAACCCGCCCTGCGTCCAGGTGTGCCCGGTGGGCGCCACGTTCCAGGCGCCGGACGGGGCGGTTTTGATTGACACGAATTACTGCATTGGCTGTGCCTTTTGCGTTCAAGCCTGCCCGTATGGCTGCCCGGTTTTTAAGTCCGGCCACCAACACGGCCGAGAAATGCACGCTGTGTTATCATCGCATTACCCGCGGCTTGAAACCGGCGTGTGTGGAAATTTGTCCGGCGGAGGCGCGCATTTTCGGCGACTTGAAGAATCTCCAGCCGGACGATCCGCTCCGGAAATTTTATGAAGGCAACCGCACGCAGGTGCTCAAGCCGCATCTGGGAACCGAGTCCGCGCGTCCTGTACGCCGGGCTGGACAAGGAGGTATAGATGACCAACTGGATTGACCAATAGTGTGGTGGAAGCGATCCCCACCTTTCAAGGTTATGTGTATCCCAATGAAGCCACCCTTCATCCGCTCTGGAGCACGCTGATTGTCATTTATCCCTACATCACCGGACTGGTGGCGGGCGCCTTCATCATGGCCTCGCTGGTGCGCGTGTTCAATGTCAAGGCGCTGGAGCCGGTGTATCGGCTTTCGATGTTGACCGCGCTTTGCCTTCCTGCTCTGCGCGACGTTGCCACTTCTGTTCCACCTGGGACATCCGGAACGCTACTACGAAATCATGATGACCCCGCACCTGACTTCGCCCATGGCGATTTTCGGCTTTGTTTATGCCTGGTATCTGATGGCGGTCCTGCTGTTGGAACTGTGGTTTGATTTCCGGCAGGACCTGGTGAAATGGTCGGAAGTCACGCCCTGGCTTTCGAGGGCGTCCTCTATCGGGCGCTGACCCTGGGGGTGACCGATGTGTCGGAGCAAAGTGTCCGGCTGGACATGAAGATGGAATGGATCCTTTCGATTGTCGGAATTCCTTCAGCCTTTTTGTTGCACGGCTATGTCGGTTTCATTTTCGGGTCCATCAAGGCCAATCCCTGGTGGGGCAATGTGCTGATGCCGATCATGTTTATTCTGTCCGCCATCGTTTCCGGCATCGCGCTGTGCGTATTCAATTACCTGGTCCTGACCTGGATTCGCCGCAAGACCGTGGACATGCGCTGCCTGGACACGATGGCGATGTTTCTCTTCTACGCGCTGGTGGTGGACGCGGTCGTGGAAACTTTGGACGTGCTGCATCGCGGTTTCGCGGCAGAGGAAGGGTTCGCGGTTTTGCAGACCATGATCCGTGAGAAACTTTTTTACACGCTGAACATCGGCCAGGTGATCATCGGCACGTTGGTACCGCTGTTGCTGCTGGGGTTACTTCAGCTTCTGCGCCGGCGCGTGCCGGAGCTGGTCCGGCGGCGCATGATTTTCGGCAGCGCCGCGATGATCCTGATCGGCGTGCTGGCCATGCGTTGGAACGTGGTCATGGGCGGCCAGTTTTTCTCCAAGAGCCTGCGCGGCGTGATGAGTTACAAGATGGAGTTTGCCGGACAGGAAGGCTGGCTCATCAGTGCCGTCATCATGTGCCTGCCGTTCATCATTCTCACGGTGCTGGTGAAACTGTTTCTGTCCGAACGTCTGCCCGTCAGCGCACCTGCCGCGCACGATCGCGGCGCGGCATAACCTGTCAGAAGTGGATCGCCCTCCCAAAGATATTCAGGGAACTCTCCGGGCGTTCGCGTTTGCCAAAGAGGTTGGGCTTTTGGCAAGATTAGCCACGCCGGTTCCAATAAGACCTGTCAATTTCCTGGTGTGAAGGATGGGAATTTTCGTCCCTTCGACCGCTCACAGAAGCGATGATGGTGATGGCCGGCATGGAAATATACGGTGGTCAGACGGAAAGTCTGAATGCAGGAAAACTGCAGCCTGAAAGACGGAACCCGACTTTGATAATGCATTGAATATGAACAAAGAAAACCCGGAGCCCCGGACCTCGCGGCCGTCCTTGTTGCGCAACTGGCTGAGTCTGACAGGATTGGTTACCGTCATCGGCGCCCTCTTCTCATTCATCCAGTTGTTCATTCTGGACACGGTAGCGCACTTCTCGAATCCCTATATCAGCATACTGACCTGGATGGTGGTGCCCGCCTTTCTGGTTTTTGGATTGTTTCTAACGGTGCTTGGGGAGTTGCGCGAGCGGCGCCGGCGGAAGGGAGGCGCCTCCTTGATATCCATGGTCCAGGTTGATCTCTCCCGTCCGCGGGACCGGCGGAACATGGCGATCTTCCTTGCCGGGGCCGTGTTTTTCCTCCTGCTTTCGGCGGTGGGCAGCTACAACTCCTATCAATTCACCGAGTCGGTGGAATTTTGCGGCGAGACCTGCCACACGGTGATGAAGCCGGAATTGACCGCTCACGCGCTGGGGCCGCACGCGCGGGTGGCCTGCGCAGAATGTCATATCGGGCCGGGCGCAAGCTGGTTTGTCCGGTCCAAACTTTCCGGTTCCTACCAGATATACGCGACCCTCTTCGACAAATATCCGCGTCCCATTCCCACCCCGATCAAAAACCTGCGTCCTGCGCGCGAAACCTGCGAGCAATGCCATTGGCCCAGGCAATTCGTCGGGAACCTGGATCAAACTTTTTATTACTTTCTGAGCGATGTTTCGAATACGCCTTATTCGATTCGCATGACGGTCAAGGTTGGCGGCAGTGATCCTCTGTCTGGTCCGGTGGGCGGCATTCACTGGCACACGTCAACCAGTAACCGGGTGGAGTATGTCGCGAAGGACCCGATGCGGCAGAACATCCCCTGGGTGCGGATGACGGATGCACAGGGCGTAGTGACCGTCTATCACCTGCCCAACTTCACCAACGACGTCAGCCAACACCAGATTCGCACAATGGATTGCATCGATTGCCACAATCGTCCTTCCCACCGGTTAATGTCGCCGGACGACGCGGTGGATCTCGCCATCAACCTCGGCCAGATACCGCGCACCCTGCCTTGGATCAAAACCAATGCCGTCTACGTCCTCACGCGCAAATATGATACCGACTCGGAAGCCCGGGAAGGCATCGCCACCGTGCTGGCCGAACATTACCCCGATGACCCGCGCATTCCCCAGGTGATTTCAGTCGTGCAACGGATTTATGGGGACAATTTCTTCCCGAAAATGAAATCCGATTGGAGAGCTTATCCGGACAATATCGGACACTTGTTGTGGTCCGGCTGTTTCCGCTGCCATGACGGCAGTCACAAATCCGCCGACGGCAAGGTCATCACGGCCAGTTGCAATGCCTGCCATGTTATCCTGGCACAGGGCAGCGGCCCGGAGCTGCAGCAATTAACGCCCGAGGGCCAGCCGTTTAAACATCCGGCCGGCGATATCGACAACAGCTGCAACGATTGTCACGACGGCACGTTGTAGCCGGTGCGCTCCCGACACGGCGGGTCGTGACACCTGGCACATTTACCAGGGAAACGCTTTTGGCAATGAAGACAACTGCCACGACCCGATGCAATAACCGATGATGGCAAACCGATAATTTCCGCCACTGACAACTTGTGTCACATCATTTTGGTTCAAAGCGCGGCCAACAGCTGGAGCCACTCAACGCGACCGGCGATGACTTCTACGACTTAACCCGGTCCATAGGGATCGGCCCCGGGCCATAGGCCATATGGCAGGGGTTATGGCAGCGTAATAAATTTGTCGCCGGCGGTCGTCAAACATCCGCTTGCCGTTTACGCTTACAATTAGTAAGTTTTTAGAATGAATTCTATGTCTTTGGCTTCCAGCCGTTCTCCTCTCCAAACCCGGCTGGGGCTGGTGCTGTTGGCTGCCATGCTCACCGGTTGTGGCCGCGACAACGTCCAGGTCTATCGCCTCTCCAATGATGATTCCTCCTCCTCTGCTCCACCTCCTAATGCGACCGCGCCAAACGATAACAGCGCCGCGCGACCACAGTTGCACTGGACACTGCCGGAGGGCTGGACCGAAACCGCGCCCGGCGCGATGAGCATCGCCTCATTTAAAGTAATCGGCCAAAACGGAGCAGAAGCCGAGGTGACTGTGGTGCCTCTCCCCGGTTCAGCCGGCGGTGACACCGCGAATGTCAACCGCTGGCGAGGCCAGGCAGGCTTGTCGGCGGCCACAGCGGATGAACTGCAGAAAATGGGCGAAGCGGTCCAGGTCGGCGACCAACCGGGAACACTCTATGACATCGTCGGCAGCGACAATGCCAAGCGTATTCTGGGCGCCATGCAGGATCGCAGCGGGACGACGTGGTTTTTTAAAATGACCGGTGAAGCCGGACTGGTTGAACAACAGAAACCGCAGTTTGCCGCTTTTCTCAAATCGCTGACCTTCTCCACGGCAACGCCGACCGGGGCATTGCCGCCCGGACATCCGCCCATTGGCGGCGGGGACCAGAATGCATCGGTGCTGTCGGCGGAACCGGCGGGTGTGGGCAAACCGGCCTGGACCGCCCCCGCCGGCTGGCAGGAAGTACCGGCGGCACAATTCCTCCTGGCTGAATATTCCATTGCCGGTGCCAACGGCGCGAAGGCCGAAGTGAATGTCGCCCAGTTGAGCGGCAATGGCGGCGGCGTGCTGCCCAATGTGAACCGCTGGCGCGGACAAATTGGCCTGGATCCGGTGGACGAAATCGGTCTGGCCAAACTGACCACGATGGTGGCTGTGGCCGGCGGACAGGCGACTTTTGTGGACCTGACCGGCAAAGACATGTCCGGACAGGACACGCGGCTCATCGCCGCCATGGTCCCGATGGGCGACCAGACCTGGTTTTATAAACTGAAGGGTGACGAAAAAGTCGTTGCCGACCAGAAGGACGCTTTCACCAAATTTGTGCAGACGGCGAGGTATTCCAATGCTCCTTGATGGCCTCATTAAATTTTTCACGTCGCTGCGGCTGACCGTTGTCCTGCTGGTGTTGTCCCTGGTGCTTATTTTTATCGGCACGCTCGCCGAGGTGCATCTGGGACTTTACAAGGCGCAGGCGGAATTTTTCCGCAGCTTTTTCATCTATTGGCATCCGGCCAATGCGACCTGGAAAATCCCGGTGTTCCCGGGCGGTTATTTGATCGGTGCGACGCTGCTCATCAACCTCATCGCGGCCCACCTGAGCCGGTTCAAACTGACCCGCGATAAAATCGGCCTCTGGATCATTCACGCCGGGTTGATTCTGCTGATTCTCGGCCAGCTTGCCACCGACCTGTTCGCCGTCGAAAGCCAGATGCACCTGCGCGAGGGCCAGATGAAAAATTATTCCGAGGCCGAGCGCGTGGATGAACTGGCCGTCACTGATATCACGGACAAAAAGCTTGAAATCGTGGTGGCCATTCCCGAATGGTTGCTGGCCAAAAAAGGTGACGTCCACAACGATCAATTGCCGTTCGTCGTTCGCGTAAAAGAATTTTACCCCAACTCCGAGCTGTCCACCAATGCCGCATCCGGCCTGGCGCGGGTCAACGCAGATTCCGGTTTCGGCGCCGGTTTATGGTGGAAACCGAAGCCGCGCGAAACCGCCATGGACCGCCGGGACATGCCGTCGGCCCTGGTGGAAATCGTGACCCCGCAGGATTCGGTCGGCACCTGGCTGGTTTCAGAATGGCTGGAACAACCGCAGACCTTCAACGCCGGCGGCCACACTTATCAACTGCAACTGCGGCCGGTGCGTTTTTATCTGCCCTTCAGCCTGCGCCTGCTCAAATTCCATCACGATATTTATCAAGGCACGGACATTCCGAAAAATTTTTCCAGCCAACTGTTGCTCAACCGCCCGGACACCGGCGAACGCCGTGAAGTGTTGATTTACATGAATAATCCCCTGCGTTACGACGGCCGGACCTTTTACCAGGCCAGCTTTGATCCGGACAACGCCGGCAGCGTCCTGCAAGTCGTGAAAAACCCCGGCTGGCTCACGCCGTATCTGGCCTGCATTCTGATTGCGACAGGCATGGTGGTGCAATTCCTGTCGCACCTGGTTCCCTTTCTGAGAAGGAGACTGTCATGAAAAAAATTATTCCCTGGATCCTGGTCGCGGTCTTTGCCGGGTGGGTTTTGTCCGCGCTGCGTCCCCCGCCGGAAACCGGTTTCCACACGCGCGAATTTGGCCAGTTGCCGGTTTTGTTGAACGGACGGATCCAGCCGCTCGATTCGGTGGCGCGCAACACACTCCTGCAAATCCGCCAGCGCCAAAGCGTCGGCGAACTGAGCGCCACCGCGTGGCTGATGGAAACCATGATGAATCCGGACGCCGCCAACCGGCAGAACATTTTCCGCATTGATAATCTGGAGCTGCTCAACCTGCTGCATTTGCCGGAAGCGCAAAAATATTATTCCTTCGACCAGATCCAGCCGCACCTGGACGACATTTCCAAACAGGCGGCGCGCATCAACAACGTTGAAGACGCCAACCGCACCGTGTTTGAACAACAGCTGCTGAAACTCGACAACGCGCTGGAAATTGATCAGCGATTGAAATTGAGCCTTTGCCCGCCGGGCACGACCGATTTTGCGGGCCAACTGGCGGCGTATGAGCAGGCCATACCCGACGGCGTGGCCGCGGCGCAGGCGCGTGAAGCGGGCAAAAAGTATGATCAGGCGGCCTTCAGCCGGCTGCTCGACTTTCTCTCCAGCTACAACGACCTGTCAAAATACGCCTATCCCCTCATGGTTCCGCCGGCCTCGGATGCGAAATCCCGCGCCGACTGGCAAAACATCGGGCAGAACCTGATGAGCGTTGTTCGGGGCAACGACCTCAGCCCGGCGGTGAAGGATTACGCGGCCATGGCCACGGCCTACAATCAAAACCAGCCCGCCGCCTTCAACCAGGCCCTGGACAATTATCGCAATTGGCTCGGCCAATGGTTCGCACCGGAAGCCCGGCACGGCGCGCAGGAGTATTTCTTCAATGAATTCGAGCCGTTCTACAAGGCCATTGTGATTTATGTGACGGCGTTTTTGCTGGCGGTCATTGCGCTGCTGACGTTTGCTCTGGCACCGAAACCTTTCCGAAATTTTCCGGCGTTCCGCGTTCTGGCTGGTGGTGCTGGGAGGCATCATCCACACGTTCGGCCTGGTGTTTCGCATGTGGCTCGAAGGCCGGCCACCGGTCACGAACCTGTATTCGTCGGCAATTTTTATCGGCTGGGGTTGCGTGGTTCTGGGGATTATCCTGGAACGCGTCTTCGCCGTTGGCCTCGGCAGCGCCGTGGCCTCGTTCGCAGGTTTCATCACGCTGATCATCGCCCATAACCTGTCGATGGACGGTGACACGATGGAAATGCTCCGTGCGGTGTTGGACACCAATTTCTGGCTCGCCACGCACGTTGTCGTCGTCACGCTCGGTTATGCCTCAACCTTCATGGCCGGGCTGCTCGGCGTTACGTATGTGTTGCTCGGCCTGTTCACGCCTTTGTTGAAATATAAATCGGGTAATTTGGAATTGGGCAAAGTGCTGGCAAAGATGGCTTATGGCATCGTTTGTTTTGCCGCGCTGTTCAGCTTCACCGGCACCGTGCTCGGCGGCATCTGGGCCGACCAATCCTGGGGCCGGTTCTGGGGCTGGGACCCCAAGGAAAACGGCGCGCTGCTTATCGTGTTGTGGAATGCCGCCATCCTGCACGCGCGCTGGGGAGGCCTGATCCGCGAGCGCGGGCTGATGAACATGGTCATCTTCGGCAATATCGTGACGAGCTGGTCCTGGTTCGGCGTGAACATGCTCGGTATCGGTTTGCACAGCTATGGTTTCATGGCCGCCGCGTTCTGGTACTTGCTTTTCTTCGTCCTGAGCCAGATTTTGTTGATCATTCTCGGAATGTTGCCACCGACCCTGTGGAGAAGCTTTCGGACTCCGCCGGGCCCGGCCGGTGCCTGATTTGACTCGTGTAGCGGCGCACTATGAGCGCCGAGACATCTTAAAACGCGAGGAATCCGGCGGTCATAGACCGCCGCTACAGGCCGGCCACCGGCTGGTGCCGAGATTCCTGTTTGCGTTCGGACAGTTGACGGATTGTTGGTTCGTGGAAAAATCAGGCGTGACAATGATGCAAATTCCGACATCGTGCGGATATTCGCTATGAATCTCGAAATTATTTCCAATTCGGCGCCAAACAGGCGTAGCGGCTTTCGGCAGAAAGCCGCCATTTTCAACTTTTCGGAGTTTGCGGCGTTCTGCCGAGACGCCGCTACGGTCAATGGGAAACTTTTCGAAGGTCTCCTTCAGCGGCGGCCGGCAAATCTCTTAAATCCCCTGCCCTTGACGCTCTGCCTGATTGCCTTGCTCGCGATTGGTACCATTTCATGCGCCAAACATCCGGGCACCCGATCGGACAATTCCGCATCTGCGACTGCACCAGCGTATGTCGTCCAGGATTTGCTTCAGTACGCCAAACCCCTGTGTGGCACCGCCGCCGATGGCGACCTCTACCCCGGGGTCAGCGCACCCTTCGGGATGATTCAATGGAGTCCGGATACCGGGTCGGGCCAGCACTCCGGCGGCTATGCGTACGAATATTCAACCATCTGCGGGTTCAGTCTGGATCATCTCAGCGGAGCCGGTTGCAATTACGGCGGCAATTTCGCCTTCATGCCGGCTCTGAGCGCTCCGGGCGATTCACCCGGCGGCAACCGTACTGCTTTCAGCGCTGGATTTTCTCATGCCCAGGAGACCGCCAAACCCGGTTATTACGCCGTCACTCTCGGCAACGGTATCAAGGTGGAATTGACGGCAACGGAACGGAGCGGGTTCGGCCGGTTCACCTATCCCACCGGCGGCCAAGCCACCCTGGTCATTAACGCGGCCAGTGCAGCGACTGGCGTCAGACAAGCGGCCATTCAAATCCATCCTGACCAACACGAAATCACCGGTTGGGCGGTCGGAGGCCATTTCTGCGGCGGCCCGGATGAAGGCCGGACATATTTTTGCGCCATGTTCAACCAGCCCTTTGCCGGTTATGGCACCTGGGGCAATGCCTCCCTGGATAACGGCGGTACGAATGCCATGGGCCGCGCTGCCGGCGCGTTCGTGAGTTTCAATCCGCCGACGGATCAGACCGTGCTGGTCAAGGTGGCGATTTCCTATGTCAGCGTCGCCAATGCGCGCGCCAACCTGGAAGCGGAGAATCCGTTATCTGCGTTTTCATCGAAGGATTTTGACCAGGCCGCGACCACTGCGGGTCAGGCCTGGAACCTGTATCTGAACCGGATTCAAGTCGGCGGCGGTACAACTGCGGAGATGGAAACGTTTTATTCGATGCTCTACCGCGTCTTTCTCGGCCCGACTATCTGTTCGGACGCGAACGGCGAATACATGGGCTACGACGGCCAGGTGCATCGCACGGAAGATCACCGCGTGCAATATGCCAATTTTTCGGGCTGGGATATTTATCGCAGCGAAAGCCAGTTACTGGCCATGTTGGATCCGCAACGCGCCGGTGACATGGCGCAATCCTTGTTGCTGGACTATCAGCAAGGCGGCACGTTCCCGCGTTGGGGCGTGCCCAATGAAGACAGCGGTGTCATGATGGGCGACCCCGCCGCACCGATCATTGCCGACTTTTACGCTTTCGGCGCGACGAATTTTGACACCCGCGCGACGCTGGCCGGACTGGTCCGGGCCGCAACCGACCCTTCAGTCTACGCCGCGCGCACCGGCACCTACGAACGGGACGCGCTGGCCGATTATCTTAAGCTGGGTTACGTGCCGGAATTTCAACTCGGCGGTTACGGCAATGTTTCCATGACCCTCGAATATGTCTCCGCGGATTTTGCGTTGTCGCAATTCGCCCGGGCGCTGGGCGATCAAACGAACAGTGTCCTGCTCCTGCGCCAGGCACAGAACTGGACCAATCTGTTTAATCCGGAATCCGGCTTTCTCCAAATGCGTCAACGGGATGGTTCCTGGGCGCCCGGTTTTATGAATGACGTTGAAGGTTATAACGGCAATCAGGCTTACGTGGAAGGGACTGCCGGGCAATATGTCTGGATGGTGCCGTTCAACCTGGAGAAGCTTTTTTCCCTGATGGGCGGCGCGCAAACCGCCGGCATTCGCCTGGATCAATTCTTCACTGAATTGAATGCCGGCGTCAATACCGCCTACGCATATCTCGGCAACGAACCTTGTCTCGAAACTCCCTGGGAATATTGTTTTCTGGGTCAGCCTTATAAAACCCAAAACGTCGTGCGCCAGGCGATAACACAATTTTTTTCCGCCGCCCCGCACGGCTACCCCGGCAACGATGACCTCGGCCAAATGTCGTCATGGTATGTCTTCGCTGCCCTCGGCATGTATCCCGAACTGCCCGGCTCGGATATCCTCGTTCTAGACAGCCCGTTGTTTCCCAAAGCCGTGCTGCACCTGCCGGAAGGCGACGTTACCATCCTTGGTCAGGGCGCCGCCGCCAACGCGCCTTACGTTCAAAGCCTGACCGTGAACGGTCAGACCTGGACCAAGCCGTGGCTGCGTTTCCCCGATATTGCGCACGGTGGTACGCTTGCCTACAAGCTGGCCGCCACGCCAAACACCAACTGGGGCAGTGACCCTGCCAGCGCGCCTCCCTCGTTCGCAGGCGAATCCGACCACTAATCGCCGATAACCGCGGTGGATTTCTTGCGTTGCAGCAAGACATCGCCAGCGTTAAGGCAAGGTACTTCTCCGGAATTGGAGGATACCAGGGAGCTTGTAAGATTGGTCGTAAGGGCAAGATAACCGGCGTGACGAAACTGCACATTCACGGAACTCCAACTCAGAACCTGAAAGGCGGCGACACTGTAGACGGCGTCCAATGTAAATGAGCCATCCGCGCTCGTGAGTACAATACGCGGAGCCTTTTGCAGCAACGTGCCGCCTTTGACAGGCTCATCGTTGGGACGATGCGGCCGGGCCCCGGCCCGCTGGACCTCGACGCGTTCCAGAGGCTGGCGGGTTTCGCCGTCGAGAACGCGCCCCGTGACCCGGGGGGAGACGCATTGGGAAACCGACCAGCCTTTGCAACCGGTCAAAAGCAGCCCGAGTGCGAGGGGTCCAACTAAGAGAAGGTGCGATGAGGAGAACATTCTCATAAGTACGTCATTGGTTTTGAGAATCACGGACAACCATGACAGGGATGAGGGAAGCGTCCGACATGGCAGGTTTTTTCGTACTCATCGTGACTGTGCAAAAGCATCTGCTCGAAGTGATGGCTGTCAATCTGGAAATCGATCGTCAGGGTAGCTCTTGCCTCTCCCGTTCGCGTCGTTCCTCCCGGCCCATTCGCAATGTGGCACGGTTGGTGCGTTTTTCGAATGCGATCTCCACTTTCCCCTGTTTTTATGCGGGTTCCTTTGCACTTGACGGTTTCCGGAAAAAAAACTAAGCTTATAGTTCAAGAGCGGTAAAGTTTGCTGGTTCGACCAGCGTGCGAAAGTCGGAAGATACATATCTCCGACTTTTTTGTTCCCTGTATGGGAATACCGCGTCGAGTGTATGAACGCTGATTTTCTGGCTGTTTTGGAGTTCTGGGAGCGCGAAAAGGGCATCAACCGTGATGTCCTGGTCGGCGCTGTTCAGGATGCCTTGCTGTCCGCCGCCAAAAAGGCGGTCGGCCCGGCCCGCGAATTGCGCGTTGAGATTGACCAGAAAAACGGCGATATCAAGGCCTTCGCCAAACTCATCGTTTCCGACCGCGTCATCTCCCAGCACGACCAGATTTCTGTCTTTGACGCCCGCCGGATCAAACCGGATGCGCAAATCGGCGATGAGGTTGAAAAGGAAGTGACCCCGACCGGGTTCGGCCGCATCGCCTCGCAGTACGCCAAACAGGCGCTCATGCAGAAAATCCGCCAGGCCGAGAAAGCGCTGATTTTCACCGAATTCAAAGACCGCGTCGGCGACATTATCAGCGGCACGGTGCGGCGATTTGAACGTTCGGACGTCATTCTGGATCTCGGCAAATACGAAGCGTTGCTGCCCAACCGCGAGCGGGTGCCCACCGAGGAATATCAGGTCGGAGAACGCATCCGCTG
Source organism: uncultured Verrucomicrobiae bacterium (assembly GCA_963708525.1). Lineage (GTDB taxonomy): Bacteria > Verrucomicrobiota > Verrucomicrobiia > Limisphaerales > UBA11358 > UBA11358. The sequence continues at coordinate 42,474 of CAVPTH010000028.1, read as the reverse complement.
TTACGTCAAAGCCGTCGAGCAGGGCCCGCATGGGCCGGAAATCATTTTGTCCCGCGCCGACCCCCGGTTCGTCATCAAGTTGTTCCAGCTCGAAGTATCCGAAATCAACGACGGCACAATTGAAATCAAGGGTATCGCGCGCGAACCGGGTTTCCGCACCAAGATGGCCGTTTATTCGCGCGACAGCAAAGTGGACCCCGTGGGCGCCTGCGTCGGCATGCGCGGCCAGCGCGTCAAGAACATCGTCCGCGAACTCAACAACGAGAAAGTAGACGTCATCCCGTGGTCGCCGGACGTCCGCACCTTCATTACCAACGCACTCGCGCCCGCCAAACTGAAGAATTTTGAAATTGATGAAACCAACAAGCGCGTGAAGATCATGGTCAGTGAAGATCAGCTTTCGCTCGCCATCGGCAAACGCGGACAGAATGCGCGTTTGACCGCCAAGCTCACCGGCTGGGAGGTGGATATCGATGCAGAAGTCGTTGTCACAAAAGGATTTGAGGAAAAGGTTGCCGAGGCCGTTGAATCACTGGCGGCCATCCCGGGCATCTCGCGCGAACAGGCGGACGCGCTGGTGCATGCCGGTCTGACCCGGCTCGAAGATTTGTTGCAGGCGGATGAAGCGGATTTAGGCAGCGTGCCCCAGGTGGGTGAGCACGCGGCGGAAATTTTGAAGGCGGCACGCGCAGAGGCGGAACGCCGCACTTTGAAAGTGGGCGAAGCGCCCGTGAATCCCGACGCCGGCGTCGGGGTCAACAGTTGAGATTTATGACGCGGACCGAAACCACGTTTGTTTCCGTGCCTTAGCCATGAAGGCGTTTCGCACATTTCGGTCGGTGAAAGTGAAAAATTATGCCCGTTCGGATATACGACATCTCGAAAAAGCTCGGCCTGGAGAACAAGGTGATTCTCGCCAAGGCCAAAGCGCTGGGCATTGCCGCCGCGAAGGTCCCATCCAGCTCGCTTGACAAGATCAGTGCCGAGTTCCTCGAAGAGGAACTGTTCAAGGAACATCCTGAAGTTGCCGCCAAATTTGCGCCGGCACCTGTCGTCGAAAAACCCAAACCCCCGCCGGTCGAGGAAAAAATCGTCCTCATCACCGCGCCACCACCGGAGCCCAAACCGGAAATCAAAGTCGAACCGGTAAAAGCCGCCGTGGCGCCGCCGCCGGTCATTGAAGCCCCGCCGCCACCCCCGCCCAAACCGGCGGGACCGAAACTCGGTGAAAAGGTCGGATTTATTCAATTGCCACAAAGGCCCGCGCCCCGGGTGCCAGGTCACGTCCGGCCCGCGCCTAAACCGGCCGGTACGGGTACAACGCATTTCACAAGACACGGCAGACCGGGTGCGGCTCCTGCCGCCGCGCCGAAGCCTGCCCCCAAACCGGCCGGGCCAACGGCCGCGCCCAAATTTGTCGCGCCGGAAACCGGCGAAGTCATCATCATCAAACCGCCGATTGTCGTGCGCGAACTGGCCGTTCAGCTCAAGCAAAAGCCGTTCAAAATCATTGCCGATTTGATGGAGCTGGGTGTTTTTGCCAATGTCAACCAGGCGATTGATGAAAAGATTGCGCAGCAACTTTGCGCCAAATACGGTTTCCGGTTCGAGGTGGAAAAACGTGAACGCGGTGGTGGCGCGGTCCATGCCCCCATCAAGAAGGTTGAACTCGACGTGGAAGACAAGCCGGAAGACCTCAGGCCGCGCGCCCCGGTCGTGACCATTATGGGACACGTTGACCACGGCAAAACCACGTTGTTGGACGTCATCCGCAAAGCCAACGTCGCGGCGGGCGAGGCGGGGGGGATCACCCAGCACATCGGCGCGTACACGATTGCCGTGCCGCATCCGGAACGTAAAAACGAACTGGCCCAGATTACGTTCCTGGACACACCCGGGCACGCGGCGTTCAGCTCCATGCGCGCACGTGGCGCCAACGTGACGGACCTCGTCGTGCTGGTCGTCGCCGCCAACGACGGCGTGATGCCACAAACCCTCGAGGCCCTGAATCATGCCAAAGCGGCCAAGGTTCCGATTCTGGTCGCCGTCAATAAAATCGATCATCCGAACGCAAATCCCCTTAAAGTCCGTCAGCAATTGCAGGATAAAGAGCTGGTACCGGACGACTGGGGGGGCGACACCATTTTCGTGGATGTTTCGGGCCTGACCAAGCAGGGCATCGACAAGTTGCTGGAAATGATTTTGCTCCAGTCGGAATTGCTGGAGTTGAAGGCCAACCCCAACCGCCGTGCCAAAGGCAATGTGATAGAATCCGGGGTCGAGCCGGGTGGCCCGACGGCGACAGTCCTGGTACGCAAGGGCACGTTACGCGTCGGTGATATCATCCTGTGCGGCGAGTTTTACGGCCGGGTACGCGCCCTGATCAGCGAGGAAGGCAGTCGGCTCAAGGAAGCCGGCCCATCCGTCGCGGTAAGAGTCCTCGGTTTGAACGGCGTGCCAGACGCCGGCCTGGAGTTCAGCGTGGTCGAGGATGAAAAGGCCGCTCGCGAACTGGCGGAGCAACGTTTTCTGATAGCGAAGGCCGCCGGCCAGGAGGACAAAAAGGTCACGTTGGAAAATCTTTTCGCCACGCTCGCCGCGGAACAAAGCAAAGTCCTCAAAGTGGTGGTCAAGGCCGACGCGCAAGGATCGGTCGAGGCGATTGTGGACGCCCTCAAAAAAATCGAGGCGGAAAAGGTCTCGCTCGAAATCATCCACAGCGACGTGGGCACTGTCACCGAAAACGATGTGGCGCTGGCTTCTGCCTCCAACGCCGTGATCCTGGGGTTTCACACGCGCGTGGACAGTACCGCCGCGGAAAAAGCCAAGCACGAAAGCGTCCAGATCAAACTGTACGCGATCATTTACGAATTGATCGATCAGGTGAAGGAGGCGATGGCCGGCTTGCTCGAACCGGTCGTCAAGGAAAGTGTGGTCGGCTCGGCCGAAGTGCGGCAGATTTTCGAATTATCCAAGGGCGCTCCGGTCGCCGGTTGCATGGTTTCTACGGGTCGGATCGTCAAAGGCAAGGTTCGAGTACGGCGACGCAAGGACGTAGTATTCGAAGGCATCGCTCAATCCCTGCGCCGGTTCCAGGATGAGGTGAACGAGGTTCGGGCAGGCATGGAATGCGGCATCCGCATTGAAGGCTACAGCGATTTTCAGGTCGGCGACGTGATTGAAAGTTATTCCCTTGAGAAAACAGCGGCCAAGCTATGAATGACGGGGTAATGGATCATTGGATTACGGGATTGTTCGGCAGCGAAGGTTTTCGCTGCCCTGGCGTCTCGACCACACCAATCCATCGATCCATCAATCCACCAATCCATTTCTGATCCATGCCTTCTCTCCGACTCCAGCGTGTGCGCGAGCTGTTGAAGCGCGAAATTGGCGAAGCGATCCGCCGCGAATTTCACGTGCGCGAATGCGGGTTGATCTCGGTGAACGACGTGGACGTGGCCGGCGATCTCAAATCGGCCACGGTGTTCATCAGCATCCTGGGCAATCCCGACCAGCAGAAACGCGGCTTCCAGATGCTTAACGAGCATCGTATCCGCATCCAGGGATTGGTGGCTCGCGCCATTGTCCTGAAGTTTACGCCCAAACTGAAATTTGCCTTTGACGATTCCATCGTGCGCGGCAATCGCGTCCTGCAAATCATTGAGGAATTGGAGAAAAACACCGCGGGTGACGACAACGAGCAAACGTGAAAAGTTATCCCCGAATCATTGACCGCATCCTGGAGGCAGTCCGTCAAAACAGGACGTTCTGCATCGTCGGACATATCCGGCCCGACGGCGATTGTGTTGGTTCCCAGCTTGGCCTGGCCCTGGCCCTGCAAAATGAAGGCAAACGGGTGGTTTGCTGGAACGAGGACGTGGTTCCCGATAAATACCGCTTTCTCAATCGCGACGGCCTGTTCCAAAAACCGAAGCGAGGAAAGAAATTCGACTGCGTCATCGCCGCGGACTGCGCCAGTTTTGAGCGCCTGGGCAAAGCCGGCAAGTGTGTCGTGCACCGGAAAATCCTCATCAATATTGACCATCACGAAAGCAACACCCGTTACGGTGATATCAATTGGGTCTCGGCTCGTGAGGCTTCGACCGGCGAATTGATTTATCGCCTGCTCAAAGTCGCACGCTGGCCCATCACCAAGCCGATTGCCGATTGCCTCTTCACCGCCGTTTCCACCGATACCGGGTCATTTCAATACCCCACCACCCGGCCCGGCACGTTCCATGTTGGCGCGGAACTCGTCACGCGCGGCGCGGATCTGGCCAGAATTTGCGACGAGGTTTACCAATCCTATCCCCTCTCCCGGGTCCGGTTGCTGAAACACGTTTACAATCATTTCCACCTGACTCACCGGAACCAGATTGCTTATTTCTGGCTCCGGAAAGCGGATTTTTCCCGCGCCGGGTCCGAAGGCGACCAAACCGAAGGCTTGATTGACCACATCCGCGACATCGCACCGGTGGTGGTGGCCTGCGTCTTCGAGGAAATTGAGCCGGAACTGACGCGCATCAGCCTCCGGTCCAAAAGTGACAAGGTCAACGTGAGTGATATTGCCGAGCAATTTGGCGGCGGCGGCCACCCGGCGGCCGCCGGCGCGCGCATTCCCGGCAAACCGCTCTCCGTCCAACGCCAGGTTATCGCCGCCGTCAAGCGCGCCTTGAATTCCGTCAAGTGATTGCTCATGCAAGAATTCTCCCCGCTCGACGGCGCCATTCTGATTGACAAGCCGGCCGGTCCCACGTCGCACGATGTGGTGGATGCCATCCGCCGCCGGTTCGGCATCAAAAAAGTCGGCCATTGCGGCACACTCGACCCGAATGCCACCGGCCTGCTCATCATCGTGCTCGGCCGCGGCACCAAGCTCTCGGAAAAATTGATGGGCGAGGACAAGGTCTATGAGGGCACCATCAAATTGGGGGAGGCGACGGACAGCTATGATGCCGACGGTGAAATCACCGGGACCTGGCCGGTCCCACCGCTGAACTCCGGCCAACTGAATGAAGCGGTGGCGGGGTACGTTGGCGACCTGATGCAAACGCCACCAATGGTTTCCGCCATAAAAAAGGACGGCGTGCCGCTCTACAAACTGGCGCGCAAGGGAATTGAAGTTGAACGCAAACCGCGGCTGGTTCACATTTACAACTTCCGCTTCTCGGATTACCGCGAGCCGTTGGGGAGTTTTACAATTGCTTGCACCAAGGGTACTTATGTACGAAGTATTGCGCATGAACTTGGCCAGAAACTGGGTTGCGGAGCGCATCTGGCTGCGCTTCGCCGGACTGCCTCGGGCAAATTCGATGTGGCCGGGGCAACACCGCTGGCCGAAGTTTTGAAATTGACGCCGGTGGAATTGGAGAAAAAAGTGATTCCGTTTTTGAAGCTGGCCGCCGTAGCCGGACCGAATTAAGATTATGATTAAGATTAAGACGAGGTGTTCGTAATTCCCTTCACCGCAGTCTTACTCCTGCTCTTCATCTTAATCGTAATCTTTTTTTCATGTTACATGAATATCATTCACGCCGCCAATGAATTGAAACCCGCCGGCCGCAAGGTTTGCCTGGCCATCGGGTTCTTTGATGGCGTGCACCTGGGACATCAGCAAATTATCCGGAAAACCCTGGCCGACGCGCGGCAACACGACGCCCTGGCCCTCGTCCTTACCTTTGACCGGCATCCGAACTCAGTCGTCGCTCCCGGTCAGGTGCCGCCGCTGATCTATTCGCTGCCGCAAAAGTTGCGCGCCATCGAGTCACTCGGCGCCGACACCCTTTTGCTGATTCACTTCGATGAACCCTTCAGCCGGCAGACGGGTGAGGCATTTATCCGCAGCCTCGCGCAGGATGTCGGACAAATCCAAAGCCTGTGTGTCGGGGCCGATTTTGTCTTTGGCCACCAACGAAGCGGCAATGTGGCGCTGCTCAAAAAACTCGGCGGCGAAATCGGTTTTCAGGTTCATGGACTTGCCGCCGTTTCCCTGGACAATCAGATCGTTAGCAGCACCCGCATCCGCGAACTCATCCGCACGGGGGATCTGGACACGGTCAGCCAGATGCTGGGGCGGCCCTATGCCATTTCCAGCCGGGTGATTCAGGGAGAACATTTGGGACAAAAACTGGGTTTTCCCACGGCTAACCTGGATTCCACCGGGCTGGCATTACCGCCCAACGGCGTCTATGCCGCTCTCGCTTACGTAAAAGGACGAACCTATCGCGCCGCGCTGAATATCGGTTTTCGGCCAACCGTAGCCTTAAAATCCAAAATCATTCATGTTGAAGCGCATTTATTGGACTTTAGCGATAACTTATACGGCCAGGAATTGGAGATACAAATTGCGGAAAGACTGCGGGAAGAAAGAAAATTTTCGTCCAAAACTGACCTACAAAGGCAAATTGCCGCTGATATTTCGGCGGTAATCTCCAGGCTTAAATAGTCATAACAAGTTCTTTATAAAGCGTGTTACAATCGCATTGCCCTGTGATTACCTGCAGAAATCCGCTGCATGGGGAATTTTTCTTAAAGGATACGATTCTGCTTGAAATCCTATAGAAAGGGGTTAAAGTGGCGGCGCGTCGGTCTTCTGGTGTTCGAGAGGTCTCCCGAAGTTCATTGGGCGAGTGAGAGTTGTATAAAGACGACGCGAACTCGTGGGGCGGGAACTCTGTAAATTTTCCTGAACCAAAACGGGTTAACATCGGTCTGATAACTTATGCTGAACAGAAAAACAACGCCGCCGGACGGGGCGGGACGTAATCGCCGCCGTGACGTACGACGGGCTGCCGGAACCAAATCGTCTCCGGAACGCCGCCGTTTTGTCATTTCCAGCCACTCGCGACGGGAGATTTCCCGGTCGCCTGAAAGCAGCGGAAAAGGCCGGACGCAGACTGCTGCCTCGATTGCGGAAGCGGAGAAGCGCCTCCAAAACGGTGACGTGAACCCCCAGGTGGCCGCCCAGTCCACGGTGGACCTGACGGAGACGGTCAAAACCCTGCTGCATCTGGCCCAGGAACACGGCTACGTCACCTACGACGACATCAATGATGTGCTGCCGGACAATCTGAGCCCGGAAGATCTGGACGCGTTGCTCAGCAAGTTGCGGAGCCTGGATGTGGAAATTGTCATGGACCAGGCGGAAGCCGAACGCGCCAAACAGCCCGAGCCTTCGCAGCCACAGGAAGAAGACGAGGACGCGCGCCTGGAAATTCTCGACGATCCCGTTCGCATGTACATGAACCAGATGGGCAAGGTGCCCCTGCTGACCCGCGAACAGGAGGTTGAAATCTGCAAGCGCATCGAGGAAGCCGAAATCGAAATGAAGCGCATCGTTTACAGCCTCGGATTCACCGCCAAGGAACATATCGCCATCGCCGAAAAGCTTCTGTCCGAACCGCCCAAGGAACGCTTCGACCGCGTGATTGTGGACAAGAAAATCGCCAATCGCGAAGGCCATTTGCGGGACTTGCGCCGGCTCATTAAAAAGGTCCGCACGCTCGACCAAAAGGTGGACGCGAAATATTTCACCTGGCAGAAGGCCCTGCAAAAGGGCCGGAAGGAACGGTTGCAGCGCGAGTTGAAAAAACTCGGCGCGAAACTGCAGGAGACATTCCAGAGATTCTTCTACAAGCAAAAAGTCGTGGAGGAGATGATTGTCGTGGCAGGCAATGTCCATGAAAAATTCCAGTCGAGCCTGCGGCACCTCCAGGAGCTGGAAGGCTTGCGGACCACCGCCGAGCGCCGCACCGCCATCGAGGCCGAGCGCGCCAAAATCCAGACGCTCGAGCAATTTGTGCGCATGCCGCGCGAGGAATTCGGCAAAGCGTTCAGCGACTTGAAAAAGGCGGCGGACGCGGGGCTCAAGGCCAAAACCCACATGGCCGAGGCCAATTTGCGCCTCGTGGTTTCCGTTGCCAAAAAATATACCAACCGCGGCCAGTCGTTCCTGGATCTGATCCAGGAAGGCAACATCGGGCTGATGAAGGGTGTGGAGAAATTCGAGTACCGGCGCGGCTACAAGTTTTCCACCTACGCGATCTGGTGGATTCGACAGGCCATCACCCGTTCGATTGCCGATCAGGCGCGCACCATTCGTATTCCGGTGCACATGATCGAAATCATGAACAAGCTCTGGCGCGCGCAAAAACAGCTTACCCAGGAACTGGGCCGTGAGCCGACGCCGGAGGAATTGGCCGATGAAATGCATATGCCGGTGGCGCGCATCCATGCACTGCTCAAAATGGCGCAGCAGCCGGTGTCACTCCACGCCCCCGTCGGTGATGACGGTGACGTGAGTGTCGGGGATTTCATCGAGGACAAGACGGCGGAAAATCCGTCTGAAGTCACCAGCTACAGCCTGCTCCGTGAAAAGTTGAGCGACGTGCTGACGACCTTGACCGAACGCGAGCGCAAGATTCTCGAAATGCGCTTCGGCCTGCTCGACGGTTACGAACGGACGCTCGAGGAAATCGGCAAGATGTACAACGTCACCCGTGAGCGCATCCGCCAGATTGAAGCCAAGGCGTTGCGCAAATTGCGGCACCCGACGCGCGTACGGCATTTGCAGGGTTTCCTTGACTCGTCGGAGCCGGAAATGAGCACGGCGGCTTGAAGCCCCATTTGTGATTTATGATCTAGGATTGATGATTTGGCTTGGCGATCGGCGCGTAAGAAAATCATAAATCGAGAATCGTAAATCATAAATGAAGGTTACTTACTACGGTCATGCTTGTTTTTCGGTCGTCGTAAGGGGCAAAACCTTACTGTTCGATCCTTTCATTTCCGAGAATCCGTTGGCCAAAGCCGTCGACGTGAACTCGGTGCCGGCGGATTTCATCCTGGTCTCCCACGGACACGACGATCACACCGGTGATACGCTGGCTATTGCCCAACGCACCAACGCGCTGGTGATTGCCGGGTTTGAGGTGGGTGAATGGTTCCTCAAGCAAGGCGCTCTGCGGGTGCATACACTCAATCACGGCGGCGGGTTTAATTTTGATTTCGGCCGGGTTAAATACGTCAACGCCATCCACTCCAGTACCCTGCCGGACGGCTCCAGCGGCGGGAATCCAGGTGGGTTTGTGGTCGAAAGCGCGGATGGAAATTTTTATTTCTCGGGTGACACCGCGCTGACGCTGGACATGAAACTCATCGGCGAATCCGCGCCGTTGAAATTTGCGGTGCTCTGCATCGGCGATAATTTCACCATGGGCCCGGACGACGCCGTCAAGGCTGCCGATTTCGTTCGTTGCAACGAAATCCTGGGCGTCCATTACGACACCTTCCCGGAGATTAAAATTGAACACAAGCTTGCTGTCGAAAAATTCCGCGCCGCCGGCAAGACGCTGCATCTGCTACGTCCGGGCGAAACGTACGATTTCTGATCATACCTGAATCGGCAGAATAAGCATGGGCCAGCCGTTATGGTAAAGCCGGCGTTGCAGCTCAAAGACGGTGTGGTTGTGCAACCAGCGTGTTAAAATGCTCTCGTCCTGGAATACCAGTTGCCCGGCGAAGAACTGTGTCTGAGGAAACCGTTTGGCGACTTCTTCGCAAAGTGTGGCGGCTTCGTCCGCCACGTCCGTGCCCAAAGCAAAGTGCGCTTCGGCATAAAAACCCTGGGCCCGCATGTAAGTCGCATAACGCTCCACCTCGCGGCGTGAATGTTCGCGGAGATTTTCCACTTCGCCAACCCCTTTGAAATTCCCGGCATCCAGCACGCCGACCTGCAAAAAAACAAAGTTCTGATAAACTTTCGGGAACATCCGGATCACCGCCAGCAGTGTATGCAGGCCGAGTCCGTTGAAACCGTTGACCAGAAAAACGGCCGTGCGCCCATTGGGATTACATTGGACTTCAGGAACGGCGGCGGCGGTGCCGGTCTGATCCAGGTTGGCCGCGAGCACCAGTTCGTCGAGTCGTTGCAGCTGGCGCTGGGTCTGTTTGTAGTGGCGCTTGATCCAAAAAGCCGCCGCAATCAGCAGTCCGGTCACGAGCAGGGTGGCCCAGCCGCCTTCAAAAAATTTCACCGCGCAGAGGGAAATCAAAATGCCACCAGTCAGCAGCAGACCGAAACCGTTGATCAACAGTTTCCGTTTCCAGGCCGGCTCGCGGGTGCGATCCAGCCACCAATGCCGCACCATGCCCAGTTGCGACAGGCTGAACGTAATGAAGACGTTGATGCTGTAGAGCACGACCAGCACGTTCACCAAAGCGTCTGTCACCAACACCACGGACAGCGCCAGCGCACCCATCAGCAGGATGCCGTTCTGCGTGACCAGCCGGTCGCTCAGCGTGGCAAAACGCGTGGGCATCCAACGGTCCACCGCCATGTTGGCCAGTACCCGCGGACCGCCGAAAAACCCGGTCTGCGCCGCAATGAACAGCAGTGCCGCCGATGACACGAGGGCCGCAATTACAAAAGTCTTGGCTACCAACGGCGACCAGGCCGAGGTGATCCGCTCAAACAGGACTGCATTCAGGGTTTTGCCGGTCTCGGGTGAAACGTGATAGAGCAGATACGCCAACAACAACCCGCCAACGACGAAGGCCAGGGAGCTGGCCATGTAAACCATCGTACGTTTGCCGGTCTGTACCCGCGGCTCCCGCAAAGCGGACAAGCCATTGCTAACGGCTTCAATGCCGGTGTAAGTGCCGGCACCCAGACTATAGGCGCGCAGCACCACCACCATCAACCCCCACAGGCCGACGTCCGCGTAGTCCGCTCGCACGTCACCGGTCAAACCCTGCACGATACCCGGCATATCACCGACATGCGCGACCATCGCGTACACGATGGCAAATAAATAAGTGCACGACGAACACGAAAAATATCGGAACCCACAACAATACGGATTCTCTGACACCGCGAAGATTTAATAAGGTGAGAAAAATGACGATGCCCGCCGCAAACGTCATTTTCCACGGCTGCCACGTCACCGGCAACAGGCTGAAAAGCGCGTCGGCACCGCTGGCGATGCTGATGGCTATGGTCAGAACGTAGTCACCGATCAACGCGCAACCGGAAACCACACCCAGGGTCGGTGACAGCAACTTGCTGGCGACCAGATAACCGCCACCACCGGATGGAAATTGTTCGATGATCTGCGAGTAGCTGGCACAAATGACAACGATGGTCAGGATCGTGGCGGCCGCCACAAACAGACTCAAAAAGGTATGTTGACCCAATGCCAGAAACGCCGATTCCGGACCGTAACAGGACGACGACAATCCATCCGCGCCCAATCCCACCCAGGCGAACAGAGCAATCAGCGACGTCTTATGGAACAGGCTTTTATCGGAAAGATTCCGCGCCCGGCCAATCACGACATTCTTCACCGTAACGAACCATTCTCCTATGTTCATGTTTCTGGTCGGGTGTTGGTCTCAGCCATTTGGGTCCACGATGTGCAGGTCGATGCCGGGAGCGTGGTGCAGAAAAAATTGCAGTACATTCGGGCGGTTGAATTGCCACCAGCGTCGTTCCGTCGTACCCAATACGACCAGTTGCACATCGTTTTCCCGACAGAATTTCAGCAACGCCTCACAGACATTTTCGCTTTCCAACACCCGGACGCTGCCACCGAGCTCCGTTGCCAGCTGGACGTTCTGCATGAATTGCCGCTGTAAATCAGACGGGATATGCATCGGGTCCTCCTTTTTGCGACGCACATAAACTGCAATCCACTCGCGATTCAGCCGTCCGGCCAGCCGCGAGGCTGTTCGCAGGAGTTTGGCTGTCGTGACCGGATTCGTGCTGACAAAAACAGCGATGATTTCGCTGACCTCGGCCAGCGAAGCCGTGCCCGCACGCGGCCGGCGGTCGAGGGCGGCGGCCGTTTCGCGCAATGCAAGTTCGCGCAATGTGTTCAAGTTGTTTTCGGTGAAGAAATTCTCCAGGGCGGCGATGGCGCGGTCCGCCGGATAAATTTTCCCCAGCTTCAACCGCTCGCGCAATTCCTCGGCGGTCAAATCAATGTTCACAATCTGGTCCGCCTCCAGTACGAAGCGATCCGGCACCCGCTCGCGCACGTCCACACCTGTTGCGCGCAATACCGTGTCGTGCAGGCTTTCGAGGTGCTGGATGTTCATGGCCGTAATGACATTGATGCCGGCCAATAACAGGTCATGCACTTCGAGATAACGCTTGGGATGCGGCGAGCCGTCGACGTTGGAGAATGGCAGTTCGTCAATGACACAAACGGTCGGATACCGCTTGAAAATGGCATCCACATCAAGCACTTCGATAGTCCGGCTGTTGTGCTCGACTTTCTTGCGCGGGATGATTTCCAGGCCTTCCAGCAGCGCCTCGGTTTCTTTGCGTCCGTGCGTCTCTATCCAGCCGATGACGACGTCCACGCCCGCTTTTTTCAGTCGATGTGCCTCTTCCAGCATCGCGTAGGTCTTGCCGACCCCGGCGGCGTGGCCGAGATAAACCTTCAACTTCCCCAGCCGGCTTTTCTCGATGAGCCGCAGGAAATCCTCCGGCTTCAGCCGTGCAATGAGAGGCGGTTCCACACCGCCAAGAAACTATTTTTGCGCCAGCCGGTCGAGTGCGAAGTTCAACGTCATCACATCTACACGCGGTTGTCCCCAGATACCGAAGTCGCGACCGTCCGTGTTTTCCTGGACGAGTTCGCGCATCTGTGCCTCGGACATCCCGCGCGCCTTGGCCACGCGCGGGATTTGCAATCCGGCGTTTTCCGGACTGATGTCCGGATCCAAGCCGCTGCCCGAAGCGGTCACGGCGTCGGCCGGGACAGGCGTGTTTGTCGTGAGACCGTTCTCCCCACGGTAATTGGCGATGTTTCGCGTGATATTGGCGACCAGATTGGATGAAGTGGGACCAAGATTGCTGCCACTGGAACTCGTGGCGTCATAACCGTTCGCTCCCGCCGCCGACGGGCGTGGATGAAAGTATTGTGCGCCAGTAAAATTCTGGGCGAGCAGCGCCGAGCCCCGCACCGCGCCGGCTTTGTCCACCAGCAGGCTACCGTTGGCCTGATACGGGAACAACAATCGCGCCGCGCCGTAAACGACGAGTGGATACAATCCGCACAAAATGACGGCGAAGAAAAGCGTCGCCAACAACGAGCGGCCGAATTCAGCGAAAATGGTTTTCATAATTCCTTCGGATTTAGGCCAGATGTAAACCGGCGACGATCAGGTCAATGAGTTTGATGCCGATAAACGGCAGGATGACACCCCAGAGGCCGTAAATCAGCAGGTTGATGCGTAGAATTTGCACCGCGCCGAGCGCACGGAACTTCACGCCGCGCAGTGCCAGCGGAATCAGCGCAATGATGATGAGCGCATTGAAAATCACTGCGCTCAAAATCGCGCTGTCTGGGCTGTGCAGATGCATAACATTCAGGGGTGCAATGACCGGAAACGTCACCATCAGCATCGCCGGAATGATGGCGAAGTATTTCGCCACGTCGTTGGCGATGCTGAAGGTCGTCAGCGCACCGCGGGTGATGAGCAGTTGTTTGCCGATTTCGATGATTTCCAGTAACTTGGTGGGATTGGAATCCAAGTCCACCATGTTACCGGCTTCCTTGGCAGCCTGGGTGCCGGTGTTCATGGCCACACCGACGTCGGCCTGTGCGAGCGCGGGCGCGTCGTTCGTGCCGTCGCCAATCATCGCAATCATCCGGCCGCCCTGTTGTTCCTGGCGAATGAGCGCTAGTTTGTCTTCCGGTTTCGCCTCGGCCAGAAAATCGTCCACGCCGGCTTCCTGCGCGATGGCGGCGGCAGTCAGTTTGTTATCGCCGGTAATCATTACGGTGCGGATGCCCATTGCGCGAAAACGTTTGAAACGATCGGCGAGGCCGCCTTTCACGATGTCCTTTAATTGAACGACGCCGAGCACGCGCTCCTTGGTCGCAACCACGAGCGGTGTGCCGCCCGAAAGTGAAATGCCCTCGACGATTTTTTCAACTTCGGTGGAAAACATGCCGCCGGTGAACTGGCGGACGGCATTCGCCGAACCTTTGCGGATTTGTTTGCCATCAATATCCACGCCGCTCATGCGCAGTTGGGCCGTGAAGGGAACAAATCGCGCGTGTGGCAATTCGTGAATCGTCCGCGCGCGGATGCCGTAGTTTTTCGCGAGCACGACGATGCTGCGGCCTTCGGGTGTCTCATCGGCCAGCGATGCAAGTTGTGCGGCGTCGGCCAGTTCTTGCTCGGTCACTCCAGGTGCGGGCAGGAAAGCAACCGCCTGCCGGTTGCCCAGGGTGATGGTTCCGGTCTTATCGAGCAATAGAACATCCACGTCGCCCGCCGCTTCAACGGCCCGCCCGCTCATGGCGAGCACGTTGCGCTGGAGCAACCGGTCCATGCCGGCAATACCGATGGCACTCAACAGGCCGCCAATGGTTGTCGGAATCAGGCAAACCAACAACGCAATGAGCACGGCGTTGGAGAAAATGGTCCCGGAGTAAATGCCGAACGGTTTCAAGGTCACGACGGCAAGCAAGAAAACAACCGTAAGCGCGGAAAGCAGAATCGTCAGCGCGATTTCGTTAGGGGTTTTCTGGCGACTGGCGCCTTCGACCAGTTGAATCATCCGGTCCAGAAAACCTTCGCCGGGATTGGCAGTGACACGAACTTTGATTTCGTCCGAGAGCACGCGTGTACCACCGGTGACAGCACTGCGGTCACCGCCCGCTTCGCGGATAACGGGTGCGGATTCGCCGGTTATAGCCGATTCATCCACGGTGGCCGCCCCGAGAATAATCTCGCCATCAGCGGGGATGATTTCCGTGGCGCGAACCACCACCACATCGCCTTTGCGCAATGAGTCCGCATCCACCACTTGAATCCGCTCGCCGGAGATTTTATTGGCACTGGTCCGTGTACGGGTCGCGCGGAGCGCCCGGGCCTGCGCCTTGCCACGGCCTTCGGCGACGGCTTCGGCAAAATTGGCAAACAATACGGTGAACCAAAGCCAAATCGCGATTTGCAGAACAAAACCAGTCTGGCCGGGTGAACGGAAAACATCCACGGTGCTGATGGCCGCCCCGACCATGGTCACGAACATAACCGGATTTTTAATCATCAGGCGCGGGTTCAGTTTGATGAACGCGTCGCCGATGGCGGGCCAAAGAATCCTGGCGTCAAAAACGGAAACGGTTTTCGTTTGCATAGTTTAAAACAGGTTTCCTTTCAGCATCAGAAAATGTTCAACGATCGGCCCGAGCGTGAGCGCAGGCAAAAAGGTCAGCGCGCCGACCAGCAGCACCGTACCCACCAGCAGCGTGGCAAAGGTGAAGCCGGTCACCGGAAATGTGCCGGCACCGGCAGGGATGATTTTCTTCTTCGCGAGCGAACCGGCCAGCGCGAGCAACGGCACAATCATGCCAAAGCGCCCGAGCAGCATGTCAATGCCCAGCGTTGTGTCATACCACGGTGTGTTGGCATTAAGGCCGGCAAAGGCGCTGCCGTTGTTGCCCGCGCCCGAAGTATAGGCGTAGAGCATTTCGCTCAAACCGTGCGGACCTCCATTCGCCAGGCTGGATGTGCCCCAACTGCTGACCGAGGCCCAAGCGGTAAAGCCCAGGATGATGAAGGCGAGAATAACGAATGCCAGCAATGTCATTTTTACATCGTAAGCCTCGATCTTTTTGCCGAGATATTCCGGCGTGCGCCCGACCATCAGTCCGGCAATAAACACGGCTAAAATGACGAAAATAAGCATGCCGTAAAGCCCGGCACCGACGCCGCCAAAAATCACTTCGCCGGTCTGGATGTTGAACATCGGCACCAGTCCGCCCAACGGCGTGAAGGAATCGTGCATGGAATTGACTGCGCCGCACGAAGCATCGGTCGTCACCGTGGCGAACAACGCGGAATCCAGAATGCCAAAGCGGACTTCCTTGCCTTCCATGTTGCCATCAACGACGGCGACGCCAAGTTGCTGGTGAATCGGATTACCTTTGGCTTCCGCCCACCAACAAAACAGAACACCTGCCAGGAACATGACAAACATCGCTGACCAGACCGTCCAGCCATGCTTTTGATTTTTGGTTTCGCGGCCCAAGTGGTAAGTCATCGCGCTGCCGATGCACAAAAGCGCGAGCATCTGGAAAAAGTTTGAGAACGGCGTGGGATTTTCAAATGGATGCGCGGCATTGGCGTTCACGTAACCGCCGCCATTGGTACCGAGCATCTTGATGGCGATTTGCGACGCC
This sequence comes from uncultured Verrucomicrobiae bacterium, assembly GCA_963708525.1. Taxonomy (GTDB): domain Bacteria; phylum Verrucomicrobiota; class Verrucomicrobiia; order Limisphaerales; family UBA11358; genus UBA11358. The sequence goes on along the minus strand of CAVPTH010000028.1, from coordinate 26,275 downwards.
ATCGGGCCTTGCACGATCGTCTGCGTATCGAGCGTTTGGTTCTCCATCACCGGGTTGCCCTTGGCATCCACGACCGGTTTGCCGTTCGCGTCGGTTTTCGGGACGGAAACGGTCTGCGGCTCAATGAGTTTGGCGACGGTGTAGGGTTTGAAATTTTGAATCATGCCCTGCGACACGAAGAACAGCGCCAGCACGAGGCAAATGGGCAAGAGCAGATAATAAATGATGCGTGTCAGGTCCACCCAGAAGTTGCCGATGGTCTGGGCCGTGTGCCGAGCGATGCCGCGCACCAAAGCCGCCGCGATGGCGATGCCGACTGCGGCGGAAAAAAAGTTTTGGCTGGCCAGCGCCACCATCTGCGAGAAATACGACATCGTGGATTCACCGCCATAACTCTGCCAGTTGGTGTTGGTGGTGAAGCTGACGGCGGTGTTGAAAGCCAGATGCTGTGACAATGCGCCGAGCTTTTGCGGGTTGAACGGCAGAAATTGCTGCAACCGCAAAATCGCGTAGGTGAACAGGCAGCTGACCAGACTGAACAGCAACATTGCGAACGCATATTGCTTCCAGTCGTGTTCCTTCGACGGATCCACGCGCAGGACGCGGTAGGTGAACTTTTCCAGCGGGCGCAGCACCGGGTCGAGCCAGGTGCGGCCGCCGGGATTCAGCACGCGGTTGATATACAAGCCGAGTGGCTTGGTGACGAGCACGAGCGCCGCGATGTAAACCGCGAGTTCCAACCATGGATGAGCGTTCATGGCCGTTGGTTAAAATTTTTCCGGCTTAAGCATGGCGACAATCAGATAAACGCAAAGCGCCACGCAAATGATTCCGAGAATGAGGTTTTCCATAAATTCAGTCAGAGTTTTTGACAGCCGACGGCATACAGCAAAAAGGCCATGAAAACTCCACAAACCAATCCGATATAGATTACGTCCAACATGATTTCATCAACGGCGACGCCATGTTACGAACACAACGCACACCGCAATTAATTTTCAGTTGGGTGAACTTGATGGCCGCGGACTTCGCGGTTCAGAGGCTCGCCCTTCCAAATGCCTGCGAGATTAGCTGTCGGGCTTGGCCTTGAAAGTGGCCTTGAAACCGGTTGCCCGGCTTCGTTCGCCCCGTCCTCAATTACGCTGAGGAGTTTGGGTCTCCCGCATCCGGCCTCAGGAAGGAAGCCGGATTTCGGCTGCAACGGGCGAAGTAAATCACAGCCGGCGGAGTTTGTCAAGTTCCCCTCATAAAAGGCCGTTTTTATTCAAAAAACCTTTGCCAATCGGCGTGCCAAAGCGTCTTATTGATTTGCGCCTTATGGTTCGAACCGGCTTATTATCTGCGCTCATCCTGTTGCTTCCCGCGATGCTGTTCGCGGCCGACACAACGTACGTGCCGGCGACTGTCTCCCCGCCGGCCCCACCCCGTGAATTTCGCGGGGCCTGGGTGGCCACCGTCGCGAATCTCGATTGGCCGTCACAACCCGGCCTCAGTGTCGCGCAGCAAAAATCTGAATTAACTTCGCTGCTCGACCATGCCGTGCAATTGAAGTTGAATGCGGTGATTTTACAGGTCCGTCCGATGGCCGACGCTATCTATGCCTCGTCCCTTGAGCCGTGGTCGGAATTTCTCACCGGCCGGATGGGCCGGGCGCCGCAACCGTTCTACGACCCGCTGGCCTTCGCCATTCAGGAAGCCCACCGGCGCGGCCTGGAACTGCATGCGTGGTTCAATCCGTTCCGTGTCTCGCTGCCGCCGGCGCAAGCCAGATCTCCGGCGGCACTCAACCATCTGTCCCGTGCCCATCCCGAACTCGTCCGCCGCTACGGGAGTCTGCTTTGGCTTGATCCCGGCGAGCCCGCCGCGCGCGAACATGTTCAAAGCGTCATTCAGGACGTCGTCCGGCGATACGATGTGGATGGCATTGTATTTGACGATTATTTTTATCCGTATCCGGAGAAGGATGGGGATGGACGCAACCTGGATTTTCCCGACAGTACCAGCTGGCGGAAGTATGGGGCGGCCGGCGGGGTGAACCGTGACGAATGGCGGCGGGCCAACGTCAATCAATTCATTCAGAACGTCGATCGGTCCATCCACGCGCTGAAACCGTGGGTGAAATTCGGGATCAGCCCGTTTGGCATCTGGCGGCCGGGCTACCCGAAACAAATCCAGGGACTCGATACCTACGCGAAACTCTACGCCGACTCGCACTTGTGGCTGGCCGAGGGGTGGGTTGATTATCTCTCACCGCAGTTGTACTGGCCGGTGGACCAGCGGGAACAAAGTTTTCCCGTGCTCCTCCAATGGTGGTCGGATCAGAACGTCAAACACCGCCATCTCTGGCCCAGCCTGGATGCCGTTAATGTGGGCACAAAATGGAGGCCGGATGAAATCGCGCGGCAGATCCAGATCGCGCGCCAGCAACCCGGAGTAAGCGGCGAAATCTTTTATCACCTGAGCAGCCTGTCTGATAATCGAGCGTTAACCGAGGTCGTTCGGACCGCCTACCTGCAGCCGGCACTCGTGCCCGCGTCGCCGTGGCTGGATTCCGTTCCGCCGAACAAGCCGAAACTCAGCAGTGGCGCGGGCTGGAGCAGCTTGCGGTTCGATTGGGCCAGGGGCGACGGCGAACCGGCATGGCTCTGGATCCTGCAATTTCAGGTCAAGGGTGTGTGGACCACCGAAATCCTGCCGGCGAATCAAACGACACGGACGTTCTCCGATTCCAAGCCGGACATCGTTGCCGTCAGCGCCGTGGATCGGGCCGGGAATGAGGGCCCGGCTGCCATGTTTCAAAAGACTACGCCCCCCCAGGCGATACCACAAAATGGCAAACCGCCGGGCCTGAATTGGCAAAGGAATCCAGGCCGATGATTTCAAACAGAAGATCGTGAAAACGGTCTGCCTCTTTTCGATTTGCGCGCCGGCTGGATTTGCGATGACCTCGCAAATCGAAAATCGTCCATCTGAAATTGAAAATGGTTTTGGAAGGGCTGTAAGCCGAATTCTGTCTGCCCCGAAAGCTTTCGGGGGAGAGAATCATTTGTCTTAGCAGCCGGTACCCGGAATCCTCCCGCGTTGGCGGGACTGGAGCGGGCCGCTCCGGGATTCCCTATTTGGCCTTGCACCCGATGGGGTTTTCCGTGCCGCGTCGCTTACGCTCCGCGCGGTGCGCTCTTACCGCACCTTTTCACCATCACCGCCGTCCCGCAGAGCGGGACGAAGGCTGTCTGTTTTCTGTGGCACTGTCCGTCGGAAACTTTCATTTCCGCCCGCGTGTATCCTTGTTTGGCGACGGTCAGGGACCGCCGCTACAAGGTTACGCGGCATCGCGCCCTTTGGTGTTCGGACTTTCCTCCCCCGTCCCGCAATGCGGGACGGAAGCGATTCTCCGCCCTTCCAAAACCACTCACAATATAAAGTGACCGGTGACGGGTGACAAGTGACAAGAAACCGTAGCCGCCGACGTCAGTCGGCGCTGACTTTTATTGGATTTAAAGTGCGCGGACTCACGTCCACGGCTACAAAATTTGCGGGAGAACAAGCGAAAAGTTCCTGCCATTACCACCTGTCACTTGTCACAGGTTCACTCCGTTGCGGCCAGCGCCATGTCGCGGGTGTAATACAAAATCCGTCCGCAGTTTGAGCAGGCCACGATTTCCTGTTGCGATCGGCAGGTGACGAGAACCTGCGGAGGCAATTTCATGTGACAACCACCGCAGACGCCATTGTTCACGCCGACGATGACGTTATCGCCCCGGTTCTTGAACAGCCGCTCGTAACGTGCCCGCGCCGTTTCCTCCACCGCCGCCGCCAGTTCCGTGCGTCCGGTTTGCAATTCGGTGAGCTCCTTCTTCAAATTCGCCTCACGCTGGTCCAGTTCCGCCACCTGGCTATCCATCAGCTTCTTTGCTTCGCCGGCCTCCTGGGTCGCGCGGGCAACCTCCTTTTGCGCCGCTTCGCCCTGTTCCATTAGAACGATCTCCTGGTCTTCGATTTTGACAATGGTTTCCTTGCACATTTCGATTTCATGGGCGAGCGCGCGGTATTCCTCATTCTTGCGCGTCTGCAGCTGCTGGTTGGCATATTTCTCGATCTGCGATTTCTGCCCTTCCACGTCGAGTTCAAGCCGTTTGCGTTCGGACTCGATTTGTTTGACGCGATTTTTGGCGGCGTCCAGGTGCGTTTGCGCCGTAACCGCCCTGGTACGGAGGGTTTCGCGTTCCGGGCCGATGTGGCCCAACTCCTGTTGGACGCGGCGGATTTTCCGGTCGCGATCCTGTAGAATCAGAAGTTTCTCAATTGCTTCAAGCATTGAACTGTAAAGCATAGCAACCGCTGACCGTCAAGTCAATGCAGGCAAAGGTGGGTATTGGTCCGTTTTGAAAGGCCGGGTGCACTTTAAGGTTGATGAGGTTCCCGAATTGCGTATTGGCCGGAATCAATTAAGGTTAAGCTGATATGAAAACCTACCGAGTGCTTACAAAAAACTCCGCCCTGACGATTAAAGCAGAGACGGCTACTGTTGGCGATGGCAACAAAATTATTTTCTTTTGGGAAGGAGAGACCGTGATCGCGGCCTTCAACGTGGATGAAATCGTCGGATTTGTTCAGGCGGACAACCTTGGATAGCGATTGTCTTCCGCAAGTCTGAATTGAAATTTCATTCAGACTGGAAATGGAAATCGTCTGAAGCAGTCAGGTCATTGGCAAACTTTGCGTTCCTCGGAATTGCAGATGGCGAGTCCGGGGCAGGCGACATCCGGATGATGTCCACGCCGGTTTTTGATTCGTCGCAGCAGAAATCAACGCCTTCCACATCCAAACGGGAAATTCATTTTGCAGTTTCGGGTTTCACGGCTAACCTGTCGCCATGCGTTTTATTGGGAATGTCATTGAAAAATTGCAGCGGCATCCGAAACGGGTGGTCTTTCCCGAAGGCGAGGAACCGCGCATTCTGCAGGCAGCCCGGCAGTTTTTTGCCCTGCGGCTGGGCGCACCCATCGTGCTCGGTGACCCGGCCAAAATAAAGGCCTTGGCGGACGGACTGGACCTTCCGCTCGAAGGCATTCGGGTCATCAATCCGTCGCAGAGTGAGGAGCTGGAGAACTTTGCCAATCGCTTTTACCGTTTACGCCGGGAAAAGGGTGTGCAGGCACAGGAAGCGCGCGAGGCCATGTTGCAACCGAATTATTTCGGCACGATGATGCTGGCAATGCACCAGGCCGACGGGGTGATTTCCGGCGCGTCGCACATCACCAGCAGCCTGCTGCGGCCGCTGTTTCAAATCATCAAGCCCGCGCCGAACATCACCACGGCGTCGAGTTGCATGGTGATGGAGGTCGAAGACACACGGATCGGCGAGGAAGGTGTGTTGTTTATGGCAGACTGCGGCGTCATTCCCGATCCCAAAGTGGATCAACTGGCGGATATCGGCGTGACCACCGCACAACTGGCGCGCCACATGCTCGGCGTGCGCCCGCGCGTGGCGTTCCTGTCCTTTTCCACCCGGGGCAGTGCAGCGCATCCGTCCGTCGGCAAGGTCCAGGCGGCGGCGGCCACGGCCCGGCGCAAGGCCGAACAGATGTTCCTGGAAGCCGACTTCGACGGCGAATTGCAGGTGGACGCCGCGCTGGTGCCGGAGATCGCCGAACGCAAGCTGCATGACAGCAAGGTGGCCGGGAAAGCGAACGTGCTGATTTTCCCCGACCTCAATTCGGGCAACATTGCCAGCAAACTCGTCCGGCTGGTCGGCCACGCCAACGCCTATGGCCAGATTTTGCTCGGCTTGAACCGGCCCGCCGCGGACGTTTCGCGCGGTTCGACCGCGCACGATATCCTGGGCGTCGCCGCGATTGTTGGTGTCCAGGCGATTGATTACCAAAAGCTTTACCCGGGCGCCGACGCGCATTTGCCGGGAGAATAAAGAAAATGAAGAAGGCAGAAGGCAGAAGGCGGAAACACGAATTATTTCCGGCAGCGTCCGGGTTTTCATTCTGCATTCTGCCTTCTGCCTTCTGCCTTTCATGAACACCGAAACTCCGCGCGTTTTCATCGCCGCCACCCGCCAGAACGACGGCAAAACCACCGTGGCGCTCGGACTGATCGGCGCATTGCAGGAACATTTCCCGCGCATCGGTTACATCAAGCCCGTCGGCCAGCGTTTCGTTGAAATCGAGGAACAGAAAATCGACGAGGACACCGTGCTGATGGACGCGGTGTTCCGGATGAACTGCCCGTTGGTGGACATGAGTCCGATTGCCGTCGAGCCGGATTTCACGCGTAAGTATCTTCAGGCGTCGAACAATGAAGTCCTCGTCAAAAGAATCCATAAAGCCTTCGACCGCGTCGCCTGGGAAAAGGATTTTGTGTTGTGCGAAGGCTCCGGGCACGCCGGGGTGGGTTCCGTGTTTGATTTGTCCAATGCGCAAGTGGCCAAAACCCTCGGTTGCAAGGTCATCATCGTCAGCCAGGGTGGCATCGGCAAACCGATTGACGAGGTTGCGCTCAACCAGGCCTTGTTCGAAAAGGAAGGCGTCGAAATCATCGGGGTCATGCTCAACAAGGTGTTGCCGGACAAGGTGGATTACGTCACGGATTTCGCCCGGCGCGGTTTGAAACGCAAAGGGCTGGAACTGCTCGGTGTCCTGCCTTTTGAACCCATTCTCGGCAGTCCGTCCATGGATTTGATCCGCGAGGAATTGCACGCCGAACTGCTGAATACGCCGGTAACGTTGAACACCATGGTGGACGACGTCATTATCGGCGCCATGGGTGCGCACAACGCGATGCAGTTCTTCAAACGCGGCGTGCTGCTCATCACGCCCGGTGACCGCGAGGACATCCTCCTGGCAGCCGGCGCGGCGACGATGCCGCAGAGCGAGGACAAGATGGCCGGGATTGTTCTGACCGGCGGCCTGCGTCCCAACGAAGCCATCCTGAAGGCCTTGCAAACACTCCCCATTCCGGTCCTGCTGGCCAAAGCAGACAGTTATCAGGTCGCTTCCCGGGTCCACAACCTCACCGTCAAAACGCGGCCGAACGACGCGGAAAAAATTTCGCTTATCCGCAACCTGGTCGCGGCGAATGTAAACGTGAAGAAAATTATCAACGCGCTTTAGAATTTTTAGTTTTGAGTTTTTAATTTTTAGTTACAGCATTTGGATCAATGAAAACCAGCATCGTGAAAGACAAAAGTTATGCTTTCGCCTTGCGGACGATTACACTGGCCCGGTGGTTGAAGGAACAAAAGGAATTTGAACTAGCCGGACAGATTTTGCGTTCAGGTACTGCGATCGGTTCGAATGTCGAAGAGGCTTTGGCCGGCGTGAGCCGCGCGGATTTCATCGCCAAAATGTCTATCGCCTCCAAGGAGGCAAGAGAGACCCATTACTGGCTGCGCTTGTTGCGGGATTCAAAAATCATCCCCGAATCCAGGATTTCGCCATTGGATAATGAGAGTTTGGAATTGATCCGTATTTTGACAGCGATAGTCAAAACATCGCAAACGACTTCCGACAACTCAAAATTTAAAACTAAAAATTAATAACTCAATGCTGCCGCTTTCACCATTTCTCAAGACGCTACCAACGTACCAGCCGGGCCGGCCGATCGAGGAGGTGGCCCGCGAACTCGGCCTGCCCGCCGAAGGCATCATCAAGGTCGCGTCGAACGAAAATCCGTTCGGCCCGTCGCCGCTGGCGCTGGCGGCAATGCAAAAGGCGCTCGCGGGTGTGAATCTTTATCCCGATGGCAACGCGTTTTACCTCAAGCAAAAGCTCGCCGCCAAACTCGGCGTCGAACCGGCCAATTTGATACTCGGCAATGGCTCGAATGAAATCATTGAATTCACCGGACACGCATTGCTCGGTGGCAATGACGCCACTGCCACTCCCGACGTCGTCGTTTCCCAATATTGTTTCGCGGTTTATCCCATTGTCACCGCACTGTTCGGAGCGAATCTCATTACGGTACCGGCGAAAAATTACGGACATGATTTACCGGCGATGCTCCGCGCGATCACACCGCGTACCCGCATCGTGTTCGTGGCCAACCCGAACAATCCCACCGGCACACTCGCGCCGCGCGAGGAGGTCATCCAGTTTGTCAACGAAGTGCCCGACGGTGTGTTGCTGGTGTTGGACGAGGCCTACATTGATTTTTTGGAAGACCCGCTGGACCTGGTATCGCTCGTGCGTCTGGGCGCGCGGCCGAACCTGATTTTGATGCGGACGTTCTCGAAGATTTATGGGCTGGCCGGACTGCGCATCGGCTATGGCATCGGAAATCCAGAGCTCATTACCTCGCTGGAGAAAATCCGGCAGCCGTTCAACCTCAATCTGCTCGCGCAAGTGGCCGCGCTGGCGTCGCTGGATGACACCGGGCACGTCCGCAAAACCCGCATAAACAATTTTGCCGGGCTGGAATTCTTCAAACGCGCGCTCCGGGATTTGAAACTCGAATATGTCCCGTCCTTCGCCAATTTCATCCTGGTCCGTGTCGGCGACGGGCAGCGGATTTTTGATGCTATGCAAAAGCAGGGTGTGATTGTACGTCCGATGGGCGGCTATCAACTGCCGGAATGGATCCGCATTTCCATCGGCACGCCGCAAGAGAATGAACGCTGCCTCAGCGCGTTGAAGCTGGCAAAACGGTAGGGACGGCTCGCCGAGCAGTCCGCGCGAAGGGAGAAGAAAGTTCCGCCGGTCGCCTCGGCGAGCGACCCTACCAATAATCTCCCGTTACGACGTCGCGAAATCCACGTTCGGCACGTCCCGGACCGACGGCGGCACGCTGAAGAAATCTCCCTCAGACTTGAAGCCGAACGTCTTCGCCACGAGGTTGCTGGGAAAGGTTTCGCATTTGTTACGATAATCCCGCACATTGCCGTTGTAAAACCGGCGCGCGGCCTGGATCCGGTCCTCCGTGTTGACGAGTTCCGTTTGCAGCTTGAGAAAATTCTGGTCGGCTTTGAGTTGCGGATAATTTTCCACCACCACGAGCAATTGTTTTAGCGCGTCCACGAGCTGTACTTCGTCACGGGACTGGTCGGCCACCGCGCCGTTGTTGGCGGCGCAGCGGTTACGGAGTTCTGTCACCCGCTCCAAGGTTCCTCGTTCGTGGGTGGCATAACCTTTGACCACGTTCACCAGGTTCGGGATGAGGTCGTAGCGACGTTTCAGCTCCACATCCACGTCGCTCCACGATTCGCGGATATAATTCCGGAGAGCGACGAGCGCGTTGTATTGCACGAGCACGTAAAGGCACGGCACCAAAATGATGACGGCGCAAATAATGAGCGTGAGAGTTTGTGGACTCATACGTTTGTAAATAGATATTCCGGCAACCGCGAACGGATTTCCACCAACCGCTGTAAATTGGCTTCAATCTGTTCCACGGACAGGCGCGTATTGAAGGCCAGCGCGAGCACATTGCTTTCGATTTCAACACTCAGGTCGCGATTGGCCAGCAGGTATTCCATCATCTTCGCGTTGCAGACGTCGTAAGCGAATTTTTTGTCCGGCGACCGCACGTTGAACGCCTTCGAGAATTCGGCCGACTCAAAATTGATATCCTGGTAGCCGAAGACTTCGGCAATTTTGGTGAAGAAATTTTCGTGGCGGATGGTCAAATCGGGAAAAACCATCGGCAATGTCAGGATGAAAAAGGAAAACCAGTGGTCCTGGGTCTGCCGATGACCTTTGGAATCGGTCGTATGCGTCTCGTAATGATAATCAAATACCAGTACCTGGTTTTGTTGATAGGTTCCGGAAAGAACATTGCGGGCGTAGCGGTTTTCGCCCTGAGCCAGTTGTTTCAGAAAGCTGTAACGCTCTGCCAATTCGTAATTTTCCGCTGCACTGAAATTCAAACCGAGTCGCAACGCCAGTTCGTTCAGCCCCTCCAGCCGTTTCTGCGCCTGAATCCAGCCGTAAATGACGCTGACGACGATGACAACCAGAACCACCACAATCACTACCGGCGTGATAAATGGCATCTGGAGTTGCATACGGTTGTTCTAAACCATAGCCACGGGCCGGGCCATTATAATTTCGGCCCTTTTCTCCACCTCGGTTGAGCGGAGGTGCGAAAATGCGTTTTGGACCGGAAATAATTGTTTGAATCCCGGCGAAAACCGAATACTTGTTTGGCGTTGTTGATTGAATGATTAACCAAACGTGAAACCAACCGACCTGCGGGGCATCCTGCAATACATTCCGCAATTTCGCGACAAGACGTTCATCCTGGCCGTGGATGGCGCCATTGTCACCGACGAAAATTTTGCCACGCTGCTGCTGGACGTGGCCGTGTTGCGATCGCTGAACATCCGGGTAGTGCTCGTGCACGGTGCGTCGGCGCAAATCAAAGTACTCGGCGAAGAACAGAAAATTCAGCCGTCCAACCTCGATGGCTCCGGTATCACAGACGCCGGCACGCTCCAGCTCGCACTGACCGCCGCCAACCGGCTCACGCATGAAATCCTCGAGGGCCTTTCGGCCAACGACCTGCGCGCCGCCAGCACGAACGTCATCATCGCCCATCCGATGGGCATTCTCCAGGGCGTGGACCATTTGTTCACCGGCAAGGTCGAGCGTGTGGACGCTGCGCTGTTGCAGACGCTGCTGGCACAGGACGTCGTCCCTGTCATTCCGCCGCTCGGTTTCGATGGTGACGGCAAGACGTACCGTGTGAATTCGGACGGTGTGGCGGTGGCCGTGGCCGAAGCCCTCAAGGCCATTAAACTCATTTTCATTACGGCCCAGGACGGGTTGCGCTACAACCACCAGCTCATCCGGCAGATGCTCGTGTCCGAATTGCAAAATCTGCTGCATCAAAACAGCGCCGGGTTCGCACCCGAAATCCTGTCGAAGGCGCAGCACGCCGCCCTGGCCTGCAAAGCCGGCGTCCCACGCGTCCATATCATCAACGGCAAGGTGGACGAGGGGCTGCTCGCGGAAGTGTTTTCCAACGACGGTATCGGCACGCTCATTTATGCCAACGAATACCAGCAAATCCGGCCGGCGCGGAAAAAGGATGTGCGCGCAATTCAATTGCTGACCAAGGCCGCCGTCGAATCAGAAGAACTGGTCAAACGCAGCAAGGGTGCCATTGAAAAAAATCTCGGCGACTATTCCATCTTCGAAATCGATAAAAACCCGGTCGCGTGCGTGGCATTGCATGTTTATCCGGAACAGAAGAAGGGTGAACTGGCGTGCTTGTACGTCAGTTCGTCCCATGAAAACCAGGGCATCGGGCGCAAACTGATCCAGTTCATCGAAAACAAGGCGCGCGAAACCGGATTGAACGAATTGCTGACGCTCTCGACCCAGGCGTTCACTTACTTCCAATCCAAAGGCGGTTTTGTCGAAGGCACGCCCGAAGACCTCCCGCCTGCCCGCCGCGAGAAATACGAGCAGAGCGGAAGGAACTCCAAGATCCTGGTGAAGAAATTGAAATAATCCTTCATGCCGGGAAATTCTTCACGTTTGTTGACCGATTGTCTTCGCAAAAACCACCAGGTCGGCGTTCCGGCGACGCGATACGTTTTGCTGGCAAGCATTGCTCAACAAACCGTTTCACTGGTCGAAAGAAAACCGGGGTTCTGGCGGCTTAATGGCAGAATGCGTTGTTCGACGTCTCGGTTTGGTATCGGCCAGATGCAAGGCTCGAATTGTACGCCATTGGGATTGCATCGCATTGTTGAAAAAATCGGCGGCGGCTGGCCTGCTGGAACGGTTTTCAAGGGTCGCCAGCCGATCGGTTACACCTGGAAAGGCCTGCCGGACGCCAAAATCACCACGCGCATCCTGTGGCTGGAGGGATTGGAACCCGGATTCAATCGCGGCGGCAACGTGGATTCACACGCGCGCTATATCTACATCCATGGCACCGCCGACCAGATAAGCATCGGCAAACCAAGTTCCTGCGGGTGTATTCATTTGGCGGACGCGGAATTGATTCCGCTCTTCGATTGGCTCCCCGGCGGTACGCTGGTCTGGATTTCCGAACATTGACCCACGTGACTTGCGACTTCGGGTAGTGGGTCACTTTCATTGGTAGGGACGCGTCGCCGACGCGTCCGGACGGCTCGGCCCTTCCTCCGTAGCAGTACTGCGGAGGGTGGACGAGCCATCCCTACCTTCAAAACCTTCAAATTTACCCGCTACCCGACTGCGTGGCGTTTTGACATCCGGACTGATTCAATTAACTTATTGGGCCTGACTTTCAGCGGCTATGCATTTAACCGAACAAATGACGCAACTGGCCAAACAGGCCAAAATGGCGTCGCGCGAACTCGCGAAGCTCACCACCCGCGAGAAGAACAATTGTCTGCTGGCGATGGCTGAGGCGCTGGAAAAAAATTCCGCCGCGCTGAAGGAAGCCAACGCGCTGGACATGGAAGTCGGCGGCGAAACTGGGCCTTTCCTCCGCCATGCTCGACCGGCTCAAGCTCGATGACAAACGCATCGCAGCCATGGCCAAAGGCTTGCGCGAAGTCGCGGCGCTCCCGGACCCGGTCGGCCGGATCCTGGATGAACGCGTCCGGCCCAACGGTTTGAAGCTCCAAAAGATTTCCACGCCCATCGGCGTCGTGGTCATCATTTACGAATCGCGTCCCAACGTGACGGCGGACGCCGCGAGCCTGTGTTTCAAATCCGGCAATGCCACGATTCTGCGCGGCGGCAAGGAAGCGATGCATTCGAACCAACTCATCGCCAAAACGATGATTGAGGCCGGCCGGAAAACGCTCGCCGCATTTTCCCGAACACGCGATTCAGGTTGTGCCGGTGACCGACCGCGAGGCGATACCAGCGCTGCTGTCATTGACGCAATACATTGACCTGTGCATGCCGCGCGGCGGCGAAGGCTTGATTCGCGCCGTGGCCGAGTGCTCCAAGGTGCCGGTCATCAAACATTACAAAGGCGTCTGCCATGTTTTTGTGGACGCCGACGCCGATTTGAAGATGGCGGAAGACATTGCCATGAACGCGAAGGTCCAGCGCCCCGCCGTTTGCAACGCCATGGAGACGTTGCTGGTGGACAAAACCATCGCGGCGCAGTTTTTACCGGTGGTTGGGCAGCGACTCAGCGAAAAGAGAGTGGAGTTAAGGGCCGATTCTGATGCCGAAGCCATTTTGAAATGCTCGATGCACAACACCAAATCCGCCATCAAACGGGCGACGGAACAGGATTGGTTCACCGAATATAACGATTACATCCTGAACGTGCGCGTGGTGGATGGCGTGAAGGCAGGCGATCGATCACATCAATTACTACGGCTCGGCGCACTCGGACAGCATTGTCACGAAGAACGAGGCGCACGCGAAACAATTCCTGAACGAAGTGGATTCGGCGACGGTTTATTGGAACGCCTCGACGCGGTTCACCGACGGCGGCGAATTCGGCATGGGCGCGGAAATCGGCATCAGCACCGACAAAATCGGCGCGCGCGGCCCGATGGGCCTGGAGGAATTGACCAGCTACAAGTGGATCGGCTTCGGTACCGGACAGGTGCGAGGCTAATCCGTCGAAGCAACCGCGCAGCCCATCGAAGCTGTCCCCATTATTCATTACAAGCCAAGACACGATTTCTAGTGTAATTTGATGTGATTCCGTATGCGAAATCAATTTAAGAAGTGCCGTTCCGCCGGCAAAGGGTTGTGTTGGCTGCTCGTCTGGGCGTTTCTGTCTCCACTGGTGTTGCGTGCCGACCAAATTGTTTACGACGATGCGCTGGAAAATGGCTGGATGGATTGGGGCTGGGCATCCATCAATTACAACAACACTTCGCCGGTTCATTCCGGTTCCAAGTCCATCAGCGTCACTATTACAGACAGCAGCTGGCTCAAGCGATTTATATCGCGCATGGAGCTTTCGATGCCAGTCTGTACACGAATCTGACGTTCTGGATTAATGGCGGGGCGACTGGCGGGCAACAGTTAAAAGTCCAGGGGCATGCTTACGGAAGCAGTCAAGGGGTTACCAATCTGCCAATTCTGGTGGCGAACACGTGGCAACAATTTTCGATCCCGCTGGTCACCCTGGGAATCACCAATCAAATGGATGGTTTTTGGATTCAGGATCGGATGGGTTCGGTGCAGCCGACGTTTTACGTGGATGATATTTCCCTGGGGACTAATGCATTCACGGTCGGTACCAATGCAACGATTTCCATTACGATCGACGCCTTGGCCAACCGCCATGCGATCAACCCCATGATTTATGGCACGGCGTTCGCGACGTCGAATCAGCTTGCGGACTTGAATTTCACCATGAACCGCTCCGGCGGAAATGCCGAGACGCGTTACAACTGGCAGCTCAATGCGCACAACCGGGCCGCAGACTGGTATTTCGAAAGCCTCGATGACGGGAACGCCACTCCGGGGGCGTCGGCGGATACGTTCGTCGCTGACAGCAAAAATGGCGGCGCACAGGCAATGATTACGATTCCGATGATCGGCTGGATGCCCAAGCTGGGGCCCGGGCGCGCCCGGCTCAGCAGTTATTCCACGAACAAGTACGGCCCGCAAACCGGGAACGATTGGCAATGGTTTCCGGACGCCGGCAACGGCATCAGCATCACCAACAACACCCATATCACCTGGAATGATCCCAACGATGCCAACTTCCCGACCAATTCCGATTTTCAACAGGGTTTCGTGCAGCATCTGTTGGGTCAGTGGGGTCCCTCCACCAACGGCGGCGTGCGTTATTACATCATGGATAACGAAGAAAGCATCTGGCAAGGAACGCACCAGGACATTCACCCGGTCGGGCCGACGATGCAGGAAATTCGCGATGACTTTTTCATTTATGCCAGCATGGTGAAATCCAACGATCCCAACGCGCTCGTCTGTGGGCCGGAGGAATGGGGTTGGAATGGTTACCTGTACAGCGGTTACGACCAGCAGAATCCGGGTTACACGGATCGCGCGGCCAACGGCGGGTGGGATTACATGCCGTGGCTGCTGAATCAGATTCACCAGCACGACCTGAGCACCGGCTATCGGCTTGCTCGATTACTTCACCCTTCATTGTTATCCCCAGGAGGGCAACGTCAGCGGCAACGATAGCTCCCCGGCCACGGCGCTGTTGCGGAACCAGTCCACCCGCGTGTTTTGGGACAGCAATTACGTTGATCCCAGTTGGATCAACAAGGTCATCATGCTGATTCCCCGGATGAAAAGCTGGGTGGCAACCAATTATCCCGGTACGAAGATTGGCATCACCGAATACAATTGGGGCGCGGAAACGAATATTAACGGCGCCACCGCCCAGGCCGATATTCTTGGCATATTCGGCCGGGAAGGACTGGATCTGGCCACGCGCTGGACCACGCCCGATACTACTTCGCCTACTTACAAGGCCATGAAGCTATATCGCAATTACGACGGTAATAAATCTTTCTTCGGCGACACGAGCATTCTAACTGCAGTGCCCAACCCGGATGTTCTCTCGGCTTTCGGAGCCGTGCGAGCCAGCGACGGCGCATTGACACTCATGGTCATCAACAAGGACATCTTCAATGCCAGCCCCATCACGGCCAACATTACGAACTTCAATGCCGCCGGAACAGTCCAACGATGGCAGTTGACTTCCGCCAATGTGATCAATCATCTGAGCAATCTCGCGCTCACTAACCGGGTTCTGAGCGACCTCCTCCCGGCCCAGAGCATTACGCTCTTTGTTTTGCCTGCGACCAACAGTTTCAATCTGCAAATCGGTAATAACAGTCCGCCGGGACAATTGAAGATCCGGCTCAATGGCCAAGCCGGACAGACTTATCTGATGCAAACGTCCCCCGACCTGGTCAACTGGACGGCTGTCAGCACCAATCTGTTAACCAGCAATTCGTTTGACTATTTCATGCCCATGACCAATCCCACGCAGATGTTTTATCGTGGCCAACTCAGCAGTCCTTAAGGGCAAGCTCCCGGCAGAAGGATATCGAACGGGTGCATCCTGACACTGTCCTTGGACGGGAAGTCCGTGCCGGAATCATCGGGCGACTGGAAAGTCGCCCGAACCCGCGGACAAGAATGTCCACGCTACGTAGCGCAGGCTTTCCAGTCCCGCAGAGCTCGATTCCGGGGACTTTCCAGTCCCCCGTTAAGATGAGTATCAAGATGCACCCGTATCGAACCGTAATCGATTCTTGTTTTTGACGCTGAACAAATTGAAGTTTACTGTGTCCAGCGTGGACGCCATTTCCTCCAAACCAAAACCTGCAGCCGAGGCCGCATATTTTATTCGGGAACAAATACCCGAGGGCGGACTGTTTGCCGGCCTCGATTGGCGGATTTCGCCGGAACCGTTTCCACTCGATGAAAAACTGGCGAAGGAAATTGACTCGTTGGGCCGGGTCTTGTTGCAATTTTATCGCGCGGTCAATCTGCTCTATCGGCGCAGCGTGGAAGGCAAACAACCGGCCTGGGTGGCCGAACTGCTGGACCGCGGCAAACCACCCGAATTGATCGAGCTTCAACGTTCGCCGGCGTTCAAGAGCGATGTGCCGCGCGTCATCCGGCCGGACATTTTGTTGACGGAAAACGGCTTCAGCATCACCGAACTGGATTCCGTACCCGGCGGCATCGGCCTCACGGCGTGGCTCAATAAGACCTATTGCGGATTGCAGATTGCGGATGGCGGGATGGCCAGCGCGCAGAATCCGAATCCGAAATCCTGGGCGGCGCGGATGGAATGATTGCGCGGGTTTGAATCCATTTTTGGCGATGCCAAACAGGTCCATGTCATCGTATCCGAGGAAGCCGCGACGTATCGGCCGGAAATGGAGTGGATGGCCGCTCAATTCGGAAATTCAAAATTCAAAATTCAAAATTCAAAATTCGACGGCTTCGCCGACGGCGACGCCGTTTACCGCTTCTTCGAACTGTTCGACCTGGCCAACGTGCCGGATGCAAAACGGATTTTTGAACTGGCCGCAGAAAAGCGAATCCGGCTGACCCCGCCGCCCAAACCGTTATTTGAGGAGAAAATGCTTTTTGCCTTGCTGTGGAACCGAAACCTGCGCGATTTCTGGCGACAGGAACTGGGTGAAGCTTTTTTTAACCGCTTGAAACGGTCCGTTCCCTACACCTGGCTGGTGGATCCGACGCCGCTGCCGCCGCACGCCGCCATTCCTGAATTGAATCTCACCGATTGGCGGCAGCTCAAGACACTTTCCCAGCGGGAACGGGATTTGATTCTGAAGGTGTCAGGTTTTTCCGAGCACGCCTGGGGCGCACGCGGAGTCTATCTCGGCAGCGATCTATCGCAGGAAGACTGGGCGGCGGCAGTGGACCGGGCCGTGGCCAGCTATTCCACCTCACCGTTCGTATTGCAACGTTATGACAAACCAAAAACGGTCGAAGCCAACTGGTACGATTTCGGACAGAACGCCGTCGTGCCCATGAAAGGCCGCGTACGATTGTGTCCCTATTACTTTGTCGCCGGTGAAGGCGACGCGGCGCGTCCTCAATTAGGCGGTGTGCTGGCGACCATCGTCCCCGCTGATAAAAAAATCGTTCATGGCATGACCGAAGCGGTTCTGATACCGTGTGCGGTTTAAACTTGCGTTCCGTTTTCGGAACCGACCACGCGTATGAACCGTTTTGACAAACTGGCCATCCACGATCCTGCCGACCTGCGTTTCGGCTTCGCCCCCAAACCCTTGATGACCCGGTCCGGTATGAACCTGGGCGGTGGCCTCGTCTATCCCGAATTGAATTTCACGCTGCCGCCCATGTTCGTGGACGAATCCACCATGCCGGAAGTACGTGAGCAATACCAGGGTATCATTCAAAACGCCCTGACGCGCGCCGCGGAACTGGAGGCACCGGGAATTGTCATCGAATTTGAAACCTTGCCGCCGATGACCGAGCATCCGGCCTGGGGCATCGAACTGTCCCGCATCCTGCTCGAAGGCATGGCGGAAGCGCACACACGGCACGGTCTCAAAAGCGTTTTGCGCATCACGCCGAACGACACCCGTGAAATGGAACGCCCGCCGCGTATGCGCAGCGGGCCGCTGTGGGAAGCGATGCTGGCCACGTTCGACGGCTGTGCCGCCGCCGGGGCCGAGTTGTTGAGCATCGAATCGGTGGGCGGCAAGGAAGTCCACGACGAAGCCCTGATGATGGGTGATCTTCGCGGAGTCATGTTCGGCCTGTGTGTCATGGGCGTGCGTGACATGCGGTTTCTCTGGACCGAACTCCAGCGCATCGCGAATAAACGCGGCGTCCATTGCGCCGGCGACACCGCCTGTGGCTTCGGCAATACGGCCATGGTCCTGGCCGAACAACAGATGATTCCGCGCGTGTTCGCGGCCGTGGTGCGCGCCATCAGCGCCGTGCGGACATTGGTGGGCTACGAATGTGGATGTGTCGGGCCGGGCAAGGATTGCGGTTACGAAAACGTGATTTTAAAGGCCATCACCGGTTTTCCGATGGCCATGGAAGGCAAGACCGCCGCCTGCGCTCACTTAAGTCCGTTGGGGAATATTGCCGCCGCCGCGTGTGATACGTGGAGCAATGAATCCGTGCAGAACATCAAATTGCTGGGCGGCATGGCGCCGACCGTTTATGTCGAGCAACTCATTTACGATTGTCGCATGATGAACCAGGCGCTGGCGGACGGCCGCGACGCCGCCTTGCAATATCGCAAATGGCTGGTGGCATCCGACGCTGCGCTCGATGCGCAGGCTTACATCCTGACCCCGGAAAGTTCCGTGGCCATTGCCCGGGCCATCGTGAGCGCACCCGACCACTATAACGCAGGCAAGGCCGCCGGCTTATTAGCCGTCCAATTATTACGCGAGGCCCAAAAGGAGGGGCGGGTCAAAATTCACAAACGCGAACTGCCGTGGCTGGACCGGATGCAAAAAACCCTCGAAGCCCTGCCGGCCGGGGAAAGCCAGTTCATCGACGAGATGATGGGCACGGTGGATACGACCAAATTCGTCGCCGCTGATTACGAATTGTAAGCGCCAAAAAACAGCGCATTAAAACCAAGCGGCGGTTGGCCGCCAGCAAACCTATAAGGTTTATTCATATTGAACCAACATCGCGTTAGCTCACTGTCAAGCCTATGGACGACCAACAATTGCTGTATGAATCCATCCTGACCGGGAATGCCAAAGACGCCCGGGCCGCCACCGAGAAAGCATTGGCGGCCGGCATGGACCCCATGAAGCTGGTGCAGGACCACATGATGCGCGGCATGGCCGAAGTGGGGCGGCGCTTTGAATGCCGCGACTACTTCGTGCCCGAACTATTGCTGGCCGCTCGCGCCATGAAAAGCGCGCTCGAACCCATCCGTCCGCTGCTCAAAAACCAGAGCGCCAGCCCATCCGGATGCGTCGTCATCGGGACGGTGATTGGTGACCTGCACGACGTCGGTAAAAACCTGGTCATTGCCATGCTGGAAGGCGCCGGTTTTGAAGTGGTGGACCTCGGCGTCAATGTGCCCCCGGGACAATTTGTTCAGAAAATCAAAGAGAAAAAACCAAATATCGTTGCCATGTCGGCTCTGCTCACCACCACCATGCCGGCCATGAAAACCACCATCGACGCCCTGAAACAGGCCGGTGTGCGCGAACAGGTCAAAGTGATTATCGGCGGCTCGCCGATTACGCGGCAATACGCCGAGGAAATCGGTGCAGACGGTTACACCGAGACGGCTTCGGGTGCGGTGGCGTTGGCCCGCAAGGTCATGGCTTAAGATCGTGTTCCGATACCAGCCCGGGAGGCAACACCCGGCAGGATCTTGATTTGAAGTTTGGAGTTCCGCGTTTACGCGGTTCGAGCCGCCTGAAGGCGGAACTCCGAGCCAATTTGGGATGTACCCGGCGTCAGTTTTTATTGACTGGTCCTGCACTTTTGGTTCACTGCCAGCAACACCAGATGTCTTCCAAAATCCAGAAGGGTGATTCGAAGGCGGCGACACCGGAACGCCGGGCCGCCTTGCTCAACCTGTTGGGTGACGAAAACGCGGAGGTTTACCAGGCCGTCCGCGAGCAAATCCTGGCCGAAGGCAACGCCGCCGGTGAATGGTTGCGACCCTACGCCCTCAGCGACGACCCGTTGTTGCGCAAACGCGTCCAGGAAATCCTGCGACACGTCGACCAGCAGACGAGCGACAATCATTTTCTCACTTTTTGCCTGAATCACGGAGAGGAATTCGATCTGGAAGCCGCCGCCTGGTCGCTGGCGCAGACGCAATTCCCGGAAATCAACGTGGAAGCGTATCAGGCCATGCTCGATGGCTATGCCCACGCGTTGCGCGAACGCGTGGACCGCCACGGACGGGTCAATACGATGTTGGCAAAAATCAACGAGTACCTTTTTGATGAACTCGGCTTCAAGGGGAATGAGAAAAATTATTACGAACCGGACAACAGCTACTTGAATCGCGTCCTCGACCGGCGGACGGGCAATCCGATCACGCTTTGCCTGTTTTATATGCTGCTGGTACGGCGGTTACAGCTGCCGGTGACCGGCATCGGCCTGCCGGG
Source organism: uncultured Verrucomicrobiae bacterium (assembly GCA_963708525.1). Lineage (GTDB taxonomy): Bacteria > Verrucomicrobiota > Verrucomicrobiia > Limisphaerales > UBA11358 > UBA11358. The sequence continues at coordinate 5,760 of CAVPTH010000028.1, read as the reverse complement.
ACACTTTATTTGCCGCCACCAATCTGCCGGCGGCGAAATCTACGTGGACGTTTTCAATCGCGGCCGCCTGCTGACCAAGGCGGACTGCGTCCACTATCTGGTGCGTGGCAACTATGATTTGCGCGAGGAATACCTCGCGCCGCTCAGCCCGCGCCGGATTTTTTTGCGGATCTGCAGCAATCTGCACCAGATTTATCTCGAACTGGGCCAGAAGGACGACGCCACCCGCTTCCAACGTTATCTGGTGGCCCTCGCGCGTTGACTGGCAATGTCTTAATTCGGAGGGACGAGTTATACGAGTCCCTGATCTCCCTCGATTTTTGGTACTCGCAGAGCTCGTCCCTCCAAAAAGAGGCCATTACGCGTTGACTTGCCAAATCGGCGCCAGCCGCGTAATAAATGAGGTTGGCGCCAGCTTAGCTCAGCGGTAGAGCAACGGTTTTGTAAACCGTCGGTCGCCGGTTCAATCCCGGCAGCTGGCTCCACTTAAACACACAAACGCATGCTACTGGACGCCGTTGCCGGGGCATTCGCGATGTTGTCCTCGGAGGGCGCCGGGCCGCCTGCCCGTGTCGTCGAGATACCGGAACAAGACGAGTTGCGTGTCGCCTCAAGGTCAAGGCGCGGACGAATTCTGGTTTGAGTTACGTGAAGGTGTCAGAACATTGAGCGGTCAAGGCCGCTTTTCTGGCAGCGTCAATACATCATTGATAGCCTTTACGAGAAAGGCCAAATGCCATAAGTGCACCGTAACCGCGGTGCAATCGGTTGCCGGGATTTCCTCATAGACGTACCGCCACGTTTGGAAAGCATCTCTCTCCCGCCTTAAAAGCTTCCGGACGTCCTCCTCGTCCGTTCCCGTCAATATGTGCATTTTCTTTCGAAGGTCGCCAGGCAAAAGGGGGTCTTTAGAAACCACGATGCTTATTGGATGAAAGGTCGCCATGTTCCTGCGAGCGAATCGGTAGCGATAGCGCGCATCAATCTCGTCCTGAACCCACTTGGGTATGTCGTTGAACAATTCAATCAATTGATGTTTGTTTATCGCTTTGCCTTTTGTCTTTATCGCCAAGCCCTTCAGCAACAACTCGATTGCAAAAGAAAGATTTGTTGCGACAGCAATCAATCTGCCGATATTCCTCGGTTGGTTAAGAAAATCATCTCGCTTCTCAGGGTTATCAGGCAGTTCCTTGATGAACGGGACTGCTAAGTCATAAAAGTGTACTGCCGCATGAATCGCCATGTCTGCCGGATTTGCCTTTATGCTCATAATCGAAAGTCTAGTTCAACATGCCGTGGTGGATTGTGACTCGGTAATCTGGACTCTCAAATTTCATCGCTCAACCCAAATCTCAAGGGGCAGCCGGCAGCCAGGCAGAACTCGATTTGCCTCGTCCGATTCTGATTGCATTAGGGGAATGCTCTAATTAGAATCGCTACAGTCAGGCAAAGGCATTATGAAACCGCAGAAATGCTTGTGGGTCGCAATGTTTTCGGCGTTGGTTCTTTCCTCTGTTTCCGGCTCGACACTCTACGTGAACCTGAACAGCACAAATCCCGTCCCGCCCTATTCCGCTTGGAGCACCGCTGCGACAAATATTCAGGACGCGATTGACGCCGCCAGTGTCGGGGACCAAATCCTCGTGAACGACGGTGTTTATGATACCGGGGGCGAGACAGCGACGAACTCCGCTGTGACCAATCGTGTGGTTGTGAACAAAGCTGTGACGGTTCAGAGCGTCAATGGCCCGAACGTGACGGTGATTGACGGGGGCGTAGTGATGCCTGGAGATGATGGGGTGCGTTGCGTTTATCTGGCCTCTGGCGCTACGCTTAACGGTTTTACACTAGAGTATGGGTCCGCGAACATTGTATCCGACCCCAAAAGGCCTGAAGGAGGCGGGGTGTGGTGTGAATCAATCACCGCCACAGTATCCAACTGTGTAATCACCGGCAACGTTGCCGAATTTTGGATTGTCACCAACAGTGGAATGTACGTTTACGGCTCCGGCGGCGGCGCCTATGGAGGCACGCTGGTCAACTGCACGCTCACGGATAACAGTGGTGTTTTGGGCGGTGGGGCCGCCTATTCCAGGCTAAACAACTGCACCCTCAGCAATAACCGTGATGAACAGCGCGGCGGCGGGGCTTATGACTGCACTCTGTTCAATTGTTCTCTGACGGGTAACGCTGGTTATGGTACAGGTGGCGGGGCTTATGGCTGCACTCTAAACGACTGCTTGTTGGACATAAACTCCGCCAGTTGGGAGGACGGCGGCGGGGCTGCCGATTGCACGCTATACAACTGCGTGCTCACGCGTAATTATGCTGATACTGGTGGCGGTGTCTCGGATTGCACGCTCAACAACTGCACGCTAGAGAATAACTCTACTGATGGCGGTGGTGGCGGGGCCAGCTATAGCACGCTCAATAACTGCATTTTGACCAATAACGGCGCCGAAGGCGGCGGTGGGGCTTATGAAAGCATACTAAACGACTGCACGGTCACGGATAACAGTGGGTATGCTTGGGGGGGCGGGGCCTTTTTCTGCACACTTAACAATTGTTTGGTCACGAGTAACAGCACTGGTTTTACTGGCGGCGGGGCTAGTGAGTGCACGCTCTATGGCTGCACACTCACGGGCAACTCTGCTTATTCCGATGACTCTGACTTTCCAGGCGAAGGTGGCGGGGCTATTGAGTGCACGCTCTACAACTGCACGCTGACTGGCAACTCGGCGGACGTCGTCGGCGGGGCTTATTCGAGCACGCTCTACAATTGCATCCTTTTTTACAACTCGGACACCAATACTGGCAATTATGACGCTTCAAGCACCTTGAATTACTGTTGCACAATTCCGCTTCCTCCGAGCGGAGTCGGAAACATCGACGCCGACCCGCTTTTCGTGGACACCAACGGATGGAGCGACCTGCGCCTGCAACCCAGCTCCCCCTGCATCAATGCCGGTGACAATGATTATGTGTCCACGACCACTGACCTGGACGGTTACCCGCGCATTGTGGGCGGCACCGTGGACATGGGCGCCTATGAGTTTTGGACCCCGGCACTGCTCGTCGAGCGGTTGATCGGCTTGGTGAATGAATCCGGGTTTACGGCATCCAGCAACCGTTGCTGGCGACCTTGGAAGCGGCGCTGGCGTCACTCCAGCGGGGCAATGCCATCGCGGCGGCCAATCAGTTGGCTGCCTTCCAGAACAAGGTGAGGGCGCAAGTCGCGCCGACCGACCCGGACCTGGCCCAAGCCCTGACTGCCGCCGCGCACCAAGTGATTGGAGCCATCACGCCTCTCGATGCGATTGCACCTTAGAGCCAGGCGAGCTTTGATTGCTTGGGCGCGCTCAGATGTGGCGTTTCGCAAGTTAGTTGCACCGGTTGTACGCGTAGTGAAAGGTTCAGAGGCAACAGACCTAAAGCCAGTGCTCTGCCATCTCGTGCAGAACAATTAACCCATATAAAATTCCAAGAAGCAGGAGCACACCATGACAACGAATCTCTCAATCTCAATCGCGACTAGGTTGGGCTTGAATGCCCCGATGAAGTTCAATTCCTCCATTCGGGCCGCGTGTCATTCATTCGGAGTGGTCTGCGCTGGAGCAATCCTGCTAATTGCCTGTGGCGCCCAGTCGCAGAATTTATTTGTGGCCGATCCGGACACTGGCAGCATCATGGAATTCACGCCAAGCGGGTCGCAAAGCACCTTTGCCTCCGGTTTGAATATTCCTGACGGCTTGGCATTTAACAACACGGGCAATCTTTTTGTGGGTTGTACGGGAAACGGCAACATTTATGAACTCGCGCCTGGCGGAGTGGAGAGCCCCTTTGCCTCCGGTTTGTCTGACCCTCATGGACTAGCTTTTAACGCGGCGGGCAACCTGTTTGTGGCTGGTTGGCTGTGGAATGGCACTGGAAACGGTAACATCTACGAATTTACGCCGACGGGGGCGCAAAGCATTTTCGCTTCGTCCGGTTTGAATTTTCCAGAAGCACTAGCCTTTGATAAGGCAGGCAATTTGTTCGTTGGGGACAGCGGAAGCGGAAACATCTATGCATTCAATCCAAATGGGAGCCGAAGCACGTTTGTCGCCGGGCTATACTCCCCCGGCGTAGATTTCATTAGCGCGCTTGCGTTCGACGGGGCTGGCAACCTCTTTGTTGCGGTTGACAACGATAGCAGCAGCCCCCCGCTAGGGTCGGGCATCATTTATGAATTCACGCCCGCTGGCACAAAAAGCATCTTTGCCACAGGCTTGAATGCGCCTGACGGTCTTGCGTTTAACAGCGCGGGAAGCCTGTTCGTGGGAGATTTTACCGCCAACGGGCAAACAGGGGATGGTGCAATTTATGAGTATGCGCCCAATGGCGGGCGAAGCACGTTTGCTACTGGAACAAATCCAGAATCGATGGCTTTTCAAAACCAATCTTTGCCTGTGCCGGAGCCTTCGACTTTGAGCTTACTGGCCATCGGCCTGTTTGGGATAACTCTCGTGCGTCGGCGTCAGGGTGAATCCAACAGGCGAGCCTCGTAAAACTCGCCACGTCGCGCCGGGGGTCAAAACATGCACGTTGACGCGTTCGCAGGAAAAAGCACGCCTCCGGGGTCGAATGCGAGCGAACACCGCGGCGAATCGCCGGCCGTCACGAGCCGGTTCTTTGATTTTCTTGACGGCACCCATGGGCGCTCGTTTTTTGCAACAACTTTGCAACAGCTAGGCTGCGTAACTGCGCACGAAAACGACAGATTCACAAAACCGTTGAAATCATTGATTCGCGTTGTATTCACGAGGCGTTCGTGCGTGTTCGCGTCGTCGTCGTGAAGTGCCGGTAACGTATTTGTAAACCGTCGGTCGCCGGTTCAATCCCGGCAGCTGGCTCCATCCACTCCCCATGAAAACAGCCAGTCCCAGGCAAACAGATTCATCTTAGCGGCAGGCGACTTTAATTCCCGCAGTTCCGTCATTTGTTGCGGGTGAAAGAAAATTTAGGCCGACCTCGAACGAGCGATTCATCCAGCCGAAACCTTCCGGCGCGATGTAGGAAAATTTCGTGCCGACGTTGCCGTATTCCACGAACACGTCGTGCGAGCCGGTGACGACGTTGTATTTTTCCGGGATCACGCCGTTGTAATCGTGCGCGTTTTTTGCGATGGCAATAAAGCCAGCGATAGGCCAGCCGTCCGGCGTCGGCGTCCAGCCGTAATTCTTCAAACCCTGCCACGCGAGCATCTGGTGCGGCGCCCAGCCGTAGGGATAATCCCATTGCCGCCCATCATGCCGGCGCGCGGACTCAACGGATTCCTGCGCGGTCGCGGAAAGGCCGGCGAATTGTTCCAGCTTTTCGCAGGCGAAGGCGGCGATCCGTTTGGCGCGTTTAAATTCGACCGGATTGTTGGTGTCGAGCATCTTTGCCCAGAGCGGCCACAGGCCGGTCGCGCTGATGTAAGTCGAGCGCTTCTGATTGACGAAATCATAGTCGAAGAAATATCCGCGCCGCTCGTCCCACATCAACGCCATTATCGCCGCTTTGCGCTTGGCGGCCTGTTGACGCCAGAATTTCGCGTCGGCCTGTTCACCGCTGACGCCCGGCAGTTTTCCGCCGAATTCCTTTTCAATCAAATCGGCGAAATCCGTTTCGTATTTGTAGAGCAGCGAATTCAAATCCACGGAAACGAAATCCGCCGTGCGGTCGTCGAAACGATGCGTCGTGTCGTGGCCGGATTCGCGGACGGCGCGGTCGTGCTTA
>CAVPTH010000027.1:0-132857 GCA_963708525.1 uncultured Verrucomicrobiae bacterium | reverse complement strand
GCCAGCACATGAACTCCGTTGCTGGTTATGGCGATATCGCCAGGCAATACTTTGTCTTGGTCAAGGTTGTTGATATTGGTTGCCTTGAGAATATGTTTTGTCTGACCCATATTCTTCTCCCAACGCTTTTGCGGTTGAGTCGTGCCACCATAGCAACAATGAATGACGTACCAATCCGGGATTCAAAGTTGCCAATCCCTGTTCCAAACTGGCCTTGATCAAACCGGCGCGTACCAAACCGGAACAATCGATACCGAGTTTGTTTTCGCCACCCCAAACATATCGTGTTCCCTCGTACGAGCGGAGCGATTGGGTGTAAGCAGTCCGGAGAGTTATTGTCTCGTAACTTCTACCGGGGCAAATCAGAAAACCGGCCGTTACAGCAGTACAAAGCAAAAGCCCAAACCTGACCAATCGATTGCGCCAGCCAAAATAAAGACAACCAATCCACAAGCCGAGCAACGAGATAATCAGGCCGATCCGGAGCGGCCGATCGTTAATCGGATATAGAAAAAAGATGAAGGCGATAGGCCACAAGGCGATCCACGATATTAACCATCGTTTCCGCGTCATTTGGTAAATTGTTTTGCCATTATTTTCAACGCTGGTAAAGCATAACAACAGCAAAATCAACTTGTCCTGACGTGGCTTTACGCTATAATGACATTCGGCTGTGGCGGAAAACCAGCCGACAAACAAAAACCGCATGAACAAAGAACTTTCCAGTTTTGCCACGCGCCTGTGCGAACAAATATCTTCGGAGGGACGAGTTACACGAGTCCCTGGTCCCGAATCCCGAGATGGGGACTCGCAGAGCTCGTCCCTCCGAAATAATTCCGCCTTTAATCAACATGCTCTCGAACTGTTCACGCTCCAATTCAAATATAATGCCGCCTATCAAAAAATCTGCAAAGCACAGGGTGTGTCGCCCGAAGGGGTTGAGGATTGGACACAGATTGAGGCTGTGCCGGCAGCAGCGTTCAAGGAATTGGAGCTTTCGTGTATTCCGCCCGGCGAAAGGGCCGCGGTTTTTCATTCGAGCGGTACGACCGAACAAAAGCCCAGCTGGCATTTTCATAATGGCGAGTCGCTGTCGGTTTACGAGACGTCGTTGTGGCAATGGTTCGAACCAAACTTTCTGGCCAATTCAAAATTCAAAATTCAAAATTCAAAATTGGTCGTTCTTACCCCGCCGCCGGCACAAGCGCCGCACTCCTCGCTGGTTCACATGTTTGAAGCCGTCCGTAGCCGCGCTTGTGAAAGCGCGGAGCGTTCATTTTTTGGAACCGTTGCTGCCGATGGCTCCTGGATTTTGGATTTCGAGGCCATGCTGGCCGTGCTGAACTCGTCACTCGTCACCCGTCACCCGTCGTTCCTCCTGGGCACCGCTTTTTCGTTCGTTCACCTGCTGGATTATCTGGTGGGGAAGAAACTATCATTCCAGCTTCCCCCGGGTTCGCGGGTCATGGAGACCGGCGGTTATAAAAACCGTTCCCGCATCATGCCGAAGGAGGAACTGCACGCGCTGATCGCCGAACGGCTCGGCATTCCGGCGGAAAACATCATCTGCGAGTACGGCATGAGCGAGTTGAGTTCACAGGCATACGATTCGATTATTCATCCGCTATTCTCGATCCTCCATCCTCGCATTTTCCGTTTTCCCCCCTGGGCACGGGTCCAAATTGTCTCGCCCGAGACCGGCCGCGAAGTGGAGGATGGCGAAACCGGACTCGTTCGCGTATTCGACCTGGCAAATGTTTATTCCGTCATGGCCGTACAGACGGAAGATTTGGGTGTCCGTCGTGGCGATGGCTTTGAACTGATTGGCCGCGCCCAGTTCGCCGAATCGCGTGGCTGTTCACTCATGACGCGTCGTAAATCGTAAATCGTAAATCCGATGAATCTGCCCGATTATTTTCTCGCGGACCTGCCGCCCGAGGCCACGTTGTCGCCGGCGATGATGGCGGAGGCTTGCCAGACCTTAAAGCGCAATCGCGAGCGTTACCTCGCCGGGCGTTCAACGCACAGCCTCGTGAGAGTCTTGAGCGATGTGGCGCGAAAACTGGTTGAAACCCGACTATCCCTTTCGAAAACTGGCGCTGGAACTGGGCCCGCAAAGCCACCGGTTTCTCTCGCGAAACGCTCGCAGCACGGTCTGGACGATTTCTTCGGGCAGATCACGCGCGGACAATTTGCACGCGCTTGCTGGTTCAGGACCTGGGCATGCGCGTCGCCTGGACACTCTGACCGCGACGGAAATCGGACGGAAATCATTACGTGCAGCGCGCTGCCATGGCTCGCGGACCGGAATTTCTGGTCCACATCGCGGCCGGCGACATTCCGAATCCGACGTTGATGAGCATGGTTCTTGGTTTGCTGACGCGTTCGGCGCAATTGGTGAAATGCGCCAGCGGCTCGGCATTCCTGCCCCGGCTGTTTGCGCATTCGCTCTACGAGGCCGATCCGAAGTTGGCGCCTGCCTGGAAATCGCCGAGTGGCGCGGGGGGGATACTGATCTGGAAGATGTTTTGTTTGCCGAGGCCGATTGCGTTACCGCCACCGGCAGCGATGAAACGCTGGCGGCCATCCGCTCGCGGTTGCCGATCAAGACCCGCTTTGTCGGGTACGGCCATCGCGTGAGTTTAGGTTTTGTGGCCAGGGAGGTATTATCGCCTTTGCGAGCGCCGCAAATCGCGACCCGCGCCACGGACGACGTGGTAGCCTGGAACCAGCTGGGTTGCCTGTCTCCGCACGTCATTTATGTACAAACCGGCGGTGAAGTGTCACCGGAAAGATTTGCCGAGTTGCTGGCGGATGAACTGGAACGGCGCGAGCAAACCGAACCGCGCGGCGGATTGCCGGTGCCGCACACCGCGGCCATCGCCTCGCGCCGGGGTGTTTACGAAGTGCGCGCGGCGCATTCACCCGAGACGCGCCTGTGGCACAGCAAAGAGTCCACGGCATGGACGGTGGTCTTTGAGGCCGACCCACGGTTTCAGGTCTCGTGCCTGAACCGGTTCATTTATGTGAAGCCGGTGAAGGATTTGGCGGAATTGCTGCAACAGGCCGAGGTTGTGCGCGGCAAGATTTCCACCGTGGGCACAGCGGCGGGAGAGCATCAGACCGAGGAACTGGCCTTGCAACTGGCGCGCTGGGGAGTGACGCGGGTGTGTCCGCTCGGCCGGATGCAAAATCCGCCATTGACGTGGCGGCATGATGGCCGGCCGGCGCTCGTCGACCTCGTAACCTGGACGGACTTTGAAATGTAATAGTTAGTAGTTGGTGGTCAGTAGTCAGTAGCTTCGCCTTTCGAGCCAAGTATTGACTGCCTGCCGCTGACTACTGACTCCTGACTACTGACTTTTTAAAAAAATGAAAATGGAATTACGAAAAACGTTTCAGTTCGAAGCAGCGCATCTGCTGCCGCGCCTGCCGAAGTCGCATAAGTGCCGGCGATTGCACGGGCACAGTTTCAAAGTGGACGTCGTGATCGCCGGCGAGTGCGACCCGAAACTCGGCTGGCTGATGGACTACGCCGACATCACCGCGGCATTCAAACCGACCTGGGAAAAACTCGACCACCGCTACCTGAACGAAATTCCCGGCCTGAAGAATCCAACGAGCGAGGAAATCGCGGTTTGGATCTGGAAGAAACTGAAACCAAAATTGCCGTTGCTCACGGAGATTGTCGTCGCCGAGACCTGTACCGCCCGGGCGGTTTATCGCGGGGAATAATTCCTCTCCGGAGGGTTAAGGGGAATAAACCATGTTCGTGCCGGTGAGCGGGTCTTGGGGAACCGCTTGTAGATAAGCTGGCACCAAATCGGCGAGGCTGGCTGGCGGATGCCCCTTGTCCAATTCGTAGGCGCGGGCGGCAAAATCAACCATCAGGCGGCGCGTTTTGCTTTGCTGATTTTTAAACCTTTGCTCGGCTCGTTGATAAGCCTTGGTCAACGAGTTGCGCATCATCAGTCTGGCCAGTTCGTGCCGTGTTCCGCGAAAAGTCCTGCGTGACCAATCCCGTTCCTGTTGCATGACTTCACTCCAGGTTTGCCTTTGCGAATCCAAAGTCTCCAACGTTATGGCGGTTTCCTGACACGATTTGGCGTTCAGTTGGTTAAGGAGTTTTTGTAAATGTGTGGTTCCAATCGATTCGATGGCGGTGCCGACCAACTGATCAATAATCAAACCACCTCGCACTGATTCGTTACCCAGGCGGATTATCTCCAGATACAACCTCGTGGCGTCAGCGGGAGAGTTCTCTGTTTCGGCCAGTCGACCTTCAATGACCCAGGCCTGCGTCAACCGTTTAAGGGCAGTCAGCTCGTTGAGGTGACCTGCCATATAAGCCTCTGAGAATTGGCTTGGGACACGACACTCGTGTTGGAATCCGCTTCGGGCCAGTTGAATGGCAGCGGAATTGGTTTCGGCCATTGCGCGAAGTTCTGTCTGCTCCATCTCCTCGCAATTCCAGACCTCGCCTTTGATCATGCTTCCGGCTTTCACGAAATCGTCATAACCATTGGGATTGGGCAGGGGTGGGGGCGGCGGCAACGGCTCGGCTTCCCAGAATAGCAGCAGGCAAAGCAGGAAAATAAACGGGCCGGCCAGGATGGAAAAGACAATCAGCCGGTTGCGGGTTCTGACGGTCATGCTGGCTCAGGTTGGCAAAAAGCCCGGCGGCGTCAACCATTCAGATGTTGACGAGGTGTGATACGTCATTTAACCAATGGTAAAACCTGAGGTGAGTTATGAGTGAAACCACAGCCGCAACCGCAAACGCAACCAGATCAACTCCTTTGCAGGAGAAACTGATTGAGTATGTCATCAGCCATACGGGCGCTTTGCTGGCGGCGGTCGCGGTCATTACTGTCGGTCTGATTGCCGCGGTTTGGCTGGGCAAACTCCTGGATCGCTGGTTGGCGCACCGGACGATGGAACAACCGATGCGAACGCTTCTCGTCCGCATTATCAAATTGTTCGTTTTTGCCATCGCACTGGTCATCGCACTGGGTACCGCGGGAATGGATGTCACGGCGCTAATTGCCGGTGTCGGCGTGGCGGGCGTTGGCATCGGCCTGGCCCTGCAAGGTGTCCTCGGCAATCTTGTGGCCGGCCTGACCATTATCTTTACCAAGCCGTTCCGTGTCGGGGAATGGATTGAAATTGTCGGCGTGTCCGGGCAGGTGACCAAAATCGAACTGTTCACGACCACCTTGCTGCACACCGACCTGTCGCGGGTCGTCATTCCCAATCGCAAAGTTGTCGGCGAAATTCTCCACAACTACGGCAGCGTCCGGCAGCTCGACCTTTCCGTCGGCGTGGCTTATGGGACGAACCTGAACGAAGCCACCGGCATTGTGCGCCGGGTTCTAAGCGCCAACCCGCGCGTACTCAAGGAGCCGGTGCCGGTCGTCGGTGTCACCCTCCTCGCCGATTCCTCCATCAACATCGCCATCCGGCCCTGGACGAAGGTGGGCGATTTCGGCGCGGCGCAAGTGGAAATCAACCAGGCCATCGCCGAAGAATTGCGCGCCGCCAACATCTCCATTCCGTTCCCGCAACGCGAAGTGCGGTTGCTGAACAACACCTAACCACCTTAAAAATTCAGTTGATGGCAGGAAACCAGGTAACGAGCCTCAAACTGAACGCGAATTGCGGGATGCAGAAAAAAAGAGTCTCCTTACGTCGTCTCCTGCATTATCTCTCACGCTTCCGCATGCGCCCTGGTGTGGCGCATTTCCTCGTGGATTTTGCCCAGGACATCGGCCAACGCGGCCCAATCCGCTTCCGCGGTTTCCCAGCCGCTGCTGAAGCGCAGCACGCGGTGCGCATCTGCCGCCTTGAAATGCATGGCGGCCAGCACGTGCGACGGCTCTTCCTTGCCGGTCGTGCAGGCTGAGCCGGTCGAAACCGCAAAACCGGCCTTGTCGAGTTTGGAAACCCAGCGTAGCTGGCTGCCTTCGGGCACCAGCGCCGAAACGGTATTCCATAACCGCGGTGAACCGGCGCCCACCAGCACGGCGCCGGGCAATTTGTGCAGGAGCTCCCTTTCGAAATTCTCACGCCAAACGCCGCGCAAAATATGTTCGTTGCGCGCCAGCTGTTTTTCGCGTGCCTCCAGCGCCGCCAGCATGGAGATGATGATCGGGACGTTTTCTGTTCCCGCGCGCTGGCCGCGTTCCTGTTTGCCGCCGACAATCAGGGGAGTAACGTGGCCGCGTCCCGGAAATTTCAGAAAACCGACGCCGCGCGGACCGCCGAATTTGTGCGCGGCGCCACTGAGAAAATCGCATTCACCGAGTCCTTTGGCGGGCATCTTGCCAAGCCATTGGACCGAGTCGCAGAAGAACGGCACTTCGTATTGCTGGCAGATGGCCAGGATTTCGCGCCAGGGCTGAATGACACCAGTTTCGTTGTTGGCGGCCATCACGGCTACCAGTCCCGGCCGCACATCGGCCATTTCAACGGTCAGCCAGTCCAGGTCAATCACCCCCGCATGTGTGACCGGAATGAATTTTGTACGGCGAGGAAAATAGAACCCGGCCGATTCCATGATGCAGGGATGTTCGATGGGGGAAACCCAAATCTCGGCCTTGGGATTGAGCGTCTGCGCAAAATGATGCAGCGCCATGTTGTTGGCCTCGGTCGCGCCGCTCGTCCAGATGATTTCGGCGGGGCGACAGCCGATAAACGCCGCAAGCTTATCGCGCGCCTCGGTCATGGCCTTGCTGGCGGCGGCTCCAAACTGGTGCGGGCTGGAGGGATTGCCGGCGATATGCTCGGTCGCGTCCAGCCAGGCCTCGCGCGCCTCACGCTGGACCGGCGCCGTGGCGTTATGGTCAAAATAAATCATCGGACGAATAAGATACAATTGAACGCCGCGCAGGCCAGTTTTTTGTGGACGGCCGCATTCCGCGACCGATCGAGAATGAATCAATCTCAACCGCCAAAATCATTTACAGTTCGTCATTTTGAGGTTAAAAACTGGCAGTTTGATGAAAAACCCGTCTCGCAAATCATTTTGCTCCGACGGTGTTACGTTGGTCGAAATGCTGGTGGTCATTGCTATCATCGCCATTCTGGCGGCGATATTACTGCCCGTGCTGGGCAGCGCCAAGGCGAAGGCTGACAAGATTCAATGCGCCAGCAACCTCCGACAATGGGGGGCCGCCATAACCATGAATGCCGGTGACAACTCTGGTTTCTTCCCCGACAACACCCAACCCGGTGCCGCCGATCTGGCATGGATGGCGTATAATCTCTCCAACGTTTTTTATCCCGTGTATTTATACCGCAACAAACCCGGCACCAGCGTTTCCGGCCTGCGCAGCCAAAACGACGTGTTTTACTGTCCGACGGATGTTGCCGTTCGTGAATCCGAGTCCCGGGGAAACCTTCCAAACGTGATCGGCTACAACTACCTCCCGCGCCGCTCCCGAACGACGAATTTATGGGGCGTCTCGTGGAATTACGATGCGAACGGGGTGGGGGCATGGTGCCTGAAACGGCCAAAGCTGGACGGTCCGTATCGAAAGGCGCCCGTGATGATTGACCGGTTGCAGCGCACACAGTTCAAAGGTTGGTCGGACGTGAACATATACAACCAAAAGGTATACCCGGATTCGACCCATCCCGGCGCCCGCAATGTTCCGGTGGGCGGGAATTTTCTTTTTGAAGATGCCCGGGTCGAATGGGAGAAGTTTAATGAAGCCGACCCCGCCGGAAGCATCGATGTCGGGTCGACCGGCAACGGTCCGGCCGGCGCCTATATCGATTATTACCGGCCCGCCGGTTTGGGCACCGGCCCGTGGTGAAAGGCGGATGTCAGAACCTTCCCATGGGCGGCGGTGAAAGCCAGTTGTCGCATCTGCGCCGGTGTCTTCCACATTCCCATTTCGGAGGCACAAGTTATACGAGCCCCCGACTTTGCCTTTGTTGAACGGGGACTCGCGTAGCTCGCCCCTCCGAGACTCACGCGAAAGGCTTCCAGCGTGATGCGATAGCGTGTGATGGAGTGTTTTACGGCGCACAGCGGCATCACCTCATACGTTTCAAAGCCGAGTTGCTCTGCGGCCAAGGCGATTTCGGGGCCAAGCTTTTCGGCTGTAGCAGCCGACGGCATTCGGCTCTGACCGTTCGTGCTGGAGTAATGAGCGGACTGATCCCGCTTTGCGGGACTGCTACCTCGATCCAATTCAATTTCCACGTTCGGAAATTCCCACAGATGGGCGTTCACGACGCCGGCAGGTCGCTGGCGCACCAGGAAACGCCCGTTTCGCTCGGCAACAAAAGCGACAAAATGTCGGGCCGTGGCCGCTTCGCGCGGGTCGAGGTTTGGCAATTTCTCAACACGCTTTTCGCGGAAGGCGACGCAGAGATTTTTGACCGGACAAATCCGGCACTGGGGGTTGCGCGGCGTGCAGATCAATGCGCCCAGTTCCATGAGCGATTGGTTCAAATAGGAACAGCCGAATTTTGAGTTTTTAAGTTGAAATATTGAATTTCGGACCAATTCCTCCGCCAGCTTCCACAATCGCGCGTTTGTTTCCTTCGCCCTTGGGTTTTCACCAATCCCAAAAACCCGGGTCAGCACGCGGATGACGTTGCCGTCGAGGATGGGCGTCGGCTGGTTGAAGGCAATGCTGCAGATGGCGCCGGCGGTGTAACGGCCGATCCCTGGTAACGCGAGGACGTCATCAAAATTTTCCGGGAACTTGCAGGAGACGACGTGCTTGTCTCGCCGTAGCCGGGCGAAGGTGGAAGGAGTCTCTGATTCCCTTTTAATTTGAGTCTCGTTACCTCGACTCCTGCGGAATTTTAAAATGGCATCCTGTCGTGCCACGATCTGTTGTGCCGCCTTCTGCAGATTCCGGGCGCGGGTGTAGTAGCCAAGTCCTTCCCACAGCTTATGGATTTTGTCCGGGCTGGCTTCGGCCGCGGCTTCAATGGTCGGCAACTCGCGCAGCCAGCGTTCCCAATACGGAATCACCGTTTTGACCTGCGTCTGCTGGAGCATGATTTCCGAGACCCAGATGGCGTAAGGATCGCGCGTGCGCCGCCACGGCAAATCGCGGGCATGGGCGGCGAACCAGTTCAGCAAAAGCTGGATAAGCTTCTGCGGTTTTGAGTTTTGAACTTTTGGTTTTGAGTTGGTACGCACAAAAACCTGGTGGGGCGAGCCTACCGACGAGCCGCTTTGGGGGCAAAGATTTTTAACAACGGCTCGCGGGTACGCTCGCCCCACGATTCGAGCGTTTCAAAAAACTCTGTGTTCTTTGCGGTCTTTGCGGTTATTCTTTTTCCGTGCAGCCGTTGACATCTTATACGTGCAAGCTGACCGACGAACAGGCATCGGCGCTGGATGCTGCTTTACGCGCGCGCAACTGGAAGTCGCGCACGGTGCCTTATGCGCGGTTTGCGTTCGAGTCGGACAAGGCCAACATTGTCTTTTATGAAAGCGGCAAGCTGGTGGTGCAGGGGAAGGGCACGCAGGAATTCATCGAGTTTCTGCTGGAACCCGAAATTCTCAAGCAGGCAAAACTGGGTTACGAGACCGTTCTGAATCCCGAGCTGCTCCTGCCGCGCATCGGCGTGGACGAAAGCGGCAAGGGCGACTTCTTCGGACCGTTGAGCATCGCCGGAGTGTACCTCAACGAGAATGTTATCAAAGCGTGGCAGGGTGCCGGCATCCGCGATTCGAAGAACATTTCCAGCGACAAAAAGATTGCCGAGCTGGCGGAAAAGATCCGCAAAACGCCGGGCTGCGTGGTGAACACGGTTGTGATTGGCAACGAGGCGTATAACCGGCTTTACACCCGGATGAAATCGGTAAACACGATCCTGGCCTGGGGCCACGCGCGGGTGATTGAAAATCTGATGGAGCTACGGCATCAGATGAATCCTGCGCCGGTCAAAGCCATCAGCGACCAGTTCGCGTCCAGCAAGGACGTGGTAGCCAAGGCGTTGATGACTTTGGGCCGGGAGATAGAGCTGGTTCAGCGCCACAAGGCCGAGGAAGACCTGGCCGTGGCCGCGGCGTCCATCCTGGCACGGGACGGTTTTGTGAAAGGCCTGACAAAATTGGAAAAGCAGTTCAACCTGGAATTACCCAAAGGCGCTTCCAGTGCCGTGGATGAGGCGGCGAAGAAATTTGTGACGGAGCACGGAGCCGACAATTTGTCGAAAATCGCCAAGGTACACTTTCGCACTGCTTTTCGCGCACAGGGTTTGCCCGAACCACCGAAAACTGAATGGCGTAAATGAAGCGTATGGTTCAAATGCGAAAGGCCTCCACCCTCCGCCTGCGCGTTGTCGTTGTGTTGCTCGCGCTGGTTACCCTGGCGGCGTTCCTGCCCGTTTTCCACAATGGCTTTTTACGCTACGATGACAGCACTTATGTCAGAAATAATCGGGTTGTCCTAAATGGCATAACGTGGGACGGAATCAAATGGGCGTTCACAACCTTCCGTGGAGGCTTTTGGCACCCGCTCACGTGGCTCTCGCACATGCTGGATTGTGAACTGTTCGGTCTCAACAGCGGGGCACAGCATTACATAAATGTCCTCTTTCACACGGCCAATACGATATTATTGCTTCTGCTGTTATATCGATTGACTGACGCTTTATGGCCGAGCGCCCTGGTGGCCGCGTTATTTGCCTGGCATCCGTTACACGTCGAGTCGGTTGCGTGGCTGGCCGAGCGCAAAGACGTTTTAAGCACTTTCTTTGGGATGCTGGCTCTGCTGGCTTACACGCGATATGCCCAGGCCCAATGCTTAAAACCGCAACCCACAAGCTCGGGAAGAGGTGTGCCCCGACCCGGTCAGGGGTACGGCGTGTATCCCGGGGCGCTTTATTTTTGGCTGGCGGTGATTTTTTTTGCGGTGGGTTTGATGGCCAAACCGATGTTAGTCACGTTGCCGTTCGTGATGTGGTTGTTGGATTTTTGGCCATTGCGAAGAATCCCGGACCTCTCTATTTCTTCGTTCCCAGCCGGGAGACGTCTTCTGTTTGAAAAATGGCCGTTCCTTTTGTTCTCGGGGATTGCGTCGGTGGTAGCTTCCGTTGCCGAACGCAATGCCGGGATGATTGTATCCCTGGAACAGGTCCCGTTTTCATTGCGGCTGGGGAACGCCCTCGTTTCCTACGCCGGATACCTGGGGCAAACCATCTGGCCGGCCAGGCTCTCCGTCATGTATCCGTTGCCACCCCAATTGCCGTGGGGCGAAGTGGCCGCGGCGGCCGTTTTTTTGATGGTCATTACCTGGTTTGCCTGGCACATGCGAGGCCGGTGTCCGTCTCTGCTGGTGGGGTGGCTTTGGTTTTTAGGTGCCCTCGTGCCGGTCATCGGATTGGTACAACTTAATGTTCAGTCGCCGGGGGATCATTTCACGTATTTTCCGCTTATCGGCATTTTTGTTGCCGTCGCATTTGGAATGAAAGATTTAATCGGTCACCGCCGGATCCATATGATTCCTGTCGCCGTCATCGCCAGTGTCGTTCTGGGTGCCTGCCTGGCGGTTACGGAACATCAATTAAGCTACTGGCGCAACGATGAGACGCTTTTCAGTCATGCGGTCGCGGTTACGGACGCTAACGCCGGCACGCGTCTGAATCTCGGACTTGAATTGGCGGCCAACGGGCGTTTAACGGAGGCACTGGAACAATTCCACGAAGCAGCCCTCATTTCTCCGAGCAATGCTTTGGCCCATATCTTTCTCGGCAAAAGTTATGCTGAAATGGGAAAGACATCTGAAGCGCTGGTTGAGTGTCAGAAAGCTCGAGCTGTGTTGAACTTGAGCTCCCAACAGCCGCAACTGCATTACGATTTGGGCTTGGTGCTGGTGCAATTGGGCCGTTTTGACGAGGCCCTGGAGCAATACCATCAAGCAGCACAGTTTGCCTCGGATAACCCGGACCTGTATTACGAGATGGGCAAGTTGCTGCTGATGCAGGGTCGTGATGATATCGCTGTCGACCAGCTTCGCGAATCGTTACGGTTGGACCCCTATAATGTTCCAGCGCTGGGTCTTTTGGCACAGATACTGGCTTCGGACGATCAACCGCAAATCCGAAACGGCCCGGAAGCCCGTGCACTGGCAGAAAAAGCCAATACGCTGACCGACGGGCGTCAACCGTATGTGCTGGATACCCTTGCCATGGCGTACGCGGAGACCGGTCACTTCCAGGAAGCACAGCAAGCCGAACAACGTGCCATTCAACTCGCTCTGAATGCAGGTTTGGACACCGACGATATGAGTCGGCGTTTGACACTGTATCAGTCCGGCCAGCCTTTTCGTGTCCATTATCGTATCAATGATCACTAATACGGCTGGCTGCACGGATTTCCCCTGGCTTTGATGGGAAGAGGTCCAAAAGTCTTTGACGCCAAATCGCTCTGGTTACGAGGTCAAAAAGTTTGTACCCGTTGAACGGCGCAGGTGTGCGCCTGCCCGACAACCGATGATAAGGCCAATTTCAATTTCGCACAAAATTCCAAAACTCACGCAGAAAAGCCGCAGGGACAATCCGATTGCGTGAAGCTCGCGCGCATTTGGCGTGAAAAACACGCGCGCAGCCGGTTCCTTCCACTTGGAAATCAAATTTTCCAAGGAAATTTCATTTGGCATGACTGATGCAATGGCATTTGGCGTCGGAATCAACCGTTGGATGTTTATGATACCGGTAAAAATTCAATGTGGTTGTGGTCAACGATATGCCTTCGATATCGAACCTTTCTGCGGTCGGATGCCTTCCTCAGTAACTTGTCCGGTTTGTGGCGCGGACGGCACCGGTGCTGCCAACGAGGTGATTGCTTTTAACCTGGCAACGGAATTATCAATCCATAATAACAGCCGGGAAGGGGTGGTGGTGCTGGCGGTTATGGGATGTGTTCTGGCCGGCATGGTTGGGGTCGTTAAAGCGTCAATTATGGCGAGCGGACTCGACGTCCTGTTTTGCCTGTGGGGCTCGGTTCTGGCGTTCGGTGTGGCGATCGGCGTCTTTCTGTGGAAACGCGCTCATCAGATGCCGGAATTGGCAAAGAAGAACGCGCCGGATTTAACTCAGGGTACTTCGATAAGTCAGAGAATCCGGGTTTGGATCTGAACGGCCAACAGCCTAAATACCTGCAAGCCAGCCACCCCCTGCCAGTAGCTGTTCTGGTTGTGAATATCCAGCGAATAAAAAGGAATAACTTCCGGTTGCGTAAAAGGCTCGTGGTCGGAATATGGCCCACTCATGACCCGCAAGACCCAGTCGGACTGGGATTGCTCCCGTTTGAACGAACGTATCCTGCATGATCCTGCGCTCGCCCTGCGCGAGCCGTTGCCGGATACGGGTGTATGGCGGACCGTGTTCCAACGCCTCCTCTCAAAAGTGCGCAGAGAGGTCCAGATTGAGGTGCGGACCGGTTATCAGGATGAAACGGGATTCCACGATGGCGTCAAACCGGTCAAAAATGAAATTCAATGGCCCCCGGTCTGGTGACCCGGGTTCATCTCCGCAAAGGTACCACTTCCCGTCCAGTTGTTCCGGCTAAAGCAATTCAAGTAATGCCGTAGCCGCCGAGGTGACGAGGCGGATTCATTATATGGCCGGTACATCAGGTCCGCCTCCTGACGTCGGCGGCTACAGTTTTATAGAAAATGCACTGGCTGACCCTTTCCTGGCGCGAACGCAGATAAAAATTTGTGTAATCGGGGTAATCCGTGGATTCTGTTCGCGACATGGCCAGGCACAATTTCATGGAATTACCCGGTTGCGAACCAATCCCGATTCTTTACGAAGACCGCTCGGCGCTGGGGATGGACAAGCCTCGTGGCTGGATGCTGGTGCCGGTTTCGTGGCAGAGCACGACGCGCAATCTGCAGGCGGCCATCAATTCATCCATCGCGGCGCGCGATTTCTGGGCCCGAACGCGCAGCCTGAAGTTCCTTCGTTACGTCCATCGCCTCGATGCCGATACCAGCGGAGTTCTGTTATTTGCCAAAAGCCGGGGCGCGGTCGAAATCTATTCCAAAATGTTCGAAAGCCGGCAGATGGAGAAAAAGTACCTGGCGGTCGCGTCGGGCCGGGCGCTTGATGTTGAATGGACTTGCCAGCTTAAACTCGCGCCGGACCCGGGACAGGTTGGACGAGTCAAGGTGGATGCGCGTCAGGGCAAACCGGCGGAAACGCGTTTTCGATTGTTGCAGCGCCATGAAAAATTTTCGTTGATTGAAGCGTGCCCGGTGACCGGCCGCACCCATCAGATTCGGGTGCACCTCGCCGAGGCCGGGCTGCCGATTGTGGGGGATGAACTTTATGGGAATTCGAAAAGCCGTTTACCGCTTGGCCTGCGCGCCGTTCAGTTGTCGTATTTCGATCCGTTCATTAAAAAGCGCGTGGAAATCCGTGCGCCCACGGAAAGTTTTTTGGAAGCGTACGGATTTTAATCCGCGTACTTTACACTGCAGCCATACGGTTTCGTTTCCGCAACCGCGATTTGCTTGCCCGCCATCAAATCGTCCACCGCAGCACGGACATAATTGTTCGCGGTACGGGGGTTATGGGAGGGATCGGGCTGGTTGTCGATCGCGCCGTGATAGACCAGGATGCCGTCCTTGTTGATGACGTACATATCCGGTGTGGTTTTCATACCGTAAAGATGGCCGATGGTGCCGGAGCTGTCATCAATCCAGGCCGTCGCTGCGATATTTTCGGCGGTCCATTCCGCTCGCGCCTGTTCGGGCGAGCGATGACTCATGTTTTTGGGATTGACCGAATTGATCATGAGCCAGACCACACCTTTGGCTGCGAGATTCCGCTGTAATTCCTGCGCCGCGCCCGTCGCGTAATGATTGTGGCAAAACGGGCAGTCGGAATTGTACGATTCAATGACCACGATTTTGCCTTTGTAATCGCCAAGGCGGATCGTTTTGCCGTTGATATCGGTGCCGGTGAAATCGGGTGCGGGTTTGCCGACTTCCACCGCCATTGCCACCGAAGCCATCGTCAGGGCCGCCACCAGACCAAATGCAGTTTTCATAATGATTAACTTAATCCTATGTTTCGATTGTCAGAATACAAGACGCATCTCGAGGGCGATTGGTTCAAAAAAATTTATTATCGGGCGGCCCGGTCAAGTGCCTCCAGTACGATGCCGGGCGTGAGGAGCGCCGGCAACACAACAGGTTGTGCATCAGTGCCTTTGGGGTAAATCAATACCAGCGGTACCCCCGCCCGACTGTAACGATTAAGTTCCGCCGTGATATTATCGGGAAAATGGGTGTAATCGCCCACCAGGGCCACGGCGTTGATTTCCTTCAATTTTTGGCGGACCGACGGGATCTCAATGGCAATTTTCTTGTTTACCTGGCAGGTCAGGCACCAGTTGGCAGTGAAATCCACCAACACAGGCCGTCCCGCGGCGCGCGCCTGTGCGACGGCTTCCGGGCTCCACGTTTGCCAGTCAATGCCGTTTGGTGAGGTGGGTGAGGTGGCGGTTGAGTCGGCAACCGCCATCGGTTCACGCCAATGCAACTGGTTTTCCAAAGCAAAGGCATAACCACCGATCAACAGCACCAACACCATGACGATGGCAATGCGTTTTCCGGTACGACCGCGCTGGATGAACTCGCCGAAAATCCACGCCGCAAACGCCAGCAGCACCAGGAAGACACCAAGCCACAGAACATTCGTGCCATAGTCATCGGCGGCGAGGTTGAAGAGCCAAACGGCGGTCAGCAACATCGGAAAACCCATGGCAATTTTGAATTTCTCCATCCACGCGCCGGGCTTGGGCAGAAATTTCAGCCAGGCCGGATTCCAGCTCAGCACGACATAAGGCGCGGCAAGACCGAGTCCCACAAACAGGAAAATCAGTACAATAAGCGAATCGCTTTGGGCGAAGGCAAAGCCGAGTGCCGGGGCCAGGAACGGCGCCGTGCAGGGCGTAGCCAGGGCGGTGGCCAGGAGACCGTTGAAAAAGGCGCCGGGCGCGCCTTGCCTGGAAGCCAGTTGTCCGGCCGCGCTCAAGGCATGGCCACCGAGCGTGACTTCAAACACACCAAACAGGTTCAGCGCGACCAGGGTGATGAGGGTCGTGAGGCAGACAATGAAAACCGGGCTGCCGAATTGCATGCCCCAGCCGGCATGATGCCCGGCGGCTTTAACACCGATGACGATGCCGGCCAGCACCAGAAATGACACCAGTACACCCGCGGCGTAGATCAGACCAAGAGTGCGAACTCGACCCGGTTCGTGTTGGGCGTGATTGATGAAGCCGAGAATTTTCAGGGCAATGACCGGCAGCACGCACGGCATGATGTTCAGAATCAATCCGCCGATGAAGGCGTAGAGCAACATGCGCCAAAGCGGTTGGGGAGGCAGCGCAGGCGTCTCGCCGGTCGGGGCAGGCGGGACACCTGCGCTACTTTCCGACGACGCGGATATTGTTATCCCGGACGGAGCCCGGTCATTGACCGAAACTTTGACATCAAAACCCTGGGGTTGACCGCCGACGTCCATGACAATGACGCCGCTGATTTCCTTTGGCCAGTCGCCCGAAAATTTTTGCACTGTTTTGCGCAAACTGAATTCGCCAGGCCTGGCGGAGAGATTTTCGGTGGCCGGTTGCACGTTAAAATTATCATTGGCGTAAGGAAAAAAGTCGGCCTGAGTAGCTTTGTCCGGCGCAAACCATTCGACGACCAGGAGTCGCTTGTCGCCGTTCGCCGGTTTTTCCCACCCGGCGCGGGCGTGCAGACTTTCGCCGGGTTGTGGTGTCTTACTTTTCCACAAATCAATCGCTGCGGCATCGGCGGAAATTTCTGTGTCCCGGCCGGTATTGAGTTGCGCTTCCACGGTCGCTTTACCCGGAAGGCATTCCTCCTTGCATTCGAGCCAGGAGACATTGGCCTTCAGGTCGAGCACCATGCCGGGCTTGAAATCAGCCGGAATCTTCAATGGCACGAGCAACATGACTTCATGGTTGTAGCCGTAGGTGGTCACTTCGGCGGGTGGCAGTTTTTCCGGCAAAGGCCATTGGATATCACCGGCACTGGCACCCGGTGGCAGCAGCCATTCGATTTTGGTGGCCATGCCTGCTTCACCCGGATTTTTCCAGTAGGTATGCCAGGCCGGGTCCATCTTCATGTCCACGCCGGCCCAGATCGTGTCGCCGGGCCGGACGGTACTGGCGGACAACAACAACTGCACCTGTGTATGAGCGGCCTGGGAGGTGAGGGCCATGAGGCAAAACCAACCCGACAAGATGATGCCGATACGTTGCACACCGATTAGATGCCAGAATCCGGCAAACGTTAGAAGTGATTTTGTGTTGAACAATTCCTCCCTCACCCCGGCCCTCTCCCCAAGGAGAGGGAGAATCGCCCGCCGTTTTTGTGGAAATTCGCATGCCAGGATTTGCCGAACGGGCATCCGTAATACTGGAAATGTACGCACGCTCTTCCTTCTCTTGGGGGAGAAGGTTAGGATGAGGGCGGTCGAAAACCGATTTGCTTTCCGATTTGGTGAACTTTCACCGGGGAAATGGCAAGACGGCACGATCCGGGTTGAAAATCCTGGCCGCTGGCATAGCCTTAGATATCAGGCCAATGCAGACCGAACCCGGTTCCCAATACCAATGGTTGCGCGCGGGCGATGAGATTTTTCCGGCGATGCTCAAGGCCATTGACGCCGCCGCCCAATCCGTCTGCCTGGAGATTTACATTTTTGAGGAGTGTCCCCTGGGACGGGATTTTCGCGAGGCGCTGGTGCGAGCATGTGGACGTGGGGTCCGGGTACAGGTGCTGGTGGATTCAATGGGCTCACTGCTGTTGCCAGACCAGTTCTGGGAACCATTGCGGAACGCGGGCGGGGAGGTTCGCTGGTTCAATCCCATCACTCTGAACCGGGTGACGATCCGGAATCATCGCAAATTACTCGTATGCGATGAGCGCGTGGCATTTGTCGGCGGATTCAACGTTTCTCCCGAGTACGAGGGGGACGGTGTCGAAGACGGCTGGTGGGACGTCGGGTTGAAAATCGAAGGCCCGCTCGCGGCACAACTGGCGTCGTCGTTCGAGGACATGTTTGCGCGTGCTGCTTTCCGTCACCGTCACATCACGCGCTGGCGTGAATTCAGCGCCAAACGGGCCGTGTCCCTGCCGCGGGAACAGATTTTGTTCAGCGGGCCGGGCCGGGGCCAAAGTCCCATCAAACGCGCCTTGCGCAAAGACCTGGCGGGCGCGAAAAACGTGCAAGTCATGGTCGCCTATTTCCTGCCGTCCTGGCGGCTCCGGCGTGATTTGATACGCGTTGTCCGGCGCGGCGGCCGGGTGCAACTGGTGTTGGCAGGCCAGACGGACGTCCAGCTTTCCAAACTCGCCGCGCAAAGCCTGTACCGGCGTCTGTTGCGGGCCGGTGTGGAAATTTACGAATATCAACCCCAGATTCTGCATGCAAAACTGTTCATCGTCGACGATGCGGTCTACACCGGGTCCAGCAATCTTGACACCCGCAGTTTGCAGATCAATTACGAGCTGATGATCCGACTTGCCGACGGGGAAATCGCGCGGCAGGCGCGCGAGATTATGGCTGACACCCTGCGGCATTGCCGGCGCATTACCCGCGAGGAATGGCGGCAATCGCGCACGTTGTGGCAAAAAATAAAGGAGCGCTGGGCTTACTTTTTGTTGGACCGGATTGATCCCTATGTGGCCCGACGACAATGGCGCGGGCTGCCGAAATGAGGCTTTGTAAAGTTCTGAAAAGCTCGCGTGTGTCGTAGCGGCGTCTCGGCAGAGCGCCGCAAACCCGGGAATTTGACAACTGCGGCTTTCTACCGAAAGCTGCTACGCCGGCATACGAGATTTTATGCGACTGTGGACACTGCACCCGAAGTATCTGGACGTTAAAGGGCTGGTCGCGCTCTGGCGTGAAGCGTTGCTGGCGCAGAAGATCCTGCTGGGCAAGACCCGCGGCTATAAACATCATCCACAATTGTTACGCTTTGCCAGAACAAGCAACCCGCCTGCCGCGTTGGCAACCTATTTGAAAGCCGTGCATGAAGAAGCCGGGCGACGTGGTTACCAATTCAACGCCTCAAAAATCGGCCGACAGCATTTTCGCGGGAAATTAAAGGAGACACGGGGACAACTGGTTTACGAATGGCGACACTTGAAACGAAAGTTAAAGCGGCGTGACCCAAAGTGGTTGCGGGAATTTTCAGCCGTAAAAACTCCCATGACCCATCCACTGTTCAAGGTTGTGTCCGGCAAAGTGCGCCCGTGGGAAAAGATTGTTCCCCGGACAAAATGAGGCCAGTACGGAAAATTTGCTCCCGGATGGTTTTGCGCTAAGATAAAATCATGGAGTGGATCAATGTTCTGGCGGGGTTGGCGGTGCTGTTTTTCGGCCGCCGGCTGTTCTGGTTGTTTGTGGGCTGCATCGGCTTCATTGTCGGTTTTGAACTCGCCGACCAAGCTCTGACGGGACAATCGGAATGGCTGATCCTGTTTATCGCGCTGGGTGTGGGGTTGCTCTGCGCCATTGCGTCCGTCTTTCTCCAACGGGTCTTCATCGTGGTCGCCGGATTTTTCGCCGGCGGCTACTGCCTGTCCACTTTTGCGCCCGCGGCGCTCCATTTGCAGGATAAAGCGGTTATGTGGATTGCGTTCGGGGTGGGTGGGTTGTTCGGTGCGATTTTGACCGCGGCCCTGCTGGACCCGGCACTGATTGTCATGTCCTCGCTCACCGGGGCGACGGCGATTTCCCAAAATGTTCCGCTGGATTCATCGGCCCGCACGCTGCTCTTCGTGGTGTTGCTGGTTCTGGGGATTACTGTCCAGACCAGACAATATGTGCGGGAAACCAAACTACAAAAGTCCCAGCGGACCGGATAAGGCGTTTCAATAACGCGAGCGCAAATTCCATTGATTCAACAAGTCACCGGGAATTTCCGAAAGAAATCGCGACGGATGTTGCATGGCATCGCCGCCGGAACTCCCGAAACTGGCGCGAATGAGCGGGTAACTCAGATAAAGCTCGTTCCGCGCGCGCGTGATGGCCACGTAAAACAACCGGCGTTCTTCCTCTTCACCGTCCTCGGAATTAAGTGAGCGTTCGGACGGAAACAAGCCGTCGCACAGCATGATGACGAACACGGCATCGAACTCGAGCCCCTTCGCCTGATGGATCGTGGAAAGCTTGAGCTGCTCGGTGTCGCGATTGGCAGCCTGGTCATCCTCGGCCTCGACATTGGTGAGCAGCGCCAGTTGCGTCAGGAAATCTTCAACCGAATTGAACTGGTACGCGAAGATGGCGAGTTGTTCCAAGTCCTCCAAACGGTTCCGGTAATTGGCGAAATTTTCCTTGAGATAATCGTCATAACCCGCGTCAATCACCAGCCGCAACATTTTTGCCGCGCTTGGCCGGACAGACTGGTCCTCCAGTTGCGAAATGGTGGCGACGAATTGCGCCCAGGCGGTGGCCGCTTTGGCGGGAACGGACTTGGCGCAGGCCTGGAGGGCCGCCGCAATACGCGGCGGGAGATGGGAGTTGGGAGATGGGAGTTGGGGATTCTCATCGGTTGCCGGCGGGTCTGCCATCTTCGATCTTCCATCATCCATCTTCGCTGAAAAACTTTTCCAAAGTTTTTCAGCGCCTTTTGCCGCGATGCCCGGCAGCAACTGGGCGAGTCGTTTGAAGGCGATTTCGTCCTGCGGATTCACGACCAGCTTCAAATAAGCCGTTGCGTCCTTGATGTGCGCCTGCTCAAAAAACCGTATCCCGCTGGTGATGGAGAAGGGGATTTCCGTTTGGTCAGTTCGAGTTGCAATTCCAGCGCGTGAAAATGCGAGCGGTAAAGCACGGCCACCTGGTTCAGGTTTACGCCTTCATCGCGCAGTTCAAGGACGCGCTGGGCGATGAACGCGGATTGCTGCATGGCGTCCATGCAGGCGACCAGTGCCGGTTTCAGTCCGGACTTGCGCGACGCCGCGAGCTGTTTGGTGAACTGGTTCCGGTTGGCAGCGATGGCGGCGTTGGCGACCTTCAGGATTTCCGGCGTGCTGCGGTAATTGGTCTCAATCTTGAACACTTTCGCGCCCGGATAACGTTCGGGAAATTCCAGGATGTTGGCGAAATTCGCGCCGCGCCAGGCGTAGATGCTCTGCGCGTCGTCACCAACGACCGATGACGTTATGATGCCGCGCCGCCAGCAGGTCCATGAGGTCGCTCTGGAGCTTGTTCGTGTCCTGGTATTCGTCCACGAGGATGAACTGGAACCGGCGCTGGTACAGTTCGCGCACGTCGGCGTGCTCCTGGAGCAGCTTGAGCCAGAGCGCGAGCAGGTCGTCAAAATCCATCGCGTTCGTCGCGCGCTTCCGTTTGACGTAACGCTGCGCCAGGTCGGCAATCGGCGCAGCTGAATTGAGAGAAATAATCGTATTGCGACTCGAGCATGTCGTCCGTCGTCTTGTGCGTGTTGGCGGCGAGGGAAAAAATCTCGTCCAGCACCTCCGGCTTCGGGAAATGCGTGCCTTTGGTTTCAATCCCGGCGTCGGCAATGCAGGCCTTGATCAAATCCTTGCGTCCTCGCGGTCCAGAATGGTGAAATCGCGACGGTAACCGAGCAGTTCGGCGTGCGCGCGCAGAACCCGCGCGCCGATGGAATGGAACGTCCCGCCCCAGAGCGATGGGAGTTCCTGTCCCAGCAAATCCGCGACCCGGCGCATCATCTCGCCGGCGGCTTTGTTGGTGAACGTCAGCAGCAGGATGCGATCGGCGGGATGCCCTGTTCGAGCAGGTAGGCGACCCGATAGGTCAGCGTGCGGGTTTTGCCCGAGCCGGCACCGGCGATCACCAGGGCGGGGCCGGGCGGGGCGGTGACCGCGGCGAGTTGCTGCGGATTCAACTCGCGCGCGTAATCAATCTGCAGATGAACTGGCGCATGAAACGGTTGCAATACATATTCGCGCGACATGGCCGGCCATTGAAATCGGAAAACCACGGCGACGAAAGAAAATTTTAACCACGGATGGACAAAGTCTGTTGCATTGATTCAGACAAAGGGAAATTAGCAAATCATTGGGGAAATTAAAGGCTATTTAACTTAACTTGCCAGAATCTTTCCGTACTCGCTTGAACCTGGACTGACGGTTTAACCGACAAGTTGTATACAAATTCTCGTATCGCGGTGTCGTATTCGGTAAAAGAATTATTGCCATGAAACTTATCCGGACCGCAAACCGACAGGTTACTTAATAGGGTGTGTCCTTCTTTGCCAGTGACTGCCTGGCTGCGCGAATCACCCGCCAGTCCACTGCCAATGGCCAGCACCCGCTCCGGACAATCCAGCCCCGCGAGGCCGGCGAACGATTCATGGTGTATTCCAAAAGTCCTCAAGAAACTCGGCGGGATTACCTCGTTCATCTGCCGCCATCCTACGATAGCCACAAGTATCTGCCGCAGAAATATCCAGTTCTCTATTTGCTGGACGGCGACTCGCACCTGCCTTACGCGACAGGCGTCGTCTACTTCTAGCGCCTGATCAACTTAATTATAAGTCCCCGGAGATGATCATCGTGGCGATCCCCGACACCGAGCCGAACCGGCGACCTGCCCCGAACGCATTCCGCGAAGGATTTAACGGCAAAGATGTGGCGCTTCGCTTCCAGCGGTGGCGGTGACCATTTTCCAGACTTTCTCCAAAGGAATCGATCTCGCATATCAAGGCCGAATATCGCACGCAACCGTATCGCATCCTCGTCGGCCATTCTGGGCCGACTGCTCGCGATGCACTACCTGGCAGAGCCGCCCGCAACTCTTTCAGCTTACATTGCCATGGACCCAAGATCTGGTGGGACGATCAGCGTGCTGACGCGGATATCCGAAGCTATGAAAACGAATGATGTTCGACGGACCGGTTTATATCTCATTCGCGAATGGTCCGATGGCCATGACCCGTGCCGACAACCAGGCGAAATTGCAATCGCGTAATCTGTCGAATCGCTCCGCACGAAAGTCTCCGCCGGCTTCGCGGGCTTCGTTGAACAGTTCAAGTCGGAAAACCATGTCGCCTGCCATCGTTGACCCTGTATCATGGGCTGCAACTTCATCTTCAAGGGCCATTCAACCGACGGCGGACGCATTGGGACAAGCCGCTCGCCTCAGCGATCATTTCAAACTGACGTCTGAAAAGCTCGGCTATTCCGTGCTTCACTTTTCCCGGAAGAGTATATTGACGAGATTGGGCGTGGAATCTTTACTCTGAATCGACGACACGAACTACCGCCCTGAGCCTGCTTCCAACTGAACGTGACCAATTATCCTGGCTCGTTCAATGCCTTGGCTGAGCCTCGCCGACGTCACCCAAGCCATGGACGACAAGGATTCGGCGCTGAAGTTTTACGCAGCGATCACTCTAACTGAATCCGGATAATCGCCATGCAACCGAGCAGATCCGACGGCTGAAGCAACACGAAGAATGAAAAGGATTTGATCGAGTTGTCGGGAAAACGGAAGCCAGCGGGAGAGGTAATAAAAAATTATTCCCCCGCAATAATTTCAACACCTCGGTTTCGTCCTTAGCACGCAGGCTTTTTTGCTGGCCGGTGGTGGTGTCTTGGGAATAATAAATTCCGCTGCGCCGGAACAGGGTGTATTTCATTTTCATGTGCATAAGGATTGAACTATGCGCCAGAATTGTCGCTACATATTAACGAGTAGTGGTGGAGTGGTGGCGAATAGTGATTAAAACCATCGCCATACTGACAATTCCGCTGACAGTGCCGTCCATTGCGTCAAGAAACGTTTATTTACGCAGGTTTTGACAACTTGACCACGGATGGACACAGATGGACACGGATTTTGGACTGCGCGGACATGTCCGCGCTTTCAAAGCGGCGACACTTCGCCGCATTCCAAGACGCTTCGCGTTCGCCGAAACGCTCAGAATTTCCGCCAGGGTTTGGACTCCGGTGGCCGTGACACCGCTTTGGCCCGGCTCCCATGCCATATCCTTCTGCCGAGGATGCGTCATCCGCCCAAAAGCGGCGTCGCGTTCCACTTGCCGCCGCACTCCAAAACTTTCGCGCATAATTTGTGTCAATCCGTGAAATCCGTGTCCAAAAATCCTTCGTTGCCTTCGGGTTCTGCGCGAGCCATTTTGGAAATGTGAACGAATTGGGCAAATTTCTGGTGATTGCCGGGCTGTTGCTGGCGGCGGTGGGTGCGTTGTTGTGGTCGGGTTTCGGCAAGGGCTGGCTCGGCCGTTTGCCCGGCGACATCCATTATTCCAAGGGCGATTTCAGTTTCCATTTTCCCATCGTCACTTGCCTGTTGCTGAGCGCGATTCTGACACTGCTCCTATGGCTGTTCAGGAAATGATGAATCAGGAAGGCAGGAGGCACGAGCAAAATGGATGAATAAGGAAAGCAGGAAGGCATGAATAAAAAGGGTTGATAAAAGTATTTCCTTCATCACTGCATTCCTTATTAACATAAACGCATGAACAAATTGGTTCATGAGGAATTGACGGCGCAAATCATTGCCTGCGCTATTGCAGTTCATAAAGTGCTCGGTCCGGGATTTCTGGAATCGATTTATGAGGCGTCATTGGTTGTGGAATTACGCAAGGCTGGTTTGCGAATCGAGCAACAGAAGCAATTGCCAATTTACTATCGCGAAGTTTTGGTTGGAGAACACCGGCTCGATCTATTGGTCGAAGACCTGATTGTGGTGGAACTTAAGGCAGTTTCGGCATTGGAAGACATTCATTTTTCAATCGGGCGTTCGTATCTGAAGGCCGCCGGGCTTGAGCATGGATTGTTGTTCAATTTTGCAGCGATGCCATTGACCGTAAAGCGTGTCATTTATCAGCCAGGTTGACCGGGGCGGTTAATATTTTCCTGCCTTCCTGCTTTCCTTATTGAATCTTTCCGGCCTTTGTTCCTATTTTCCTTGTCATGGAACAGACGCAAACGTCGCAGTTGGTGCAGTACATCCCGGTGCTGATGCTGCTCGTCGCCGCCATCGGATTTGCCGCGGGCACACTCATGATTTCCGTTCTGCTCGGCAAATCCGGAAAGCGCACCAAGGCCAAGGACGCTCCCTATGAATGCGGCAAGGACCCCATCGGCGAAGGCAACGCCCGGTTCTCGGTGAAATTTTATCTCGTGGCCATGTTGTTCATCCTGTTCGACATCGAAGTGGTCTTTATGTACCCATGGGCGGTGGTTTACCGCGAAATGCTGGCCAACCACGCCACGCGCAATCTGATTCTGGCTTCGATGGTTTCGTTCCTGTTGATTTTGTTCGCCGGTTATCTGTACGCGGTCAAGAAAAAGGCGTTTGACTGGAAGAGTTAAAAAATCTGCGGCGTTGGAGTACAGGAGTGATGGAGTAATGCAAAACCGATATTCCGACACGCACCACTCCTTCACTCCATTGCTCCAATGTCTTCGCCCATGATTAAATTTGGCACCTCCGGCTGGCGCGGCATCATCGCCCGCGATTTCACCTTCGACAATGTCCGCCTCGCCACCCAGGGAATTGCCGACTATCTGAATTCCGAACTCCGAACTCCGAACTCCCAACTTCACGGACGCAAACCCGTTGTCATTCTCGGTCATGATACCCGGTTTCTGGGCCGCGAATTTTCACTGGCCGCCGCCGAGGTGCTTGCCTCCAGCGGATTGAAACCGCTCCTGTGCAATCGTGATACGCCCACGCCGGTCATCGCGCATACCATCCGGCACCGCCACGCAGCCGGTGGCATCAACATGACCGCCAGCCATAATCCGGCGGAGTATCAGGGCCTGAAATTTTCCACGAGTAACGGCGCGCCGGCGACACCGGACGTCACGCAGCAAATCGAAGCAAATATCGCGAAGCTTCAGGAACGAGGTTGGTCATTCAACGGCGCGGTCATTGGCACGTATCAATGTCCGACGTTTGATCCGCAACCGGCTTATTTCAAACAACTCCACAAGCTCATCGAGTTTGCCGTGCTCAAGAAGGCAAAGCTCAAGGTCGCGATCGACCTGGAGTACGGCACCGGGCATGGATATCTTGATCAATTACTCAGAATGGCCGGGGTCCCGCAAAGCGGGATCACCTTGTTTCACAATGAGATCAATCCGTTGTTCGGCGGGCATCATCCCGAACCAAACGCCGAGGGCATGGCCGACGTCAGCAAGTTCGTTCGCAGCGGCAAGGCGCAGATCGGCCTTGGCCTCGATGGCGATGCCGACCGGTTTGGCATCGTGGACCAGGACGGCACGTGGCTGACGCCGAACCAGATTCTGGCACTGGCACTCTATCATTTGAAAAAGAACCGCGGCTGGACTGGCGCGGTGGTGCGCACCGTACCGACGAGTCATCAGGTGGATGCCGTCGCCGAAATGCTTGGGGTGAAAGTCTATGAAACGCCGGTCGGTTTTAAATACATCGGTGCATTGATGGAGAGCGAACCCATCATTGTCGGCGGCGAGGAATCCGGCGGCTTAAGCGTCAAAGGTCACGTACCCGAGAAGGACGGCATCCTGGCCTGCCTGTTGATGGCCGAGTTGGTGGCAACCGAAAAGAAATCGCTCGGCAAGATTTTGAAGGAACTTTCCAAAAAAATCGGCGACTTTTACACCGACCGCATCAACGTCTCATTCGCGCCGGAGAAGAAGGAGGCGTTGCTGGCGAAGCTCGGCAGCGGCCTGAAAAATATCGGCGCTTTCAAGGTGGAAAAGTTCATCACAACCGACGGTTTCAAATTTCTTCTGCCAGCTCAGGAATGGGTGGCGTTTCGCGCCAGCGGCACCGAACCGCTGATCCGCTGCTACATCGAAGCCAAGTCCAGGGCGAATTTAAAGAAGCTCCAGGCCGCCTGCCGGGAAGTGCTGGCAGTGTAGGATTGGTCGCACGAGAAGAAGCGTGTTGAAAATAGCCCAACGCTTTAAAGCGGTTCAAGTTATGTCGTAGCCGCCGAGGTGACGAGGCGGATTCAATATTTAGCCGGTAAATCGGGTCCGCCTCCTCACGTCGGCGGCTACAGCTGTATAGAAAATGCACTAGCGCTGGGTAATTTGGTGCAATTTACTCCTGCCATAAATGGCTGGGCCATTTTCAGTGAAGTCTCCCACTCAACCCTTCCGCGGTTTGCGCAGCTTCACGACTTCCGCGTGCGTCAGCACGACATCCGGGTCGCGTTGCATGGCCTCAAAGTAATGCCCCGAAAATCCGTCGTTGTTTTCCGACGCCACCAACAGGAGTTTGGATTGATGCGCCAGGGCGTCAACCCTGCCCGCCGTCAACGGTTCTTCCGCATCCAACGTTTCATCCATGGCGACGATGAGTTGTGACAGTGGATGCAGCCAGCCAAACCACGGGTCATTGGTGACGAGTTGCAGGAAATGGCCTGGCGATTGGATTTTGCCCATGGTTTTTTCGTAACCGACCCGTTCCGAGTCGACCAGCGCCTTGTGCAACTTGAGCAAGGCCAGACGCAGGTCCGTCAGACGTTGCCGGATGCCTTCCGGTTCGGATGCCGTTGTGATTTTCTTTTTCATCAGTGGGTCCGGTTAAGGTGATGGTCGTCGCGCTTTCTGGGCGGCTATGGCTTCAGTAAACCAGATGATTTCATCCAGGAACACTTCCGCCCGTTTTTCATAAGCAGGGTCATTGGGTGTTCCATCTTCCTGAAAACTGTCGTGGATGCGGGAGACGGACAGATTTTCCGGGATGGGAAATGCCCCCATGCCGATGGTCACCAGGCGCAATTGCGCCAGACAATTAATTCCGCCAAAGCCGCCCGCGGAAACCGTCACGATACCGACCGGTTTTCGCTCATATTCCGGCAACAGATAATCCAGGGCGTTTTTGAGCACGCCGGGATAACCGTTGTTGTATTCCGGCGAGACGATGATAAATGAATCGGCACGGCCGATTTTGTCGCCGAACTCCTGCAAGCGCGGCGGAGGGTCGTCACGTCGGTGCAGTCGTTCCTCCATGATGGGAAAATTATATTCCAGCAGGTCGAGCAATTCCGTCTCGACGTCTTTGCGTTTTTGCATACGCGCCAGAACGAAGCGCGCGACCTTGATGCTTTGCCGGTCGCGACGTGTGCTGCCCGCGATGATGGGAATGTAAAGCATGACGTTACATTACCGGAGTTTTGCGACTTCGCAAACGCGGTGGTGCCGTCTCAGGAAATGCCAATCAAAATCCCCGCCAGGAAGACCAGCGCACCGCCGAGGCCCACCTGCAACAAGGCCGATACCAGCGGCGTATCCATGAATTTATGGCGCACCCAGGAGATCACACTCAATTCGACCAATACGACCCCTACCGCAACCGAGGTGGCGATATGGATATTAGGAATCAGATACGGCAGGGTGTGGCCGATGCCGCCGAGCGTGGTCATCAGGCCACAAACAAATCCGCGCGCCCACGGATGGCCGCGGCCGGTCAGGCTGCCGTCGTCAGACAGCGCCTCGGCAAATCCCATGCTGATGCCGGCGCCGACGCTGGCGGCCAGGCCGACGAGAAAAGTTTGAAAACTGTTATGCGTGGCAAACGCGGCGGCAAACAACGGTGCCAGGGTCGAAACCGAACCATCCATGAGCCCGGCGAGGCCGGGTTGAATGACCTGCAACAGGAACAGCCGCTTCGCGCGGGATTTTTCGTCCTCGCTCAATTTGGTCTGCGCGATTTGTTCGGCCGTGACCGCATGATTGCGCTCTTCTTCGGCCAGGTCGCCGAGCAACTGACGGATACCCGTATCGGTGCTGCGACGGGCGGCGGCCTCATAAAAGCGGCGGGTCTCCACTTCCATGGTCTCGGCCGTCTTCTGAACAGTCTTCAATCCGAGTGGCCGCACCAACCAGACAGGTTTCCGGTCAACAAAACCCCGCACGTCCTGCCGCCGGATGTGCGGGACGTGGTCGCCGAACGAGCTTTTATAAAGCTCCAGCAGTCGATGGCGATGGCCATCTTCTTCGCGGCGCATGGCGCGGAACTTTTCCGCTTGCTCGGGATAGGTGGTTTGCAGGCCGTCCGCGAAGTCCTCATAGATACGAGCGTCCTCTTCTTCGAGGGAAATGGCCAGGGCGAGGATTTCCTGTTCCGTCAAACTGTCGAACGTTTTCATAAACCAGTTAAAGGTAGGGACGCCCCGCCGGGGCGTCCACGGACGGCTCGGCGAGCCGTCCCTACCCTGTAGTGTTTGTCGATTTTCATAAATAAGGTGAGAATAATCTGGCGATGGCGTCGCGCAATCGGGACAGTAACGATCGTCCATCCACCTCCGCCAGGGTCACTTCGCGGGCGTGGCGAAGTTTTTGGTCAATTACCGATTCCATGCGTTGCGCGAATTCGCGGCCATAGCACTCGACGTTGAGTTCGAAATTCAATCGCAGACTGCGCGCGTCCCAGTTGGCCGAGCCAAACAGGACCCAGTGACCGTCCACGATCATTAATTTGGAATGATCAAACGGTGGTGGTGCCAGCCAGAGACGGCAACCGCGCTCCAGCACCTGCCACCACATGGAGCGCGAGGCCCAATGAACGAACGGCAGGTTGTTTTTGGCCGGGAGAATAATGTCCACCTGCACGCCGCGGAGGGCGGCGAGGTTTAACGCCGAAACCAGGGCCACATCCGGCAGAAAGTACGGCGTCACAATTTTTATGGACGTCTGCGCTTCCGTTAACGCCGCGAGCAGTGTCCAGCTGGCCTTTTCAAAGTCCGCATCCGGTCCGTCCGTAATGACCCGGGCGACAATGTCGCCGGCCTCGGCCAGTTCCGGAAACCATTCACTGCCCTTGAGAATTTCCCGGGTGCAAAACGCCCAATCGTTGACAAAGGCCTCCTGCAACTGGGTAATGACCGGTCCTTCGATGCGGAAATGCAGATCCTGCACCGGGCTTTTGGGTTTGTCGGCCAGGACATTTCCGTGCCGGATGTTCATACCGCCCGTGAACGCAATTTTTCCGTCCACGATCAGCGTCTTCCGGTGGCTGCGGAGATTGATGGTGGCCACTCGCCACGGCGTCAACAGCGACGCCGGCAGGAACCGGGCAAAAGGAACTTTGGCGTGATGCAATCTCCGCGTGACCGGCGGCCAGGAATAACGCGTGCCGGCGGCATCGATCAACACGCGCACTTCGACCTGCCGTTTGACGGCGCGTGCCAGGGCCTTGACAAATTTTTGCCCGGAGGCGTCGTTGTCAAAAATATATGTCGAGAGCGAGATGGTTCTTTGGGCCGATTCGATGGCGGCGAGCATGGCCGGGAAGGCTTCATCGCCATTGATCAAAGGCTCAACTTGATTGCCGGGCAACAACGGCCGGGTGACAACTTTGTTTACCACCCGCGCGAGCATTTTCAGATGTTCGGCGCCGGCGTGTTCCGGTTCGCCCAGGTCTTCCGGAACCGGCGAGGTGAGGGTTTTATGCACGCCGAGTTGAAGGGCGCGCCGGCGGAGGCGATTGACACCCAGCGCAAGGTAAAGCAGGGGACCGAATACCGGCAGGAGCCAGATGACGCCGATCCAGAGCGTGATCGCGCGCACATCGCGTTTGTGAAGCAGGGCATGAATGGATGCGAGCAGGGAAGCCACAAAATCGAAGCCTGCTGCCAGATGCGGCCAGAACCGGGATATTTGGTCGAGCCAATCCATCGTTCGCCTTCTTTATGGCGGAAACACGTCCCGATGCAAGCACGGTTGTAGCGGCGGTCTATGATCGCCGGACTCCATCTTGGCCTCGCTGTCTGAACGAAAGGAAAAGCGGCGTTCGAAGAACGCCGCTTGGTTGCAGGAAATAGAGATATGTGGCGTTCAACAAACGCCTCTTCGACTCAGGCAACCGTGATGTCTTTATCCAAATAAACGTCCTGGATCAGGTTCAACAATTTGACGCCTTCCTTGAGCGGACGCTGGAACGCTTTACGCCCGGAAATCAGTCCCATGCCACCGGCGCGTTTGTTGATGACGGCGGTCTTCACCGCAGCCGCGATATCGCCCGCGCCCTTGGATTCGCCGCCGGAATTGATGAGCCCGGCCCGGCCCGCATAACAATTCAGCACCTGATAGCGGCAAAGATCGATCGGATGTTCGCTGGTCAATTCGGTATAAACGCGTTCGTCGGTTTTGCCGTACTTGACGCTGCCGGCATTCAGGGCGTTATAACCGCCGTTGTTCTCGGGCAGTTTTTGCTTGATGATGTCGGCTTCAATGGTGACGCCAAGGTGATTGGCCTGGCCGGTCAGGTCGGCGCTGACATGATAATCCTTTTCCTTGGTTTTGAACGCGCTGTTGCGCAGGTAGCACCACAAGACGGTGGCCATGCCGAGCTCATGTGCGCGTTTGAAGGCAATGCTCGTTTCCACAATCTGTCGGGTGGACTCGTCCGAGCCGAAATAAATCGTCGCCCCGACGGCCGCGGCGCCCATGTTCCACGCCTGTTCAACCTGGGCGAAATAGACCTGGTCGAATTTATTCGGGTAGGTGAGCAGTTCATTGTGGTTCAATTTCACGAGGAACGGAATCCGGTGGGCGAACTTGCGGGACACCGCGCCAAGGACGCCGAGCGTGGAAGCGACCGCATTACAGCCGCCTTCCATGGCGAGTTTCACGATGTTTTCCGGGTCGAAATAGTCGGGGTTTTTGGCAAAGCTCGCCCCGCCGGAATGTTCAATGCCCTGGTCCACCGGCAGGATGGACACATAACCCGAGCCCGCAAGACGGCCCGAATGAACGAGCGCCTGGAGATTGCGCAGCACCTGTGAATTGCGATCGCTCGCCGTGAAGATGCGGTCCACGAAATCCGGTCCCGGCAGGTGGAGCCGATCCTTCGGCACGGTTTTGCATTTGTGTTGCAGGAGGTCTTTGGCGGAATCCGCCAACAGTTTTTCAATTTCAGCATTCATAGTTTATAAATCTCAATCCACTCAAGTCTTGGGCGTTGAACCGGTTAAACCGCAAACTTCAACTGTTTTAGTGCAACGAACGGTAGCTCATTTTTTACTGCGCACAAGATAATGGCCGGTGCCGGCCGCGGCTTGTTCCATTTTGTGATTTAGTCACCGGATTTTGCCGTAATTGATGGATGGCCATCGTGCTGAAGGTTTCATTTAACTGTAGCCAGTCGCCGCAAGAATTCCGAAGGGCTGACAATTGGAATGTCGCGGAAATGCCGCAAGGCGAGGAGGTGCTTCTTGTCGCCACTCACGATGTAATCCGCTTCCGCTGCCAGCGCACATTCCAAAACCATTTCGTCGCCGGGGTCGGGCGTTGCGCCGGGAGCACGATCAACCGGGAAAACCAGGATGGCTGATTCGGTCAGCGCATCCGCCCAGGCTGCATAAGGCCGTCCGAAATATTCCGACCGAAGTTCTTCAATGGTTTCGTGATATTCGGCGAGCAGGGCAGGGCTGACCACGGCCTCGCAACGCCCCTGGGCCCAGGCGGACAGGCAAAGAAATGGCGCTCCTCGCCAAAAACTCGCGCTGGCGACAACGTTCGTGTCGAAAACGACCTTCACTATTTGCGACGGGTCCTGACCCGTTGCACGGCACGACTGACGGCGAGTTCATCGGCGGATGTCATTTGCGGCAAATCGCGTCCGGCCAGGATCAATGACCTGACCCGTGCCGGTGTGAGCGCCCGACGTTTACGCATGACAATAAGCCCATTGGCGTAGCCGACATCCAATTCATCACCACTTTTGATCCGTGCCTGTTCGCGAATGGCCTCGGGGATGACGGTTTGTCCTTTCACTGAAACTTTGGCAATCACGCGGTAAGACTAGCATTACTCTGGAAAGAATCAAGCTGAAATCCATATCTCCGTTGCCTAATGTTTCGCCGTGTCGGCTGTCAATTTTAAACCACAGTCGTCGTTCGACGGAAAATCCGGCAGGGTAACCCAGCCCCACACGTTGGCCGTCAACGTCCCGTTGCCTGCCTTCGACCATTGGCCGGTGCGCGGATTAAACCATTCCGCCTGATACGTTGCCTTGGGGAGCGCGCCGCGAATCGTACTCCGGTTCGGGCAGTCTTTCTCGAAGTAGGCGAGGAAAAAAGTCTGGTCCGGTGTACGGGCGCAATACGCCCAGCCGGTGAAGCCTTTGGTCAGATGCGTTGCACTGGGCGAGACCAGGTTCGCGTCGGGCACCAAATCCTGATAGCGGCTGCCTTCGCCCATGGCGAACGTCTTCAAATATTTCATCATGTTGGCCGAGCTCCACTGGAATGCTGCCCACAGGGTTGGATTCGAACCCGGTTCAGTGTCCGCGCCCCAGATGCCTTCCGCTCCATAAATGTGACCGGCCAGGCCGCCGGAGAGGAAACTCCCGTATATGCCCGAACGGACGTCACGGTCGTCCTCCGGAGTATTTCCCGGCGCGCTGTATTTGTAGGGTGGGTAGCGTTTGTCGATGATGCCGGAATAATATGGTTCCCCGTTTAACGCGGGCCGGGTTGGAGTTGAATTGAATATCTCCGTCAAATACCAATAAGCGTCGTGCTCGCGCAAATTGCCGATTTGATGGAGCGTCAGCCATTGGTTCTGGTTCGTTCCGCCGAAGTCCAGCAGGCTGGACACCGAAGCGTTGCACGAGATCAGCGTGCCAAACGGCGGAGGACCGTACTTTTCAATGACGTAATTAGCTGCTTGATTGAGCTGTTTCGGCGTTGCCGTCATCTCCGGCCAGTCGAAATGCACGGGGCTGAACACGCAGTTATTCGCTTGGTACCGGCTCCAGACGTATTGGATGTAACGGCTGTACGACTCCGGCCACTGATAAAAGTTCGCCCAGGCTGAAGTGATATCGCGTCGTGCCACCTCGATGACTGGAATAAATCCCTGGGCATTCAGGTAATCGATTTTCCGGTCGAGGTACTTGAAATAGTCCGGGTTGATACGGTCCACGTCCGGATAAACCTGCTCAAAGCCCGGCACCTTGCCGGGAAAAAGAAACGCCCGGCCACCTTCATTGGTCATGTCTTTCGCGTGCCATTGGTCGCGTGGAACATGATTGGCGATGTCGCCCTGATTCACCCACGTCGAGCGTATGGCAATATTGGAACTCTTGTCATACCACACATCCCACGACGCCGAGTCCTGGGCCCAGTTCGGAAACGCGGCGATGATGGCCACGCTGTTGAAATCCTGGCTCTTTCGCAATCGGACATAATCCTTAAACCCGGCGTCAGGACCGATGGGCCGTTCCCGATCATCGTCAGACCATGGGAAACGATAAGTCCCCGCCGCGTACCAGGTATCGCCGAGCAACAAAAACGGCGTGCCGTCCGCGTAGTCCAAGGCATGGCCATTGGCAGAGGGCCGGATGAACCCGCGGCGTGTGGGCAAGGAGTCCTTGTCGGACTCGGACCAGGCCACGGCGTTGAATTTGCCCTGGTGATTGTTCAACCCGGCGTCCTTTTGATTCGATCCGCTCTGCCAGGACCATTGGCCCGGTTGCGTGGCCAGAACGCGCACGCGGAAAACATTGTCGCCGTCCCAGAATCCGTAACAACGCTTGTCAAAGCCGGGGCCCTTCAAATCCACCCATACCTCGACGCTGGTGTAGGGATTGGTGTATTGGTTTTGCGCGTGAAAGGTCAGTTCCACCTTTTCCCAGACATGCACCTCGGCCCGGAGTGTGTTTATCTCAAGCACGGTAACGAGGAGCAGAACGGGAAACAGGGATTTCATGGTTGGATTCTTTGGAAAAAGGGCAAAAACGTCAAACGGGAAGCTCAGTTTTGAAGCTCAAATCCCCTCACCTTGGCCCTCTCCCCGCTTGGGCGGGGCGAGGGAGTAGCTCTTTTGGGGCGGATGCCAAAGCGCGCAGTCCACGCGAAGATTGCATTAGACGCACAACTTTTGCATGCTGTCGGTGATATAAGCTTGGGATTTATTTAATGTGAAGGGTTTTACCCATTTTCTGAGACTTGGGCTGTTGATGGTGTCTTTGGGTGTTGTGTGCCCGCGGGCCGGCGCACAGTCATTTGGCCTTTCAGTTGTTCCTGCTTCAAGTTCTGTCGTGGTCAACAGTTCCCTGGTTTACGCCATCAATATCACCAATCTGACGACCCTGGGGCTGAACGATGTCTGGGTCACCAATTTCTTTTCCGCCCCGTTTCAATATGTCACGGCTTCCGCCTCTCCGCCGTTGGTCGGTGTTTTCACCAATTCCACCGGCGTCCTGATTGATCTGGGCCCGGTCGGCATGAACGGTATCGTACAGGTCCTGCTGACGGTTCAGCCGAATACGGTCGGATCCTTCACCAATTCCGTGGTGGTGGCCGTCCCCGCGACCTCAATTATGTCTTCCACCAATGCGGTTGTTCAAGTGATCCCCATGGTGGTTTTCGCCGATCTCGGGGTGACCGTGAGCGGACCGGGCCTGCCCGTTATTACCAACGATTTGATGACTTACCGTGTTACGGTGACCAACCTGGGACCCAGTGCCGCACCGAATGTCATTCTGACCAATATTACCCCACCCGGTGTCGTTTCCATTTCTCCAACGAACCGGCCCGCCACGAATTCAATTTCTTTGGGCACGCTCTTGGTTGGCGGCTCTGCCAATCTGCTGTTCACGGTGGAACCGACCAATGCGGGTGCCCTGCCATTTTCCGCGTCGGTCGGCGCGTCGGGGGTGATCGATACCAACACCGCCAACAATTTTTTCACCACCAATATCCTGGTCACCAATTATCAGTCCGGCCCCTTGGGCGTCACGACCAATTCCGGTCAGAGTTACAACGCGCAAAACGGGTTGATGGAGCAGCTCATTACCGTCACGAATGATACTGCCAGTACGATTGCTTCCGCGCGGGTGGTCCTGACCGGTTTGACGAATCTGTTGGTGAATGCCGTCGGTACCAACTCAGGCAATCGGTTTGTCTATTACCTGGCCCCGCTGGCCGCCGGTGAGAGTGCGTCCCTGCTGCTGCAATATTATATCCCGACGCGTTCGCCGTTTGCCTTTTCCAATGCACAGTTGAACGCGTTTGCGGTGCCGCCTGTCGTCTTTTCCGCGCCCCGACCAGCCTCGGTCAGCGCGAACCTCAATATTTCACGCATCGTTCAATTGCCGAACGGCAATGTGCTGCTGGAGTGGCCGACGGTGGCCAATCAGAGGTACACAGTGGTGTACAGCGACGATGCGTCGTTTTCCAACGCCATGATTGCGCCTCCTTCCATCATCGCCCCGGCAAACCGCTTGCAGTGGATTGATTACGGGCCACCCACCACCGTCAGCGTACCGACCAATGCCGCGCGCTTTTATCGCGTTTTTCAAAACCCCTGATTTGATGAAATCGCTGCGCTCCTTCATGAATCCCGTAGCCGTGGACGTAAGTCCGCTCCCTCTGCTCATCCTGAAGGTCAGAGCCAGCTCACATTGGCTGCTACGCTTGAAATGGGTAACGCGCGAAATCTGGCCCGTGTGGTGCCTGCTGATGGGCCTGGTGGGGTTTGCGCCGGCGGCACTGGCCCAGCCGGATACGTTTGGCGGAGATCCGGATTCCAACGCTTTCATCCGTATCCCGTCGGACACAGATGACTGGACGCGCCATTTGCGCATCGGCGCGTTGTTGGGGATGAACATCAGTGCCAATTTCACCCGGAGCGGGACATTTGGCATTTCCGGCAACAACCCGGCTCTAGGGATTTACGACGACGGCTATGTGCGAACTGACAACACAGGAAATGCCGGAGGCCAGACGTCGTATTGGGGATACAATGTTGGACCCAATAACGCATCGCAAAATAACCCGTCGCAATTGAACGGAAACAACCTGACCATGAGTGCCGCCACCTCATTTACCACCAGCTCCAGCAGTAAGCAGCAGGGCGGAGTGTTCCCCGGCTTCGACATGGCTTATGGTGACAATCTTTGGTATTGGAAGCACGCGCGCGTCGGCTGGGAATTGGGATTCGGTCTGCTTCCGATCGATATCGTCGACAACCAGTCCGCGCCTGCCATTGTCAACCAATCGACTTATACGTTCAATACCGGTGGGATCCTCGTGCCGCAGGCGCCGTATCAAGGGCCCCAGACTGCGGGACCCTATGAACCGACCATTCCGACCAATTACACGTCCAGCTCAGCCGTCATTCCCAACGGAAACGTCAGTGGGTCGCAAAAAATGGACGTGATGCTTTATACCTGGAGAGTGGGGCCGACATTTTATTGGGATCTGGGCGAAAATGTCGGGGTGTCCCTGGGTGCGGGGCCCGCCGTGGGTCTGGTTTCAGGTGCTTACAAATTCGACGAAGTGATTACCGCCAACAATGTCAGCGCCCACAACAGCGGAAATATTGACGGAACGGATTTCGTTTACGGGGGCTACGTCAATGCCATGGTGATGTATCATGCGGTGGAGAACGGGGATATTTATGCCGGCATCCAGTTCATGCCGATGAGCAACGCCACCATCAGCGGCAGTGGGCGGGAGGGACGATTAAATCTGGGCGGCCAGGTCCATTTTTCCATCGGCGTCAACTGGCCGTTTTAGTTTTCGGGGTAACACGATCGTAGTCCCGGCGCCGCCCCCGGTTTCAAACTCCTCTGTGCCTCATGAACTCATGCGCTTAGTTTCTTATGAGGCAGGATTGGAGAACTGGGATGCAACGCTCGGGCGCGTAAGGACGAGGAATGTGAGAACACCAAGTGCCGTCCCCCAAGGAACGCCAAGGCACGAAATGGCCGCCGTTGCAAAAATGAGCCCCTTCCACTTGCGTTTGCCTATGGCTTGCGCAGTTAATAATTTCAGAACCGTAAATGAAGCCATTATCAGGGAAATGGCAATCCCGATTGACATGAACACGAGGCCGACGACCTTTGGTGGAGCATCGGAGGGTTTCGCACCGTCAAAAGCTCCGAAGAGCATGAGAGCGCCCATGGCAACGTAAATGAGAGGAAAGAAGACCCAGAGGAGGTTGGTAGCCGCGGAAACGAAGTAGCCGATTCGCAGAAGCCGGAGGTG
Source organism: uncultured Verrucomicrobiae bacterium (assembly GCA_963708525.1). Taxonomy (GTDB): domain Bacteria; phylum Verrucomicrobiota; class Verrucomicrobiia; order Limisphaerales; family UBA11358; genus UBA11358. Next base: position 94,879 of record CAVPTH010000027.1, on the reverse strand, counting down.
CTCTGAATCGACGATTTCCTGTTGAGAGACTGTGGGATTCATCGTTCCACCTTACGTCCAAATATAGGTTATCCGAAGTTGTTCATGGGCTGCCAGCGATTTGTTTGGCGTTTTCATGTTGCAGCCAAGATTGAAACTCTGGCTGCAAAATGGTAGCATGATCCCATGGATTACGACAAAGATAAAGTCGACGAGATGGTGCTCGCACTTCTCTTCCTGACAATCCACGACAACGGACGTGCATGGAAAGGACACGACTGGGATGCGATGAATCGGCTCCACAAGAAGGGAATGATTCTCGATCCAGTGGGCAAGGCCAAATCGGTCGTGCTTACCGAACAAGGTGAGAAACGGTGCGAAGAACTTTTTCGTAAACATTTTTGCTCTTCTCTCTGAGCGTTGAAACCTCTGATGGCTCTGCCCGACTCGATGGAGTCCCAATAGGCCGGTCCCACGTAGCTTCTGAGCGAAGGCGGATGTTTAGCCGGATCTCCTTCGGGGAGAAACCGAGCTGCTAACGGAAATAAAGACGGAGTTCCTCTTCCGGGGACGTTTATCGGAAAGATAAAATCTTTCCGGGGGAAGACTTTTTGCTGTTGACAGTCCCGGGCTTAATAGGTGTTAGGCTGATTCATATCATTTATATCCGAGGGGAGAAATTGAAAACAGAACTCTGATTAGAATGATAGCCACCAAACCCAAACCCGCCATCGCCAAGCGTCTATGCTGCGGAAACATTTTCAATGATGCAACGAACAACAGGAGGATCAACCAAAAGAACACCATGGCGAGCCAAGCCTGCCAAAGATCAAGGAAGGATAAATCTACAAACTGGCCAATCAGAAAAAGAGCCAAGACGACGCCCTCAAGAATGATCAAACACACCTGATGCAGCCGGTATGTGGCTGTGGACGTCATAAACTCAGCCTAACGGCAAAAGCTCAGGCACGCGGGACCGGTGACATCCGCCAACCAGCGATTTCTCGACAAACTGAAGGCGCCACCCCGCGTTGCCTGCAGCGAATTGATACTCACTTCTAAGCCCTTTTGGTTTTTGCTTAACATCGGGGCGAACGGGCGGGGAAGTGTTCAAGCACTTCCCCGCATGACTTGATACATAATCGGTGCCTCGCGGCACCTTCTGTCTAACGCTATGAAATATTACACTTCCACCACACAATTCAACTGCGGAATCGACCTGCACGCCCATCAAATGTACGTCTGCCTGATGGATCGGGACGGCAAGAAGCTCGTCCACACCAACATCCGGAACAATGACTTCGAGTATTTTCTCAAGCTGGTCGCGCCTTACCGCCACGACCTGACCGTCTGCGCCGAGTGCATGTTCGGCTGGTATTGGCTCTCCGATGCCTGCCAGGCGGCCGGCCTGCACTTCGTGCTGGCCCACGCGCTCTACCTCAAAGCCATTCACGGCGGCAAAAACAAGAACGACCGCATTGATTCCGAAAAACTGGCTCACCTGCTGCGCACCAACCTCATCCCACCGGCCTACGTCTATCCGGCCGCCCAACGACCCCTGCGCGCGCTCTTGCGCCAACGGCTCTTCTACGTCTGGAGCCGCGCCGACCTGCTGGCCCGCATCCAGTCCCATCAACTGGCGCACAATCGCCCCACGCTCCGTCAGACCCGACCCAATCGCGATCCCTGGGAAGCCCAACTCCTGGCCGCTGAACCCGATCCGGTACGCCAGTTGGCGCTGCAAAACGACCTGGCCATGATCCGGCACTACGACGTGCAGATCACCGCCTTGGAAGAGGAACTCCAGCGCCTGACCAAACGAACGGCGCCCCGCGACTACGCCCTGCTGCAAACCGTCCCCGGCATCGGTGAGCACCTGGGTCTGACCATCCTCTACGAAACCGGCGACATCGGGCGGTTTCCCACGGTCAAAAACTTCCTGTCCTACTGCCGGCTGGTCAAAGGCACGGTGGCCAGTGCCGGCAAGCTCAAGGGGCTGCGCGGAGCCAAGCTGGGCAATCCGTATCTGCGTTGGGCCTTCGGCGAAGCGGCCATCATCGCCAAACGCGATCACCACAGTCATCGGTCCGCTGGCGCAGCGATTGGAAGCGCGGATGAATGGGAACAAGTTCAAAGCCAACACGGTGCTGGCCATCAAGCTGGCCCGGGCGGTGTATTACATGTTGCGCCAGCACACGGTGTTTGATCCCGACCGCCTGGTGGCGGCGTTGAACCGAAATTGATTTTGGCCCCGGCAGCAGTGCAGCCCGGACGGACTAACTGGATCGGTCATGGCGAGGCCCAGATGAGTCGCAGACCAATCCCTTGATGCCTGAGCATCCAAAGTCGGCGTTGGGCACGTCGGGAATCCGCCGATTTGATTGGGCCCTGCTGCCGAGGGCCAACTTTGGCCGGCGACCGCCCCGAAGGCTTTCGGGGCTGCCTTTAGCCGGCCAAAGCACATAACCCGGGAATTTTTGGAGCATCCGCCCCGGGCGCACGTCCGCAAAAAACTGGAGTCCCGACTTGATCGGGACAGCCGTCCTTCATTTGATTGGATAGTGTCCGGGTGGACTGCAGTGAGTTTCTGGACCGCCCCGAAGCATTCGAGTTCGCGGCTGGAAAGTTGAGCGCGGTCCGTATGACTCTGCCGAACTCGATTGAGTCCCCATAGGTGTTTAGCCGGATCTCCTTCGGGGAGAAGCCGAGCTGCTAACGGAAATAAAGACGGAGTTCCTCTTCCGGGGACGTTTATCGGAAAGATAAAATCTTTCCGCTCGGATGCTTTTTGCTCTTGACGGCCGCGGGCTTAATAGGTGTTAGGCCACGTGTTTCATCGTCAAAATCTCTGTACCTATAAATGTCCGGCGGCAAAAATGTCAACACGAAAAATCTAGACGCCGGTGACGCAAATCGCCAAACTGCGTATGCGCATGGATCGTCCAGTACTTCTCAAACTCCGTCTGGCTAATCGCACCATACTTTTTCTCACAACTCGATGCCAGAGCCAACACGCTAAATCCAATAAACGGTAATCACTGCAATCGGCACAACACCAACACCCAAGCTAACAGACCCCAAGAGGACGATAAATGCGATACCATTTGAGCATCTACTCACCAATACGTCAAATTCAACTGACATAATCTATCGTGGTCTAACAATTTAATTACATTGAGTTAATTCAAGCTAAGTTGATATTAGCCGGTAAAACATTGAGTCGGTTGTTCCTGAAATCCTTTATCTGTTGGTGCACGTTAAGAGCAAGCCGTAGGCTGGTCAAGGACTAAGGAGGAACTCAGGTCCAGATTGGCGACCTTAACGGGAGTCAAACCCGGGTTAGGTTTCCCGTTTATGGTGAACCAGACCAGTGCGAGATTAAATCAGGTCCTGGGAGCGCCACCTGCCGGACTTAATATCCGCCATTTATCGCTACGGATTGCTTAGGCGGAAAAACAAAGTGTTCGTCGGTGCCGGGATGCTGACGCTGTAGATGCCATTATTCGAGCCGGGTGGAAAACCCCAAGCCGACCAACTGAGTTTCGCCATATTGGCGCTTTGTTGCAGGGTATAGGAGCCGCTGGCGGGCCAGGAGACAATAACATTGGTGCCGATATGACTGATGGCCAGGTTTGGCGGCGATGTCAGGGACGGAGCAAACGTGATGGAGTTGAACGTAATATCGTACGGCAATCCGGAGCTCCCAACCGGGTCATTAAATATGACCGCCGGATTAATCCCCAGGTTGCAGCCGTAAAGGTGATTCGATCCACCCTGGGTGTAGGCCGTGAATTTAGGCAACGATGACAAATTTACCGTCATAGTGACGTTGCTGCCGATCCACACGATACCGTTGGAGTTACCCGGATTGTTCCATCCGCCGTAAAGGACAGGCAAACTGGTGTATGGACCGCTGTCGAGATTCAAGTAGAACTGTATTCCTATCCAGTTGTAATTGGTATAAAACGACGTCCCCGAAGACGCCATGCTTGGCGTCGGATTGACTGTAAAAGTCAAGGTGCAAGTAGTGTCGTTGGTCGCGAGCCAAGAATTGCCGTTGGCAAACGGGACGCCCGCGCCGAAGTTCAGGTCGGCATAACCGCTGCCATAACCACCAATCGTCGACGTTACTTCCATGCCCGACACCGGTTCGTCCAACACCGCGTTCGTGAAGGTAAATATAGTGTTAAAGTTCACAGCAGCGGTGTTGCCCGGGTAGTTGTTCCAATTAGGGTACAGCGAACTGTTGGGTGGCCAGGGCTGATAGAAATTATACCAGTAGTAGATGTCTTGAGCCTGCGCCCAGCAAGCCAATGTCAATCCGCACGCCACTGCGAGCCCGGTCGCCAGCCGTCTCGTTGCTGATTTGATTTTCATAATAGCACCGTCTGATTTCTTGATTCGTTTGGTTCAAGAAACCGTTGACAGTTTCCTGAGTCTGAGAAGTGGTAACACTGAAATGCCATCTTCGACAGTCGCATGAAATGGCTACTGTCCCACCCCGGTCCCGGACGGGTCGTGCTGCCTCCGGCTTTTGCGGTTGTGACCGAAGATTGCTGAAATGGTTAAAGTCAAAAAAGTTTACTCCACGTTTAAAACCCCAACGAGGGAAATGAATTCCGGGTCGCTTCTGGTGGTAAAACTGCCGGGACTTATTGAGTTTTCAGATCGTGACACGAATCCGAAGGCAAAGAAACAAGTTTGGCGACCCTACCGGGAATCGAACCCGGGCTACCACCGTGAAAGGGTGGTGTCCTAACCGCTAGACCATAGGGTCGTCCGAGCGCGCCACTATAATCATTCTTCCCCCGCTGTCACGCAAATTCACTTTCCCCCATCCGCTTTTTCACGTACTTTAGGCGGGTTCATGAAAGTCTTTATTGACGGCAAATACTATAACGAACGCGCCGCGAAGATTTCGGTCTTCGATCACGGCCTGCTTTATGGCGACGGCGTTTTCGAAGGCATCCGTGCCTACCATGGCCGCGTGTTCAAATTGCGCGAGCACATCGACCGGCTCTTTTGTTCGGCCAAGTCGATCCTGCTCGAAATCCCCATGTCGCATGCGCATATCATGCAGGCGGTCATCGCGGCCTGCCGGGTCAATAAAATCCGCGACGGCTATGTCCGGCTGATCGTGACGCGCGGCGTGGGCTCGCTCGGTCTGAACCCACACCGGTGCAAAAAACCATCGATCATCATCATTGCGGACAAAATCCAGCTGTATCCGCCGGCCTTCTACCAGAAAGGCATGGAGATTGTGACCGTGCCGACCATGCGCAATTTGCACAGCGCGCTGAATCCGGCGATCAAGTCGTTGAATTACCTCAATAACATCCTGGCGAAAATCGAGGCGAACCAGGCCGGTTGCGAGGAGGCGGTGATGTTGAACGCCGAAGGTTTCGTGGCCGAATGCTCGGGCGACAACCTGTTCATTGTGAAGAACGGCCAGCTGTTCACGCCGCCGCTTTCGGCCGGTGCCCTTTATGGCATCACCCGGGGCGTGGTCATGGAGCTGGCCGAAGAGGAAGGGCTGGGGGTTTCCGAACCCAACCTGACGCGGTATGATTTGTTCAACGCGGACGAATGTTTCCTGACCGGCACCGGCGCGGAAATCGTGCCGGTAGTGAAGATTGACGGGCGGGTGATTGGCACGGGTAAACCGGGGCCGATTACGCTCAAACTGGTCACGGAATACCACGCTTTGACGAAGAATTCCGGCGAGCCGATATACAAGTGACGTAAGCGGAAATCCGGTGTATTATTAAGTGGTTAAACATGCTGGATTGACGGTTTGATAATTTAATCAGTGACGTAATCATGCAGTGTTCCATTTGCAAAGAGAAACCGGCCACCGTGCATCTCACCCAGATTGTGGGTGAAAAGATGCAGAAGCTGGATTTGTGCGAGGAATGTGCCAAGGCCAAGGGCATCAACGACCCGACTGCCTTCTCGCTGGCGGACGCGGATGTTTTATTCGGCCTGGGCGCTTCGCAGGAAATCGAGCAGGCGGGGGGCGGGGTGGAGGCGAAATGCTCGCGTTGCGGGTTTACGCAGGCGGATTTCAAGAAGTCAGGCCGACTCGGTTGCCCGGAGTGTTACCACACGTTTGCCGAAGGTCTGGACGGGTTGCTCAAGAGCATGCACAAAGGGACCCATCACAGCGGCAAAGTGCCGGAGGCGCTCCGCGCCAACCGCGAGCAATCCGATCAGCTCAAATTGCTGCAAAAGAAGCTGGCCAAAGCCATCGAAGAGGAAAATTTTGAACAGGCGGCCCACTTGCGCGACGAGATCAAACAAATCGCGCCGCGCGGAACGGGCCTGGGTGTGTCGTAAAATGAAATTGGACGAGTTTCTCATTTCTCCCGGGGAAACGGCGCGACGGCATGGTCCGCACGATCGGATTGTGATGTCCAGCCGGGTCCGGCTGGCGCGCAATTTGAAGGATGCCGCCTTTCCGGGCTGGGCCAAAAAAGCGGAACGGCTGAAAGTCCTGGAAACCATCCGGCCAGCGGTCGAGGGGCTTCCGGAAATGAAGGATTGTTTTTCCGACGTAATGGACAACCTGACCACGCTCGACAAACAAATTCTGGTCGAACGCCATCTGATCAGCCGCGAGCATGCCGTCAAAAGTTCGGGCAGCGGCCTGGTTTTCAACCGCGAGGAAAGTTTCTGCGTGATGATCAACGAGGAGGATCATTTACGGATGCAGGCGTTGCGTCCGGGCCTGCAATTGCGCCAGGCCTGGGGCGCCATTGACCATCTGGATTCCGAGCTCGAAAAGAAACTCGATTACGCGTTCAACAACGACCTCGGCTATTTGACCGCGTGCCCGACCAATCTCGGCACGGCCATTCGCGTCAGCGCCATGCTGCATCTGCCCGGCCTGGTTCTGGCCGAGCAAATCAATCCCATCATTCAATCCGTCAACAAGCTCGGCCTGGCCGTGCGCGGGTTGTACGGCGAAGGGACGGAAGCGCTTGGTAACGTGTTCCAGGTTTCCAACCAGATGACCCTCGGTGAGACCGAATCCACCATTGTCGAACGGCTGGACAAGGTATTGTCCCAGATTATCGAGCATGAGGAAAACGCCCGCCAAATCCTGCTGGAAAAGAGGCCGAAAGTCGTTTTCAACCATATCGGCCGCGCCTATGGCATCCTGGCCAATGCGCACAGCATTTCGTCCAAGGAAACCATGAATTTGTTGTCGCTGATGCGGTTAGGGGTGGATTTGGGGCTGTTCCCGGCTGACGAACGTCCGACGGTGGATGAGCTGTTCATCGTGACGCAACCGGCTCATTTGCAGAAGCAATTCTCGGACAAATTATCGGCCGAGGAACGCGACTTGCTACGAGCAGACATGCTGCGGGACCGGTTGAAACACGTCAGCCGGCCCAACACAAAAAAAGGCGGGGCGGGATTGGACAAAACCGCCAATTCATAGCACAATAAAGCGAGTATGAGCGATGAAGCGATGAGTAATTTTACGCCGCGCGCCCAACAGGTGCTCGCGCTGGCGCGGAAGGAAGCCGACCGGTTTAATCACAACTTTCTCGGCACCGAACATCTTTTGCTCGGCCTGATTAAATTGGGCCAGGGCGTGGCGGTGAATGTCCTCCAGAAAATGGGATTGGACCTGGAAACCGTCCGCATGGAAGTCGAGAAACAGGTCGGCACCGGCCCGGACCAGAAGATGATCGGGAACATTCCCTACACGCCGCGCGTGAAGAAGGTCCTGGACCTGGCCAAACGGGAAGCCAAAAACCTGAACCACACCTACATCGGCACCGAGCACATTCTGCTGGGGCTGTTGCGGGAAGGTGACGGCGTGGCGGCGCGTATTTTACGGAGCCTCGACGTGGACATCGAGCAGACGCGGCAGGAAATTTTGAAGGAACTGGACCCGAATTTCACCGGCGAAGAATCCTCCATCCCGGAGCCCGGCGGTGAGAAGGGGCCGGTGGAAAAGAAGGGTGAGGTCAAGACGCCCGCCCTCAAAGCCTTCGGACGCGACCTGACGGAAATTGCGCGCAAGGGCGACATGGATCCGGTGATCGGGCGCAAGGATGAGATCGAACGCGTCATTCAAATTCTTTGCCGCCGCACGAAGAACAACCCGGTATTGCTTGGCGAAGCCGGCGTGGGCAAGACGGCCATTGTGGAAGGGCTCGCGCAGGAAATTGCCAAAGGCAATGTGCCTGACCTGTTGCGTGACAAACGCGTGGTCACGCTCGATCTGGCCCTGATGGTTGCGGGCACGAAATATCGCGGCCAGTTTGAAGAGCGCATCAAGGCGGTCATGGATGAAATCCGCCGCGCGAAAAACATTATATTGTTCATCGACGAGCTGCACACCATTGTGGGTGCGGGTTCGGCCGAAGGCACGATGGACGCTTCGAACATCATCAAGCCGGCGCTTTCGCGCGGTGAGATGCAGTGCGTCGGCGCGACCACGCTCAATGAATATCGCAAGTACATCGAAAAGGACGCCGCGCTCGAACGCCGCTTTCAGGCTGTGAAGGTCGAAGCGCCTTCGGTTGACGAGGCGATCCAGATTTTGCGGGGACTCCGGCACAAATACGAGGAGCACCACAAGGCCGAGTTTACGGACCAGGCAGTGGAGGCTTCCGTGAAGCTGTCCGACCGTTACATCACCGACCGGTTCCTGCCGGACAAGGCGATTGACGTGCTGGACGAGGCCGGTTCGCGCGCGCGCATCGGCACCATGACGCGGCCGCCGGAAATCAAGGCGATGGAAGCCGAGATCGAAGAGATCAAGGGCAAGAAGGAGCGTGCGATCAAGAACCAGGATTTCGAAGGCGCAGCCCAGATGCGCGACAAGGAAAAGCAGGCCAAGGAAAAACTGGATGCCCACCTGCGTGACTGGCGTGCCGCGCGCGAGGAAAAGCACGTGGTCGTGGCTGAAGAAGACATTTTGCACGTCGTTTCCAAATGGACCGGCATACCGCTGCAACGGATGGAGCAGGGCGAGATGCAGCGGCTGCTGACGGTCGAGCAGGAAATGGAGAAGATCGTCATCGGCCAGCACGAGGCGGTTTCCGCCATTTGCAAGGCGTTGCGCCGGTCGCGGGCGGATTTGAAGGATCCGCGCCGGCCCATCGGCACCTTTTTGCTGCTCGGCCCGACGGGCGTGGGCAAGACGCTTCTGGCCAAGACGCTCGCCGAGGAGATGTTTGGCGATTCGAAGTCGCTCATCCATCTCGACATGAGCGAGTACATGGAGAAGTTCAATGTCTCGCGACTCATTGGGTCGCCGCCCGGTTACGTCGGTTATGAGGAAGGCGGACAGCTCACCGAAAAGGTGCGGCGCAATCCGTATTCCGTCGTGCTGTTTGACGAAATCGAAAAGGCGCATCCGGACGTGTGGAACATGCTGTTGCAGATTCTCGAAGAAGGGAAGCTGACGGACAACGTGGGTCGCGTGGTGAATTTCCGCAACACCATCGTGCTGATGACCTCAAACGTCGGCTCGGATTTGATCCGCCGGCAATCCACGCTCGGCTTCTCGCCCATCACCGACGAGAGCAGCTACGAGAAGATGCGCGAGAAAATCCTCGACGAGTCGAAGAAGACCTTCCGGCCCGAGTTCCTGAACCGGCTGGACGACGTGATTGTGTTCCGCTCGTTCACCAAGCCCGACCTCATCCAGATCCTGGATTTGGAGGTCAACAAGGTTTTGGAACGGTTGCGTCACAAAAATCTCAAGCTCGAACTGGACGCCACGGCAAAGGATTTACTGGTGGAGAAAGGCTACGACCCGCAATACGGAGCCCGGCCGATGCGCCGCTCGGTGGAGCGTTTCCTGGAAGACCCGCTGGCCGAGGAAATTCTCAAAGGCAACCTGCATCAGGGTGAGCCGATCCTGGTCACGGCGGCGAACGACAAACTGGTATTTAACCAGAAAGCCGCGGCGACCGGCGCGGTGGCCAGTTGATGGGATGAGTCTTTATCATGTAACTGCGTTCATTTATGGACGCAGTTTTTTTTGTCGGCGAACTTCGTCTTTTCATCGTGTCGGTAAACCGCTAGCTTTTGAACAATGAAAGGCATCATTCTGGCCGGCGGCGCGGGGTCACGGCTCTATCCGCTGACCCTGGTGGCGAGCAAGCAGCTCCAGCCGGTCTATGACAAGCCGATGGTCTATTATCCGCTGACGACGCTGATCGAGGGCGGCATTCGCGACCTGTGCCTCATTTCCACGCCGCATGATTTGCCGCGCTTCAAACAAATGCTCGGTGACGGCAGCCGGTTCGGCATTACCCTCGAATACCGCGAGCAACCCGAGCCCCGCGGTATCGCCCAGGCCTTTCTGATTGCCGATTCATTTATCGGCCGGGACAACGTGGCCCTGATTCTGGGCGACAACATTTTCTACGGCAGCGACGTGTTTTACCGCAAGATTGCCGAATTCAAAAGCGGCGCGATGATTTTTGGCTACCATGTCCACGACCCGGAACGCTATGGTGTGGTTGAATTTGACGGCGAGGGCCGGGCCATTTCCATCGAGGAAAAGCCAAAGCAGCCCAAAAGCGATTACGCGGTACCCGGGCTTTATCTCTACGACAATAACGTCGTGACCGTCGCGAAGTCATTGAAACCTTCCGCGCGCGGGGAACTGGAAATTTCCGATTTAAACGTGGTTTATTTGCAGCGCGGTCAACTGCATGTGCACCGCCTGAGCCGCGGATTTGCCTGGCTGGATGCGGGCACCAGCAGCAGCCTGCACGACGCCTCGGCTTATGTGCAGGCGATTGAGAAGCGCGCCGGCATCAAAATCGGCTGCCCGGAGGAGGCCGCGTTCCGCGCGGGCTTCCTCCAACTGGCCCAGCTGGAGGAACTGACGGGCCGGATGCCCAACTGTGAATACCGCGCGTATCTGAACGAAGTCGTCGCCGAAGCAAAACGGCTTTTGAAATGAAAAACATTCAACATTCAACATCCAACACCCAACATCCATTGTATCACGCGAAGGAACTTCATTGGATGTTCGATGTTGAATGTTGGTTGTTGGGTGTTCAATATTTTCTATGATTTTAGTCCTGGGTGCCTCCGGTTACATCGGTGAGGCGTTTGTACGGGAATTGCAGCGCCGCCAATGGGCTTTCAAGCCGCTTTCGCGGAAAGAAGTGGATTACAGCCGCTTCGAAGTGTTGCTGGAATTTATTGAAAGACAGCCAAACCGGAATTTCTCGTCAATGTCGCCGGTTTTACCGGCAAACCGAACGTGGACGCCTGCGAAATCGCCCAGGCCGATACGTTGGCGGGAAACGCGTTGTTGCCGCAAACCATCGCCCATGCTTGTGCGCGCCAGTGCTATTCCGTGGGGACATGTTTCGTCCGGCTGCGTTTTTTCCGGGCGCCAAAGTCACGGTGAACGGCCAAACGCGCACGTGAAAAGGATCTGACCCGGCCGGACCTGCGTTCCCTGGTCGAACAATCGCCCGAGGCGATCCACGGGTTCACGGAAACCGACCCGCCGAACTTCACTTTTCGCGATCCGCCGTGCAGCTTTTACAGCGGCACCAAGGCGCTGGGCGAGGAAGCCATCACCGGCGTCGGGCAGAGTTACATCTGGCGGCTGCGGATTCCTTTCGATGAATTTGACAACAGCCGCAACTATCTCAGCAAGGTACAGCGTTACGAGAAAGTTTATGACAATGTAAATTCGATTTCGCATCGCGGCGATTTTGCGCGGGCGTGCCTGGACCTGTGGGAACGCCGCGCGCCCTTCGGCATTTACAACGTGACCAACCCGGGTTTTGTCACCACCCGGCAGGTGGTGGCGGTGGTGGAAAAAATCCTGAAGCCGGACAAACGCTTTGAATTCTGGCAGAACGACACCGAATTTTACCGGCGGGCCGCCAAAACCCTGCGTTCAAATTGCGTGCTGGACGTGTCGAAACTGCTGGCCACGGGTGTGAAGATCCGGCCCGTGATCGAAGCCGTCGAAGATTCGCTCAGAAATTGGCAACCAGAATGAGCATTTACGATTTACGATCTGCGATTTACGATTTGACGGCTCAGCGCATGGTTTCGCTCAGTCGTCAGTCAATCATCCATCGTAAATCATAAATCAAAAATGAATTTATTGGTTACCGGCGGCGCGGGGTTTATCGGGTCCAACGTGGTGCATCACGTGATTGACCGGCCGGAGGTTGGCCGGCTGGTGAATTTGGATTGCCTGACCTACGCCGGGCACCCGGAAAATCTGGAAAAGGTTGCCGGACATCCTAAATACGTTTTTGAAAAAGTGGATTTGCGCGACAAGGCCGCCGTCCTCCGTGTCGTCCAACAGCATCACATCACCCACGTCATGCATCTGGCGGCGGAATCGCACGTGGACCGTTCCATCACCGGTCCCGGTGATTTCATTCACACCAACGTGGTCGGCACGTTCAACCTGCTCGAAGCCTGTCGCGAATGCTGGTTAAATTCGGAGTCCGGAGTCCGGAGTTCGGAGTTCAAATTCCGATTTCATCATGTCTCGACTGACGAGGTTTATGGTTCGCTTGGCGCCACGGGTCTGTTCCAGGAGACCACGCCGTACTCGCCGAACTCGCCTTATTCCGCCAGCAAGGCCGCCAGTGACCTGTTGGTACGCGCCTACCAGCACACCTATGGTTTGTCGGCCGTGATCACCAATTGCTCGAACAATTACGGGCCCTATCAGTTCCCCGAGAAGCTGATTCCGGTTGTCATCCAAAGCGTCCTCGCGCGCCAGCCGGTTCCCGTTTATGGCGACGGTCTGAATGTGCGTGACTGGTTGTACGTGCGCGACCACGCCGAAGCGCTCTGGCTGGTCCTCACGCGGGGGAAGAATGGCGAAACCTACAACATCGGCGGTCACAACGAATGGGCGAACCTTCGGATTGTGGAATTGATTTGCGACCTGATCGACGAACTGGCGCCCAAACTCGGCGGCCACTCGCGCCAGCTCATTTCCTTCGTCAAAGACCGGCCGGGACATGACCGGCGTTACGCCATTGATGCTTCAAAGATACAGCGCGAGCTGGGCTGGGCGCCCGCGCACAAATTTGAACAGGGCATTCGCGAAACCATCCAATGGTATCTGGATCATCAGGCCTGGGTGAAGGCGGTCACGAAGTGATTTACGATTTACGATATACGATTTACGTACCGCAGTGAAGTTGTGAGAGAGTCGTAAATCGTATATCGTATATCGTAAATGAAAGTATTGGCTGCGTTTCTTTTTTTGTTGCTCGCTGCCGCGTTTAGCATGAACGCTTACGCGGCGGAAACCAACGCCATTGTCTGGCACCAGGCCACGGACCGGGTGGACGCAGACGTCCATGCCCTGAACCTGCCGAATCTGCTGGAGCAAATCACCGCTCAAACCGGCTGGCGGGTCTATGTCGAACCGGGCACGACGCATCGGGCCTCCACTAAATTCAGGAATCTGCCGCCGGGAGACGCATTGCGGATGCTGTTTGGCGATCTCAATTTTGCCCTGGTGCCGCAAACCAATGCGGCGCCGCATCTCTACGTTTTCACCACCCGCATGGAAAATGCCACGCGACTGGTGCGCGTATCCAAACGGGTTGTGCCCAAACACGTGCCGAACGAATTGCTCCTGAAACTGAAACCGGGTGCGAACATCGACGCAATTGCGAAGGCAATTGGCGCGAAGGTTATCGGGCGCAACGATAAACTCGGCCTTTACCGGCTGCAATTCAGCGATGCCGCCGCAACGGACGCTGCGTTGGACCAATTGAAAGCCAATCCTGACGTGGAGGACGTGGATTACAATTACGTCTACGACCCGCCCCCGACGCCGCAACCGCTCGACAACGCGCCGATCGGACCGGTTTCGCTCACGTTAGATCCTTCCACGCCAAACGACCCGTGCAGTCCGGTGGTAGGCCTGATTGACACGCCCGTGCAATCACTCGGCAGCCAGCTTGACCCGTTTATGCTCAAGCCAGTTTCGGTGGTGGGCGATACGACCGCCTGTTCGTCGGACATCACGCATGGCACGGCGATGGCCCAAACAGTGTTGCGCGGTGTTTCCCAGCAAAATAATGGTACCGGCTCCAACGGCAGCAAAGTCAGGATTTTGCCGGTCAACGTGTATGATTCATGCGAAACGACGACCACCTGGAACGTTGCCCTCGGCGTGCAGGCGGCGGTGGATAATGGCGCGACCGTGCTCAACATGAGCCTCGGCGGTGCGACCGACAGCGCCGTGCTGGACGATATCATTCGCCAGGTGCTCGGTCGTGGGATAATGGTTTTCGCAGCGGCCGGCAACCAGCCCGGAACCGCACCGACCTATCCGGCGGCCATTCCCGGCGTCAACGCGGTGACCGCCCTGGGTGGGCAGGGACAACTGGCCTCCTACGCCAACTACGGAAGTTTTGTGGATATGGCGTTGCCGGGCGCGAGCGTGGTTTATTACGGCAACCAGGCCTATGTCGTGCAGGGGACTTCGGCTTCAACGGCGTATGCAACCGGAGTGGCGGCGGGGGTGAAAGAAATCAACTGTATGCCCTGGTCTCAAATCCAAAGCGTGATGCAACAGAAGTTTCCTGTGCCGCAGCGATAGCAGTTGGGAGTTGGCAGATGGGGAATACCTAACTTCTATCTGCTATCTCCTATCTCCAAAGATTTAATGCGTCATGCAGCCGATACGGGCGAACGCAACCACGTAGGCGATGACGGCGGCGATCAGGAACCAGGGTTTGCCGGCGACCGTCAGCAAAATGCCCGCGCCCAAAACCACGCCGATCAGCACATACACCAGAACTGCCAAAGCCAGTTTCATTTCGGTGATTATATGATGTGTGCAGCCCTGTGCAAGGCATTCGAAGAACGGCACCCCCGCCTTTGGATTTAATAAGGAGTGCAGGAAATCATGAACAAATCAGTTCCTTGTTTCCTTCCTTCATTATTTTAAAAACCAAAACTGCATCGCCGCCGTTGGAGTCGAGGTCACGAGACTCATTCTGAAAAAATGAGAGACTCCTTGCCCCGCTCCAAAGCACCAGAGGCCTGGCGCACTCCAAGACGCTTCGCGTTCGTCGGGGCCGCTCTGAATTTCCGGCAGGTTTTGGACTGCGGTGGCCCTCCACCGCTTTTCCACGGTTCCATCGCGCAATCCGCGTTCATCTTTGTCCATCCGTGGTTAACTTCGTTTGCCCTCAATCGTCCATTCCAAACTGAATACCGGAAAAGAGCCATGACAATTTCGAATTGCGAATTGCGGACTGCGCGCCTAGTCCGTTTCGGCGTAGCGGCTTTCGGCAGAAAGCCGCCATCTAAATTTCGTCCCAGTTTGCGGCGCTCTGCCGAGACGCCGCTACATTGGAATTCGGAATGCGGAGTATGCGTTTGGTCCAAACCTCCCTCATCCCGGCCTTCTCCCCAAGGAGAAGGTGAATTGTCCGCCGGTCAATTGAAGATTCGCGTGGCAGGATTTGCCGGATGCACCTCCGCAAAATCAGAAGCGCGCCTGCTATTCTTTCTCCCGGGGGAGAAGGCCAGGATGAGGGCGAGCGTGAAAACAAAATTCATGCTGCCGTTCGTCCCTCTACCGATGATGTCGCTCCTCAAGGGAGCTTTGGAATTTTGAATTCCGGTTTTCTACAACGATTTCAGCCCTGACGGGCTTGGCTCCGAATTCAATTTGTGTAAATCCGTGAAATCCGTGTCACGCAGTTTTTACTGCTTCCCTTTAACCAACGCTTCCACCACCGCCGAATCGGCCAGCGTGGTGATATCACCGATCTGGTCGGTCTGGTCCTCGGCGATTTTGCGCAGGATGCGACGCATGATTTTGCCCGAACGCGTCTTGGGCAGGCCCGGCGCGAATTGAATCTTGTCCGGCACGGCAATCGCCCCGATTTCCCTGCGGACGTGTTGCGCGAGCTCCTTTTTTAATTCTTCGTTTTCACCGATGCCGTCCTTGAGCGTGACAAAAGCGTAAAGCGCCTGGCCTTTGATGTCGTGCGGCATGGGCGCCACGGCGGCTTCGGCCACTTTCGGATGGCTTACCAGCGCACTTTCGACTTCCGCCGTGCCGATGCGATGACCGGAGACGTTCACCACGTCGTCCACGCGACCCATCAGCCAATAATCGCCATCGGCATCCACACGACAGCCGTCACCGGTGAAATACATATTCTTGTAGGTGGTGAAATAGGTGTTGATGAAACGGTCATGGTCGCCCCAGGTGGTGCGCATCATGCCGGGCCACGGTTTTTTGATGCATAACTTGCCACCTTCATTCGGGGCGCATTCCGTACTGTCATCGCGCAAGACCACCGGTTCGACACCGGGGAAGGGGCGGCTCGCGCTGCCGGGTTTGAGGGTGTGCACGCCGGGCAGGGGAGTAATCATGAACCCGCCGGTCTCGGTCTGCCACCAGGTATCCATGATCGGACGCCGGCTTTTGCCGATGACGCGATGATACCACATCCAGGCTTCGGGGTTGATGGGTTCGCCGACGGAGCCGAGCACGCGCAACGAACTTAAATCGTACCGGTTTGGCCATTCATCCCCAAGCCGGATGAGCGCGCGGATGGCGGTCGGCGCGGTGTAAAACGCGGTGACTTTGAATTTCTCCACGATTTTCCAGAAACGCCCGGCATCCGGCCACGTTGGGACGCCCTCAAACATCAGTGTCGTCGCCCCATTGCAGAGCGGGCCATATACCACATAACTGTGGCCCGTCACCCAGCCGATGTCGGCGGTGCAGAAGAAAATATCGTCGTCGTGAATGTCGAAAACGTATTTATGCGTCAACGCGGTCCACAACAGGTAACCCGCAGTGCTATGGACGACCCCTTTGGGTTTGCCGGTCGACCCCGACGTATAAAGGATGAACAGGAAATCTTCAGCGTCCATTTTCTCCGGCGGGCAATCCGTCGAGGCCTTCGCCATCAACTCGTGATACCAGACATCGCGGCCGGCCTCGAAATGACACGGCTCGTCATTGCGTTTGATGACGATAACTTTTTCGATGCTCGGCGTCTTCTTTAAGGCGTCGTCGGCGATGGCCTTGAGGGCAATGCTTTTGCCGCCGCGCAGTGATACGTTGGCCGTGATGAGTGCTTTGCAGGTGGAATCGTTGATGCGATCGGCCAGCGAATCGGCGCTGAACCCGCCGAAGACAACCGAATGGATGGCGCCGAGGCGCGCGCAAGCGAGCAGGGCAACGGCGGCTTCAGGGACCATCGGCATGTAAATCGCCACCCGATCTCCCTTCCGGATACCCAGTGTTTTCAGGACATTGGCAAATTTGCAGACCTCCGCATGCAATTCTGCATAGGTGATTTTTCTGACTTCCTCTTCCGGTTCTCCCTGCCAGACGATGGCGACCTTGTCGCGCGTCCCGGTTTTCAGATGGCGATCGAGACAATTGACGGTCAGATTCAGCTGGCCATCCTCAAACCAGGTATGGCGGATGATCCGGGCGTCGGTGTCCCAGGTGAATTTGCGTGCGACGGCAGGTTTCCTGAACCAATCCAGCGTACCCGCCTGCTCCAACCAGAAGGCGTCGGGCTCGCGGACGGAACGTTCGTACATGGCATTGTATTGCGCGGCGTTGAGATGCGCACGCTGCAACCTATCCGGTGGCGGCGGGAAAGTGCGGCTTTCCTGAAGCAACGAATCAGTCGAAATAGCTTGGGTGGACATCGTCAGGTATCGTTGGATTTTTGCCATTGTCGGCAAAACTTATTGTTCCTGTCAATTGTGGTGATGGAGCTTGAAGACGTCTTCAGCGAGTCACGCCAAGGAGAGTGTCTGTCCCATTTTTCGACGGTGCCAATCGCGCGGAGGTTGACAAAGGAGATATTCTCCGCGAGTTTCCCCGCGCAGCAAATGGGCAAGACACTTATCATTGCAGAAAAACCGTCGGTGGCCGGCGACATTGCCAAGGCGCTCGGCGGTTTCAAGAAAGTCGAAGATTTCTACGAGAGTGACAAATATGTCGTCTCGTCGGCCGTCGGCCATCTGCTCACCATCGTTCCACCCGAAGGCGTCGAAGCCGCGCGCGGCAAATGGACATTCAAATGTCTGCCGGTGATTCCGCCGCATTTTGACCTGCTGCCGATTGAGAAAAGCGAGCCGCGGCTGAAGGTCCTGAAGAAGCTGATTAAACGCGACGACGTGGACGCGCTCATCAATGCTTGTGACGCCGGGCGCGAGGGCGAACTGATTTTCCGCAACATCGTCAAGTTTACCAAGGCGAAGCAGCCCATTAAGCGCCTCTGGCTGCAATCCATGACCCCGGCGGCGATTCGCGAGGGCTTTGAGAAGTTGCGCGAGGATGACGCCATGCGGCCGCTGGCCGACGCGGCTTTCAGCCGTTCCGAAGCCGACTGGCTGGTTGGCATCAACGGCACCCGCGCCATGACGGCCTTTAACTCGAAGTCGGGCGGTTTTTACAAAACCACCGTGGGCCGGGTGCAGACGCCCACGCTGGCCATCATGGTCGAGCGGGAAGCGAAGATCCGCAAGTTTGTCCCGCGCGATTTTTGGGAGGTCATCGGCACGTTTGACGCGGCGGCGGGGCAATATACCGGGCGCTGGTTCGATGAAAAATTCGTCAAAGGCGATAAGGACGGAGACGAACAGCTCAGGCCCGAACGTCTTTGGGACAAGCCGCAAGCGGAAGCCCTTCGTGACAAATGCCTGGGCAAACCCGGCGTGGTCACCGAGGAAAGCAAGCCCAGCACGTCGCTGTCACCGTTGCTGTACGATCTGACCAGCCTGCAACGTGACGCGAACTCGCGGTTCGGGTTCAGCGCCAAGAACACCCTCGGGCTCGCCCAGGCGCTTTACGAACGGCACAAGGTCCTCACTTATCCACGAACCGATTCGCGCGCGTTGCCGGAGGATTATGTGGGCACAGTGAAGACGACTTTGGAGATGCTGTCCGGCCGTACACCCGGTGTCGGGACCGCGTTTATAAACCGTTTTTCAGCATTCGCCGCGCACATTCTGGAGAAGGATTGGGTACGTCCGAACAAGCGCATCTTTAACAACGCGAAAGTTTCGGACCATTTCGCCATCATTCCCACCACGCAATTGCCGAAGGGCCTGTCGGAACCGGAACAGAAACTTTATGACATGGTGACGAAGCGATTTCTGGCGATTTTTTATCCCGCCGCCGAATTTCTGGAAACCACACGCATTACGCGCGTTGAGGGTGAACCCTTTAAAAGCACGGGCAAAGTGCTGGTGACTCCCGGGTGGCTGGCGGTTTACGGCAAGGAAGCACAGGAAGAGGATGCCGCGAACCTGACGCCGGTACAGCCGAACGAAACGGTTCAAGACCAGCGCCGTCGAGGTAAAGCCAAATGTGACCAAACCGCCGCCGCGGTACACCGAAGCCACGTTGCTTTCGGCGATGGAAGGCGCAGGCAAGCTGGTCGAGGACGACGAATTGCGCGAGGCGATGCGCGAGAAAGGTCTGGGCACCCCGGCGACGCGCGCGGCCATTATCGAAGGCTTGATTTACGAACAGTACCTGCATCGCAACGGGCGCGAACTGCAGGCCACGGCCAAGGCGTTTTCGCTGATGGAATTGCTCAACGGCCTCGGGGTCGCCGAACTGACCAAACCGGAATTGACCGGCGATTGGGAGTTCAAGTTGCACCAGATCCAGCGCCGGCAAAAAAGCCGTGACGAGTTCATGTCGGAAATTGCCGACATGACCCGGCACATTGTGGAGTGCGCCAAAAAATACGAACACGACACCATTCCCGGCGATTTCGGTATTCTGAAAACACCCTGTCCCCGGTGTGGCGGCGAGGTCCACGAGAAATACAAACAGTTCCAGTGCGAAAAATGCGACTTTGCCCTCTGGAAGACCGTGGCCGGCCGGATGTTTGAGATTGAGGAAGTGGAACAGCTTATTACGGAGAAACAAATCGGGCCGTTACAGGGGTTCCGCAGCAAGCTGGGCAGGCCATTCGCCGCCGTGTTGAAAATGAACGGTGAATTCAAAGTGGAATTTGATTTCGGCAACGATCAGCGAAACGGAAACGGCGAGGCTGCGGCGCCGGTGGATTTCACCGGCAAGGAACCGCTGGGCAAATGTCCCAAGTGCGGCGCGCGGGTTTTTGATGCCGGCATGAATTACCTGTGCGAGAAGGCGACCGGTCCGGAAAAAACGTGCGATTTCCGTTCCGGCAAAATCATCCTGCAGCAGGAAATAGCTCCCGAGCAGATGAAGAAACTGCTCGAGACGGGTAAAACCGATTTGCTGACGAAATTTATTTCCAAACGGAATGGCCGCACCTTCAAGGCGTTCCTGGCGACCGGGAAGGACGGCAAAGTGGGGTTTGAATTTGCTCCGCGCGAAGGCAAGGGCAGGGCCGGCGGGGAGAAAAAACCGAAAGAGCCGGCGCCGAAGATTGATTTCACCGGCAAAACCGAAATCGGCAAATGTCCCCGGTGCGGGGGACGGGTGTTGGATACGGAGTCGGGTTATCTCTGCGAAAGATCGCAAGCGGACAAGAAACCGTGCAAGTTCAAGATCAACCGTGAAATTCTGCAGCAGCCGATTGACCCGGTGCAGGCACAAAAACTGCTGAATTCACGCAAGACCGATTTGCTGGACAAATTCATTTCCAAGGCCGGCAAACCGTTCCCGGCGTACCTGGTGATGGATGACAAAGGCAAGGTGACGTTTGATTTTCCGCCGCGCCCCGACTGAAACGGTGACCTTTGTCGTGCGGACACCGGTTATTCTGTCGTTATGAAGGCAAGTCATTTCGTTTGGACGCTGGTGCTGATCTGGGGATGGGTGGCTGCGACAGCCGCTCAATCGGCTGCCATTCCTGCCACAACCGCTGCCCACGCCGGTCTTAATCAGGCTGGACTCGTGATTGTGACCCGTGACGGGAAGGCCTACAAAAATGTGCAGGTGCAAAGCGTGGCCCCCGACGGCTTGGTGATTTCCTACACTCCGGAAGCCGGTGGCGTCGGTGTTTCGAAACTTAAATTCGATGATTTGCCAGGCGAGGTGCAGCGGCGTTACGGATACAATGCCACCAACGCGGCCGCGTTTGAAAAGGCGGAGCGGCAAAGCGCCGGCCGTTTGCGGGCACAATTGATCGCCGCCGACAAGATCGCCGAAACCCGGCGCCTGGCGGATGATTTGTCCGATGCCTGGGCCGACGCCCGGGCGAGTGGCACGGGGTTCTTTATCACGAGCGACGGCTATCTGCTCACCTGTTATCATGTGGTAACCAATGCCACCCGCATCATGGTGGGTGCCAAACAGGGAGTGTTTCCGGCCGAGCTCATCCAGTCCGACGTGGCCAATGACATCGCCCTGCTCAAGGTGGATGGCATGTTTTCCCCGTTGCCGCTTTCTGCCCATAATAGCGAGAAGTTGGGGGAATCCGTGTTTACGGTCGGCTTTCCCAACCCCGGTATGCAGGGACTGCAACCCAAGCTGACCCGGGGAGAGATCAGCAGTCTCGCCGGCGTGCAGGACAATCCCGGCGAATACCAGATCAGCGTGCCGGTGCAGCCCGGAAATTCCGGAGGCGCGGTGGTGGACGAATACGGCAACGTAGCCGGGATCGTGGCCGCCCGGCTTTCCGACCAAGCGGCGCTGGCCACCTCCGGGATGACGGCGCAGGAGGTGAATTACGCCGTGAAAAGTTCCCGCGCCCTGACCTGGTTGGAGGAGTTCCCGGATCTGGCGGCCAGGCTGAAGCCGCCGCATCCATTCAAGGTCCGCCGGTTTGAAGACGTGGTCCAGGAAGCGCAGGACGCCGTGGCGCTGGTCATGACCTATTGAACCAAACCCTGGCAGGTCCTGCCTTTTGACGATATAAGACAGAACATCGCATTTCCATCGGCGTGCAACATGAACGAATCCTCGGCTGAAAAACGAACTGGCGAATTACCGGAAGTCCGGGATAAGTGGCTGCAGAAATTTGTTGTCCATCTGGCGACGGATCGAGGAGCTTCAACTTATACCCAGCGGAATTATCGGCAGGCACTGACGGAATTTGCGCGCTGGCATCTGGTCGAACGCCAGTCACTGCCGGTCTGGGACAGGTTGCAACGCGACGATTTCCGGAATTATCTGCGGCACCTGGGGCGCCACAATTTGAGCCGCGCGGCGACCCAACTCCGGTTTTCCGCGTTAAGAACGTTCTACAAATTTCTCATGCGACACGGTGTGGTGGAAACGTTGCCGATCAAAAATATCGCACTCCCCAAACAGGGCCGGCGCCTGCCGAAATTCCTGACGATCCAGCAGATGAAAGATTTGCTGGCGGCGCCGGCGCAGTTGCTGGAGCGCCGGGGCCAAAGGAAAGGTCCGGGCCGCCCTTTGTCCATCACCGCCTGCCTGCGCGATGTCGCCGTCCTTGAAACCATTTACTCGTGCGGCCTGCGCATCAGCGAATTGTGCGGCCTGCGCGCGGAGGACATTGACTGGAGCGAACGGCTCGTCCGCGTCCGCGGCAAAGGCAAAAAGGAACGGCTCGTGCCCATTGGCGAACCGGCGTGGAAGGCGATTCAGAACTATTGGGCCGTGTTGAAAAACCCGCCGTCCGGCCCATCACCGGTTTTTTTTGCCGAGACCAAAACGCCTGCACCGCTCAAACCGCTGCAATTGTCCCGCCGCCTGAAACAATACCTGGTCATCGCCGGCCTTGATCCCGGCCTGACGCCGCACAAGCTCCGGCACAGCTACGCCACGCATCTGCTCGACGCCGGGGCGGACTTGCGGAGTGTGCAGGAGCTGTTGGGTCATGCTCACCTGGTTACGACGCAGGTCTATACCCACGTGACCACCGAACGTCTGAAGAAAGCCTACGACGCAGCGCATCCCCGCGCTTAAGCACGACCCTCGCGGATTGAAAATTCTTGAATGAGCGGACGGATTGCCGGTCTAAGTAACCGGGCGGTTATAAATACTTAAAGCAGATGAACATGAACGTTAAACCGACATTTTTATCTCTGGCCACGGCGGTGGCGGCAGTGGCTGTGACCGGTTGTCAATATCCCGACGGAGAACCGAACAACACGGCGTCCGGCGCCCTGGTCGGCGGGGCTGCTGGCGCCATGACCGGCGCGGCCATCGGCGGCCCGCATAATAATGCCGGCCCCGATGCACTGATTGGCGCGGCGGCGGGAGCGCTGGCCGGGGGCATCATCGGCAACATGATGGACCAGCAGCAGGCAGCGGCTCTCCGCGCTCAGGCGCCCCAAACCTACGTACGCGTTCAGGAAGGACAACCGTTGTCTGTGCCGGACGTCAAGGCCCTGGCTGCGGCCAGAGTGAGCGATGACGTCATCATCAATCAGATTCGCAATTCACATACCGTTTATCATCTCAGCAGCACCGACATCATCGATCTGCACAATGCCGGGGTCAGTGACACTGTAATTAATTTCATGATCAGCACGCCGAGTCAGGTGGCTAACGATTCAAATGTTCCGGCCGGGCCGGTCGTGGCGCAAGCGCCGCCGCCACCGTTGGTTCAAACAGTGGTCGTGTCGCCCGGACCCGGCTATGTATGGATTGGGGGCGAGTGGATCTGGAACGGCAGTTGGGTTTGGAGGGCTGGTTATTGGGCTTACCCGCCGTATGTGCATGCGGTCTGGGTCCCTGGTTACTGGCATAGAGGGCCGCACGGCTGGTACTGCCGAACGGGGCATTGGCGCTGATTTAGCCTTCCGATCTTACAAATTGACCTTGACCGTCAACCGCGCGGCCCAGCCTCTCGAAGTTACTTAAACAGTGGAAGTTTCCAGCGACTCGATCGGGTTGGTTTCCGGCCCGCCGAACACCGTAACGCTCTCAAACTCAACTGCTCAACTGGTCGTGCGTGACAACACGCCCCAGCCCTCGGTCACCACTCGGCTCATTCGTTTGCGGTCACGAATCCTTGGTTTCAAAGAGGTTGCACCAATAATTATCCTCGCCCGGTTCGCCCGTTTGTTATTCCCCGCTTTTAATATTCAGTCAGCTTACGAAATCCATTTGACTTCTTTATGTGATGGAGTTTATTTGCCCACATGTCATCCGCTCCCTCCAACACCAGCTTCCGCGTCCAACAGTTAGTTGAACCCAAACCCGGTGGCAGCCATTCGTCCGGTGAGCTCGCGCCGGACAAAATCCTGCAACTCGGTCTGGGTTTTTGGGGTTCAAAAACCCTGCTCAGTGCCGTCGAACTGGGTGTGTTCACCCAGTTGGCCCAGGGACCGCTGAACGCGGAATCACTGCGCGCCAGGCTGCAGCTGCACCCGCGTGGGGCCGACGATTTCTTTGACACGCTCGTTGCGCTGGGAATGTTGGAACGGACTGAGGGGCAATATCGCAACACACCCGAAGGCGATTTATTTCTGGACCGCGCCAAACCCAGTTATATTGGCGGTCTGCTGGAGATGGCCAACGCCCGGCTTTATGCGTTTTGGGGTGACCTGACCACGGCCCTCAAATCGGGAGAGCCGCAGAATGAAAGCAAGCAGGCCCGGGACACCTTTGCCGAGCTGTATGCGGATCCCGCGCGACTCAAACAATTTCTTTCCGCCATGACCGGGATCAGCATGGGTGCCGCCCGCGCGCTGGCGCAGCAATTTCCCTGGCAAAGCTTTAAAAGCTTCATCGACGTGGGTGGCGCGCAGGGATGTGTGTCCGTTCAACTGGCACTGGCCCATCCCCACCTGACCGGCGGCGAATTCGACCTGCCCGTCGTAGGACCCATATTTGACGAGTATGCCCGGTCCTTCAACCTTGCCCAAAGATTGCGATTCCATCCCGGCAACTTTTTTAATGACCCGATGCCCGGCGCCGACGTCATCGTTATGGGCCACATCCTGCACGACTGGGATTTGGAGCAGAAACGGATGCTGATTGCGAAGGCCTATGCCGCGTTGCCGCCCGGCGGGGCGCTGATTGTTTACGACGCGATCATTGACGACGACCGGCGGCGCAATGCCTTCGGCCTGCTCATGAGTCTCAACATGTTGATCGAAACCCGGGGCGGTTTCGATTATACCGGCGCGGATTGCCGCGGCTGGATGCATGACGCAGGCTTCAAGGAAACCCGCGTCGAACCGCTCTGCGGGCCGGATTCCATGGTGATTGCCCTCAAGTAAGACCGGCGTCGGGGCGGAATTTTGATGGGAAACTAAGCGGCGGGCGTGGGAAACATATCACCGAAAACCACGTCCGCCGCATTTAATATCTATGTTTTACTCAGCAGTACCAAGTTAGCTCATCTTAAAAATAATTCAAATTATTCATGAAATATTATCAGTAGGTTCAAGCCGGAAACCCGACGGCCCGCTGATAAACCATGAGTTCCTGAGCTTTCGACCCCTCCTCACGGCGCATTCAGCTCAAATGCCACACTGTAATTGGGTTGTGCCAGACCGGTAACTGCCCCCACGAACGGGTCGGAATCCCGCAACAAACCCCACCGGTAGGTTCCCTGGAACGGCGCGGCCATCCGGGCCTTCTCCCCGATCATGGCATAACTGACACGCGCGCCCGGACCGGGATCGGAAGCGCAGGTGATGACCACGGCATCGTCGGCAATGGCCACGGACGTGATGGCCACCTTGGCGCCACCCGCTGTGCTCACCTCAAATCCTTTGCCTTGCTTCCATTCGGTGATGGAAGGGTGCGGCGCCGCAAAGCCGGTGTGCCACACCAGCGGCGGCACCGGCACGTGAAAGTGGACTGTCACGACGGCGCCGTTGCGCTCCAGGGAGGTGGGTTCCAGCGGTCGCCAGTTTTTGCCGAGAATCACCCGCTCGTAATAAATCTGCCCGTATTTTTCACCCAGCTGTCGGTAGCCGTTGGCCGTCAGATGAACGCCTTCCGCCGACGGGTACTGATATTTCGGGCCCGAACAGACTATGTCCGCCGGATGATCCACGCCGACCTTCCATTGCGCGAACGTAGACCCGGAGTAATCGTTGCAGGAATTCTGCTGCGATACGATCATCTGCACCTTCTGTTTCTGTCCCGTGATGGCCGGCAGGTCGGTGTTGTAGTCGGACCACAACTGGTACAGGTCATTCTCATAATTCGGGTTGCCCGCGTCACACTCGCCGTGGGTGACGAGGATGGCGCCGACGCCGTAGGTTTTGCCGGCAGCCCCGGCCAGGCGGGCAATCGCCTTGGTTTCAATCAGGGCCCCTTCGTAGGAACGGCCATTGACCCCGACGTGATCGGCGCCCTTCTTCAAATAGATCATGCACTGCCCGTTTTCACCCACCTCGCTGTGAACGCCCACAAAGTCGCGGCCGGAGGCGGCCCGGACCAGGGTGGAAATTTGATTGGCCATGGCCGAATGCGGGGTTTCGCCCGCGATGTTATCCGGCCACGAGCTGGGATAATTGGTGGAATACCGTCCGATCGGTTCAACCAGCGGCACCATCGTCAGGTTCGTATCATTCGGATCAATCGGCCACGGCCGATGGCCGGTGGACAGTTTAAGATTATGGTATGGCTGGGTCCTGGAAAGCACCGGCCGGCCTTGCTCGCCGACCGCCAGACTTTGGCCGGTGCCGATGATTCCTGACCAATCCCACGGGATTGTGACATTGGCTTCCGTATCGGTTGCGGCTGCTGGTGTGGTCAAAGCTGGCAACAACGTGCAAAGGATAGTCGAAATCATGAAATAAAAAAGACGGCTGCGGGTTGTTCGCATTGGGTGATTTGTCTTTGGGTTTGGACCTACCATGGTTGCGGTAATTGATCCAGAAATTCATACCGGGCCCGCTGAGTGTCGGGCGCAGCTCCAGGATTGGCGCTTAAATGCATGACCTGATAATCGTTACTGCGGTTGTACTGCGGCCAGTCCGGTAGTCCCGGAGCGTTTGGATTGCCCGTTTTTGCAAAATTGCTCCAGTAATCCGCCATCAATTCCGATACCTTCCGGTCCTCCGGCCGCCAGGGCAGATGCCTCGAGGGCAACATCTCGAACACGAATTCGATGTCGGAAGCGTGTGGCGCGATTGGTTCCGTACCCGGCTCGGCTTTCGCGGGCAACGGCAGCGTCTGCTCAAATGTGTAGCGGTAGACCGGCGACTGACCGGTCTGTAACTGCAGCTCCAGCCATTTCCAGGTCGAATAGGCAATGAACCGGTCTCCGGCAAAGTCCTGCGCCGCCCGTTTCGCCTGGGCGTCCGTCGTCGCCGCGTAGACTGCTAAGAACTCCCCGGCGTTGGTGCCGAAAAAGGCGTGGGCGCGTTGGACATAATTTTTCAGGGTTGGCGCATCATTGGTAAAGTAGGACTCGTAACCCCCTTCGTCGCGGTTCCATCCCGCCAGCAAGGGGACGTGGCTCTGCTGACCGGCCATGTAAATCGCCAGACAATTGGTTGGCAGAAAATATCCGTCGATATCCGGCTTAAAATATTCCCAGGGTCGTTTCCTGGCCGCCCGGAGCAGATATTTGGCCGGCAACGCCCGCAGGTCCTTCAGTGAATGGGCGTAAAATGCCGATGCCGCAAAGTTCTCACCATCTCCTTCCGCTTCGGCCAGTGATGGGGTCGGCAGGGTGTCGCCAAAGAACGCGCCGCTCTCGCCGATGGCGCGCTGGAACAGGCCTTGCGACAAGGGCGACGCCATGAGCGCGCTGACCGAGAAAGAGCCGGCGGATTCGCCAAAGATGGTGACGTTGTCGGGATCGCCGCCGAACGCGGCAATGTTCGTCCGGACCCATTTGAGCGCAGCGACCTGGTCCAACAACCCATAGTTCCCCGAAGCATGGGGTTCAGATTCCTGGGTCATTTCTGGGTGCGCGAAAAATCCGAACACACCGAGGCGATAACCGAAGCTGACCACAATCACACCCTTCTTCGACAGGTTCCCGCCGTCTTGACGCGGCTCCGAAGTGCCGCCGGCGGCAAAACCACCCCCGTAAATCCAGACCATCACCGGCAACTTGCCCGGTGCAGGATGTTCCGGCATCCAGAGGTTCAGATATAAACAATCCTCACTGGGCCCGTCGTCGCGGAAAACCATGTCGCCGAAAATGCGCCATTGCATGGGGCGCGGTCCAAAATCAACCGCCGGCCGTACCCCGGTCCAGGGTTGAACCGGCTGCGGCGGCTTCCAGCGTAACGGCCCTACCGGGGGTGCGGCATAGGGAACACCTTTGAACGTGCGCACCTGATCGTCGGCGCTGACGACGCCTTCGAGCACGCCGTCGACAATGCGCACCTGCACCTGACGCAAGGGTTGCGCGGACGCGACCTGCGCTCCGAGCAGCACCCCCAACAACACGACCCAAATCTGCGGCTGGCTTTTCATGGTATTTTCCCGGGTTAAATTTGACGGCTTCAGGATGCTTTGCGAGACGACTATTATCGAAAAAGATTGGGACAAAAAAGCATTTGTTTCAAATCGGGCGCAATTTGGGTGGTGGGTTACTTTGCCGAATTTACGGAGCGCGGCTATCCCAGCCGCAGCGGATACCAGCGCCAGGGGACTCGCTTATGGTTCCAGCGTCCATTGGCTCTTTCAGGTGCTTCGCCTGAGACAGGCGCGGTCCGGCAAAGTGGCCCATGACCGCAATTTGGCATCCGCACCAAAGGTGCATAACTCCTTCTCCCCGCCAAAGCGGGGAGAGGGCCGGCCTGAGGGGATTTGAGCTTCAAATCTGAACAATCATTTGACTGTAACGAAGCTCCGTACAAACCGGTAACATGACTGAACGGTCATGATTCATTAAAATCGTGTTCATTTGTCGATTGTGTGCTATGTTCGTCGCAGGCTTCGATAAGAAACGAAACCAATGGCTGTATGAAGTCGCGAAGCTGGAACAAAAAGGCCGTGGTTGGGCTGACCGCCTTTGGGCTGTTTATAGCGATAGCTGTTTCCAACGGCCGGGCGGAGGTACCCGGCACAAATACCGCTCCCACCAAAGCCATCGGACCAACCCCGGTCGATCTGCCACAGGTACCCGCCGAAGTTCTTCGCTTGTCCCAGGCCGGCATGAGCGATGACGTGATGACGTCCTATATTCAAAAGTCGGACAATCCCTATACCCTCGATGCGGACCAGATTATTTATCTTCACGACCTGGGAATTTCCACTGCCGTGCTGAACACTCTGGTGAGTCACGTGGAGGCGTCGGCCAGCAGCCCGCCGACGGCAGGAAATGAATCAACCGACAAAGCGAACAATTCTACCTCCGAATCACCACCCGTGAACGGCGCCGCAGCTGACTATTACAGTTCGCTCGCGCCGTACGGAACCTGGGTGAATGTGCCGGCTTACGGCTGGTGCTGGCAGCCGACGGTCGTGCTGGTGAATTCCACCTGGCAACCCTACTGCAATAACGGCTGCTGGCTGTGGACGACCTCGGGCTGGTACTGGAACTCGTATTATTCGTGGGGTTGGGCCCCGTTTCATTATGGCCGATGGTGCCAGTATCCCCATTACGGCTGGGTCTGGTGTCCTGACCATGTCTGGGGACCGGCGTGGGTTTGCTGGCGCGGGTCTCCGGGCTACTGCGGCTGGGCGCCGCTGCCGCCGGGCTCGTGCTTCACGGCCCAAGGCGGATGGGCCTTCAACGGCGTTGCGGTTGGCGTCAATTTTGGGTTTGGCCTGGCATCACATTGCTTCACGTTTTGTGATTTCCACCACTTCTGCGACTCCCATCCGTTTGATCACTTCCAGCATGGCCATGACGCCGACCACTTTTTCCACGGTTCCCAGGTAAACAACAACTTCGCCTTCGACGCGCAGCATCACTTCGTCAATCACGGTGTTGATCCGTCCCAGATCGAAGGGGCCACGCACACGCATCTCCAGCCGGTGCCGGTGCGGGAGATGCCCAACCCGGGCGGGCATTCCGGCAATGGTACCATGCCTGACCGTCTGAACCATAACGGCAATGGCCAGGTGATTTATCGCCCCGGAGAGAATATTTCCCGGATGCCGGGTCCCTTTGCGCACGAGCACCATCCGCCTTCAGCCAATCACCACGGTAATGATGCCGCGACTCAAAGAGCCACTCCGCCGCATGGAAGCGGCAATGCTGGTCAATTTCAACCCGGCCCCCGGAACAATTTCCGGCCTTCAATGCCGAACGGTGCCGGGAACCATCCAAATCCGAACATGTCCAACCGGCAGTGGGCTGGAACCGGAAATTCCCGAAACGGGAACTGGTCGCCCCCACAGGGTAATCAACAAAATTATTCTGATTCCCGGCGTAATTCGCCGATGGGGAATCCGGCGCCGACATGGCATCCGGCCCCGACCGGAAATTCCGCGCCCGCCTGGCATTCCGCGCCTTCGAGTTCTTGGGGCGGTGGAGGGCGCGGCGGTGGCGGAGGGTATACTGGCGGCGGATGGCACGGTGGCGGCGGCGGATACAGCGGCGGCGGGATGCATTCGGGCGGGGGTGGAGCCCACTCTGGCGGTGGAATGGCCTACGGCGGTGGCTTCCATCATTAACCAGGCCTGACGACAAATTTCTTCTAAAAATCTTCCACAGAAGATTGGCTTTTCCAAAAAGTATGTAGCCGCCGACATTAGTCGGCGCAAATTAAATAACGGAGAACGATCTGGCGCGAACTGACGTTCGCGGCTACGACATCAATTAATTTGCCATAGACCTCGACAACCAGGAATCGCTGCGCAAGGATGCGCGCGACGAAACATGAACGCGTCGAAGGAGAAAATCCTGAAAATTGCCGCCGACCTGATGCTTGGACGGGAACCGCGTCCCGGCAGCGGCAGCCTGGATAATGTCAAAAGCCTGGCGCAGTGCATCGCTTTCGTTCTGGAAACCCGGGCCGGACGCCACCCGCTCCATGTGGTCGGCTGCCATTTGAAGGACGACGACCGCGAAATCTATCCCGAAGTCATTTGGGACCTGTTCTGTGCCCGCATCATCATCCCCGCCATCGAGGGCGGTGGACTGGACCGGCTTCGTCCCCACTCCGACGCCGCGGCCAATTGGGAAAAGTTCAAGGCGGCCGAAGGTATCTCCGGCTGAAATCCACCATTACACGGCTCAGAAACGAGTCAAAGCCTCAAGCAGAAAAAACCGGGACATACGGCAGGGGGTGGAGGTCAGGATGCCAATAACCATGCTTGAAAGTTTGTTTTGACGACCGCCTTACCCGGAGCGTTCACAGCCATGATGTAGCGCAGGCTTTCCAGCCTGCGGGTTCTGGCGACTTTCCAGTCGCCGGAAACACGGGACAAGAATGTCCCGCAAACTCGCAGTCAAGAATGTCAGCGCTACATGGAAGATGGAACAGCTCTAAATCCTCTCCCCCAGGAGCGGGCTTTTGCTTCGGAGCTTTTGAATTTGCGCAGGACCCTCCGGCCATGGCCATCTCGTCATTTCTACAAAACGGCGACAAAATTTTCTCCCTCTCCATGGGGAGAGGGCCGGGGTGAGGGAGGGCAATGTTTTTTATGGCACCGCCTGAAAGTTAGTTTTGACGACCGCCCTCACCTGAATCCTCTCCCCCAGGAGAGGACTTCCACTTCGGAGCTTTTGGATTTGCGCAGGACCATCAAGAAGTACTCTGCTTATTGATGGTTAGAGTTTAAACTTGGGCTCGATTTGGGATTGCAATTCTTTGGTCCGCTTTTGCGCTGCCTTGAATTGTTGAGGCGTCAATTCCTTCTCCACCTTGTCGCGATTTCGGGCGGCCTCGGTAACGGTCACGGAGGCCATGCTGAACCACGCATACGCCTCGACCGCATTCTTGGCCACGCCTTCCCCCGTGTAATAACAAAGACCCAGCCGCCATTGGGCTTGGGCAAGGTTCTCATCCGCCGCCTTGCGATACATCTTCACCGCTGCCACTGCGTCCTTCTTAACGCCCTGGCCGTTGGCATAACAGAACCCCATAAAATAATGGCCAATCGCATCATCGGGTTTGAGTTGCAGGGCCTTGTTGAAGTCGGTGATGGCGGCATCCGCATCGCCCTTGGCCAGTTTCGCCACCCCACGATTCACATACGCCTCCGCACTGTCCGGGTTGAGTTCAATCGCTTTGTCGAAGTCCGCGATGGCGGCGTCCAGGTCGCGTTTGGCCAGTTCCGCCACACCGCGATTGACGTAAGCCTCCGCATCCTGCGGGTTGGGTTTTACAGCCTGAACGGTATTGCTCACAAGGGGAGCAGGCGGACTCTTATCCTCCTTCGCCACTTCCCGAGGAGTGCCGGCCTCCGCGGCCTGTGGTTTGTGTTCGACCACATTCGTGGCAGTGACAATGGGAACGGCCGCAAGACTTTTGACTTCCTTCACCGGCTCAGGATTGGCTTTGGGTTCTGTACCCTGCTGTTTCAACTCAATGGCTTTGGTGCTGTCGGCAATGGCGCCGTCCAGGTCACCTTTCGCTTTCTTCGCAATACCCCGGTTGACATACGCGTCCGCGTCGCCCGGTTTCAGCTCGATGGCTTTGGTGAAATCAGCGATCGCGCCGTCCGGGTCGCTTTTAGCCAGTTTTGCCACGCCGCGATTGACGTAGGCCTCCGCATTGTCCGGCTTGAGCTCGATCGCTTTGGTGCTGTCCACAACGGCCCCGTTCAGGTCGCCTTTGGCCGCTTTCGCCGCACTGCGCAGGATGTAGGCCTTCACGCCGTCCGGTCTGAGTTTGATGGCCCGGGTGCTGTCGGCAATCGCACTGTCGAAATCGCCTTTGGCTTTCTTCGCAATGGCCCGATTGACATAGGCATTCGCGTCATCCGGTTTGAGTTTGATGGCCCTGGTGCTGTCGGTAATCGCGCCGCTCAGATCGTTCTGGTCCAGCCTCGCCGCGCTGCGAAGGACATACGCCTCCGCATTATCCGGATGGAGTTGGATGGCTTGGGTGCTGTCGGCAATCGCGCCGTCCAGGTCGCCTTTGGCCCGCTTCGCTATGCCCCGGTTGACATAGGCATCCGCGTTCTTGGGATTCAACTCGATGGCTTTGGTGCCGTCCACGATCGCGCCGTCCAGGTCGCCTTTCTCCACCTCCGCCGCGCTGCGAAGGGCATAGGCGTCCGCGTCATCCGCTTTGACCGTTGTGGTCCCGGTTTTTGCCTCGCCGGCCGGCCCGATGTGCGAGACCGGGGACTCTGCCCATCCCGGTTGCACCGTCGCCGTACTCAAAATTAATAACAAAAATAAATGAACTGCTCTCATTCTGGTTTTCTGAATCGTCTTGATTCACTGGCAAGCAGCCGTGGCGGTTAAGCATCAGGCGGGCTTGCGTTTGATGTTCCTCGAGCGGATAAATGTTTTCCCCTGATTCACCCGGCCGACTCCTGCTCATAATCAACCCGGAGTGTCATCTCAGTGCAAGAAAATTAGGTGTCGGATTAAAGGTAGGGACGGCTCGTCCACCCTCCGCAGTACTGCTACGGAGGACGGGCCGGGCCGTTCGGACGCTGCGTCGCGGCACGTTTTGATTTTTTGGTGGGTCGAGCAACCTGTCTCGCTCTGCGAAGATACTCGCGAGCCTGGTTCTGTGAAGGCTGATACTCGCAAGATGAAATTTCGGAGTGCGCGGACATGTCCGCGCTTTGGAAGCGGCGACATGTCGCCGCAGCCCAAAGCCGGCTCGTCGGTAGCTTCGCCCGCCAAATTAACCCATCGCCGTCTCAACTGCCTGCTTGAAGCCGGCTGGAGATTGGCCTTAAATGTTCCCGCCCTCGCGGGTGAAGATGGTCATCTCATGAAAGCCGTTGGATTAGTAATTACGTGCGTCGCCCTGGTTGCGAGTTGTGTTGTCGTCCGTGCGAACGACAACGCCAACCCTGGGTTTATATCAAACCTTCCCGCTGCCAACACTTCGGCCCAGGCCGCCGCCCTTGCCGCCCTGCAGCAAAAAATGAATGAGCTGGACCAGGCCGAAACCCGGCCGTCACCGGACACTAATGCCGCGGTGGCTCCAGCGGAGGTTCCGGTCAATGAAGCCTCGGCCTCCGCCACGCCGGTGACAGAATCGCCTGCTGCGGAAACTCCGGCGGCAGTGGCGCCGGCGATTACCTCTGCCGCGGTGGCTCCGGATTCCGCGGCGCCGGCCGTGGTCGCTCCTGTACCCAAAGTTTCCAGCGCGTCCGCGGCTGCGGCAGTGGCCGGCGTTCCCGTTGCCGGCTCCGTCTCAGACGCGATGCCGACCCAGGCTCAGCCGGCCGGGACGTTGCCGACGAGTTCATCAGGGCAGGGGAGACCGTCCAATGAACTGGTGACGACTACCGGGGCAACTTACAAAAATGTGGAGGTGCAGAGAGTAACAGCGGACGCCATTGTCATCAGTTACACCCCGGCGCAAGGCGGCTGGGCGATGATTAAAATCGATTTCCGCGATTTGCCGCCCGCAATCCGGCAGCAATACGGGAAGCCTTAATTCAAGACAACTCAGGTTGAAACCGCGAATCTGCACTGATCAACGCTAGAGCGGTTCAAGAACAAATGTCGCCGCGTCTGCTCAATCCCTGGTAGGGCGGCGCTGCGCAGCAACGCCCTACCGCGGGAAAGGCCAAAGTTTTACTTGAACTGCCCCAATCAGCCAAGATGAGTGGTTCAATCGAACCGGCATAAAGGTCTGATCGGTTTATCATTTGTGTCAAAAGTCTGGATTGGCCTTTTTCCACTCCGCGTAACGGTGAAGCGCTTTTTGCGGGGACTCCGTGTACCAGGCGTAGCCGTTGCGACGTTCATTGGAAATTTCATCCACATTGTCGTGAATGGTCTTGTCGCGGTCGCCGAAAATCGGACGGTCGGTGCCGATTTGATAAAAGCGCGCCCAAATCGGGCCGTGACCCGGCGTGGATACCAGATGGCGTCCTTTGCCCGGAAACATCGCGAAAGCCATGTTATTAATTTGGGTTCTCTTAAACCACGCCGCGGCAGCGTTGACCGATTCGATGATTTCCGCGTCGGGATGAGGTTGCGCCATCAAGAAAAGCAAGATGCTCCGCACTTTCATGGCTGACTTCCGCCGGCATCTCGTAATTTCTCGCGGAAACCGACTTTAGCGTCAGCGCGTCGTGTTGCTGACACCACACTGTCCGGTGGCCGTCCACCGTGATCTGGCTCGCCAGAATGCACGCGAGTCCGCGCTCGAGGCTGGCCGCGGCCAGCTGGCGGGTTTTTTCAGGGACAAAGCCGAATTCATCTGTTCCCGTCGAAACATCGTGCAACAGATTGAGAATGTTGATCATCGCGTCGTCGTTATAGGTGATGGCGTCGTGATAACCGCCTTGCAACGGCCAGACCTGCGGCCAGCCGCCGTTGGGATATTGCGCATTAAAAATGTAAACCAGGCCACGCTCAAACGACGCACCGAATCGCAGGAGCTGGTTCGTTCCACCGGCGGCGATCACCTTCGCCAGGAAACGCAACTCCGTTACCGTGGCGTTGTTGTCAAAGGTCCCGACATAATCCCAATGGCTGGGCGGCGCCGAATCGAAATCGTTTGTGCCCGGGTACCGCGAGTTGTTATCGGGCGCAAAACTTTCCCCCGGAGCACGCGGCTGCGCCGTCAGATTCAGGTTCTTGCTCCAGCCACCCGCCGGTGTCTGGAAGGAGACGATGATATTCGCAATCCGGACCGCGTTGGTGCCGGCGTACCAGAGGGCGTGCTGGTCCCGGGGTATGCCCCTTGCGGAAAAACCGGAGGGAGGAACGATCGGTGTTTTATTGCCGTACCGTTGCATTTCCGACCGGAGGAAATTTTGGTCTGCCGCTCGTTGTTGTTCAGACCGTTGCAGGTATTCCTTCCAAACCGCCTGCTGCGCCGCCGGCAACGCGTCAATACGTTCACTGGTCAATGACGGCGCGGGTGAGTTGGTGCCAATAACCGCAGCCGAAAGAAGCGGGCTGAAACTGAAAATCGATACAAACACAATCCATCGAGCGCAACCTCCGCGAAAGAAACCTGAACCGCTGGGCCCGTTCATACGAGACCGGGCAGAATTGATCAGCTCATTTAAGGCGGGCTTCACTTCGATTTGACGTCTGTCGGTTCCATTGGCGCATGCACCAACCCATATCGGAGCATCGTCTCCTTCATCTTCGCCATGTCCGGCGGGCCGCCGGTGTTGACAATGGCCGCGATGTCCTTGAAGAAATGAGGGCCGATCAACGCGGGCGTTACCACCGCCAGTGCTTTGGCTTCAGCGGATCCCAGGTTGTTGAACCCGTGGACGACACCGCGTGGGATAAAACAGGCTTTACCCGGAGCGATTGGCATGGCTTTTCCATCCACGGTGAAGGTCATGATGCCTGCAACGCCGTAAATGGTTTCATCGTAATGCGCATGGGAATGCGGGGCCGGGACCCGCGCTCCGGCCGGAACGGAAAATTCGAACATGGCTAATGCTCCGTTGGTGTCGGCGGCTTCGAGCAGGAATTTGATTCCGATTTGTCCAACCCGAATCACTTCACTTTTCTTATTCATATCAGTGCAGCTGAGTGGTTCAACGTTCCGCATTCCGGCTGTTGTCCCCGCCGAATTGAATCACCACATACTCCTGCGTTTGTTCCAGCCGGAAGCCGGCCTTTTGAATCTCCCGGGCAATCCCCGGCATGTGGGCCACGCCCCACGGCACCATGATGTAGTCCGAATCGGCCAGATGAGACTGGATTTCCTTCACCAGATGTTGATTGCGTTTTCCGACCAGATCATCGATGAGTTCCTCGTCCAGGTTGGCTGGCGGCGTGTATTGCATCATGATCCGGAGATTCTTGAGATTGAATCCTTTTGTGTGAATCAACATCACCAGGTTTAGGAGATCGATCGTGTCCCGTGAAAATATGTCCACATCCACGTCCGCGTCCACCATCTCGCCCTGTTTGGGCACAAACTCCTGGCGCTGTTCGGTCAGGCCGAGCGTTTTCGCCATGCGCCGGTAACTGATCTTGTTCGTCAGCAGATTTTGTTCGTCGGTCACGCCTTCCATCAAAATGATGGAGTTGGTTGGAAAGGTCTGCGAAACGCGGTGATAAAAGCGCGCATCGGCGACGTGCGCCATCGGGAACAGCTCAATCGTCTTGCCGTCGTCGCGAACGTATTTTCGCACCTGGACGGTGAATCCGTTGGGGCGCAAGGTCATGAAACCTTCGGTGAAATGGCCCACCGCCAGGGCGGTGCAAACGACCAGATAACCCGTGATCGCGGGCAGCAACCCGAAGGCGTTCACCAGCACGAATGTGGACAGGTTCAGCCAGCTGAAACCCCGGGCGCCCAACCGGTCCACCGACACCAGTGGCCAACGTAAACCAAATTTACCCTGAGCGAGGTAAAGAACCCAAAGGCCGATAATGACCTCACAAACTGAGATGCCCCAGCCGAACAATTGAAGCCGGCCAAAGTCATAAATCAGCACCGGAAACACGGCGAGGGTCGCCACCAGCCAATAAAGCGGCAGGGGAAGGAACAAGCGTTTGGGGACCATGGGCGTCAGCCCGATCAGGCCGTAAAGCGCCACCATCGCGAGCAAAGCGAAGAAGGAAGTCAGTCCGCACAACCCGGAAAGGGGATTAAGGCCGCAAAAAAGAATGAGAGAGCTATCGGCCAGCGAAAACACGGCGTCCACCAGAAACACGATGAGGCAGACACTGAGCACAGTGGCCAACAGATGCCGCGAGGACCCCGATGAGGGACTGGACTGTGGCGGCAATGTTGGTGGTACATCGCCAGACGGCAGATTCTCGTTCGACGATGGAATCATCGAATCGGACAGTATCACAATTCCAAAAAAAGCGAAGAAAAGAAGCCGTTGGATTCACCCCAAAGAGAACAGAACAACAGATTTAACAGGAGGAAACTGAGAAAACCGAGAAGACAAAAAGAATGTAAGATCTCAGTTCCCTCCTGTGCAAAAGCCAATCTCTCGGTTCTCTCTATTACCTCCTGTGAATTCACCCGAAAAACCTGTTCTATCAGTTTAGTCCGGATTAACCTGATGCTCATTGAGGTTGCTTCGAATTGACGGACGGAGAAATGAGTGAACAATGACCCGGTAAGCTCATGAACCCAACACCTGTTAAAACACGTCGTAGATTCGATCAAACCTTTAAACGCGAAGCGGTCACGGCTTGATAGCGGCAAGTCCGCTGAAGTGATTGCCCGGGAACTGGGCCTGAGGCCAATCGGCTCTACCTGCTCTGGCGGAAGCGCTTTGGCCCGGCTGACCCTGGGGGAGAGGGGCAGCCGGGGCAAAGCCCGGCTCGGTGGCCGATCTGCAGGACCAACTCGATGACGCTGTGCGCGAGATCCAGCTTCCGCCAGCAGGGATATTTTAAAAAAACACCGGCTTCGAGGTCGATCGGTTTGAAGGGACGACGCGAGAAAACGCCCTTTGCGGTCTTTGCGGCGGAAGTGGGATACTAATGAACGACCCACGGCTTCTGGTCTACGAGCGGGATCAAACCCGCTCAATACTGGATGCCATTTGCCCATTGGCGGCAAACCTTTCCTGGGCATCGTCGGACGTGCAAACGCGGATGATGGACCAATCGCTGATCCTCGTCTTATTCAGGAGCCCATGCTGTGGGGTGGCCCGCCAGCAGCGCCGCATCGGGTGGCATACAGTCCACGATTACCACTTTGCCTTATGTCCTTGGCACTGCCCCCACCAGCTGGTCCAATCACTTACATCAAAGGGAGGCTGGCCTTGCCATCCTGGATCTCTACAGCCGCAAGATCGTCGGCTGGGCAATGGGCCAGCACGTCGACACCCCCCTGGTATTAAAAGCTCTGGCCATGGCCGTGCTGCACCGCCAGCCGCCCCTCAACCTGCTGATCCACTCCGATCGCGGCGTCCAATACGCCAGTGCCCCTTACCGCCAGGTGCTGGCTCAGGCCGGCTTGGTCGCCTCCATGAGCCGCAAAGCCAACTGCTACGATAACGCCACCATGGAATCCTTCTGGAGCACCCTTAAGCTAGAACTGGTTTACCGCCGTGACTTTGCCACCCGCAGCCAGGCCCGCTCAGAAATCTTCGATTACATCGAAAGCTTCTACAATCGCCAGCGCGCTCACAGCGCGCTGAGTTACTATTCGCCTGTTGACTTCGAAAACCATAACAACTAACCAAATGCACCAACTTCATCGTCCGTTTTTTCGAAGCAAGCCCACATGCATCCGTTGTTTCAGAAGGCGACGGGACTGACAGAAACCGTAATCGCTGCAGCTATCGAGGTGCATCGGGACAAAGGACCCGGACTGATCGAGTCCCTCTATGAATGGTGTCTTCTGTGCGAGCTTGAATTGCGCGGTTCGACATGTACCAGCCAGAAATCAGTTCTTATCCAATACAAAGG
The DNA here is from genome assembly GCA_963708525.1 of uncultured Verrucomicrobiae bacterium. GTDB lineage: Bacteria > Verrucomicrobiota > Verrucomicrobiia > Limisphaerales > UBA11358 > UBA11358. Next base: position 55,643 of record CAVPTH010000027.1, on the reverse strand, counting down.
GTTCACTCGTGAAGAACCGTTGCGATTCGATGTATTGGTCGAAGGATGTCTGTTGGTGGAAGCCAAGGCGGTCGATAGAATTCTGCCCATCCACAAGGCGCAGCTTCTGAGCTACATGAAACTGCTGGACGTTCCGCTCGGGTTGTTGATCAACTTCCGCGAGGATGAAAGTCTTCTGACCGGATCAGCAGGCTGTGGAGCACGCAGGTAGGATCATCGCGCTGCGATACCGCGGACGCCTCTGTCGCGCCGTTCCCTTTTACTTTTAATCTACGGAGATCATCGCTTTCATGACGCCGTCACGATAATGAGCGACCAGATCGAAAGCCGCTTTGGTTTCTGCCAGCGAAAAGTGATGCGTCACCATCGCGTCGAGGTTGATTTTTTTCGCTTCGAGCCAATCAATCGCCTTTTGTGTGCAATGCGCCTGGCGACGGATATTGGCGATCGTAATTTCCTTCCGGCGCAATTCGTGGATGGGAAAAGAGACATCATCGAATTCCGGGATGCCGACAAGGCCAGGGTCCCGCCGGGCTTTAACAATCGCACCGCATGGTTATAGGCCAGCCGGTCACCGCTGCACTCAAAAACGGCATCCATCAACAACGGTTGGACTTCCGTGATTTCCCTGACCACGTCCGTCCGGTCGGGATTGCCGCAATATCCGGGCTTCAGTGTTTGCGCGAATTTCAAACGTTCCGGGATTTTGTCCGTGATAAAAACCTCGCCCACCTGATTTGCACGCAAGACATGAAAGACCGACATCCCGATGGGACCCGCGCCGAGAACGGCCACGTTTGACCCGGCCGGCAAGCGGGCCTGGTCCACTGCGTAAACAGCGATGGCCAGCGGTTCGGACAACGCCGCCTGCTCGAAGCTCGTCTGGTCTTTAATCGGGAAACAACAAATCTCGGGTAAAACGAGGTATTCGGACAACGCGCCGGCCAACTGGCCCGGACATCCCAGGAAAAGCAATTCACGACAGGTATTTTCCCGTCCGGCCCGGCATTGATCGCAATGGCCGCAATACACCGCCGGGTCAATCGCAATGCGCTGCCCCGGTTTTACCCGGGTCGCTTTTGGCCCGACCTGCTCAACGATGCCGGCCGCTTCGTGTCCGACGGTGAACGGAAATTGGATAATCTGCGAACCGATGCGGCCGGTGTTGTAGTAGTGGATGTCTGAGCCGCAAACGCCCACCATTTTGATGCGGATGAGGACGTCGGTGGGCCGGGTGATTTCAGGTTCCGGAACCTTTCCTGTTTCAAATTTTCGGATGCCGGAGAGTAAGGCTGCTTTCACGCGTTCAATTCATACCTACACCAAAGCGGTGCCGTTGTCATGGCAGAATGCTTTAACCGCTCACTAACCGCCAAGTTGGGAGGGTCGGCGTGCCGCCGACCCAAATTTCAGGGACGGTAACATGCCGTCCCTCCCGGTAAATCTCCGTTCTCTTTGTTACCTTCTGTTCGAATTTCTTACAGAAGCGAACGAAGGAAACAAAGTGTTAATTGGCCAAACCGCGTGCGCGAAGCTTTACGCGGAATCGTAATTCGTAATTCGCAACCCGTGAATCGGCAATCGGCAATCGGAAATTGAGTGGTTTCAGCAATTTGAAATGGAGCGTTGCAGCCTTGGAAGGCAGGGACGAAATTAACACCGAACATCGAACCTTGAACATTGAACGTCCAAAGCAGAGGAGGGGGGCTGGAGCGACGCGATACCGATGCCGGTCTTGACAGGAGCTCGTTTGTGTGGTCTTATGTAAACAAGGTGAGTTTCTTTAAAAACTTATTCAATCATAACCAGCCCGCCGGGAGTCCGGCCCCGGCTTCGGACCTGGTCAACTGGCCCGGCCAGTCTGGAAAGGAATATCCCTACACGATTTACGCGCTCGACACGCAGTTCCAGATGACACCCGGCAATTTCATTTATGCCGGGCAGGCCGAGGATGGGAGTTGGATTCCGATCTACATCACGCAAACGCGGAATTTGGGTCAGCGGCTGGAGGGGCACGTGACAATGCAGGACGCCATTCAGAACGGCGCGACCCATATCCATGCCCATTATGACACGGCTGGTCAGGCGGCCCGATGCGGTGAAGAACGTGACTTGCTGTCTCGCTGGAAGCCGGTGTGCAATGAATCGATGGCCTGAAAGCGGTAACTGATTCCCGACCGGTTCCAGGTCGCGGGAGCACCCTGGGTTCGTCTGTGTCCTTCCGTCGTTAAAAACTTTGCGCCAGATTCCACAGACCCAGGGCAATCATCAGCAGGCTGGAGAGCCGCCCGCCTTGCGCTCCCAGCGGCGCCAGTTTTTCGATCAGGACCAGCGCCGTTAGCGCGCCAATCCACCAGAGATTCATTACGCCGCCCACAAAGAGGAGCAGCATGAGGGCCCAGCAGCAGCCGAGGCAGTAAAGCCCGTGTGCCGCGCCCAGACGAAAGCCGCCCGCCAGGCCCCGTCTCCAGTGCTGCGCGATAAACGCCGCCGGTGACCGGCAGGATTCGAGGCAGGTGCGCTTGAAGGGAGTGAATTGATAAAGTCCGGCCACAACCAGCAGGATCCCGCCAAAACCCCGGTCATCCGCCTCCATCATCGATGAAAGCAACAACCAGTGACTGAACAGGCGCTGTAACGCCGTCGCGATCAGGCTGAACGCCGTCCAGACCAGCAGATAACCGGCCGCAAACGCGTAAACATACGCCCGGGCGCGGGCGCCATCCGGGCTTTTGCGAATCACGCCGGCATACAGGAACAGCGTCGGCGCGGTGGACGGCAACATCATGCCCGTCATCATCGCCACCCACATTGCAAACAGCAGCGCCAGATGGGGCAAGTCCCACCTGCCCGTCATCATCCACGCCGACGGACCGTGCATGGGACCATACATATCGTGCGCCATCGGCACGATCCACGCCCAACAAAGCGCCACCGTGACCACCAGCGCGCCGCTGATGAGCCAGCGGTCACGCAACAGCAGGGATTCGAGCGGTGTACGGTCGGGCGTCACAAAACTTCAACGCACGACGCCGCGTGTGCTCCAGTGGATACGCGCCAGATGCGCGTGCGAACCATCGAGATTCAATTCAATCGGGCCGCCCGCCTTGGACTTGCCGCTTAACACTTCACTGTCGGTGAACTCAAAGCCCGTCGGCATGGTCACCCGCACCGGATGCGGCGCGCCGGTCACCGGATTGCGAATGGATTCAGCGCTGCCTTCAACGACCCCGGGCACTTTCACCCGCGCCGTGCGCGCCGAATAATCAATGGCGAGCTCAATCGGTTTGTAGAGCGTCGGCAGATATTCGGTAATGGTCGTCGAGAAGACCTGCCAGATAAGCGAGCCGGGATCCGTCTCGCGTCCGTGTGACACGGCTTCGATGGCTTTGCGCTGTGCGGGATTGGCGCTTTCCTCAATAATGGTTTGGAACTTCCCGTTACCGAAGTGAATAGCGCCTGGCCAGGCCGCCATGATACCCCATCGCAGGCCATCCAGCGGCACATCGCCGAACCGGCCTTTTTCGATTTGCACAAAACAGACGGCGCGGCAGTTGCCCGTCGTCGGCAGGCCGTTGAACTGGCAGGGACAGCCCCAGGCACAATTGCAGTTCGAGTATTCAACACCCTGCATCGCCCAATTCACATAGTCACTCATAGGTCACTCCTGGATTATTTACGGTTGCGGGTTGACACTCCACCGGGTGCAGAGCACACCGTCTAATGAAGGCCAACAGATTCACTTTTGCCTTGAAGTTGACGCCTGTCAAGGGCCGTGTGGTTTGCGGGCGATACCCGGCGTGAATACCTGGCGGCGGCTGGTCTGCGCCCGGGTTTGGCCATGGAACTAAATCGTTTCATCGCCGCAGGTTACGCTGGAGGTGTTCGGTCTGACTCCTGGCCGTTTTACACGGTCGGAGATAATTTCTGTTCGAATTTCTTACAGAAGCAAACGGAGGGGACGAAGCCTGACCGGAGGGACGGCATGTTGCCGTCCCTGACACTTGGGTCGGCGACACGCCGACCCTCCCGATCTTGCGTTCTCTGTCCACTCTCCGCAGTACCTGCTACGCCCGTCCTCCGCAGTGGCCCGCTGCGGAGGATGGAGAGGACGTGCGCTCTCTGCGGTGAAACAAAGTGTTAAGTGGCCCAACCGCGTAAACTTCGATAGAGATCGCCGCAGGTTTACGATATACGAATTGCGAATGACGATTGGCGGCTGAAAAGCGCTGGCCACAGAATAGAAGCGACAATCCTTGGCGGCATCGGACAGCCTTTGTCCAACGCCCGTATTAAACTGCGAACATGAATGCCGCACGCTGGTTTCAGCGCCGGGAAGATTATCAACCGCCACAAACGCCGGCGGACAGCCCGTTCCGGCGGTTCAAAGTGTCCTGTCTCAACTGTGGCAGTTTCAGGTTGCGTGTGATTGGTGAATTTGATCCGGAGGCCGGTGAGCTGAAGGTTTTCCTTTTCTGTCCGGCCTGCCGCGCGCGTGAACGTTTGCCGGTGGACTAAGTCCATTGAATTACGATTTACGATATGACGATTTCCGATTTTAAGGCAGGAGCCAGAAGGAAGGAGGAGGCGCCCGTCTTCGTCAGATCCCGACGCGGCAAGGAGGATGGTCACCACTAAAACAGTTCCGGCTGTTTTTGGATTTTTTCCAACTGGTCCGGTCGGGTTTTTCCAGGACGGCCGGCCAGTCGTCGCCGAGCCATGCGCCGAGTTGTTCCGGGCGGAGGATGAACGGCATCCGGTTGTGATACGGCGAAACGCTGGCGTTGGGCGTGGTGGTCAGCATCGTGAACCTGTCGCCCGCGGCGTCGGGCTGCCACAGGCCGGCCATGGCAAACAACGGTGCGCCCGGCTGGATGAAGTGGATGCCTTTTTCAAAAAAGCCGTCGGCGAGAATCAGGCAGCGGTGTTGCAGGTGCGGTTTGAAGGTGGCCAATCGGGTGATGGTTTCGCTTTTGGCATTGAAGAGCGGTGTTTTGTCCCACGGCACGCGCCAGCCCCAGGTCATCTGCCGGCAAGCATAACCTTCGTGTTCGGGTATGATGACCGGTCCCAGGTCGGTGGGCCGGATGTCACCCCGGGGCACAAAGCCCAAGACGAGGATTTGGTCGCGCAGCTTAAATTTGGCCTCGTCCTTGTTGTAGGTGTAGTGCGAACACATGTTGGCAAGCTAGGCGGGGAACGGCGCGGGGTCAAACCGAAGGCAGAAGGCAGAAGCCGGAGGGCGAAGGGCGGAGGACCGAACATCGAACATCCAACATTCAACATCGAACACCAATCCATTTACGATTTCCAAAACGCAGAGAAGGCAGAGAACACAAAGAACCATTCCATTTATGATCCATGATTTATGATTTACGATTGGGAGAACGGGGAGGGTTAAGATTACGATAAAGATTGTGATTATGGGTGGTGCGGAAGCATCAGATCCACTGCTCCGACTTACCTGGCGCAACGCCCAAAAACGGCACGAAATCCGCTGCCATCGGTCGGTATGAGATTGAACCGTTTGCTCCGTTTCGTGCCGTTCATCGGTCGGCTGGTCCCGCCATCGCGGGATTCTGATGACCAGGCGGCGTCGAGCCCATTCATGATATTTCTTTCATTCAATCTGCTTATGGCGGGATGGGGGTTGATGCTGCTGGTAAGCCTGATCGGTTTTATTGCCTTCGCAGTGCTCACACCCGGGGTGGACTTTTTCAGCAGTCCCGATGCGCGCGACGCAGAGATTGCGAGCATCAAGTCGGTAAATGACATCAGCCTGCTTCAAGAAAAGGCCATTTTTGACATAACCCAAGGTTCCGCCAGCAGTGCGACCGCGACCTACCTTTGTCATATCGCCCTGCTGACACTCTTGTTCATGATGATCGGGTCAATCGTGGGCCTGCTGCTGGTGCGTTGGACAAAAAAACACCTGGGTACGATCGAAGATGAACCGGACATTGGGCCATCGCGAGCGACACTGGAACTGCTGAATCGATTAAAGCGGACAGAAAGCGAAAGCGTTTAATTTACGATTTACGATTCGAGATTTACGATTTGTTTCACGCCAAGACGCGAAGACGAAAGGCAGGTAGGGTCGGCGTTCCGCCGACCCCAATTTCAGTGACGGCAACATGCCGTCCCTCCCGGTAATTCTCCGTTTCCTCCGTTTGCTTCTGTAAGAAAAGATTAAACAGGAGGTAACGGAGAGAACGGAGAACCATTCGATTTACGATTTAGGATTGGCGACTTGAAAAGGCTGTAGCCTCAAAAAGGCACAGAAGACGCAAAAGAGGGTTTTATCTTGTGACTCTTGCGCATTTTCGCGGCTAAGGAAAAGGCTGCCGTTGGGAGCGGCAGCCTGTGCATCCAAGGAATAATTACAACTCGTTACCGGCGATAGCCGTCACGGTCGTGCCCGTTGTGTCCATCACGATCATGTCCTCTGTTCCAATCATGCCCGTTGTGGCGATCGTCCCGGTCGCGCCCATACACGACCACGGTCGGGTGATAGCGCCAGGCACCGGGCACCCAGACGCGGCCGGTCGGGTACACCGACCAATAACCGGGCGTCCAGAGGTAACCGGCGCCGGGGCAGGTTGGGGTGGGTTGCGCCACCGCAACGGGCGCTGCATAAACCACCGGTGTTGAAACGACCACCGGCATGGGGAACCCGATAGAAAAGCCGAAGTTGACTCCGGCGTTGGCAGACATTGCAGCCGCGCCCATCAGCGCAGCCAGGAGTATCATTTTCGTTTTCATATGTTTTTTTCTTTGCAGGCGTCATTGCCTGTACCCATCCAGACGACCAAGTAACCGGATGGTTACAACCAACGGGAAAAGGGATTACGCTTTAATTCAATGACTTGCAACTAACGTGTCACCGGCTAAAAAACGTCAGATCCGGCGTTGGAGGTCACCGCGCAAAATGTGCGCACGGGTTTCTTCCAAAGTGCAAAGACCAAAGGATCAAACCGCAAAGAACACAAAGAGCGCAGAGACGGGAGGGTCGGCGTGCCGCCGACCCCAATTTCCGGGACGGCAACCTGCCGTCCCTCCCAGTAATACTTCGTTTCCTCTGTTTGCTCCTGTACAAAGGATTAAACAGGAGGGAACTCTACAATTTGCGATTTACGATTGATGATTTCTAAAACCGCAGGGAACGCAGAGAACCATTCCATTTACAATTTATGATTGATGATTCCGCATAAAGCTTCGCCACGCGGCAAGCCCCGTAAAGCTTCGCCACGCGGTTGGGCCACTTAACACTTTGTTGCCACTGTTTACTCGTGTAAAAAAGATTAAACAGGAGGTAACGGAGGGAACGGAGTAGAGGGAGGACAGAAGGCTAAGGACGGAGGACTGAACCTGCACCACCCGATAAATCGCGAGCAGGTTTACGATCTACGAATTGCGATTTTAGAAATGAATGATGCCGCGTTGAATGGCAACGGCGACGGCTTCAGCCCGGTCAGCCACCCGTAGTTTTGCCAGAATGTTTTTCAAATACCATTTGGCCGTGTTTTCAGTGATGTTCAGGGCATCAGCAATTTGTTTATTGGCCAAACCTTTGACCAGTTCATGGAGAACCTGCAGCTCGCGGGGCGTCAATTCTTCAAACAAACGTCGTGAGGTAAGGCGTTTGGCAACATCTTCGGGAATCCAACGCTGTCCGGACGCCACGGCCCGGAGGGCGGGCATGAGTTTTTCTTCCGTGGAATCTTTGAACACATAGCCGGCGGCTCCGGCTTCCAGGGCCTGGTGAATGTCCTCATCTCCATCCAGGGCGGTCAGCATCAGAATCCGCGCCGCGCGGTTGAGTTTACAAATTTCGATCGTGGCCTCGATGCCGGTTTTGACCGGCATGCGCAGGTCCATCAGGGCAAGGTCAGGATTCCGTTTGGCGAACAGGGCAACGGCCTGGGCGCCATCGGTGGCTTCCGCTACCACCTCCATATCCGGCTCGCTGTTGATCATGGCGATCAAGCCCATGCGAACGATATAGTGGTCGTCAGCAATGAGAATCCGGATCGGTGATGTTTTCTTCGTAATCGGCCGGTTCATGGTTTGATTTGGGCAACAGTGGCTGCTCCACGGGAAGCTCGACGCGAATGGTGGTCCCCTGGCCGGGAGCGCTGGTGATGAAAATTTGTCCGCCCACGCGCTTGACCCGTTCGGACATGCCGAGCAGTCCAAAATGGCCCTGATCGGGCCCGGCGCAATTTTCCGGGGTAAACCCTTTTCCGTTGTCTTTAATCTCCAGGACAATGTCCCGGGCGCCGAACTCGAATTGTATCTTCGTCCAAGTTGCTCCGGAATGCTTGACCGTGTTGGTGATGGCCTCCTGGCCGATCCGCAACAAGTTCTCCTCAATTACTTCCGGCAAAGGACGAACCTCGCCTTTGGATTCCACTTCGATGCGGATGCCGGCGCCGTCGGCAATGCGATTGCCACTGATCGAGAGTGCCTTGGACAAATCAAATTCCTCGAGTTCCCGGCTCCGCAGGTCCCAGATGGATCGGCGCAATTCCACCCGGCTCATGCGCAACATATTCCGGACCAGCCCAAGATGGTAGCTGGCCGTCTCCGGATTCTGCTGAAACAACTTGGCGACCGTATTGAGCTGGAGCGTGATGCCGGTCAGGGTTTGTTCCAGGGTGTCATGGAGTTCTTTTGCCAGCCGGGTCCGCTCAGCCAGAATGGCTTTCGATTGTACTTCAGCCTCCTTTCGGGCGGTGATCTGGAATTTCAATTGTTCGGTCCGTTCCTTGACCCTGGATTCCAGTGTGTCGTGGGCCTTTTGCAGTTCTATCTGGTCGAGTTCCCGTTCATGGATCAAGTGTCGCAGGGCTGAATTTTTCTTTGAAACCATAATGATCCAGCTCGCGCCCAGCACAATGACGACGAGGGCGATGGCCAGGATGATCAACAAGTGTCGCGGCGTCAGCCAACCCGGCCGGGCAATGATCGTGACGTCCTCCGAGCCTGGAAGCAGGATTTGAAAAGATTTGATCGTGCCACTCTCTTCGCTCTGAAGAAAACAAATGCCGCTAACCCGAATGGTGCTGCCGGGAGGAATGGACGCCAACACCGGGTCTGGTTTGAGCGTCTCCGCCTCGGCAGTGAAGAGCAGATTGGTCGTTTGCAGCACCAGAGTGGTCTTTACAATATTTGATTTGCCAGCGGGTGAGGGGACCTCTTCTGCCAAACGATCCAGCAGTTTACCTGTGAGCGTTATGAAGTCCGCATGGTGCAACCCTTGCTGTAATTCCCCGATCGGAACGTCCCGGGGCAGCATTTTGGCGCGCGGTTCAGTTGTCTTCCGGAAAACCGCATCTTCCAACACGGGCAGAAAGTTCTCGACGCCGGGAAACCCCACCGCTTCGACGACGTCGCCGGGAGATAATGAAAGCAGCTGGCTGCTCTTGATTTGCAATCCGGACGTGGCGTCCCGGATAAAGATATCCTCGCCCGTTCGTTGATAAGCCACGACCCCTTTAACCCGCACGCGGTATCCGAGAGAACGGCCCGCTTGATATTGTCCAATATTGTTAATCGGGCTCAATGGTTCCTGGAAGGGATCGGAAGCGGCAGGCTTTTCGACGACACAGTCTGCCAGAAAAGGAACGTAAACGTCCACTGCGACGAGATGTCTTAACGGTGCATTGTACGCCGTGGCCGCCGTACCTCGCACCCGCACTTTGGCGCCGATGAATGATTGGGGATCGAGGCCGGAGGGAATGGGCTCAAACACCCGGATGCGGTAGCCTCCGGAAACCAATTCAAATTCAAGGGTCGAGCCACTTAATTGCGCCTTCCGGATGATGCCTGAGATTTCAATCCGCTGGCCGTCTTCCACTCCCGACATCAGTTGTTCAATGGCGACCGGCCTGGCGGCGGGCAGCGGAGCTGTCCCCACTTTTTCCCAATGCGGTTTGCTGATGATCGGGGCGTATCCGCCCGGGTAACTGACGCCCGATACCGCCAGGACATCGCCCGGGGCAGGTTGCACGCTGCTGATATTCTCAACAAAAACTCCGCCACTGGAATCCTGAATGAAGAATCGCCCGCCCCAATCCGATTCCGCAGCGGTGACAACGCCCTTAATCGAAATCCTGACTCCGCGCGCTGCTTCGTCGGCCGGGAGATAGAGAACTTGAGAAGCATTGGTCAGAGGTCCGGTCGATGGCCCGGCCAAAACCATTTGCGCGGTATTCAGAAGGGCAAATGCGGCACAAGTCAGCAGTACGGTTGGCCTTTTCACGGGAAACTTCTCACTCAAGCTATCACGAAAACATTCTAATTCCAGATAAATGCATCCCGAGGCCTGAAGGTAATTCCAATTGGTATCCGGTTGTAAACCCACCCGAAAGAGGGGTGCCAATGAGGTCATGGGTGTGCAATGATAAAAAGAATCCTTGGCTGTCAGCGGCTGGCGAGCTGTCACAATCTATCTGAACCTAAGAAAAATTATGAAAAGAGCGACCTTGATTCTTATCAGCGTAATCAGTGCCGTAAGATTGGCATCGGCCTCCAACAATTTCTCCTACGCGGCCACGGCGGTTCCGGGCAGCGCGCCGGATGGAACAGACCAGAATTCAAACCCGGTTACGGTCTGGGCGGTAACCACCACCCTCGGCGGAACCAACGGGACGGGCGATAATGGTGCCGATGGCGCCGGTGTCTATTTTGGTTCCTCCTTCCCAGGAGGATTGGGCAATGTATGGCAGGAGTATAGCTACCAGAATGATGGAGTAGGTCTGGGCGGAAGTGTTGACTCTGTGAATACCTTCGCCGGCGGGGCCTTAACCGTCGGGCAGACCGTCTCCATCAACTTTGAAATGCGGGCGACCGATCCGGCGACCAGTGGGCGTCCGCCCGGCGAAGTCGGCGTCAGTTTGCTGAACGGCACCAACACGGCCATAAAATTGTACATCTATGGAGGCGGACCCGGCTGGTATTTATATACGGATGCCGGGTCAACTGCGGCCAAAGCCGGCCCGATGACGTATCAGTACCAGGTCCCATTTAATATTGCTTTTACCATCACCGGCCCCAACACCTATCTCGCGGTGGCCGGTTCCGACACCTGGACCGGGACCTTTAACGGACCGCTGACCGGGATCGACGTGTTCGATCACGCCGGTGGCAACGGCAGCGATGTGGGATTCAACAATTTGTCGGTGGCTCCACAACTGACCATCAACAATATCGCTCCTGACGGCACCAAGACACTTTTTAACACGACCAACACTCTGAGTTTTGGCATCATTTCGCCGTCCTCCGCGGTCAATGCCAGCGGCATTCATTTGATACTGAACGGTGTGGATGTTTCCAGCCACCTGGTTGTTAGTGGTGGCGGCACAGGAAATGTCACGGCCCGCTATACCAATCTTCTGGCCGATATCATCTATACTGGCCAAATCAACGTGACCAACGTCTCCGGGGCCGGCGCGAGCGCTCCGGTCCGCTTCGACACCTTTAGTTCAAACTATTTCACCTGGGATGCAGAAGATTTTGACTTCAGCGGTGGACAATTCATCGACAACCCGGTGGTTTCCACCAACAGTCCCAACAGTTTCTACAATCGGGTTGGCGTGTCGAATGTGGATGAATACGTCCCGAATTTCAGCACCAACCAACCTCACGGCTGGCGGCCCAATGATCAGGTCGCGACCGATCTGGCCAACGATACTCCCCGCGCTCAATTTACCGTCGTCGGTGTCCCGGACTATCTGGTGGGGTATTTTAATCCGTCGAACTGGGTCAATTATACGCGGACGTACCCGGCGGGCACCTACAACCTCTACGGCCGCCTGGCCAACGGGAATGGCGGTTCAGCCAGTTGCTCTCTGGCGTTAGTGACCGGCGGGCAGGGGACCACCAGTCAGACCACCACTCCGTTGGGCGTTTTTCAATTCAACGCGCGCGGATGGAACAGTTTTGATTTTATACCGCTGTCAGATGCGTGGGGAAATCCGCAGGTGGTGAGATTAAACGGACAGACCACGTTACGGGTGACATCCGGGCCGCTGGGCGGCGGGGTAAACATGAACTTTTTCATGCTGGCACCCGGGACCAACACGCCGCCGGCGATTGCCAATATTTCTCCGGATGGCTCACAGCCGTTTCAAAACTCCAATTCGCTGAGCTTCACCGTTACTTCCGCCCTCAGCACCGTCAGCACCGGCAATATTCATGTCACGTTGAATGGGGCCAATGTTTCGTCGCAACTGGCCTTCACCGGCTCGGCGACCAATTGGCAGGTGAGTCTCCCGCTGTCCCAACAGGGAAGCTACGCCGTCACCATCACCGCCACGGATGCCGCCGGACATTCCCATAGTTACAGCGAGACTTTTGATACCTTCAACCAAAACGACCTGATGATCGAAGCGGAGGATTACGACTTCAACAGCGGGCAGTTTATTAATAATCCGATCGAAACCGCGCCTAATGTCGTTGCGACCAACAGTTATTATGGTTTTCCCGGTGGCGATCCCGGCAATATGTCGACGTATGGTGTGGATTACACGACTTCCAATACCATTGTCGGCGAGACGTTCATTTTCCGGCTGGATAATACTGCGGGCACGGAAGCGACCACCGACTTCCTCCGAAACAAGTTTGTCAATACCGGGCAAGTTCCCACCGAGGCTATCGGAACGACCAATACGGATTATGACGTGGGATGGTGGTCGCCGGGGACGTGGCTTAATTATACGCGGACCTTCCCGACGAACACCTACGTTGTTTATGGCCGACTGGCTTTCAATGGTGTTTATTCCAACGCCACCATGGATTTGGTGACCTCTGGCCGTGGGACGGGGAGCCAGACAACCCAGAATTTGGGGACATTTTCTGATCCGGACGCCAACGGGTTCCAGGCGTGGCATTGGATTCCGCTTATGACCAATGGTCAGATGGCGGTGGTCTCGCTGGGCGGGGTGCAGGCATTAAAGGTAACGGCTCCGCCGGGGAATGCTGCCGGCAGCCTCAACGCAAACTACTACCTGTTTGTGCCGTACGCTCGCCCCTGCGCCCGCGTTTTCGTTGAGCGCCTCGGCCAGCGGCGGGGTGGTTTCAATCAAAATTCCGACCACGAGCGGGCATACCTATTACGTGTATTGGAGCACCAGTTTGAACCCGGCCAGTTGGCAGCAGTTGGGCAGCGGGGTAACTGGCGATGGAACGATTAAAACAGTGACTGACAGCACCAGCAGCGGAGCCAGTCGGTTTTACAAGGCGCTGGCCCAGTAGAAAGGGATTGAAGTTGGCAGGTCGGCAACAGCGTCAGGCCGGTGCCGACCGCTGATTGAAAGCTAAGAACAGATGAAAACTGAGCGAGTGAAGAGAACGACGCTGCGTGGGGCGCAGGTTAACGGTGAACGAAAAGAAAAGCAGAACCCTGATCGCGCAGGTTTTACGTTGATTGAGCTGCTGGTGGTGATTGCGATTATTGCCATCCTGGCGGCCATGTTGTTGCCGACGCTGGCCAGGGCCAGGCAGAGGGCGCAAGCCATCCAATGTCTGTCCAATAACCGGCAGTTGGCGATCGCCTGGACAACGTATGCCGCGGACAATAATGATAGTATGGTGCCCAATCGGGGTCTGGGTGGACAATCTGGCGTGAATGTAAACCCGCTCACCAACCCCGATCTACAGCCGGGAGGACTGGATGCCCAATGGTGCCCGGGTAATATGCAGAACCTGACAATCGCCCTGTATTATGACCAGTGGATAAAGACGGGCTTGCTTTATCCGTATCTGAGCAGTCTGAATATTTATCACTGCCCGGGCGATCACAACCGGGTTCCGCGCAGTGTGGCCGCGAGCCTCCGAAAGCCTGCTCTGCGTACCTATTCGATGAATTGCTGGTTGCAGTCCATGGATGCCGCCGGCAACAAGATCGCGGCCTGGAACAACATTACCGGCTACTATGTCTATACCAAGCTGGCGAATATGGCGCGTCCGGGGCCGAGCAAGATCTGGGTGTTTATGGAGGAAAGCCCGATCGGCATTGACGACGCCTATTTTGCAGTCGATCCCCGGACCACGACAACCTGGTATAACTGCCCGTCGGTGTTGCATGGGAACGCCAGTGAAATGGCATTTGCCGACGGACATGCGGATACCCGGCAATGGACGGATGGCAACATGATTCATGGCATTGGTGCCAATCCCAATGGAAACAATGTGCCGGCCAGCCCCAATTCAGGAGATTTGGCCTGGTTGATTTCCAGAAGCACAGCGAAAATTCAGTGATCCAACGCCGTCATTTTGCAACCGTTGGGTTTTCCGGGGTTTTTATGACAAGCCGATTGATTGCGGTTATTCGGGCGAGCCTCTATGTGTGTACCATTGTGCTGGCCGGGACATCGGGAGCGGATACAAGTCCGGCCGCCGATTTTACGTCCCGGGCGGTAAACGTTTATGTGAGCGCCAAGGATACGGGCCAGCGCCTGGCCCGGATCGACGAACTGCATTTTGCCGATTTGGCGCAACTCAGCGAGAAGCAAGAGTACATCTTTGTGGATCCGGCCAGGAAGTTTCAGACCGTACTGGGTATTGGCGGCGCCCTGACGGATGCGGCGGCCGAAACGTTCTATAAGCTGCCTGCGGCCAAACAGCGGGAAATCCTGACGGCGTACTTTGATCCACAAAAAGGCATTGGTTATTCCCTGGGGCGCACCTCCATCCATAGCTGCGATTTTTCAAGCGAAAGTTACACGTATGTCACGAACGACGACGCAACCCTGGCCAGCTTCGACATTGGTCACGATCTGAAATATCGCGTCCCGTTTATCAAGGAAGTATTGGCCACTGCCGGCAAGGATTTCACCCTTTATGCCAGTCCGTGGAGTCCGCCGGCCTGGATGAAGGATAACGCTGACATGTTGCATGGTGGCAAGTTGAAGCCCGAATATTACGAGGCGTGGGCCAAATACTATGTTCGGTTTATCAGAGCCTATGCGCAGGCGGGCGTACCGATCTGGGGTGTGACGGTCCAAAATGAACCGATGGCGGTACAGCCGTGGGAATCGTGCCTATACACGGCGGAGGAAGAGCGCGATTTCGTGAAGAATTACCTGGGTCCGACGCTGGTTCAGAACGGTCTCAAAGATAAGAAGATTCTGATTTGGGACCACAACCGAAGTATCATGTATGGCCGGGCCGAGACGGTTTTGGACGATCCGGCTGCCGCCCAATACGTCTGGGGCGTGGCTTTTCATTGGTACGTGGGCGATTACTTTGAAAATGTAAAGCGTGTACACGAAGCTTTCCCGAAAACCCATTTATTGTTTACCGAAGGCTGCAATGGGCCGTTTGACCCGGCCCGCATCAATGAATGGCAGTGGGGCGAACGGTACGGCATTTCGATGATCAACGATTTCAACAACGGGGCGGAGGGCTGGACGGATTGGAACGTGATATTGGACCAGAAAGGCGGACCGAATCATGTCCAAAATTATTGTTTTGCCCCGATTCACGCCAATACGGAGACGGGAGCGCTGACTTACATGAGCTCCTATTATTATCTCGGGCCATTTTTCAAAATTTGTCCGGCCGGGGGCGCGGCGGATTATCAGTTCTTCCACCGATGATGACTTATTGACGACGGCCTTTCTGAACCAGGATGGCACAATGGCCGTGATGGTGATGAATCCCTCGGAGACCAATCAGCCTTTTTACCTGTGCCTGGAACATAAAGCCGTAAAGGCTGACAGCCCGGCTCATTCCATCATCACGCTGGTCGTTTCAAAAGGGGAGGGCAGGGATATCTCTGCCATCTCAAGGTGTGGCATTCCGGTTGAGGTAAACTGAATTATTTCCGGATTGTCGAATTATGATTAAAGCCGTTGGAAAAAATTACTGTTGGAGAAATGCGCTGAACAAAATCACCAGGCTATCTGGTTTTTTTGATATTTTGCTGGCGGGCATCCTCTTTTCTGGCGTCGGCACGCTTCAAGCCCAACTGATTGATGTTAATTTTACTGAAAACAGCAGCGCTGGCTCAGGTGGTGGCCCGAATCCAGGTCCAACCATGTCAGGGGCGGCAGTTCTGGGAGCAGCCGGTGACCACTGGAATGGAATAAACGCCAGCAACGGCAGCGGCATCCCTCTCGTTTCTGCCGATGGCAGTAATTCGGCGGTTACGATGACCTTCACCTCCGGGGGCGGATACAATGTAAACAATTATGGCGGCTCCACTCCTTTTGCCGGCACTTCCTACAACGCCCTGATGCAGAATTATCTCTATAATAACGGCGTCCCGCAGACCATCACACTTTCGGGTCTCGCGGCAAACTCTACCTATCATCTGGTCCTGTATAGTGCCGCGAATGTTCCCGCCGCCGGCCGCACGACTTATTTTACCGTCAACGGCAACACCCAGAGCAGCACCTGGAATGGTTCCAGTAACACATTACTCGCGGGCATTGATTATGTGGACTTTATCTCCGCGTTGTCCGACGGCGCCGGGAATTTGGTTGTTACCTGGACTGGAAACGGCAGCGTGGAGGGCGACCTTAATGGATTTCAACTTCAAGCGGTTCCCTTTGCCATTCACGCAGGCTACTCCGGCACGAATGTCATCATCTCGTTTACGACCCAGTCTGGCTTGAGTTATCAGGCGCAATACAAGAATACGCTGACCGATGCCGCTTGGATGCCGCTCAGCAACTCCGTCTCCGGTAACAACGCTATCCAGTCGGTGGCCGATTCCGCCAACGGAACCAGCCGCTTCTATCGCGTGCAAATATCAACCAACGCCGCGCCGGCCTTCAGCCTGTTGCACTCCAGCGGCAACAGTATCGTCAACGCCAGCGGCGCTGCCGTTCAATTGAAAGGCCTCAATTTGGGCGGGTGGTTTATCATGGAAAAATGGATGTGTCCGTTGGACAGTGGCAGCCTGCCGGACACGTATAGCGTCATTACGAACCTGGACCATCGTTTCGGCGTCGCCATCGAGCAAAGCCTCATCCGAACCTATCAGACCAACTGGATTACGACGGCCGACCTCAACAACATCACCAACGCCGGCTTCAATTGCGTGCGGGTGCCCGTCTGGTGGGGCAACTTTTATTCCATCACCAATACCACCAGTACCGGTTGGCGCTCGGATGCGTTCGCCGTGCTGGACTGGCTGCTCACCAATTGCGCTTCCCGCGGCATCTATGTGGTCATTGATATGCATGGCGTCGTCGGGGGCCAAAGCACTTCCGATTCCACCGGTCAGCAGAATCAAAATCAGTACTGGACGAGCAGCACGGATCAAAGTGAAACCGCCTACCTGTGGACGCAAATTGCCACTCATTACAAAGGCAACAGCGCCGTGGCCGGTTATGATCTGATCAACGAACCGTTTGGAAATCATGATACGACCACCGCTGTGGTTTGGCCGGCTTATGCCAGCCTCTACACCACTGTCCGGGCCGCTGACCCGGACCATATAATTATCATGGAGGGAACCTTCGGCAGCTGGAATTGGAGCATGCTGCCCGCCCCGTCCCTGTATGGCTGGACCAACGTGGTCTATTCCATGCACGAATATCAATGGGGCGGCAACGTGGCCCAGTGCGAGGCGGGTTCCGACAATCAAGTGACGGATTTCAATAACCACAAATCCTGGGACGTGCCCGATTATATCGGCGAATGGAACGACATGGGCAACGGTGCCGCGTGCTACGACTATTCCATTAACGACTATAACACGGGCGGCATGAGTTGGACGATGTGGGCTTACAAGGCGACCGCCGGTTTGGTCCCGAATGGCTGGGGCTGGTATGATCCGGTCTATTGGCCGCCGACTCCGAATATTTCCACGGATTCATTGTCCACCATTTCGAGCGACTGGCAACAGTGGCAGACCACGAAGTCCTTTGGCGTAAATGCTTCAGTCGGTTTCTAACTGGAACGATGCCCGAAAATGGCCGGAATAACGCATAACCCATTGCGGTTCCAACATGGTTTAAATGCCATGGTCTTTTATTTCAGATTTTGGGCCGTTGACGGCAACGCCGGCAAACCCACCCGAAAGGGGGGTGCGGAAACAGTTATGACTTTGATAAGATTCGCATAGTCCACTGCTACAGAAAAAGTCAAATGTCAACCGAACTAAAAGCTATGAAAAAAGTCATATTGATACTCATGAGCCTGATAGGCGCTACCGGCATGGCATCGGCCTCCAACAATTTCTCCTACACCGCAACTGACACTCCGGGCCAGACGCCGGATGGAGTGGATCAAAATAATAATCCAGTGAATGTCTGGTCGGTGGTGGATACGCCCAGCAATACGGGCGGCGGCTCCGGCCAATACTTCGGCACGGCCTTTGGCGGCGAGACCCTTTCCGGATGGCAAATCTGGAGTTCTCCTTTTGGTACCGGTACGGGAAATGCCGGAAATGTCGTCGCCACGACCACCTTTGCGGGTGGAGCTTTAACCATCGGACAAACGGTTTCTATCAACTTCGAAATGCGCGCCATCGATCCCGGCAAGGAGGTGGGGGTTGACATATTGAACGGCTCCGGGGCGGCCATCACCTTTGGCATTTTTGGCGGGGAACCCGGCCCTTATCCATACACCGGCAATGGCTATTATTATAGCGATGCGGGATCGGCCTTCGTCAGCGCCGGGAGTATGGGTTATCAATATCAAAGCGAATTTAACATCGCTTTTACGATGACTGGCGCCAACACGTATAGTGCGGTTGCGGGTTCGGACACCTGGAGTGGCACGTTTAACGGTTCCCTCACTGGGATGGACGTATTCAATTTAGGGGCAGGCGATGGAAGTGACGTGGCCTTCAATAATTTAACCGTCGCTCCTGAGCCTTCCACCTGGGCGATGTTGGCCATAGGCGGGGTGACATTGCTCGGCCGACGCCGTATTTTTCACCAGGGCTGATTCGTTTTAGTCTTCAAACTTTAAAAGGAGCTCTGAAGCGAAGGTTGTGTCGTGAACAACCTTCGCTTTGTTACGTTTGATCAGAAGCAGTTCTACAGATTTGCCGATGGTTTTTGGAGTTCAAATCCCCCACGTCCCAACCCGCAAACCAATTCCCATGCGCTGGCTGTTTGTTGGCCAAAGTTTTCCTTTGCACATTGGCTCATTAGGAATTGACCTTTAGTTCGTATGTGATATTTTATTCTACAAATGTTCCGGTGCAGCAATGTTTCGATCACATCCTTCTGTCTATGACCCACGTTATCAGTATTTTATGAATTCCCCACATTGTTTCCGATTGCATTATGTCGCTTTCGTTGCCGCTATAAATCTGGTCTACGGGAGTTTCAACCTGTATTCCCAGGCGCCGAATTTTGGCGCGAACGTTCTGATTTTTGATTCTTCGATGTCGATGGCGAGCATTCAAAGCCAGTTGAACGCCGTATTTTCACTGCAGAATAGCGGAAGTACGAGCCAGTTCAACACCAACCGGTACGCCGTTCTTTTCAAACCTGGAACTTACAACGTCTCCATCAACCTGGGCTACTACATGCAAGTGCTGGGTTTGGGACTATCGCCGGACAATGTCAAAATAAATGGCTCGCTGGATAGTCACGCATTTTTAGCGAATGGCAACGCCACCTGCAACTTCTGGCTGTCCTCTGAGAATCTGGATGTATCTTCAACCAACGGCTACACGATGTGGGCTGTGTCACAGGGCACCTCGTTTCGCCGTATGCACGTCCAAAACAACGTGTACTTGTGCGAATGGAGCGGTAGCCAAAACTGGGCCAGTGGCGGCTTCCTGGTCGATTCCAAGATTGATGGCAGTGTCAATCCCATTGGGCAGCAACAATGGCTCTCCAGAAACAACAGCTATGCGGGCTGGTCCGGCGGGAATTGGAATTTTGTATTTCTTGGCGATTCAAGTCCGCCGCCTCAGACCTGGCCGGGTCCTTATCCCTCCTATACCGTCATCACCAATGTGCCGTTGATCCGGGAAAAGCCTTTTTTATATATTGACAGTAACACCAATTTCTTCGTCATGGTGCCCAATTTGAAAACTAACAGCGTGGGAACCTCCTGGGCCGGCGGCCCGACTCCTGGAGTTTCAGTCCCCGTCAGCCAGTTCTACATTGCCCAACCGGGAATCGACAATGCCGGAACCATCAATGCCGCCCTGAATTCCGGCCTGAATTTGATTTTGACTCCCGGAATTTATCATCTGACGAACAGCATCCTCGTGACGAATCCCGATACGATCGTCTTCGGGCTTGGTTTCCCAACGTTGATACCAACCAACCGAAACCCTGCCATGGTGATTTCTGATGTCGATGGCGTGAAGGTATCGGGCATTATCTTCGACGCCGGAACCACCGCGTCGCCGTCGCTGCTGGAAGTCGGGACGGCGACCACGGCCGTGGATCATTCGGCGGATCCAATCTGTCTGTACGACATTTGCAGCCGGGTCGGCGGCGAGTTTGTCGGTACCACGACCAACTGCGTGACGATCAATGCCAATAATGTTCTGGGTGACAATATTTGGTTGTGGCGGGCGGATCATGGCAACTCCGGCACTGTCGGTTGGACCATAAATCCAAGCCAGAGCGGCCTGGTGGTCAATGGCAATAATGTAACCATCTATGGGCTGTTTAACGAGCATCACGAGCAGTATCAGACGTTGTGGAACGGCAATTGGGGACGGGTTTATTTTTACCAGTCCGAATTGCCTTATGACGCACCGACCCAAAGCGCCTGGTCGCATAACAGTGTCAACGGGTATGCGTCCTACAAAGTCGCCAGCGGAGTCACGAGCCATCAGGCATACGGGCTTGGCGTCTATGGCGTTTTCAATACCTCAAACGTAAAGTGCTATAACACCATCGAGACTCCAACCAGTTCTCAACAGGTCAATGTGCATGATATGATAAATGTGCTTATCACCGCACAAACCGGCACTGAAATGACTCATATCATCAACGGCACTGGCGCAACGCTCAGCTCGGTGGTCACGACAGCCACGGCCAACAACCTGTGGCTGAATCCGACCTTTGCCCTCGGCGCCAGTCTTGATGGGAGCGGAACGAACTTCGCCATTACCTGGCCTACCGAGTCCTGGCACGCATATCAGTTGCAGTATAAGAATTCCGCGACCGATCCAACCTGGTTGAATCTGGGCGGTCTCGTTGGAGGCAACGACACGCTGGAAACCATCACGGATCCCACTTCAGCCCCCAGTCGCTTTTACCGCATTGTGGCACATTGAGTGTAGCCTTCGATTCTATCGACGGAATCGATTTGTTGGAAAGGTTGATGTATCGCCGACCCAATGTCAGGAACGGCCGTTCAATTTACGATTTAAGATTTACGATTGATGATTCATTTGACCTCTGAGGATGCAAAGGATTCTCCTCAGCTGCAGGGCGTTTTTCGTTGACTTTCCAGGAGGCGAAGTGTTAACTCGTATCATTCACAAAAGGACCTGAGGCACAACGCGCAATGGACTCTTTCCGGCACCTCAATCTGCTATCGACCAAGGCATCATGGCTGCTGCCACGAGGAAACCGTTTTTGGTTGGCCATGGGTTTGTGGTTGGCCCTGGCTCTCCAGGTGCCTGCCGATCCCTTGACCCAATGGATTTGGCGAAATCCGCAGCCGTTCAATCCGACCATCGCCTCCGTCGTGCATGGCAACGGTCTCTGGCTTGGCGTCGCCAACATGGGACTGATTGCGACTTCGCCCGACGGAGTGGATTGGGACCTGGCTGGCATCGGCACCAACGCGTCGGTCAACTCCTGCGCTTTCGGTACCAATCGCTTCGTCCTGGGTTCGTCGAAAGGTGTGTATGTCTCCATCGACGGCCATAACTGGTCCAAGGCCGCGACCCAGCTCAATACGGTCAACGATGTGGCGTATGGCAACGGCCAGTTCGTCGCCGTGAATTTTGGCGCCACCGTCTCGCGTTCCTCCGACGGTTCGACGTGGATCAACCAGAACAACGTGGGTGGCGTGCAGTCGCTCTTCAGCCGGGTCTCGTTTGTCAACGGCCAGTTCTTTATCCTGGGCTACAATAATTCCTCCACGCCGCAGTATTTTCTGTTCACGTCCCCGGATGGCAACACCTGGACCGGACCGGTGAACTTTACCGGCTACGGCCTGTTCAAGGTGGTTTATGGCAACGGCCTTTATCTGGGAGTAAACCAGGTCTTGCTCACAAACGGGGTATGGAGCGAATTCCGCACGTCGCCGGATGGTACGACCTGGACGTCGCCGACCGTGTTCACGAATCATATTTTTGCGGATGCGGTTTTTGCCAACGGCCAATTTTCGGTCCTGGATGAGTCAGGCCGCATACTGACCTCTGCGGACGCGACCAATTGGGTGGACCAGCTGGTCCCGGACTTGTTTGGCGGAGTTAAGATGACCTGGGATGGCGGAAAGTATGTGGTCGGAGGTGTTTTTGGGACGCTGCTCTCATCCACGGACGGCACCAATTGGGTACGCCGCACTCGCGGTCCACAAAATTCGCTCGTGAACATCATCCACGCAAACGGTCTCTATGTTGCCGTGGGCGGCAACTTTGTACCGGGCGGCGGCGACCTTTATTCCGTCGCCACGGTCGCCACCTCGCCGGACGGTCGGAACTGGGTGGAACACGATCCGGGCACCACCAATTCCCTGATGGCGGTGACCAGCGGTAACGGCCGGTTCGTGGCGGTGGGGACCAATGGCGTGATAGTGACTTCGACCGATGCGACGAATTGGACCGCCGTGCTATCGCCCACGTCGAACATGCTGTGGGGTGTGGCTTATGGCGGTGGCCGATTCGTGGCCGCCGGTGGCGATACCAGTAACGAGACGCTCGCCACGTCGACCGATGGCGTGAACTGGACGGCAGAAAGTCCACCCCTGAATTTCGGCCCGATGCACGCCATCACTTATGCGCAAGGCCAGTTTGTAATGCTCGGCAATCTCAACACCGCGCTGATCTCGTCCGATGGTCTGCTATGGCAGCCGGAATCCTCCACGTCCACGAACACGCTCCGTTCCATCACCTTTGGCAATGGCGTTTACGTGGCAGTGGGTGACCGCGGGGCGCTGGTCACGTCGTCGAATGCGATGACGTGGACGAATCGTTCGTTGATTTCCACGATTTCCTGGTATGGCGTAGCCTATGGAAACGGCGAATATGTTGCCATTGGCAGTCCGCGGGCGCTCGCGGTTTCCTCGAACGCGGTGGATTGGACCCTCTCCAGTCCTTTCCTGACGGTCAGCCTTGGACAGTCCTTTGGCATTGTTGCCGGTGACAATTCCTTCTTACTGGCAGGCCGTTTCGGTCAAATCCTGGAATCGGGGCCGTTTAATCCGCCCACGCCTCACATCATGTTGAACTTGCGCGTAACGGATCGGCCGATGCTGTCGTTCACGGGTCCGGAATTTCACGGTTATGAGATTGACGGCAGTGACGGCCTGCCGGCTGCCTGGCAAACGCTGGCGACCGACACAAATTTAAGTGCGACCACAACCTTGCCAGTCAGCGCCGCCACCAACTCTACGACGCGCCTCTACCGGGTTAAATTACTGAACTGAACATCGGAGGACGGTGGAATCGCCGAATCAGGCAGCGTCCACCATGCGTTTCTCCCACAGAAATCTATCTTCTCCGTTTGCTCCTGTTACAAATACTGAACACGAGGAAACAGTGGGAACAGAGCAGTAAGATTTTTTCTCTGAGTTCTTTGTGCTCTTTGCGGTTAAATTGGGATTACGGGAGGACGAAGATGCGATAGAACAGATTGGTGTTCGCGCTGTTCGTGTCGGTGGCCTCGGCAACAGGCCCGGCCGCCAGTACGTTGGACGGGAACGCCGTCCAGACATTGTCGGTGAGATTGGTTTCGAATTGCGGCTGGTAACTCAAGCCGGCGATGGCGCTCCAGTTAAGCGTGACGATTCCGTTCGTCAGGCCAATGGTCAGCACGGGTCGGGGCTCGACCATGACGGCAAAACTTTGTGTCGCGCTCAACGGTGGCACGCCGTTGTCAGTGACGCGGACGGTAAAGTGGTTGGTGCCGAGCTGCGACTCATCGGGTGTCCAGGCAAAGATACCGCTGGTGGCGCCGACGCTTGCACCGGCGGGCGCTCCAGGGTCGAGGCTGTATGCAAGTGTTTGTCCAACGTCAGGATCGCTCGCCGAATTCGTGATGGTAACGGTCATGAGCACGTGAATGGTCCGATTGGCAATGGGCGCCAACGTCGGCGGCTCGTTGGTGGCGATGACGGTTACGGCAAAGGTTTGCGTCGCACTCAAGGGCGGCGACCCGTTGTCGGTTACAATCACGCTGAAATGATTCGTGCCGGCCTGTGA
This sequence comes from uncultured Verrucomicrobiae bacterium, assembly GCA_963708525.1. Taxonomy (GTDB): domain Bacteria; phylum Verrucomicrobiota; class Verrucomicrobiia; order Limisphaerales; family UBA11358; genus UBA11358. The sequence goes on along the minus strand of CAVPTH010000027.1, from coordinate 31,333 downwards.
CTGCATTGGCGTCCAGGTGAAGAGGCCATTGGTCGGATTGATGACCGCGTTCAGTGCGGCACCGGGCCCGAGACTGAACGTCAGTATGTCTCCGTCGGGATCATTGGCCGAATTGGTCACCGTCAACGTGGTTCCGGCGGTGACGGTCCTGTTGGAAATCGCGGCCAGGGTTGGCGGCACGTTGGTGGCGATAACGGTTACGGCAAAGGTTTGCGTCGCACTCAAGGTCGGCGAACCGTTGTCGGTCACAATCACGCTGAAATGGTTCGTGCCTGCCTGGGATTGCGTCGGCGTCCAGGTAAAGAGGCCATTGGTCGGATTGATGGCCGAGTTGAGCGCGGCACCGGGCCCTAGACTAAACGTCAGTTGGTCGCCGTCGGGATCACTCGCCGAATTGGTCACCATCAACGTGGTTCCGGCGGTGACGGTGCTGTTGGAAATCGCGGCCAGGGTCGGCGGCTGGTTGGTCGGCGAAATGATGCCGGCAACGGTCAGAATGCCCGTACTGCTGGTGGCGGATTGGCCGTCGGGATTGGTGACGGTGATGGTCCGGGCGCCGGGCGCGGCGTTGCCGGTGATGGTCAGGTTGGCAGTTATGTTGGTCGGATTATTGTAAGTGACGCTGTTCACCGTGACGCCGCCTCCGTCTACGCTCGCGGAGATATGATTCGGAAAGCCGGTTCCGGGATCGAAGAAACCGGTGCCGTTGGTGGCGGAACCGGTGATGGTCACGCTGACATTGGTTACGCCCTGGGTCACGATTAACGGCGAAGCGGTCACCGGCGTGGCGGGCAGCGGTGCGAGTAGTTTCACGACCTGCACGCCCCAGGAGTTGTTCGCGTTACAGTATTCCTGCACCGTCCAGAAAGTCATGTCGTCACCCGGATCGACGGTGGTGACCGAGAAATCGCCCCAGCGATATTTGTTGTTTTGAGAGCCGATGTTGTAGGTGGAGGTGGTGGTCACGGCGGTGGTCGGGGATTGGAGGGTACCGGCGGGATCGCTGCTGAACCGACCGGCTGCCGCGATGTCGGCATGTTCGTTGTTCCCGGCCGCGCTGCAACCCAGCGCCATTTGTCCCTGGCCGGACATGGCGCAACTGGGAATCCAGAAATTGCGCGGATTACTGCCGGCGGAATCAAACAGCGTTCCCGATTGAGCCAGCTTGGGCGTGCCAGTCAGGTTCGTGATTTGATACCAGCGCGAACCGTCACGGCCACCGGAGCTGTTGGCGGTACCCGTGGCGTCCACTTGAATGTTATGCGCCGTCCACAGGCTCCCTTTGTGCATACGCGTGCAGAAGAGCCGGTCGTCCAAATCGTCGATCCCCTGGCTGCTGCCCAGTGTGGGCACTCCGCCCAGCGGGTTGCCGGTGGCGGGGACAGTGATGAGGAGATTGGCGGAGATGGAGGGCGTGCCGCCGGGATTGGAAACCCGCCGCACGATCAACGTGCCAAAAGTGGCGGCATCCACGCCGATGAAATAACCCTGCGTCGCCGCCGGATCGTCGTTGTTGACACCATGCGGCGTGAACGGGCCGTGGGTTTGGGGAGGATGACCGGTTGAGGTGATCAGGTTGGCGAAGGTTGTCACTTTTAGCGTGCCGTTCAGCAAATTTGATTTGTTAACGACAAAGCCGGTGGTGTTTTGAAACGTGTTACCCCTGAAAACGTTCACGCCAATGTACAGGGCGTTGGCGTCCACGCCCAGCGTGTCATAATCGCCAAAATTGCTCGGGTCAGCCTGAAACGAATAGAAGGTAAAACTGGAAATGCTGGTGATGGTGGGGCCGGAACTGACGGCGACCAGGACGAAGTTGGGCGTGTTGACCGTGATCATCGTGATGAACCAGTGCCCGGACAGGCGGTCGAAACGCACGCGCGGGTCGCTCGTGCTGCTGCCGCCCAGGACGGAACTGAAGAAATTGTCGGTGGTGGTGTCCAGGGCGCCATCCGCCGTACCGTCCTTGTGGAAGGTGCGGATGCGGCCGTTGACGCACACCACGATTTGGTTGGTGCCGACGTCCGCCATGCTATCGGGCGGGACCAGCCCTGAGCCGTTAACGACCGTGTCGGAAAACTGTGCGCCGAGGAAGCTGGTGTCGACCGTTTGGGGCGAGAGCGGGCCGGAAGAACCGGGTGGGGCAGTGCCCCCCGACGACGGCCAGGATGACGTCAGCGGGGAATCGGGATTCTGTGGAAGATTTTCAGCGTTGCGCACCAGTCTGGGCCGGGCCGGCCTGGTTTGAAGGTCTTTCCGGGCCGATTGCGCGGCTTCGCGGGCCGTGATTTGCGTGACCGTTTCTTGCACGCCCGGTTTTCCGGTCCAGGGAACCCCGACCGTGTCGCCCGAGGCGGACTGGGCGGCGGCCAGTGAGATACTCAACAGGAACGCAATGACTGCCAGGGAAATCGCGTGGGAACGGGGAATCGGTTGAACGATACGCTGTGTTGGCCTGCCTTTGTGGTACTGCTGGTTCTCCATGTTAAACGGGCGTTACGCGGGCTGTGACGATTAATTTGAATTCAGAGGCGGCTCTAATTATACCCATAATGTCAGGGAAATCAAGCCGGATCTGGTCCGGTGCCGGGCGCGGATCTGCAGGAAATCAAACCGGAAGTCGTTGACTGACAGGAAGTCGTTCAATTTACGATATACGATTCCGCGTAAAGCTGCGCCACGCGGCAAGCCGCGTAAACTCCGATGAATCGCGAGCATGCGGTTGGGCCGATTAACACTCTGTTACCTCCGTTTGCTCCTGTAAGAGAGAATTGAACAAGAGCCAACAGAGAGAACAGAGGAGTGACAAACTACTCGAACGGCGATGCATGTGACCGCTGAGGGGACAGAGAACGCGAAGTTTGGAGGCGGTTTGATTATTGTGAGACAGGCACGGCGTTAATCTCGATCTGGTTGGTGCTATCAATCACAGCCGTTCCCACCACGCGGGAATTGGACAAGAGCGACTGCTGCTGGTTGGTGGAAACCTGCAAATTATATTGCGCGCCACCGCCACCGCCACCGCCACCACCTCCGGAAGATTGGGGCGCATTGGCAATCGCGCCGGGAAGTGCCTCCACGGTGCCGCTGAAAACTACGTTTTGCTGCAATGTCCGGTTGGTCCCCATCACGCGGAAGAAATAGTTTTGGGCCGCCGGCTGTGGATGGTCAGTCCTTTGCTCTGCCTCCTTCTCGCGTTGCATGGGCGGGGTTGCTTCATTCGGGGATGTCGCCTCCGCTTCGTTACCTTTGACCGCGGCGATGTGCACGGAGCCGTGATAAACTGAACCATCCCGGTCCACAACAGACACGACGTCACCGCTTTGCACCATCTGGAATGACTGCAACACCGGTGCAGCCTGTGCGGACGCGGACACGTTGCGGTAAAGGTTTTGCTGGTTGGCAGCACCGGTCTGGACAAACGATTGTATATCGCTGCTGCTGGATGGAAGCTCTTTCAGTTCACCGGCAACCTCCGGGGCGGGAGACGGCGACGCCGCGGACGCTGCCTCGAAGGCGGTCGTTTTTGCCGGTTGCGCGGGCGCGGAAGTCTTCGCCAGGGTCAGTTCAGTGGATTTTTGTTTGGTCAATTCGGAAAAGCGCGCCTTGGTTGCGTATTCGACGTGGCCGTCGGCCAGCAGGACGGCCCGGCCGTCTTTGTCCACCGGCGAATACGCCAGCACATCGTTGCTCTCAAGGTCGTCCAGTTTCTTACTCCGGCGGCGGCTACACAAACGGCTTGCCGCTCACCGGGTCGGTCAGGCCTTGTTTGGAAACGAGTCCATTCGTCAGTTCATCGAGCGTGGCGGGTAATTTGCCGTTGTTTTCTCCGGCAACCATCTGCGCGGCGAGCGCCGATTTGCTTGAGCTGGTTCATGGCGCACGACGCTTTTCGCCTTGTGTTTCGACCTTGCTCAACGCCGGCAAAAACAACGTCGCGCCGAGGAAAATCATGAGCGCAAAGCCAACAGAAACGCCCATTGCTGACGGAAAAACTGCCAAAGTGAAACCGAATCCTCTTCCGGCTCCGGCTTCGGCACGCGCGGCGCGACACTTCGCCCTGCAACATCCGCCGGGTGGCGGGATGCAGCTTCAGCGGATCGCCGGCGTCGGCCGGCGTCTCTTCGCGAAGGCGCGCAGCAGTTTTTCAATTTTGCGTTCCGGTTCCATTCGTTCTATTCAGTTGGACGGGAAAACACCCGGGTTTTCCCGCGAAAACATTTCTCGAGCAATTTCCTCCAGCCGATCCAGGCATTTGCTCAGGCGCGAACTGACGGTTTTCGGATTCAACTCCAATGTGGCGCTTAATTCCTCGTAACTCAAGTCGCCGAAATAACGCAGTTCGACGATCTCGCGGCAAGGCTCGCCGAGTGGTCGAGCGATTCACGCACCAGCGCCGTCCGTTCGGCGTTCATCAGCAATTCATCCGGCCCGGGCGCATCGGCCGGCGGATCCAGCGTCAGGCCGGTTTCCGGGTCCTCCGCCTGAAGCGAAATCGTGCGTCTGGCCGCCGCCGCGTTTGGCGGCGTTCCGCTTTTCGCGATAATCGCGCGCCTTGTTCGCGGCGATGCGAAACAGCCAGGTTTGAAAGCTGGCTTTCGCCCTGGAACGAATCGAGGTTTTTGATGACGGACAGAAAGACTTCCTGACAGATTTCCTCCGCATCTTCCCGGGTGAAATCGATGCGACAGCTGGAAAATGAAACGCCCGGCCGCCGCGTAATGGAGATCGAACAATTCATCCCACGCGTCCGGTTCGCCGCGACGGCAACGCGCCAGCAATGCCGCCTCTGCCGCGCCGGCCTGTCCGTCATAGCCTAGGCGACGGCGGAAGCTTCCGAGCGAAGGCGGGTCCGAGTCCATGCGGCGTTATCTTATTTCGGGCCGTAATCTTTGAACAGGAAGAAACAGAGGAACATAAGAGCACGTAGGAAAATTCATTCGAGTGTAGGAGACGAGGTAACGAGTCTCAAATTTTCCGAACCAAACACCTTGAACAGAATGAGCCTCCTCACGTCGGCTCCTACGGTGACGGGCTTGGAAATTCGTGTCAATTCGTGAAATTCGTGTCAAAAAACTCCGCCGCCGCCCAAGGATTCCTTCCGGGCCAAACCATTGAACCGGACGTCAGCCAACAAATCAGCCACCGGAGTTAAATCTTTTCGTTATTCTCCTCCGTGTTCCGTTTAGGAATTCCGCGGGAGCATTTTGCGCAGCCTTCCGTCTGATTCATCATGAACCTGTCGTTAAACTGCTTGTAACCGCGGAGATCGTCATGAAAAAATCAATCGTCACCCTTCTGATTGGTCTGCTGGCTTCCTCAGCTTTTGCCCAATCCATCCCCCAAAACGGTCTGGTTGGCTGGTGGCGGGCTGAGGGCAATGCCCAGGACAGCGCCGGACGGCATGACGGCACCTTGCCTTTCGGTATGAATTACGCCCCCGGCAAGGTCGGCCAGGCCTTCGATTTCGATGGCAGCCGACAGCGCGTCAGCATTCCCGACAGCCCGGAGTTCAAGTTGACCAAAGCGTTGACGATCGCGGGCTGGATTTATCCCCGGCAATATGGCGGCATCATTTTCTTCCGTGGCGACGATCGTCCCGCGCTGGACCCGTGGCAGGTTGACCTGAGAACACCGGGGTTTGTCGGGTTCCAGATGATGGATTTCCAAAGTCAGATTGTGCGGATCGAAGCGCCGATTCAACTCAATCGCTGGCAGCATGTCGCCGCGACCTTGGGCACGCGGAGCAATTTGAAACTCTTCGTCAACGGGAGACAGGTTGCAGAAACCAACACGACGCTCACCCCGTTGGGGGAGCTGGAGCCGACGCAGAACCCGGCTATGGGCATCGGCAATATCGGCGGCACGGCTTACAACGAACCGTTCAACGGAATGCTTGACGAACTCGCGCTGTATTCGCGCGCGCTGAGCCCGCGCCAGATCCGCGCGATTTACCAGGCTGGCGCCGGCGAAACCACCTCACCCGCCGGTGGACTGGTCTTCCGCGAAATCCGTTACGACGGCCGGTTGTCCGACGATGCGGCGCAGTTTACGGCGGCGGTGGACGTGGAAGCCACCGGCGACGGTTCGGCGTTGTTGCTGACCGGCGACGTGGCCGTGTTGCCGGGCCGATTGCCAGAGGCGTTGAAAATTGTGCGCCAGGGCAACACCTATGTTCTGGTCGCATCGCGTAAGGGGCATTACCAATTCAAGCTTGAGGTCGTCGCCAAAATCCAACGGGACGAACCGTGGAACCGGATTTCCTTCACCGGCCCGGCGGCGACGATTGCGTCCGTGACGGCGCAGGCCGGCGGCACGAACACGGAGGTACAACTGCTCAGCGGTACGGTCCTGGAAACCGTTCAAGACGAACGGGGTTTCCCGGCTGACCGGCTTTCTGGGCGCGGACCAGACGGTTGCTTTGCGCTGGCAGGGCAAAATCGCCGAAGTGGCGCGCAAAACCTTGTTGACGGTGGACTCCACCATCGCCGCACAAATCACTCCCAATGTCATCAAATACACCGGAAAATTTCATTATGACATTGTCCAGGGCAACGCCGGCCAACTCACGCTGCAATTGCCGGCTACGCAAGCGTTGACACGCCTGGAAGGTGACCAGATACGGGACTGGCATACTGCTGCCGAAGGGGATCATCAGGTGTTGACCGTCGAATTCATCAAGCCCATGGAAAGATCCTGCGACCTGACGCTTTATTCCGAACAGGCCGCCGGGAGTAATGACGCTTCGTCGGTCGTGGCGTTGAACGCGCCGCAGCCGCTAAACGTGGACCGCGAATCCGGCTCGCTGACCATTTCCGCCGAGGACATGTTGGTTGAAATCCGGTCGCTCACCGGGTTGCGCCAGGTCAATGCGCCGGACAATGCCGTGGCCGCCTACCGTTTCAACGCCCGTCCCTTCACCCTGACGCTCCAGCTTAAACCGGTCGAACCGGTCATTACCGTGGCCGACCGCGTCAACGTGCGGCTCGAAGAGACGCGGGAGGTGGTGATACACAGCCTGACACTGGATGTCGAAAAGGCCGGCATTTACACACTCGAGCTGGCGCCCCAGGCCGGATTCGACGTGGCGGACGTGCGCGGAGACGGTGTCGATGACTGGAAGGTGAGCGACGGCCGGCTGCAGGTGAGCTTCTCCAGCCGGGTGCTGGGTCAACGCCGGTTGGCCGTGCAACTGGAGCAGGCGCTCAAACCGTTTCCCGACCGGATCCGCGTGCAGCCTTTGCGCGTGTCCGTCGCGGCGAAGGAGACCGCGCAAATCGGCGCCGGCTCCGCGCCCGGCATCCGGCTGCGAACGGCCGAGTTGAACGGTCTCCGCGAAATTCCGGCAAACCGGCTGACGGGGCGGGGGGATGAAATTCTGGCCTACACCACCGAACAACCGGACTGGCAACTCGCCATTACCTGCGAAAAACTGGCCGCCCGTATCGTCGCCGACGTTTTCAACCTCGTGACCATCGGCGACGGCGTGGTGGGCGGCAGCGCGACCATCCGTTACAGTCTCGTGAACCAGGGCGTGCAGGAATTCAATGTCCGGGTCCCGGCGCAGTTCAAGAACGTCGAATTTACGGGTCCGAATATTCGCCGTAAAGAAATCACCGGAGGGATCGCCGAGGTACGAGTCCCAATAACTCGAACGCAAGCCCCTCGAATGAAAACCAGTCAGGGACTCCCAGAGCTCGTCCCTCCGAAACTGACACCAACGAGGTTATCTGGACCATCGGTTTGCAGGACAAGGTCTGGGATGGTTACACGCTGGTCGTTACCTATGATTATCCTTTTGATTCCGCGCACAGCGGGGGCCGCTTGCCCGTCGGGGGCATCCACACCATGGACGTGGAACGCGAGACCGGTTCCATCGCGGTCACCACCGCCGCCAGCCTGCGGCTCAGTCCACTGACGGTGGGCGACACGTTGCGGCGGGTGGATGAGGCCGAGCTGTCGGCGGTCGACCGTTCGTTCATCAGCCGCGCCGTGGTATTGGCCTGGCAATATACCGGCAATCAAACCGACCTGGCGCTCGAGGTGCAACGCTACGCCAGCGAGCCGGTGCTGGAAGCCGTTGCCGACCGGACCCAAATCACCTCGGTGCTCACCGGCAGCGGTGAAATGCTCACCCAGGCATCGTTCATGGTGAAGAACAACGACAAGCAGTTCCAACGCTTTGAACTGCCAAAAGACGCGAAACTCTGGAGCTGTTATGTCAACGGCCAGCCGGCCAAACCGGAACGCGACGGTGACGGGGTGCTGGTCCCGCTGCCACGCGACGTCGATCGCGACCAGGTTTTTGCCGTGGACATTGTGTATGCGCAGAACGACGGCGCCCTGAAATCGCACTGGTCAACAATACTCAAACTTGATGCGCCGCGCACCGACGTGCCGAACACGTACGCGGAATGGCATCTCCTGGTGCCGCCGGGCTTCCGGCTTTCGGATTTCGGCGGCAGCATGAACATCGCCGAGGGGACGACCTACGGATTATTGGATGGATGGGAGAAATTTCTCATATTTTACGGGCAAGTATTGCGCGCCGGCGGCGGGGCAATCCTGTTGGTCGGTTTCCTGGCCGCCCTGGTGATTGTGCTGGTCATCTCCGCGGTGCGCCGCGGCTGGAATGGTGTCTTAACCCTGTTCGCGGTGATGGCCATTCTGGCCGTCCTCGGCGCCATGCTGTTGCCGGCCTTGGCCTCTGCCAAGCGCAAGGCGCAACGGGTTAATTCTGTCAGCAACCTCAAACAAATTGGCATCGCCACGCGTATGTTCGCTGATGACAACAACCATCGCCTCCCGATGTCTTTTGATGAAATGACTAACATCTTGGAGACGGACCAAGTCACTTACGACACGGAGACCGGCCAGCGATACACGTACCTGGGCGCCGGCATGGCGCTGGATTCACTGAAGCCCGATTCCGTGCTCGCCTACAGCCCGATCGTGAACGAGCACTGCGAGGTGCTCTTTGCCGACGGCAGCGTCGACCAGATATCGGCCGGGCGGTTCGCGGAATTGTCCCAGCGCGGTCTGGTACAGGCGGCCACCCCGGCGGAGATTGCCGTGGAACAACAACGGCAGGCCGTCGCCCACGGCCAGTTCGTCTTCGGAACATCGGCGGCGACGGCGGCACCTGAAGAAGCCGCATTACCCGCAAGCAGCGGCGGTGGTGGGGGTGGAGGAGGATTGGCTCCAGCGCAGCCTGCGGGCAGTACTCCGGTTGCTACGCCGCCTTCAGCCAGTACTCCGGTTGCCGCGCCGTCGCCGATGGCGACCGTTGCCGGCATTCACTCGCTGCGCATCGAGCTGCCGCAATCCGGCCAGCCGTTCCTGTTTACGAAAGTGCTCAATATCGGCGAGGTACCGTTATCCATCCGGGCACGGATCATGTCGCTGCACACGTTCCAGACGATCCAGATGGTGTGGCAGACGGCTGCGTTTTTGCTGGGACTCGCCCTGTGGGGCTGGCAATGGCGGCGGGCACAACAGAGCAGCTTTATCGTCACGCTGGCGTTGGCACTGATCCTCGGGTCGGTGGGCAGCCTGCTGGTCCAGTGGCGCGCCCTGCATGACGCGCTGATTGTGGGTTTTCCTGTGGTGGTGCTGGCCGTAGTCTCATGGCTCATCTGGCGTTACTGGCCGCGCACCCATCAATTCGAACCGACCGAAGTGTCACCCGCCGGACCGTCCGTACCGGGCGGCGGCCTTCCGCCGGTCATGGCCGCCATTCTCCTGCTGTTCACGTTCGGTTTGGCTGGCGTAAAAGCCGCCGACTTCCAAATTCCGCCTTCCATTGTTTCTGCCAGTTATTCGGGCACGGTGAACGATCGGGTGGCTTTGTTGAATGCCACATTGCAGTTCACCTCGGCTTCCGCAGGCGAAACGATTCCGCTGTTCGGCGGCGACGTGGCGGTGCAGCAGTTCACGATTAAAACCGGCAGCGCCGACCTGGTCCGGGCTGGCAATGGTGTGGCAGTGCAGTTTAAGAGTCGTGGCACCGTGACGCTGCAGCTCAGGCTGCTGGTCAAAATTGCCGGTGATCCCGCAAAGCGGCATCAGTTGGCCTTCGGGATCCCACCCGCCTTATCCAGCCGGGTCGACCTCACCCTCGATGAGGCCGGGGCGGACGTGGATTTTCCCGCAGCGGTTTCGTTCCAGCGCATTCTGGACAAGGACACGACGCGGGTGGAGGCCGTAGTCGGTTCCGGGGACCGGATTGAATTGTTCTGGACGCCGCGGGTGAAGCGGGCCGCGGAAGTGGCTGCGACGGTATTTTGCCGGAACGCCGCGCTGGTGACGTTTGGCGGCGGCGTGATGAACGTGCGCGCAACGCTGGATTACCAGATCACGCAGGGGGAATTGCGCCAGGCGCGGATACAACTGCCCGCCGGCCAGCGCCTCCTGCGCGTCGAAGGCAAAGACATCCGGACCTGGGAAGTTAAACCTGGGAGCGCCGCCATCCTGGCGGCGGGTTCTCCGGAAGAAAACTCACGGCACGCCGGCGAGACGCCAGCGCTCCCGGGTGGGCAGATTCTGGTCGTGGATCTACTCAAGGGCGTACCGTCATCGTGGAAATTGACGGTGGAAACCGAAAAGGCGCTGGCCGCGTTGCCGGTCAGCGAAGCGGTGGCGGTGCCGCAGGCGCTGGAAGTGAAACGTGAGACCGGCCTGGTGGCGTTGCAGGGGACCGAGGAACTGGAACTGTCGGTCGAGTCCCTGTCCGGCCTGGAACGGGTGGATGCGGAAGAATTTGCGGCGGCGCACCCGGACAAGACGGGCCGGTTGTTCAGCGTGTTCCGGTTCAACCAGCCGGATTTCGCCCTGCGCCTGCGGGCAGAAACCGTCCGGCCAGAAGTGGAAGCCGTGGTGCGGAATAATTTCCGGGTGAACGCCGAGCAGGTGTCGCTTTCAGCCACGGTTGACTACACCATCAAACGCACCGGATTATTTGCGTTGCGCATCGCCTTGCCGGATGGGTATCGCCTGGAACGGGTCACGGGCGACAACATTCTGCAACAGGTCGAACACAACGACGGCGGGCCGGATGTTCTGGAAGTGACCTTGAAAGACCGCACGAGCGGTGTTTACACCCTCGGCATGGGATTGACGCGCAACTTCAAGGAGTTGCCCCGATCTGTTGCGATCCGTGGAGTGCATCCGCTCGATACGGCCAAACTCACCGGTTATGTCGCGGTTTCTGCCGAACCCGGTGTGGCCGTGAAAACGGAATCGTTCGACGGTCTGACGGAAATTCCGGCGGTGTCAGTGCCCGGATACTCGAATCCGGCCGGGTCGGGCAATGTGCTGGCCTATAAGTTCATCTCAGCGGTACCAAAGTCCACCCCGGACTGGCAATTGCGCGTGGCAACCGAAGCCGTCGCCGCCTGGGTCCGCGCCGAAGTGGTTGACACGTTCACCTTCACTGAAACTCTCATCAGCGGCCGCGCCCTGGTGCGTTATGACATTGCCAACGCGCCGGTGAAGGAACTGCTGATCCGGGTGCCGGACACTTTCAAGAACCTCGAAATTACCGGACCCAACATCCGCAGTAAGGAATTGCTCGGAGCGGCAATCGTCGGAGGGGCGAGTTATACGCGCCCACAAAATCCAAATCAGTCAGGGACTCGCGGAGCTCGTCCCTCCGGGACCAATGATGTGATCTGGCGGGTGGAATTGCAAAGCCCGGTCCAGGGCGTCTATACCCTCACAGTCACGTGGGACCAGCCGCGTCCGGGCAAAGCGGATGCGATGGTAATTGCCGGTGTGACCGCTGAAGGCGTGGAACGCGAGACCGGCCTGCTGGCGATCTCGGCCCGGGCACCTTTGCAGGTGAGCGCGTTGCACGCGGAGGATTTGCAGCGTATGGACACGGGTGATTGGCCCGAGTGGGCCGGCACTCCCGACCTCGCGACGGCGCTGGTGTATCATTATGTACGGACGGGTTACCAACTGACCCTCGATGTGCGGCGGTTTGATGAAGCGGAGGTGCTGCAGGCGCTCGTCGACAGCGCGCAGCTTACCAGTGTCATGGCCGACGACGGCCAGATGATGACGGAGATGTCTTTGTGCGTACGGAACAATGGCCGACAATTCCTCGAAGTCGGTTTGCCGGCCGGCGCAAAGGTCTGGTCGGCCTTCGTGGCCGGGCAACCGGTGCGACCGAGTTTAAGCGGCGGCAAAATCCTCCTGCCCATCCAACAGTCCGGTGTGGACGACGGTACGATGACCGTCGAGTTGACCTACGTCGGGACGAACACGTTCCCGCGCACGCGCGGCGCGGTCGGATTGGTTTCGCCGGAATTTGATGTGCCCTTGAAAAACGCGCACTGGGAAGTGTATCTGCCGCCGGATTACGATTATCAGGGTTTTGGCGGCACCATGATGCGTGAAACGGCTGTTGCGCCCGAGGCGTCCTCCCGGAGTTTTTCGTTCCTCGACTATTCCCGCATGGAACAGGTGAACAAGGAACAGAATGAAATCGATCTCCGGCGGGACATGCACGAAGCCCGCCAGCAACTGGCCAACGGCAACGTGCGCGAGGCCAGCGTCAATTTCTATCGGGCCAAAGTAAAGTCCACCAAGGGAGAGGAGACGGGTGAAGAGGTGAAACAGCTGGAAAAGGACCTGCAAAACGCCCAGGCCAGCAACCTCATCCATGCGCAGACGGAATTCAGCTGGCGCAACAACGGACAGGTTGCCGGTGAACGGAACACACCCGTGCAGACCGGCAGCCCGGGTTTGCTGTATGACGCTGTCTCTGCCCAGCAACAGTGGACCAAATTACAAGAGGCCCAGGATATCGTGGTCGCGCAGATAAAACCCCTGCACGCGAACCTGCCCGTGCGCGGAGTTCATTTCGCCTTCACGCAGGTCCTGCAGACGGAACCCGGCAAGCCGATGACCATTCTGCTGCAGGCGGCCAACACCAGGGCGGTCAATTGGCCGACACGGATCCTGTTGCTGGCCGCGGCGTTCCTGGCGCTTTGGGGGATGGTGGCCCTGGTGTCGCGCCTGACCGTGCGCACACACCGCCTATGAGTCGACGGAGCTTTTTAGTTCGTGGCCGCCCGCGCGGCTTGTTAACCTGCGCCAGACGATGCAAGCACCGCAGCAACCTTTTCCCGTTGTTGTTGTTTCAATCATCAGAACCTGCCATGACGCCAACCCCGTTTGAAGCCGCGCGCGAAACCTACCGGAAAATCGCCGATAACATTTCCAAAATCATGCGTGGCCAGGCCGGCCCGACCCGGCAGCTGCTTGCTGCGTTGGCCAGCGGCGGACACGTGTTGCTCGAGGATTTTCCCGGCACGGGCAAGACCACGCTGGCCAAGGCGCTGGCCCGCTCGATTGACGCGCAGTTCAAACGCCTCCAGTTCACGCCGGATCTGCTGCCTTCGGACATCCTCGGTGTTTCGATTTTCAGCCAGCGCGACCAGCAATTCCATTTCCATGAAGGCCCGGTGTTCACCAACATCCTGCTGGCCGATGAAATCAACCGCGCCTCACCCCGCACCCAATCGGCATTGCTCGAAGCCATGGGCGAACAACAGGTGAGCGTGGAGGGCGAACGCCGGAATCTACCGGAACTGTTTTTCGTCATCGCCACGCAGAATCCGGTCGAATTTCGCGGGACTTACCCGCTGCCGGAGGCGCAAATGGACCGGTTTGCCATGCAATTCACCCTCGGCTACGTGACGCCCGAGGAGGAGACCGCCATCCTCACCGCCCAGCAACACAATCACCCGCTCGATGAGTTGAAACCCTGCGCGACCCTGGCGGAAGTGCTGGGACTGAAGCACGCGGTGGAGGATGTGCGGGTCAGCGAGGAATTAAAACGCTACGCCGTGGACCTGGTCGCGGCGACGCGCTCTGCGAGCGGTGTCCAACTCGGCGCCAGCCCGCGGGCGTCGATTGCGCTGATGAAAACTGCGCAGGCGCTGGCCTTGTTCGACGGATTCGATTTTGTGGCGCCGGAACAAATTCAGTCTCTGGCCGTGCCCGTCATCGCGCACCGGCTGGTATTGGAATCGCAGGCGCGCTTCTCCGGCCTGACCGCCCGCGCGGTCGTCGAGGACATCCTGAAGAGGCTCAAAGTGCCGGCTTAGGAGAGTGGCGTGTGACAAGTGACAGGTGACGAGAAATTTGCGCTGGCTATCGACATGGCATTCTCGACACCTGTCACCCGTCACGTGTCACTCGATTTGTGAAGCCAATTTACCGGGTAATATACCTGATCTACCGCGTCGGCTCGTCGCTCTGGTACCGGGCGCGCCGGCGGTTTTCGCTGGCCGGACGATGCGTCGCCGGCGGATTCCTGGTTGCCGGGGTGATCGGCGTGGATGTGGAAAACAATGTGGTTTACCAGGAGTTCGCACTCTTGCTGGCGTTGTTGATTGCCGCCCTTGTTACCTCCCGGTTTTTCCGCGCGAAAATTTCCGCGACTCGCATCCTGCCCCGCTTTGGCACCGCCGGAAAACCGTTGTCTTACCGTGTGTGGTTGAAAAATCTGACCGGGCAACCGCAAACCGGCCTGACTTTGTTGGAAAATTTCGCGGATCCACGCCCGCCTATTGACGAGTGGCTGGCGTTCCAGCTTGCTGAAAACAAGCGGCTGCGCCCGTTTCAAATCAGCGAACGGCGACGTCACAATCCCTTCCGGCTGGTCAACCCGGTGGAAGCGCCCGTTCCACCTCTCGCGTCGCACAGTGAGACCGAGGTGACCGTGGAAATTCTGCCGCGGCGACGTGGACTCCTGCGTTTTGACGGTCTGACCCTGGCCCGGCCGGATCCACTTGGACTTTTCCGCGCCTTCAACCGGATATCTCTGCCGCAAACGGTGTTGATTTTGCCGAAACGTTATTGGCTGCCGCCGATGGCGCTGCCGGGCACGATGAAATACCAACAGGGCGGTGTCGCCCTGGCGGCAAACATCGGGCGCAGCGAGGAATTTGTTTCGTTGCGTGACTACCGCCGGGGTGATCCCTTGCGTCATATTCACTGGCGCAGTTGGGCCCGTGCGGGCCGGCCCATTGTGAAGGAATTTGAAGACGAATTTTTTGTCCGCCACGCGCTGATCCTCGACACGTTCACCGATGAACCGCACAGCGAAATCCTGGAAGAGGCGGTTTCCGTGGCCGCTTCGTTTGCCTGCACGGTATTGACGCAGGAATCGCTCCTGGATTTGTTGTTTGTCGGCGCGGACTCATATTGCTTTACCGCCGGGCGCGGCCTGGCCCATGCCGACCAGATGCTGGAAGTTCTCGCCTCCGTCCATGCCTGTGTCAACAAACCGTTCAGCGTCCTCGAACATCTTGTCATCGCCCACGTCTCCGTGGTCAGCGGCTGTATTTGCGTTCTGCAAAAATGGGACGAGCCACGGAAAAAACTGGTGGAAAAACTTCGCGCCTTGCGTGTGCCGGTGATGGTTTTCGTTATTACGCAGCCGGGCAAAACAGGTTTGGATGCCGGTCCATTGCGCGCCGAGCCCGGCAAATTTCACGTTCTCGAAGTCGGAAAAATCGAGGAACAACTTGCGGAGTTATCCTGATGGAAAACGCCCCCACCACCGGGACGCGCGCCCTGAAAACGCCGCCATTTTTGTTGCTCGCGGCTTTGCTGTTCTGGGGCTGGCAATCGGGCCTGCTGCTCGCCGGCGCGATCATGGGTGTGATCCTGGAAAGCGCGCGGTACTTCAAAGCGCGCTGGGAATTGTCGGATGCCGATTTCCGGCGCATCCTGACTTTCTGCACGGTGCTGGCGTTCGCCACCGCCATCTATGCTTTCACTTCCAATCAGGAAGGCGGCAGCTTGAGTGGCCTGTTCCGCGGACCGGGCGCCGCCCAAAACGCCGGCATCATCGGCGCGCGCGCTTCCAACGCCTTTTTCCGCTGGCTGCCAATGACCTTGTTTCTGTTTGTCCTGGCCCAGGCGTTCAGCACGCGTGAAAAAATCCCCTGGACAGCCATTTCGTTTTATTCGTGGCGCCGCGCCCGGCAGGAACGAAAAACCGCTCAGGCCGCGCCCTCCGGCAGTTTGAATATATCCTATCCTTATTTCATTGTGTGCCTGTTTTCCGCCGGCATCCATTCGAACGCGCTCGGTGCTTCATTTTTCTGGGGACAATGCGTGTTAACAATCTGGGCGCTCTGGCCGTTCCGGTCGCGGCGTTATGGGTTTGCCGTTTGGGCGGGCACTTTGGCAACGGTGATTTTGGTCGGGTACTTCAGCCAGAGCGGCATCGGTGCGTTGCAGCGGGTTCTGGAAGGTTACAATCCTCAATGGTTCACGCGGTTCTTACGGCAAAAAGCCGATCCCATGCAGGCGACCACAGCCCTCGGCCAGATTGGCAAGCTGGAGTTGTCCGGCCGCATCGTCATTCGGCTATGGCCTGAGAACCATGAACCGCCGCCGGTTTATCTGCGGGAGGCGAGTTATCGCACCTATTATTCCGCAAAACGAACCTGGTACGCCGGCACCACCCGAAATGACTTCGCGAACCTGTCGGCCGAAACCAACCAGACGACATGGATCCTGCTGCCAGGCAAAACCAATACCGCTTCCGTCAACCTCGCCTGTTATCTCGATGGCGGTGAGGCGTTGCTGCCATTGCCGACCGGCAGTGGCCGGCTGGACAATCTCTACGCCTATGTCCTCCAGGAAAACAGCGAAGGTTCGGTTCTCGCCCAAGGGCCGGGGCTCGTCATCTTTGACGCACGATACGGACCCGGCGCGACGATGGATTCCCCTCCGGACACCAGTACCAATTGGCTGGACCTGACCGTGCCGACCAATGAAGCGCCCGTGCTGGAGAAGGTTGTTTCTGAGATGAACCTTTCCGGAAAGAATGAATCACAAACGCTTCAAAACGTTTATGAATATTTTCAAAAACACTTTACGTACAGCGTCTGGCAAGGGCCCGGGAAGCCGGAACCTGCGAATCCCGCGGCGACAGGACCGCTGGCGCATTTTTTATTAACCAGCCATAGCGGCCATTGCGAATACTTTGCCACCGCCACCGTCCTGCTGCTGCGAGAGTTGAAGATTCCCGCCCGGTATGCCGTCGGTTATGCCGTTCACGAAAAATCCGGTAGCGGCTACGTCGTGCGGGAGCGCGACGCGCATGCCTGGTGCCTCGTCTGGGACGCACGAAGCAGGACGTGGGAAGATTTTGATACTACCCCCGCGTCGTGGGTGGCGGAGGAAGGCAAGCGTGCGTCGGTTTGGCAGTGGCTTTCTGATGTCCGGTCCTGGATCGGGTTTCAATTTGCAAAATTCCGCTGGGGCCAGAGCAATCTGCGTCAATACCTCCTTTGGGCGCTGGTTCCCGTGCTGGTCCTGCTGCTCTATCAGATTTATTCCCGGCGCGGCCGCCGGCGGCAACAGCGAAAGCGGGACAAACAAACCGGCGGCGCGATTGCCTGGCCGGGACTGGATTCGGAATTTTATCTGCTCGAAACGAAATTGGCGGCCGAGGTGTGCCCAGACAGTCCGGGGAATTGCTTTCCGTCTGGCTCGAGCGCGCCCTGGCGGAACCGGGGTTGAAAGATTTACGTGAGCCATTATTGGAATTGCTGCAGTTGCACTACCGTTATCGCTTTGACCCACGCGGTTTGAGTGCCGGGCAGAGGGAAGCGCTCAGTCGCGAGGTGACAACCTGTCTTGAAAAAATTTCGCGGAAAGTGGGATCGTCCTGAACGATGGCGGGTCGATCTCTTGAGCTCTCAACCGAATCCGCCGCTGGAACCACTGCGCCGAGAGGTGGCCGAGGAGGGGGAAGGGAGCCGGTTTTGAAAGGTTCGCGGTTTTCCGGATGGGTCCGATGAAAGCGGAATTATGCCTAAAGGGCAGGGCACATTTTACCCTGATTTTGGATTTCTGGATTTGGGAGGCTATCGCACAGTGCTGTTTAAACCCGACCGTAAGAGTGACATCCTTGATGAACCGAATCCCACGACTCGCACAAGAAATGGTCCAGAAAAGTGAACCCGATCACAGGTAGTGGGCTAATTTGAAGGTAGGGACGGCTCGCCGAGCCGTCCGGACGCGTCGGCGACGCGTCCCTACCAATGAAAGTGACCCACTACCCGATTACAGCATTAATTGACGTTACATGAATTGGCGGGTAAACTTATCAGTCAGGCCGGACGGAACAAAGAACCAAAAACAACACGAGCAGAATTCGTTGCGTGGAGTCAGAAGCGCATCAACACCGTAATGAAAGCCATATTGTTCCGGTTATTTCTATTGAGTGCTTTACTGCCAGGACTGCCTGCCGTCGGGCAGGTTGAGTTCATGTTGAACGGCGGGTTTGAAGCGGGGAGTTTCACGAACTGGGTATTGGCGGGAGACTACGTCTATGCCGGTGTCGATAATGGGACTTTATTTGTTCCTCACTCGGGCAGCTACGAGGCCGGGCTGGGAAACGACACGGCTTCGGGGACACTTTCCCAAACGGTGGCGACCACCCCGGGCACGACCTATTTGCTATCGTGCTGGTTCAACAACTCGTATGGCGATCCCGGACAGTTCAGCGTGTCTTGGAACGGGAGTGTCCTGTTGAACGAGACAAATCCAGTGGCCAATGGCTGGACGAATTATCAGTTCACGGTCACAGCGACCCAGGCCAGCACCGTTGTTCAATTTGGATTCTTTGACAATGCGGCAAATTATTTTGGGCTGGATGACGTCAGCTTGCAATCACAGACCAACATTGCCCCGACGGTCACCATCCAACCGACAAACGTGACGGTGACTGCGGGCGAGCCGGCGACTTTCAGCGTGGCGGCGACAGGGTCGACCCCGATTAATTACCAATGGCAGATTGGAGGGATGGCGATAGCGGGTGCGAACAGCAGCAGTTACACAATCGGGAGCACGGTGCCGACGAATGCCGGCAATTACAACTGCGTGGTGAGCAATCGCGTGGGCACCACTAACAGTGTAACGGCGACGTTAATCGTCATCAGCAACCCGGTCATTATCTTGCAGCCAATGAATGTGACAGTCTATGCGGGCCAGCCGGCGACCTTTAGCGTGACGGCGACGGGGCCGCAGCCGCTTTATTATCAATGGCAGTTCGGGGTACCTGGCACAAATATCGATGGTGCCACCGATGCCACGTTGACTCTGGCCAACGTCCAGCCGGCCGATGGCGGGGTATATGCGGTGACCGTATACAATGCCTACGGGCCAACTGTGAGTTCCAATGCCTTGCTGACCGTACTGGTTG
Source organism: uncultured Verrucomicrobiae bacterium (assembly GCA_963708525.1). GTDB lineage: Bacteria > Verrucomicrobiota > Verrucomicrobiia > Limisphaerales > UBA11358 > UBA11358. The sequence goes on along the minus strand of CAVPTH010000027.1, from coordinate 12,096 downwards.
TCCCGGCATTTATTACGACGCAGCCGACCAATAAGACGGTTTTTGCTGGCGATACGGCGAGATTCATCGTGGGAGCCGGAGGAACGCCGCCATTCAACTACCAATGGAGTTTTAATGCCACAAACCTCTTCGGAGCCACGAATGCGGCATTGGTCATAACGAACGCGCAGTTCGATCAGTCGGGTAATTATTCGGTGCTGGTTTCTAATCCTTATGGTTCAAACAACAGCGTCACCGTGACACTGACGGTCAACCCGGCGCTGCCATCCTCCGCCGAACTCCTGCCTTTCCCGCTTTCGGCCAATCAACGGGGCACGGTCACCTGTCTCGAAAATCCCTCCTATACTTACGACATTTATCTCCCGCCGGCTTATTCACCCCACGGAAACCCGCTGCCGATTTTTTATACGATGAATTCCGGCGGCGGCGGCATGGTGTCAACTTTCCAGAGCACCTGTGCAACTTTGGGCATTATCTGTGTGGGCATCACCGGCAGCCAAAACTACCGGCCATGGACTCTGGAACTGCGGGAAATGTATGCGGTCGCGCTCGACGTCCGGGAGCGGGTGCTGTTTGATCCGACGGCGGAATTTGCCGGCGGTTTGTCGGGCGGCGGTGAATGCTCCTACATGTTCAGCCGGTTTCGCGCGCAGCATGTGGCGGGGCTGTTTGAGATGGCCGGCTGGCTGGCGCGCGGAAATGTCGGGGCCACCGTGCAATACTACGGCATCGACCGGGTGCAGACCAATCTGCTCGTCGCGCGCACCTCCGGCACGAGCGACACCGGCGCCATTTTCTACAATCCTTTTGACAGTAATTATCTCGCCACCTGTGGGGCCGTGGTCAATGACTGGTGGTTCAGCGGCGGTCACCAAGTCCCGCCGAGTTCGCTCTTTTCCCCCATCTTTTCCTGGCTGTTGAGCCAGCGGATTCCCGCCGGGCCCTCCGACTACACCAACGCCTTCATGCTTTACACCAACTGGCAGGCCCGCATCGCCGGCGGCCAGCAGGAATCCGTTCTCCGTGAATGTGTCAGCAACCTCATGAACTTCCCGCGCAGCTGGTATGCCTACCAGGCGCAGATGACGCTGGACCACCTCCTGACCAACTATACGGCGTTTCGCTCACTGAACGTATCCAACCTGGCGCAGGGCGATTTTGCCTCCGACCTGTTTTTCTACTATGCCTACGGCGCGGCCACCAACGGCGACTGGCCAAGATATGACTCCTGCATGAAGGCGCTCACCGGCATTACCGTCACCAATGACTTCAACGGCACCACCACCATCAGCAACATCGTCGTCACCGCCGTCTTCCCCACAAACAATGGCCTCGCTTACATCACCACCACCAACGGCGACCGTGCGGGCGATATTTATATTTTGCTGACGAATTACAATCACTATCCATTTCCGCAGCTTCAGTGTGCTGCGTCTCCCATTAGCCGCCAGTTGAACCTCTGGCTCAGTAAAGACACGCCAGGACTTGCCTATTCGGTCCAATCAGATTCCAACTTATTCAATACCTCGTGGCAGGACGTGTCGGTTGTCGCTGTTGATACGAACACCATCTGGTCTGCTGGCGTAAACATGTTGCCCGGATCAAACAGCGGCTTCTACCGTATCCAGGCCACACCTTCGCCGGCCACGTCTCCTCCATGGCCACCACAGTAATCAGGGCGCTGCACAGCAATGAGGCGACCAGATCGTCGCCCTGAACGATGGCCGGTCGATCGGTTGAGCTCTCAACCGAATCCGCCGCCGGGATCACTGCGCCGAAAGCATTCCATTCTGGGACGACACCCGCGATACGTTGTGGTCTCGTAAACGGTCGACGAAATTGCTTGCTGCAGGTTTTTGGGCGTGGGTAGTATGTTGGGCCGGTGCCGCGGTGATTTCCGACCATTGGCTGGGTAGCTCAGTTGGTAGAGCAGAGGACTGAAAATCCAAAGACACATTTTCTCTTTGGTGTTGTCTCGTGACTTCACCTTATTTTATCGCGCAATCGCCATGAGCGACTTGTCACTTCGTTATGTCTCGTGACACATCCAGACACCGAAAACAGCAAACGGGATGCAATGAGGGATGCAACGGCCAAAAATATGCTCCCCGTGCACCTATCAGCCCACGTTGCCACCCATGAATTTCGAATCACTATTGCCTTTGCATGTTGTGCTCTTTGGTGACGTGGCAAAACTGAATCGCGCTAGGACTGGCTAGGACAATTCGGGACGTGTAAGCCTCCGTCCTAAGTGTGCTTCCGGCTTGCTGTGGCCAACCTTGCGAATCAGGCGGGCATTGGAGCGCGTGTCAGGCAACGCAGCACTTTATTTTTGGCCGACCGTCCCGGCGTAGTGACGGGGGTAGGGGGCGAAATAAGGTTTGACCACCTCCCGTGTGTGGGTGTCCTGTTGTTAGAGACACGTTTATTTCGCTAACTGATGCGAATGAGGGAAGAGGAAATGACGTGGTACTGAAATTAAGGTTCACTTTGCCTCCGATTCGCCGCCGATTCATTGACCGTCTCCACCGTTTGAAACGGCCACGCCACGCGCGCAACGGCGCGACACGGTTGTCCTGTTAACACCAAAAAACCACAATTGTCTCGCCTCCCCCTGGCACAAAGACTTTCGGGCTGACTCGCTTCACAGCCACACCAAAAGACTTTGCGCCGACCCGATATTGGCGCGACCGAAGCAACGCAACCGTTCTCCGAACCGCCTCAGCTAATTCTCCGTCCGGCAACGCCGCTTCCGTGGCGCAGGCCTTGGTAGACAAAGCGCTCGACACGATTTTTTAAATCGCTAGCTTTCGCCTTCGCGAAGATTCTCCATTTTGCAATGCACACGTGGCTCTCATTTTCACGCGGATGCAAATTTGTTTTTTCGCATAGCGGAAGCTGGTATCATCTCACAGTCGTTTTTGCCACAGTTGTTGCTGGAGGTTGGGCGTTTTTCACTTTCGTCATAGAACGTAACTGGCAAGCACATCTCGGATTGGATGTCAAAGTGACGATTTCAACAAATTCACCCGCTTGGCGAAAAGAAGATTGGTATTCATGGATTTGATTTTAACCAACGAAGGCAGACGAAAGCTTGAAGCGAAAACAGTGCCTACAGATCAAATATGCGAAGCACGCGGAAGTCACCGTGCCGTCACTGGCTGATTGGGAAAAAGATTGGCAGGAAATCCGCAACGCAACGTGCAACCAAAATTACTCTCAATGAATTTTCGGCTGCCGTTTGCTCCAACGTTTAACTCCCCACTTTGCAACCCGAGTTCACTAGGATACCCTCACACAATGTCGCAAGCTGGAATTTGCTGGAACAAAGTCCAATTGCTCGAATCTCGAATTCGGGGGGCGAAGCCTCTGTGCGGCTGGCAAAAGAAGCGCAGGACTTACGGGTCCGCCAGGTCGCATCTCATATTCCAAAACCTCATGATTTTTTGATTCTAGCAATCTACCACTATGCCAAATCAATCTGTCCCAGACATAAATTTTGATAACTTTGTAATTCAGAAATTTTAAAGTTGGTTGCTGATGAAAAAATATTCATCAAATAAAGAATATCAACGGGGAGACATATGGAAACAGTCTCAAAAAATTGAGCTGATAAGGTCTATCTACAGTCGCTATTCAATCGGCGTATTGGTTCTTTTTAAGAATGATGTTGAACAGTTTGAAATTCTCGACGGGCAGCAAAGAATTTTAACGATTATTAAATATTTAGAAGATGGACTTGATTTAACGGGCACTGATATTCCGAAATATAGCGAATTAAACCTGCAGGATAAAACATTGTTAGATGCATATTGTGTTTTTTCATCGAAAATGAAAAGTCATGATCCCGAAAGCAAAGAAGAAGACATCGTCCAGACGTTTTTGAGGCTTCAGGAGGGAACGCCTTTAAACAAGGCAGAAAAAATTATGCACTATCGGTGGTGCTTTTAAAGATCTATTTTGTGTTACCAGAGAAAAACACCTTCTCTTTCGGGTCCTGGGAAATGATAAACGATTCCGTCTCCGTCAACTCGCTGCAGAGCTATTGTTACTGGAATTGGAGGGCGATTTTAAAAATAAGGTTTTCCCAGACCTTGACCTGCCCTCGATGGTTGAACGAGTAAAAAATCATCAAAAGGCCATCAGTGCTACAAAATCTCGATTCTACATTGGCAATTTGGATTTTCTTTATACGAGTTTGAACTACTTGTTGACGGGTTTCAAGCTGAAGCGAACTTATCTCCTTTTATTTATTGATCTCTTACTTGAGAAAGGAAAAGGCTAAGAATGAGAATCTGACCAATGAATTTGCGGCGTTTGCCGCACAATTCATGCAAAATCTAAACTTATTTTCGATTTATGATGTGAATCCGCCGGCGGGGATGACTCCGGCAAATCTTTAACACCTATAAGAACTATAAGTTTGAGGCGAAGATCATGACGACAGGAGAATCGATCAAGAAACGATTCGAGACAATCCTTAGTGAATATGAGCGATTGTATCCGTTGATTACCAAGGATTCCGACAGGCTCCACGATTTGGAGCAGAAGCGGATTTTTTATTTTCGCCAGAAAGGATTATGTGGTGAATGCGGAAAATCAATGGAGTTCAAACAGGCGTCGAGTCATCACGTGATTGGTCACGCAGAAGGCGGACGAACCGATGATCTCAACCACGCTCAATTACTGCATGAAAAATGCCATAGAAAAGTAGAGAAAAGAAGGAAAAGGCTCCTGGTTCATGATATTCAACCGCCAGCGGATGCAGGGGACAGCCAGTGGCGATGACTCCGCTTGGGCGATCCGGCCCCGAATGCGCCAAAGTGGTTTGCATCGGTCGAGGTCATTGGACTGGCAATGGACAAGAGATTGGCTGCACAAGGCCACGAGGGAGATTGCCAAACACTGGCGGAATAAACGTGAGCGATGTCAGAGTGCTGAGCGTTTGTCTCACATGGTGCGGCAGCAAACCGCGTGACAGCGTAGCAATTGTCGCCAGTAGCGGCGGGTGAGGAGCGTAGCGGCAGAGGCAGCCAACAACCCCGGAAATGAAGGTTCAGGCACCGGTTCAAAGGCAACTTGAGTTAGTTCATTACCCAACCCGGAGGCAAAAGTGCTTTGCGTTCCGCCCGGCGTAAATCATAAATGCTGCCGCTTCCCCCATCCCCCTCAAACAAGTTGCCCGCGCTGTCAAAGGCCAATCCTTCAGGAGCAGTCAACCCCGAGGCGAAGGTGCTCCGTGTTCCGTCGGGCGTGTATTCGTAGATGTTGCCGCTGCCTGTATCTGACTCAAACAAATCGCCCGCGCTATTGAAGACAAGCGCAAAAGGAAAAGTCACCGGTGGGGCAAAGGTGCTTTGTGTCCCATTCGGCGTGTATTCGTAAATGCTGCCGTCACCAGCAATTACAAACAGATCGCCCGCGTTGTTAAAGGCCAGTCCATCACCGGAACTTACCCCAGAGGCAAAGGTGGTTTGCGTTCCGTCCGGTGTGTATTTGTTAATGTTGCCGCTGCCTTCAGCCGACTGAAACCAGTTGCCAGCGCTGTCAAAGGCCAGTTGACCACCACCGACCCCTGAGGCAAAAATGCTCTGCGTGCCGTCCGGCGTGTATTCGTAGATGTTGCCGCCGCCGGCATCTGGAGGAGATCGTGCGTGCCACGCACGGGTTGCAGCTTGCTCACGGGAAATCGCCTTGAAGAGAGATCGATAGAAAGAGATCGGAAGCCGCTTCACTCCGCGGCGGCCTTTGTCGTTCGGCCTCGATCTCGGCGGCCTTCTTCTCGACCAGCTCGACGAGATGGTCGACGATGCTCTGCGTCCTTCAGCCGATGATGCGGCACGCCCGCGACATAGACCTGATGCGTGCCGTTGCCGCCGCCGGTGAAGCCGATATCGGTCTCGCGCGCCTCGCCGGGGCCGTTGACGACGCAGCCGATGACCGAGAGCGTCATCGGCGTGGTGATGTGCGCGAGCCGCTTCTCCAGCACCTCGACGGTCTTGATGACGTCGAATTTCTGGCGCGCGCAGGACGGGCAGGAGATGATGGTGACGCCGCGATGGCGCAGGCCGAGCGACTTCAGGATGCTCGAAGCCGACCTTGCATCTCCTCGACCGGATCGGCCGACAGCGAGACGCGGATCGTGTCGCCGATGCCGGCCCACAGCAGCGAGCCCATGCCGATCGACGATTTGACCGTGCCGGTGCGCAGGCCGCCGGCCTCGGTGATGCCGAGATGCAGCGGGTAATCGCAGGCTCGGCGAGCTGCTGATAGGCGGCGACGGCGAGGAACACGTCCGACGCCTTCACGCTGATCTTGAACTCGTGGAAGTCGTGGTCCTCGAGGATCTTGGCGTGGTCGAGCGCGCTTTCGACCATCGCCTCGGGGCAGGGCTCGCCGTATTTCTCGAGCAGATCGCTTCTCCAGCGAGCCGGCATTGACGCCGATGCGCATCGAGCAGCCGTGATCCTTGGCCGCCTTGACGACTTCCTTCACGCGCTCGGCCGAGCCGATATTGCCGGGATTGATGCGCAGGCAGGCGGCGCCCGCCTTGGCCGCTTCGATCGCGCGCTTGTAGTGGAAGTGGATGTCGGCGACGATCGGCACCTTCGACTGGCGTTGACGATCGTCGTGCAGCGCCGCGGTGGATTCCTCGTCCGGGCAGGAGACGCGCACGATGTCGGCGCCGGCCTCCTCGCAGCGCCTGATCTGCGCGATCGTCGCCTCGGCGTCGGCGGTCAGCGTGTTGGTCATCGACTGCACGGTGATCGGCGCATCGCCGCCGACCGGCACCTTGCCGACCATGATCTGCCGCGATCTTGCGGCGCTGGATGTCGCGATAAGGACGAACGCTCATGGCGCGCAATCTACTCGCGCGGCCGGCGGCTTATCCAGCCGGCTGCAGACGGGCGTTCTTGCTGAGAAAGCTTAGCGGGCGTCGATGATGCGGTAGCGAAATACCGGCCGGCACGACGTAGCTCTCGCCGGCGCGGACGTAGGTCTGCGCCAGGACGTCGCCGCCGGCGACCGCGCAACTCGATCCAGCTGTTGGCGCGTGCGATAGACCTTCGTGTCCGACTGGATCGGCGGGGTTGCATCGCGTCGGTGCACGGCCCGAGCGGCGCGCGACGCGGCTTCGTTGCTGCGGCGACCGGCGGCAGGGCGCGGCCGCGCGGCCCGGCGATAGTGCCGGCGCCGCCGGGGCCTGGCCGATGCCGGCATGGCATCACGACGCGGCGGCGGCGGCGGCGCCGGCACGGCAGAGGTGGCGCGGGAGGCCGCGGCTGCGGCTCCCGCTTTGTCGCTGGCCGCATCTCGTCGCGGTGGCGGCGTGCGCTGCGTAGTCGCTGCAGTGTCGGCGCGCTGGACTGCTCCGGCGACGGAGCACTGCTTCCTTGCCGGCGCGGGACCGGCGTTGGCGCGACGGCGGCGCCAGGTCGAGGGCGCGGCGTTTCGTCGCAATCAGGCGATCCGGCACCGGCGGACCTTCGGCTCAGATCGTCGCTGGCCGGAGGTAGTGCCAAAGCCCTAGCCGGCGCCAGGACCAGCAGCACGCGTCAGCACCGCGTGCCCGACGGGCGCGCGCTTCTCGACCAGCGGGAATCGGCCGGCAGCGTCAACCGGGCGCGCGATCGGCACCGGGCCTACAGCTGATAGGCCGTCATCACCTTGTCAGCATCGAGGCCGATATAATTGGCGTAGGCGCGCAGGAAGGCTGGAATATAGGCAGCACCCGGCAACTGATCGAAGCGGCCTTGCTCGATCGCCTCGAGATATCGGCTACGGATGCGAAGGCGCGCGGCGACGTCGTCGATCGCAAGCTCACGCGCCAAGCGCTGATCCCGCAGTAAACGGCCGACCGCCCGGCCTGGCGATGACGTCTCGGCTCCATGCTCCGCCAATCAACTTGGTCCGGCATGAGCCCCCTCTGATGCCTCACAGGCGACTTCTACCAGACGCCTTTTGACAGGGCAAAACCGATTCGAGTTTCGCAATCGCTAAATTTCGACCGCGTGATCGAGCCGCGAATAGACGCAGTGTCTCGCGCAGACGCTGATCGGGTTGTGCGAGTACGGAGGCGATGAATTCGCCCGCTTCGCTGCAAGATCGAGGCTGCGGATCATCGCCTTGACCGGCCCGATCGCGCCCGGCGCCATCGACAGGTGCGAATAGCCGAGGCCGACCAGCGCCATCGCCTCGACCGGCCGGCCCGCCATCTCGCCGCAGACCGAGAGATCGACGTCCGGCCGGCCGCAGTCTGCTCGACCACAATGTGTAGCAGCGCAGCAGCGCCGGGCGCAAGCGGATCGTAGCGGCCGGCAACGCGCGGGTTGCCGCGGTCGGCGGCGAACAAGAACTGCATCAGATCGTTGGTGCCGACCGAGATGAAATCGACGCGCTGGCAGCAGCGCTGTCGAGCTGCCAGACCAGCGCCGGCACCTCGAGCATGACGCCGACGCGCGAGGCGCTCGGGCACGGCAAGCCGCGCCGCGTGCGCGCGGTCGAGCTCGAGTTCGAGCAGCTCGCGCGCGCCTCGAACTCGGCGACCTCGGCGACCATCGGGAACATCACGCGCAAGCGGCCGGCCGTCGGCGGCCGGGATCAGCGCGCGCAGCTGCTGGCGCAGCATCGCCGGGCGGTCGAGCGCCGATGCGGATCGCGCGCCAGCCCATCGCCGGATTCTCCTCGCCGAACGGCGCCGACGTAGGGCAGCACCTTGTCGCCGCCGACATCGAGCGTGCGGAAGGTCACCGGCCGGTCGCCGGCCTGGTCGAGCACGCGGCTGTAGAGCTCGGCCTGCGCGTCGACGTCGGGAAACTCCGGCGCACCATGAACTGGAGCTCGGTGCGGAAGAGGCCGATGCCGTCGGCGCCGGTCTCGTCGAGATACGGCAGGTCGATCAGCAGGCCGGCATTCATGTTCAGGCGCGATCGCGCGCCGTCGCGCGTCTCCGCCGGCAGGTCGCGCAGCGCGGCATACTTGCGCCGGCGCTCGGCGCGCGCCTCGATCGCGGCGTCGACCGCCTGCACGATGTCCTCGGCCGGCCGCAGCAGGACCTGGCGCCTTCTCGCCGTCGACGACCATCGGGTCGCCCGGCTCGACGCGCGTCGAGCACGTCGGCGCGCGGCCGACCACCGGGATGTCGAGCGCGCGCGCGACGATCGCGACGTGGCTCAGCGGCCGAGCCCTCCTCGAGCACCAGGCCTCGCAGCCGCGTGCGGTCGTAATCGAGCAGCTCGGCCGGCCCCATGTCGCGCGCGACCAGGATGCATTCGTCGGGCAGCTCGCTGGCGTCGATGGCCGGCGCGCGCCGGCGAGGTGCCGCAGCAGGCGGTTGGCGAGATCCTCGAGGTCGTGCAGCCGCTCGCGCAGATAGGGATCGCTCGCCTGGCGAGCCGCGCGCGCATGTCGTCGTGCGCCTTCTGCACCGCGGCCTCGGCGGTGAGGCCCGAGCGCGACCGCCTCGCGCATGCGCTGGAGCCAGCCGCGATCGTCGGCGAACATGCGGTAGGTCTCGAGGATCTCGCGATGCTCGCCCGACTGCATGTCGTCGGCCTCCAGCATGCGGTCGACTCGTCGCGCATCGCGTCGAGCGGCCTCGCGAAGCGCGATCTGCTCGGCCGCGACGTCCTCGGCGACAACCGTTCGGATGACGATGCGCGGCTCGTGCAGCACCGCCCGGCCCATCGCGAGGCCGGCGTTGAGCTGCACGCCGTCGAGGCGCAGCGGCAGCAGGCCGAGGCCGTCGACCTGCTGGACCTCGTTGGGGCTGACGATCTCGCCCGCCGCGACCATCTCGGCCAGCACCATGGCGATGGTCTGCAGCGTCTCGACCTCTTCCTCGTCGTAGTGGCGCGCGGTGCGGTTCTGCACCACCAGCACGCCGAGCACGCGGCCGCCGCGCAGCGATCGGCACGCCCGCCAGCGAGTGATAGATCTCCTCGCCGGTCTCCGGCCGGTAGGCGAATTGCGGATGGGTCTGCGCGTCGGCCAGCGCGAGCGGCCGCGCGTGCGCGGCGATGTCGCCGACCAGGCCCTCGCCGACCCGCAGCCGGGTGCGGTGCACGGCCTCGGGATTCAGGCCCTCGGTGGCGAACAGCTCGAGCACCTCGCCGGCGCGCAGCATGTAGATCGAGCAGACCTCGGCCACCATCTCGTTGGCGACCAGGCGCACGACCTCGCCGAAGGTTTCCTCGGGCGTACCGCCACGCGCCATCGTGTCCCGGAGCCGCTTGAGGAGCATTCGCGGTCCGGCCAGGGGAGTCCCTCTCTCCATGGTCAGACCGCGGGATGCTTGAGTCGGATGACGACGAAGCTGCGGTCGATAATGCAGGCACAAACGCGCCATGCCGCCGCATCGGGGCGGGCTTGTTGGGCGGTCATTTGCGGGCGCACGGCCGTGCATGGCCCGCTTATAGCAAGATGCGCGCCGAACTGCCTACCGGCTAATTCGCGCATGCGGACATGAGGAAACCTTATGCGGCGTCCAGCCCATAGGCGGTGTGCAGCGCCCGCACCGCCAGCTCGGTGTACTCCGCGGCGACCAGCACGCTGACCTTGATCTCCGAGGTCGAGATCACCTGGATGTTGATCGCCCTTGTCGGCCAGGGTCTTGAACATCGTTGGCGCGACGCCGGCATGGCTGCGCATGCCGACGCCGATCACCGAGATCTTGGCGACGTTGGTGTCGGCCTTGACCTCGGCGAACTCGAGCTCGGCCTTGGCCTTCTCCAGCCGCTCGACGCGCGCGCGCGAGTCGGCGCGTGGCACGGTGAAGGTGATGTCGGTCGAGCTGCCGTCGAGCGAGACGTTCTGCACGATCATGTCGACGTTGATGTTGGCCTCGGCGAGCGGCCCGAAGATCGCCGCCGCGACGCCCGGCCGGTCGGGCACGCGCGTGACGCGTGATCTTGGCCTCGTCCTTGGCGAAGGCGATGCCGCTCACGACTGACTTCTCGAGTCCCTGGGCCATGATCTCTTCCTCGTCCACGACCAGCGTGCCGGGCAGATCGCTGCCCACGGCCTCGTCGAACGACGACAGCACCTGCACGCGCACATGATGGTTCATCGCCAGCTCGACCGAGCGGTCTGCAGGACCTTGGAGCCCTGCGACGCCATCTCCAGCATCTCCTCGTAGGTCACGCTGGTCGAGCTTGCGCGCCTTCGCGACGATCCGCGGATCGGTCGTGTAGACGCCGTCGACGTCGGTGTAGATGTCGCAGCGGTCGGCCTTGAGCGCCGCCGCCAGCGCCACCGCCGAGGTATCGGAGCCGCCGCGGCCCAGCGTGGTGATGCGGCCCTCGGGCGACTGCCCTGGAAGCCCGGCACGATCGGCACCTCGCCCGCCGCCATGCGTCGCGGCCATGCTCGGTCGGTGTCGATCTCGAGGATGCGCGCCTTGGCGTGGGCCGCGTCGGTGCGGATCGGCATCTGCCAGGACATCCAGGAGCGCGCCTTCACGCCGAGCTGCTGCAGCGCCATCGCCAGCAGGCCGATCGTCACCTGCTCGCCGGTCGCGACCACGACGTCGTATTCGCGCGCGATCATGCAGCGGCGCGATCTCGTTGACCCATTTCGACGAGCTGGTTGGTCGCGCCCGACATGGCCGAGACCACGACCGCGACCTCGTTGCCGCGCTCGACCTCGGCTTTCACCTTGCGCGCCACGTTCTTGATGCGATCGATGTCGCCGACCGAAGTGCCGCCGAATTTGAGAACGATGCGCGCCATGGACCTGCTCGAAAGCGGGGTATAGACACCGGGGGCACCATTTGGGTCAAGGGCAGCAATGGCCGATTCGGCGCATATTCCGCAGACCTCGACGGTCGATCCGGCCGAGGTCGAGCGCTTCGCGCGCATCGCCGACGAGTGGTGGGATCCGCGCGGCAAGTTCGCGCCGCTGCATCAGCTGAACCCTGTTCGGCTCGGCTTCATCCGCGACCGCGCCGCGGCCCACTGGCAGCGCGATCCCTGTCGGGCGCGCCGTTGGAGGGCCTGTCGGTGCTCGATATCGGCTGCGGCGGCGGACTGCCGTGCGAGCCGATGGCCCGGCTCGGCGCCGAAGTCACCGGCATCGACGCGGCCGAGCGCAACATCG
>CAVPTH010000026.1:0-16136 GCA_963708525.1 uncultured Verrucomicrobiae bacterium | reverse complement strand
GTCCTGGCCGCCGCCATCCTGTTGGTCTTTACTGTGCTGCTGATTGAATTTCGCTCATTTTACGAGCCGGTGGCGATTGTCTTCGGCTCGGTGCTGGCATGGTTCGGCTCGGTCGTCGCGCTGTGGCTTACCGGCATCACGCTCAACATTGTTTCCTTCCTTGGCGCCATTATCGGCGTGGGCATTGTCGCCAAGAACGGCATCCTGATGCTGGATTTTTCCCGGCAATTGCAGGACCAAGGCGTGGAACTGGTGGAGGCACTGGTGCGCGCCGGCCACCGCCGTTTGCGTCCGGTCCTGATGACGTCCCTGGCCGCGGCGCTGGGCATGCTGCCTCTGGCCTATGGCATCGGCGCCGGCGCGGACATGCTCCGGCCGCTGGCCATCGCCGTCATTGGCGCGCTTTGCATCTCCGTGCTGTTATCACTCATCGCGACGCCGGTGGCGTATTATCTCCTCTTGCAGTTGCGCTGGCCCAACCCATCAAGCGTCAGACCGGAGAAATGACGTAAACCGGTTATTCTTTCGCTTGCGGTTTTGCCACCCGGGCTGCGCGCAACAATTCCGTAATCAATCCGTCCGCGGTGTGTTCCTTCGCTTCAAGTTCCGGGGTTAATCCCAGGTCGTGGATGGCTTTGCTGGTTTCCGGGCCGATGGACGCCAGTTTGATTTGCGGGAATTGCTTCAGCAGCTTCGGCAAATCAAAGCGCGCGTGAAAATGTTCCACCGTCGAGCCGCTCGTGAACGTCACCCAGTCGGCGCCCGATTCCAGCAACCGTTCCGCCATGCCCGCGCGGTCCTCCGTCTCGGCCACGGTTTTATAGACGGCGATATCGTCCACGATGGCGCCCACTGCCATCAGCGCCGCCGGCAATTCGCGGTTCGCCACCTCGGCACGCAACAGGCACATTTTCACATTATCGATGGACTGGTATTTCTCGAAGGCCTCGGCCAGTTTTTCCGCGGTCGCCGCTTCCGGCGTCAAGTCCACCTGCAAATGCAGTTCGCGCAACTTGGCCGCCGTGGCCGGGCCAACCGCCGCGATGCGCGCGCCGCCCAGGTCGCGCAGGTCCTGAAAGCGCTTGAAGAAAAGCTCGAAAAACGACGTCACGCCGTTCACGCTCGTGAACACCAGCCAGTCGTAGGTGTTCAATTCCAGTAGCGCGTCCACGATGCCCTGCCGGTCGTCCGGCCCCGCGATTTTAATTGTCGGTACTTCAAGAACGTCCGCGCCCAGTTCCGCCAATCTTTTGGGAAAGCACGGCGTGCCGCCGTCCCCGAAATTTTGGGACGCCGACACGACGTCCCTCCCGCGCGGGCGTGTAACCACGATGCGTTGGCCGAACAACGGGCGCTGTTCAAACCAGTTCAGTTTTTCGCGCAGTTTGACCACGTCACCAACTATGGTGAGCGCGGGCGGAACTATTTTTTTCTTCGCCGCCAGCGTTGCAATCGTTGCCAGTGTGCCGGCGGCGGATTTTTGTTTCCCTAACGTGCCCCATTGGACGATGGCCACCGGCGTTTCCGGTGACATGCCTTGCGCGATCAACGATTTCGTCCAGTCGTCCAGGTTGTCCGTGCCCATGAGCACGACCTTGGTGCCGGGGATTTTGGCGATTTGCGAGTAATGCAAAGCCGTGGCCGAGTCCGCTGAATCGCTGTGGCCGGTGAAGACGGTGAAGCTGGAACAATGCTGGCGGTGGGTGAGGGGAATGCCGGCATAATTCGGCGCCGCCACGATGGACGAGACACCGGGAACAACTTCAAACGGAATACCGCCGCCGCCAGTGCCTCGGCTTCCTCGCCGCCCCGGCCGAAAACATAGGGATCGCCGCCTTTAAGCCGGACGACGCATTTGCCCTCACGCGCCCGGGCGATGAGCAAGGCGATGATTTCCTTCTGCGGCATCGTCATGTTTTTGCCGCGAGCAATCAGTTCAGCGGACGGTGGCGCGAACCGGAGCAACTCCGGATTCACTAGTGCGTCATAGAGCACCACGTCGGCGCGGTGGAGCAATTCCGCGCCGCGCAACGTGAGCAGCCCCGCGTCGCCCGGTCCGGCGCCGACCAGATAAACCGCGCCTTTGGATTTCACGCGCTCAGTTTATGCGAATGATGGAAACGGGCAATGAAAGAGGATGAACCGTAGCGGCGTCTCGGCAGAGCGCCGCAATCTTCAATCGGTCGAGGAATAGTGCGGCTTTCTTCCGAAAGCCGCTACGCCAGCGCTTTGGATATCACGTGCCTGGTTTATGCAGACGGCGCATTCGGGCAACGAAAGAGAAGGGACTGGGTAGCCTATAAGGGTGACGGGTACTGTTCCGCAGGAACAATTGGTAATAGCCCGGCATTTTAATGCCGGGTTGGTGTGCCCACGATTTCAAGTCCCGCAGGGACGGCTGAAATGGAATAGAAATCTTCAGCCGTCCCTGCGGGACTCGTCCGATAACGAACCCAATTCCCGGCGTTGAAACGCCGGGCTATTGTCGGACATCCCTTCGGGATGGCGCTCCGCGTTTACACCGCTTGTCCGAACGCAATCCGGCGCGCACGGAGTGACTCCCGACGCTTCCATTACGTGTTCATCGGCGAGCAATGGGGCAGGGGACGGCCGGGAAAGGTGATCAAAATCAGGAAATGATTTCACATTAAGGCATTACCGGTTCCCGGGTATTTTTTGTTTGAATTGCTGTCAAATTTGCGGATGATTTGACTTAATGAAGTTCAGGAGACTTACTGCTGACAATCATATCCATCTCGGGTCAGGAGGCAGAGGGAATGTTTAATCACAAATTAATGCCGGTCCTGGCCATCGGCGCGCTGCTGGTGGGCGGATGTGGGAAGAACGGGTCAACCGCGACTTCTCCCGCCAATGGCAACGGCCTGACCAAAATCCGCGTCGGCTACATCGGCCTGACCTGCGAAGCGCCGATTTTCACCGCCGTGGAGAAGGGCTTCTTCAAGGAGGAAGGACTGGACGGTCCCTGGTCAAATGCGACTGGTCGAATTACAAGGACGTGCTGGCGCTGGGCGGGTTTGACATCACGCATCACCTGGTCATGTATTTCCTCAAACCCATCGAGCAGGGACTGGACGTGAAATTCACCGGCGGCATCCATCGCGGCTGCCTGCGGGTGCAGGCAGCCGCGAACGGAAAGATCAATTCAGTCGAGGACCTGCGGGGCAAACGCATCGGCGTCCCCGGCATGGGCACGCCGCCATTCATTTTTGCCAACCGCGTGCTTGGCGCCAACGGCATCGACCCGTGCAAGGAAATCACCTGGCTGGTTTTTCCGGCGGGCGAACTTGGGCTGGCGCTGGAAAAAGGAGAAGTGGATGCCGTGGCCGATTCCGAGCCGATCGGCACGCTGCTGGTCGCCGAGGGCAAGGTCAAGAACGTCGCCGACCAGGCGAAAGACGCGCCTTACAATGATGAATATTGCTGCGCAGTGATCGTGAACGGCAAATTCCTGGCCGCCAATCCCAAGGCCGCCGCCGCCGCCACGCGCGCCCTGCTCAAGGCGGCCAAGTGGGTGGAAACCAATCCCGCCGCCGCCGCCCGGCTTCGGTCGAGAAGAAATATCTCGCCTCCAACCCCGAACTCAACACCGTGGCGATTTCGCATCTGCATTATATTCCGAGCGTTTCCGGCGCGCCGAGGCCGCGGTCAAATCCGCCGCGGTGGAGATGAAAAAGGCCGGCATGCTCAGTCCCAGCACTGACGTGGATGAACTGGCCAAACGCGCTTTCGTGCATCTGGACGGGGTTTCCGATGATTGGATCAATTCGCTGCAGGTGGAAAAAGTGGCGGGCGGCCAATTGCCGCCGGATGAAAATGCCCGCCTGCTCGCGGAACTCTCGCGCGGCAAGGCGACTCCTACTGAATACGGCGACATGTCATGCTGCAACCTGGCCAACACCAAGTGAGTCGCCGCTCCGCCAGGAGTGAAAGCGCCGGCGCCGCAACAGCCGATCCCGCGCGCAACGTGGCCGCCGCAAGGGTGCGGTTGCGGGCATTCTGCGCGGTGCCGGTGGCGACCGCTGATTGCGCTGGCGGTTCACCTGTGTCTGTTCCGAACAACGAACTGCCGACTGAAGCCCAACTTATACACGCTATTTCTGGGAGGCGTTCTCGTTGCTGCGGCTTGTTGCCGGCGCTCGTCCAATTCTTCTGGCCCGGCCTGCGCCGGTGGATGCGGAACATGTGCCCCATCTTCGCCGCCGCGATTTTGACTCTCTGCCTGTGGGAATTGATTACGCGGCGTGCTGCATTGGCTGCCGTTGCCATATTTTCCCGGCCCGGCCGGCGTGTTGCAAAGCCTGGTGAATGATCGCAGCGCTGCTGTTCGACAGCACCTGGCATTCGCTGTTGCTGCTGCTGGCAGGTTATGCGCTGGGCGTAGTCGATCGCTTTGATCACCGGCGTCTGCATCGGCTGGTCCGCTCAAGTGCGGTACTGGGGCATGCCGTTGTTGAAAGTCGTCGGCCCGATTCCCGCCACCGCCTGGATTCCGCTGGCCATGGTGGTTTCGCCGTCCGCGATGTTCTCCGGCGGTGGGTCTGATTGCGCTGGCGGTCTGGTTTCCGGTGACGATGCTGACCACTTCCGGCATTGCCAACACCCGCGCCTCCTACCTGGATGTCGCCCGCACGCTGGGCGCGAGCCGGTGGTTACCTGATTTTCCGCGTCGCCATTCCCGCGGCCATGCCCAGCATCTTCATCGGGCTGTTCATGGGCTTGGGAACTTCCTTCCTGACGCTGGTGGTGGCCGAGACCGTGGGCGTGAAGTCCGGCCTGGGCTGGTATGTGAGCTGGGCGCAGGGCTGGGCCGAGTACGGCAAAGTCTTCGCCGCGCTCATCATCATGGCCGCGTTTTTCTCCACCATCATGACCGTGCTGTTCAAAGTGCGCGACCGCGTGCTGGTCTGGCAGAAAGGAATCATCAAATGGTAACGGAACACCATGCGCCTTCGGCCGAAGGCTCCTCGCTCCGCATTGCTGGACGTGAGCAAGAGTTTTCCGGCGCCCGGCAATGCTGCGGTCCGCACTCTGGCGCTGGATGCGATCAGCCTTTCCGTGGCGGCGGGCGAATTGGTTTCCATCATCGGCCCGAGCGGTTGCGGCAAATCCACGCTGCTGCGCCTGATCGCCGGCCTCGATGTTCCCGATTCCGGCGAACTGTGGGTCGGCGATGATCCCATCACCGGGCCCAGCGCCGAACGCGGTCTGGTTTTTCAGGACCCGAATCTTTTTCCCTGGCTCACCGTCCGCCGCAACATTCAGTCCGGTCTCGTCGCGCGCGGCCTGCTCCAGAAGAAACGGCCGGAAGTGGACGAATTCATGCGGCTCGTCGGGCCTGGAAGCCTTTG
This sequence comes from uncultured Verrucomicrobiae bacterium, assembly GCA_963708525.1. GTDB lineage: Bacteria > Verrucomicrobiota > Verrucomicrobiia > Limisphaerales > UBA11358 > UBA11358. The sequence continues at coordinate 10,767 of CAVPTH010000026.1, read as the reverse complement.
CCAACGCCTATCCGCATCATCTTTCCGGCGGCATGGCCCAGCGCGCCGCTCTGGCGCGGGCGCTGATCAATCATCCCAACGTGTCTTGCTGCTCGATGAACCGCTCGGCGCGCTCGACGCCTTCACGCGCATGCGCATGCAGGACGAGGTGCTGCGGCTCTGGCAGGCCCGCCGCACCACGATGCTCCTGGTCACCCATGACATCGACGAGGCGATCTACATGAGCGACCGCATCGTCATCATGACCCCGCGTCCCGGTCGCGATCGAACGGATCATTACGGTAGGTCTTGACCGTCCGCGCCAGCGCAACAGCCCGGAATTCCTTCGTCTGCGAAGTGAGATTCTCGAACTGCTGCATTTTACCGGCACCGCCCTGGGCGATCCTCACGGCGGGACATCTCCGGACAACAATCGGGGTGGAGTTTCTTCGGAAAACCCGAACAAGCCGTTTTTCCCGCCACCGGACGAAGCTGTCGGCAATTCCGGTGCGCCCGGCCTATCGGACCCATCCGGACTCGACGCCCAGGTGATTATCATCGGCGGCGGGCCGGCGGGCTCGACGCTCGGAGCTTATCTGGCCCGGGCCGGCGTCCGCCACCTGATCCTCGACCAAGCCGTTCATCCACGGGCGCATGTCGGCGAATCATTGGTTTGCTCGACGACCCGCATTTTTCAGGACATCGATTTTCTTTCGGTGATGGAACGGGAACAGTTCGTGCGCAAGCATGGCGCGGTGTGGACGCATTGGGGGAACGAGCATGAGCATATCATTCGCTTTCGCGAGATTCCTGAACTCGGCCTCACGCAGGATTACACCTACCACGTGGATCGCAGTCGCTTTGACCAACTCCTCCTGCAACACGCCGCACGGCAGGGATCCCACGTCATCGAAAATGCCCGTGTCGAAAAAGTTGAATTTGACGGCGCCGGAACGGCGACCGGCGTTCGCGTAAAATTGAATGGACAGGCGCGCCTGTTACGCTGCCAACTGGTCGTGGATGCTTCCGGTCGGAACACGGTGATCGGCTCGCAACTGCGGCTCAAGCGTCATGACGCGTTGTTCAACCAATTTGCCGTACATAACTGGTTCGAAGGCGTGGACCGGGGTCCGGCGGAGACCGCGGATTATATCCACATTCACATCCTTTCCCTGCCACAGGCCTGGGTCTGGTTGATTCCCATCAACCAAACGGTGACCTCGGTTGGAATCGTCACGAAAGGTTCGGACTTTACGAAAAATCAGGAGTCGGCGGAGGCGTTCTTCGCACGCCATATCGCCGCTCATCCGTTGCTCACGCGTCGGATGGCCAATGCCCGGCCATTGCACGAGTTCACGCGGGAAGGCAATTACAGCTACGTGATGGACCGCTTTGCCGGTGACGGCTGGCTGCTCGTCGGGGATGCCGCCCGCTTTGTGGACCCGGTCTTTTCCTCCGGCGTCAGCGTGGCGATGGAATCGGCCAGGCGCGCCGCGGCCGCCATGGTTCGAGCTTTGGCTGACAACAATGTCAAGGCATCAGCCTTCGCCGAATACGAACAAACCTTGCGCTCCGGCATGGATATCTGGCGGGAATTCATCCTGCTTTATTACCAGTTGCCGCCGCTCTTCTTCGATCTGATTGCGCGGCCGGATACCAGGGGTCAACTCACCCGGTTGTTGCAGGGAGACGTGTATGACCGGTCGTCCGTGCCGATCCTGGGACAAATTCGTGACACGATTAAAACTGTAGCCGCCGACCGGCAACATCCCTGGCACACGCAGTTGAGCGAAGATCTGGTTCCGGCGGGCGGAAATTAGAGCCATTTCAAAAAGTGGGTAGCCGCCGACGTGAGTCGGCGCAAATTGGACATACGAGAATGATATGGCGCGAACTGACGTTCGCGGCTACGAGGATAATTGATCCGCCCTAAGGTTTCGACTTCGACCCTTTATTTCTCCAGCAGGGCCTCGGTTTTCCGGATGTCCTCCAGCGTGCCGGTCTGGAACCAACGGCCGTGGTGCGGCAGACAGAACAGACGGTTTTGTGCCAGCGCCTGATGCCAGAGGATCTTCACCGAGAATTTCCCGTCGGGTGCGTCGTGCAAAACGCGCGGATGAAAAATCCCGATGCCGGCAATGATGTAAGGCGCGTCGCGCTCGTTCCAATCAATCGTGTTGCCCGGCATGATGAACAAATGGTCTTCACCCTTGTCGTGGCCTACGGCTTTGGCCTTGGATTGTGCGAGCAGCAGAAAATCCATTTTTGCGTCGTCCCAATGATGAGCCAGCCGGTCGAGCGCGCTTTCGCCGTCGTCGGTCCAGATGATATCACTGTTGATAACGAAGACGGGTTCGTTGCCGAGCAACGGCAGCGCTTTTTTCAGTCCGCCGCCGGTCTCCAGCGGTTCGATTTCTTCGGACAACCTGACGATCGGGTTTACGCGTTCCGCCAGCCACATCATGAGTTGTTCTTTAAGATGTGAGACGTTGATCACGATTTCCTCGACACCGTAAGCCTGCAACTTCTCGAGCGCGTACTGAATCATGGGTTTGCCCGCCACGGGCACCAACGGTTTGGGGACACGGTCCGTCAAGGGCTTCAGGCGCGTGCCATAACCCGCGGCCAGCACCATCGCTTTTTTGATGTCAGGCATTGGGAGCTACTCCAATTGTTTTGGTCGGCTTTTGGGCGAGCACATATCTGGGAGCGCCGGCATCTTGCCGGCGGGTTGCGCCCTGATCTGGAGATTGGCCGGCAAGATGCCGGCGCTCCCAGGGTTTAATTTGCGAAAGCATAGTCGCGCTCATGCAACGGGTTTCACGTATTTGTCAAACCACTGTTTCACGCCAGCCAGCCTCGAATGGCGCAGGGCCTTTTGCAGCAACCGCTCCACGCGCGGAGAATGCAGCTGCTTGTAATCAGGTTTCCCTTCGTGCCGGCTTAACCGTTCGAAAATGGCCATCACCCGCGTGTGCCGCAGCGCCGCCAGAATCGCCATTGAAGTTTCAAATGCCTCCCTGTCGAGCGCTGGAAATTGCGCCAGATAGCGGGTGACCAGTTTTTTCTGCAAATCTTCCGGAACATCCCGTCGCGCGTCCTCGAGCAGCGATACCAGGTCGTAAGTGACCGGGCCCTGGTATGCGTCTTGAAAATCCAATAACCCGGTTTGTTTCGCGCCCGTGCGACCGGGCAGGAGCATGAGATTGGCCACATGATAATCGCGCAACAACAATGAAGCGGGCACCTGATGAGCCGCGGGCAATACTTCGCGCCAGACGGTTTCGAATTCCGCCCGGCCGGTTCCGGAAATGCCCGGGGCACACCAGTCCAGAAACAATTCGATGTCCTTGAGCATTTTTTCCGGATGATACGGATGCAGACCATGAGGGATGGCTTGCGGGTGTTGGTGCAGGACAATCAGGACCTCGGTGGCCAGCGTAAAAAGTTTTTCCGGTTCCGCCCCGTCATCCAGCAGGCGCGCAAAAGTGGCATCGCCGAAATCCTCGAGCAATAGCAGACCTCTGGCTTCGTCCCGGGCCAGAATGGTTGGCGCGCTGAAACCGAGCCGGAGGAGATGTCCGTCAATCCGGACGAACGGCGCGATTGAAGCCAGCGCCCGGGAAGCGTCCATGAGCACCGCGCTTTGATCTCCTTTTCGCAGCCGGAAATATTTTCGCACGGAAGCGTCGCCGGTAAGCGGTTCGGCGACGGTATCCCAGCCGGCGGAATCAAGAAACGCGCGGGTCCTGTCAGTCAGAGTTGTGTCAGCCACGGAAGACAGGAATTAGCAGGAACGTTGCCAGGAGGCGACAAAAAAGCCGACGTAGCGGCTTTCGGTAGCGAGCCGCGCTTGTCGGTTTTCAAAAGTTTGCGGCACTCTGCCGAGATGCCGCGACGGGGTGTCGACGGGTACCATCTTTGACCGGTTCGGACTTTTCAACCGGGCGGGTTCGTGATACAGAAAAGGCGGAACGAAAGGAATGACATGCTTGAATTTGCGCTCGAAAAATATCCGATCTCGCTGAAGCTGCGCGACGGCACACCGGTTACCGTGCGTCCGCTCAACAAACGGGACGAGACGAAGCTCCACAAATTCTTTCTCAGCGTCCCTGAGGAAGAACGGCTGTTCATTAAACAACCCATTTTTGAGCGCAAAATGTTTCACGACTGGTGCCGGCACCTGGATTTCGAAAGCAACCTGCCGCTGCTGATGTTGCACGGAACCAAAATCATCGGCGAAGCCACGCTGCATCAACGGCCCGGCGGCTGGAAACGGCATATCGGGTTGCTCGGCGTGTTGACGCACCCCGGCTATCGCGGGCGCGACGTGGCCAAAATTCTGATCGAGGAACAGGTGCAGATCGCCCGGATTTTGGGCTTGCGCAAACTGGAAACAGAACTCAACGGCGAGCGCAAGGTGGCCATTAACGCGCTGGAACAGATTGGTTTCACGCGGCTCATGTTCCTGGAGGATTACGTCCTCGACATGAAAGCCGTGTCCCACGATTTGATCGTGATGGGCATGAACCTCAAGGTGGACGAGGAATACGCCGGTGTCGGCGGTTGAGCCCGGGTTGTTGATTTCCATCTTCTGACGGGCGTCGTAGTTGACAGCGTGCAGTCAGCGGGTACTTTTCCTTCGCAGTCGCACTGAAACTGAACACAGGAGAACGCTATGTCCATTCGACCCATCAAACGCCTGGTCAAGGCCAAGCCCACCCTCGAAGGCGCCGGCGTGCATCTGCGCCGCGCCTTCGGCTTCGGCAATACCTCCGACTTCGACCCTTTCCTGCTGCTCGATGATTTTCGCAATGACATCCCGGACGATTATCTGGCCGGTTTTCCGTGGCACCCGCATCGCGGCATCGAAACCATCACCTATGTCCTGGCCGGCACGGTTGAGCATGGCGACAGCATGGGGAACCGGGGCGCCATCGGGCCCGGCGACCTGCAATGGATGACCGCGGGCCGCGGCATCATCCACCAGGAAATGCCCAAAGGCGATCCATTGGGCCGCATGCACGGGTTCCAATTGTGGGCCAACCTGCCGTCGGCACTCAAAATGACCGAGCCGCGCTATCAGGAGGTCAAATCGCTGGAAATTCCAGAAGTGACCGAGGATGACGGCACGAAGGCGCGAATTATTTGCGGCCAATTCTGGGGCAAGCGAGGTCCCGTGGAAGGCATCGCCGCTGATCCGGTCTACATTGACGTTTCCGTGCCGCCCGGCAAACGCCGGCGGTTGCCCGTCGAACACACGCGCCATGCTTTTGCCTACGTGTTTTCCGGGAGTGGCAAGTTTTGTAACGCGTCGAGTCCACTGGCCGTGCCGACCGAAAGCCTCGGTTGGGCCGATACCACGCCGCCTACGGAAGCCGACAATCGGTCGCTTATCCTGTTCGATTCCGGAGATGATGTGGAGGTCCAGGCCGGGGAAGACGGCATCCGGTTCCTGTTGGTTTCCGGCAAACCGTTGCAGGAACCAGTGGCTTGGTACGGTCCCATCGTGATGAACACGCAGGAACAACTCCAGCAAGCCTTCGAGGAACTGCAAAAAGGAACGTTCCTGAAAAAGACTTAACCGCGAATTACGCGGATCAACGCGAGTTATTTTAATCGCAAGACGCCAGGCCGAAAAACCATCCCGGTTTTCGCTTAAACCCGGTACCGGTTCAAATAAATTTCACGGCACCGGCAGGACGCGGTAGTAGCGGTGCTGGTTGGTGGGCGAGGCGGCGTTGCTGTTGACGTCCACCCAGAATTGTGTCGGCTGCCACAAGGTCACCGTCGCCACCGTTGTCCAGCCGTTGGGGTTGGTCAAATCCGGATTGCTCTGGATGTTGTAGGTGTAGCCAACCGTTCCGGTAATCGTCAGACCCGGGTATAATCCCAATGAAACGCCCGCCGGATTGACTACCACCTGCGCTGCCGTATTGGTTACGCTACCCAAAGAACTGCTGACCACCACCGAATAGGAACCGGCATTGGTAAATTGAATGGCGGCAAAATTGAGGGTCGAATTGGTCGCGTTGGGGATGATGATGCCGTTGTCATACCATTGATAAGTCAGAATGCCGCTGCCCCAGGCGCCAACGCTTAAGGTGGTGTTCTGGCCCCAATCGGTCACCACGCCCGTGAACGGGGTGGCAATAAATGGATACATGTAGAGATTGGCAATGGAACTGGTGACGGCGCCATAGCTATTGGCGGCGATCACCGAGTATTGGCCCAGATCGGATTGCTCAACGTTGGGGATGATTAAAGTGCTGGAAGTGGCGTTCAAAAGATTGGAACCATTAAACAACCATTGGTAGGACGATGCTCCGGTGGCGGTGACGCTGAAGAGGGCGTTGCTATAAGCATAAACATAGGCGTCCTGAGGCTGGCCGGTAATCTGGGGAAGCAAACTTATTGGAATGCTATTCGCAAAAATAAAGATGTTTGAGCTATAGGTGTTGGGAAGTACCAGGTCGGGCTTTCCGTCACCGTTCAAATCGCCAATGGCTAGACCGTCAGGATTATACCCGGACGTCAAGTCCACTCGTGCGCCCAAGGAACTGGTGGTGAAACTTCCCGGTGTGCTGATGTTTTGAAAGACGGAGAATAAACTGGGCAACTGACTGGCTACGACGATGTCGAGCTTGCCGTCCCCATTCAAATCGCCCAGCGTAAGGTTGTTGGCCCAGCCGCCAGCGGCAAAACCAACTGGCGAAGCAAACGAGTTGGTCGCAATTCCAGGTCCTGAAGTAAGATTGCGAAGAATGGAAATGGATTGAGTCGTCCAGTTCGCCATGACGATATCCAGTTTGCCATCGCCATCCATGTCTCCGATGGAGAGGTGACGGTCCTGGGCCACGCTGGGGAAGACGACCTGGGGTGCAAAAGAATTAGTGGTGATGGTTATTCCCGGACCGAGGTTTCGAAATACCGACACGGTGCCGTCGTTCATATTAAGCACCGCCAGATCCGGAGTGCCATCGCCATCCAGATCCGCAACGGCGACGTCCGATGCATAGTTGCCGACGTGGAAATTGACCGGCGAAGCCAGGGAAACATTTCCGGAGGTGCTTTGGTTCTGGAAAATGGAGATACTGCTGCTGCCGCCATTGGCCAACACGATGTCGGGCTTCCCATCCCCGTTCAAATCCTCGACCGCCAGCGACTGCAGATCGTTGGTTTCGGGGATATTTATTCTGGGAGCGAAAGAGTTGGTCGTGAGAACGCCCGACGAACTGATGTTTCTAAGAATCGAAATGAGATTGCTGCCGTTATTGACTACCACGATATCGGGCTTGCTGTCTCCATCCAGGTCGGCGACGACCAGGGAAACCGGGTTCTCGCCTTTGACCATGGGCAGTTTGACCCATGGCGCAAACGCCAGCGTACCGTTGGAACTGATATTTTGATAAATTAAAATGTCGGCTGAATAGGCATCGGAAATGACCAGATCCGGTTTGCCATCCCCGTCCAAATCCGTAATTACAGCTTTCGTGGGCCCGTTTACGGTGGGCAGAGTTAGAGCCAGAGTCAGGGAGGAATTGTTGATTTGCCCGCCGCCGGGGAAGGTGGGTAAAAACGGCTGGCCGGAATAGGCTGTCAGTCCATTGACCGTCTCTGTAATGGGTGCATACGTTGCTCCTGCCGGAACCGTGACGGTCAAATTGGTCGTGCTGGCTGCCGTGACAATGGCACGAACCGCGCCGAAATACACAATGTTGTTGGAAGCCACCGAACTAAAGTGGTTGCCCGAGAGGGTGACGTTTGTGCCCATCGTTGCGGCCGTCGGGCTAAATCCAGTAATGACTGGCGGGGATAAGGGTGGAAAAGGAGTGGCGTTTGTTAGCACCGATAGCGTGTTCGCATTCAAGTTCGCACTGATTAGATCGAGCTTGCCATCCCTATTAACATCTGCTGCCGTAACACCATAAGGTCCATTGCCGACACTGGGCGAGGTGGCCAGCGCAAATCCTCCGCTCCCGTTATTGGTCAGCACCGAAAGGTCGCTGCTCTGGTAATTTGCGCTGATTAAATCCACCTCGCCGTCCCCGTTGACATCCGTCGCCACGACCCAAATAGGAACGGAGCCTACACCTGGAGATGACATCAGTACAAAACCACCGGTGCCGTTATTGGTCAGCACCGAAAGCGTGTTGTCACCAGAATTCGCGTTGACTAAATCAAGCTTTCCATCCCCGTTAACATCCGCCGCCACCACCGACACGGGAATGGCACCCACCCCCAACGTTCCGGAGGTCACAAAGCCGCCGCTTCCATCGTTAGTCAACACCGAGAGCGAGTTGTCATAGAAGTTCGCGCAGATGAGATCAACCTTGCCATCCCCGTTGACATACGCCGCCGTGACCTCGATAGGCGCGGAGCCCACAACATAAGTCCCAGAGTTCACAAAACCACCGCTCCCGCTATTCGTGAGCACCGAGAGCGTACTGTCACTCGAGTTGGCAGAGATCAAATCCACCTTGCCATCCCCGTTGACATCCGCGGCCGTTACTGTCTGCGGTCCCGCACCCACAGGATATGTGCCGGAGGTCGCAAACCCACCGCTCCCGCTGTTCGTGAGCACCGAGAGCGTACTGTCACCAGAGTTGGCAGAGACCAAATCCGCCTTGCCATCCCCGTTGACATCCGATGCCACGACGCACCGAGAAAACGAGCCCACCGGGTAGCTGCCGGAGGTCACAAAACCGCCGTTCCCGTTGTTGGTCAACACCGAGACCGTGTTGGCATTGGCGTTCGCGCTGATCAAATCCACCTTGCCATCTCCGTTGACGTCAGCGGCGGCGACCGTTGTCGGTCCGGCGCCTGCAACCGGCGAGGAAGAAAGTGTGAACGAAACTTGCGCCGAAAGTTGGAAGCCTAAAATAAAAGAAACAATGACTGCAGATATCGTCTTCATAATTCATTCTCCGGAATGATTAAGCGGTTAATGACCGGAGGCGTTTGTGCTTGGGCTGATACCGCCAGCACCACCGAAATCGGCAGAACCCGAATGAATGACATGATTGTCTTCATAACTGACCTTCTGATTTTTGCCGGAGACCATTTGCTCCTTGTCCCTCCCGCAATCCTCGAATTGAACCGGGATTGAACAACTGCCCGGGTTAATCACCTAACCTTTGAGCAGTGTTCCTATCATGAACAATTCCTTGTTAAAAGGCAAGTTAAATTGGGATGGGATGAGGGTAGGGACGGATCGCCGAGCCGTCCGGACCCGAGACCCCGCAGTCAAGTTATTCCATACCAGGCAGACCAGTCGTTCATGGTTTAACCTTGGCACAAGACCCGCCCGTTTGTACCGTAACTGTCAGATTAACAGAGAAATCCTGCCGATACTGCGCAGGCACACGTCAATCGCTTCGGCAGCGATTGGATGACAGTTCGAAAGGCAAAAAATGAAATTCATCAAACGACTTTTCCCGGCATACGGCGTTAAATCCAACTGCTTCGTCCTTGCCGCCTTGTCCGGGCTGCTGATGTTCAGTGCCGGATGTGCAGGCACCAAGCAGGGCGCGTTGCGGGTCGGCATCACCCCGGACTACCCGCCACTGGTTTTTAAATACAACGACCAGATTGCCGGCGCCGAGGTTGATTTTGGCCAGGCGCTGGGCGGCGAACTGAATCGGAAAGTGGAATTTGTATCTCTGCGCTGGGAGCAATTGATCCCCGCCGTGCAGAACGGGAAGATCGACATCATCATGTCCGGTATGTCGATCACCCGGGTACGGCAATTGCAGATTGCCTTCAGCGAACCTTATCTGACCAATCAATTGCGGGCCATTTTCAGCCGGGCCAAGGCTGACCGTTTCCAAAGCCCTGCCGATCTTCAAAGCGACGGGATGAAAATCGGGGTCATCGCCGGGACCACCGCCGACCTTTTTGTGAAGACCAACTGTCCCCGGGCGGACCGGATTGAGCTCGGGTCACGCCAGGACGTCGCCTATTACCTGCTGCAAAATCCCACCATCGATGTTTACATTGATGACACGTTTGCGCTGGCCCAGATTCTTTCGCAGAACGAAGCGGACCTGACCTTCATGAGACAGCCGTTGGCTGAAAATTACCTCGCCTGGGGGATGCGCGCCGATGACACGCAATTGTTGCAGCAGGTCAACGGGATTCTCGCCCGGTGGCAAGTCGACGGCACCCGGGACCGGATTCTTAATCGCTGGATTCCTTACCTGAAGCGATACGAGATGCTCCGGCAAAATGGATCACCGGGCGCCAAAACTCCCTGAGCGATTTCTGCGGCCTCCTAGTTACCCGCAGGGAACACGAAGAACGGGTAATGATATAATGGTAGGGCAAGGCTGCTGACGAGCCGACCTTGGATTGCGGCGACATGTCCCGCTTTAAAGCAGCGGACGTGTCCGCGCACTCCAAGTTTCCCCCACCGCAAGCTGCAAAATTTTTGCGACCACTGAACACCCAGTTTAAAGTCAATCGTGCGGACGGGTCCGGATTTTTATGGGTGTTAATTCGTGACATCCGTGTCTCAACCTCTTGACGTGCCGCCGATCGACCTCAGGTCAGGCCCTGAAACAAAGAGCTGGCACGGAATTTGCCCTTCGTGCGGCATGATAAAAATACGCACCGGCCGGCAGCGACACATTCTGGTTGTGGACGACGAATCGCTCGTCCGTCGGAGCGTCCACATATTGCTGCAGGGCGACGGTTATCTCGTCCAGGAGGCCAAGAGCGGTGCGGAGGCGCTGGCCGTGTTCGAACCCGACAAGTTCGACATGGTTTTTACCGACTACCTGATGCCGG
>CAVPTH010000025.1:0-44599 GCA_963708525.1 uncultured Verrucomicrobiae bacterium | reverse complement strand
TGGGACATTGTCCAGGGTGCCGTGCCAGTTCGGATAGTAACTTTGACCGATCACGTCGTAATCCACACCGGCCCGGGTCAAATGATCAAAATACCATTCGGTGACCGGCCAGTCCCCGCCGCAATCAATATGGATGACGATGCGTACGTGGTCCTCCGGTGTTGTCACGGAGCGAACACCATTGATGTCAGCCTTCAGCAGCCGGAGGAGATGGTCCCATTGCCGGGCATCGTCGTAAGGTTCCGGCGGCTTGATGACAATCACATCACCTCCGAAGACTTTGACGGTGGAAAGCGGCACCTTCACCTGGCCATCGGGCCACAACATGCCGCCGGTGATTTCGTTGCCAACCTGTACAAAATCCGGTGTGGCCCCGGCGTCCTTCAAGGTTTTGACAACCTGGGCGGTATAAGTCTGCGTTTGCCGGACCAGCTCGTCAAAACCCAGTTTGGCCCACGCGGCGGGTTTGTTCTGTTTCTGGGGATCAGCCCACCAGTCGGAATAATGAAAATCGAGCATGAACGTCCCGCCGGCGGCTTTGATTCGTTTGGCCAGTTTGGTCGTATACTCCAGTCCATTGACCCCATTGCGGGGATCCACCCAGATCCGCAATCGGAAACAGGTCCAGCCGTTCTTCATAAAAATGGCCAATGCATCGCCCGGTTTGTCGCCATCCATGTAAATCCCACCACGCTGGTCCACTTCCGGGAGAGTGGAAATATCCGCGCCCAGATAGAACGGTGAAGGATCAACCTTGGCGGTTGCCGGCAAAGCGGGGCCGCTCACACCCCGGTTGGCCGGAAATAAAAAGATGGCAACCATCAGTCCCGCGCCAAATCGAATGCGGCTCCAGGACAAGTTCGAGGATGATGTTTTCATTTTTTTTCAAAGCTACCGGGTTGTCGCCTTCATGTAGCGGTAGATTTGGCAACCTTCGGTGGGGCGAGCGTACTCGCGAGCCGACCCTGGCGTTGCCAAGCGAGATGACGACGGCTCGTCAGCAGCCTCGCCCCACCAAATTGTACCAATACCGACTTCGACGCGGCCTGCCGGAAAAAGTGCAGACATAACAAGATGTTACACCCGCGGTTCAATTTGTTGCATCAGGAAATTGACGAAAGTGCCAAAACCATACATTTGTGAGGCTATGCAAAACCCTTTCAAAAGGATGCCATGCATCCAATGGCTACCATGCTGTTCGCGAACCGGAACCTCTCGTTTCAGTATTAATCGGCTGGAAAAATGATGTTTATGAAAGAAACCCCTCGTCTGAACCCGTCCCCATGTGGCAGGAAACAATCGGTTATTGCTATTCTCTTTATTCTGAATTTGTTGGCAATCGCCGCTCCAGCCGCAGACCCCGTTCGGGAACGTCTTTCCTTCAACTCCGACTGGCGCTTTGCCAAGGATGACCCGTCAGGAACGGGTGATTCACTGAGTTATACCAATATCAAGCCCTGGGTTACCGCCACCGGTAATGAGTTTCTGATCAGATGGCAAAGCCGCAACGCGCCCGACGGGCAACCCCGGCGCGGATGTCGCCTATACCCAATCGGGCTTTGATGACAGCGCCTGGCGGCAACTGAATCTTCCCCATGACTGGGGTATGGAAGGGCCGTTCAAACAGGAGGCGCCCGGTTCGACCGGTAAACTGCCCTGGGAAGGCGTCGGCTGGTATCGTAAACATTTCACAGTTCCCGCTTCAGACCAGGATCACCGCCTCTGCCTCGAAGTGGATGGCGCCATGTCTTATGCGAATGTCTGGCTCAATGGTCAATTCGTCGGCGGTTGGCCCTACGGTTATTCCTCCTGGGAACTCGATTTGACGCCCTATATCAAGGCCGGCGCGGAAAATGTCCTCGCCATCCGCCTGGACAACCCGCCCGCCTCCTCGCGCTGGTATCCAGGCGGCGGAATTTATCGCAATGTCTGGCTGGTAAAAACCGGGCCGGTGCACGTGGCGCACTGGGGCACTTATGTGACCACGCCCGAAGTCAGTCCTTCCGACGCCACGGTGAAAATCCAGGTCACCGTGGACAACGACACGGATGTCGCTGCTGCCGTGTCAGTGAAAAACGAAATTTACGAACTCGGAAAGGACGACACCAAAGGTGACGTCGGTTGCTTCGACGATGTCAGACGGCGTGCCAGTCGCTCCGGGCAGCAACCAAATCGACTGAGGCGCAAACTACCATTAAAAATCCGCTGCTCTGGAGCCTGAAAAAGCCGGATCGTTACGTTGTGGTCACTACCATTGAACAGGACGGTAAAGTATTGGATTCCTACGAAACACCCTTCGGCATCCGCACGATCAAATTCGACGCCAACCAGGGTTTCTTTCTGAATGGCGAACATGTCCGGCTCAATGGTGTTTGTGACCATGCCGACCTGGGCGCACTCGGCACGGCAATCAACTATCGGGCTTGCAACGTCAGATCGAAATCCTGCAGGAGATGGGCTGCAACGCCATCCGCACCAGCCATAACCCGCCGGCGCCGGAACTGCTCGATTTGTGCGACCGCATGGGGATGCTGGTAATGGATGAATCATTCGATTGCTGGCAAAAAGGCAAGCGTCCCAATGACTATCACCGGCTGTTCGCCGACTGGCACGAAAAAGACTGGCGCGCGGAACTGCGGCGCGACCGGAACCATCCCAGCATCATCCTCTGGAGCATTGGCAATGAAGTGCCCGACCAGGGAACACCGGCCGGGCCGAAGCTCGCCGCCGAATTGACCCGCATCGCCCATGAGGAAGACCCGACGCGACCGACCACCGCTGCGTGCGATCATATTGTGTCCGGCTTTAACGGTTTTCAAACTAACCTTGATGTCTTCGGCTACAACTACAAACCTTTCGAGTACGCCAAGGTGCATGCAGCCAATCCCGGTTTGCCGATCTTTGGCAGTGAAACCGCCTCCTGCATCAGCTCGCGTGGCGAATATTTTTATCCTGTCAGCACCAACAAAGCTGACGGCAAATCAGGTTTCCAAATGAGTTCCTACGATCTTTCCGCACCCCAATGGGCGACCATTCCGGACACCGAATTCAAGGGACAGGATGAAAATCCGTTTGTCGCAGGAGAATTTGTCTGGACCGGATTCGATTACCTGGGTGAGCCGACGCCCTACGATGGCCCCAACGATCCATCGCGAAGTTCCTACTTCGGGATCGTTGACCTGGCCGGTCTTAAGAAAGACCGTTTTTATCTATATCAGGCACGTTGGCGGCCCGAACTGCCCATGGCTCATCTTGTCCCGCAATGCTGGACCTGGCCGGACCGCGCCGGACAAATCACACCCGTATTTGTTTATACGTCCGGTGATGCCGCCGAACTCTTTCTTAACGGCAAATCTCTTGGATTGAAGAAAATAGAACCCCACCAATACCGACTGTGCTGGAATGACGTGAAATATGAACCGGGCAAACTCAAAGTCGTCGCCTATAAAAACGGTAAACACTGGGCGACCGACATGGTCGAGACCAGTGGCTCGGCGGCAAAACTCGCTTTGGAGGCGGATCGCACCCGGATTCTTGCCGACGGCAAAGACCTATCTTTCGTAACCCTGACCGTTGCCGACAAACATGGCTTGGTCGTGCCTCGGGCGGACCAAGCGATTCATTTTGAAATTTCCGGCCCCGGCGAAATTGTGGCCACGGATAACGGCGACGCGACGGATTTGGTTTCCTTTCCCTCCCATGATCGCAAAGCCTTTAACGGCCTTTGCCTCGCCATCATTCGCTCCAAAGCCGGACAAACCGGAACCATCAAACTGACTGCCACCTCGGACCATTTGAAGACCGCCAAAGTGTCCATTAAGGCCGAATAAATTCAATCCATTGCAGGTAACAGCACTTTCTGACACGGATTACACGGATAAACACGAATGAAATTTGAAGCCCGTCAGGGCTGGAATATTTGTTGATAGCGAACGCCTGCCCTCATCCCGGCCTTCTCCCCAGGAGAAGGAGGCACTGTCCTAAGTCCTCTGGTTGAAGGAAAACCGTTCGGCTTATCCTGTCACACGACATTCCAAAAAAATGCGATAAATGATTCTCCCTCTCCTTGGGGAGAGGGCCGGGGTGAGGGAGGACCACAATTATTCAGGAATGGGACAGCCCCGCATAACCGGTGAATTTGTGATTGATTACAAAGGCGTCCGGCGGTTTTAGTCGGTTACGTGATTGAAAGGCGCCACAAATGTGAAAACATTAGGGCGTGAGATCGCTTCCGACCATAATCGCTCTCGGCTTGGCGTGTTTGCAGATTTCCGCCGCCAACCAACCACCGACGGAATGGATTGATCCCGACACCGGCCACCGGATCATCCGCCTTTCTCCCGAGCCCGGCAGCGAGAGCCTTTATTTCAACCAAAACGCCTTCAGCGTGGAAGGTGATAAAATGGTCATCGCCACGCCTAAGGGAATCTCCACGTCAACCTCAAGTCGCGGAAAATTGAAGTAATTGTCCCCGACGCAAAAAGAGTCAGCGGCATCATGGTCGGCCGAAAATCACGGCAGGTTTATTACGTCCGGCCGACCGGCTCCAACCTCGTGGCTTTTGCCACCGATTTTGATACCCGGGCCACGCGTGAAATCGGAAAAGTTCCCGGAGGTGGATTCCTGATGACGGTCAATGCGGACGACACCTTGCTGGCGGGGAGCTTCGTGGAAAACGGCGAGCCGGTCCTGCAAAAACCCGGCGAAAGCAAGGGAGCCTGGATGTTGCGGCGTCTGGAGGCACACACGCCAATGGCACTCTTCACCCTCAATATTAAAACCGGTGCCTTGAAAATCTTTGGCCGGTCCACCAATTGGCTGAACCATGTGCAATTTTCACCGACGGACCCGTCCCTGCTCATGTTTTGTCATGAAGGCCCGTGGGACCTGGTGGATCGTATCTGGATTATACGAACCGACGGGACCGGCTTAAAAGAAATCCAACCGCGCACGATGGAAAGGGAAATCGCCGGACATGAATTCTTCAGCGCTGACGGCAAATGGATCTGGTATGACCTGCAAACGCCGCGCGGCGAAAACTTCTGGCTGGCGGGATACGAAATCGCCACCGGCAAACGCCTCCGGTATCACCTGGAACGCGAAGACTGGTCGGTGCACTACAATATTTCGCCGGATGGCTCGGTGTTCGCCGGCGATGGTGGAGCGGATAACATGGTGGCTCACGCCAAAGACGGGAAATGGGTTTATCTTTTCCGGCCGGTTCCCGCCCCTGCCCCGGCAGGAACAAAAACCGATTCCAACAGCCCGATTCAAACTGGAACGGTTAAAGCGGAACGCCTGGTGAACCTGTCCAAACACAACTACCATCTCGAACCGAACGTCAATTTCACCCCGGACGGAAAGTGGGTCGTCTTCCGCTCAAACATGTTCGGCCCGACTTATGTTTTCGCCGTGGAGGTAGCTAAAACCGGACAGTGACTAACGAGGCGAGCGTAGTTAAACAGAATTGACAGGAATTTTTCGCATCCGGTTAATCTTGTTAATCCTGTCTCAAACAACTTCGGACAGGATGAACAGGATTTGCAGGATTAAGCGGCTCCATGCTGAGTTCGCGCTATATTACTCCCCTTCTCTTAGTCTCCGCCGACTCACGTCGGCGGCTACATTATTTTGAATTTGCCCTAGGCAGCCGCTGGTCGGCTGGATCCAGCATAAGCCCTGCTGCCGACACTGCGGTTGGTCAGCGGCCTCGAAGCTCGCGCCCGGGTTATTTTGATCGGGATTTTCTGTTGCCGGGTATCTGTTTCGAGATCGGCCGGTTTATTATGCGCGAGCCATGCCAGCGCCTCCTCAAAATTTTGAAATGCCCCGACGTTCCAGCCCTTCATCCGGCTGATGAAAGCAAACAGCCTGGCCCGGCGGTGAGGGTCGGCACTGTAAAGCACGGCCAGCCGGTGCTTTTTGGTGAACCCGATGGCATGGAACGTGGACACCAGCGTCACCAGGTCGGTGGGCTTGAACACCGGCACCGGACCCGGTTTCAAGGCACGCAGATCAAGGACGGCCTGATGAACACCGCGTTTTCGGCACGCGCGTGCCAGTTCGGCCAACGCCGCCCTGCTGGCGGCCACATCAAAACGACCGCGTGCACCCACCCGGATGAATTCGTGAGCCCGGATAATTTGTAGTTGGAGGGGCATGTTTAATGGTTGACGATAACCGGTCAGCAACTACCGGGCCGTCATTGTTCCAATACATCTCCGAAACGGATTTGGTCCGTGGCTTGGGTTGCGCCACTTCCCGGTGCCCGCCTCAGGGTTTTCCAACCGTGAGGATCATCGCCCGGGTAAGCCGCACACCCACATTATCGCCTGGATTCACCTTGGCCAGGTTGATGTCCGGTCCCACCTTGACCGTTTTATTGTGGCCATCCGGCATCAGGAGGGTCACCAGGCGTTGCTCGTAATCCACGGTCACCACCCGGGCCGTGAAACCAACCGTGTCCATCACCTTGCCGCCCGGCTTGGCTCCCACCGGCGCCCGCACCACCACGGTTGACTGGACGGCTGGCCGGGGGCAGGCTGCCTTCGACCAGGGCGACCGCCAGCTCGTCGGCCAGGGTGACGTTGACCCGGTCGCCGACTTCGATCTGACCGAAGTTGCGGACATCCGGTCCGCAGATATAGGAGGTCAGGCTGCCGTCTTCACGGCGAAGAACGACTTCGCGGTTGGTGGCATTGATGGATTCCACCGTGGCCGTGGCGGTCACCGAGTTAAGGACGATCTTCGCCTGCCCTTCGTCAGTCGTGACCGCAGTATTTCCCGTCGCCTCAGTGGAACTGTTTTGTGAAGTTGATGAACAGGAACTGAGCGTCAGTAAGGCCGCGGGAACCAACAGGGTCATCACCAGTTTTAGATTTATCATTTTCATCGGCTGATTTTCGGTTTGTTCAAATGGTTGTTTTTAATTCAGGACGGTCAAAGTTTTCGGACGCGGTGCCAGGGTGTTTTTGTTTCCCGGAGCGTCTCGGAATCAACAGGGCTGAAGGGAGGAACCGCTTCAACCCTGTTGTTCCGGTTTTGCACCATGGTTTCCATGGGAAAATGTATCGCCACTTGTCGCAGGCGGAATCCGATTGGCCATACCGACCATTACAGCGCTTATAAGTCCGGGTAGTTATTTTCGTCCTGCCCGTTAAATTTTTTGGTTCTCAAAGACTCGATCAGCTCCATCCCCCGCGACTCCTTCACGTAATAAAAATGAAACTCGGGCTGAGTGCGTGACAATTCGGTAATGGCCAGAACCCGGTTATAGAGGTCGGAGCGGAGGTGTTGATATAATTCCGGCTCGGAATCCCACTGTTCAACGTACAAAATTCCCTCATCCCCGCCATCCTCCTCAAACAGCCGGCTGCTCAAACAATGTGCCAGAGCCTGCACCGGCCCCTGCACCGAACGGAAGACACTGAGCACATGTCGACGCTGTTCGCTGGACGGAAAAAGTCGTAGAGTTGAGACGACCATCAATAAGTAACATGCCAGAACCGTGCCATGAGTACGGAACTTGATGGCAATGTGTGCAATACCGTGATTACGAAAACATTATTCCGCCATCTGATAATGGAATTTCTTATTACCGGGATGAATCCAAGGACGGAATGCCGTCTTTAAGTCCGAATACCGTCTTTTTGGTGGCGGTTAGGAATACCTAATTTTTGCATCCGGGTGTAAAGCGTGGAAGGCTTCAATCCGAGCTTGTCGGCAGCACCGGAGCGCCCCTTGATACGCCACTGGCTTGTCTCGAGGATTCTAAGAATATGTTCGCGTTCGTTAGCGGCGAGAGTCTGGGGCTGGTCCGTTTGCAGCAATTCTTGAAAATGGGCGATTTTTAACGTTTCGCCGGAACTGATAATCACGCTGCGCTCAATGACATTGCGCAACTCCCGCACATTACCGGGCCAGGAATAGCGTTGGAGTGTTTCCATGGCTCTGCGGGGAACTTTCATGATCTTCTTGCCCATCCGCATCGAAAATTCCTCCAGGAAAGTCCAGACCAACAAGGGAATGTCTTCCACCCGTTCGCGTAACGGGGGAATCGTGATCGGAAACACATTGAGCCGATAAAACAGGTCCTGGCGAAACCGCCCCTTGCGCACCTCTTCGGCCAGGTCACGATTGGTGGCGGCGATCAGGCGCACATTGACTTTGATGGTCCTGGGGACTGCCCAGTCGTTCAAACTGGCCTTCCTGAAGAACCCGCAGCAACTTGGCCTGAACTTCGAGTGAAAATTCGCCCACTTCGTCGAGAAAGATGGTTGACTGGTCGGCGATGTGAAAGCGGCCAACTTGGTGGGCCAAAGCGCCGGTATACGCTCCCTTCTCCCGGCCAAACAACTCGCTTTCCACCAGGGGCTGGGGCAGCGCCGCACAATTGACCTTGACGATCAACCGGCCCTTGCGCGGACTGAGCGAGTGGATGGCATCGGCGATGAGTTCCTTGCCCGTGCCGGTTTCGCCGCAAATCAACACCGTCGAATCCGTCGGCGCCACCTGTCCGGCCTGGTGAAGGACCTGCTTGATCACTCCGCTCTGGCCGACAATGGCGCCACCGGGTTGAGTCACCTTGATTTCCGCTCTGAGATATTCAGTTTCCGCCTGCAACTGCTCCTTCAACCTCTGAATTTCAGCCAGGGATTTGCGCAGCTTCTCTTCGGTCTGTCTGCGTTCGGTGATATCCACACAGGAACCAATGTAACCCGCAAACGTCCTGTCGGCGTGGTAACGAGGCACGCCGGTGTCAGAAATCCACCGATACTCGCCATCGTGCCGCCGGAGGCGATACTCCATGATGAACGGCCGGTGTGCGTCGAACGACCCGACATAGGTCTTGAGGCAGGCCGGAAGATCATCCTGATGCACCCCCTCGGTCCAGCCGTTGCCGGTCTCCTGCTCCACGGAGCGGCCGGTGAAATCATACCAGGGCTTGTTAAAAAAGGTGCAGAGCTTGTCCGGTCCGGCCATCCAGATGAGCACGGGCGCAGAATCGGCAATGATCCGAAAGCGCGCCTCACTGTCGCGCAACGCTTCGTCGGCCCGTTTCCGGGCGAGCACGTTGGTAAATACGTCGGCGAGGAATTGAAAGCGCTTTACCAGGTCGTCCGGAAAGTTCTGCCGCTGACGCACCGTGCTGAAACTCAGGACGCCCAGCCAGACGCCGCCAACGAACAACGGAACGACAACTGTGGATTTTGTTCGGTAGAGCCCCAGGTTCCTTTTGTCCTCAGACGCTTCCTCCCCGAGCATCGACACGTCGGGAACGACGACGGTTTGTCCGCGCTCGAGTTTGGCATAGAACCAGGGGAACATCACCTTGGCATTAATACTGACGAGCTCCGCGGATGGTGCCTGGCCGGCGGTAAGCCAGTAACTCTGGGACCGCAGCAAGGGGTCCTTCCGCTTCAGGAGCGGAAAGGGCAGATCCGGGTGCTGATAAATATGCGTCAGCAGCAGTATGCTGGCGCCCGTTTCCACATCCACATACTGGAACAAGCTCGAGCGATCGAGGCCGAGGCGTTGGCAGAAAACCCTCTGGGCATCTTCGATGGCGGAATCGACTTGGTCGGGAGCGAGGTTGAGAAAGCGGGTGGACAGCTCCGCCAGGAGTGATTCGAACTGCGACCATTCCTTCAGTTCCATTTCCGGGACCTGTTCCACGTCGTTCATCGGACAATTGTTCGTGGTTTTGTTGTTTTCACCTGCGTTATGGAACGGTCGGGAATTTCGGCCTGACACAACAGATCAACCGACTCGTCTCAAACTACGCCAAATAGCATCACACCTTTACCCGCCTGATGCAGCCTCTCGCCTGGGTCACACAGGTTGAAGCTAAGTCGATAATGTCAAAGTCCTAAGGCTGGCACAACCATATTTCCATACCCTGACTGATGACAATCTGACTTGCAACACACAACAAAAGCAACCGTGTTGCCTGATTACTAAAGCCCTACGCAACATGATTGGAACCTGACCAAACCGAAAGTGGTCACGGGAAACGTATGGCGGGGCAGGACGGAATACCGACTGAAGGACGCTTTGCCGACCTTTATCACCTTTGATTCCGATCCGGTCCTGACCACAATTTTCGCTTCAAACTGCTTGTCAACAAATGCACTACGAAGTGTTGCCAGTCTTTTCTTCATACGTTGGCATGGTTCAAGCATTTAGGTTAAGTGCATTATTGTATTCGGGAGCATGTTTCGCCGTGAGTTGTTTCAGATCGGTGCGCTAGAAATGTAGTTTCTCGCGTCTTGGATCGGCAGTTAGTGATTAATCGAGCAGGCACTGCGCGGCATTGGCCGGTAAAGTCAAACCGCCGGAGTGCAATGCTGGCTGATTTGTGGTAGCGGCGCCTCGGCAGAGCGCCGCAAACCTCGGGAAATGAAGAGCCGTCTTACTGCCGAAAGCCGCTACGCACAATCATGAAGACCAAAGAACTCATCAAACGCGCGCGGAAGTTTGCGCACGCGTTCCGCGTGACCGACGGCGACAAATTCCGGCTCAAGGATTTCAAACCGCATGACACCCTGGGATTCAAGGATGAACACAAGCCGCGCGCCAAGGAAGCGCTGGCCAACGGCGTGCGGGTGCTGGCCGAATTGCAGGACAAACTCTACGCGTATGACAAATGGGCACTGTTGCTGATTTTTCAGGCCATGGACGCCGCGGGCAAGGACGGCGCCATCAAACACGTCATGTCCGGCGTCAATCCGCAGGGCTGCCAGGTGTATTCCTTCAAATCGCCATCTGCCGAGGACCTGGACCACGACTACCTCTGGCGGTGCACGAAATGCCTGCCCAATCGCGGCCACATCGGCATCTTCAACCGCAGTTACTACGAGGAAACGCTCGTCGTACGGGTGCATCCGGAATTTCTGCAGAAACAAAAAATACCGCCGTCAGCTGCATCGGCAAGGACGTTTGGGAAAATCGTTTTCGGGACATCCGGGCCTTTGAACGCTACCTTGCGAACAACGGCATCCTCACCGTCAAATTCTTCCTGCATGTCTCCAAAAAGGAACAGAAAAAGCGATTCCTGGAGCGTCTGGAACGGCCCGAAAAGAACTGGAAATTTTCCAGCTCGGACATGGCCGAGCGCGGCTACTGGGACGATTATCAGAAGGCCTACGAGGACACGATCCGCCACACCGCCACCCGGCAGGCGCCGTGGTACATCGTGCCGGCGGACAACAAATGGTTCTCCCGCATCGTCGTCGCCTCGGCAGTGATTGATACGCTGGCGGAATTGGATTTGGAGTATCCCAAAGGTCGGACCGGACAAACTGAAAGAACTTGCCGCCGCCAAAAAAGAATTGCTGAAGAAATGATTTTTCAACACCACACCACCCAAACAACCAGAGCAATCCTCATTAACATATACTATGAAAAATATAGTCCGTTATACCATCGTTTGTGCCGCATTGTTGGCTGCCAGCCAGGTCCAAAGTTTGTTGGCACAGGAAACAGAGACGTCCAAGGAAACACCCATGGGCCGCGTCGAGACCGTGCATGCCACGTTGACCGCCGAGGTCACCGCCATCAACCTGACCAACCGTGAAGTCACCTTGAAAGGGCCGGAGGGTAACGAGGTCACTATCACCGTCAGCGATGCGGTAAAGCGCCTGAACGAAGTAAAGGTCGGTGATTTTGTCCGTGTGGACTATCTCGTTTCCCTGGCCGCCGAGATCCGCAAGCCGACGGCAGAGGAAGCGGCGCATCCACTGGTCATCATGACTGCCGGCGGTAAATCCCCGAAGGGTGAGATGCCGGCCGCCGGTGTTGCGCGCCAGTTCAAAGTCGTCACGACGATTGAAGCGCTGAACCGCCCCGCGCAGACCGTCACCGTCAAAGGCCCGCTGGGGCGCTATCTGACCGCGCGGGTGGCCGACCCCTCGCGCCTGACGAAAGTGCGCATCGGAGAAACCGTTGTCATCGTCTTCACCGAAGCGTTGGCAGTCTCGCTGGAAAAGACAGACAAGAAATCCGAATAAAATCCGGTTCCCGGAACCGCCCGGAATGGGAAACGGAATTTAATCCGTCGCCTGGCGGCTGCCAAAAGAGGAATCGTCGGGGATATTGTTTATCCGCGGCGGCTGGTTGATTTGTCCAGTCGAAATACTGATTGTAATTTTTTAACAATACAATGATTCTAATGAAAATGGCTGAACCAAGCACAGTTAGCTCGCGCCCGACACCATCTCAACCAGACAACTTATGAACCATCCCATAATGAACTGGCTGTTCGACACCTTGAGGAGCAATCCTGAGATCCCCATCTTTCTGGCCCTCGCTCTCGGCTTCCTGATCGGAGGCGTGAAGCTGGGCAAATTCAGCCTCGGCAACGTCACTGGCGTGCTGCTGGCCGGGGTGTTGATCGGGCAATTGAACATCACGATTTCGCCCAATGTAAAATCGGTGTTCTTTCTGATGTTCCTCTTCGCCGTCGGCTATAGCGTCGGGCCGCAATTTTTCCGCGGTCTGAAAAGCGACGGACTGCCGCAGGTGTTTTTCGCTGTGATTTTGTGCGTCGCCTGCCTTTTCTCGACGTTCGTGGCGGCCAAGCTCGCCGGTTACAATATCGGTCAGGCTGCCGGATTGTTGTCCGGTGCCTGTACGATTTCGGCGGTGCTCGGGGTAGCTGGCAATACCTTGGGCCAGATCGGGCTTCCCCCCGAGCAGCAAAAAGCAATGGTGGACGCCATGCCGGTGGCTTATGCCGTCACCTACCTGTTCGGCACAGCCGGCTCGGCCTGGTTCCTGGCCTCCGTCGGACCCAAACTGCTGCGGGTGGATCTGGCCAAGGAATGCGCCGAATACGAGGCGAAGATGGGCGGTTCAGCCGACGCCGAAGGCCAGTTGTCGGCCTACCGCCGCCTGACCACGCGGGCTTATAAAATGCAGGAAGGTTCAAAGCTGGCTGGCAAAACAATCGCTGAATTTGAAGCGCAGTTTACCGTACCGCGCGTGTTTATCCTGCGACTCCGGCAGGAATCCAAAATTTGCACCGCCGACCCGAAAATGGTTATCCGGCCCGGTGACGTCCTGGGACTGGCCGGCCCGCGCGAATTATTATTAAAAATCGAAGCCGACCTGGGTCCGGAGGTGGAAGACCGCGAGTTGTTCGATGTCCCCATCCAAATGCTCGATGTGGTGATCACGAACAAGGCGTTTGTCGGAAAGACCCTGCTGGACATCCGACAATCGGAAGCGGCCCAGGAAGTTCGCGGCGTCTTTCTCCGCAAGCTCATTCGCACCGGACAGGAAATGCCTTTTAATCCCGGCACCAAAGTGGACCGTGGCGACGTGGTTCAACTCATCGGGCCCGTGGAAGAGGTGGAGAAAGCAGCCAAGAGATTGGGATATGCCGACCGGGTGACCGAGAAAACCGACGTCGTGTTCATGGGCTTGGGCATCGTGATTGGCGCGCTGATTGGCGCACTCACCATCCATGTCGGCCAGGTGCCGCTCAGCCTGAGCACCAGCGGCGGTGCGCTGATGGCGGGCTTGGTCTGCGGTTACCTGCGCTCGGTGAACCCGACTTTCGGGCGCATTCCCGCGCCGGCGCTCTGGGTGTTCAACAACATTGGCCTGACCGCCTTCATCGCCGTGGTGGGCATCAGTTGCGGGCCGGTTTTCGTAGCGGGGCTCAAGGCGGCCGGCATCAGTCTCTTCCTGTGGGGCGTGTTTGTCACCACCCTGCCTTTCGTCATTGGCATCTATGCCGGCAAGTATATTTTCAAGATGCACCCCGGCATCGTTCTCGGCTGCTGTGCCGGGGCCCGCACCACCACCGCGGCCCTGGGCGCCATTCAAGACGAGGCCAAAAGCAAGGTCCCCGCGCTGGGCTACACCATCACCTACGCCGTGGGCAATGTGCTGCTCATCACCTGGGGCGTGGTCATCGTCTTGCTGATGAATAAGAAGTGAAACGATCTTCCAACTCAAACCTGCAACCTCATACTGATATGCCTGCCAAAATCCAATCTCCTGCGCCCGCCCCGGGACTGAAGCACGGCCTGTTCAGCGCGTCCGAAGCGCGGTTCGATCGCTGGTGCGAACTCGGCCATGCCGCCGAAGCTCTCGTCGCCACGGCCGGAACCGGCAAGCCCTCGGCCGAGGCGCGGGCGCAAATCGGGCAGCTGCTCGCCAGCCTGGAACCCCTGGAAACCTTTCACGCCTATCCGGGCGATACCTTGATGGCCGCGCTCAAGGATTTGTTCGAGCGCGGTGATTTTGCCGGGTTCTGCCGCCTGGCCACCCGCATCGGCCGGGCGTTGCGCAACGGCACCTATCGCCGCAGCACCAGCGCGTGGAAGGCGGGCGAAGAAGCCGAAGGCGAATCGGGCGAACGGATTTTTAAGGATTACTTCGAGGGTGAAGACATTACCAAGCCCTACTTCGAAGTGCTCGTGGTCACGGACAACGGCACGCCCGAGCAGATCCGCCAGGCCCGAAACGAGTGGCGCAAACTTCGCCGGCCCGAGGATCCGTTCGTCTATGAACTCGTCGTGGCCACCAGCTTCGAAGACGCCGTGCTCGGCACGGTGTTGAACCCGAACATTCAGGCGATCATCATTCAGGACAACTTCGGCTTTCAGACACGCCTCCACGCACCGCTGCTCCGCGAATATTTGCAGGAACATCTCAAGCTGGATGCCGCCGCCGTCGCCCCGCAGGACTATGGCGTCACGCTCGCCAGGGTCATCCGCGGATTCCGCCCGGAACTGGACGTTTATCTGGTCGTGGATCGCGGGGTGGAAAAGATGGCCAGCCGGCTCGACTCAAAAAACATCCGCCGCATTTTTTACGGCATCGAAGACCTGATGGAGCTGCACCTCTCCCTTTTCGAAGGCGTCAACGACCGTTATGACACGCCGTATTTTAACAACCTGAAAAACTACGCGCGCAAACCGATAGGCACATTCCATGCCCTGCCGGTCGCGCGCGGCAAGTCGGTCTTCAAATCGCACTGGATCCGCGACTTCGGCTATTTCTACGGCACGAACATCTTCCTCGCCGAATCCTCCGCCACCACCGGCGGCCTCGATTCCTTGCTGGAACCCACCGGCAACATCAAGGTCGCGCAGGAGAAGGCCGCGCGCTGCTTCGGGGCGCAGAAGCTGTTCTTCGCCACCAACGGCACCTCGACCTCCAACAAGATCGCCGTGCAGGCGATTGTGCGGCCCGGGGACATCGTGCTCGTGGACCGCAACTGCCACAAGTCGCACCACTACGGTCTCGTGCTCTGCGGCGGCCAACCCCTCTATGTCGAGGCGTATCCGCTGATGCAGTATTCCATGTATGGCGGAGTGCCGCTCCGCTCCATCAAGCAGACGCTGCTGGATCTCAAGGCGGAGGGGAAACTGGATCGCGTGCGGATGCTGCTGCTCACCAACTGCACGTTCGACGGCCACGTCTACAACGTGCCGCGTTTCATGGAGGAGGTGTTGGCCATCAAATCCGACATCGTCTTCCTGTGGGATGAGGCCTGGTATGCCTACTCGCGTTTCTCACCGTTCCACCGCCGCCGCTCCGCGATGGGCGCGTGCGAAGCCCTCCGCGAACGTTACGCCAGTCCCGCCTATCGCGCGGAGTATGAGGCGTTCAAGAAAAAGCACGGGAAAATTGATCCGAAAAACCCGAAGCTCCTCGACATTCACCTGCTGCCCGACCCCGATGCGGTGAAGCTGCGCGTCTATGCCACCACCTCGACGCACAAGTCGCTCTCCTGCTTCCGGCAAGGTTCCTACATCATGGTCAATGACGATTGCTGGGAGAGCACCGAGGCGACGTTCGAGGAGGCCTTCTTCACCCATACCAGCACATCGCCCAACCTGCAGATCATCGCTTCGCTCGACATTGCCCGCCGCCAGGCCGAGCTGGAGGGCTATGAGCTGGTGATGCGCTCCATCGAGCTCGCCCTGATGCTGCGCCGTGAGGTCAACAACCACCCGCTCATCTCCAAATATTTCCGCATCGCCACCAATGCGGATATGGTGCCAGGCGGGCACCGCGCCAGCGGCTTTGAAGACTTTCACGCGCCGGGCGCGACGTGGAAAACCATGCACGACGCGTGGGAAACGGACGAGTTTGTGCTCGATCCGACGCGCATCACGCTGCTGTGCGGCACCGCGGGCTTCGACGGCACGGCGTTCAAGACGTACCTGGCAAACAAGTTCGACATCCAGCTCAACAAGACTTCGCGCAACAGCATCCTGCTCCAGTCGAACATCAACAACACGCGCAGCGACATCGCCTATCTCATCAAGGTGCTCGCGGACATCGCGCGGGACCTCGACCGGCGGCTGGCGAAGGATCCCGGGGAGAAAGCCGCGTTCGACGCCCGTGTGAAGAGCCTCTGCCACGACGTGCCCAAGCTGCCGAACTTCAGCCGCTTCCATGATGTCTTCCGCGAGAACCCGAGGTCGAAAACCAACGAAGGCGACATGCGCACGCCGTTCTTCCTGGCCTACGACGAGGCCAATTGCGATCACCTGAAACTGGACAGCAAAGAACTGGACGCGCGCGTGAAACGCGGCGACGCGGTGTCGGCCAACTTCGTCATCCCGTATCCGCCCGGTTTTCCGATCATGGCCCCCGGCCAGGTCATCACCCCGGAGATCATCACCTTCATGCGCAAGCTCGATGTGAAGGAAATCCATGGCTACCACGCCGCCGCCGGATTGAAGTTGCTCAAACCGGAAGTACTGAAACGCCGAAAAGCAAAATAGCCGTCCTCCGAAAAAACATTTATGGATTTAGTGAAACATATTCTTAAATCGGATCCGGAGATCGCACTCTTCATCTCATTGTTCCTGGGGTATCTCCTGGGCCGGGTGAAAGTTAAAGGGTTCAGCCTCGGCGGCGTGGCCGGCTCGCTGATCGTGGCGCTCCTGATCGGGCAATTGGATGTCACCCTGCCGGACGCCTTGAAGGCCGTCTGCTTTGCGCTGTTCATCTATTCCGTCGGCTTCCGGAGCGGCCCGGAATTCTTCGGCGGCCTGAACCGTTCCTCGATCAAACTCGTGCCTCGTCGGTGGTCCATTGCCTGACCGCCCTGATCGTGGTGCTGGTCATCGCGCACCTGTGCGGTTTTGGCAAAGGTTTTACCGCGGGACTCGGCTCAGGCGCGCTGACGCAGACCGCGATGATGGGCACGGCGGGCGACGCGCTCACCCGGCTGGGGTTGCCGGCGGACCAGGTCAACCAATTGACCAGTCAGATGGCCGTGGGGTTTGCCATCACCTACGTCTTCGGCACGGTCGGCGTCATCATCTTTGTGCGCAGCGTCGCGCCCCGATTGATGGGCGTGGATGTGAAGAAGGCGGCGCGCGAGTTGGAAGTCCAATTGTCCGGCGGCGGCCAGGTTTCCCGGCCCGGTTACATTACGCCTTTCCGGCCGGTGGTTGCCCGCGCATTCGAGGTGGTCGCAGGCAAGGCGGCCAACCGCAAGGCAGGCGAACTGACGCAACAGTTTGAGCGGGCGTCCATCGAGCGAATCCTCCGCGGCGACACGGCCATTGAACCGAAGCCGGACACGGTGTTGCAAGCCGGCGACATCGTCGGCCTCTCCGGGCTGCTCAAAGCGGTGATGGCCGCGGGCGAAGCGATCGGCCCGGAGGTGGAAAGCAAGGAAGCGCTTTCGTTCGCCCTGGAAGTCTCCAGTGTGGTGATCACCAACGGACACATCGTCGGCAAAACGCTGCATGCAGGTCCGCGATTCGATCGGCGTGAAAAACATGGAAGGGGTTTATCTGCTCAGCCTCAAACGCCAGGGCCTGCCGTTGCCGATTCTGGCCAACACCATCGTGCGACGCGGGGATGTCTGTGAACTGGCCGGCCGGCCGAGTGAAGTGGAACGCGTGGCCACCTTCGTGGGGCGCGCTGAGCCGCCGGGCGGCAAAAGCGACCTGGCTTACCACGCCTTGGCCATTGTCGTGGGCACTTTGGTCGGGCTGCTATCGGTGACTGTGGGCGGCATTCCCGCTGACGTTGGGTGTGGGCGGCGGCGTGCTCGTGTCCGGCCTGTGCTTCGGATGGCTGCACGCGCGCTATCCGGTCTTCGGCGCCATGCCCCAGCCGGCGCAATGGATTTTGTCCGAGTTCGGCTTGAGCGCCTTTGCCGCGGTTATCGGACTTTCCGCCGGCACGAAAGCCGTCGCGGCGATTCAGCAACAGGGTGTCGCCCTGCTTATCGCCGGAGCCGCGGTGACGATCATTCCGCTGTTCGTCGCGCTTTATTTCGGGCGGTTTGTGCTGAAGCTCCATCCGGTCGTGCTGCTGGGCGCGCTGCGCGGCGGACAGACCGTTGCGGCGGCTCTGAATGCGGCGAATGAGGAGACCGACAGCATGACGCCCGTGCTCGGTTTCACCGTGACCTACGCCATCTCCAACGTCCTCCTCGCCGTGTGGGGACCGGTCATTGTCGCCTTTACGAGATGAACAAACCCAACACCACAAACCCGTAAACCATTATGCCGAAAAAAGCCTCCACCCCCCGCGCCCACCAGCAGGCGCTGCTCAAACTCAGCCCGTTCGAACTGAAGGATGAACTGATCAAACTCGCCAAGGTCGCCGAACGCGATGAGGTGGCCCAGTTCCTCGACGCCGGCCGCGGCAACCCGAACTGGATCTGCACCACGCCGCGCGATGCCTTCGGAACGCTCCTCCGCTTCGGCCTCGAGGAATCCCGCCGCGGCCTCACCATTCCCGACGCGGGCCGCCAGATTGCCAAAACTCCCGGCCTGGCCGGCCGCTTCGAGGAATTCCTTAAATCAAATCCCAAAGCCCCCGGCATCAAGCTGCTCCGCGATACCTGGGATTACGGCACCAAGACACTCAAGTTCGACGCCGACGCCTTCGCCTACGAACTGGCCCAGGGCATCATCGGCGACCTGTATCCCGTGCCCGGCCGGATGCTCCGCTGCTGCGAACGCATTGTGCATGAATTCCTCGCCCGGGAGATGTGCGACCGGCGCCCGCCCGCCGGCAGGTTCGACATCTTTGCCGTCGAGGGCGGCACCGCGGCGATGTGCTACATCTTCGACACGCTGATGCAGAACGAGCTGTTGCATCGCGGCGACACCATCGCCCTGGCGGTGCCGACGTTCACGCCGTACATCGAGATCGCCCACATGGACCGCTTTGCTTTCAAGGTGGTCCACATCGATGCGG
Source organism: uncultured Verrucomicrobiae bacterium (assembly GCA_963708525.1). GTDB lineage: Bacteria > Verrucomicrobiota > Verrucomicrobiia > Limisphaerales > UBA11358 > UBA11358. The sequence continues at coordinate 25,408 of CAVPTH010000025.1, read as the reverse complement.
CACTGGAATACCGGAAGGACGGCAGCCACACGTGGCAGTACTCGGACGCGGAAATCGACAAGCTCGCCAACAAGCGGGTGAAGGCGTTCTTCCTCGTGAATCCCAGCAACCCGCCGTCCTGCGCCATGAGCGGCAAGTCGATGCGGCGGCTGGTGAAGCTGGTGAAGAACAAGCGGCCGCGATCTCATCATCATCACCGACGACGTTTATGGCACGTTCGTGCCCGGTTTCCGCTCGGCGATGGCCGAACTGCCGCAGAACACGATTTGCGTCTATTCCTACTCGAAACATTTCGGCTGCACCGGCTGGCGCCTGGGCGTGGTGGCCGTCCACCAGAACAACATCTTCGACAAGATGATTGCGAAGCTGCCCGCCAAGGTGCGCGCCCGGCTGAACCACCGGTACAGCCCCATCACGCTGGAGCCGGAAAAAGTGAAGTTCATTGACCGCATGGTGGCGGACAGCCGGATGGTGGCGCTAAACCACACCGCCGGACTGTCGCTGCCGTCGCAAATCCAGATGATGCTGTTCTCGTCCTTCACGCTGCTCGACAAGGCGGACAGCTACAAGAACCTCTGCCAGCTCATCTGTCGCCGCCGGTGGCATGCGCTGTTTGACGGGCTTGGCCTGACGTTGCCGGAGGACAGCAACCGGGCCTACTATTATGTCGAACTCGATCTGATGGTGTGGGCCGAGAAGGCCTACGGGCCGGATTTTGCCGGGTTCCTCCGGAAGAATTACGAGTGCATCGATGTGCTCTTCCGGCTGGCGGAGCATAGCGGCATCGTGCTCATGCCCGGTGGCGGTTTCGGCGGACCGGAATGGTCCGTCCGCGTCTCGCTCGCCAACCTCGCCGAGGATACCTACCCGAAAATCGGCCAGTTCCTCCGGGAAACGGCGCAAGCCTACGTAGCCGAATGGCAGGCCGCGAAGAAAACCCGGGCGGCCTGAAATTTAATGGACGCAATTTTAAACCAAATTAACCAAAAACAAATTCCAAACCCACAACCTATAAAATGAATATGAAAACAACCAGATACCTGTTCTGCCTCGTGACGGTGATGGCTTTGATGTTTTCCATCGCCGCCCAGGCCAAACCCAAAATCGTAATCCTCGCCACCGGCGGCACCATCGCCGGCGCGCAAACCAGCAAGTCGGAGGTCGGCTACAAATCCGGCAGCTTCTCGGTGGACGACCTCATCAACGCCGTCCCCCAGCTGAAGGACGTTGCCGACTTGAGCGGCGAACAGGTGGCCAACATCGGCAGCCAGACCATGAACCACGAGGTGTGGCTCAAACTCGCCAAACGCGTCAACGAAGTCCTCGCGGAAAAGGATGTTGACGGCGTCGTCATCACCCACGGCACCGACACGATGGAGGAAACCGCCTACTTCCTCAGCCTCGTGGTGAAGAGCGACAAGCCGGTGGTGCTGGTCGGGTCCATGCGTCCCGCCACGGCCATCAGCGCCGACGGCCCGGCGAACCTTTACAATGCCGTCGCGCTGGCCGCCAATCCTGAAGCCCGCGGCCTGGGCCCGGTCGTCGTGCTCAATGACGAGATCCATTACGCCCGCGAGGCGCAGAAGATGAACAGCACGGAACTGAACACGTTCCATTCGCCAAACCGCGGCCGCGCCGGCGTCATGAACGTGGGCAACGCGCATTTCTTCTGGAAGAACGACACCCGCCACGGGACCAACAGCGAGTTCTCGGTGGAGGGCATGGGAGTGAGCGATCTTCCGCGCGTGGAAATCGTTTATTCCTACGCCAATGTCGGTCCCGACGTTGTCAACTTCCTCGTCAAACAGGGCGTGAAGGGCATCGTCCTGGCTGGCGTGGGCGACGGAAACAGCACCGATGCGATGATTGCCGCGCTTTCCGATGCAGCCAAAAAGGGCGTTGCCGTCGTGCGCGCCACGCGCACCGGCAGCGGTCTGGTGGTTCGCAATGTGGAAGTGAACGACGACAAGCTGGGTTTCATCGCGGCAATGGAATTGAATCCGCAGAAGGCCCGCATTCTCCTGATGCTGGGTCTTACCAAAACCAGTGATCCCGCGAAACTGCAAGAGTATTTCATGGAGTATTAAGCCGGCGTCACATCAAATGCACCATCACCCCCTATATAAAAATCATAAATCAATTCTATGAAATCAAAGGCCACTAAACCTTGTCTCCGCCAATTGTACGCGGTCTTGTTGGCGGTTTCACTGTCCGGGTTCACCGGTTGCGCGCAGGTGCCGGCCACCAAGGAAGCCCCCGCCGGATCAGCCATGACGCCAGTCAACACTGCTACTTCCATCGCGCCGGTCTCCGGCACAGTCCCCATCACCGATAGTGACCTGCAACGCGTGGTGAACGAGGCATATGACAAATTCAAAGGCGACACCACGGGCAAGAACGCCGACTATATTCCCTACCTGGCCAGCGTTCCGTCCAACTTGTTCGCCGTCGTCATTGTCACCGTTGATGGCAAAATATTCAGCGCCGGCGACACCAACTACGCCTTCTCCATTCAGTCCTGCTCGAAGGTCTTCACCCTCGCTCAGATCATGGAGGAGTCGGGTGAAAAAGCGGTCTTCGAGAAAATCGGCGTCGAACCGACGGGCATGCCGTTCAATTCTGTAGTCGCCCTCGGGATGCACAACAACAAGGCGATCAATCCGCTGGTCAATGCCGGCGCGATCGCCGCTGTCAGCATGGTCCAGGCCACCAACGCCGACCAGCGTTGGGACAAGATTCTCGGGTATCAGAGCAAGTTCGCCGGCGAACCGCTCAAGCTGATTGACGAGGTCTACAAATCGGAGGCGGACTCGAATTTCCGCAATCGCGGTATCGCCTGGATCCTTTACAATAACGGCAACCTCTTCTGCGATCCGCCGGAAGCGACTGACGTTTACACCAAACAATGCTCGATCGGGGTCACAGCCAGGGAATTGGCGATCATGGGCGCCACCCTCGCCGACCGCGGCATCAATCCCATCACCAAGGAACGGTGCCTTGAATCCAAGTACGTTCCCCGCGTTCTCGCGGTCATGATGATGGCGGGCTTTTATGATGAATCGGGCGCCTGGGCCTACAATGCCGGGCTGCCCGCCAAGACCGGTGTCGGCGGCGGCATCGTTGCGATCGTGCCGGGCAAAATGGCCATCGTGGGATTTTCACCGCCGGTCAACGACGCCGGCAACAGCGTGCGCGCCACGGAAGCCATCAATTATATCGTCAATTCGCTCGACCTGGACCTGTTCGGATCATTTGATTAACCCCCAAAACCTGAAAACTGATTATGAAAAGCATAATTGAAAAATCACTGATGTTCGGCGCCATCGTTTTCACGATGAGCGGCCTGGCAGCCCGGGCGCAGACGACCAACACCACCGCCATGGAAAGTGAAACGCCGGCGGCGACTGCCACCGGCGCCAACACCGTCGCGGGCGTCCAGTTCACCGTGCCCACAGAACCCATCGTGGGGAATCCGAGTCCGGTGGCACCCCGTGACAACCTGAATGATCAACAGGAAGCAGCGCCCCGGCCAGGCAACGAGACGTTGGATCCCAAATACCGGGGATACTTTCCCATCCCCAACACGCCGGCCATCATCATGTTCAATGCCAAACCGCGGGTGGACATGATGGAGGACAACCGGAATTCCGGCAATGGAGACCGGTTTGTGACGGCGACCATCCCGGTTAAAGGCGTGGCCGGAAATGGCTATGGTGGAGGCGCGCAGTTCAACATGACCGCCAAAGGTTCAAGTTTGAGCGTGGACGTGCGGGCCCCGAGTGTCCCGGGAAATTTCCGGTTCTATTATAACAACGACTTCTTCGGGAGTGGCAGCGGCATGACTTATCGCCTCAAGCAGTTGTATGGCGATTTTTACAACGTCACTGCCGGGTTTACTTACAGCATCTTTGAAGACCCGGACGTCTGGCCGGACACGGTGGATTTCGAAGGCCCGAATTCCGCCATCTTCGCCCGTCAGGCAACCGTTCGCTACATGCTGCCGCTGAGCGACCAGTGGCAGTTGAACTTCGGCGTGCAACAACCTTCGGCGCAAATTGACACCGCCGGCGCAATCGGCGCGACGGCAACGTCGGTAAATCATCTGCCCGATGGCGGGATGAACGTCCGCTGGGAGAACTCAAAGTGGGGACATGTGCAATTGGCGACGATCCTTCGTGAACTGGGTGCGAACAATTCCGTAGCCGCAGTCGGCAACCAAAACGTCCTGGGCTGGGGATTGAATCTGTCCACCAGCCTGAGCGTCTTTGAGCATGACTCGTTCCAGGGACAAATCACCTACGGCAAGGGTGTTTTCGCCTTCTGCAACGACAACTTCGCCCCTTGACGAATCCTGACGGCAGTTTCAACGGCGGTGACGCGGCGCTACAACAATGCCGGACAATTGCGGGCACTCCCGTACGTGGCACCCATGTTAGGGTACACGCACCAGTGGTGCGACAAGTGGCGGTCCACGGCGACCTTCGGGTATGTGAATCTGACCAATGAACAGGACGAGACCGCGGCAGCGTACCACCAGACCTATTATGGGAGTTTGAATGTTATCTGGCAAATCCGCAAGCACCTGAGTGTCGGCCTGGAAGGACTGTACGGCTACAAAGTCCAAAAGAATGGCGCTCTACGGCGACGTCTTTAGAATCCAAACCGGTCTGGTTTACTCGTTGTTCTGACAAAGGAATATCGCCGGGGGGCGTGCGTCAGATGCGTGCGCCCCCCGGGCTGCTCCGGCTGTGAATCGCAAAACCCCAACGACCGCTGAACTCGATGACCCGGTTTAATTCTGCGCCATGCTTAAAGGTCAATTCATCCTGCCGATCGAGATCGATCTGGCCGCCACGTTTCTGTTTGGTCTCACCGGCAGCCTGGTCGCTCTCAAGCGCGGCTACGATGTGATTGGGCTGTTCGCCCTGGCCTTTGTCACGGGGGTGGGGGGCGGGTTGCTTCGCGATGGACTGTTCATCCAGCAGGGTCCTCCGGCGGTCACCACGGATTCACGATACATTCTGGTGATCCTGCTGGCGGGTTGCGTGGCGTTCCTGTTCCGGGACCGGGTCATAGGAGACAACCGGATGATTGCCTGGATCGACAAGTTGGGCGTGGGCGCCCACTTTATCCGGACCCGGGTCGTTCCTTTCAACAAGGTTATCGCGTGGCTCGACGCGCTAGGCCTGGGCGCCTACGCCGTCGTAGGCGTGCAGAAATCCTTGTACGCGGGATTGAGCGTGGCGGCGGCGATCCTGGTGGGCGTCATTAACGCGGCGGGCGGCGGCTTGCTGCGTGACGTGTTGGTGCGCGACGAACCCCTGATGTTCAAGCCGGGTCAGTTTTATGTCCTCGCCGCCTTCGGGGGCTGCCTGCTGTTTGCGCTGCTCGCCGTGGAATTCAAAATGGAGGCCACCACGGCCGCCGGCATCGCCATCGGCGCTACCTTCGTCTTTCGGGTATTGGCGATCCAGTTCAACTGGAAGTCGTCTTCCCTCTGGCAGGAGCCGCCAGATCCCCCTGCTTCCACGTGAATCAGACCCGATCGAACTTGCCTTTCCCCCAGATGAATGCCAATGACTAAACCCAGCATGAAACCAATAACACGATTCCCTCCGCACGGCAGGCGGCTGACCGCCAGCCGGTGGTTGCCCGGCGCGCTTCTGACGTTGCTGTTGTTGCTGCCCTCATCCGCTCACGCGTCGATTTTTAAAGGCGAGATGCTCGACAAGGTCGCTGACGTGATGACCTGGGTTGTGCTGATCGTGGCGCCGATCATCGGCATCCTCCTCTTCCTGCTCATTCACATCCTTCCGGAAAAGATCGCCGAAAAGAGACAGCACCCGCAGGCCAAGGCCATCCAGTGCCTGTGCCTGCTCTCGCTGGTATTCGGCGGCCTGCTCTGGCCCCTGGCCTGGCTCTGGGCGTTTTCCAAACCGGTCTTGTATAAACTCGCTTACGGCACGGACAAGGTGGCACACGGTGAGGACGACACGCCGCCAAAGCCGCACCCGGACGAGGTACGACGAACTCCGACAGCTTCGCCAACGCGTCGCCGAACTCGAAGCCAGGCTGGCCGGTACCTCGGGTGCTGAAGGTGGAAAGGCCTGACCTATGGAAGTCATTTTACTGGCCATCTACGGGTTTTTCGCCTGGCTGATTTTCTTCAAGTTCAAGTGGCTCCCCTGGAACATCACCACCCAGGTCATCACCATCACCCTTCCGATCCTCGGGTTGAGCGCGTTGATTCTCCTGCTGAACATCGCGGCGCCCTCCTCGCATGATATTCGGGTGATCAATTACGTCGTTCCCATCAATCCGCCCATTCAGGGCCTGGTCATCGAGGTGCCCATCGAGCCGAACCGCCCGATCAAGAAGGGCGACGTGCTGTTCAAAGTGGACCCGACGCCTTTTGCGATCGCGGTCACGAACGGCGAGGCGAATGTCCTCAGCCTCCGCGAACAGTTGCGAAGCACGCAGGCCGGCAACGAGGTCACCGCCACACAACTCGCGCTTGCGCGCAAGCGGCTGGGCCAGTTCACAGAGCTGGCCGGCGCGGGCGCGGGCAGCAAGTTCGATCAGGAACAGGCCGAAGCCAACGTCCTGACTCTGGAGAGCCAACTCGCCGCCTCCACCGCCAACGAAGACCTGATCCGGGCGCAGATCGCCAGCGCTGAAGCCCAACTCGCCGACGCAAGATGGCGGCTCAGCCAGACCACGTACTATGCGCCGGCCAATGGCACCGTGGTCGCCCTCACGCTGCGACCGGGCGCCATGGCAGTTCCATTGCCGATGTTTCCCGCCATGAACTTCATCGAGGATGAGCAGTGGATTCTTGCCATCTACCAACAGAACGAAGTGCGGAAAATCAAGCCGGGACAGGAGGCCGAAGTTGCCTTCAAGATGTATCCGGGCCGGGTTGTGAAGTGCAAAGTGGACTCGATCATGTGGGCCACCGCCCAGGGGCAGTTGCCCATCGGCAGCATGAATGTTGCCGGCGGCGTCGCCCCGGTCCCGCCCAATTGTCTCGCCGTCCGTCTGGTGCCGGAAGGCAAGGACAAGGACATTTTCCTGGCAGCAGGTGCGCGCGGTGCCGGGGCGGTCTATACCGACAGCTTCGAGCCAATACACATCATCCGGAAGATCCTGGTCCGCGTCAGTGCCAAGCTCGACTGGTTCATCCTCAAACTTCACTGAGGCGTGTATGCAACAAGAGAAAATGCTGGTTGATCCGCCCACCGCCCATGGTTTGGCGCCCCACTCCGTGCCTGCCGCCATACTCTGCGTGCTGTTCCTGACTCTCATCACCGGTTGCGCCACCAAGTCGCCACCCACAACGGCTGAGATTCACCAGCAATCCGGCACCCTGACCAACCTCGCGCTCACGAACGCATGGACGGCCGCGCCCGTTTCGACCAATGCCATCCAGGACAATTGGCTCGCCACTTTTGGCGACCCCCAGCTCGATGCTCTCGTCGCCGAGGCGATGACCAACAATCCCGACCTGCGTGTCAGCGCCACCCGCGTCGAGCAGGCCGCGCAGTACGTCGAACTCGCCAAAGCCGCGATGCGCCCCACGGTGAACCTCTTGGGCACCGGCGGCCTCAACATGGGCGGCGGCGATGTCGGCTCCGCCTTGCAAGGCGTATCGCTCGGCGCCTCGTGGGAGCCGGATCTCTGGGCTCGGATGCGTTACGGACGCAACGCGTACCGGGCCACGTACGCCTCGGCGCAGGCTGACTTTGAGTTTGGCCGGCAATCCCTGGCGGCCACGATGGCAAAGAGCTGGTTCACCGCCGCCGAAACGTGGCTCCAGCTGCAGATTGCCGGGGACATGGTCAAGGCCGCGCAGGAGCTGCTGACGCTGGCGGAGAAACGCTGGCAGGTCGGCCAGGGCAGCGAACAGGACGTTGCGATGGCGCGCGCCAACCTGGACACCTTTCAGGACACCGCCAAACAGGTGCAACTCGCGCACACACAATCCCTGCGCGCGTTGGAATTGTTGCTGGGCCGCTACCCGGCCGCTGAACTTCAGGCTCGCCACGACCTCCCCGCGCTCCCCGGCCCCATCCCCGCCGGGTTGCCCCTGGAAATGCTGGAACGCCGTCCCGACATGGTCGCCGCCGACCGTCGGGTCGCCGCCGCCTTCAATCGCGTCGGTGAAGCGAAAGCCACGCGCCTGCCGCGGATTATCCTGAACGCCAATGTCGCCGCCATCGAAAGCGATATCCTGCAATTGAAGTCAGGTTATGATAATCCCACAGCCGGGGCCGGCGCGAAATTGATAGCTCCGATTTACCAGGGCGGCGCGTTGAAGACTCAGGTGGAAATCCGCACGCTCGAACAGAAGGAAGCGGTGGCCCAATACGCCCAACTGGCGTTGCGCGCCCTCGGCGACGTGGAGAACGCCCTCGCCGCCGGACAAACCCTGGCGGAACGCGATCAAATCCTTCAACACGTCGTGGCCGACAACCAGCGCGCCCTCGAACTGGCGCAAACGAGTTACCGCGTCGGCAAAGCTGATCTGAGTGTCGTGCAGCAGCAGGAGTTAAACGTTTACTCCGCGAAACTGGCCCTGCTGCGCGTGCAGAGCGAACAACTGGCCCAGCGGGCAAATCTTCACCTGGCGCTGGGCGGAAGTTTTGAGAATGCCAGCGCGATGGTTTCGGCAGCGGCAAAATGAAAGCCAGCCATTGTGAGGAACGTTTTCAAATCCAGGCGCGTACTCGAACCGAACGAGCGCATCGCCGAAGTGCTTTTCGGCCTGATCATGGTGCTCACCTTCACCGGCTCGCTCAGTGTGGCGGATGCCGGACGCGATGATGTACGCGCGATGCTCATTGGCGCGCTGGGCTGCAACCTGGCCTGGGGCATCATTGACGGCCTCTTTTATCTCATGGGCTGCCTGAGCGAACAGGGACGCGGCATCCGCTCGCTGCGGGCCTTGCGAAAGGCCGCGTCCCCGGACGAGGCACACCGCGTCATTGCCGACGCGCTCCCGCCGATGGTGGCCGCCACGCTCGGCCCCGCGGAATATGAGTCCATGCGCCAGAAACTGGTTCAATTGCCCGGGCCGCCCTCGCGCCCGCGGCTCGGCAAGGACGAGTGGCTGGGGGCGCTGGCGGTGTTCCTGTGGGTGTTCCTCATCACCTTCCCGGTGGCGATCCCGTTCATCTTCATGGACAGCCTCGGGCGGGCGATGCGCCTCTCCAACGCCATCGCCATTGTCTTGTTGTTCCTGACCGGCTATGCCTTCGGGCGCGTCGCGGAATACCGTCCCTGGCTGACCGGCCTGGCCATGGTCGTGCTGGGCAGCGTGCTGGTGGCAATCACGATTGCTTTGGGAGGATAATGTGATGCGATTACTTGCCGTCATCGCGATGTCGGTTGTCCTGATGGGCGAAAGCGCGCTGGGTCAGACGGCGACGAACACGCTTGCCTCCTCGACGACGAACACAACGCCCGCCGTCGCCAAGGAAGCGGACGAGAAAGCCTGGTCTTTCTCCGTTTCCGCCTACACCTACATCGTGCCGGACAGCCGGGAATACGTGCAGCCCACCGTCACGGCGGACCGCGACTGGCTGCATCTGGAAGCGCGCTACAACTACGAAGCCCTCGACACCGGTTCGGCGTGGATCGGCTACAATTTCAGCGGAGGCGACAAGCTGACGTACGAGCTCACACCAATGCTCGGCGCCGTATTCGGCGACCTCACGGGCGTCGCGCCGGGTTATAAAGGATCGCTCGGCTGGTGGAAGCTGGAACTCTACAGCGAGGGCGAATACGTGATCGACACCGGCAATTCGTCCGACAGTTTTTTCTACAACTGGTCCGAGTTCACGTTGGCGCCCGTCGACTGGTTTCGCTTCGGCCTGGTGACGCAGCGGACACGCTTGTACCAAACCGACCGTGACATTCAACGAGGCGTGCTCCTGGGCCTCTCGCTCAAACACGTGAACTTCACCGGCTACGTGTTCAACCCGGACGAGGCCCAGCCTACATTCGTCATCGCCGTCGGATTGGCTTTTTGAAACTAATCCGCGCAAACCAGTCCATGAACCAAAAACAAAAGCTCATCCGATGAATGCCGAAAAAGAATCTTCGACGCAGGACACAGCCAAACCGCTCCGGCGCATCTTCAATGTGGTCGAACCCGCGAAGCCCAGGCGCGGATTCCCGGCTGATGACGTGTTGTTCCCGGGCGGCATCGCCCGCGCCTTGGGCTCCCGCCCGTTGCGGATGGTCCTGGCGGCCCTGCTGTTTTCGACTTCGCCCACCTTCGCCGCCGACGCGCCGACCTTGCCGCCCTTGAACACCGTATCCGGCAACCCGCGGCTTCCCGGCAAATTCGTCTGGGCCGATCTGGTGACCGATGATGTGCCGGCGGCGCAGAAGTTTTACGGCGGGCTGTTCGGCTGGACGTTTCGCAACCTGGGCAATTACACCATCGCGTCGAATGACGAACGACCGTTGTGCGGCATGTTTCAGCGGCCGCGGCCGGCGGACCCAAACGCCAAACCCCGCTGGCTCGGCTACATCTCGGTCTCCAACGTTGAGCGGGCCAAAAAGGCGGTGACCCGGGCCGGCGGACGGGTGCTCGCAGAACCGCGCAAGTTTCCCGATCGCGGCGAGCAGGCTGTCTTCGCCGATGCCGAAGGCGCGGTGTTCGGTGTCATCAAATCCAGTTCCGGTGATCCGGAGGATTTCCTGCCCGACCCGGGCGACTGGATCTGGATTCAACTGATGAGCCGCGACGGCCGCAAGGCGGCGGAGTTCTATCGAACCATTGGCGGCTACGAGATCATTGAGAACACCTCTTCCAACAAATTGAGCGATTACGTGCTGGCCAGCGAGGGCTACGCGCGCGCCACCGTGCGCACGATCCGGACGGACGACCAGAAGGTCCGCCCCGCCTGGCTGCCATTTGTGCGAGTGAAGGATGTGGCGGAATCCGTGGCGCTGGCGAAGCAGCTTGGCGGCAGGGTATTGATTGAGCCCAATCCCGAAATCTTCGATGGAAAGGTGGCCTTGATCGCCGATCCGACCGGCGCGGCCATCGGTATACTGGAGTGGAGCGGGGAATTGGCGAAAGGAGCGCAGAAACCATGAGAACCCTGAGTCATTTCCTGAAGGTTGCGGTCGCAATGCTCACGTTTGTCGTGTTCACCGGCTGTGAAAGCACCGGCGGCGGCAGTGTCAGCGGTAGCGTCTATTACGGCACAGGTTTCAACGACCCCTGGTACTACGGCGGTTATTACGACCAGGGAGATATCATCGTCACGCCACCGCCCGCCCGGCCAGAACGGCCCGTGCATCCGGAGCAGCCAATCTATCACCCTTCAACGCCTCGCCCGACGCCGATGCCGTCCATTCCCTCCTCGCCGCGGGGTTCGTCTCGTGGTGGCGGTGGGCGCAGGTGAACCATGGCCGTCCCCGCACCCAATCCCCGATAAATGTGACGCGCTCACGTTCGAAAGTTTGGTCCGTGAAACGAAATTGAAACAATAAAACAAAGGCAACTATTGTGAATCCCGAACAACAACGACTCGCCGCCGCGCGCGACCCGCGCACGCCCTGGAAAAAATGGGGGCCTTACCTGAGCGAACGCCAGTGGGGCACCGTGCGCGAGGATTACAGCGACAACGGCAATGCCTGGGATTATTTCAGCCACGACCAGGCCCGTTCCCGCGCCTATCACTGGGGCGAGGATGGTCTGGCCGGCATCTCCGACGACCAGCCAGCGGCTCTGTTTTGCGCTCGCGCTGTGGAACGGGAAGGATCCCATCCTCAAGGAACGCCTGTTCGGCCTGACCAACAGCGAGGGCAATCACGGCGAGGACGTGAAGGAATATTACTTCTACCTCGACAGCACGCCGACGCATTCCTACCTGAAGTATCTCTACAAGTATCCGCAGGCGGCCTATCCCGTACGACCATCTGGTCAGGACCAATCGCGACCGCAGCCGCAGCGAATTCGAGTACGAACTGATCAACACCGGCGTCTTCGACCAGGACCGCTACTTCGACGTGTTCGTGGAATACGCCAAGGAATCGCCCGAGGACATCCTGGTCCAGATCAGCGTCCACAATCGCGGCCCGGAAGCGGCGGAAATTCACGTGCTGCCGACGCTCTGGTTCCGCAACCGCTGGTCCTGGGGCCGCGAACAATCCACGCGCCGGTGCTGCAGGCCGCCGCCGGACAAGCCTGGCGTCCGTGCGCGCGAACACCAAGGATCTGGGCGAGCGCCATCTTTATTGCGATGGCCAGACGTCACTGCTGTTCACCGAGAATGAAACCAATGCGAAGCAACTGTTCGGCGGCGAGAACCGCACCCCGTTCGTCAAGGACGGCATCAACAATTTCGTCGTCCACGGCCAAACCGACGCCGTGAATCCGGAGCAAGACCGGCACGAAGGCCGCCGCGCATTACCGCCTGACCGTGCCCCGCGGAAAATGCGAAGTCGTCCGCCTGCGGCTTGAGCCACGTCGCGCCGGACGCTTTGACGCAGGCTTACGGGAAGGGCCACGGCGCGTTCGGCAAACATTTCGACGAAGTGTTGCAGGCGCGCCGGGACGAGGCGGATGAATTTTACGCTCGCGTCATCCCGCCTTCGCTCGATGCGGACGCGGCCAACGTCATGCGCCAGGCGCTGGCCGGGATGCTGTGGTCCAAGCAGTTTTATTATTTCGACGTGAACCGCTGGCTCGAGGAACGCGGCAGCGATCCCTACTCGCCCGCGAGCAAGGCCGCGCCGCGCAACGAGCAATGGCACCACATGTACAACGCCGACATCATCTCCATGCCGGACAAATGGGAATATCCGTGGTATGCCGCGTGGGACCTCGCCTTCCATGTGCTGCCGCTGACGCTGGTGGACGTGGATTTCGGCAAGCAGCAGCTCGACCTGATGCTGCGCGAAAACTATCTGCATCCGAACGGCCAGATTCCCGCCTACGAATGGAACTTCGGCGACGTCAATCCGCCCGTGCATCCGTGGGCCACCATCTTCACCTATCGGCTGGAAAAGGCGCGCACGGGCAAGGGCGACGTCGACTGGCTGGAGCGCAGTTTCCAAAAGCTGCTGCTCAACTTCACCTGGTGGCTCAACCGCAAGGATCGCTCGGGCAAGAACGCCTTCGAGGGCGGGTTCCTCGGCCTGGACAACATCGGCGTCTTCGACCGCAGCGCGCCGCTGCCGACCGGCGGCTACCTGGAACAGGCCGACGGCACGGCGTGGATGGCGCTCTTCAGCCTGAACATGCTCGAGATCGCCGTCGAACTGGCCCTGCACAATGCCGACCTACACGGACATGGCGCTCAAGTTCCTCCAGCACTTTCGTCTCCATTGCCTCGGCCACCATCCACGCCGGCGGCAACACCGGCATGTGGGATGAAGAAGACGGATTCTTCTACGACGTGCTTCAGTTGCCGGACGGCAGGGCCCAGCGCCTGAAGGTTCGCTCCATGGTGGGCCTGCTGCCGCTCTGCGCGGTCACCGTGTTCGAAGGCGAGTTTCGGGAAAAATATCCCGAGCTCATGAAACGCTTCCAGGATTTTCTGCAAGCGCGTCCGGAACTGATCACCTTCATCCATGATCCCGGCAAGACCGGCCAGAATGGCCGCCGGCTCGGCGCGATTCTCGACGAAACCAAACTCCGCCGCGTGCTGGCGAAGATGCTCGATGAAAAGGAATTCCTCAGCCCTTACGGCATCCGCTCGCTCTCGCGCTTCCACGCCGACCATCCCTTCGTCTTCCACGTCGGCGGCCAGGAATTCCGCGTGCCGTATCTGCCGGGCGAATCCGACACCGGCATGTTCGGCGGCAACTCGAACTGGCGCGGCCCCATCTGGATGCCCGTCAACGCGCTGATCATCCGCGCGCTGCTCCAGTATTACGCCTACTACGGCAACGACGTTCACCATCGAATGTCCCACCGGCTCCGGCAACAAGATGAACCTCTATCAAGTCGCCGAGGAAATCTGTCGCAGCGGCTGGCGAACATGTTCCTGAAGGACAAGTCGGGCCGTCGGCCGGTGAACGGCGGCGAACAAAAATTCCAGGAAGACCCGCACTGGCGCGACTGTCTTCAGTTCTACGAATACTTCCACGGCGACAACGGCGCCGGCCTCGGCGCGAATCACCAGACCGGCTGGACGGGCGTCATCGCCCGCGCCATGCATCTGTTCGCCACCACCAACGCCGAGCAAGTGCTGCAACTCGGCAAAAGGGCCGGCGTCGTGGAGGTGCACCAGCCGGTGGCAGCGCCGGTTGAAAAACCGCCGGCCAGGCGCCCCCGCAAGAACAAGTTCGCCCCTCAACCCGGCCAATGAACCGGCCAGCACCAGCTCGTTATCCCTCGTTGTTCCAGGCCAATACCCGCGTCTGGCTCACGGACATTGGGCGGACATCCGGCCGTCCCGCGACGCTCGACGACATTCCTGATGCTGAACTGGACCGGCTCGCCGAGGCCGGCTTTGACTGGGTCTGGTTTTTGAGCGTCTGGCAAACGGGCGCGGCCGGCCGTGAAAGTTCCCGGAAAAATCCCGGTTGGCGGAAGGAATTTCAGGAGACGCTTCCCGATTTGCGCGAGGAAGACATCGCCGGATCCGGGTTTGCCATCACCGGTTACACCGTTGCCGAAAATCTCGGTGGCGATGCGGCGCTGGCCCGGTTGCGAAAACGGCTTCGGTCGCGTGGCCTGAAGCTGATGCTTGATTTTGTGCCCAACCACATGGCGCTGGATCATCCGTGGGTGGAAACGCATCCCGAATATTTCGTCCCGGGTTCGGAACTGGATCTGGCCCACGCGCCGATGAATTACATCTGGGTCAAGCGCGAGCGGGGTGATTTGCTGCTCGCCCACGGACGCGACCCTTATTTTCCCGGCTGGTCGGACACGCTGCAATTGAATTACGCCAATCCCGCCACGCAGGCAGCCATGGCCGGCGAGTTGCTGAAAATCGCCGGCCAGTGCGACGGCGTGCGCTGCGACATGGCCATGCTCGTGCTGCCGGAAGTGTTTGAACGCACCTGGGGCAAACCCGCCCTGCCCTTCTGGCCCGACACCATCCGCCGCGTACGCGAAAAGACCCCCGGCTTTTGTTTCATGGCCGAGGTCTATTGGGATCTGGAATGGACGCTCCAGCAGCAAGGCTTCGATTACACCTACGACAAGCGCCTCTATGACCGCCTCCGCGAAGGCCACGCCCGGCCCGTGCGTGAACATCTCTGCGCCGCGCCGGAATATCAGAACAAGCTTGCCCGCTTTCTCGAAAACCACGACGAACCGCGTGCGGCCGCCACGTTTTCGGAAGCCATGCACAAAGCGGCTGCCATCGCCACTTTTCTCCCGCCGGGCTTGAGGTTTTTTCACCAGGGGCAATTGGAAGGCCGGCTCAAACGCATTTCTCCTCATCTTGTCCGCGCGCCGGCGGAAGCGGTCAACCAGGACTTGAAAATATTTTATGAACGGCTTCTCAAAATCTTGCGCCAACCGGTCGTGCGACAGGGACAATGGCAGTTGCTCGAATGCGTTCCCGCCTGGGATGGCAACCCATCGTGGGAAAAATTCATCGGGTTCGCGTGGCACGATTCGTCCGGAGCCCGGCTGTTGGCCATCATCAATTTTTCCTCGCAACCGGGTCAGTGTTATGTCCGGCTTCCGTTTTCCGATCTGGCCGGACGCTCGTGGCAGCTGCTGGATTTGCTGGGCGAAGCCGCTTACAAACGCGACGGAAGCGACCTGGAAACCCGCGGGCTTTATCTTGATGTCGGTCCATGGTGTGGCCACGTCTTTGAGTTAAGAGTCGAGAACGTAAAACAATCATGAATGCCGCCTCCGCGCCAAAGTCGACGCCCTTGCTGGCCCGGTGGATTCCTGCACTCGGCTGGCTGCGAAATTATGACAAAACCTGGCTGCGCGGGGACGTCGTCGCCGGCATCACGCTCGCTGCCTACCTGCTGCCGGCCGGGTTGGGCGACGCCTCGCTGGCCAACCTGCCACCCGAGGCGGGACTTTACGCGTGCCTGTTTGGCGGGCTGGTCTTCTGGCTGTTCTGCAGCTCGCGGCACACGGCCATCACGGTCACCTCCGCCATTTCGCTGCTCGTCGGCGCGTCGCTCGGCGAAATCGCCGGCGGCGACACGACGCGGTTCAGTGCGCTGGCGGCGGGCACGGCGTTGCTCGTGGCGCTCATCGCCTTCATCGCCTGGCTGGCCAGGGCCGGTTCGATCGTCAACTTCATCTCCGAGAGCGTGATGGTCGGGTTCAAGTGCGGCGTGGCGCTGTTCCTCGCCAGCACGCAGTTGCCCAAGCTGTTTGGCATCCACGGCGCGCACGGCAATTTCTGGGAGAACAGCGGCAACTTCCTGAAGCACCTGGACGAAACCAATCCCACCTCGCTGGCCGTCGGCGGCATCGCCCTGGCGGTGCTCGTGCTCGGGAAAGTATTTCTCAAGAACAAGCCCGTGGCGCTGTTCGTGGTGATCGGCGGCATCGTGGCTTCGGGCTGGCTCGGCCTCGACGCGCGCGGGGTGAAGCTGCTGGGCGAAGTGCCGCAGGGGCTGCCGCGCCATCGGCCTCCCGGCGATTCAGTGGGCCGACTTGAACGATCTGCTGCCGCTGGCGCTCGCGTGCTTTCTGCTCGGCGCGGTGGAGACGGCCGCGATCGGTCGCATGTTCACGGCCAAGCATGGCGGGCGGCTGGATGCGAACCAGGAATTCCTCGCGCTCGCCGCCGCCAACCTCGCCGCCGGACTGGGCCGCGGCTTTCCCGGTCAGCGGCGGCATGTCGCAATCGCTCGTCAACGAAGGCGGCGGCGCGCGCACGCCGCTGTCCGGCGCCTTCGCGGCGGGGATCATTCTGGTGGTGGTGCTTTTCTTCTCGCACCTGCTGGCCGCGTTGCCCCAGCCGGTGCTGGCGGCGGTCGTGTTGGTGGCGGTGACGGGGTTGTTCAAGGTTTCCACGCTGAAGCAACTCCGGCGCACCAACCGGACCGAGTATGTCGTGGCCATTGGCGCGTTGGCGGGGTGTCTGAGCTCGGGCCTGCTGCGCGGCGTGCATGATCGGCGCGATCATCTCGCTGGTGCTATTGATCCGCCGCGCCTCGCGACCGCATGTCGCCTTTCTCGGCCGCATCCCCGGCACGCGGCGGTTCTCCGATCGCGAGCGGCATCCGGACAACGAGCTGATTCCCGGCGTGCTGATTTTCCGGCCCGAGTCGGGCCTGATCTATTTCAACATGGACCACGTGCGCGACACGATTGCCGGAGCGGGTGCGCGCCGAGGCCGCGCCGCCCCGGCTCGTCGTGCTGGACCTGTCCGCCGCGCCGCATGTGGACATGCACAGCGCGCACATGCTCGCGGAACTGGCCGGCGAACTCACCGCAGCCGGCATCCGGGTGCAGGTGGTGGAGGCGCGCTCGTCCGTGCGCGACCGGCTGCGGGCGGAAGGCGTGGAGGCACGCCTGGGCGGGGTGAACCGGTTCACCACCGTCGCCGATGCAGTGGAAGCTTTTCAAAACCAAACCGCTGACTAAAATTGAAAACCATGAAATCATCCATTTCGGGTCGTGTCACGGGGCCAGGCCTCGTGCTGGTGGTCTTGAGCCTGCTTCTGGGTGGCTGGCTGGCTCGGGGCGCAAATGTTGAGCTGGACCCGCCCTCTACCCCGGAGGGCTATGTGGCCCTGCTGTTGATCAACGAAACCGCCTTCCCCGGGGAAAAGCGCTACATCAGCGAGGAAGAAAGCAAAAATTGCATGCTATCCGTGTTGTGGGTGCTGCATTGCCGCGCCCAGGTGATTCCACCCGGCTATCGCCAGCGGCACGTGGCGGCAGTGGAGACCAGCAGTGTGATTGACGTGATGACTGCGGGCGGAGTCAGGGGACAGGTGGACGGCTTCTACGAGGATGCCGATGGGCGTCCGGTCACCACGCCGCGGGTGCATGAGCGGGTGGATTATCTGGTGACTTTCGCCAACAAAGGTAAGCCGGGCAAGATGGCCCGGCTGCTCCTTTACGCCCAGTACCTGTCCCGCGAATACTTTAAGACCGGCCCGGCCAGCAAAGACCTCTTTGCCGACTTGCGCAAGGTCGGCTCGCAGCCCGTCACCGGTCATGCTTACGCCTGGATGACGGATGAGCGGAGATTCGATCCTGGCGGCGCATATGTTCGCATCCCGGACGCCGATCAAGGCTCGCTGGCCGGCAACCGTTTCTATACTCTGGAGGCAAAAAAATGAAACTACCTATCTGGTTCGGCTGCATCATCGGGACGCTGGCTCTGACTGGCTGCGCAAATACCAGGGTTACCCACCCGGAGACAAACCCGGCGTTTGCCCAGCTCCAGGAAAAGCCCTACGTCTTTGCTGTCCTGGAATATCTTTATCGCTGGCACTTTGATCAGTCCTATGTTCTGGAGGCGGGCAAAGTGGACACGCTCGAAGTCTGGGTGCGCCCGTTGCATCCCCGGCTGGATGCCGGAGACCAGAGCGACTTCGCCGAGATGTGGATCCCGGCGGTCAAGACACGCGTAGAATTGAAACGCTCGGATTACCTGATTCCCGAAATGAACCTCGCGGTCGTGGATCAATCCTTCAAAATCATACACGTGAGCCGGCAACCCCGCCCTCCCGCCTCCCGCTCCGACTATCAGGTGAGCAGTTATGCCCTGTCGGAGGTGCAGGATTATCTGTTTGCCTCGCGGACCAACCGGGTGCGGATGAGTGGCAATCTGCGGACAGCCGCGCGGAAACTGATCTTCGAATATCTCGACAAAGCTCACCCGGCTCCCTTCACGAACGACCAGGTCCTTTATGTGGCACCGGTCTCCAGCGTCTGCAACGACTGTTGGGCCTTCTGGGAAAGCAATCGCAAGGTCATGCATTTCTCCGCAGATGTGGACCTCTCCAACCCTGGTTTTGACCAGCTCAGCCAGCTGCACTTCGAGGTGATTGATCTGGATAAAGATGTGGTGGACTCGACCAGGGAGGTTCCCGGGAGCAATGCGTTTGTGACCAAAGATTGGGTCGGGCGCCTGCTCTTCAATTGTATCGTCTATGGCGAGCGGATCGATCGGACCCCGGCGGAAATGAATCAAACAAACGCCGCCCCGGCCACTACCCCAACCCACTAGCACTCGACTGATGGCCAACTCACCGGCGGCGGGTCCGGAATTGATGACGGACGAATAGCGCCACGGTAGTACCGGCCAGCCACCCCAAAACCGAAGGTTCCGGCACGGGGTCGGGGTCGAAAGCCAGCCCCTCAGGAACACCCGATACCGTGGCGTAAGTGCTTTGCGCGCCGACGGGCGTGAATTCAAAAATGTTGCTGCTCAGGTCGGCCACAAACAAATTGCCCGTGGCGTCAAAGGTCAGCGCATCCGGATTATTCAACCCCGACGCAAAAGTGCTTCGCGTTCCATCGGGCTTGAATTGATAAATGTTACCGCTGTTGCCATCGGCCTCGAATAGATCACCCGCACTGTTAAAAGCCAGCCCGTAAAGCCCGCCCAGCCCCGAGGCAAAGGTGCTCTGGCCGCCACCGGGAGTGAATTTATAGATACAGCCACTGCCCTGATCGCCTACAAACAGGTTGCCGGCGATGTCAAAGGCCAAGGACATGGGCGCATTCAACCCGGACGCAAACGTGCTCTGCGTTCCATCCGGTGCAAATTGATAAATGTTGCCGCTGTAACAATCCGCTTCAAACAGAATACCCGCAGTGTTAAAGGCCAGTCCCACCGGAACATTCAATCCGGCGGCAAAGGTGCTTTGTACTCCCGCCGACGTGAATTTATAAATGTTACCGGTATAGTAATCCGCTTCGAACAGGTCGCCGTTGCTGTCAAAAACCGGCCCGAAGGGCTGTCCCAACCCGGACGCAAAGGTACTTTGCCCGCCACCGGGCGCGATTTCGATGATGGTGCTGGAGGGAGTATAAGGCACATCATATTGAGATACCGAAACAAACAGACTTTGTCCCGATGCGCCGGCAGACATTAGAAGGACAGCTCCGGCACAGATTGCTCCGCCAACGAAATGACTCGCAGCTCGTCGGCCGTTTATGAACTCCTGCATAGTACGACTTTGAAACAACTATTGCGCTGAAGACGAAAGCAGCATCCATACCTGCAAATTTCGCTCACCAGAGTGACAGGTTTATCGTTTACGTTGGGCGTTTTAAATTACCGACCCTGCGGTCATCCGCCTTATTAGACACAGCCAAGTAAAAATGGTGCAAAAGACCATTGCCCATCGACATCGAATCAGTGAAGACATACAGTTCGCATCAATTGTCGTGATGACTTCAAAAAAAGTACAGCTGAGAACGGACTTCCCGGGCGATTTTTTGAATCGGCACCAGGCGTTTACACCTGCTTTAATCGTGCTATGACAAAAACGCGGTTGATTCTGACAGGAGTTAAGACCGTTTTCATCGCTTGCAGCGCAGTCGCCCTGGTTGCGTTATTGGAAATGGATGCCTCCTGCTCAACGCCCGTCAGCCTGGAAAACGACGTCACCGCGGCGGGTGAATTCTGGATTTCCACCAACATGACTTCGAGGAATGAGGGGACTTTGGATAATCCTTTTGTTTGCGTCACGGAGACGCAATTTGATCGTGCCATGAGCAATCTACCGCCCAATTGCACGATCCATATTCTCGCCGGAACTTATCTGACGCACGGAACCCCTGCCGGTCATTCCCTAAAGACAGGTCAAAAAGTGATTGGCAGTGGAATCGACGTGACTGTCCTTAAGCTTGCCCCGAATTCTCCGGATAATACCGCTGTCCTGGGCAGTTACCCCGGTACGAACATGGAGGTTTCCAATCTGACTTGCGATGGCAATTATCAGGGCCAAAACGGTAACGCGGTTACCTCCCACGGCGTAATTCTGGTTGGGAGCCATAATGCCATCAAACGATGTTAAAGTGATCCATCTGGCAAAATATGGCGGCAATTCTGAAGCCTGGGGGATTGTTTTAGGTCCGAGCCAGGCTGGAAACAGTACCGAAAATATTATTGAGGATTGTGTCGTGACTGGTTTCCAGGGAGGGCTGCCAGGCCAGGGTATTTCCGCATTTTCGCTCAATGGCACTCCCGAACATCCGATCAGCGGCATCGTCAGGAATAATCGTGTGTTGCTGGAGCCTGATGTTTACCACCCGGTCATCGCATTTAATAACAATGACGTACGGGATGGCCTGTATCAGGGAAATGATGTTGACGGCGCCACTTTTGGCTTCTACGGCGACACCGGCTACTCCCACAACGTTTCGGTGGTTCACAACACGTTTAGAAATGTCATTGAAGGAGTTTCTCTGTCCAACGCCGGGCGCCTGGACCTGACTTTCTCCGGAAACAAAATCCTGTTGGCCACCAACAAGGTAAGTATCGGAATTGCGTTTAATATTCAGGAAACATGGGTGACCAATATCAATGTGATTGGAAACGTGGTTGCCTGGAACACGCCGCCGCCCCCGGGAACCCTGGGCTGTTTTCTCAATATCAGTGACATTTCAGGATTGCGGGTAATGGACAATCAAGTTGAGGGAACACTCACCAACCTGTTCTGGAACAATATCATTGCGACCAACTATGTCTCTACCAACAACCATGACTTAAACGGCCAGCCCTATTTGATTCCGCTCCCGGTAAACCGCGTAATGGATGAATCCCATCGCAGCCAGTGACCGGCGCAAGACCATTTGGGAATAACCCGCGCCCGATTGCCGGACTGATGGATTAACGTCGATGCCGCGCAACCGCCCTGTCCCAATCCAGTTTACGACCAGCTACCAAATGGGGTATCGAGGTAACAAAGTGGCGGCCGGGTTCGAACCCGATATCCAGGGCCGGTCTTACTTTTTCTTGCGCCGCCTTGACTCTGGGGCATC
Source organism: uncultured Verrucomicrobiae bacterium (assembly GCA_963708525.1). Taxonomy (GTDB): domain Bacteria; phylum Verrucomicrobiota; class Verrucomicrobiia; order Limisphaerales; family UBA11358; genus UBA11358. The sequence continues at coordinate 3,504 of CAVPTH010000025.1, read as the reverse complement.
ATAGTCCGGCATGCGAATCCTGGTGGTCGAGGATGACAAGAAGATCGCGTCTTTTGTAATCAAGGGCCTCAAACAAAACGGCTTTGCCGTGGACCACTCCATCGACGGGGAGGATGCCTGGCTGATGCTGCAAAACATCAACTACGATGCCGCCGTCATGGATGTCATGCTACCCAAACTCGATGGTCTGAGCCTGATTCAGAAACTGCGTGCCAAAGGCCTCGGCGTTCCCGTGTTGATTCTAAGCGCCAAGGTGTCCTTGGATGATCGGATCAAGGGGTTGCAGGCCGGCGGCGACGACTACCTGACCAAACCGTTTGCCTTCTCAGAACTGCTGGCGCGGGTGCAGGCCCTGATCCGCCGCGCCTCCCGGGCCGTCGAACCGTCGAACCTCGTGGTCGGCGACCTGACGCTTGATTTATTGACCCGCGAAGTCCACTGTCGCGGTGAAAGAATCGACCTGCAGCCGCGCGAGTTTGCCTTGCTCGAATATCTCATGCGCAGCGCCGGCCGGACCGTGACCAAGACCATGATCCTGGAACACATCTTCGATTACAGTTTTGATCCGCAAACAAACGTCGTGGATGTGCTCGTTCATCGGCTGCGCGGCAAGCTGGACAAGGATCGGGCACGGCTTCAGACTATTAGGGGAGTTGGCTATGTCCTCCAGCGTACTTGAACGCCTGCGGCGAAAAGTCGGTTTCCGACTCAGTCTCTGGTTCATACTGTTCTTTGTCGTGAGCAATGGCGCGCTCTTTGCCCTCACTTATTACCTTCTGTCGGCGGCGATCCAGGACCGGGAGCGTTTGCTGTTGGGGGCCTGGCTCAAGGAAACCGAACTTCTCTATGAAAAAGGCGGCGTTGATGCCCTGCGTCAATGGATGCAGGGCCAGCCGCCCAAACTGCAGAAATCGCTTTTCGTCCGGCTCGTAAGCGAAACCAACAGCGTCACCCTCATCAATGTCCCGACCGAGTGGGTCACCTTTACGGATACCCTGAGCGACTGGAATGATTATCGGCACGAGGAGGATGTCCTCATCCGCATTCCTGAGGATGCGGAACGAGACTTTGTTCTGGACTCCTCGGTTTTCGCGGACGGCACTTTGCTGCAAATCGGGCGCAGTACGACCAACCGCGAGCTGCTCTTGCATCTGTTGCGGCATAGTTTCTTCTGGGTGGGAGGAGTGGCGGTGCTTCTCGGCATTCTGGCAGGCTACCTTTTCTCCCATCGGGCCTTGCGGCCGGTGCAACAAATTGTAGACACCGCGCAGACGATTATTCGCACTGGCCGACTGGATGCGCGTGTTCCGAGGCGTGCCTCGAGCGACGAATTTGATGAATTGATTTGCCTGTTCAATACCCTGCTCGAGCGCAACGAGGCCCTCCTGAGCGCCATGCGCGAGGCGCTGGACAATGTCGCGCACGACTTGCGTACCCCGCTCACCCGTTTGCGCGGTGCGGCGGAGCTGGCGCTTTCGCCCAACGCCGAACCCGGCGCTCCTCGTGAAGCGCTCGCCGATTGCGTCGAGGAATCGGAACGTGTCCTGGCCATCCTCAACACGCTCATGGACATCACCGAAGCAGAAACCGGGATGATGAAACTGGAGCGTAAACGGGTGGACCTCTGTGAATTGGTTCGCGAGGTGGTGGAGGTCTATCGGTATGTCGCCGAGGAACGCAAGGTCTCACTTCAACCCGAACTTCCGGCTGCTTGCGACGCCGAAGTGGATCGTAATCGCATTCGACAGGTCTTTGCGAACTTGCTCGACAATGCCGTCAAATACACCCCGGCCGGAGGGCAGGTAAGGATCGCAGTCCGGAATGAACGGGCCTGGATGGTGACGGTCTTCACGGACACAGGCATCGGGATACCGGAGGAGGAGCAGGTCAAGATCTGGGCCCGGCTCTATCGCGGTGATAAGAGCCGTTCGCAACGGGGCTTGGGTCTCGGGCTAAGCCTGGTCAAAGCCGTCGTTGGAGCACACGGCGGTACCGCCACGGTTTCCAGTGAACCCGGCAGAGGTGCGGAGTTCACAGTCAAGCTGCCGAAGCATATAACCCCGGGCCGCAAATAATTGCCGGCATCTGTTCGTTTCGGCCAGGACGCAATGCCGTCGCCGATATTGCTGCGATACCTGCCATCCGCGATCACGCTCAACCTTTCAAAAGTGTAATGCCCCCGTAAGCCCACGGTAAGCTGCATGTGGTCTGTTATCTACGAGGCGAGAGCCGGAGAAAGCAAGCTCTCGCAAAGGTTCAACCAACAGACCAAAGCCATGGGTAATTTGCAGAAGACCGTACAAATCAGCCTGCTGCTGATTTTCGCGAGCGCCACCGGGTTGGCGCTGGCACGGCCGGGCTCTGCAACTGTATCTGCGGCGAAAAATGGTAACTCTGCATCCAATTTTGACACCGGCCGCTTCAGTGGCTTCATCGGTTCTCCTTTACGGTGACGCCATCCCGGTTGACCGGCAGACCAGTCCCAATCCCCACCTCTGGTTCTGGCCTGTGCTCGCGGCCGGTGTCATTGCCTTCGTTATAGTCGGGCGCCGGCTGCGGCACTGGCTCCTGCATGGTGAATACTTCAAGATGCAACCCCATGAAGTTGCGCTGCAATACCTGGCGGAAGCCTGCCGCCTGTGTGATCCTGACCATACCCGTGAATACTGCTACGAAGTATCGCGAATCATCCGCCGATATATTGAGGAACGCTTCGGAATTCAAAAAGCCTTGTTGCCCACAGATGAATTTCTCTCCGAATTGACGGTCTCATCAACGGCCCTGCCGTCTTCCCATCGCAGGTTGTTGGCCATTTTTCTGGAGCATTACCAACAGGCCAAATCTGCCGGCTGGTATTACTGCCGGCTCGACCTGGAGGTGATGCACTTAAATGTCGTGGAATTTGTAAGCCAGGCCGCGCCGGGCTATCCACCTGGCACACCAAGGCGCGCCACCGATTCCGGCCGGAAATCCGAAGTGTCCCCGCACCAGCGTATAGATGGACCCAAACATTAAACACTTGAACGCATACTTTAAACCTATGAAAACATTTCAAACACTGAATAGCCGGGCTCTGCGGTCAGTTTACGACCCGACCGGGCGACGGGGATTAACAATTAAGCGGTTACCGGGGCGGTTGAACCCGCGGCGAAGTACCTTCCGATCGTTTATCCGGGCAAGACTGGCAGTGAATTTCGCATCCGATGCGCTGTCGGAGTTTAAACCGTTAATCCGGACAATATCCCGACATTCGGTTATTCACTAAACTGCAAAGCCAAAGGAATTATGAACGCCATTATTGCTTGATTCGCCACGAGGTGGCTTCAGGGCACGTCGCTTTGACGCCAGCCGGGTTAGGTAAATGAGGCCGGGCCCGTAGAGTCAGCGGTTAGTGGGCGAGTTAACGCGAGTCCTGGCGGAGTAGTGATTTTGCTGTCCGTTTGGGTGTCCGCTGAACCTTGAAGACTTCTGATTCTCCCGCTACAAAACCTGTTGAAATTGGCT
>CAVPTH010000024.1:0-16713 GCA_963708525.1 uncultured Verrucomicrobiae bacterium | reverse complement strand
CGCGGCTCCGGGGTTCTGATTGAATGCTGCCGGCACCTTCGGCCCATGATTTTCTCGGGCAGCCTTCTTTTTTGGCGTTTCTGTCCCGTTACCCTTGCGGCGTCAGCTATGTCCCCGGGGACAGCGCTTCCTTCCCTAGCCTCGCGGGCAGGTTGCTGGCGGACAGCAGCTATTGCCAAGCGGGATCGGCGAAAGCGCGGCGTGACCATTCCTGGAATGCCGCCGCGAAGCAATACATTGAGCTATACGAAAGCCTGCGGGCGGGCGGGAAAGCTTCAGCGACAAGTTGACTTCAGATTGTGGGGATCCCGGGTTAACCCGAAACCTGAAACACATGCGTAATTCTGCTCAAAATTATCCCCACAATTTGGCAGAGAAAGCGATTTGTACCTTGCCTGATCTGGCATCCCGCAGCGGTGAAAGACGGACCGTTACTAAGGTTGGGTGCAGCAAGGCAGGTGCCCCGCCGGGCTACCGGCGTTCGGCGCGTCGAGACGATCTGCTGAGGCTTCAGTTTTTTTAAGGTCTGGCATTTTGAACTAACAGCCGGTGCCAGATTCTCCTTAAATATGAAAAATGAGCGTTCGCTGCACGTGTTTAATCTTTGCATTGTCGTCAAGTTGGCGAGAAAAGACCTAAAACAGAAGCACCATGGTATGGGAATAGTTTCCGGAAAAGACCTGTTTCCAGCGCCTATGGTTATTCTTGTTCCCAATAGTTTCTGCGAAAAATTGCTCAGAAACGGAAGCACGGTTGCATCCATACCCATTCTACAAGTTTTAACCCACAGTGGCGCTCTGCGAGGTTTAAAAGATGCCAATGATCCCAAGACTGCAAATGACCTTCGTTACACTCTATCAGATCAAAATTCCGCCTGAACGTGCGGTGCAAATTTCTGAGGTTGGGAACAGCAAGCACAACGTAGTCGCGAGAAATTTTCGAAAGAGCGGTCAAAGTTTGCTTTGGATTGTCCACATGCTCTAAAACATGAAAACAGGTAACCACATCGAAGGATTTGGTGCCGAATTGTCCCAAGGAATTCAAAGGATTTAACTTGTCAGACCTTTCCGTACCGTGAAGATAATTTTATGCATTCGGGATCAATATCCGTGCCTTGGACTTCGAACCCGGCCTTGCTTGCATAATTCGAGGCACTCTCCCCGACCGGAACCATAATCTAACAGACTCTTTCCTTTGGGGGAGCAATACTTGAGAAGCAAGTCCAACCCATTCTTTTTCCAAAGATTTTCGTAATAGCCAAACCGGTTCTTGTTCTCATCTATTTGGTAATGCAAATGTTGCATTTGAATGGTTTGTAATTCTCACCAACGATGCCCATTGTTGAACACAGGCTTTTCGCCGGTCTTTCTTTGAATGACCTCGTTCATTTAGTTTTAATTTGGGGGCCAATAACACTCAACTGTGTTTTGGCAAAAATTGCGGCGTGTTCTTGAACCAAGCGACATGCTCTTAAGCCTCAAAATTCCAGTAATAGTCTCGTTTGGTTGTGACAAGTCTGTCCATATCAAATATAGAATAAGAAATTTTCCGGTCTTCAACAAGCAGAATTCAAATTGGGACATTACCCAATGTTGACCGCGCTTGACCGACGCGGCTTCCTTACACCAAACTTTGCCCAGAATCATGATTTTCCGGCGGCTATTCCCGGCCCACCTGCGCAAACCCGGTGCGCTCTTCGAACGGCTGCACAACTCCGCGGTTGTATGGTCTTGGATTTTCAACGGGATCAGGCTCGTTTCGGGAATTGTTCTATTGCCGCTGGTCCTCCGCGAATTGTCCACGGCGGATCTGGGGATGTATTATGTATTGTTGAGTCTTGCGGCGCTGGCACCGATTATTGATTTCGGGTTCGGACCGACCGTCGGGCGGTTCGTCAGCTACGCCATGGGAGGCGCTGAAACCCTTCAAGCCCATGGCGTGGGAATGTCGGCGACCTCATCCTTGCCCAACTATCCTTTGCTCTGGGAACTCTTGCAGGCCACCCGCATTCTATATCGCTACCTGTCGCTGGTGGTGTTCGTTGTCCTGGGCCCTTGGGGCACCTACCTTGTGGAACTGCGCATCAGCGAAACTAGTTCAACCCTGATTACCCGGCTGGCCTGGGCCGTGACCTGGCCTCCACGGTGTTTGACATTTATTGGAACTGGTGGACGACTTATCTGGTCGGCCTGAATGAGGTAAGGGACCTGCGCGCATCGGCGTGCTGGCCATGTCGGTCAAGCTTGTCGTGGCGGCGGCGCTGCTGCTGGGCGGAGGCGGCCTTTTGAGCATCCCCCTCGCCACGCTCGTCAGCAGCCTGCTGCAACGCCGACTGGCCCGCCGACACTGCCTGTCCCGCTTGAAAGGCGAGCCCCGGCACAGCCCGCACGTGTTCGGCGAAACCCTGCGCCTGCTCTGGCCCAACACGTGGCGACTCGGCGTTCAGTTTGTGAGCAGCTATCTCACGCTGAATGCGAACACGGCCATCTGCCTCTACGTCCTGGGCCTCAAAGCCAACGCCGTCTACGGACTTTCCATTCAATTGATGAACATGCCATAGGTATGGCCTCCGTCTGGACGTTCACCAAGTGGCCGCTCATCGGCCAATACCAGGCCCGGCACGAATACGCCGCCCTGCGCGCTGTTTTCCGGCCGCGCGTCTGGCTGCAAACCTTCACCTATCTGCTGCTGGCCGGAGCCGTGGTTTTGCTCGGCCCGGTTTTGATGAGACATTTTGGAAGCGGCAAGGAAATGTTGCCCCTGCCCTGGATGCTGCTGCTGGCACTGTATATGTTCTTTGAAATGCAGTTTTCGTTATGGACAACGCTGATCGCCACCGAAAATCGCCTGCCACATTTGTGGGTGACGGTGGCTACGAATATTCTCAGCCTGATATTGTCCCTGGCGCTGGTGCATTTCACGACCTTGGGTCTTGGCGCGCTGGTGTTGGGACCTTTTTTGGCCGGTGTCGTCTTCAACTATTGGTACTGGCCGCCATTTGCCGCCCGGGGAATCGGGACCACGCTGTTCCGTTTTCTTTTCTTCAGTTCCGCATCGCACAAGCAAGCCGCCGCCACTGAATGAGACAGCGTGTGTCACGCAGGATCGGCCATCTGGTTTTCCAGGCAGCGTGAATGGCGGTAGAGCACGATGTAAGGAGTGCCTGCCCAATGACTCGTTACCTGTCGCCTATCCGTTCGCGCCCACCCAATGACTGTTCCCGGGTTAAGTTTGCGGCAGGTTTGACGACCGTACCTCCAGGTTCAAATCTCCACCATCTGTTGGTATTCCGGCACGACAATCTCGGCTTTCGGTTTCATAGTGCGCAAGGTTTCGGCGTGGGCCAGGCATTGCGATTCCTCGCCGTGGATGCAGAAGATCCGACGGATATTGCCCGTGATTTTCTGAACGTAGTGCTTCAATTCATTCTTGTCGGCGTGGCCGGAATAGGTGTCGAGCGAAACGATTTTGGCGCGGACCTCGCAGGGGTCGCCGAAGATGTTCACCGGCGATTTGCCCTTCGTGATCTGGTCGCCCAGCGTGCCTTCGGCGCAATAGCCGATGAACAGAACCAGATTCTTTGTATCGCCGATGTTGTTTTTCAGATGATGCCGGATGCGCCCGGCTTCGCACATGCCCGAGGCGCTGATGATGACCATCGGCTCGGGGCGGTCGTTGAGCTTCTTGGAATCCTCGGCGTCGCGGATGTAGGTGAGGTTCGCCATGCCGAAGGGATTTTCCTGTTCGCGCAGGAATTTGTTGATCGTGTCGTTGAAACATTCGGGGTGCAGGCGGTAAATCTCCGTGGCGTTCACGCTCAACGGGCTGTCCACGAAAATCGGCACGCGCGGCAGGCATCCGCTGTCAGCGTGATCTGGTGCAGCATATAAACAATCTGCTGGGTGCGCCCGACGGAAAACGACGGGATGATGACCTTGCCCTTCTGCTTGAGCGCGCCGCCGACGAGCCGGCAGACGGTGTCGTCGGCGTCCTTGCGCACGGCGTGTTCCCGGCCGCCGTAGGTGGATTCGATCTGCAGGTAATCCACGTTTTCCACCGGATCCGGGTCGCGCAGGATTTCATCGCCGCCGCGGCCGACGTCGCCGCTGAACAGCCAGCGGAATTTTCTGCCCTTTTCCCGAACGTCCAGCACCACCTGCGCCGAGCCGAGGATGTGCCCGGCGTCGCGGAACGTGACGGTCACTCCGTCCACCGGGGAAAACGTCCGGTCGTAATTGTGGCCGACGAACTGCTGCACGGCTTTCTCGGCGTCGGGCACGTGATAGAGCGGTTCGACCGGCGGCTGATGTTTTTTCGCGCGCCATTTGGAAACGAAGAGTGCGTCCTGTTCCTGGATGTGCGCGGAATCGACGAGCATGATGCTGCACAAATCGCGCGTGGCGTCGGTGCAATGGATGTGTCCGTCGTAGCCCTGTCGGACGAGGTTCGGCAGATTGCCGGAATGGTCAATGTGCGCGTGGCTCAGGACCACGGCGTCAATCTGTCGCGGGTCGAAGGGAAAGCAACAGTTGCGCTGCGTGGTTTCCTCGCGGTGGCCCTGGAACAGACCGCATTCGAGCAGCAGCCGTTTGCCGTTGATCTCGATCAGGTACATCGAGCCGGTGGTGGTGCGGGTGGCGCCGAGGAAATGGATTTTCATTTATGATTTACGATTTATGATTGATGATTTGGCATTGGGAGAGTTTGGTGGGGCGAGGCTTCTGACGAGCCGGCCTTGGTTCGCCGTAGCGTAGCGGCGACGGCTCGCGGTACGCTCGCCCCACCGAAAGTTGCACGATGAACCGCCACCATGGTTTTTCGCACACGATCACACCGGCAAATCACCCTTAAAAATCATAAATCGTAGATCATAAATCATCAATCACGAGTGCCTGTACGTGATGCGCGCCTTGTTCAAATCGTAAGGGGACATTTCGACGTTGACCTTGTCGCCGACGCTGATGCGGATGAAATTCTTCCGCATTTTGCCGGAGATATGCGCCAGAACCTCATGGCCATTCGGCAGCGCGACTCGAAACATGGTGCCGGGGAGCACCTGCGTGACGCTGCCGGTCAGTTCAATTGGCTCTTCTTTGGGCACCGTTGAATAAAATCCACTAGTGCCAGCATTTCCCCCGAAAATCAATGCCTTTTAGCCGATAAAAACACAGTGGACATTTGCCATTGATTCGTTAAACTTTCTTCATCAGTTATGAAATGTGAGACCACGAATACTGTTTTAACCCTGGTGCTGGCCGTGTTGGTGGTGGCCGGCGTGATCTTCGCGTTGCAATCCATTTTCCGCACGCGCGAGTTTCGCACCCTCCAGTCCCAGATCATTGCCCGTCAAACCAACTTGAACCGGTTGAACCTGTTGCTGAATGAAGCCATCGTCTATGGCAAGACGCATCCCGACATCAACCGCATCGTTCAGCCCTTTGAAGCGAAACCCGCCGCCCGTTGATGGCCATGAACGAACCCCAAACGAATCCCCCGGCTCCGGACGATCTGGCCAGCGAAGTTGCTTCGTTGCGCCGTCAAATCTCCATTTTGCTGCTCGCCCTGATTGTCGTCAGCGGCACGGTGACCACCTACTTGTTTTATCAGTCGCACACCATTGGCGGCGATCTCGCCGCGCTGGAACCGCAGGCCCGGCCAATCATTCAGAACTATGACAAAAACGTGCCGGCCATGCAGAAATTCGTGCAGGACCTCGTGGCTTATGGGCAATCGCACCCGGACTTCCAACCCATTCTGAAAAAATACGGAATTCCGCTGACGTCGCAGCCCGCGACCAATTCCGTTCCTACGAAGTAATGGCCGCCAGCCGCGTGCCGCAGTTCGGGCAGAAATTCGACTGCGGCGGACAGCTTCGACTGCAAGCCGGACAACCCAGGTGCGCCTGCTTGTGCCGGCGGTGGATGACCAGATTTCGGATATAGGGAATCCAGGTGAACAGGTAGGCGAAGATAAAAACAGAATCCTGTTTGTGCAGCGAATAGGCAATAGCAGCAGCGAACCTGTCAGGCTTAACCACCAGAACGCTGTCGGCACCACCACCTGCCGCTTTTTTTCGGTCGCATACCACTGCACGAAAAACCGGGAAAAAAACGCGGCGTTGCCGAGCCAACCGATGACTTTCCAGACGCTCCAGTCGATGCCAAACAGTTTTCCATCATACCACAACAGGTTGGTCAGCCAGTCCATAACGCGTGGAGCTTAACTCACCGCGCCTGAATCGAAAGCGCAAAGAGCGGTGTTGCGCGTCGGGGAGGGACGGCGTGTCGCCGTCCCAAACGAAAATCGGGGATGCCCTCTCCCTCTCCTCAGCCGCCGGCGACGATTTTTACAATTTCCAGTCGATCGTCCGCCTGGAGCACGCGTTGGAAAATTCCGAGGGCGCGACCGCTTCGCCGTTGTGTTCCACCACGACACTGCGCGGCAAGAGTTTTTGCGCGACCAGAAATTCCTCAATCGAGCACGGCAATTCGGCTTCGATGGACTTTCCGTTGGCCATGACACAATGTTTGCTCATGAAAACAAATGGTCAAATTCGTTGTGCGTGCCGATCCAAATCCATTCAATCGTGTTTTCGAAACGAACGCCTACGGCACGATACTGGTCATTCACGCGCACGGACCAAATGTCTTCGCGGCCCCGGAGTTTTTTGAAACGAAGTGACGGGTGATTCGGGTCATTTTCGAAGACGCGATAGACATCGCGTGCGCGGGCTTTTACCGGTGGCGCGAGCCGATCATAAGCGCGCCAGAAGGCAGGACGGACTTTGGAGATCACAATTGATCGGGGTCGAGTGGCTTGGCTTCGCCCTCGCGAAGCGCGCCCGCCACAAACGCATCCAGCTTCGGACGCGGACGCGCGTCATCGAGGATGCGTTCCCACTCCAAATCGCCAGCTTGTTGCTGCAGGAAACGGGCGAAATTCATGACCTCCCTCGCTTTTTCTTCGGGCAATCCGTCCACGATTTCCACCAATTCTTTGGCAACTGCAGTCATGTTGAAACTTTAACTCCGTGCCCCTTCTTTTTCAACTGCCAACCACCAGGATTCAACTACCAGTATTTGCGCGACCAGAAATTCCTCAATCGAGCACGGCAATTTGGCTTCGATGGACTTTCCGTTGGCCATGATTGTCTTCGGGTTCATTTTTCAACATCCAACAACCAACAGCGAACACCCAACATCCAATTTTTCCGCCGGAAGTTCATTGAACATTGAGTCCCGCTTTTCGGGATTCATTGTTCGAGGTTTTCAAACTCACGCCGTCAACGCCGCGTCCCAATCCTTCCAGACCGGTTCGTAGCCGAGCTTGCGGATGAGTTCGGCGACTTCGCCCGGCGAACGTTCGTCAGCCACTTCAAATTGCCCGGTCGCATTCGTCACCCGATTCGGCAACGGCGCCCATTCGCTCGCGCCGGCACCATTCAGTTTCGGTGTTGCCGGGGCGCCCGGCTCCACGATGCGACCGCGTACGGTCTGATGCAATTTTTCCCGGCCCGCACCGGTGTAACCGCCCGGTTCGGTATGGCTCCCCGCGCTCATCAGCGTGATCCCCAGCGGAATCAGGCCGTCGCGCAACCTGGCCGGTTCGCGGGTGGACAGCACCAGCCCGGCGTCCGGGAACATGATGCGGAAGGCGCAAACCAGTTGCGCCAGCTCCCGATCGCTCATGTGCGTGAGCGGCTGAAATTCGCCGGCGCAAGGGCGCAACCGCGGCAGGGAAATGGTCAATTGTGCCTTCCAGCAGTTTCGCAGCAGGTAATCCGCGTGGGCCGCGACGCTGATGGCTTCGGAGCGCCAGTCCGCCAGACCGTACAGCGGGCTGATCCCGAGCCGCCGGAAGCCGGCCGCGTAGGCCCGTTCGGGGGTTTCCAGGCGCCAGTCGAAATTGCGTTTTGGCCCGGCCGTGTGCATTTGTGCATAAACGTCGCGGTCGTAGGTTTCCTGATAAACCACCAGCCCGTCCGCGCCAGCCGCAACCAGCGGCTGGTAATCCTCCGTTTCCAGCGGCCCGACTTCCAGGGACACGCTCGGAATCTCCCCGTGCAACGCCCGGACGCAGCTTGCGAGATAGGCCGGCGAGACAAATTTGGGATGCTCGCCGGCAACCAGCAGGACGTTGCGGAAACCCTGGTCCTGGAGCGCCCGGGCCTCGCGTTTTACCTCGTCCAGCGACAGGGTTACCCGCAAAATCGGGTTGTCGCGCGAAAAGCCGCAGTACTGGCAGTTGTTGATGCATTCGTTGGAGAGATACAATGGCGCAAACAGGCGGATGACCTTGCCGAAACGCCGCTGGGTCACCTGGTGCGAATAGCGCGAGAGTGTTTCCAACGAGGATGCTGCCGCCGGGGAAATCAACAGCGCAAAATCCGTCAGAGACAACCTGGATTTGGCCAGGCATCCGCGTACCGCCGCCGTGTCCGCGCTCAACGATTTTTGCACGAGTGTCGACAACAGCAGCGAATTGAATTCGGCGACAAAACTCACGGTACAAACGTAACAAATCGACCTGGAAAGTCGAGTGAACGCAATGGGGAATGGCTTGTCATTTAAAATGGGCCACGCGGTGAACGACGCCGGGTGGTGTCCCGAAACTTTACAGAATGCCTTGAGGCTCCGGGGCAGAGGAGAAGTGTGAACAACGGTCATGGACAACAGGATACGCCATGTTTAGCGTTATCCCTGAGTTGCCACAGGAAGGTGATTCTGGCTTAATTCCTGCCAGAATCGCGAAACCAAGCAGCCAAATCGTTGTTTAATTATTGGCATTGTGGCTGCTAGATTGAACACAAAGCGGTTGTGACAGGCAATCCGTGAACAAGACTGAAATCATAGTAACCCGCCTGTTGCGCGTTCACACCGCCAAAAACAGAAAGAAAAGCAGTATGAAAATTAAAACATCCCGCAAAGCGGGTTTCACCCTGGTGGAAATCATGATCGTGGTGGCCATTATCGGCCTTTTGGCTGCGATCGCGATTCCCAACTTCCTGAGGGCGCGTTCGACTTCGCAACAGAACGCGTGCATCAACAACCTGCGTCAGATTGACGGCGCCATTCAGCAATGGGCGTTGGAAACTGGCCAGGCTGCCACGGCACCCGTGAATGCGAACGGTTCGGAAATTCAACCCTACTTGGGCCGCGGTGCCACCGGCGGGTTGCCCTGGTGCCCGGAAGACAGCGCTAAAGCCTTCACTTCAAGTTACACTGTGGTGGACGTCTCTACGGCGCCGACCTGCATGATCGGTGGCGCGGGTATGGCGGGATTTGATGCCAATTATCAGCATATTTTGCCGCAGTAACCTGTAGCACAATAATCACGAAGGCCTGGAGTGAGAACTTCAGGCCTTCTTTGCTTTCGGCGCCTTGGCCAATCGGCTTCGTGCGAATATTTTTTTCTGGCCTGTTCAACTGGATTTGGTATTGGGAAAAGACATGGACGCCATTCTGCGGACGGAAAATCTTTGTGTAGAATATCGGACCCGCGGTTTAAAAACGAAAACCAAGCCTGCTTTGCGGGAGTTAAGCCTTTCGGTCCATGCCGGAGAAATCTTCGGTTTTCTCGGCCCGAATGGCGCGGGCAAGACCACGACCATCAACGTGTTGCTGGGGTTTATTCCACCCACCCGCGGGACGGCTTATCTTTTTGGCATCGATGTGCGCCAGCCGATCGCCCGGCAGCGCATCGGCTATCTGCCGGAAATGACCTATTACTACAAATTTCTCTCGGTCGAGGAATTACTGCGCTTCTACGCGAAAATATTCAAGCTGCCGCCGGCGGAGGCGGACCGGCGTATTGATTATCTGCTCAAGCTGGTCGAGCTGGAGCCGGTGCGCAAACGCCTGATCAAAACGTACTCGAAGGGAATGCAGCAGCGCGTCGGGATTGCGCAGGCGCTCATCAACAATCCCGACCTGCTGGTGCTGGATGAACCCACCAGCGGGTTGGATCCGCTGGGCCGCATGAAGGTCCGCGAAATCATTCAACGCCTGAAAAACGACGGCAAAACGGTTTTCTTTTCCTCGCATGAACTGGGCGAGGTGGAAACCGTCTGCGACCGGGTGGCCATCATCCATCAAGGCGAACTCAAGGTCCTGGGACGTGTGGATGATTTGGTGGCACAGCATGGTGCGAATCTGGAAAAGGTCTTTTTAGACATCGTGGGCTATGAAGGGAAATGAAACGGAGTGCCGAAGTATCGGCGTGTTGAAGAGCAAAAAGGCGCGCACATCGAACTCGCCGATACACCGGCACACCGATACTCCATCTCAAATTTTATGAATACCGTCTGGGCATTGACCGGCGTCGTGATCAAGGAACTTTACCGGCGCAAAGACTTTTATGTTTTGTTCGTGCTCACGGCGGTCATCACCCTGGCCGCGGGCAGTGTGCGGTTCTTTCACGATCCCAATATCGTGCGTTATGTCAAAGACCTTTGTCTGTTGCTCATCTGGATTTCGGCCCTCCTCATCACCATCACGATGGCGGCGCGGCAGATTCCCGCGGAACGCGAAAGTCGCACAATTTTTCCCTTGTTGGCCAAGCCGGTGACGCGAGGGCAGGTCATTCTTGGAAAATTTTTCGGCTGTTGGGTGGCCAGCGGCTTTGCCCTGCTGGTCTTTTATGTCTTTTTTGCCGTGATCACCGGTTCACGCGAACAGTATTGGCCGGTCCCGGCATATCTTCAGGCGTTTTTGCTGCAATGGATCATGCTGGGGATTGTGACTGCGATGACGCTGCTCGGTTCGGTTATTTTTGTCGCGCCGTCGTCCACCATAACGATTTTGTTCATCCTGGTAGCCGGCATCTTGTTTCTGGGCCGCCATCTGAACACGGTCGCGCTGCACAATGCCGAACCGATGCGCAGCATTATTTATACGATTTACTTCATTATTCCGCACCTGGAACTGTTTGATGTGCGCGAGCGGGTGGTCAACGATTGGGGTTTGGTCAACTGGCTGGTTTGCGGGCTGGCAACCCTCTATGCGATGGCGTACACCGCCTTGTTTTTGTTGCTCACCTGGCTGGCGTTCCGCCGAAAGAGCCTGACCTGATGAAAGAAACCTCGCCCGGGTGGTTGCTGGCCCTGCTGCTGGCGGTGTGTTTCACACTGGCGACCGTGTTCGTGCCACGCGCGTCGTGGTGGAATGAGGTGCCGGTGGCGGCGGACCGGAATAAAAACCAGTCGGCGTCGGACAATGTCTTCAAGTTGTGGTTGGGGGAGGGCCGCCGGCTGTTTGGCAACCAGATGTTTGCCATGGCCGACGCCTATTTTCACAGCGGCTATTACCCGTCAATCTTTGACCGGTCGGTAACCGAAGCTGACGTTGCCGAGCGTAGTGATGAAGGGAAGGGCGAAAATCAGGATTCCACCAGCGATGATTTTTTCGGTCCGCCGCCGGACTGGATCGCCGCCCTGGACCGCCAGTTTGTACCCAATCAACACACTCACCTGGACGGCGGCGGAGCCGCCGGGAACATGAAGTCAGCGGAGGTCCAGGAAATCCTGCCCTGGTTGAAACTCGCCACGGACATGAACCCGCAATATGTCGATGCCTATCGGGTAGGCTATTATTGGCTGCACCGCCTCCATAAGCCGGCCGAGGCCCGGGACTTTTTGTTGGAGGGATTGCGTAATAATCCCGGCGACAGTGGACTCCTGTTCGACCTGGGTTGTCTTTATCAGCAGGATTTCCACGATCCAAATCGTGCCCGTAACGTCTGGCAGGCCGCTTTGCGGTGCTGGCAGGCGCAGAGTGATGACGCCAAAAATAGCGTCGAGGCCAAACGCATTTGCGATGATATTACCATAAATCTGGCGCATCTGGAGGAGGACGCTGGAAATTTGCAGGAAGCGGTTAAATATCTCGAGATAACCAAAGGCGTTTCCCCCAACCCCGATGCCATCCAGAAGCAAATCAAGGAGCTGAAAAAGAAAGCGGCTGGTGGCAAATGACAAGTCTTTTACATTGTCCGGCCGGGGTTGTAAATCCAGTATCCGGACTGAGTCTGATGGCTGAAATACAGCACCAAACCGTTGACTATTTCCAAATCTAAAGCACCTCACGCTGACGTTACGTGGGACAGTTCGTTAACCGCATGAAGCTGGCGACGGAAAACCCCTCGAATGCTCCGAGCGGGCTTCTTCCGAAAGAGGATTCTTCGCTGTGGATGAATGTTTTTACCCCCAGCCGCCTGGCTGGCCTGATTGCACTCCTGCTCTTTGCTCTCTACCCCGGTGTGATCCTGGGCACGCACAGTTTTTTCTTCCGCGACTTTGGGCTTTTCACTTATCCGGTCGCGTACTTCACGCATGAGAGCTTCTGGCGGGGACAGGTACCGCTCTGGAATCCGCTGAACAATTGCGGCGTACCGTTTCTCGCGCAATGGAACACATCGGTTTGTTATCCTTTATCATTTCTGTACATGGTTTTTCCCCTGCCGTGGTCATTGAATTATTTTTGTCTCGGGCATCTGCTGCTGGCCGGCGTGGGTATGTATTGGCTGGCCTATCGCTGGACGCAAAACCGGCTGGCGGCGAGCATCGCCGGATTGGTTTTCGCGTTGAACGGGTTGATGCTCAACAGCCTGATGTGGACCAGCAACCTGGCGGCGTTAAGCTGGCAACCGTTGGTGGTGCTCTGGGTTGAGCAGACGTGGCGGTTGGGTGGCCGGCGGCGGGCAGTGACCGCCGCTTTCGCCGGGGCGATGCAAATGTTGGCGGGGCGCCAGAGATTATCGTGTTCACCTGGGCCATCCTGGGAATGCTTTGGTTGACCCAGGCGTGGCGAAAGCAAATTCCTCGTGGCCCGGCGCTCCAACGAGTTGTCATCGTGGTTGTTTTGATCACAGCACTTTCGGCGGTTCAACTCCTTCCGTTTTTTGATTTGTTGAGACACTCTGAACGCGACTCGGCATATGTCATTGCCGATGCCTCGCCGATGGAAATCTGGGGTTGGGCTAATTTTGTCTTGCCGGATTTCCATTCAGTACGATCCATGTTGGGAACATGCCTGCAAACCCATCAATTCTGGACTTCGTCGTACTACCCTGGCATCGCCGCCCTGGCCCTGGGAGCGGTGGCGGCCGGGCGGTCCCGGCGGCGACCGGAAATTTTCGGCCTTGGGGTGATAACGTTCATGGCGCTGGTATTGGCGCTGGGCAATGAAGGTTACCTTTATACCTGGCTGAAACACGTCTTGCCGTGGATTGATTTTGCCCGTTATCCGATCAAATTTGTTTCGATACCGGTTTTCACAATTCCGTTGCTGGCAGCCTGTGGTTTTAATTGCTTTCAAAGCGCATTTTCCCTCAACTCGAGGCGGAACGAACGTTTGTTGTGGCTGAGCGCCGCCTTTTTGTTCCTGACGGTCCTTCTTTTAATGGTCACTGCTCGATGGTGGCTGGTTCCGTCAGATGGGTGGCAGTTTGCGTGGCAGGACGGCATCTTGCGCGTCCTTTTCTTGATCGCGACCGTGGGCGCCGTGGGCCTGTTGCTTCGTGTTCCGACCCTGAGATTGCGCAGCCTGGTTGGGTTTGCTGTTTTGATGTTGGTCGGTCTTGACCTGGTTGTGGCCGGGTTGTATGAAAACCCCACCGTCATTAACAGGGCTTTTGGTCCGCTTGAATTCAACATCACATCCCGGCCGGAATTGGGAGCCTCGCGCGCCATGTTGAGCCAGCAGGTCATTTCGTACCTTAATTTTGCCCGGACCAGCGATCCGCTCTATTATTGTATCGGTATGCGGGGGGCGCTCATGGAAAACTGCAACATCCCGGAGAATATTCCCAAAGTGGATGGTTTCTGTTCGCTCCACCTCAAGTACGAATGGGACATTGATGGAATTTTTTATAGTGTATTCCCCGATCGACTCACGACCAATGTCCTGTCGGCGCCGTTATTGGATTTTCTCGGCGTTTCGCAGATTTCGGCGACCAACATCTTCGCCTGGCGTGAGCGCAAAACCTTCCTCCCGTTGGTCACTGCCGGGCAGCGGCCGATTTTCGCCGACACCGAGGACACGATGACGCAATTGAACAGTCCGAACTTCGATCCGCGCCACACCGTATTTCTTCCGCTGTCGGAGCAGGGCAACGTTATGGCAACCAACGGTTCCGATGCCAGCGTCATTTTTCAGCAATTCAGCGCCCAACAAGCGCATCTATCCGTGATTGCGCCGACGCCCGCCCTGGTCGTCATTGCGCAGTCGTTTTATCATAATTGGCACGCTTATGTGGATGGTAAACCGGTTCCGCTCTGGCGTGCCAACCATGCTTTCCAGGCGTTGCAGATTCCCGCAGGGCAACACGATATTACACTGCGTTATGAGGATAGGATGTTCCGAATTGGCGCAATGATTTCAGCACTGACCTGGTTGAGTTGTCTGGTCTGCTGGTTTATCAAACCTGAGCCGATGAGTTTAAATTCATAGCCGGGAAAAGGTGTCACAATTCCACTTTGTTTTCCGCTGCCCGCTTTGGTTTAATGGGCGGCAATGAAAGCCCGGCAGGTAAGAATCGCGCGGAACACCAAAGAGACCCGCATTGCCGTCCGCCTTGACCTGGACGGCAAGGGCAAATCTTCGGTCAGGTCCGGCATCCCGTTTTTCGATCACATGCTTACTTTGTTCGCGAAGCATGCGGTATTGGATTTGAAACTGCGCTGTGCCGGCGACCTGGAAGTGGACGCGCACCACACGGTCGAGGACTGCGGCATCGTACTGGGACAGGCATTTGCGACGGCGCTGGGCGACAAACGGGGCATCCGCCGTTATGGGTACGGTTTTCATCCGAAAAATCCTTTCACGGGCCTTCGCCAGGAAGCTACGGCCACGCAAGCAGGCGAGGCTTATGTCCCGATGGACGAATGCCTTGCGCGCTGCGTCATTGATTTTGGCGGCCGGCCGCACCTGGTCTGGCGCGGCCTGGATAAATTTTCACAAAAGAAGATCTCCCGGCCGGAAAAAAATCAGGACATGTCGAGCGCCTTCCGTTTTGGTTTGGCCAGGGAATTTTTTCAGGCCTTTGCCAACGAAGCCCGTTGCAATCTGCACCTGGAACTGCTGTACGGTGACGAACCGCATCACATCGTCGAAGCCTTATTCAAGGCGTTTGCCCGCGCGGTGGACGCCGCGCGCCAGCACGACCCGCGCATTGCCGGCCGTTTGCCGAGTACGAAGGGAAAGTTATAAATGCAACAAGCCCCGCAGGTACACGTGGGGCGGGTTTTGATTGTGGTAGGGCGGCGCTGTGGGCGTGCTCAATACATAGTTTACATTCGTGCTCAACACATCGCTGACAGTTTGGTTGGGGTGCGAAGTGGAGGCGAGCGTAGCGAACCGTAACGGAGCAGCCCAACCAAACTAGCGCCCGTGCTGATATTGGGCCATCCGGATGCTGCCACGCTCCACGTCATGCAGTTGGCCGATCAAGAGAGGGCCGAAATAAACTTTCCACTTCCCCGTGCCGACAGGCTTCAGGCCGACATGGTCCTTCACGAATGCCTCACCCACGTAACGTCTTACTCCTCGCCAGCTAATCTCTCCATTGCCTCTGACCCATCGACGTTTCCAACGCGCCGGATATCTCCATGGTCTGATTCGCCGGGGCAGACACCGTTTTGCCTTCTTGAACAGGTCGGCCGGTACTCTCATCCTCAGCGCTTCGTGAGGTCGATCATAATTGTATTCTCGTAGCCAGCGCGTGCTTCGCCGTTGCTGCGCCACCACTTCAGGCTCTGGCTCACGTGCCACCTCGGCTTTGTAAACCCGGTGAAATTGTTCGTGTGCTCCATTCTCGCAAGGACGTCCAGGAGTAATGAACTCTACTTCGATCCCCAGCTTTACCCACCAGGCGCTCAAACGGGTCAGACCGGTCGGCCCTCCACCACCAAAAGGCGTTCCATTGTCGCACCGAATACGGTCCGGGAGGCCGTATTGTTTGAATATCCGCACAAACGTACGTTGGGTGCGGACCACACCTTGGCCAGGCAACAGAACGATTCCCAAACCAAATCGACTGTAGAGATCTCGTACGGTCAGCGGATCCACTCGTATCCCTTTAGCGGTGCGATACCAGCCTTTGAAATCCACCGTCCAAACGTCGTTGCAATGACGCGCTGCCCGCACCGCTCGACGCATCATCACCGGCCCACGCGGGCGTCGTGGCCGGCCATTAGTCATGCCCCATCGTTTTAGCCACCGACCGATGGTGGCCGGAGCTGGCAGACCGCTCGGCCCAAACCGCACAGCTAAACGGTGTCGTAATTTACGAGCGCCCCACGTTCGTCGCCGAACCCGTAAATGTCGCAATCGACGCAACCAAAGCCTACTCGTCTGCCGAGCCAAACGTGCCGGGCACCGGGATCGATCTCTAAGACCAGACAACCTTCCACTCCGATAGCGGCTTCGCCACTTGTAGGCCGTCTGTCGTGATATTTTGAAGCGTCGGCACAACTCGATCACAGACTCCTGGCCCGCGATCATTTGCCGCACCAACTCAAACCGTTGTTCCTGTTTACTCGTCGTTTTCCAAGGCATGCGCCTTGGAGAGTGTCAGCAATCTGTTGAGTACAAAGTGTCAACCATGTGTTGAGACCATGCCCTGCTGCGCCGCCGCCCACTGGCCGCGCAGCAACCCCGGCCCTACCATCCTAGAATTGACTTTTCCGACCCGACGCTGGCCGGCTTCTCGTGGTTA
>CAVPTH010000023.1:0-62521 GCA_963708525.1 uncultured Verrucomicrobiae bacterium | reverse complement strand
TACAAACCATGGACTCATTGCCAACTGTTTTACTGAAACCGGGCGAAGGCGACCGAATTGTCGCCGGCCACCCGTGGATTTATCAGGGTGAAATCCTCCGGCTCACCTCACCGGTTGCCGACGGCGACCTCGTTCAAGTCAAAGACCATCGCCAACGGTTTCTCGGTGTCGGTTTCTTCAATGCCAAATCCAAAATCAACGTCCGCGTCCTTTCGCCGGATCGCGTCGAAATCAATGAATCCTTTTTTGAGAACCGCATTCGTGCCGCAGTCGCCGTCCGGCAAAAGCATCTGCCTAATGCCGCGTCATTTCGCGTCGTCAACGCGGAAAGTGATTTTCTTAGCGGCCTGATTGTGGACAAATACGAGGACCTGCTGGTCGTGCAGATTTCGTCGCTCGGCATGGACCGACACAAAACACAGATCGTTGCTGCATTGCAAAAGATTTTTTCACCGCGGGCGATCCTGGAGCGCAGCGACGTCGCCTCCCGCAAGTTTGAGGGCCTGGCCGAAGCGAATGGTGTTCTGGCCGGCGAATTGGGAACGCGGACAGCCTTGTCCGCGAGTTCGGAAACAGGAGAAAACGAGGACAAGGCTGTCCGCGCTCCGCGTATCACGGTGAATTTGAACGGGTTGAATTTTGAAACCGACCTCGCGGCCGGGCACAAAACCGGGCTGTACCTGGACCAGCAGGTCAATTATGAGGCGGTGGCGCAATTTGCGCGTGGCGCACAGGTGTTGGACTGTTTCAGTTTTCTGGGCGGATTTGGTTTACATGCCGCCCGCGCCGGCGCGGCCCACGTTCACCTGCTCGACCAGAGCGCGGAGGCGATTGCGGCCTCAAAGAGAAACGCGACAGCCAACGGGCTGGCGGACAAATGTTCCTTTGAGGCCGTAAATGTCTTCGACTGGCTCAAGTCACAAACGGCCGTTAAACCACACGAGAAGGTCGTCCCGCGATTTGATCTCATCGTGTTGGACCCGCCGTCATTTACCCGAAACCGGGCCTCGGTGCCGGACGCGCTGCGGGGCTACAAGGAAATCCACTTGCGTGCGTTGAAACTACTCCGGGCGGGCGGCACACTGGCGACGTTCTGCTGTTCACATCACGTCGACGCCACCACTTTCCAGGATGTAATCCTTTCGGCTGCGTATGACACCCGCAGAATATTGCGCCGGGTGGCGACCTATTCGCAAAGTCCCGATCATCCCGTCATCCCGATGATTCCGGAGACGGAATATCTGAAGGGATTCGCGTTTGAAGTAGTGCGATAAGGTTCACAGTCCCCCGTCGGGTTATCGCGCGGAACCGGAACGACTCATTCAGGCCCGGATTCGTCGGTTTCCAATTCCAGCTTGAGCGCGTGCAGGGAAAGGTTGATGTCCCAGATGAACGCCATCGTTGAACCGAACAGTGAAACCATCGAACCGACGAAGATGAGGCTCACGAAAGCGCCCTGTTGCCATTGCAACAACGCAGTGACAAACAGTGCGATGATAAGCGCCGACGCCAGCAGCACGCTGATGGCCGCCAGCAATATGCTCAGACGAATCAATCGAGCCCGGCGATAAATGATGGCCACCTGGGCCAGCGTTTGTTCGCGTTCGTGGCCGGTGCGCCCGGGCAGTTCGCGTTTCAACAGACGGGCACGGTCAATGGCGCGGCCCAGCCGATTGGTCATCGTCAGCAGCAGCAGGCCCACGCCGGAAATGAGAATCACCGGTCCGATGGCGTCCCGGAGTTCGGGAATAATTTGTTCGAGCGAGGTCGGCGGCATTTCCGTTTAGTGTGTCTTAATTCAGAGAGACCGGCAAGCGCATCGCCATCAGTTTCACCAGTTGGTGGCTTTGGTTGGTTGGGACGCGTCGCCGACGCATCCGGACGGCTCGGCGAGCCGTCCCTACCTCAAAACACCCTGGCACCCGTCACCTTTGCCAAAGCTCGACACGGTTCGAACCCGCACTACAATCAGCCCGAAAATTCCAACCTATTCGATTTATGCCAAAAAACAGTCCAAGCGCGACGACGTTGAGAATTCTGTTCATCGGCGGCACGGGGAAAATCAGTTCCACCGTCAGCCGGCAGGTCCTGGAGAAAGGACACGAGTTGTCTCTGCTCAATCGCGGTCTGCAATCAAAGAATCCGCCGGGCAGCCGCAGCCTGAAAGCGGATGCCAATGACCTCAAGGCGGCCCGCGCCGCGTTGCGAAATCTGCAGTTTGACGTGGTGGTGGACTGGATTGGTTTTACCCCGGAACACATCGAACGCGATCTGGCCTTGTTCAAGGACCGCACCCGGCAGTTCATTTTCATCAGCTCCGCTTCCGTCTATCAAAAGCCACCGACGCATTATTTGATCACGGAAGCGACCCCGTTGTATAATCCGTTCTCGGATTATTCTGCCAATAAAATTGCCTGTGAAGAGCGTTTGCTGCGCGCGTATCGTGAGGAAAACTTTCCGGTGACCATCGTCCGACCGACCTATACGTACAACCATTATTTTCCCGTTGCTGTCGGCGGCTTTGGCGGTTACACGCTGGCCGACCGGATGAAACGGGGCAAACCCATCATCGTCCATGGTGACGGTTCGTCCTTGTGGGTGATGACGCATGCCGAGGATTTCGGAAGGGGATTTATTGGATTGCTCGGAAACCGCCTGGCCATCGGTCATGCTTTTCATATCACCTCCGATGAGGTGCTGACGTGGAACCAGATTTACCAAACGATGGCCGAAGCGTTGGGTGTGGAGGCGAAGATGGTGCATATCCCGTCAGACTTCATTGCGAAAATGGCCCCGCCGTATGCCGGGAGTTTGCTGGGCGACAAATCCTGGAGCGTGGTTTTCGACAACGCCAAAATTAAAACCTTCGTACCCGGCTTTCAGGCGGTGATTCCGTTCCGCGAAGGCATCCGGCGTACTGCGGCCTGGTTTGACGCGGACCAAAAGCGTCGGGTTGTGGATGCCGCTACCGGCCGGCAAATGGACGAAATCATCAAGGCCTTTACCGGCCGCCTTCCCGGTTAAGCGCTCACTAAGAGGTAGCCGCCGAGGTAACGAGGCGGATCCGTGTGGCAAAACCTTCCGCGTTTTCATCCCGCCAAGCGGGACGGCTACCGGCCTTATTGGTTCTGCGCCGCTAAAAATCGTTCCGCGTCAATCGCCGCTGCGCAACCCGCGCCTGCAGCCGTCACCGCCTGGCGATAGACATGGTCCGCACAGTCGCCCGCCACAAACACGCCCGGGATATTTGTCATCGTGCCTGCTTGGGGCACAATGTAGCCATTCTCGCCCAGTTCGATCTGGCCTTTGAAAATATCCGTGTTTGGCACGTGACCAATGGCAATGAATACACCGGCACAATCCAGGACCGATTCCGCACCGGACTTGAGGTTCTTCAATTTTACACCGGTCACTTTGTCCTGTTTCACGTCGAGAACTTCCGTCACTACGGAATTCCAGACCGGCTTGATTTTGGGATGCGACAAGGCGCGTTCGGCCATGATTTTAGACGCCCGTAATTTGTCGCGGCGGTGAATCAAATGAACGTTTGAACCAAAGCGGGTCAGATAAAGCGCCTCTTCACAGGCCGAATCACCGCCGCCCACCACGACGAGTGGCTGGTTGCGAAAAACGGGCAGGGCGCCATCGCAGGTCGCGCAGTAGGTCACGCCCTTGGTTTCCAGAAGATCTTCCCCGGGCACTCCGAGATGGCGATGGCTGGCCCCGGTCGCGATAATGACGGTTTGGGCTTCCACCCGCTCGCCGTCCACGGTGAGCGCAAAGGGCTTTTTGGAAAAATCCACTGCTTCAACCGATCCGAAGCTGGCCCGCGCACCGAAACGTTCCGCCTGTTTCTGCATGCGGGTCATTAATTCATATCCGTCCACGCCCTCGGGAAAACCGGGATAATTTTCGACAATACTGGTGGTGGTAAGCAAGCCGCCGGGTTGGCGTCCGGTCAACACCAACGGCCGGAGATTCGCCCGCGCCGTGTACAACGCCGCTGTCCATCCCGCGCAGCCCGAACCAATGATAATGACTTTTTCCATAAGCGGGCGAAAGGTAGTTCCCAAAACAGCGTGTGGCAAGCGAGCTTTGGCCGGCTTCGAATATGGGTGTGGGAAAGCGACTATAACCGCTCTCGTCCGCCGTAACCGCTTTCCAGGTCATGCCAGAATTCCACGTCCTCCTCATCCTGTTCCCAGCAAAGGAAGACCTCCTTGCCGCCGATAATCGCCGGGAAATCGATCAGCCCGCGTTCCAGATCTTTGATGAAAATCTGACGCCGTTGAAATTCGACGAGTATTTCCTGCAAATCCGCGAGGGTTCGGACCTGTTCGTTCACTGACTGCCCGCCGGCGTCACGGCCTTGTTTCATCAACGTTTCCAGGCGCTTTTCGAGGCGGTCC
This sequence comes from uncultured Verrucomicrobiae bacterium, assembly GCA_963708525.1. Classification (GTDB taxonomy): domain Bacteria; phylum Verrucomicrobiota; class Verrucomicrobiia; order Limisphaerales; family UBA11358; genus UBA11358. The sequence continues at coordinate 58,112 of CAVPTH010000023.1, read as the reverse complement.
AGGACATGCCGAAGCTGAGCCAGTCGCTCCAGCCAGGCACGGATTTGCGGCAGCAACGCCCGCGCTTCGTCGCGCGTGTAATGTTTGCTAAAACGGTGTTTCATTGGCAATTGGCTGCTGCCACTGGAGAAATAAATACCGTTCCCGGCACTTGTGCAAATACAAACGTCCGGGAACGGATGATCGAAGTCGCGAAGGCGGCCAGCCTTTTTGCATCCGTAAATGCGCTAAACGGCAGGCGCATTTGCGGGCAAAAAGGAAACCTACTTCTGCCAGGTGCGCTTCTTGTGACGATGCAGACGCAGCTTCTTGCGTCGTTTATGTCGATTGATTTTTGCCTTGCGGCGCTTTTTGAGTGAACCCATGCGTCCATGGGGTACTTCTGCCGGTATTTTTTGTCAATAGCATAACTCCGTCCGGCGACGGAGAAAAACGCTGGTCTTCAGGGTGCGGGTTCCGTCCACGGTTTGCCCCGGCATCGGACGGGTGCAGGATTCTCATATCGCCGGGTAACAGTTAACCATGCTTTCGAATGATTTTGGTATTTAGCTGCTTACAACAAAACTCCGCTTTAGGATACGGCCCGGTTCCAGGTCATAAGTTTATTACCGTATGTTTGGACGATGACGGCACTTATTCTGCTTTACCAATCCAACAGTTCCATCTCTATGAATACAACCAACGACGACCTGGAAGTCCCGCTGATGGGAGCGATTCCGGCTAAGCGCAAGAAGTATTCTACGGCCGGTTCGGAACGCGCAAGGGATACCAGCACTCGAGGCGCAACCGGCGCACGCATCCGCACAAATGACACAGAGAATCGCGGAGCTGGAACAGGAACGCGATTTACTGCGCACGGTGATTGATAATTTACCGGACAAGATTTATGCCAAAGACAAAGAGGGGCGATTTGTCCTGAACAATCCCACGCATGCGAAATCCCTCGGCTTGAATTCGCCCGAGGAGATGAGAGGCAAGACCGATTTTGATTTCTTCCCGCAGGAACTGGCCGCGCAGTTTTATCTGGACGAGCAGAGAACCATCGAAACCGGGGAGCCGGTGATCAACCAGGAACAATACAAGAATAATCCCCGTGACCCCGGCAGCCCGAAACGCTGGTCGATCAGCAGCAAAGTGTTATGGCGCGATCACCAGGGCCAAATATTGGGGACGGTGGGAGTTACCCGTGACATTCACGAAATGAAGATGGCGCAGGAGGCCCTTCATAAGAGCGAGGAGAAATTGCGCCTGGTGGCGGCCCAACTGGAGCGCAGCAATCGTGAATTGGTGGATTTTGCCTATGTGGCCTCGCACGACTTGCAGGAACCGCTCCGAAAAATCACCGTCTTTGGCGAACGCCTCAAGGAACAAAATGCCAACCTGGCTCCCGAGTCAGTCGACTGTCTGAATCGGATGCAAAAGGCGGCCGGCCGGATGCAGGTACTCATCAATGATCTGCTGACCTTCTCGCGGGTTACGACCAAGGCTCAACCGTTCTCGGCGGTGAATCTGGCGGAAACGGTCGGCGGCGTGTTGGAGGACCTCGAAGGCCGGATCGAGCAGGTCAAAGGACGTGTTGAAGTGGGAGCGCTTCCGGTGATCGACGCCGAGCCGTTGCAGATGCGGCAGTTGCTGCAAAACCTGATCGGCAACGCACTCAAATTCCGCCGCCCCGAGGTGCCTCCCGTGGTCAAGGTGGAGGCAGAGGTCATTCTCGACCCAGACTCGCCTGAAAAGAAACTGTGCCGCTTGACGGTGAGCGACAACGGCATCGGTTTCGATGAGAAATATCTGGACCGCATCTTCGACGCTTTTCAACGGTTGCACACGCGCAATGAATATGAAGGGACGGGCATGGGACTGGCCATAGTTCGCAAGATTGTTTTGTACCATGACGGCGATATCACCGCAAAAAGCAAGCCGGGAGAGGGCTCCACTTTTATTCTGACTCTACCCGCGGTTCATCCCCGGAAACCAGGCCCGGATAGTAAATGACCGGGAAAATGGTTAACGGTTCTGTTTGGCTCTGAAGAAGGATAACGGGCTGACTCCCGCAGTGGAATCGAACATAATAAATGTTCCCGTGCTGTTACTGACCCCCTGGAAGTCCAGCCATGTCAACAGATCGGTTGACTTCTGGACCAGATAATTCCCGCCGGTTTCCGAGTCGAGCCGGAATTGGAAGGTATTGGCTGGCCCCATTCCCAACGCGGTTAGCATTGCCGGTGGATGCACCACGCCCGCCAGGTCCTCCGAAAAGTCCGGCAACGGGAGTGTCAAGCCGCCGTTGCTGGTGAACGCCTGGGTGGATCCCGCGTTGGTGCCGGTCAAAGGATCGTACCAGTCGGCTATAAACCTGCCCGACGGCCAGTTGGTCAAAATCAGATTCTGCCTGTGTTGGACGGGCAATACCATGTTGGTGGAACTGCCGGAAAAGGAAGTCCACGGGGCCACAACGTAAAGCAGAGACTCATGCGGCCCGCGCAGACCGATGGCATCGGGTGACGGTTGCCAGTTGCCGGTGTACGCTGACGGTAACACCTGTTCCAGCCGTACCCGGTCGAGATAGACCCAGCCCAGCGAAGTATTGGTGATTTCAATCAGATGCCTGCCGGCCGGGATGTCCAACGGGATATCTAGATTATATTCATTGTTCACGTCGTTGAGTCCGTCCAGATTCGGCAGGTTGGTGCTATACAGCGTGGAGCCGTCCAATCGCACCGTCAAATTGGCGCTCACAGAAACCGAGTTGAGATGCATGACCAGCCGGGCGCTATTGGTGAACCACGCGCTTAAGGCGAAGGGGGCTTGGAAAGCGGATTGCCATGCGCCTTGGATGAAACTGTTCAAGCTGGTTCCGGCGTACGAGGCTGCTTGGGGCGATGGCACCGCGAGCCGTCCGGAAGGGCGCACGCCCCAGACACCGCCGGGAGCCAGAACCACATCGAACGGCTGGCCGCCGGATACCGGGTCAGCCACCGTGGGAGGCGGCGAACCGGCGGTTTGAAAATTAATGTTCGTCCAAACGCCGTTCCCCCAGCCGGTCCGGTTCAACACGCTGCCAAGCGCCGAATAAATCGGATAGTCGTTTTCGTTGTGGATCGTCTCATACCACCACGACATCGCCGTGCCAGCGGTGCCTCCCACCGCTCCACCCCAGAGTCCCTGGCGAAACCCGCGCAGATAAAGATCATTCGTGCGGTTCCAGCTCAGGGCGCTCGTGCCAAATTCTTCAATCAATACCGGTTTGTGATAATTCTGGTGAAATGACTGCGCGACGGCATTGAGGCGGGTGGCCGGAAAGGCTTCGCCGTAACAGTGGTAATTGGCATAATCGAGTTGTGGCAAGGTCCAGATTTCCGGACGGTCGCTGCCGCCGGTCAAGCTGGTGGTTACCAGATGCCCGAAGGCGTCATTGGTATGCATCCAGTTTCCTACGATCCCGTGCCAGGCCGCCACGTCGGTTGGATTGAGCCAGGCGTATTCGTTGTCAATTTCACTGAAAAACTCCCAGGACATCAAACTCGTGCTGTAGCCGTAGCGGGCGATCAGGTAGCGCAATCGTTTTTCAAAAAGCGTCCGGGCAATGGTGTTGGTAAAAAAGGCGTCCTGGTTGATGCAAGGCCCGCCGTTGGTGACGTTATAGGGATTGCTCTGCCAATAATTGTCCGGGCCCCAGATGTCCGGGATAGGTTGCAACATCAAATGAAACTCGATGCACAGGACGAGCCGTAGATTGTGTTGTTCGGCCTGTTGGAAGACATAATCCAGTTGCCAGGCACGATCCAGCCGGTAATGGTTCAGCGAATTGGAATCAGTTTCCAGACCGAATGACCAGGGTGTAGTCAAAATCCGGCCGAAATTCATGCCCGCCGCCTGCATCGCCGGAAACCAGTCATCAAAATCATACGTGCCGCGGCCGCCGGGCCATCCGCAGTTCATACCCATCAGTCGCAACGGTCGTCCGTCACAGGTTTGAAAATACTGCCGGTTGGTCGCCACCTGCACGTAACCGGAATCCGCCGGCGGCACGCCGGGTGGCACACTGAAATTCGTGACCACCGGCAAACCGCAGGCCTGATGGTTCGTCCGGATGGTAAGACTGACCATGTAATTACCGGGCTCGGGCGGCATAAAACGCAGCCGCCATTGTGGTGAACCCGTTGCGGTCAGGTATTCATAACCTCCTGACAATCCCCGTTGATATCCTTGATACCAGAATGCGGGAACGGCCATTGACTTGCCTGACGGCAAGGTGAATGTCGCATCGAGCTGGATTTGATCGGGATCGAATGGATTCGTGACGGCAGGGACATTGGTGATGCAGAACTCGAGCCGCTGCCACAATTGGGCGGGAGCAAGCTGGATAAACTGGGGTGCCGGTTGAGCCGGCGAAGCGAATTCACACAGCCAGGCAAGCAGAAGAATAAAAACTGCTTTCAGCTTCACATCTGAAGCCTAACGACTTCACCACGAAAAACAATCAGTAAACCACCTTATTGAGCGGGTATTCAATAATGCCTTCGGCACCGGCAGCTTTAAGTTTCGGAATCAGTTCGCGCACAACGTGCTCGTCAATGATCGTCTCCACCGCCACCCAGCCTTTCAGACTCAGCGTGGAAATCGTCGGATTGCGGAGCGCCGGCAGTGATTTGAGGAGGCCCGCCAGATTTATTTCGGCAATGTTCATCTTCAAACCTACCTTGGCCTCTGCTTCCAGCGCGCCTTTGAGCAGCAACGCGAGGGTCTCGATCTTCCTGCGCTTCCACGCATCTTTCCAGGCTGTGTGATTGGCAATCAACCGCGGCGTGGAGGCCAGCAAGGTGTCCACGATGCGCAGCTTGTTCGCGCGCAACGACGACCCGGTCTCCGTCAATTCCACAATCGCGTCCACGAGTTCGTGCGCCTTGACCTCGGTCGCGCCCCACGAAAATTCCACGTCCGCCTTCACGCCGTGCCGGCGTAAATATTTTTTTGTGAGATTGACCACCTCGGTGGCAATGCGTTTGCCTTTCAGATCCTTCACGGACCTGATTTTTGAATTTTCCGGCACCGCCAGGACCCAGCGCGCCGGCTGGCGTGTTGCCTTGCTGAAAAGGAATTCGCCGACCTCATGCACCTTTGAGCCGTTTTCCACCACCCAGTCATGACCCGTGATGCCACAGTCCAGGTAACCGTGCTCGACGTATCGGCTGATTTCCTGCGCGCGAATCAGCCGGATCTCCAGCTCGTCATCGTCCACGTACGGCACATAGGAACGGCTGCTGACGGAAATATTGAACCCCGCCTTGCCCATCTTTTGGATGGTCGCTTCCTGCAAGCTGCCTTTCGGCAGGCCAAATCGTAGTTTCTTACTCATGAAATTCTTCAATGGTAGGGCCGGCGCGCGGCGTCCCTGCCCAATGAGTGTGCCAAGTCCGGCGTGTTAACGCCACTTTCTTCTTTAGTCGCTTATCCTGAGATCCTCCTCGTCCTCGTTCTCGTCCTCGTAATCGTAAAGGCTAAGTTCGAGGATGAGGAGGAGAACGAGGACGATTACGATGTGCCCTTCTTCCAAATCACCCGACGTCCCACAACCGAAATGTCACCGCGCGCAATGGCCGCGACGCACTTGGGATAAAGCTCATGTTCCGCCCCATGAATCCGCTGGATCAAACTGTCCGCGGTGTCATTGTCGAGCACCGGCACGGTTTGCTGGCCGATGATGGGCCCGGCATCCACGCCCGCATCCACAAAATGCACCGTGCAACCCGTCACCTTCACTCCGTGGTCCAGCGCCTGCTTCCAGGCTTCCAATCCCGGAAACGACGGCAGGAGCGACGGATGGATATTGACGATGCGCCCTTCAAACGCGCGGAGAAAATCGCCTTTCAACACCCGCATGAAACCCGCCAGCAACACCAGGTCCACCTGTGCCGCCTGCAGGGCGGCTACAAACGCGCGTTCCGCGTCCTCGTCCAGTTTGGTTCGGAATTTTCCCGGCGATATGAACCTGGCCTGCATCTTTCGATCACGTGCATGTCCCAGGATTCCCGCGTTTTCGACATCGCTTAAAACGAGCGAAACCTCGGCCGGGATTTTCCCGGCCGCGCAGGCCTCGGCGATGGCGACGAAATTGGAGCCCTTGCCGGATCCAAGAACGCCAAGTCGAAATGGGTTGCTCATCACATTCTGAATAACAGAGAGGGACCCCAAAACAAGTGAAAATGGGTTGGCAGGTCACGTTCACGGGTAGGGACGCGTCGCCGACGCGTCCGGACGGCTCGGCGAGCCGTCCCTACCTTCAAAATAGCACAGTGCCGAAAATGCGGATTGGAGTGACAGGCCCAGAGCAGTAATCTTAGACCATGGCATTGACCGTAACCCAACCGATGGAGAGAACTCCGACATTTGCCGAAATTCAAATGCTGGCCGGTCAACATAATGTTCAAATTCACGGCAATGAACTGGCCGGCGATTTCTACCATCCCAATTCAGACCAGCCAAAGGTAGCAGGGCGGTACACCATTGGTTCAAACGGCGACATCCGTTGCGATTTCAACGCCAATGCCATGGGCAAACTGGCGGGGCATTTTGCGTTAGCAGCCGGGAAGATCGAAGTCACCATTACCGAAAAGCCGTTTCTGCTGCCGGAAGCGATGCTGAAATCAGCGTTGTCTGCGGCGCTGAAGGAATTCAGTACAAAATTGAAAACGCTTCAAAGCTGAAAAGCGGCTATCTGAGGTCATTTGGGAAAAAAGAAAGGCCGGACATCGGGTCCGGCCTTACACACGGTGGCACTGAGAACTGTGCCTAAATCTGGTAACAGCATACACCCGATCCGCCAACCGTCATGTCACCAGTGCTGGTGACAAGGTTAAACGGGACTATCCCCTTCACGTACCCACGACGAAACCCCTGTAAATAAAAGGGATTATGATGGATATATTGGACTTTACCGATATCTGGGGTTGCCCGATGATTTCTTAAAATGCTTTGGGAATACGGCAGCAATCAAATCCTCCGGCATTGCCAAGACTGAGTGGGTCAGAACCAAATTGATTGCAGCCGCTAGACGAGCCTGAATAAGCAGAAACCGAAACACGAAAAATGATAACTGCAACCGCAGTAGATATTCAGCTTCCGGTAATCTCATCGCATTCAATCTATATAATCATACCAGGGGTTTTTACCCTTATCGCACTTATTGGCTTGATTGTTTTCCTGATATGGAAATTCCATTAACCAAAATAAGCCTAAGAAATGAGGCTGAATATGAGAAACAGGCGATACCCATCTCTATCCCGAAAAGAAAGGAAACGATTTCGGATTTACATTGGCATAGTGATAGCGGTTGGCGTTCTGTTGATATCGGCGTTAGTCACCTGGATAAAGAATCAAAAAGATAACCACCTGTTGGACGAGAGGACAGTTCGACTGAACGAAGCTGCTCCTACGAATGTGAGTGTTGAGGTCACTGGGAATGATATTGCAACAAATTCGTTAGCACCCATGTCACCAGGCGAGAGCCCCAATTAGGATTCTATCGAGTCAGCCGGGTTTGTGAGAGGCATAATCCCGAGATCTGAATTTCATATCTTTTGACATTCAAAAGATCACTTCGATGGGTCATTGACGACACCCATAAAAAGCACGGATTGGGTCCGGTTATCGAGGATTACGAAGAAGAATGGACGATCCACAATCATTTCAAAAGGTAGTTGCGGCTGGAGAATCGCGGTGGTCTGCATAATCCCTGTCGTTACTGCCGCCGCTTCGGTGCCTTCCTCGTTCACTTCGACGTAGCTCTTCTGCTTCACTTCGCTTACCTCCAGCGATTCGTCTGACATCGCCGAAAAGTCGGCGCCATGGAAGGCACGCCTCATCCCCAATGACTCCAACGCATCATTTAGCCTGACGCTGTATTCAAGTTTGAAACGGGGCAGGGCCAGGGTTCCTTCCCGTTCCCTAAATTCTGCCAGCACTTTATCGCGTTCCGGTCGTGCATTAAACCGGGCGAGCAGCTTTGCGAGGCTGGAATTGGTGGCGGGCAGAAAAACGTCCATGCACAATCGTCTCCCGGCGTACGGCAGGCGCACGGCCTGAAAGTCATCCCCGTTATGATAGGCAAAACGCCCGTGCTGCCACATGGTCGCCACTTCCTTTTGATCGCCATCGGCCGGATAAAAAGGATGTGGTTTGGTGCTTTTCTTGTCAAAGGGACGCTCCCATTTACCTTTGAAATAGATGGCGTTCGCCAGAACCATACGGGTGGCCGGATCGAACGGCCAGCGGACCACGTCCTGAATTTTCCCATGCGTGCTCCGGTCCGCCCAATCGTTGATGGTCTGCGCGGATTGGGGATTATTAAAATCCACTGCGCCCAGTTCCGCGTCGAAAAATTCTTTGTTCACGGAAACGAATGGCGGTTTCAAGGGAATGCCCCTTTTGTACCAGATGGCATTGGCGAGTTCCAAAGTGACGTTGGTCTGTGCTTTCAGGGATTGGTTCAGGCTTTTGCTGGCGGGGTTCAACTGCTCCGGCGGCAAACCACCGGTATGCAGAACCTGCTCCATCTCCTGTTTGGTCGCGCCGGCGGCGCCGTTGTTAATCATCTGCAAAACCGTCGATACGCTGAACGGGGAAATAAAAATATTCGCTTGCGGCTTTTCGCTGACCACTTGCTGGAACAGGTCGAAGGCGAAACCTGTGTTGGCGGCGACGAGTTTGGCCTGATCTTCTACAGAATCCGCCAGTGCCGGCGACACGGCAGTCCAAACCAATGTAACCAGCCAGACCCGCAACCGATTGATTTTGAAATGGCGCATAAATTCGGAGATTTGACAGACGCCGATTTGATTTTATTTAAGCAATTCTTCAGCGAGCATCCGGGGTGAGACAATTTTCACGCCTTGCACGGTCGTACCCCAATATTTTCCAAAATCACGCTCGTCGCCGGTGAGCAGGTGCGTGGCCTGGCCAGCAACCGCCCCGCCGAGAATTGGCCGGTCCTTTAGCGGCACCTCCACTTCCAGATCCGCCGCCAGCCGGGAAACCATTTCACACCGTTTGACCAGCCGTGCCAGGACCTTCAATCCATCGGGCGACTTCAAGGCCAGGTTGCGTCGGCTTTCCTCAACGGCATAGTCATTTGTCAGACATGCCCCCCGGTCAAAGAGCAGTTCCAAAAACGCGCCCATCCGGCTCCGCGGCTGCGCGGCGGAAAAAAGGATGTTGGCATCCAGGAATATCCTCATTTCTTCTTCAGCCGGAAGCGGGCCAGCGCCTGTTCGTTCTGCCGGTCGAATTCAGCCAGCCGTTTTTCTGAATAGATCTCCACCGGGAACGTCGCTCCGGCACGCAACAGAATGCCCTCGTCGGTTGCTTCCGCAACCACCTGGCTGCTGCCATTGACTCCCAGCCGCCGGCGCAATTCCCGCGGCAACGTCAGTGTGCCACGTTCGTTGATATTGATCACTTTTGTCATACATTCAGTATTTCATACTTTCAGCATTTTGGCAAGAACCGATTGCTTGGATCCGGATTCGGGCGCTTCAAACCCCGCCGAACCGCCGGTGACGGCGGCGCGTATTCTTCCAGTGCCGCGAAAAATTGCGGCTTGCGGAAGTCCGGCCAGAACGTCGGCGTAACGACCAGTTCCGAGTAGGAAATCTGCCAGAGCAGAAAGTTGCTCACCCGCATCTCACCGCTCGTGCGGATCAGTAAATCCGGATCGGGAAAGTTCCGCGTCCAGAGGTGCTGCGAAACCACTTCCTCGGTAATGTCGGCGGGTTCGAGCTTTCCCTTTTTGGCCTCTTCGGCGATGCGCCGGACGGCGTCCACGATTTCGGTGCGGCTGCCATAACTCAACGCCATGATGAGGGTCAGCCCGTTGTTTTTGGAAAGGGTCTGGATGGATTTCCTGAGGTGTTCCTGCACGTTGTCCGGCAGGCGCCAAATCTGACCGATAATCTCCAGGCGCACATTATTTTTATTCAACTCCGGGGTTTCGGTCTTGAGATAGTGGATGAGATACTTCATCAGCGCGGCCACCTCGTCCTTGGGCCGGTTCCAGTTTTCGACCGAAAAGGCGTACAGCGTCAGGTATTTGATGCCCAGTTCGCCAGCCGTCCGGATTATGGTGCGCGCGGATTCGGCGCCCTGCCGGTGGCCTTCGATGCGCGGCAGGCCGCGCTGCTTCGCCCAGCGTCCGTTGCCATCCATGATGATGGCCACGTGCTTGGGCAGCGAGGCCCTGGCTTCGGAGGTGAGATGCGCCACGGAACTCATTTATCCGCAGATTACGCGGATTACACAGATTTCAAAACTCAAAATCGGCGTTAATCTGCGTAATCCGTGGAGCTGGGAGGGACGGCGTGTCGCCGTCCCCCAATTTGGGTCGCCGACACGACGACCCTCCCATAATTACACAAAAATCGTCTGCTCACGCGCCGGGCCGACGGATGCGATATATAATTTCGCCGTGCTCAATTCGGCAATGGCCTTTAAATAAGCCCGCGCTTTGGGGGGCAATTGTTTCCACGTACGCGCCTTGTCCGTCGGCGTCCGCCAGCCTTCAAACTCGGCATAGACCGGTTCGCATTCCGCAAGGGTTTGTGCATCATTCGGCACAAAATCGAAACGGGTTTTGCCGTGACGATAAGCCACGCAAACCTTGATGCTGGCCACCGTGTCAAGACCGTCCAGATTGGTCACGGCCAGATCATCGATGCCATTAACCATGGTGGCGTGGCGCGTGGCCACAGAATCGAACCAGCCGCAGCGGCGCGGCCGGCCCGTGGTGGCCCCGAACTCGCGGCCCATCCCGTGCAGCAGATCGGAAATTTCCGCATTCTCCGTCGGTAGCGGTCCTTCGCCCACGCGGGTGGTATAGGCTTTCATGACCCCGACCACGCGGTCCATGCGATGGGGCGGCACGCCGGAACCGGTGCAGGCACCGCCCGCAGTCGTGTTGGACGAAGTCACAAACGGATACGTGCCGTGGTCAATGTCGAGAAACGTTCCTTGCGCGCCTTCAAACAATATTCCAGCGTTCCGGCGCATGGCATTATGCAAAAGGACGACGGTGTTTTGAACGAATGGCTTCAAAAATCTTCCAGCAGCGCGGTAATCGGAAAAAACCTCTTTAAACGAGAGCGACCCGGCGCCGAGCGATTTCAGGACGGCATTGTTCTCCCGGATGCGCAGCGACAGCTTCTCTTCCAGCCGCTCCGGGTCGATCAAGTCATTCACCCGCAAACCAACGCGCGCGGCTTTATCGCCGTAGGCCGGGCCGATGCCGCGTTTGGTCGTGCCGATTTTGTTTTTGCCCTTGAGCACTTCCCGTTGTGCGTCCAGCTCGCGATGATAAGGGAGGACGATATGCGCCGTTTCGCTCAGAACAAAGTTGTCCGGGCCGACCTTGACGCCCAGTTTTCGCAGTCCTTGAATTTCCTCGACGAGGTTGACCGGGTCCACCACGACGCCGTTGCCGATGACACACAGTTTGCTTCTACGCAGAATACCCGACGGAACGAGGTGCAGAACGTATTTCTTTTTCCCGATAAAAACGGTATGCCCGGCGTTATTGCCACCGGCGTAACGGACGACTACGTCCGCTTTTTCCGTCAACACGTCAATGATTTTGCCTTTACCTTCGTCGCCCCATTGAGCGCCCACCAGAATTGTATTTGCCATAATTGTACGAGGGACGGCGTCGCCGGCCCGGAAATCATCACCGACAATAAAAATCCCCGAATGTGAATTCGGGGCAAAGGGTGTCTTTGCCGGTTGAAAGTAGGAAAGTGGCCAATCGAAGTCAATGCTGGAGGCAAAAAGATGGCGGGCCAAATTGAAGGTAGGGACGGCTCGCCGAGCCGTCCGGACGCGTCGGCGACGCATCCCTACCAATGAAGGTGACCCACTACCGGCAAAAAACTGTGCTGCGAAAGGCGGGGCGAACTGTTATCCCTTGGCCGGTCCAAATTTATCGTGATGAAGAATTTGAAACTGTGGTTCTGCGCGACGGTGTTGTTGCTGGCCGTCTTTCAATTTTCGGAGAACACGGTCGACCTGGATTTATGGGGGCACCTTGTTTTCGGGCAACAGGTGCTGCATAGCGGGTCTATTCCCAGGACCGATATTTATTCCTGGACCGCGTATGGCCAACCCTGGATCAATCATGAATGGATGGCGGAAATCATTCTGGCGCTCTTTTACACCGCGTGGGGTGGACCTGGAATTTTGCTTCTGAAAGTAGTCGTCGGGCTCGCGGCCTTTGCCGTGTGTCTGCGCCTCGGCGCGCAGAGCCTGTCGTGGCCGGCACGGTTTCTGGCGTGGACCTTCGCCGCCCTGGCGGTGGTGGAAATCTCATACGGGTTCGCCGCCCGCCCGCAGATTTTTACGGCGCTTTTCCTGTCCCTGGAATTGCTGTTGTTGCACCAGGTTCATTCCGGAAGCAAGCTCTGGGCGCTGGCGCTGCCGGTGCTGTTTCTGGCCTGGATCAACACCCATGGCGGCGTGCTCGCGGGCTTCGGATTGTTGGGCCTGGCCGCGGGAATGACGACGGCCCAACTGATCTGGAACAAAATCCGGAAGATACCGGAACCGGTTCCCTCCGATGAATCCGGAACGAAAACACAATGGAAAACGGTCATGGTGCTGTGGCTCGCGGTCGTGGTCGCCGGAGCGGCCCTGTTATGCAATCCGTGGGGGCCGGGGTTGCTTCGCTGGTTGATCGGCAGCGTCTTGTGGTCCAGACCTCAAATTGCCGAATGGAATCCGACGCCGCTGAACGGGGACCATGCCGCCTTTTTCATGGTGCTGGCTTTGGCCGCGTTCAGTTGGGTTTTTACCAAACAGAAGCGCGTGTGGTGGGAACTGGCGGCATGCGCCGCGTTCGCCTGGCTGGGCTGGCATGCTTTGCGAAACACGCCTTTATTTTGTCTGGTTGCGCTGGCCCTGGTGCCGCCGCATCTGGTCAGTGCCATCGCCCGGTTCCGCCGGCAGTTAGCACATTTGGAGGCGCTCGGCCAGCGGGCCGCCTTCCAGAATCTCGCCACACTTTTGTCCGTAGCCTTGGCCGTGGCGATCGGAGTGGCCACTTTTACCCTGCACAAAGAGCATCCCTTGACGATGGAAGTTCCCCGTTCACAATATCCCACCGGTGCCGTCTCTTTTCTGAAGGAAAATCAGTTACGTGGGCCGATGTTGACGTTCTTCGATTGGGGCGAGATGGTGATCTTTCGCCTGCCCGGCTGCCCTCCCTCCCTGGATGGCAGACTCGACACCTGTTACTCACGGAAATTAATCGATGCTCATTGGGAATTTTACAACGGCGAGCCGTTTGCTGAACAGGTGTTGGACGTCGACAAAGCCGATTTTGCGCTCCTGCCTGCGAACCTGGCCGGCACCGCGGCGCTGGCTCGCCGGCCCGGCTGGCAAGTGGTGTATTACGACGATTTGTCGGTGGTTCTGGCCCGCGATACAAAACGCTTCAGCCAACTGCATTCGTTGTCGCTTCCCGTGGCCGGATCCAGGTCGGTGGTGTTGGGTCGTGCGCCCTTTCCCGGGCGCAATCCGCGCTGGTGAACCGAAAGAACCGCGCGGAATTTTGGTTTGTGCGAAATAGTTCCAGGCCATCCAGTAGGTGGCTCCAGATTCCTGATGATGGTGGCTGTCGCAGGCTGTTCTTTTATTTTCTGTTTGTTCAAAATAAGCCATCGGTCCCGGACGACTCCTTCTTGCTTGGAGAAATAAATTCCGAACTCCGACCTGCCGCGGATGGACACGGATTCACACGGATGATCCCATAACACAAACTCAATTGGTGGGTAGTATGTTCTGGGCGGGCGATGCTACCGATTAGCCGGTTCGCGAGGACGCTCGGTCCGCCAAAAGCGGTAAAACGTACCAGCACCAATTCACGACAATTCCCGTAATTTGTCACAGGTTATGTTTTACTTTCCCGCTTCCAATCCGTGTTCATCCGTGTCCATCCGTGGTAAAAGACCCCCTTCACCGATGAAAAAACCACTGCGCAGCCTGAGTGCCTTGCTGTTGATCTCGGCGCTGGTCGGGATGGCGGCGCTGCTGGTTTTAGACGCCCGGAATCATTTGCACCTGACACCCATTCATCAGCGAGTCGGAGCGCTGTCGTTCATATTGATCGGAGTTTCCTACATCAGCCTGCAGCTGAGCAGCGGTCGTCCCTGGCGCGAGCGTTACAAAGGCTTGCTGCTGGGTCTGGGCTTCCTGTTCTGGGGCACTGAACAGTTCCTGCCGCCCGGTCCGCTGGCGACGGCGCTCGACAGTCTGGTGGTTCTGATTTTCGTGTCCGATCTCAGCCTGGTCATTGTGGACCGCCTTAAACGCAAGGACGACGGAGCGGCCTGATTGGAGTTATTTCGAAAAATTCATATCACTTTTTGATTCCAGTCGGCTGCACCGCAGGCGATGCCGTCGCATTGTCGGCAAAGTGATAAGCTGGCGTGAAAATCATTTTTCGGCTGCCGGCCATGAACGACAGGTTGAGTGTTCCATGATCCTTATCCACCGGCGTGGCAATAATCACGATGGGCCGGCGCGGGCCGCCTTTGCCGCTAGCCGTGGCGGTTCCGGTGATCGTCACGACCTTGCCCTGGTTGGCCAGGGCCAGCGACTCATCCGAAACGTTAATGGCCAGCTTCCCCTGTTCGTCAAATTGGAACCAGGGAAAAACAGCGTACTCGTAATCACCCGTGTAGACGCCGTTGGTGCGCTCGAGCGGACCGATGGTCAGAGTCGCTTTGCCCGCCAGCACACTCATGGAACTGGGTTCAATCAGCAGAACACGATCGGCCGCAGCGGAGTTGGTCGAATCTGGCGCAGCAAAAGCAGGACTCCAACCAACCGCGAGCAGCGCGAGCAGGAGCGTGATTCGTTTCATAGAAGGTTCAACGGACTCATGCGTTTCCCACGCATTCGGACCCTGGCCTTCGACCGCAAGCCAGCGTGGGCTAACCGCCCTTCAATTTCTTAACCAGTTCTTGTGCGATGGCTTCCATATCGGCTGTGACACTCTCAACACAAAGCTGAATCTGTTCGTTGCGTGCAAACTTGCTGAAGCCCGATGTGCGCCCCAGTTCCAGTGACGTTTTCGGAAGCAAATAATCAAATTGAAGCAGTGAGTTCGTGCCCTTGGCCTTGTCTTCGATGAGAAAAGTGACATCCACACGGTCGGGACGCGGCACATAACCCGGCTCATACTCCTCGTCCTCGTAACGCATCTTTCTAAGGGTTGCGGTGACCGAGGTAATCCCGTTCGCCTCAAGCTGGGCATTGCAGTACTGGTTGTAAGATTCATCAAATAGAATCGAGAAACAATACATCTTGGTAAGACCCGACTTAAAACAGCGGGTGGTTCCCGTCGGCGGAGAGGCACCTTGTGGCACGACAACGCGGACATCGGGAAAACCACTGGTACGAACAGTTCCTGTCACCGGTGGACCGGACATGCATCCTGCCACCAGCATGAGAATCAGGAATGGGATGAGGCGCATCAATTGCCGAACGCTGCAAATCCCGGTGCGCGGGAACGGGCCGGTTGCGCAGCGGCGATCTGGATGATCCAGTCTCATGGCACAAATTTAATCCGTCCTCCGTCTTCTGTCTACCGCCTTCTGTTCCCCTCGCATCGGCGCCTCGTTCCGTGCTGCGTCATCTTGTTTCGTCCGGTGGCAGGAACCTCACGCGGCCCGTTTCGATCTCGTAGACCGCGCCGACGATCTTCATTCGCCCCTCCGCCATGCGCGCTTTCCCTTCCGGCGTATCCAGGATCTGGCGAACCGTCCACCGCACATTGCTTTCGACGGCGCGCGATCTCTGTTCTTCGGGAGACAGCGTCGGATCGAGTTCCGGAAGCCCCGGGAGGATGGTCGCGAGCAGCAGCTGAATCCGGGAACGAAACTGCGCTCCTTCGTGCTTGGTCGCCAGTGCTGAGGTGATCGCCCCGCACCCCTCGTGGCCAAGGACCACGAACAACGGCGTCTCCAGGTGCGAACCCGCATACTGCAACGTGGCGGAGATTTCCGGCGAGAGAATGTTGCCGGCGACGCGGATAACGAACAGTTCTCCCAGGCCGGTATCGAAGATCCACTCCGGCGGCACGCGAGAGTCGCTGCAACCGAGGATGGTCGCGTAGGGACGTTGGGCCTTGGCGAGCTTGGTGAGGGTTTCCCGTCGGAACGCGGACTTGCGAGCCTCGCCCCGGAGAAACCTCTGATTCCCTTCGACCAGCCGCTCCAGTGCCTCATCGGAGGAGAGTTGAGTGCCTTTATGAGCTGTTGTCATCGCGCGATCTACTGTTTGCTGCCGAATGGTTGTACGCTGAAGGCTTTGACTCCTTAGCCCACATGGGAGACCTCACAATTGCTGAACTAAAAGACATATGGAATCATACGCCAGGTCCTGGCGGCATATTCATGGTATTGCGGATAGCGCTCCTTAAGCAAGGCCTCCTCACACCACAACCGCACCAGGACCCCGCCAAGAACTACACCGCACAAGGCGAACGCCAAGTATGACCCATGCGCTGCCACTCCCGCCACGGTGAACAGGCACACAGCAGTATAAATCGGATGTCGGATGTAACGATATGGTCCCACGGTCACCAGCCCGCCCTCAGTCGGATTCGCCGCAACATGAAAACTACGCCAACCAAACGTCATACGCGCCCATACGATCAACCCAATTGCCACGACTTGGGGCACGATTACAAGTGGCGATGCTGAAAAGAGCCTGCCGGTCATGAGCAGGAAAACAAGTCCGCCTATCATTGCCAAATAGCTGAATAGAGATACTGCATTCAGCGTGAACATTTTTGACATTGTTCTAAGGCGAAGGAATTGGGTTGGCGGTAAACCCCGGCAAACCGTCGCGGATGCGGGCAGAAAAATCCGGGTCTTTGTCGGCTGCCTTGGCCCGATCATTAATCAGGCTGCGGGCCTTGAGTTCCGGGAAGGGCAATGAGTGATCCAGGGTGCCGACCTCATAAGCCAGTTCATCCACGTAACCGTTGATGAGGATGCGCCAGTCCAACCGGACTTTTTTGGCGTAGGCATAGGTGTGCTGATGGATGCTGGTGGTGCAATTGTCGGTTACTGCGTTGTACCATTCCGGGTGGTCTTTCAGGTGATTGATTTCCTTGAAATAGTCCAGCAGGACATATCTCGCCACGGCCGGATCGACTTTCAAACGGTAAAGATACACCTGCTCGCCCCGGTAATTGGTCCGTAATCGCACCAGGTCCCTTTCGTCGGCGACGACGTAAGTGATTTCAAATTGTCGAAACAATCCTTTGATTGCGGAATAACCCACGCCTTTCTGGTTACGCGTTTCGATGGAGAAACACAGATATTGGCCACCGGCAAAGCCGAAGCTCAGCATCGTGTGCGCGATCATCGGTGAACCCCAATGAATCACGAAAAAATCCACTGACTGCAATTTCTTCAAGTCAAAAGTCCGGTCGTAATAGTGCACGGTGTAATTGGTTTCGGTGACGTAATCGCAATTACGGATGTTATGGACGGTAAGGGTGTCGCCGTTAATGTCCGCATAAGGCAGGACGGCCACATCCGGCCGCCAGTCGCGGTTGTTGGAGGGTGGAATCAGGAGAAACCAGACAACGATCCCGGCAAACGCCGCCAGGAAGACAAGCCAGGCCCGCCAGCGGGGCCGCACGAGAATAAACAGGATGATTGTGCCCAGAGCAAAGGCCACTGCTCCGGTGGTTCGCATCCACGCGGCCGGCAGATTCGAATAATAAATGGCTCCGAAACACCAGAGCGTCAGGACAAGCCCAAGCATCCAGGTTAAGATCCAGCGGAACAGGAATCGAAGCCACTGGAGTACGCGATTCACGGTAACAGATTTCATGGCGAAGACGCCGGCGAGGCGGATGTCGGCGGGGCAAATATGCCAGGAGGCAGGGCCGCAATGTGTTCGCGCAGGATACGGCGGACTTCCTCAATGGTGGCCGGGTTGCTCAGGCAGGAATGGAAACTTCGCACGATGAACTCCGACGCGGCGTAATCGACATGCGCGCTGGAATAGGCTACCAGTCCGTCCTTACCCTCGTGATAGTCGCCGTCGCCTTCCACCGAGATGATGGAGTGGGCTTTCACGCCCGGTGCGGTCGGGATGTCCGCAAGGGCCAGCAGCACAGGATTATTCGGGCTCATGCTGTCGAGACTCGTTGGCAGCCCTTCCACGTCCTTCGGTAAGCCCAACTTTTCTTTCAAGCCCATGATCTCCCGGCCCTGGTCCAAAAGGTTTTTGGGCAGAGTGACTAATTTACGGGCCAGATTCCGGGCCAGATTACTTGCCAGATAACTGCCCCGGTGGGGTGTGCTGATGAAAACCACGTCCGATACAAAGGGCAATGGCTGGTAAAAGAGATATTTTCGAACAAGATCCTGCTGGGCTTGAGTAAGTTTCAGTGTTTCCAGCTTATTGGTGTTGAGCGTGCGCCAGATCCGGTCGCCGGTGTCGGTGGCCGTCAACTTGGTCAGCAATCCTCCCTGGCTGTGGCCGATGACGACCATTTGTTGCAGTGCCGTGTCCCGGCCGTCCGGATCGAGCTCCTTGATCTTGGCCGTCAACGCTTCGCGGAGCCGGGACGCGGAGTACACCATGGGATTGCCACTGTTATAGATGAAAAACCAGAACTGACAGCGTTCCCCAAGCACCGGATCGGCAAACAACGTATTCGCCATTTCCGCCCACCAGACCGGGCTGCTGAAGGTGCCATGCACGAACACGACCGGTACCAATCCCGGTTGATAAGGGCGCGTCGAATAAATGCCGGTGGGGATTTGTTCTACCCCTGAGAGAAACTGGACATTGCCAAGGCTCCAGAGAAATGCCTGGTTCAGGGAATAGGCCAATGGTGCCGTCGTGTCGGTTTCGAACGGAACGGTATGACTCTCCACCTGCGTTGTTTTGCTGGCGAACGGCGAATATAATTCAAGTGAAGCCTTGCACGGGTTGCGTCCGAGGTCCGCCAGCCCGCCTTCGATCCGCAGAAAAGCCGTGGCCGGAGTGCAACGGGACATTTTGGCTTCGGCGGTGGATTTGGCTACCGCGATCAGCGGGGCGCCCAATCCCGGCTGGATGTTGCGCACACTCATTCCCCGCACGAGGAACTGGTCGGCCAGCAGAAATTTCGAGAATTGATTCAACGGCGCGGCAAATCCCGGCTGGCTGAACTGGATGTCAATCTCTCCCATCGGCAGGTGCCGGGTGCCACTCTGCAAAATGGCCACTGCATTCGTCGCACGCCATCCGGTCAGGGCCCAGCTCAAGCCCGAATTGTAAAAATTGCAGGCAGCGCGAAAGCGGTCATCGTAGGCCATCGGTGTCTGGTTCGTGACGTTGTTAAAAATGAAGAACCAGGCGTAGACGGCGGAAGCCAGGTAGTAATCCCGCGCATCGCGCGGCTCCCAGGGTTTGACAATACGCCGCACACGTTCCCCTTCGATGTAGTTCAATTCCGACAGAGCGTACAAAATACTGCGATCGCCGCTTTGCTCCGCCTTTTGATGTAACAAACGAAGTGTAGCGTCGGGGTTTTCATTAAACTGGTCGTCCTGATCGAAACGATGAAGAATCGCACGGGTCTCGGCACTGGTCCGGTCATTGACCAGCGCATTGCCATGCACTTGTTGAAAAACCTCCTTGGGAGCTTCCTGGTCTGCCCCGATGGGGGCGCGACATCCCGAGGCCAGAAGCAAAAGTCCCATCCCAGCCATCGCCAGGCACGCGCTCTGCCGGATCAGTCGCACAGCAGGAACGAAGCGCCGTGCCGCACCCCGGCTGATCACAGATGGATGCTGGTGGACAGTTGACTTCGTGTGCATAAGGCCTGCGGACGGTTTGCGGCGCTTCAGGATGTTAAGAGCGTCCAAGAGCGCGGTTTGCCAAGCAAACTGAAAACTGGCGGAGAGAGGGGGATTCGAACCCCCGGTACGGCTTTTGACCGTACAACGGTTTAGCAAACCGCCGCCTTCAGCCACTCGGCCATCTCTCCACCGCATTAAATGAAGCCTGTCCTTTCTTCACACTCAAGCAAATTCTCGCCTTGCCGTCCTGATTTCAAGCTTGCGTTTTGAGAGTTGAGACGAAAGATTGCTCGTTCATTATGCAAGCGCAAGACACCGCAACGGCTTATTTTTTCAAAACCTGGTCGTGGGTTGAGGCCAATCTCAAGCAGCTCGCCCTCGCCCTCGTCGGCGTCATCGTGATCGCCGTTCTGACCTCGTATTATTTCTGGCGTCAAAACCAGACGGAAATCGACGCCGGCCAGGCACTCACGCAAACGCTGATATCCATCACGCCCAGTTCCGATGCCGACCAGGTGGCGAATGCCTATTTTAAAGTGGCTACGGATTATCCCGGCACCCAGGGTGGGGGGCGGGCATTGGTGTTGGGCGCTACCATGTTGTTTGAAAGCGGCAAATTTCCGGACGCACAGGCACAGTACCAAAAATATCTGGACACGTATCAAGATGGTGCCTTTGCCGCGCCGGCGGTTCTCGGCATTGCGGTGTGCCTTGAGGCTGAAGGAAAAACCGATGCCGCCGCCAGTGCCTATCAACGTGTTATCAACGGCTACTCCGGTTCCTATGCCGTGAGCTCCGCCAAATTTGCGCTGGGAAAAATTGACGAGCAGCAGGGCAAACTGGTTGAGGCGGAAAATTATTTTCAGCAGGTTGCCCGCGATAATCCCAACACGGCCATGGGCTCGGAGGCGGCCTTTCGTGCCTATCAATTGAGTATGCGGTCATCGGCCGCGGCACCCTCCAACACGGTATCGGCGCCATTCCGTTTGAGCACCAAACCATGAAATTGACGATTATTGGCACAGGTTACGTTGGTCTGGTTACCGGCGCCTGTTTTGCCGATGTCGGCCATCAGGTGGTTTGTGTGGATAATGATGCGGCCAAGGTTCAACTGCTCAAAGGGGGTGGTATTCCCATTTTCGAACCGGGCCTCGAGGAGTTGGTACAGAAAAACACCAGGGCCGGGAGACTGTCCTTCACCACGAGCACGGCCGAAGGTGTTGAAAAGTCCGGGGTGGTATTTATCGCCGTGGCGACGCCGCCTCAACCGGACGGCTCGGTTGACTTGAGTTTTATCGAACGCGTCGCACGCGACATCGCCGGTGCCATGGCCGATTATAAGATCATCGTGGACAAGAGCACCGTGCCGGTTAAAACCGGTGAGAAGGTGGTGGAAACCATCCGGCGTTATTGTCCGGCGAAAGTGGACTTCGACGTGGTGAGCAACCCGGAATTTCTACGCGAAGGGTTTGCGGTGGGCGATTTGATGAAGCCGGATCGCATTGTCATTGGAACGCGCTCGGACCGGCCGGTGGCGGTGATGAAGGAAATCTACGCGCCCTTTCAGGCACCGGTCGTGGTAACCGACATCAATTCCGCCGAGCTGATCAAGCACGCCTCCAATTCGTTTCTGGCGCTGAAGATTTCGTATATCAATGCGATTGCCGCTCTTTGTGAGGCCACCGGCGCAAACGTCGAGGAAGTGGCTGCCGGCATGGGCATGGATGAACGAATCGGGCGCCGGTTCCTCAATGCCGGGATCGGGTTCGGCGGCAGTTGTTTTCCCAAGGACCTGAGTGCCTTCATCAAAATTGCCGAGCAAATCGGATACGATTTTCGCCTGCTTCGGGAGGTGCAGCGAATCAACGCCGACCAGATGGACCGGTTTATGAAGAAGATCACCGAGACGCTCTGGGTGCTTAAAGACAAGAAAATCGGTGTCCTCGGTCTGGCTTTCAAGCAAAACACCGACGACGTACGCATGTCGCCGGCGATTGAACTCTGCCAGCGATTGCAGAAAGAGGGAGCGACATTGCGTGTCCACGATCCCAAGGCCATGGACAAGGCGCGCGCGATTTTGAAAGACGTGACCTACGTGGATGATATGAATGCGGTGGCGGAGGGTTGCGACGCGTTGGTCGTGGCCACGGAATGGGATGAGTTTAAAAGGCTCGACCTGGATCGGGCGCGGAAAGCACTGTCTCACCCCATCCTGTTCGACGGCCGCAACCTTTTCGACCGTAAAGAAATGGAGCGCCTGGGCTGGGTTTACAAGAGCGTGGGCAGATGAGCGGTGTGAGGGAGTTCTGGAGTAATGGAGTGATGAAAAGACGCCCAGCCTCGATTCCCAAAGACTCCATCACTCCACCACTCCATTCGGTTGACGTTTCCGCTGCACTGCTTTTCCGAAACGGCAAAGTCCTGATTACCCGGCGTCCAGCGGAATCGCATCTGGGCGGGCTTTGGGAATTTCCCGGCGGTAAGCGCGAAGCCGGCGAAACCTTTGAACAATGCCTGGTCCGTGAACTGCGCGAGGAATTGGGGGTGGAGGTCGAGGTCCAGCAGTTGTTTGAAGAAATCACTCACGACTACGCGGACAAGAGTGTTCACTTGAAATTCTTTTGCTGCCGCCTGTTGACCGGCGAACCGCAAGCGATCGGCTGTGCGGCGGTTAAATGGGTCAACCAACGGGAGCTCGCTGGCCACGATTTTCCCGCTGCGGACACGCGTTTACTCTCCAAATTGCGCGATTACAACTTTCCGTAGGTGGCTTCGATAATCTGGCGGAAATTGTTCTCGCCCATGTTGACGATGCCGAACTCGCGTTGGGCGTTTTCCACCGAATCGCTCGCATGTGCGGCGTTGACGGTGATATTGGAGCCGAATTCCCGCCGGATGGAGCCGGGTGGGGCCTTGGAGGGATCGGTGGGGCCGAGCACGTCGCGGACTTTCCGGATGGCATTCACGCCCTCATACATCAATGCGATGCATTTCTGCGAACCCGGCTGCCGGCGTTCTTCCTTCGTCTTGCGTTCAGAGGGCGTGTAGCCGGTCATAAATCGCATGATATTTTCGAACTGGTTGTCGCCATGCAACGGGCCAAGAAGGTCGCCGAGCGCCTTCTGCTGTTCCGGCGGGATTTTGAAGCCAAGCTCCTTCTCGATCGCATTTTTGGCGCGTTCAGAGACGGCGTCCTTGAGCTTGGTGCGCAAAATTTCATGGACGGGCCCGTAGAATTCCATGGCCTGGGCCAGGCTCATGTGCAGCACCTTTACACCGACGATGTAAAGCCCGGTGCGTGAGAAGAAGTCAATCACGTTGCCGGGACGGCCGGTGGCGAATTTAAAATTATCCGGCTTGATGAGCACCAGCGTGCGCTCGCCCACCTGGCCCGCCGGATAGGCAACCACATTTTCCAGCATGCCGCCATCCGTATCCGAGTAACGCGCCCACAATTTCAGTTTCGTCTCCGCCTCTTTTTCATGAGGGGCGGCCAGGACGGCCGGCTCGAAGTAACGGACCTGTCCGTCATCATCCATGATCAAATCACTGTACGTGTCGCGGATGGTTTCGCCACCACGCCGGTCAGGGCTTAAGTTGCCGACCACCGAACGGACCTTGCGGACGGCTTCGTCGCCCTGGAACACCATCATGAGGACACGCCGGCGGCGGCCGGTTTTAGGATCCGCAGAAAGGTTTTTGAGGACGTATTCCCGGAGCAACTCCTGAATCTTCCGGTCCTGAGGGTCCTCTGCCGATACGATGGTTTCGGCATAATCCTTAACGAGTTGGGGACCGGGCGCAAACATCCGCATCGCGGCCAGGTCCAGGCCCGTGCGTGAAATCAATCGACTGAGAATTCCACCCGTGCGCGATTTATAGAGCGAATAAGGGGTGACGATGACATAGGCCAGCTGTTGCGACATATCAGCTTGTAGCCGGCGGAGTGACCGTTGAGACACCGGCGGGAGCCGCTTTTCCTCCTAAAATCTTGAACATGACAGTACCGCAGGTCGGGCATTTGCCTTTGATAGCTTTGCGCCCGTTCTTCATGACTTCTTCAACGCCGTTAGCGATTTCCTTCTTGGCCTTGCACTTGACGCAATATCCTTCAGCCATAAGATGATTTACCACCCTGCGCACCATGCGCCGGACAGTCCTATAAGCTTACTGTCGATATTCCCCCTGCGTCAACTCGGAAAAGGCCAAATCGCAACCACTTAAATGCCAATAGCTTAAACCTATGACTCACCTCGTTCCAGCGTATGCTGACGAAGGGCGGTCTTAAGTATCTTTCCGGTGGCATTGCGAGGCAAGGCCGGCATAAAAACCACTTTTTTGGGGACTTTGTAATCCGCCAGTTTGGTGCGGAGAAACTGCAACAGCGCCCGCTCGTCCAGCAGTTGTCCTTCCTGCGCCGTTACAAAGGCCACCGGCTGTTCGCCCCGGCGGGGGTCGGGAAAACCGACGACCGCCGCTTCCTTCACGCCCGGGAATTGATAAATTACCTCCTCAATCTCACGTGGATAGACATTAATGCCGTTTACCAGCAGCATATCCTTTTTGCGGTCGGTAATGAAATAATAGCCCTCGACGTCACAATAGCCGACGTCACCGGTGTACAGCCAACCGTCGCGCAAGGCCTTCGCTGTCTCCTCGGGCTGGTTCCAATAACCGAGCATGACATTCCCGCCGCGGATGCAGATTTCGCCCACCTCGCCCACAGGCAATTCCTTCCCGGCATCATCGCGGATGCTCAATTCCACATTCGGAATCGGTTTGCCAATCGAACCGGGTTTGTTAACGCCGTTAATGGGATTTACCGTGGCTACCGGGCTGCTCTCGGTCGGGCCGTATCCTTCCCGCAAAGGAAACGGGAATTTGCGGGTAAACTCATTGAACACCTCCACCGGCAGCGGCGCGCCGCCGCTGATGCAAAGTCGCAAGGGCAACCGGCCGAACTCCGGCACGGCCAGGAGCGCGCGGAAAAAGGCCGGCACGCCCGGCAGAACGGTACCCCGGTGCCGCGCGACGTCTTCCAGCACCGTTTTAAAGGGATGCAAGGTTTTCAACAGAAGAATACCTCCGCCGCACAGCATCGGCAGCAAGGTGCCCACGGTGAACATAAAACTGTGGAACTGCGGGAGCGCCACCACCACGCGTTCGTCCTCGTGCACCTCCAGCGCCGCCATGCAACTCGCGACGTTGTGAAGGAAATTGCCGTGAGTCAGCATCGCACCCTTTGGATAGCCGGTGGTGCCGGACGTATAAAGCAGCGCCGCCAGGTCCTGCTCGCTGCGCTCGCAATTTATGATTTGTGATTTACGATTTACGATTTCAGGCCCGGTGGGGCCACTCTCCTCCGCATTGACTTCGCCAGGAAGAGCGGAAGACCCAGTCGAGTCCAAATTGGCAAATTCTTCCACCCTGAAGATTTTTAAATGCGGACGCGAAGCTGACAATTCGCTAAAATGCGCGCTGAGCTCTGCATTGGTAATCAGTACATTGGCGCCGGAATCGTTCAGGATGTAGCTGACCTCGGCGGGTTTCAGGAAATTGTTGACGGGCACGACCACGCCGCCGGCCGACAGAATGCCAAACACCGCCGGAACAAACTCCGGACAATTCTTCACCCAAAGCGCAATGCGGTCGCCGGGTTTCACGTCGAATTCCTTTTGCAGACGAGCAGCGACGTGTTCTACCTGCGCCAGGAGGGCGGCGTAGGATATTTCCGATTCGCCCCAGCAAATGGCCGTTTTGGCTGCGTGCCTTTCCGCGCAGCGGGCGAACATGACAGGCAGGTTCATGGCGGATGTTAGGAGCAGCCCGGGAAATTTTGCAAGCGGGCAATCTCACCTTTTGACGGCAGTGAAAGTTACCGCTTTTCCCCGATCAAATCAGACCAACCCGGTTGCGGGGCTGCTTCGTTATAACCAACATTATCGCATGCCGACACGGCCGCGGTTGGCGCGGGGCTTGTGGCATAAGCAAATGCCAGCCGGGAAATTTGCTTGACACTAAGACATTACCGTTCATAATCAACTCATAAGCTGGGGGGTTTGGCAGTAAGGAACTGTCGTTATAAAGAAAGGACCGATTATGAAAATGCTTCAATGCACTTCAATTGCAGCCATGATGTTGTGGGTTTTTTCGGCACACGCCACGATCTATGTCTTTGACGCCAACCTGGACGGTCCTTCGGAATCGCCGGCGAACGCTTCACCGGGTACGGGGTTTGCCGTCGTGACGTTCGACGATATCTTGAACACGATGAATGTGAACGTGTCCTTCAGCGGTTTACTGGGAACCACAACCGCTTCGCACATTCATGCGGCGACCTTAACTGCGGGTAGCGGCACCGCGGGTGTTGCCACCACCACGCCGTATTTCGCGGGCTTTCCCATCGGTGTGACGAGTGGAACGTATAACAACACTCTCGATATGACGCAGGCGTCGAGCTATAATCCAGCTTACGTTACCGCCAATGGAGGAACAATAGCCGGTGCGGAAGCAGCTCTCCTGTCGGCAATGTTAGCCGATAAAGCCTATTATAACATTCACTCGACTGTTTATACGGGCGGAGAAATTCGGGGGTTTTTGGTCCTCGTTCCCGAACCGGGCGTCGCGACGTTATTGGTCCTGGGTGCAATCATTCCAGCCGTCTGGCGTAACCGTATCAGATTGGGTCGCTAAAACTATTTCCGCTTCACCAACGCCGCTATGACCGGCGGCGTTTTGTTTTTCCATGCCTGCGCGAAACCGGGCAGGTTGCCTGGCCCTGTTCTTATTGATCAGCAACACCGGCGCATGGAAAAAACTGAATTCTCAGCAAGCCGCGTTATTCCCGATCAAAATCGTGGCGAAGCTGGCGCTTTCGGGTACGTACAGTGTGGCAATAATTCTCGTCGAACAATCTTGCACTCGCCACCCGTCTCGCCTCTTTTTATGCTTTGATCCGTGATTGACACCGACGCAAAGCTTGCCGCGCTGTTGCCCTCCATCCAATCCGCCCACTGGCTGGCGCTGGATACCGAAGCCGACAGCCTGCACGCCTATCCTGAGAAAGTATGCCTCATCCAAATCAGCACAGTCGCCGGTGATGCCTTAATTGACCCGCTGGCCAAAATCGACCTCGGCCCGTTGCTGGAGGCCCTTGGCCGCCACGAACTCATCATGCACGGAGCGGATTATGATTTGCGATTGCTCCGCAAGCATCACGAATTCGTGCCGTCGGCCATCTTCGACACGATGCTGGCCGCCCGTCTTTTGGGAGAACGACAATTCGGCCTGAGTTCACTGGCTGAGAAATTTCTTGGAGTGAAACTGGACAAGGGATCACAAAAGGCTGACTGGGCGCAAAGACCGCTAACGACGAGGATGGAAGTCTACGCGCGCAACGACACACACTTTCTCCAGCCGTTGGCTGACAAACTGAGGGCTGAGCTCAAACACAAGGGTCGGCTGGCCTGGCAACAGGAATCCTGTCAGCGACTGATTGCCGAGAGTACCAAACCGCCACCGGCGGATGCTGATTCCGCCTGGCGCATCAAAGGCAGCCAGAAATTGAACCGTCACGCGCTGGCCGTTTTGCGCGAAATCTGGCGCTGGCGGGAAGAAGAAGCCGTTGCTGCCAATCGCCCGCCATTTTTCATTCTCAACCATGAGAAGCTCGTGAACATTGCCGCCGCTGCCGCGGCACATCACCCGATCGATCACCTTTTGCCGCCAAGGATGTCGCCGAGACGCCGCGCCGGTTTGGTGCAAGCCACCCATACCGCCGTCAATTTGCCTGCCCCGCAACTGCCCGAACTGTTGCGCCACAAATTTCATCGCCCCAGCGAAGCTGAGATGCAACGCTACCATGAACTCGAGCAGCGCCGCGACGCGCGTGCCCGGGAGTTGGACATCGACGCCACGCTCATCGCCAGTCGGGCGACTCTGGGCGAGCTTGCCGGTGACTGGGATAAACACGCGCCGGAATTAATGGCCTGGCAAAGGGACCTTTTGCTTTGACAACTCCTTATACAACTTGACCGGCAAGGCCGGCTTCGCTATAATTACCCTGCATTTAACTGACTCAGATGGGTTATGCGACTACGCTTGCCATGGATGGTGGCCTGTACTGTTCTTTGGGTTTTTAATACCCACGCCATAACCACGCATTACGTTGACGCGAATGGCACAAATCCCGTTCCCCCATATACCAGCTGGGTTACGGCCGCGACCAACATTCAGGATGCCATCAATTCCTCCGGATTTGCCGATACGATTCTGGTCACAAACGGCCTTTATCAATACGGCGGTTTTTCCAACTCGGGCTCCAACCGGGTTTACGCCAATAACAGTCAGACAATTCTCAGTGTCAACGGCCCGGCCTTTACCTGCATCAAGGGTTATCAGGTGCCGGGAACGACGAATGGAACGAACGCCGTGCGTTGCGTTTTTTTGCAGAAAGGCACGACACTGTCCGGCTTTACGCTGACGAACGGCGCAACCCTGAATTTTGAATACGGCGGGGGTGTGTACTGTCCGGGCGCCACCGTATCCAATTGTGTGATCATCAACAATGCAGCCTACGACGGCGGCGGTGGTGCGTATCAGGGAAGACTTATTAATTGCCGGCTGACAGGAAACAGGGCCAGTCCGGCAAACATCGGCACCGGCGGCGGTGCCAACAACAGCATTTTAATTAATTGCCTTTTAGCGAACAACTTTGCCGGCTACACCAGCGGCGGGGCCGCTAATTCCACTTTGATCAATTGCACCGTGGTGAGCAACGTGTCAGGCGCCTACGCCGGCTCTGTCTGGGGCTGTACGCTTCAAAACTCCATTGTGGATTACAATTTCAGCTATTACACCAACGCTGACAGCAACCCTGGCTACTCTTTCTCCAACTGTTGCCTGTCATTTTCCCCCAGCTCCGGCGCGAATAATTTCACCAATCCGCCGTTGTTCGCGAATTTGTCCGCCGGCGATTATCATTTGAGTGCCGCTTCGCCTTGCATCAACGCCGGAAATAATTCCGTTGGCACCAACAGTACCGACCTGGATGGCAACTTGCGCATCGTCGGCGGTACCGTGGATGTCGGCGCCTATGAATTTCAATCGCCGATACACTACGTAAAGACGCCGGTGTTTGGCGCAACGCCGGTTTCGCCGTTTACCAACTGGATCACAGCGGCGACCAACATCCAGGATGCCGTCGATGCAGCAAACGCGGGCGATTTCGTCGTCGTCAGCAACGGTACCTACAGCGCAGGCGGACGAGCCGTCGGCAATTTTGATGTCACGAACCGGGTAACCGTGACCAATGCCATCGTGGTTCAAAGTGTGAATGGTCCGGCAGTCACAGCCATTCAAGGTTACCAGGTTCCAGGGACCAGCGGCGCCAGCAATGCAGTGCGTTGTGCTTTTCTTGCAAACGGAGCACAGCTTTCCGGCTTCACGTTGACGAATGGGGAAGCCGGAACGGGGAACTATGTCAACGGCGGCGGCGTTTCCGGCGCAGGGTCCGGGGCCAGGGTATCGAATTGCGTTCTGACCGGCAATTTGTGCGCCGGGGCCGGTGGCGGAGCATTCCGCGTTTCGTTGATTCACTGCGCATTGGCCGGTAACCGGGCAGCTGGTGGCGGGGCCGTCAGCGATTCCAGCCTGACTGACTGCATGATTACGAATAATACGGCCGGTTGGGCAGCGGGCATGCTGGATTGCCTGGCGACCAATTGCGTTATTGGCAACAACTCCGCCACCAATTATGGAGGAGGTTCAGGATTCTCGACGCTGGTTAATTGTACCGTGGCGGCCAATTCCCTCGCGCCGGGTTACGGAGGCAATGGCGGGGGCTCGTATAACGACACGCTGTTTAACTGTATTGTGTATAATAACACCGCACCCAATGGCTCAAATTATTATTCGAGCGAGATGAATTTTTGCTGCACCGCGCCGCTACCTGGAGGCGTGGGAAACATTGCCTTCCCGCCGTTGTTTACAAGTCTGGCCACCGGTAACTTTCACCTCCAATCCAACTCGCTGTGTATCAACGCCGGGAACAATGCTTATATCGCGAACGTTACTGATTTGGACGGCAACCCGCGCATTGCCGGCGGAACAGTGGATATCGGGGCGTACGAGTATCAAACGCCAACCTCGGTCATTTCCTATGCCTGGCTCCAACAACACGGCCTGCCCACCGACGGGACCGCTGACTTTGTGGATTCCGACGGCGATGGTATGAATAATTACAAGGAATGGATTGCCGGAACGGATCCCAGAAACACGCTGTCCTTACTGGAAATGCTTGATCCCGCTCCCAACAGCAGTCCGGCCGGTCTCGTCGTCAGTTGGCAAAGCGTTAACAATCGGACCTACTTTCTCCAAAGCAGTACCGGTCTGGGAATGCCAACCGCTTTCACAACCATCCAAAGCAACATCGTAGGACTGCCGGGTACGACCAGTTATACGGACACGAATGCCGTTGGTGATGGTCCGTTCTTCTACCGCGTCGGCGTGCAGTAGGAGGGATGGCGTTACGCTGTTCCCGAATTAAGTCGTCACCAGATAAAATAACTTCCGCTGCGCAAAAAACGGTTCGGATTTAACAATTTCGTTTCAGAATTCTGAATTGACCCTGAGGCGTTAGCCGCTAGATTGTGCCATCGGTTTTGCTAAACATCTTATTGTAGAAGGATAAAAAACTATGGCAGTGAAAGTTGCAATTAACGGGTTCGGGCGCATCGGCCGGCTGGTCTTCCGCGCGCTCGTCGAACAGGGCATGGTCGGCAGGGACATTGAGGTGGTCGCCGTCGGCGATATCGTTCCCGCAGACAATCTGGCGTATCTGCTCAAGTACGATTCCATTCAAGGCCGTTTCAAGGGCGAAGTCAGTTCAGAGAAGTCCGCCGCCGACAAGCCGGACGACGACGTGTTGATCGTCAATGGCAGTAAAATCAAAGTGGTCAGCGCCAAATCGCCGGCCGAGCTGCCGTGGAAGGCGCTGGGGGTGGAACTGGTGATTGAATCCACCGGCCTGTTCACGGACGTCGAAAAGGCCAAAGGGCACATCACCGCCGGCGCCAGGAAGGTCATCATTTCGGCTCCGGCCAAGGGCGATTGCCTCACGGTCGTGATGGGCGTGAATGAAGCCAAGTACGACCCGAAGCAGCATCATGTCATCTCCAACGCGAGCTGCACCACCAACTGTCTGGCGCCGGTGGTTTATGTGTTGCTCAAGGAAGGATTCGGCGTCGATGAAGGTTTGATGACGACGATTCACAGTTTTACCGCCACGCAAAAGACCGTGGACGGCCCAAGCAAGAAGGATTGGAAGGGCGGCCGCAGTGCGTCCATCAATCTGATTCCTTCCACCACCGGTGCGGCCAAGGCCGTCGGCCTGGTGCTGCCGGAAGTGAAAGGCAAGCTGACCGGCATGGCGTTCCGTGTCCCGACGGCGACCGTTTCGGCGGTTGACCTCACGGTCAAGACCGTCAAGGAAACCAGCTATGCGGAAATCAGCGCCGCGATGAAGAAAGCCAGTGAGACATACTTAAAGGGCATTCTCGGCTACACCGAGGACGAAGTAGTCAGCTCGGATTTCATCCATTGCGAATTATCTTCGATATTCGACCAGGGATCCGGCATTGAATTGAACAAGAAATTCTTCAAGCTGGTCAGCTGGTACGACAACGAGTGGGGTTACAGCTGCCGGGTGGGCGACTTGATCAAATTCATGCTCAAGAAAGGGCTGTAAGCCAGCTTAAATCTTGAAACGGAAGGGACGGCATTTTGTCGTCCCTTTTTTTAATTTGAAACGGCACACGCCGTGCTTTCTCAATCATTTCAGAATTGTTTTGTGCCAGGCTATACTTTAGGTGGAACCAACCGTTTTTGCCATCTATGTGCCAAAAAATCTGAATTTACCGCATAAATCAGCCGGTGATATATTTGGATAGTCGTCGCTCAGATTTTCGGCAGTCAGGACCACTATAAAACGACTACAGGAAAGGCAAGCAAATGAAGATATTCCAAACAGGAGTGCGACTGGTGCCGGTCATTCTCATCGGTGCCGGACTGGCAGGTTGCGTGACGGAATCTCATCGGAGCATCACGCCCGAGACAGTGGCTTCCGCAGGTACACCCTACAGTGGCAGTAAGAGTACGATCATGGTGGGACAATTCGATAATCATTCGCCTTACATGCGCGGTATTTTTTCGGATGGCGTGGACCGGCTTGGCAGCCAGGCCAAATCCATTTTAATTACCCACCTGCAACAGACCGGTCGCTTTGTGGTGGTGGACCGGGGCAACATGCCGGAAATCACCAACGAAGCAGCCATCCGGGGTGAACAACTGAAATTGAAGGGAGCGAATTTTGTGCTGGCCGGTGAAGTCGCCGAATTCGGACGGAAAGAGGTCGGCGACATACAATTGTTTGGCATCCTCGGCAGCGGCAAACAGCAGGTGGCCTATGCCAAGGTGAACATAAACGTCGTGGATGGGACTACTTCCGAGGTGATCTATTCAACCCAAGGGGCGGGAGAATATGCGTTGAGTGACCGTGAGCTGATTGGATTTGGCGGCGTTTCCGGTTACGACTCGACATTGAATGGCAAGGTCCTCGATCTGGCCATCCGGGAGGCCGTCAACCGCCTGGTTGAAGGAGTGGAACAGGGCAAATGGAAGCCGGAAAAACAGTGAACGCCTTCAAATGGCGGCTGGTGTTGCTGGCTGTCCCATTCTGGTTGGCGGGCTGCCAGACGCCGGACACGTATTATTGGGGCCATTACGAGGGCCTTGTCTATGCCATGTATGTAACGCCGGACAAGGTTCCGCCTGAAAGACAGGTCGAGATCATGGAGGCAGACCTGCAGCAAGCCAGCGCCGCCAACAAACCGGTTCCACCGGGTTTTCATGCGCATTTGGGTTACGTTTATTTTTCATTGGGCAAGCTGGATTTGGCACAGCAGGAGTTCGTAAAAGAGAAAACCCAGTTTCCGGAGTCCACCGTTTTCATGGACCGGATGCTGGCGAACCTGACGAAGAAATGAAAACACGCTGTCTGGTCCCCGGTTTGTTGCTGGCGGTAATCGCCTTTACCGGTTGCGTCAGTAAGCCTTACGATTATACCAATTTCCGCGCACATCCTCCGCGTTCCATTCTCGTACTGCCGCCCATCAATGAGAGCACGGATATCCGCGGCACCTACGGATATCTTTCGACTGTGTCCTGGCCACTCGCCGAGATGGGATACTACGTTTATCCGGTGGCGGTCGTGGACCAATACATGAAGGAAAACGGCCTTCCGACCGCCGGTGAGATGCAGCAGGTTTCGCTGAAAAAAATCGGTGACGTTTTCGGCGCGGATGCCGTCCTCTATGTCACGGTCAAGCAATATGGTTCCAAGTATCAGGTAATCACCAGCACGGTCATGGTCAGCGCCGAGGGCAAACTCGTGGATGTCAGGACCGGTCTGACGCTTTGGGAAGGAACGGCGATCGTGCAACAAAGCTCCAGCAGCGGCAATGCCATTGCTGATTTGATCGTGGCGGCGATTGACCAGGTGGTCAATTCTTCCACCGACCAGGCTCACTTCGTAGCAAGCCAGGTCAACACCCAATTGTTCATGACCAAGGACCACGGGTTGCTTGGCGGCCCATATTTGCCTGACGAAAAGCGACAGTAATTCCCGTCATTCAAGGCCGGGTCTGCGGTTTCGTCTGTATCACCTTTTCCTTCTCCAGTTTGTTGAGCTTGGGGGCAATCACAACCTGGCAATAACCGTAGTTCGGATTCCGATCGTAGAATTCCTGATGATACGCTTCAGCCTTGAAGAACTTGGTGTACGGGACGATTTCGGTCACAATGGGCGTTTTGAAATTCTTTTGGGCTTCGGCCCTGGATTTTTCCGCAATCTGCTTCTGCGCCTCGCTGCGGTAAAGAATGATGGAACGATACGAGGTGCCCTCATCCGCGCCCTGGCGGTTTAACGTGGTCGGATCGTGTGCCTGCCAGAATACTTCAAGCAGTTTTGCATAGGTAATCTTCGCCGGGTCGAATTCAATTTGCGTTACTTCGGCATGACCGGTGGTTTCGGTGCAGACCTGTTCGTAAGTAGGATTGGGAGTTTGGCCGCCGGCAAACCCGCTGGTGACGGAAATAACGCCGGGCAACCGCTCGAAGACCGCTTCCATGCACCAAAAACAGCCTCCGCCCAGATCGGCGACCTCAATTTTGCCCGGTTCAGTTGTATTCATGGTATTGGTGATAGGATCGGCCAGCACGGTCAGGGACAACCCGCCGGCGGCCGACAGCGCGCAAATGATCCATTTCATGGCTCTGACAATTTTCCTTGAAGGTAGCACAGGCGTGCTATCTGTAAAATCCGGGTACGGTGACGGATACTCACTTCAGTTGTCATCCGGAGCAGGGTTGACCTCGGGCTCGGGCGCGGACAGGTCTGAATATTGCTCAAGGTGTTCCGGCTGCAACGGTTCGGAAATGACGTGTTTACCCCCGAACCATTTGCCGAGGTCGATGAACTTGCAGCGTTGCGAGCAGAACGGACCCCATGCTGTGGCACACCAATCGCCGGACTTTTTGCAGGTTGGGCAGGTGACGTTGGCCGTCGTCGAATTCATTCACTGATTGGTCGACTGCCGATGGTTCTTATCCATAAGCGAAACGTAGTCCTCCAGAATGTGTTCGGTTTCATCCAGCCAGGGATCGGTTGGCGGTGGCGCATTGGTCGTGACGCCCGATTTGTTGGTGGAAACCGGGCCCGAGGTCATGTTGGTCGGCCAGAGTAATGGCGGCAGGCCGCGCTCGTTGGCGTTTGCAAGAGTGATTTCGTAAATCTTTTCATTGGGAGGTTTGCGTCGATTCCGTTCCGCATCGCGCTGCTTCTGGTGCTTGGCGTTTTCCAGCGCCAGTTTCAGTTGCTCCTGCTCATTCAAAGAGGCGGTCTTATCGGCCTGCAATTTTTTGAACTGGTCGATGTCCTGGCGGATGTAAATAAAATCCTGATTGGTGGCCACGCGTTCATCAGATAATTTGTGCAGTTGGGATAAATAAGGTTGCACCATGTTCAGCGGGCTGTAATCCACCTTGGGAATGGTATCCCAGGGCATCGCGTCCGGAAGGGAACTTTCGCCGATATCAGTCGATGCGTTCAGTGTATCCGGCAGCACGATGTCGGGTGTGACGCCCTTCAGCTGGGTGGAGGCACCGCTGATGCGATAGAATTTGCGGATGGTGATTTTAACCGTGCCGGGATCGTTGGAGGGGGATTCATCTGCCGACCAGATAAAGGGCCGCAAAGGATTCAAGTTTTGCACCGTGCCTTTGCCATAGGTCGAAGTATCGCCGACAATCAGGGCGCGCCCATAATCCTGCAAGGCGCCGGCCACAATTTCCGTTGCGGAAGCACTGAACCGGTTGACAAGGACAATCAGCGGCCCGCGATAAAGGGCAGAGGTTGAAGTGTCCTGGTCGATGGCCACATGGCCTTCCGGCGATCGGACCAGCACGACCGGCCCGTTGGTGACAAACAGGCCGGTGAAATCAACGGCTTCTTCGAGCGATCCGCCGCCGTTGCTGCGCAGGTCGAGGATGATGCCGGCGACCTTTTCCTGCTCCAGCTTTTTGATCAGGCGCTTGACATCGACGGTGGTGCTCTTTTTTGAAGGGTCACCGTTATCGCCCGGCAAATCGACTGTGGCGTAAAAGGACGGCAGGTCAATAACGCCGAGCCGGTTGGTGCCGCCATGTCCATCGGGTATTTCCAGCAACTCGGCCTTGGCTCCCTCGAGCTTGATTTCATCGCGAACCAGGGTTACCACACGGCGCGCATGTGGATCGTCAATCGGGATGATGGTCAGCCGCACTTCCGTGCCTTTGGGGCCGCGAATCATTTGGACGATTTTATTAATATCCATGTCCACGACATCCACCGGCGTCTGTTTGCCCTGGGCGACGGCGACGATGCGGTCCTTGGCCTTGATTTGTTTGCTCTTGGACGCCGGTCCGCCATCCACGAGCGAGACAATCGTACAATAACCGTCTTCCGAACGAAGTTGCGCGCCGATGCCGAACAGCGCCAGGTTCATGTCGATGGAGAAGTCCTGGGCGTGGCCTACGTTAAGGTAATCCGAGTGTGGATCATAGGCGTGACTGAGGGCGTTGAGGTAGGTCTGTAATACATCGCTGTTATCCCAATTGGTGAAGAGGCGCAACTGCCAGTGGTAATGCCGCATCAGCTTGTCGGTGATT
Organism: uncultured Verrucomicrobiae bacterium; assembly: GCA_963708525.1. Taxonomy (GTDB): domain Bacteria; phylum Verrucomicrobiota; class Verrucomicrobiia; order Limisphaerales; family UBA11358; genus UBA11358. The sequence goes on along the minus strand of CAVPTH010000023.1, from coordinate 21,993 downwards.
TCCTGGGACGCAGTTTTGGGCAGAGGCAGAATCACATCGCTGTTGGTGGGAGAGATTCTGCGGGCGAGCACCTCCTGCAAATAATCATAGGTCAACCGCTGTTGCCAGAGCTGCTTTGCCTCGCCCAGGTTTTTGGGGTAAGGAGCATCACGCCGGTCCAGCAGAATGTTCTGGTGCGTGTCCAATGAAACCCGGTCGCGTTTCAATTGTTTGTCCTCGTAGGCAACCCGTTGTTTCAAACGTTCCCGATAACGCTCGAAAATTTGATAAGCCGGCGTGAGATCAGCCACCCCGCGATTGTTGATGGTAAGGGTGTCGAGGTTGGTCCGGTACTGGATCAGGTCCGCGATATCCGATTTGAGAAAATAGAGATGTTGGGGGTCCAGGGAGTCGAGATAACCGTCAAAAAACTTTTCCGACATGGCCCGGTCCAGCGGTTGTTGTGAGTAATGGTATTCTTCCAACAACCGTGCGGTGATGTAGGCGATGCGGCCGTCATTGGGGCCGGGGGCCAGCCGGGATGGGGCGTTGGTGTTATCAGCCGCCACCACCGCCGCGGGGTAGAATTGCAGCAGAATTCCACACCCGGCGATAATAAAAACCATCCAACGGAAACATTGGAATGAGTGGGTTTTGCTGAATGGGCAGGTTATGGTTCGCACAAGTTGCGTGGACTATAGCAGGATACGTGCAGCGGGGAAACATTTTGCGCGCCCCGGTGTTGAAAATAAAAGAGGGTTGCAATTTGGAGGTAAATCCTCAAAATAAGCCCACGAATTAACCATGAAAGCCATTATATTAACCACTGTTTTCTCATTTTCGGTCCTGCCAGCCCTGCTGGCGTACGATACCAATGTCCTGGGCAATGAAACCAAGCGCGTCAGTTACGCGATTGGAATGATGTACGGGCAGCAACTCAAGTCCGGTGAAGTCACCAATCTGAATTATGATTTGCTGGTCCGAGGGATGAAAGATGGTCAGGGCAGCGGCGACACGTTACTGACCACGCCGGAAATGCGAACCACGCTGACTCAATTTGGTCAGGAACTCCGGGCCCAGGCGGAAAAGCGACGCCAGGAAGCCGCAGAAAAGAACCAGAAAGCCGGCGAGGCCTTTTTGGCCAAGAACAAGGAAAAGAAGGGTGTCGTCACTTTACCCGACGGTTTGCAGTATAAAATTATCACCGACGGCAGCGGGGCCTCTCCGGACGCCAACGACATCGTGACTGTCCGATACGAAGGCCGGTTGATTGACGGAACGAAATTCGACAGTTCGGAGAAAACACAGTTTCAGGTGGGGGGGTGATCCGCGGCTGGACCGAAGCGCTCACGCATATGAAGGTCGGCTCCAAATGGGATTTGTTTGTCCCGTCGGATCTCGCCTACGGGGTGGCTGGGCGGTCACCGCGAATTGAACCCGGCTCCACCCTGCTTTTCACCGTCGAATTACTCGCCATCGAGCACCCCCAACCGGTCACCAGCGATATCATCAAGGTACCTTCGGCTGATGAAATAAAACGAGGCGCCAAAGTCGAGATCATCAAGCCCGAAGACGCGCAAAAAGCGCAGCAGCAATGACAAGCGTCGATTGACGGGATCGCTCGTCTGGAAGGGCGGAAGGGTTTGAACATTCGGGCAGGAATGCTGTCAATGTTCATGAATTATTTCGCTTAATTTATGAATCGTTTTTCACGGGCTCTAATAGGGGTTTTTTCATTGCTGATGACTGTGGTGGCCGCAGTTGTTTTGTTTCACCTGACTTCCTGGGCACAAGAAGCAAAACCGGATATCAAGGTCGACACCGCTCCACTGAATCGCACTGCGAAGCTCGGCGTCAGCTTCGCCCCCGTTATCAAACAGGCCGCACCTTGTGTCGTGTACATCTATTCCACGCGCATCGTTCATGTGCGTCCCTATCGGAACCCCTTTTTGAATGACCCATTCTTTCGCCAGTTCTTTGGCGATCAATTTCCGCAGGGAAATCAACCCCGCACACGCCGGCAGGAAAGCCTCGGTTCCGGCGTCGTGGTTTCTTCGGAAGGTTATATTTTGACGGCCAACCACGTCGTGGATGGTGCCGACGAAATCAAAGTCAAGGTCACCTCGACCGCCGGTGACAAGGAGTATAGCGCCCGGGTCATCGGTGCGGACCCGCCCACGGATGTGGCAGTTCTGAAAATCGATGCCAAAAATTTGTCGGCCATCACCCTGGGCGATAGCGATCAATTGGAGGTGGGTGACCTCGTTCTGGCGATCGGAGATCCGTTCGGTCTGGAGCAGACGGTAACCATGGGAATTGTCAGCGCCCTCGGGCGCAGTGGTTTTCGGTTTGGCGGGCAGGATGGTGGCAGCCAGCCGAATTACCAGGATTTCATCCAAACCGACGCAGCCATCAATCCGGGCAATTCCGGCGGCGCACTGGTTGACGCTGAAGGCCGGTTGGTGGGTATCAACACCTTTATCGTCAGCAGCACCTATGGGAACGAAGGGATCGGTTTCGCTGTACCCATCAACCTGGCGCGTCATGTCATGGAACGGTTGATCCACAGCGGCAAAGTCACGCGCGGTTATCTCGGCGTCAAACCGAAAGACATCAATGCCGGCCTGGCGGAAAGTTTCGGTCTGCCCGACCAGAACGGTGCGCTGGTGGATGATGTGTCTCCGGGAACACCGGCGCAGAAAGCCGGCATTCAACCGGGCGATGTCATTGTTGAATTCAACGGCACCAAAGTGACTGACGCGGACAATCTGTCGCTGATGGTATCCGAATGTTCGCCGGGAACCGAAGCGACGGTGAAAGTCGTTCGCAACGGGCAGCCCAAGACATTTACCGTCAGATTGGCAGAATTGCCGGGGTTGATCAGCCGAAACAGCGATAATCAAAATAACCACGCGGACAATAGCGCCGATGCGATCGACGGTGTCACCATGCGGGATTTGGATCCACAGATCCGCCAGGAATTGCGGATCCCTGACTCGATCCAGGGTGCGTTGGTAATGGAGGTCGGACCCGACTCAAATTCCGCTGATGCCGGTTTGCAGCACGGGGACGTCATCGTGGAAGTCAACCATCACCCGGTGAAAGATGCCAGGGATGCCGTCAAGTTCTGCACCCAGGCCAAGGAAAGCCGACTTTTGTTACGTGTATGGCGGCGCAGCGGCGAATTCTCCGGCATGACTTATTTGAGTGTGGACAACACCACCAAACCGGCTAAATAGACCCGGATCCGGGCAGTGGCAAACTTTTGACAATTTCCCCGTAACGGGCAAATTCTATCCCGAAAACGGCTGTCCCTGAAGGCTGGAGCTTATGCCCGTTCAATACAAAGATTATTATGAAATTCTCGGCGTCCCGCGAGGCGCCGGCGATGCCGAAATCAAGAAGGCCTTTCGCAAGCTGGCCCGGGAATATCACCCCGACGTGGCCAAGGACAAGAAGAAGTCCGAGGAAAAATTCAAGGAGGTCAACGAAGCCTACGAAGTACTTAGCGACCCGGAAAAACGCAGAAAATACGACCAACTGGGTGCGAACTGGAAATCCGGCGCCGAATTCCGCCCGCCGCCAGGCTGGGAAAATTTCCGCGGGGGACAGGCCTATGGCGGTCGGGGACAGGGTGGTGAGGATTTTGAATTCCATTTCGGCGGCACCGGGTTCAGCGATTTCTTCGAGCAACTGTTCGGTTCCGTGGGCGGACGACGGGGCGGCTTCGGACGTTTTTCAAATGTTGAAGAAACGGAAACCGCCGAGCGTGGCCGCGACATCGAGGGTGACATCATGGTGACGTTGGACGAGGCGATGCACGGCGCAGTGCGCACCGTCAATGTGCGCCATACCGTCGGCCGCACCGTCAAAACTGAAACGCATCAGGTCAAAATCCCGCCGGGGGTCACCGAAGGTCAACGCCTGCGCATCGCCGGGCGGGGCGAAGCCGGCCTCGGCGGCGGAGCGGCCGGGGACTTATATCTGCGTGTGCGGCTGGCCAAACACCCCGATTTCGAAATCGAGGATCACAACCTGGTTTATGAAGCGGAACTGGCTCCCTGGGAAGCTGTGCTGGGCGCGGAAATTCCGGTACCGGCCCCTGATGGCCGCGTGAACATCAAAATCCCGCCCGGAACCCAGAGTGGACAGAAGCTTCGCGTCCGCGGACGAGGCCTGCCGCTCCGGGGCGGAGGCCGCGGCGACTTATTGGTCGTCACCAGAATCGCCGTCCCGGCAAAGGTCTCTGATGCAGAAAGGAAGTTGTGGGAAGAACTTTCGCGCGAATCCAGATTCAACCCCCGAATTTGAGAAGGTAGGGACGGCTCGCCGAGCCGTCCGTACACCGCCGGCGCGACGTCCCTCCGAAAAATTATGAAAACCATCCTCATCACCGGCGTGACCCGCGGGCTGGGCCGTGCCCTGGCAGAGGAATTCATTCGGTCGGGCCACATTGTCGTGGGTTGTGGCCGATCGGAAAAGGAAATCGCCCGCCTGCAAAAACAATTTGCGGCGCCGAATGATTTTACCGTGGTGAATGTGGCGGACGATTCACAAGTCGCCGTCTGGTCAAAGCGGATTTTGTCCTCCCTTGGTGCGCCGGACCTGCTGCTCAACAACGCGGCGCTCATCAATCGCAACGCCAAACTTTGGGAAGTCCCGGTACAGGAATTTTCCGATGTGATTGACGTGAATATCAAAGGCGTCACGAACGTCATCCGCCACTTTATCCCCGCCATGATCAGGCGCCGCCGCGGTGTTATTGTCAATTTCAGCTCCGGCTGGGGTCGTTCGACGGACGCGGAAGTCGCGCCATATTGCGCGACCAAATGGGCAATTGAAGGGTTGACCCAGGCGCTCGCGCAGGAATTGCCGTCGGGCATGGCCGCCGTGGCACTCAACCCGGGGATCATTGCCACCGATATGCTCCGCAGCTGCTTTGGGGGTTCGGTCTCCAGTTATCCCAAGGCGGAAATATGGGCCAGGAATACCGTCCCATTCCTCTTGAATATCGATTCAGCCGACAACGGCAAACCCATGACGGCACCACTTTGACAGCGAAATGATTATTTCCCCGCCACCTCGGCTTGACCGCGGTTGCCTGCGCCTCTAGTTTGAATCGATGTCGAAAAAGCCGCAAAAGAAAAAGCGCAAAGCCGTGATCCTTGGCCTGGGGTTGGATTCCGATGGTCATAAGCGCATTACCACCGGGGACAATTTCGCGCTGGTCGGTGGCACGGAGGAAACCCATGAGCGGATGACCGAGAAGGCCATCAAGATCAATGAAAAACTGAAGGCGCGCGGCAAACAGCTCGAGGACATCAGCCGTGAGGAGTTTGACGACATCGCCCAGGAAGTCGGGTTGAAACGGCACAAACCGCGCGCCTGATTTACGATATCGGATTTACGATTTACGAAGTTTGTTCGCAACTTGAACCGGCACAACAATCGGCCATTGTAAATCGAAATCGAGGGCGGACTGACGTCCGTTACTGCAATAGCTTGAGTCCTTTAAGTGCTTCTCTGGATATCTCCGGCGTCTCGTGTAAAATGGAGTGCCACCCGCGCGCCGCTCCTCCCGCCACGTTTTCCGGCCGGTCATCCAGATAGATGATTTCTGCGCCCCGCCGACCGGCGAGCCTTTCCAACGCTTCATAAATTTTTCCTTCTGGTTTCATGGCGCCTACCTCGTACGAGTAAACGTAGCCGTCGAAATTCCGGAAGAACGGGAAATTCCGACGGATGTGTTCGACCGCCAGATCATTCGTATTGGAGAAAATATAGGTCGGAATGTTTCTTCGTCGCAACCCGGACTGAAGCTCAATCATCAGCGGGATTTCGGAAAATATGTCGGCGAAAAAATCCCCGAACTCTAAGATGGTGCCCTGAAACCCGGTGGCCCGACTGGACTGTTCGTAAAATTCCTGCCGGTTCAGCCGGCCGGATTCGTAATCCACCAGCAGCGGGGAGTGAAAAAAGAACTGTTCGACTTCTACCGCCGGGAGGCTGCTACGTCCGGCAATGCGCGAGACGGCAATAGAATAATCGAAATCCACCAAAACCTTGCCAAGGTCGAAGACCACGACGGGAGAATGGTGACTGGCGCTGGAATTCGGCATTTGTAATTCGTGATTCAGAATTCAAATCATTTCCCGACGGCCTTCCAATGCGCGGCTCAAGGTCAATTCGTCGGCAAATTCCAACCCGCTGCCGGCGGGCAGTCCGTAGGCAATGCGCGAGATCTTGAGTCCCTTGCGGACCAGCCGTTTTGCCAGGTAATGACTGGTGGCATCGCCTTCCACGTCTGTACTAAGCGCGATAATGATTTCCTTGATGTTTTCCTCTCCAATCCGTTTTTCCAATCCGGTGATGCGCAAATCCTCCGGTTCCACGCCGTCGAGCGGTGAGATCTTTCCGCCCAGCACATGAAACTTGCCGTGGTAAGCGCCGGATTTCTCAATACTCAGTATGTCCACCGCGCGTTCCACCACGCACACCAGCGATGCATCCCGGCGGGTATCCGTGCAGATGGGGCAGGGGGATTGTTCCGTCAGCGCGCCGCAAATGTCACAGAACCTGATTTTTTCGCGGGCCAGCAGAATGGCTTCCGCCAGTTGCTTCACCACCGCGGAATCCGTCTGAACCAGGTGCAAGGCCATCCGCTCCGCTGAACGGGGCCCGACGCCAGGCAGTTTGCCGAGCGCGGCAATCAGGGCCGTGATGGAATCGGGAAGTAACATCTCTCGTCCTCGTCCTCATTCTCGTTATCGTCCTCGATTTCTCCAGTTCGATCAGGAGGACGAGGACGACAACGAGGACGATCAATTCTACCCAAATCCCGGCAGATTAAGACCGGAGGTAATCTTGCCCATCTCGGCATTGGCGATTTCCTTGGCCTGGCTGAGCGCCTGGTTCGCGGCGGTCAAAATCATGTCTTCGATCAGTTGTGCGTCGGAGGGATTCAGCGCCTGGGGGTCGATTTTAATCGAAGCCAGCGTGCCATCACATTTCGCCACCACCTTGACCGCGCCTCCGCCGCTGGTGGCCTCGACCGTGCGCGCGGCGAGTTGTGACTGGACCTGTTCCATCTGCTGCTGCATTCGCGCAGCCTGTTTTACTAAGTTTACCAATACTGGACATAAAAACTTTTCTCGGTTCTTGGGTCTGGGTTTTAGGTTCTGCTTTCCAGGGAGGTCAGGCGCGGACTTCAACGATCTGGCCCTTGAAAATTTCCAGCGCCTTTTGAATTAATGGATCTTTTTTGAAATCGCCTTTGTTAAACGGCGCAACCGCCGATTTCTCCTTTGAAACCGGCGCGCCGGGAGCGGCGGATTTCGCGGACGCCACGGGGGCGGCCGCCATTGCGACAGTCGTTTGTGGCGCGCGGCCGGCGGGCGCTTCGACCTTGATGAATTTGATTTGTGCGTTGGAACGCCCGAGCTCCATCAGTTTGGTCTGGAGCAGGGTATGATTGCGTGCATTGTCCACCAGCCCGAGATGGTCCTCAAACTCCGCATCAAACCCGATGGTGAGAATGTTTTTCTCAAAAGAAACCGGGTTGGCATCCACCAGGTAACTGCGTGTGAATGGGCTGGCACGACCCACCGCCTCAAGCAGCTTGCTCCAAAGTTCTGACAGATCGGGAGAAGCGTGTGTCGCCTCCGCCTGTGCCTTTGGAGCGCCGACCACAGCGTCGGCATGTCCCTGGTGGTTCTTTGTTTCCTGAGTTTCGGGCCGGGCCGGTGCCCGGCGTTCCGCAACCGATGCGGTTTCGGCCTGCTTTGGCGTCGGCATTCCACCGGCTCCGCTCTGGCCGCGTAATGCGGTCAACTGTTTCAATACAGAATCCAGGCTCACCGCACTGCGGGCTTCAATGGCCTTGAGCAGGGCGACCTCCAGCAGGATCTTCCTGGATGCGGCGTCCCGCAGGCGCAGTTCCGTATCCGTCAAAACCTCCAGAATTCGTATCAGCGACTCCGTGCTGGCCATCGACGATTGGTCTTTCAAGGCCGCGATCTCGGTCTCGGAAACTTCCAGCAGATTGGTATCACCGCGTGAGACCAGGAACAGAAGCAGATTGCGAAAATGGTTCAACAAGTCGGCCAGCAGGCGCCCGAAATCCTTGCCGTTTTGCGCGAGCTCATTCAACTGGCCCAGCGCAGTTTTGATTTCACCGGCCAGCACGGCCCGGCTCAGACCTAGAATCTGATCCTGTGCCGCAAGACCAAATACGGACAATACGTCGCCTTCTTCGATTTTGTCGCCGCAGAAACTAATCAGCTGGTCGAGGGTGGATTCCGCGTCGCGCATCCCGCCGTCGGCGCCGCGGGCAATGGCCTGGAGCGCGGGTTCGTTAATCTTCACCTTCTCCTGTTTGGCGATGCGCGCGAGTTCTTTGACGATGAGCAGCGCGGGAATACGGCGCAAATCGAAGCGTTGGCAGCGCGAAAGAATGGTCGGCAGAACCTTCTCCGGATCCGTCGTCGCGAACATGAATTTCACGTGCGCGGGCGGCTCCTCGAGCGTCTTGAGCAGCGCGTTGAATGCCGCCGTCGAGAGCATGTGGACTTCGTCAATGATGTAAATTTTGAAAGGCGAATTGGCCGGCGCGTATTTGCACGTCTCCCGCAGCTCGCGCACCTGCTCGACACCATTGTTGCTGGCGCCGTCGATTTCCAGCACGTCGAGCGAACGACCTTCGGCGATCTCGATGCAACGCGGGTCCTTGTCACTCAAAGTCGACTTTCGGTCCGCCCTCGCAGTTCAGGCATTTGGCAAAGATGCGTGCGATGGTGGTTTTGCCTGTGCCGCGCGGGCCGCAGAACAGATAGGCATGCGCGATGCGCTTCTGTTCGATGGCATTGGCCAGCGTTCGGTGACGTGTTCCTGCCCGACAACATCGGCGAATCGTTGTGGGCGGTACTTCCGGGCTATGACCTGATATGACATTTGCGATTAAATTTTAAATTTACGATTTATGATCGATGATTGCGCACGGGACGGCTGTTCAAATCGTAAATCGTAAATCAAAAATCGTAAATGAATATGCCAGGGTGACCACGGCAGATGCGGAGCAAACTACCGTTGCTGCCTTCCGGCCCTGGCGGGGTTCGTAAGTCCACATTCCATGGGCCCTGGCAAGGGGAATTTGCCGTACAACCGGGCCGGCTTCAACTCTGAATTGATGATATCTGCTCGCCGAAAATTTGCTAAGCCTCTTCCCTGCATTGATTAAAATGATGTCCCGGAAAAATATTTAATTTCACAAACCCGGGATTTCGAGTAGAGTCGCCTAAACGTCAGACGCGATTGCCCACATGGACTGGATCCAACAGTTGCAGTCCGCAAACTGGCACCGGGTCACCGGCTGCGTGCTGGAAGCCTACCTGCTGGGCTGCTTCGCCACCGGTTACTACCTTGTGCGTGCCCGCACCGGTAAAGACCTCCGGAAAATTGAAAGCGGCAGCATCGGCGCGCGCAATGCCGGACGTGTTCTCGGCAAGACCGGCTTTGCCGCCACCGTGCTGGGGGATTTCACCAAGGGCGCTTTGGCCGTGTGGATTGCGGAGAAATGGACCGGGGACAGTCATCTCGCTTTACTTGCCTTGCTGGCGGTTGTTTTGGGCCACCTTTGGCCGGTGCAACTGCGTTTTCAGGGCGGCAAAGGCGTTTCCAGCTCCCTGGGCGCGCTGCTGGTCTTTGATTATCGCATGGTCGTAATATTTACCCTGCTGTTTCTCGTCGGGTTCGTGTTGATGCGGAAAACCCTGTTGCCGGGGATGCTTGCCTTCGCTTGCCTGCCGATGGGCGCCTGGATGTTCAACTGCGACAACTTCACGGTGGCCTTGCTCACGATTTTGGTGGCGCTGATTTTGTTTGCGCATCGGCAGGAATTTAACCGAAGAATTTGCCGTGCTGGCTGCGCGCGGTGGCGGTCACCAAACCTGAACAGGCTAAATTATTTATGAGCGCACAGGATCCATTGACGTTCAAGTCCGCGACGGAAGATTGGGAATTCGAGCAGATTCACCGGCTCAATTACAAGACCTTCGTCGAGGAAATCCCCCAACACCAGCCCTCGGCCACGCAGCGGCTCGTGGATAAATTTCATGCCGAGAACACCTACCTGATTTGTCTGCAGAACCGGAAGCTCGTCGGCATGCTCGCCGTGCGCGGCAACCGCCCGTTCTCACTCGACCAGAAACTGCCCGACCTTGATGTCCACCTGCCCCCGGGGCAGGACGATTTGCGAAATCCGGCTGCTGGCCATGGAAAAGAAATTCCGCGGCGCGCGGGGCGGCCAGATTCTGCAGGGCATTCTCGCGTTGCTCTGGCAGCACGGCATTGAGAAAGGCTACGACCTCGCCATTATCTCCGGCACGATCCGGCAGTTCAGATTATACCAGCATCTCGGCTTTGTGCCGTTCGGCCCGCTGGTCGGCACCGGTGACGCGCAGTTCCAGCCCATGTACGTGACGCTCGAAACGTTCGAGGTCACGGCCCGCGAATTTCTGCGCTCGTCACCCGCCCGCTCGTTTCAACCCAGCGCGGTGAATTTCCTGCCAGGACCGGTGACCATCCGTCGCGAAGTGCGCCGGGCGTTCGAGCAGGCGCCGGAATCCCATCGCGGTGACAGCTTCAAAAAGGATTTCCAGTCGGCCCGGCAAATCCTGTGCGAACTGGTCCACGCCAAAAACGTCGGGCTGTTCATGGGTTCCGGCACCCTGGCCAACGATGTGATTGCCGCGCAACTCTCCATGCTCGGTGGGCGCGGTCTGATCTTGAGCAACGGCGAATTTGGCGAGCGGCTCATTGACCAGGCACAGCGGTTCAACTTGAAATTTGACACGCTGAAGTTTGACTGGGGCAAACCGATTGATTTTTCAGCGGTTGAAGAAAAGCTTAATGAAAACGGGGGCGCAGCAGCCAGTTCAAAAAAATCATCAATCATCAATCATCAATCATCAATCGATTGGCTTTGGTGCACCCATTGTGAAACGTCGACGGGCCTTTTGGCCGATTTGCCGAAGCTCAAGGAACTCTGCGCCCGGCACGGGACCAAATTATGCCTCGATGGCATCAGCACCATTGGCACGATGGCAGTGGATTTGACCGACGTTTATTTGGCGTCCGGTTCCAGCGGAAAGGGGTTGCGCGCTTATCCCGGGCTTTCCATGGTGTTTTATCATCACGACACGCCCGCCGCCGCCGACAGGCTCCCGCGTTATCTTGACCTCGGCTTCAGCGCGCAGCACGAAGGCACGCCGTTCACATTTTCCTCGAACCTGTTGCACGCGCTGCACGCTGCGGTCAAACGCGTGAACTGGGAACGGCGCTTTGCCGAAACCGCCGAATGGTCGGCGTGGCTGCGGGAAAAGCTGGCGGAAATGGGCTTCAACCTGGTCGGCAACGGCGCGTTAATGTCGCCGGCGGTCATCACCATGGCGCTGCCACCGGAAATGAATTCGACGAAGACGGGCGAAGCGATGCAACAAGCCGGCTATCTCCTCAGCTATAACAGCGAATATCTGCGCCGGAAAAACTGGATTCAGGTCTGCTTCATGGGCGAATGCACCCGGGAAAAAGTCGTGGCGCTCAGCAACGCGCTCAACCGCGTCTGTTTCCACCACCGCGCCGTACCCTCCGCCACTGCGACCGCAGAGACGACGAACCGCAACTTTGCGGTTTGATTGAAAGTTGGGGGGATGACGGTTCGGTTTCAAGATGGTGCAACATCCATTTTCAGTTGCTGAAGGCTCTCCCGTAATCTAGACGCACAGGTATAATGGACGATAAGACTGAAGACACACTCGCTATCATCAAACCGGACACGTTCTGGCGAAAATTGGATGGTCAGGTCGAGGCCCGGTTAAAAGCATTGGGACTAACCTTGGTGGCAGAGTGTACGCTTGCCGGGAGTGAAAACCTGTCGGAGGAAAAATGGAAAGAGTTTTATTTTCCCGGCCATTGGTAACCGGCCGCCGTGTTTGGACGGAACTTCCAAGTATATGGCTTACGGCCCGGTGAAGATCATCCGTCTTAGAGGCGAGGGTGCCATTCAAAAGGTTCGCCAGGCCATTGGAGCCACCATGCCCTGGAAAGCAGAGCCGGGTACCATTCGCGGTGACTTCTGGCCGGGCGCCAAAGACGCGAATGCAGCCTATCGCCTGAAATTCCAGCAGCCGGGCGATGACCAATTTCTATTCAACCTGATTCACGCCTCGGACTCGAAACAGAGTTTTGCCCGGGAAATCCGATTTTTCTCAAAGCTGAAGTAGCGGCTTTCGGCAGAAGGCCGCCATCTTAGTTGTGTGGGATTGGCAGCACTCTACCGAGCTGCCGCTACGTCCTCTATAGCTTCAACCGCAACTTTTCAACAGCGACAAATTTCATTGGCAAATCGTTCTCTCATTGGCTAACTCCCCGCCGTGTCGCAATCAAAAAACAACGCGATGGTGGCCGGCAGTCTGTTGTTCACGGTCTTTTTGTGGGGGGGCAACAATGCCGGTACCAAATGGCTGGTCATGGCCTGGCCACCCATCTGGACGGGCAGCATCCGATTTCTTCTGGCCGGGTTGGTTTTATTTGCGATTCTGCGTTACTCATCCTGGTTGGGGGAGCGTCACCCGTTGACCGCCGTTTTGCGCCGTCAATTGTGGTTGCGCGGGGGATTGGTTCTCGCGGTTTATATTGTGGCCTTCAATTGGGCGTTACGACTGACCAGCGCGTCGCACGTGGCGCTGTACCTCGGTGCGTCGCCAGTTTGGGCTCTGTTGTGGGAGGAACGACCGCGAGCCAGCTGGGCGAGCGCGAAGCGTTACGGTGCGGCCTTGCTGGCCGTTAGTGGCGTGCTGGTCCTGCTCTGGCCGGCATTGCAGACGGTCAAATCGGATTTGCTCGGAGAATTCTGCGGCCTGACCTGCAGCGTGTTGTGGGCGTATTTCAGCCGGCAAATGCGTTTTTTTAGCGTCCAACTGAACGGAACCGAAGTCGCCGCACATACCATGTGGATGTCCGGAGTTTTGCTGTTGCCCTTCGGACTGCTGGAGGTGGCCACACAGGGGATACCTGTCAACACTACCTCCCTTGGGGTGCTGGCGTTTTGTGTCGTGTTTGGCGGCGTCATTCCCTACGCGTTGTGGAACGACGCCCTCCGCCGCTGGCGCACAAGCCGGGTAATGTTGTTCAACAACCTCATCCCGCTTAGCACGATGAGTTGGGCACATTTCTTTCTGCACGAGCCGGTCACTCCCACGTTCTGGGCGGCAATGATTCTGATTGTCGCCGGGGTGATCATCGGGCAGACCGATTGGTCAAAAATTGCCGGAACGACGGAAAGCTTTTGAAAAGATCGTCCTCGTCCTCGTCCTCCTTCTCCTGATCGAGAAGATTTGAAGGACGAGGACGAGGACGAGCAGGATAAATACAAATATGGACATCAAAAATCTCAATGAGCTTGAGCCGTTCATTACCAAGGACGGCTCGGAAATCCGCGAACTGCTGGCCCACCGCAACTCGGCCATCCGCAATCAAAGCCTCGCGGAAGCCCGCCTGCCCGCGGGTGGCAGCACGCAGGAACATTATCATATCCGGACCGAGGAAATTTATTACATCACGCACGGCACCGGGCGGATGCGGATCGGGAGCGAAATCCGCGAGGTAAAGGCCGGAGACGCCATTGCGATTTCACCCGGTCAGAAGCACAAACTTTGGAATACCGGCAGCGACACGCTGCGGTTGTTATGCTGTTGCGCACCTGCCTACGAGCACGACGACACCGTAATCACCGAAAGGTGAATTGACCTGCAGGCTTTTGCGCGCTTAACTGTTGTCATGAAATTTTCGCCGTTCCGGTTTTTACTCCCGATGCTGCTACTGGTAAACGGTTGTGGTCTCTTTCATCAGCAGCAGGCGCAACCGGCAACTACAACGCCATCCAGTCCTGCTTCGGCTCCCGCCACTCCCAGCCCCGCGCTGAATCCCATCGTCACGCCCGACAATTCGTTGACCGCGAAAGTCGCTTCCTATAACGCCACCGGACGGTTTGTCGTGCTCAGTTTTCCCGTGGGCCACATGCCGGGCATGGACCAGACCCTGTTTCTTTATCGGAACGGCTTGAAAGTGGGCGAAGTTAAAATTACCGGTCCGCAGCGTGACAATGACACCGTGGCGGACCTGGTCACCGGGACGGCCCAGGTGGGCGATGAAGTCCGCGAACAATAAGCCAAACCTGCGGTTTTATTCCTGGGGTTTGTCGGTGAACGATTTGACGGTCTTCGGCAGCACCGTTTTGCGGTAGGGCGAATGCAGGTTGAAATAAATGCCGCACAACGGGCGCGCGTTTTCGTTCTGGCTCAGGATGATGGTGACCTGTTTGTCGAGCGCAATGCCGTGCCGCAATCCTTCTCCGCGATTTTCATAGGCCTTGATGGCCTTGCCCATCAGCGAAACCAGCGATGCCTCAAAATCCTCCGGCGTCTTGTCAATGCACACAATGTAACGCTCGTAGGCCTTGACGGCTTCGGCAATCTCCCGTTTGTACGTCTCGATAGTCATTACAGTCATAATAAGGCCTCCCGGAAAAATTGCAGCATAAATTCAATCCCCCGTCACGCGTTTTTCCGCGGCCCGGCGCGGACCGAACAGGGCGGTTCCAATGCGCACCAGGGTGGCCCCTTCTTCAATCGCGACTTCAAAATCACCGCTCATGCCCATGCTCAAGTGGGGCAGGGAACCGCCCAGCGCCTGTTCGCAATTTTGTTTCAGCTCGCGCAACCGCCGGAAATGCGGGCGCGACTTTTCAGGTTCAGGCGACCACGGCGGCACAGTCATCAAACCCTGAATTTCAATCCGGGGCAGGGCGCGGATCTCCTTCAGTTCCGCCAGCAATTTGTCCGTTGGATAACCAAACTTGCTGGCTTCGCCCGCGACGTTGATTTCCAGCAAAACCGGCATCGTTCTGGCCGCCTGTTCGGCGCGTTTGCTGATTTCCTGCGCCAGCGGCAGGCTGTCCACGCTTTGAATCATTTCGAACAGTTCCACCGCGTCCCGGCACTTGTTCGACTGTAGATGCCCGATGAAATGCCAGCGCAACCGACCGGGGCATAAAGGGATTTTGGCTTTCGCCTCCTGCACTTTGTTTTCACCAAACAACATCTGGCCGCAGTCCGCCGCTTCGCGCACAACTTCCGGCGGCTGGCTTTTGGTCACCGCCAGCAAAGTAACCGAGTCCGGGTCGCGACTCGAGCGAGCACAGGCTGCAGTAATCCGTTGCTGGATTTTTTCGAGGTTTTCAACCAAACTCACCGCGTTATCGTAAATCATAAATCGTAAATCGTAAATGACCTACTGGCTCGTAAAACAGGAACCGGAAGATTATTCATGGTCGGACTTTCTGAAGGACGGAAAGACGGCCTGGACAGGTGTTCGCAGCTTCGCGGCGCGGAAACATCTGCGTTCCATGAAACCCGGTGACCCGGTTTTCTACTATCACAGTGGCGAGTCGAAATCCGTCGTGGGCCTGGCGCGCGTGGCCCGGGAGGGTTATCCCGATCCGACGGCCGGCGAAGAGGACTGGACAGCGGTTGACCTGGTGCCGATCAAACCCCTGGCGAAGCCGGTCACCCTTTCACAAATCAAAGCCGACAACGCTTTAAAGGAAATGGTCTTGCTGAAACAGTCGCGCTTGTCCGTGATGCCGGTGACCGACGGGCAGTTTAAGCGGTTGCTGGAGTTGTCGGGAACGAAGGTTTGATCTTCCTCGAGTGAAGTTTGACGGCGGTTTCCTCACGCCGGCTCCGCTGGTATTCGAACCAACCCGCCCACGGAAAGAGGAGCGCGATTACCGCGAAACCAATGACCATCTGCCAGGCACCGGGCAGCGTGAACATCTGAATCATTGCGGTCGCCGCAACGACCAGTGGCAGATGAAACGAGAACACCGCCAGTGAGTGACGTCCCAACAGTGCCGCCGGTGCCAGAAGGCGGGCGGAGAGTTGCGGATTCCACGCCAGCAACAATGCAGTCCAGGCGCTAAAGTCGAGCACTCGCAGCGGACCGAGCGTCCATTTGTCCATCCAAAGAAAAATATCAGGATCGATCCAGGCCTGGGGCAAAATTCCCCACCGCAGCAACAAGGCGCAGGATATAACGATCGCCGCCGGCACCGCCACCATCAGACGATATCGAGGGCTGATGATGGGTCGCCGAAGCGAGGTTTCACCAATGGCGAGACCACAGAACCAGAGGAATTGCCAGGCCAGAAGATCAAAAGAGCCCCACCGCAACGGCAAAAAGCGGTTGGGATCGCCGATGATGCCAATGTCCCATTTGAGTTGGGCGGCCAGCCAACCCAGGGCAGAGATGCCCAGTAAAATCCCCCAGCCGCGACGGCGCGCAAAGGCCAGGAGCCAGGGTGTAATACCCAGGAAAACGACGTAAAGCGGCAGAATATCGAACAACGGCGGCTGATGCAGCAGGAGCGGCATCAATGCCAGGCTGCCCCAGGGATGACCGAGAAAATCAGAGAAGTGAATGGCCAAAGGAGGCACTAATGTTGCGAGCGACCACACCAGCAGCACGACCGGGATCAGCACCCCCAGATGGGCCAGATATATCTGCCCGGCTCGCCTCCACGTCCGGCGAGACATCACTGTCCAATCCGATTGCCAGTAGGTCCTTCCATAAACAATTCCGGCGAGACACGCGCTGAGAAAAATGAAACCTTCCGCGGCACCGTTACAACCCAAAGGATCCTGGAAAGCATGAGACAATGGTGTCGGCACATGGACCCCGGCCATAATGATTAAAAATAAGCCGCGCAACGCATCCAAACGTGCGTCCCGCGGTTTTTTCGCAACCAGATGACCCGGTATTTGGGTAGGCCCCGACTGAATTGTATCGCGCACGGCAAAACTTCATCATAACCGATTTCCGGTATAAGCAAAGAATTTCAGATTAACCCGTTGGACAATTCTTGTTTTCGTTCCGGCATTTTAGGCAAGGTGACTATACTTGACCGGAAACGTGGGGCAGGGTAGTTATCGCGCTGAACACCGGCAAAACCCCTGAACTCATAACACATATGACCGAATCAAATTCGATTCAAATCAAGGACACGACTGCCAATCCGGCTCCATTGGGGCTGCTTGGCTTCGGGATGACCACCGTGCTGCTCAACCTGCACAATGCAGGATTTTACGAACTTAACAGTATGGTGCTGGCCATGGGCATTTTCTACGGCGGTATCGGCCAAATCATCGCCGGCGCGATGGAATGGAAGAAGAACAACACCTTCGGGACTGTGGCGTTTACTTCCTACGGCCTGTTCTGGCTCACGCTGGTCGCCCTGGTGTTGCTCCCCAAAACCGGTGCGATCGCCGGACCCGATGAGAAAGCCATGGCATTTTATCTCGTCTGTTGGGGTCTCTTCACCGGCGTCATGTTTTTTGGCACGTTGCGACTGAACCGCGCCCTGCAATTCGTATTTCTGTCATTGACCATCCTGTTCTTCCTGTTGGCCTATGGCGAGGTCGGTGGTGTCGGCCCCGGTTTTAAACATTTTACCGGCTACGAAGGAATTATTTGCGGCCTGTCGGCCATGTACGCCGGACTGGCGCAGGTGCTCAATGAACTGGCACATCGTACCGTTCTGCCCCTGGGCCCGGTCCAGGTGGGTTGACCCGAAGCGGCGCGAGTCAATCACCGAAAACGTATTTTACGCTATCGGCCAGGACCGTGACCATTTGACTGACCTGGGCGTGGGTGGTGCAATAAGGTGGCATCAGGACGATTACGTTGCCGATCGGGCGGGTCAGCACACCGCGTCTGGCCATGGCCTCGCATACGCGGATGCCGGCGCGTTCGTGTAAGCCGAATGGCTCGCGCGTCCGCCAGTTTTTTACCAGTTCAATCCCAGCCATTAAACCCACCTGCCGGATATCCCCGACGTGCGGCAATTTCCAAAGCGCTGCCAATTCGTCGCGCAGGATTCTTTCGAGCGCCTGTCGCGAGCGGATTGATTCCTGGCTCTGCAAAATGTCCAGGCTGGCCAGTGCCGCCGCGGCTCCCAGTTGATTGCCGGTATAGCTGTGGCCGTGAAAGAAAGTTTTGAATTCTTCGTACCTGCCCTGAAAAGCATCGAAAATCTTCCCCGTCGTCAACGTCGCTGCCATCGGCAGATAACCGCCGGTCAAACCCTTGGCCAGACACAGAAAATCCGGTCGCACCCCTTCATGATGGGAAGCAAATATAAGTTCGGAGTTCGGAGTCCGGAGTTCGGAATTCGCCATGCCCGTGCGGCCGAATCCGGTCATCACTTCGTCGGCAATCAACAAGGCACCGTAGGACCGGGCCACCCCGGCGGCCCGACGCAGCCAGCCCGGTGGTTGGGGGATCATTCCCGCCGCGCCTTGCATCAACGGTTCAAATACAAAAGCGGCATAGGGGTTCCCCTTTTTCTTTTGCGCAGAAAACTTCTGTTCGACTTTGTCGAGGCATTCCCAATGGCATCGGCGATACTCACGTGCATCGGCGCGCTCCGCTCGGGCGCGGTTAAAGGGGCACCGATAGCAGTAGGGCGCCATCACCTTGTCCGTTTTAAACAACAGTCCCGAATAACTCCGGTGGAACAAGTCGATGTGACCCAGGGCCACCGCGCCCACCGTATCGCCGTGGTAGGCGCCCGTCAGGGAAAGGAATTTAGGATGTTTGCTTCGCTTTGTTCGCCGTGTGAATTCATAAGCGAGCTTGAGCGCCACTTCGAGCGCGGTGGAACCGTCGTCAGAAAAGAAAACCTTTTCCAATTTTGGATTATCAATTCTCGGTTTATGTGCCTGTCCGCGAGGCGAATCGTAAATCGTAAATCGTAAATCGTAAATCTTGTCGGCCGCCTCCACCAGTTTTCCAGCGAGCAGGGACGCGGGTTCGTTCGCCAAACCCAACGCCGAACTGTGGGCGATTCTGCTCAATTGACGCTGAATCGCCGCGTTCAGTTTTGGATGATTATGTCCGTGTAAATTGGTCCAGATCGAGGCATTGGCGTCCAGATATCTCCGCCCGCGGACGTCGCGTAAAACTGCTCCCCGGCCGGCAGCGATGACCACCGGCTCCAGCTGGAGCCAGTCGCGCATCTGGGTGAAGGGATGCCAGACAAATTGACGATCGAGTCGGGCGAATTTGTTCATGTCGTCCAAAGATTAAAGTCCCAGATCCAAAGTCTTGAGCGCCTGAACGAGCCGGCCGACGTCTTCCGATGAATGGGCCGCCGTCAGGGTTACCCGCAAACGTGCCTCTCCCCGCGCAACGGTTGGATATCGAATGGCCGGCACAAATATGTTCTGCTGGCGCAACCCGGCGGCAGCCTGAACGGCCTCGTCCTCTTTGCCGATGATAATCGGAATAATGGCGCCCGGAATTTGCGATTTACGATTCCCGATTTGCGATTGCAGCTCCTTGACCCGGGTCCACAGCGTTTCCTGCCGAACTTTGCCTTCCGCAGATTGCACCAAGTCAATGCCTGCTTTGGCCGTGGCGGCGGCGGCGGGAATCGGTGCCGTGGAGAACACGAAACTGCGGGCACAGTTGACCAGAAAATCAACCAGGACTTGCGACCCGCAAATATAACCGCCGCTCGCCCCCAGGGCCTTGCCCAGCGTACCCATCTGGATCTCAATCTGGTCACTCACTCCCAGTTCTTCAGCGAGGCCTCGGCGATTTTTTCCGTAAAGACCGGTCGCATGAGCTTCGTCCACCATCAGCCAGGCGTGGTATTTCTCCTTGAGGTTAACCAGCTCTCGCAACGGCGCCGCATCTCCGTCCATCGAGAAAATACTTTCCGTCACAATCAGCACGTGCGGTTTGGTTTCGGAGGGGCGAGTTGTACGAGCCCCTGAAATGGTTGTCGTGGAAGCATGGGGTTCTCGTACCTCGCCCATCCGATTTGCCCATTTCAGTTTGTCTTCCAGATCGTCCGGGTCGTTGTGGGTGAAGACGCGAATTTTTGCGCCGCTGAGCCGGGCCGCATCCACGATGCAGGCATGAACCAGTTTGTCCAGGACGATGATATCGTCCTTGCCCAGGAGTGCGCAAATGGTCCCGATCGCCGTGGCATAACCGGAGGAAAAACTCAGGGCGGCTTCGGTGCCTTTGAAAGCCGCCAGCGCTTCCTCCAGTTCATGATGCGGCCCGAGCGAGCCGCAAACAAGGCGGGCTGCGCCGGAACCGGCGCCGAATTCTTCCACGGCCTTCATGCCGGCTTTTTTCAGCAAGGGATGATTCGCAAGCCCGAGATAATCGTTCGACGAGAAATTCAACAGGGTTTGCCCGGCGATCCGGAGGCGAGGGCCCTGCGGCGAATCCACGCGACGCAATTCACGGAGCAAACCCTGGCTGCGGATGGCAGCCAGACGCTGTTGTAAATCGGTGTCGAACGCAGTCACGCCTGAATTTAAGATTTGGGATTTGCGGTTTACGAGCAAAAAGGAGGCGATAGGCCAATATTGAATCAATATTTACCAGTTACAAGTTGGCGAAGCAGGAGCGCGGACAGCCTTGTCCGCGAGGTGATGGAACAGGTTGAGCGGGCGGACATGGCTGTCCGCGCTCCGTGATGACAGCGCTTCAGATTTGGTGGAATTCAAGTCATTCCGCCGGGATAACCCAGCGCCCGTCAATCATGCTCGCGTGCACCGGTCCGGCGTGTTCAAGCACAACTTCATAAACATCCTTGCCCCCGGTGGCCGCTGGAAGGGCAATCAAATCGGCGAAAGCACCAACGGAAAGTTCACCCATCTGGCCTTTCCGTCCCAAAGCTCGCGCCCCATTGACGGTGGCCATTTGAAGGACTTCCTCAGCGGAAACAGCTTTGTCACGCGCGGCCAGCGCGCGCATCTCCGCAAACAGATTCAGCTCGGGCTTCTGTTTTTCTACGACGCGAACCGTGGCCAGGCTGTCGGTTCCCAGGCATAAATTCACGCCGGCGGCGGCGAGCCGCTCGCGTTGGAATGGCGGGTGCCGGAAATAGGCGTGACTGTTGGGACAGTGGACGACGTTCACCTGATGTTTGCCGAGCAAGGTTGCATCACCACGCGCGAGGACATTCGCGTGGACGGCGATGAGGTTTTTACCCAGCATTTTATTGCGGGCAAGATGTTCCACCGGCGAACCGAGCCCGCAATCAGAATTGTCCCGGTGGTTGCGCTGGAGCCAGTCGTACATGGCTCCGCGGGCGTGCTTGAACATTTCGAATTCCTGCTCGGACTCGGCCATGTGCGTGCAGACCGTCCAGCGACGCGCGCGCGCCAGCCGGGCACTGCTGCGGAGGAGTTCGGGCAGGGTGGAGTAGGGAGCATGCGGGGAAAGCGAGGCCGAACACCGCGCATGAGTGAGCGAATCAATCTTCTCCACTGCTTCGCGCAGGATTGCCTCCGGTTCCCGCCGGGCACGGATGCCGGTCATTTCCAGGAAGGAAAAGACCCGCAAAGGCGTGGCGTCCCAGAGTTCCGGCAGGAGGTCCGGCATGGCCTCAATGTCTGCAACCGTCGTGGTCCCGTTGCGCAACAACATATGCACACCACGCAACCAGGAACGGGCATAGTCGGAATAACTCCAGGCGCTTTTGGCCGCGGTGATGAGCGGAATCCAGTCGGTAAACGTCCTGGGCGGCGGTAACTGACCTGCCATGTCGGTATAATCGAGATGGCAGTGGGCATTCACCAGGCCGGGCAACAAAACCACCTCGCCCAGGTCAACTATTTCCTCTCCGCCTTTTGATTTGAAATCGGGCCATGGACCCACGGCGCGGATGCGATTACCGGCGACGAAATACTGCGCCGTTATCGATGGGCGGACGGGTAACGGGCAGGATCGTTCGGGCGCGCAGAATCATCAAAGATCGGATTCCTGGCGTCGGGATTTGGTGCGGGCGGCTACTTTGTGCTTTCGGGTCTTCCGTTTGCTGTGGCGTTTACGGATCTGTTGTTCAATCTTCCGGGCCACGCAGTCGATGGCGGCACT
>CAVPTH010000022.1:0-84690 GCA_963708525.1 uncultured Verrucomicrobiae bacterium | reverse complement strand
GTATCGCTATCGTTCGAAATCCTGCAAAAAGCGCTGGCAGCGCGCGTGCCGATTGTGTGCGCAGTGTCAGCTCCCTCCAGTCTGGCGGTGGATTTTGCCCGCGAGAGCGGCCAGACCCTGGTCGGCTTCCTGCGCGGGCAAGCCATGAATATTTATTGCGGGTCGGACAGGGTGATTAACTGATCTATATAACGGCGCCCCCGCTTTCCGCCAGGAAGCGACTTGGTGGTGCGAGCGTAATCGCGAGCCTGAAATTTTGGAGTGCGCGGACGCGGCCGCGTCCCGCAATGCGGGACGGCGCCGTGTCGCCGCAGTCCAGAAACTCAAACCGGCTTGCCCCACCGAACACCTTAAAATAAACCGCCCTCCGCCAACACAAATCGGCGGGAGTTCACCCGGAAAAACCTCGCCGCCGGACTTTACTGGGCCGGGAGGATTTCAATCGCGTTTATCTCCGGGCTTTGTACGTTGGCGGTAAAGGTGACAGTGACTGCGCCGTTCGTTACCTCGTCCTCCACGGTTTCAACATAAGCGCGTTGTGCTCCACCGGCTTTGACAAACACATCGAAGTCTTTGAATTCCTTGCCGGCCACGCTGAAGGAAAAGACGCGCTGCCCCGCCCCGGTGATGTCTTCGTAGGTTTCGGCAAAATATAATTTTACCGTGTACTTGCCGTCAGGGACCTTTTCGGAAAACGAGCTCATGTCATAATGTTCAGTCCGAAACAGCGCGGGATCCTTCGTGTTGGCAACCGGCAGGTCGGCATCCCGGGTCACCACCTCGCCATCTGCAAAACCCTGGTCAGCAACCCAAACATTGCCTTCGGAATCGACATAATTGGTGTCGGAACCGGCATCGATGCGGATAGCCTTGAGTGCGGACGCAGGCGCGGCCTCAGCGGGTGCTGCCGCGGCGGTTGCAGCAGGTGCGGCGGCCGGTGCGGCTTCAGTTGTGGTGGCGGGTGCTGCCGCCGGCGCAGTCGTGGCGGGTGCTGCCGGTGCCGTCGCCGATGCCGCCGTGGCTTCCGGTTTGGATTCTGGCTTGGTGGACTCGCAACCGACGACTAACAACACCGCGAGCGCCGACATCAGCGACCCGCACGACCAGAAGGTTAAACGTTTGGCTTGGTTCATATATTTTCGGTTCTATTTTGGGGTTAATGACTGGTTTCCGTCATCCTGCAATGCCCGTTGTCCAGCGACAAGTGAAAAAGTTTTAATCTGAGCGGCCTATTGTTTGTGGAGCCGCAGCATCAGGACATCGTGTCCCGGCAACTCGGCATTCAAAGGCTTTTCCGTGGTCCCCAAATCCTTTTTCGTCCACAGATCGCGAATGCCGTAAACAGTTGTGTCAAAGGCGGCGTCCCGTTTCGACAAATCGTCGCTGACCTTTTCGCTTTTCCAATTGAACGACACCTTCTGCGGCCGGGTGGTGCGGTTGAGCACGCACATCGCCCAATCCCCGTCCGCAAGCGGCTTGAACCAGAATTCCAGTATCTGGTCAGAAGAATGACGGAATCCTTCGATGCCCAGCTTGTCCTGGTCAATGGCAATGGCGTCTTTGTTCATGAGAATTTCCGCCGTTTCCTTGGTCATGTGGCGCAAATCGTTCCCGGAGATGAGCGGCGCGGCCAGCAGGCACCACATCGAAAAGTGCGCGCGGTCTTCGTTCACGATCATGCCATTACCGACTTCCAGCATGTCCGGATCATTCCAATGCCCGGGGCCGGCATACCGTCGCAGGCCTTCCTGCTGGTCGATAATTTGCAAAACCCCCCACTGATACCAGGTGCCGTGGTCCTGTTTGCAATCGAAACAGGGACCAATATCACCCGTCGTGCGCCACAAATTGCCCACGTTCCCCGCCCATTCCCAGGGTTTGTTGCTACCCCATTCGCAGAGGCTGAAAACAATCGGCCGGCCGGCCTTATGCAGCGCGTCCCGCATCGTCGTGTAAGCGCCTTTTGCATTCAAATCCTCGCAACCGCACCAGTCATATTTCAGGTAATCAATCCCCCATTGCGCGTAAGTCAGGGCATCCTGAAACTCATGTCCCCGGCTGGCGGGTTTGCCGCCGCACGTTTTGTAGCCGGCATCCGAATAAATCCCGAGCTTGAGCCCCTTGGAATGAACGTAATCCGCCAGCGCTTTCATGCCCGAAGGAAATTTATGGGGATCCACCTGGATAAAACCCTGGCTGTCACGCTGGCCTTCCCACGTGTCATCAATGTTGACGTATTCGTATCCGGCGTCTTTCATGCCCGAGGAAACCATCGCGTCGGCGGTTTGCCGGATCAGTTCTTCGTTTACGGCGCTGCCGAATTTGTTCCAACTGTTCCAACCCATCGGCGGCGTCAGGGCCAGGTCAGGAAATTTCTGGGCGCAGGCACTGACCGAAACCAGGCAGAGAATAACAAGAATTCTTTTCATGTTCGTAGACGGTTCTGAAAAGCATGACCAACAACCCATCCTGATGCAATGCCCAAACTGAGACACGAAGCGGAACCGCTTTCTGACACGGATTTCACGGATTAACACGGATGCTTAAGCCTCAGATAGGCGTGGCAATCATGTTGGTGTTAGTTTTGTGAAATTGTAGAAGATGACGTAAGGAGTCTCTGAATGAAATGAGTCTCGTCACCTCGACTCCTACAAAAGCGGTGGTGATGGTGGATTGAGGTAGGAAGCCGCTCGGCCAGGCTGCGCGGCAGCGCAGCCCTATCACGCCTCGAGGGTACGCTCGCATCACCACTTACTTCACAATAACCTTTCCGGTCATCTTGGGATGCACCGAACAGTAGTAGGAGTACGTGCCGGGAGTTTGAAAGGTGAACGAGAACTTGTCGTCAGTATCCATGGCGCGTGAACCAAAAAACTTATCATCGCTGGTAACCGTGTGAGGCACATCGTCCTTGTTCACCCAGGTCACCTTCGTGCCGGCGGGAATGGTCAGGGCCGGCGGGGTGAAATTAAAGTTGTCAATCTTCACCTCAACGGAATTGGTCCCGGCATCGCCTGCCCTCAAGCTGACTGGTAACAAGAGGCCCACCAGCACCGCAATCAACCCGAGCCAAATCTTGATTTTCACTTTCATCGTCTTTTTCCAGTTTTTTAAATTTCAATAACCAGCCAGAGTCAGCTGTGGGCTTTGTTAGAGGTAGGGACGGCTCGCCGAGCCGTCCGGACGCGTCGGCGACGCGTCCCTACCAGCGAAAGCGGCCCACTACCCCAGGGTCGAATCCACGACGGCCAGTGCGTTCTGTCCCTGGATATAATCGACGCTGGTCAGGCCCAGCACGGTACGGAGTTTGTCGGCGGGCACTTTCATCGGACCGGGCGATGGCGCGGCGCCCGGATGCGGTTGCGGAAAGGCGGTGGACATGGCCGTGTGAAAATTCATCTTGCCCTCGACTTCTTTGGACCTGATGGATGTGGCCGTTGAGGACGGTGACCGAGCCGAACCGTTTGAGATACCGAAAGCGCCTTGCCGGCATCGTCCGTGCCCCAACCCCATTCGGGGTAAATTGTCCACAATGGCACATGGGCGAAAACCACAATCGGCGTGCTGTTGGACAGATGCGCAACGTCGTCTTCCAGCCATGCCAACTGATCGTCCCCCAAGTAACCCAGGCCGCCGGGCTTCAGGTTCATCACGTTGACCAGGCCGATGAAATGGACGCCTTTGTGATCGAAACTGTACCAGCCGTCGCCTTTGCTCTCCCGGCCAAAGCGTTCGCGATATTGTTTGCCGTTGTCATTGATCACGTCGTGTTCGCCGGGCACATAAAAAATCTTGCCGGTCTTCGTGCTTTTAAGGAGTTGTTCCAAGGTGTCGAATTCACCGGCTTCGGAAAGGTGTGTGAGATCGCCGGTGTGCAGAATGAAATCCGGCGCGGTCGGCAGGGCGTTGATTTTGGCGATCGCCTCCTTGAGCGTGCCGATGACATCAGTGTTCGCGGGTTTGTTGAAGCCGATATGGCTATCGCTGATTTGCACGAAACTGAAGTCGCCCATGGGATTTTCCGCGGCGGCGGCATTGGGGGGGCTTAAAATTTTTGAGGCCAGCACGCCGCCGCTGACGGTCCAGAGCATTCCCGTGCCGGCCCAGGCCATGCACTTTAAAAAGCCGCGCCGGTCAACACCGTCGTTTACCAGGTTTTGTTCAATGTGTCCTGCTTCCGCATCCAAAAGGCGGACCTCAACTTTATTTTGGTTGTTTTTCATAATTTTTGATGGATTCGATTTACAGACCGTGCGGGCCGGGCGATTATTCCCGAAAAGAAAAATTATTTTTCGGGAATAAACTCCTGCGAAAATTGGTCTTGCCTAATGATGCATTGGGCAACAAATAGTCCCGGTGGACGAACACGAACGATTGAAATCCTTTGAACAAACGGTGCTGCCGCATCTGGATGCGGCCTACAACCTCGCCCGCTGGCTCGCCGGCAACGACCATGACGCGCAAGACGTGGCGCAGGAGGCCAGCCTGCGCGCGTTCAAGTTCTTTGGCAGTTTTCGCGGCGACAACGCGCGGGCGTGGCTGTTGACCATCGTGCGAAACACTTTTTACACCTGGCTGCGAAAAAACCGGCCGCCGGAAAAGTCGTTGAACTCGATGATACTTTGGACATCGAAGACGTTTCCGTGAACGCAGAGATTTTGAATTCGCGGCTGGCCGACGCCGAGACCATGCGGCGGGCCATCGCCGAATTGCCGGTGGAATTCCGGGAAATTGTGATTTTACGCGAGATGGAAGGATTCAGTTACAAGGAAATCGCCGACCTCGCCGAAGTGCCGATCGGCACGGTCATGTCGCGCCTGACGCGCGCGCGCGCAATTGCAAAAACGCCTCGCCGCCGAATTCAATCCCGGAAACCAGCCATGAACTGCCAGCAAGCCAGACCGCTCATTGATGCCCATGCCGACGGTGAATTGGAAGCCGCCGGCGTTCCGCGATGGAGCAGCATCTTCAGGACTGCCCGCGTGCGCGCAGCGGCGCAATGTGCAAAGTTTGAAAAAGGCGCTGAAGCAGGAGGCGCTTTTTTTCACCGCCCCGGCGGAATTACGGCAACGCTCGCAGGCTGAATTGCAGTCCGGGCGAATCGACCGGCCTGGAATTGGAACTGGCTGACGACCGCCTCGGCGCGGTCGCGGTCTTGCCTGGCGCTTTGCTGTTAATTGTCCCTCACCCGCCCTTCGGCGCAACAACAGCTCGCGCAGGAGATTGTTTCCAGCCACATCCGCTCGCTGATGGCGAACCACGTGATGGACGTGGTTTCAACCGACCAGCATACGGTCAAACCGTGGTTCAACGGCAAGCTTGATTTCTCGCCGCCGGTCAAGGACCTCGCGGCGCAGGGATTCCCGCTCATTGGCGGACGACTGGATTATCTGGGCAACCGCGCGGTGGCCGCGCTGGTTTTTCACCGCGCCAAACATGTCATCAATCTTTTCATCTGGCCCACGAACGACAGCGGACTCGGGACCGGCAGCGCGCGGCCAGCCAGGGTTACAGTCTGATTCATTGGTCGGGGCGGGATGGTTTTTTGGGCGGTCTCCGACCTTAACGAAAAGGAGCTGATGGAATTTGTCCAGGATTTCGGAACGAATTAAGATGCAGGTAGAGTTCGGTGGGGCGAGTCCATTTGGACTGCGGCGACACGTCGCCGCTTTTAAAGCGCGGACATGTCCGCCCATTCCAAAAACCCGGCTTGCGGGAATCTGTTTTCACCAGTTACGGCACCACAGGCACTTGCCTGGCCGAAACTGTAAGATGATCCACTACCAATTAGTTTGGAGGCACTTATTTTGTTGCAGCGTCGAGCTGAGGGCTTGAGTTCGGCGCACAACGTCAACACTACAACAGCTAAATCAGAACTGCCACAGTTGCGATTATTTCTGTAAACGGAAGAATTGCTTGCCGCTGGAAGCCGGACATTAATACCGAGATCGTGTTGCCGTTGGTGGACGGTGTCCGGGTCACACTCGACCAAACGGTGGATGCCGTCAGGTTGGTGGTTGACTGGAGCTGATAACCGGCAGCGGCACTTGACCAGGTAACCATGGCATTCGTGCCCACGAGAGTAATGGCCAGTTGCGGCATCACCGTCAACTCGGTGATCTGTGTGGACCAAAGGTAGCTTACATCGCCAAGTTCGTCTGTGGTAGTGCCGGAGGGATACATCTGAATGCTCCAAAAACGCGTCGGGTCGGCGGGGTCGACCGAAACCGTGCTGTAATCACCCCAGCGGCTGGTGGGATAACCGTAGTACACCTCATCGTCGCCGTGGTAACTGGTCACACCGGACTGCAACAAAACGCGGGGGCCAAACACGGTCACGCCGTTGGTGGTCAAGCCCGACTCAGCATAGCAACTGACAAAGTCGTTGGCATCGGCGCCGCAACCATTGAAGGCAATCACCAGCACGCCATTGCTGTTGGCGGCAATCGAGGGAAAGAACAAATCCATATCCGGGTCCGCAATGGTGCCGGACTCCAGCAATACACCGTCGGCGGCCCGGATGCGGTACCACCGGATGGCGATGTGATTGTTCGATTCGGTGTTATGGATGGCGTAGAGGACGCCGGCGACGGCATATACTTTGGCGCTGAAACGTGCGTCATTGGCCTGAAGGGTGGAGGTGCCGTCCGGCTGCGTTGCCGTCAACAACGGTATCCCCACGGACGAGTTGAAAGGTACTTGATAGGGACCGACCGGGATGAAGGTGGAGGCGCTCAAAGTCGCGGAGGGAGCTTGATTGACATTTTGAACGGCGAAGGTGACCAGATTCGAATGCGGATTGGTGTCGGTGCCAATGTTGCCAGCCGCCAGGATGCTGCCAACGGTGCTGCCGTCGGCGCAGATTACCGGTTGGAGAACCTGGCCCCGGGCGCTGATGTCCATGATTCCGAACCAGGTGCGATTGGTATTGATGGGACTGGCCAGCAGGTTGGTTTTGGGAAAAGCCACCAGGGATGGCCCGAGATCAAGAACGGTCGGGTCGGACGGGTCGGCATTCGCGTCGTACATGTCGCCCGAGAGATAAACGCCCTGGCTGTCCACACCCAGCGTCGGAAAATCGGCGAAGTTGCCGTTGTCGGGATCGGAATCGAAGGCAAAGCCTTGCCACTGACCGGTGGGATCGGGGGTTTTTGAAACCGCCAGTAAAAAGTGATTGGAACCAAATACGCCGTCAAATGCCTGGCTGAAGATGTCCACATCAATTTCCGTGGCAAACCAGCGCTGCGAGGTCGGGTCGTAAACCACGCGGGGATCCGTCACAGCAAAGTCCATGGAGATCCCGACTCCCGCCGCGCCCCAGAAATCCACATCCGTCTTGAGTTCCGCCAGCGCGCCGTTCGTTTTGGAGTAAACCGTGAACAGGCCGTTGATGAACTCGACATAATAATTGGGGTCAACCGCGCCATTACAGTCCGGCGGAATGGCACCAGAATTGGTATTGAACGACCCGTAACTTGTTCCGGTGAAATTCTGCCCAATCTGCATCACGAATTGGGCACGCGTGGCCACAGCAAATAAGGATAAACAAAGGCAAAGGACAAAAAAATATGCCGACGAAGGACGATTTTTACTCCAAGGCTTTATCACAGTTTGCATACAAGATACTCGCGAAGTGCGATTTGTCTAACCGTCCTTAACACCAATAGTGGAACATTTTACTATCCCCGGTGGGGCGAGCGTCCGGAATGTTCTCACCTCATAGGTGACAAACGTTATCACCACATGGGTGACACTTTTTAAACATGAGTGACCTCATGAAGGCGAGCGTAGCGAGCCGTAATGAGGCCACTCATCGGGTTGGCGCTGATCTTCGGTAACGGGCCAGACGGATGTTGGCTGAGTCGTTTTTCCGCAACTCGCCAATCAATTTTGGCCCAAAATAGACCTCCCAGCGATTCGCCTCTTTGGGCTTCAATCCGACGTAGTCGTTCGCAAACGCCTCTCCAATGAAGCGCCTTTGCCCATGCCAGTTCATCTCTCCACTGCCCTTGACCCACCGCCGGTTCCACCCATGTGGATACGTCCATGGCTTTAGCTGCGGCGGCAGCCGCCGCTGGCTCGGACGATAAATGACCTTGGGGATTTCCACCCCTCATGTGGTCGCTCCTCATTATAGAATCGCAGCCAACGATCCGCGCTGTTGCTGCCCCCGCCTCCCTCGGGCTGGCTGCGGCACCACTTCGGCCTGGTACACACGATGAAACTGTTCATGGGCTCCGTTTTCATAGGGACACCCCGGCCGGATAAACTCCACTTCGATCCCCAGCTTCACCCACCAGGCACCAACCGTGTCAGTCCCGTCGGTCCACCGCCACCAAAGGGTGTTCCGTTATCACTGCGGATCCGCTCGGGCAGCCATATTGCCTGAAGATTTTGCAGAAGGCTCGCTGCACCTCCCTGACACTCTGGTCGGTTAGCAACCGGACCCCAAAACCGCAGCGGCCGTATAAATCCCGTACCGTTAGCGGATCGACTCGCTGCCCATCGCCTGTCCGATACCACCCCTTAAAATCCACTGTCCAAACTTCGTTGCTCCGAACTTCCGGTTGTAATCCCTGGCCTAAAACACCGGTCCCCTCCGATACCGGCGCCTTCGGGCCACCATACCCCATCGCTTCAGCCACCGGCTCCACGTTACTACGGCTGGCAAGCCTCCCTACCATATCGTTCCCCAAAAACATGTCGGAGCCACGCGCCCTCACCGTCGGCCGCCGCCTGCGCACTTCCAACCGGCTCAACCAGAGCCGGCTTGTCCGTCCAACCAACGCCGCGGCCTACGGGACCGGTCCGCCAATCCCTTTAAGTGTCCCGCTCGATATCGCCCGAGCCATTTATACGCGGTCTTGCGGGATACCTGATTACGGCGACACAGTTCCTTCACCGTGTGGTCCCGTTTCATCATTGATCGAATCAGCTCGTAGCGCTGCTCCTGTTGGTCTCTGGTCTTCCAAGGCATATGCCTTGGAAATCTGTCACCCATCTCCTGAGAACAAAGTGTTACCTATGTGGTGAGACATGCCGTACCGGCGAGCCGACTTTGGACTGCGGCGACATGTCGCCGCTTTCAAAGCGCGACTTGTCCGCGCACTCCAAGCTACCGTCGCGCGCCACATCACCCCACCAGGCGGTACCACCTTTTCGGCATGACCATTACACCTTTCGCACTCCAATTTCGCGCGCGAACCGCTCGACATCCTCACGGTTGACCTCGCCCGGCATCGGCGTCAACGCATTAGCCGAGCCGGCGGCAGTGCCCCAGCGACACGCCTCGCCGAGATCATCGCCACGCAACAAACGCGATACCAGCCCGGCCGTGAACGCGTCCCCGGAACCAATCGGGTTCACAGTTTTGATTCGGGGTGGCATCACCTGCCAGAATATTGTCCCGTCAAACGCCAGGGTTGCTTCTTTTCCGGCCGTCATCACCACCCGCTGGGCACCGCGTTCAACCAACTGGCGCATTGCCTTCCTGACACCGGCATCGTCCTTGAGTTCAAGCCCAAGCGTCGCCGCCAGCTCACTCCGGTTCGGTTTGACCAGTCCCGGCTTCGCCGGCAATGCCTCGAGTAAGAGCCGTCCCCTGCCCGTCCACCACGGACAAGAGACCGGCATTTTCCGCCAGTTGGGTGCATTCAAAATACAAGTTTGTCGGACCGCCGGAAATGATGGTTCCCGACATCACTATCGCCCGGCATTCCGGCATGCGCCGGCGGACAACCGCCATGAGTTTGTCGAAATCCTCCGTCCCAACCGGACGGCTTTCCTCGACCAGTTCGGTGTGGGTGTCGACCGATTCGTCAATTACTGTAATACATTGCCGCGTCGGCGTTGACACGGTCACGAAATCGGATTCGATGCCGTTCGCTTCCAGCGCCTGGTGCAAAAATTTTCCGCGGTCGCCGCCCAGAAAACCGGTTGCCACCGGTTGTTCACCGAGGCTTTTCAGCGCCTTGGCCACGTTGACCGATTTGCCAGCCGCGCCATCCAGCGTCGTCGCCGCCCGGTTGACGGCGTCCAGCGACAATTTGTGGAAAATCATGACGCGTTGCATGGCGGGTGTGGTGCCGAGACACAGGATTTTCATCGGATTCATTGTGAACCAGAGACCGTGCCGAGGAAATTAAATTGCCGCCATTGAACAGCCACCCAACCAAACGATTACGTCGTCAGGTGCGAGACGACCCGGCCGGTCCAGAGCGAAGCGAATTGCGTCAACATGACGGAGACAAAAAAGAGGAAATACCGTCCCCCACCCGGATGTCGGCCAAGCCGGTGGATTTGATGGTCAGGACCAGGATGGCCACCAGAAAACATCCAGCATGGACCATTTGCCCATGTTCGACACAAAATGGAACATGGTCCGGGCGTGCTCGGTGCCGACTCGCGGATAAAGCCACAGTGTCAGCATCGCCGTGAGCTTCACGAGGGGAAAACAAATCGTAAACACAAACAGGATGAGAAACAGGAACAATTCACCTGCCTGCCAGAGAATGATCAACCCGTGATACACTGAAATTTGATTTTGAAACAGCCACAGCTCCGTCACGGAAGTAAGGGCAGGAAAATCCCGGCGATAAAGCAGGCCATGGCCGACAACAGCATCAGCACAATCGCTGCTCCGGAACGTACGTGGATCCTGACCAATGAGCGTTTACCGTCCCTTGCCTTTGACCGTGGATGGACTTGCGGAAACCGGCCGGTCTCTGATCGCTGTGCCATCGCCTGGGGAGGCCATCTCAACCTTCCACTCTTGCGTCCATGGTGACGTTTGCCCGCAGCAGGCGCGAGATGGGGCAACCCAGCTTGGCGGACAAGGCGAGGTGCTGGGCAACTCGCCAATGTCGCCAAGCTGGGTTGCCCCATCGCGCGCCTGCTGCGGGCAAACGTCACCATGGACGCAAGAGTGGAAGGTTGAGATGGCCTCCCCAGGCGATGGCACAGCGATCAGAGACCGGCCGGTTTCCGGCAAGTCTCAATCCGCCGTCAAAGGCAGGGACGGTAAACGCTCATTGGTCAGGATCCACGTACGTTCCGGAGCGGCGATTGTGCTGATGCTGTTGTCGGCCATGGCCTGCTTTATCGCCGGGATTTTCCTGCCTCTTTACTTCCGTGACGAAGCTGTGGCTGTTTCAAAATCAAATTTCAGTGTATCACGGGTTGATCATTCTCTGGCAGGCAGGTGAATTGTTCCTGTTTCTCATCCTGTTTGTGTTTACGATTTGTTTTCCCCTCGTGAAGCTCACGGCGATGCTGACACTGTGGCTTTATCCGCGAGTCGGCACCGAGCACGCCCGGACCATGTTCCATTTTGTGTCGAACATGGGCAAATGGTCCATGCTGGATGTTTTCGTGGTGGCCATCCTGGTCCTGACCATCAAATCCACCGGCTTGGCCGACATCCGGGTGGGGGACGGTTTTTTCCTCTTTTTTGTCTCCGTCATGTTGACGCAATTCGCTTCGCTCTGGACCGGCCGGGTCGTCTCGCACCTGACGACGTAATCGTTTGGTTGGGTGGCTGTTCAATGGCGGCAATTTAATTTCCTCGGCACGGTCTCTGGTTCACAATGAATCCGATGAAAATCCTGTGTCTCGGCACCACACCCGCCATGCAACGCGTCATGATTTTCCACAAATTGTCGCTGGACGCCGTCAACCGGGCGGCGACGACGCTGGATGGCGCGGGCCGCAAATCGGTCAATGTGGCCAAGGCGCTGAAAAGCCTCTGGTGAACAACCGGTGGCAATTGGTTTTCTGGGCGGCGACCGCGGAAAATTTTTGCACCAGGCGCTGGAAGCGAACGGCATCGAATCCGATTTCGTGACCGTGTCAACGCCGACGCGGCAATGTATTACAGTAATTGACGAATCGGTCGACACCCACACCGAACTGGTCGAGGAAAGCCGTCCGGTTGGGACGGAGGATTTCGACAAACTCATGGCGGTTGTCCGCCGGCGCATGCCGGAATGCCGGGCGATAGTGATGTCGGGAACCATCATTTCCGGCGGTCCGACAAAAACTTGTATTTTGAATGCACCCGACTGGTGGAAAACGCCCGGGTCTCCCGTCCGTGGTGGACGGGCAGGGGACGGCTCTCACTCGAGGCATTGCCGGCGAAGCCGGGAACTGGTCAAACCGAACCGGAGTGAGCTGGCGGCGACGCTTGGGCTCTGAACTCAAGGACGATGCCGGTGTCAGGAAGGCAATGCGCCAGTTGGTTGAACGCGGTGCCCAGCGGGTGGTGATGACGGCCGGAAAAGAAGCAACCCTGGTGCTTCGTATGGTCAATATTCTGGCAGGTGATGCCACCCCGAATCACAGCTGCCGCCCCGATTGGTTCCGGGGACGCGTTCACGGCCGGGCTGGTATCGCGTTTGTTGCGTGGCGATGATCTCGGCGAGGCGTGTCGCTGGGGCACTGCCGCCGGCTCGGCTAATGCGTTGACGCCGATGCCGGGCGAGGTCAACCGTGAGGATGTCGAGTGGTTCGCGCGCGAAATTGGAGTGCGAAAGGTGTAATGGTCATGCCGAAAAAGGTGGTACCGCCTGGTGGGGTGATGTGGCGCGTACGGTAGCTTGGAGTGCGCGGACAAGTCCGCGCTTTGAAAGCGGCGACATGTCGCCGCAGTCCAAAGTCGGCTCGTGAGTATGGCATATTCTCACCACATAGGTAACACTTTGTTCTCAGGAGATGGGTGACAGATTTCCAAGGCATATGCCTTGGAAGACCAGAGACCAACAGGAGCAGCGCTACGAGCTGATTCGATCAATGATGAAACGGGACCACACGGTGAAGGAACTGTGTCGCCGTAATCAGGTATCCCGCAAGACGGCGTATAAATGGCTCGGGCGATATCGAGCGGGACGCTTAAAGGGATTGGCGGACCGGTCCCGTAGGCCGCGGCGTTTGGTTGGACGGACGAGCCGGCTCTGGTTGAGCCGGTTGCGACAGTTGCGCCGGCGGCGGCCGACGTGGGGGGCGCGTAAGCTGCGACATGTTCTTGGGGAACGATATGGTAGGGCAGGCTTGCCGGCCGTAGTAACGTGGAGCCGGTGGCTGAAGCGATGGGGTATGGTGGCCCGAAGGCGCCGGTATCGGAGGGGACCGGTGGTTTTAGGCCAGGGATTACGACCGGCAGTTCGGAGCAACGAAGTTTGGACAGTGGATTTTAAGGGGTGGTATCGGACAGGCGATGGGCAGCGAGTCGATCCGCTAACGGTACGGGATTTATACAGCCGCTACGGTTTTGGGGTCCGGTTGCTAACCAACCAGAGTGTCAGGGAGGTGCAGCGAGCCTTCTGCAAAATCTTCAGGCAATATGGGCTGCCCGAGCGGATCCGCAGTGATAATGGAACACCCTTTGGTGGCGGTGGACCGACGGGACTGACACGGTTGAGTGCCTGGTGGGTGAAGCTGGGGATCGAAGTGGAGTTTATCCGGCCGGGGTGTCCCTATGAAAACGGAGCCCATGAACAGTTTCATCGTGTGTACCAGGCCGAAGTGGTGCCGCAGCCAGCCCGAGGGAGGCGGGGGCAGCAACAGCGCAGTGATCGTTGGCTGCGATTCTATAATGAGGAGCGACCACATGAGGGGTTGGGGATGAAAGTGCCCAAGGTCATTTATCGTCCGAGCCAGCGGCGGCTGCCGCCGCAGCTAAAGCCATGGACGTATCCACATGGGTGGAACCGGCGGTGGGTCAAGGGCAGTGGAGAGATGAACTGGCATGGGCAAAGGCGCTTCATTGGAGAGGCGTTTGCGAACGACTACGTCGGATTGAAGCCCAAAGAGGCGAATCGCTGGGAGGTCTATTTTGGGCCAAAATTGATTGGCGAGTTGCGGAAAAACGACTCAGCCAACATCCGTCTGGCCCGTTACCGAAGATCAGCGCCAACCCGATGAGTGGCCTCATTACGGCTCGCTACGCTCGCCTTCATGAGGTCACTCATGTTTAAAAAGTGTCACCCATGTGGTGATAACGTTTGTCACCTATGAGGTGAGAACATTCCGTACGCTCGCCCCACCGGGGATAGTAAAATGTTCCACTATTGGTGTTAAGGACGGTTAGACAAATCGCACTTCGCGAGTATCTTGTATGCAAACTGTGATAAAGCCTTGGAGTAAAAATCGTCCTTCGTCGGCATATTTTTTTGTCCTTTGCCTTTGTTTATCCTTATTTGCTGTGGCCGGGCGTGCCCAGTTCGCCATGCAGATCGGACAAAATTTCACCGGAACAAGTTACGGGACGACAATACCAATTCTGGTGCCATTCCGCCGGACTGTAATGGCGCGGTTGACCCCAATTATTATGTCGAGTTCATCAACGGCCTGTTCACGGTTTACTCCAAAACGAACGGCGCGCTGACGGAACTCAAGACGGATGTGGATTTCTGGGGCGCGGCGGGAGTCGGGATCTCCATGGACTATGCTGTGACTGATCCCCGCGTGATTTACGACCCTAATTCGCAGCGCTGGTTTGCTTCGGAGATGGATGTGGACATCCTCAGCCAGGTATTTGATGGTGTTTTTGGCGCGAATCACTTTTTACTGGCTGTTTCAATAACCCCCGATCCTACCGGTCCTTGGCAAGGCTTGCCTTCGATTCCGATCCTGACAATGGCAACTTCGCCGACTTCCCGACGCTGGGCCTGGACAGCCAAGGCGTTTATCTCTCGGGCGACATGTACGACGCGAATGCCGACCCGTCCGACCCACCGTTCTTGATCTCGGGCCATCCCTGGTGGCTTTTCCCAAGACCAACTTCTGTCCAGCCAATTATCACCATCGGGAATACCAATCGCACCTGGTTCGGAATCATGGACATCAGCGCCCGGGGCCAGGTTCTCCAACCGGTAATCTGCACCGACGGCAGCGCCATTGGCAGCATCCTGGCGGCTGGCAACATTGGCACCGACACCAACCCGCATTCGAATCTGGTCACCTTCGCCGTTCAAAATGTCAATCAAGCTCCATCCGCGATTTTGAGCGCCTCCACCTTCATCCCGGTCGGTCCCTACATGTACCTTTCAACTCGTCTGTGGGGATACCATTATTGACGGTGACGCAACCGGACGGCACCTCCGCTCTTCAGGCCAATGACGCGCGTTTCAGCGCCAAAGTCTATGCCGTCGCCGGTGTCCTCTACGCCGTGAATAATACCGAGTTAAACAATCACATCGCCATCCGATGGTACCGCATCCGGGCGGCCGACGGCACTCTGCTGGAATCCGGCACCATTGCGGATCCAAATAGGGATTTGTTCTTTCCCTCAATTGCCGCAAACAGTAATGGCGTGGTGGTTGTTGCCTTCAATGGTTGCGGCGCCGACGCCGATGACTTTGTCAGTTGCTACGCCCAGGCGGGCTTGACCTCCAACGGCGTGACCATGTTTGGCCGCCGGGTTTTGTTGCAGTCCGGCGTGACCAGTTACCACGGCGACGATGAGGTGTACTATGGTTATCCCACCAGCCGCTGGGGTGATTACAGCACGGTTTCGGTTGACCCCGCCGACCCGACGCGTTTTTGGAGCATTCAGATGTATCCCTCCGGCACTACCACAGACGAACTTGGCGATATCAGCTACGTTTGGTCCACACAGATCACCGAGTTGCGGGTGATGCCGCAACTGGCCATTACTCTCGTGGGCACGAATGCCATGGTTGCCTGGTCAAGTGCCGCTGCCGGTTATCAGCTCCAGTCAACCACCAACCTGACGGCATCCACCGTTTGGTCGAGTGTGACCCGGACACCGTCCACCAACGGCAACACGATCTCGGTATTAATGCCGGCTTCCAGCGGCAAGCAATTCTTCCGTTTACAGAAATAATCGCAACTGTGGCACTTCTGATTTAGCTGTTGTAGTGTTGACGTTGTGCGCCGAACTCAAGCCCTCAGCTCGACGCTGCAACAAATTAAGTGCCTCCAAACTAATTGGTAGTGGATCATCTTACAGTTTCGGCCAGGCAAGTGCCTGTGGTGCCGTAACTGGTAAAAACAGATTCCCGCAAGCCGGGTTTTTGGAGTGGGCGGACATGTCCGCGCTTTAAAAGCGGCGACGTGTCGCCGCAGTCCAAATGGACTCGCCCCACCGAACTCTACCTGCATCTCAATTCGCTCCGAAAGTCCTGGACGAATTCCATCAATTCCTTTTCGTTAAGGTCCGAGGCCGCCCAGAACGCCATTCCGCCCCGGGACCATTGAATCAAATTGTAACCATTGATGGGCATGCGCGCTGCTGGTTCCGAATCACTGTCCTTCGTCGGCCAGATGAAAAGATTGATGACATGTTTGGCGCGGTGAAACACCAGCGCGGCCACCGCGCGGTTGCCGAGATAATCCAGTCGTCCGCCAATGAGCGGGAATCCTTGAGCCGCGAGGTCCTTGACCGGCGGCGAGAAATCGAGTTTGCCATCGAACCATGGTTTGACCGTGTGCTGGTCGGATGAAGCTACATCCATTTCGTGGTTCGCCATCAACGAGCGGATATGGCTGGAAACAATCTCCTGGGCGAGCTGTTGTTGCGCCGAAGGGCGGGTGAAGACAACTGACAGCAAAAGCGCCAGGCAAATAAACGCGACACTCGTCGTGGCGGTGGTAAACCAGTTCCAAATCCAGAACGGCCGGCTCGATTCGGCTCGCGGCCGCAATTCAGCCTTCAAGCGTTGCCGTAATTCCACCGGCGCGCTGAATAGGAGCGCATCCTGTTTCAAAGATTTTTTCAAATTTTGCACGGTGCGAAACGCCTGCGTGCACGTCGGGCAGTCGTGAAAATGCCGTTCCATTTCGAGGACACCGGCGGGGTCCAACTCGCCGTCGGCGTAAGCATCAATCAGTAATCTGGCTTGCTGGCAGTTCATGGCTGATCTCCGGGTCTGAATTCGCCGGTGAGGCGCTTTTGTAATTGCCGGCGCGCGCGGGTCAGGCGCGACATGACCGTGCCGATGGGAACATCAGAGACGTCGGCAATTTCTTTGTAACTCAATCCTTCCATCTCGCGTAAAATGACAATTTCCCGGAATTCGGCCGGCAATTCTTCGATGGCCCGCCGGATGGTCTCGGTGTCGGCCAGCCGCGAATTCAAAATCTCTGCGTTCACGGAAACGTCTT
The DNA here is from genome assembly GCA_963708525.1 of uncultured Verrucomicrobiae bacterium. Classification (GTDB taxonomy): domain Bacteria; phylum Verrucomicrobiota; class Verrucomicrobiia; order Limisphaerales; family UBA11358; genus UBA11358. Next base: position 67,569 of record CAVPTH010000022.1, on the reverse strand, counting down.
CCACGTCCAGGACCGTATCATCGAGTTCAACGACATTTTCCGGCGGACGGTTTTTTCGCAGCCACGTGTAAAACGTGTTGCGGACGATGGTGAGCAGCCAGGCGCGGGCATTCTCACCCCGGAAACTGCCAAAGAACTTGAGCGCACGCAGACAGGCTTCCTGCGCCACGTCCTGCGCGTCGTGGTCGTTGCCGGCGAGCCAGCGGGCGAGGTTGTAGGCGGCGTCCAGGTGCGGCAACACCGTTTGCTCAAAGGATTTCAATCGTTCGCGCTCGTCCACCCGAACTGTTTGTTGCCCAATGCATCATTTGGCAAGACCAATTTTCGCAGGAGTTTATTCCCGAAAAATAATTTTTCTTTTCGGGAATAATCGCCCGGGCCGCACGGTCTGTTAAATCGAATCCATCGATTATTATGAAAAACGACAAAAAGAAAGTTGAGGTCCGCTTTTTGGATGCGGGCGCGGGTCACATTGAACAAAACCTGGTAAACGACGGTGTTGACCGGCGCGGCTTTTTAAAGTGCATGGCCTGGGCCGGCACGGGAATGCTCTGGACCATCAGCGGCGGAGTGCTGGCCTCAAAAATTTTGAGCCCCCCCAATGCCGCCGCCGCGGACAATCCCATGGGCGGCTTCAGTTTCGTGCAAATCAGCGATAGCCATATCGGCTTCAACAAACCGGCGAATACTGATGTCATCGGCACGCTCAAGGAGGCGATCGCCAAGATCAACGCCCTGCCGACCGCGCCGGATTTCATTCTGCACACCGGCGATCTCACACACCTTTCCGAAGCCGGTGAATTCGACGCCTTGGAACAACTCCTTAAAAGCACGAAGACCGGCCGGATTTTCTATGTGCCCGGCGAGCACGATGTGCTCAATGACAACGGCAAACAATATCGCGAACGCTTTGGCCGGGAGAGCAAAGGCGACGGCTGGTACAGTTTCGATCACAAAGGCGTCCATTTCATCGGGCTGGTCAACGTGATGAACCTGAAGCCCGGCGGCCTGGGTTACTTGGGGCACGATCAATTGGAATGGCTGGAAGACGACGTTGCTCATCTGGCCAACAGCACGCCCATTGTGGTTTTCGCGCATGTGCCACTCTGGACGGTTTACCCCGACTGGGGTTGGGGCACCGATGATGCCGGCCAGGCGCTTTCGTATCTCAAACGGTTCGGCTCGGTCACCGTCCTGAACGGCCACATTCATCAGGTCCAACAGAAGATCGAGGGCAAGATGAATTTTCACACGGCCATGTCCACCGCCTTTCCGCAACCGCACCCGGGCGCCGCGCCATCGCCCGGTCCGATGAAAGTGCCCGCCGACAAACTCCGTACCGTGCTGGGCCTGACCAGCGTCAACTACGTCCAGGGACAGAACGCGCTGGCCGTCGTGGATTCGACCCTGGGGTAGTGGGCCGCTTTCGCTGGTAGGGACGCGTCGCCGACGCGTCCGGACGGCTCGGCGAGCCGTCCCTACCTCTAACAAAGCCCACAGCTGACTCTGGCTGGTTATTGAAATTTAAAAAACTGGAAAGTGACGATGAAAGTGAAAATTAAAAAAATACTCGGGATAATTGCGGTGCTGGTGGGCCTCTTGTTACCAGTCAGCATGAGGGCAGACGATGCCGGAACCCATTCCATTGAGGTGAAGATCGACAATTTCAATTTCACCCCGCCGGCCTTGACTGTTTCTCGCCGGCACGAAGGTAACCTGGGTGAACAAGGATGACGTGCCGCACACGGTGACCAGCGATGACAAGCTTTTTGGTTCGCGCGCCATGGATACTGACGACAAGTTCTCGTTCACCTTTCAAACTCCCGGCACCTACTCCTACTACTGTTCGGTGCATCCTAAAATGACCGGAAAGGTTATTGTGAAGTAAGTGGTGATGCGAGCGTACCCTCGAGCCGTGGTAGGGCTGCGCTGCCGCGCAGCCTGGCCGAGTGGCTTCCTACCTCAATCCACCATCACCATCGCTTTGGTAGGAGTCGAGGTGACGAGACTCATTTCAGTCAGAGACTCCTTACGTCATCTTCTACAATTTCACAAAACTAACACCAACATGATTGCCACGCCTATCTGAGGCTTAAGCATCCGTGTTAATCCGTGAAATCCGTGTCAGAAAGCGGTTCCGCTTCGTGTCTCAGTTTGGGCATTGCATCAGGATGGGTTGTTGGTCATGCTTTTCAGAACCGTCTACGAACATGAAAAGAATTCTTGTTATTCTCTGCCTGGTTTCGGTCAGTGCCTGCGCCCAGAAATTTCCTGACCTGGCCCTGACGCCGCCGATGGGTTGGAACAGCTGGAACAAATTCGGCAGCGCGGTAAACGAAGAACTGATCCGGCAAACCGCCGACGCGATGGTTTCCTCGGGCATGAAAGACGCCGGATACGAATACGTCAACATTGACGACACCTGGGAAGGCCAGCGTGACAGCCAGGGTTTTATCCAGGTGGATCCCCATAAATTTCCTTCGGGCATGAAAGCGCTGGCGGATTACGTTCATTCCAAGGGGCTCAAGCTCGGGATTTATTCGGATGCCGGCTACAAAACGTGCGGCGGCAAACCCGCCAGCCGGGGACATGAGTTTCAGGATGCCCTGACTTACGCGCAATGGGGGATTGATTACCTGAAATATGACTGGTGCGGTTGCGAGGATTTGAATGCAAAAGGCGCTTACACGACGATGCGGGACGCGCTGCATAAGGCCGGCCGGCCGATTGTTTTCAGCCTCTGCGAATGGGGCAGCAACAAACCCTGGGAATGGGCGGGGAACGTGGGCAATTTGTGGCGCACGACGGGTGATATTGGTCCCTGTTTCGATTGCAAACAGGACCACGGCACCTGGTATCAGTGGGGGGTTTTGCAAATTATCGACCAGCAGGAAGGCCTGCGACGGTATGCCGGCCCCGGGCATTGGAATGATCCGGACATGCTGGAAGTCGGTAATGGCATGATCGTGAACGAAGACCGCGCGCACTTTTCGATGTGGTGCCTGCTGGCCGCGCCGCTCATCTCCGGGAACGATTTGCGCCACATGACCAAGGAAACGGCGGAAATTCTCATGAACAAAGACGCCATTGCCATTGACCAGGACAAGCTGGGCATCGAAGGATTCCGTCATTCTTCTGACCAGATACTGGAATTCTGGTTCAAGCCGCTTGCGGACGGGGATTGGGCGATGTGCGTGCTCAACCGCACCACCCGGCCGCAGAAGGTGTCGTTCAATTGGAAAAGCGAAAAGGTCAGCGACGATTTGTCGAAACGGGACGCCGCCTTTGACACAACTGTTTACGGCATTCGCGATCTGTGGACGAAAAAGGATTTGGGGACCACGGAAAAGCCTTTGAATGCCGAGTTGCCGGGACACGATGTCCTGATGCTGCGGCTCCACAAACAATAGGCCGCTCAGATTAAAACTTTTTCACTTGTCGCTGGACAACGGGCATTGCAGGATGACGGAAACCTGTCATTAACCCCAAAATAGAACCGAAAATATATGAACCAAGCCAAACGTTTAACCTTCTGGTCGTGCGGGTCGCTGATGTCGGCGCTCGCGGTGTTGTTAGTCGTCGGTTGCGAGTCCACCAAGCCAGAATCCAAACCGGAAGCCACGGCCGGCCGGCAGCCGCGACGGCTCCGGCCGCGACCCCGGCGGCCGCGACTGCGCCGGCGGCAACACCCGCAGCCACAACTGCAGCCGCACCGGCAGCCGCACCTGCTGCAACCGCCGCGGCAGCACCCGCTGAGGCCGCGCCTGCGTCCGCACTCAAGGCTATCCGCATCGATGCCGGTTCCGACACCAATTATGTCGATTCCGAAGGCAATGTTTGGGTTGCCGACCAGGGTTTTGCAGATGGCGAGGTGGTGACCCGGGATGCCGACCTGCCGGTTGCCAACACGAAGGATCCCGCGCTGTTTCGGACTGAACATTATGACATGAGCTCGTTTTCCGAAAAGGTCCCTGACGGCAAGTACACGGTAAAATTATATTTTGCCGAAACCTACGAAGACATCACCGGGGCGGGGCAGCGCGTCTTTTCCTTCAGCGTGGCCGGCAAGGAATTCAAAGACTTCGATGTGTTTGTCAAAGCCGGTGGAGCACAACGCGCTTATGTTGAAACCGTGGAGGACGAGGTGACGAACGGCGCAGTCACTGTCACCTTTACCGCCAACGTACAAAGCCCGGAGATAAACGCGATTGAAATCCTCCCGGCCCAGTAAAGTCCGGCGGCGAGGTTTTTCCGGGTGAACTCCCGCCGATTTGTGTTGGCGGAGGGCGGTTCATTTTAAGGTGTTCGGTGGGGCAAGCGTACTCGCGAGCGGTTTGAGTTTCTGGACTGCGGCGACACGGCGCCGTCCCGCATTGCGGGACGCGGCCGCGTCCGCGCACTCCAAAATTTCAGGCTCGCGATTACGCTCCCACCACCAAGTCGCTTCCTGGCGGAAAGCGGTGGCGCCATTATTTGGATCAGGTAATAACCCTGTCCGACCCGCAATAAATATTCATGCCTTGCCCGCGCAGGAAGCCGACCAGGGTCTGGCCGCTCTCGCGGGCAAAATCCACCGCCAGACTGGAGGGAGCTGACACTGCGCACATAATCGGCACGCGCGCTGCCAGCGCTTTTTGCAGGATTTCAAACGACGCCCTTCCGCTGACGAGCAGCACGTGGGAATCGAATGGCAGTTTGCCTTCGATGAAGCCGTACCCGAGCACCTTGTCCACCGCGTTGTGCCGGCCCACGTCTTCGCGCAGGACAATCAATTTGCCCTTGGCGTCAAAGATCGCTGCCGCGTGCAGACCACCGGTCTGGTCAAAGGTTGCCTGGGCCCGACGCATCCGCTCCGGCAGGCTGGCGAGGATCCGGGCGGTGATCCTCAGGCGCGACTTCAGTGGCGGAAAATGCTGGTGTACGGATTCGATGGACGCCTTGCCGCACAGTCCACAACTGGACGAGGCGAAGACATGCCGGGTGAGCCGGGTCATGTCCACTTTCAGCGACAGCGCCAGGAAAACGTTCAGGGTATTTTCCGGCGCGGCAGCGACCGGGCAATGCGCGATCGTCACCAAATCCTCCCGCCGATGAATCAATCCTTCGGTTAACAGAAACCCGGCAGCCAGTTCCTCATCGTGTCCCGGCGTGCGCATGGTGACCGCCACGCTTTGGCCGCCGACGCGGATTTCCAAAGGCTCTTCCCTGGCCAATTTATCGGATTGAAGCCCCGGTCGGGCGCCTGGCTGATACCGCAACATCTCCGTCGCGACGATGGCAGGGTCGGGCGCGCCGTTACGGTTCAAGCGTTTTCGGGTTGGTGGTAGTGCCGGGCGGCTCATCGAAGTTTCTCCACCGTGACGCGCGTGTTGTAGTCCGGCACGCCGGCGTGTGGGTCAACCACGCCGCGCCGGATGATGACATTTCCTTCCGGCCAATGAATCTCCAGATTGCCGGGCGCGACCGGGGCAAAATGAGCGCGGCCTTCATATCGCCCGATTCCATTGACCAGCGCGATGCGGTCACCGTGAACCACCTGGAGCGACGAGGCGTCCTCGGGACTTATCAATACCGCGTTACGCGGCGCGCCGTTCAGCGGGTCCACTTCGGCGTAAACCAGTGAATTGAACTGTTTGCCGCGACGGGTGGTGACCCGGAATTTCTGTTTTGCGCATGCACTTGCCGGCTGGCGGTCGGACAGGGTGGGCGGCAATTCCACCGCATGGAAATGGGCTTTGCCGTCGGCCGTGGGGAAGTTCCAGTCCGCGCACAAATGCGCCCCGCCGTACTGCACGGCGTCCCCGGTCTGCTTTAAATGCTGGATGCCGTCGTAGAATGGCACCACCCGGGCAATCTCCTCCCGCATTTGAGCGCCAGTCTCACACCCCAACAACGCTGCGCGTTTCGGGTCAACCACGCCGGCCAACTCGCGGAAAATCCGCCATTCCGCCTTGGCTTCACCGACCTGGCGCGGGATTTCGGGGCTGAACATAATCCGCCGTTCCGTGCTGGTTTCCGTTCCGCCGTCATCCTGCTCGTAGCGTGTCTTGGCCGGCAACAGAATCACTTCTTCCGGCGCATCGATGAACATCTGGTCGGTGAGAATGATGTCCTGGTGCACGCGCATCGGCACGTTGGCCATCGCCTGCCGCACGTAGGCCGGTTCGGGCAGGGTGTGAAGAAAATTTCCGCCGACGCAGTAAAGCAAATCGAGCTCACCACGGGCAGCCGCCTCGACCATTTCCGTCGTGCTCAAGCCGGGTTGGTCCGGCACGGGAAATCCGTAGAGCGCCGACAGGGCGGCGGCATTTTCGGCGTTGATGGGTTTGCCGCCGGGAAACGCGGTGGCATAGGCGCCCATCTCTGCGCCGCCTTGCACGGACGAATGCCCGCGAATCGGCATCAACCCGCACTGGTCGCGCCCGACATAACCCTTCGCCAAACCGAGATTCAAAATCATTTGCACGGCATCGCCGCCGAAGGCGTGTTGCGTAATACCCATGCTCCAGACCAGCACCGCCGTGCGCGCATCGCGGATCAGGCCGGCAAACTCCTGCATGGCGTCCTGATTCAAACCGCACTGCACTTCCAGTTCCGTGAATTCCAATTTGGCCAGATGCGCTTTGAGTTCTTGGAAACCGGCAGTATGCATTTTGATGAATTCGCCGTTGGTCCATCCGTTTTCGATCAGAATTTTTAACACGCCGCAGAGGAACGCGATGTCGCCGCCGATGGAAACCGGGAACCAATAATCGGCCACATTGGTACCGAACACCGCACTGGAGGTCGTGGACGGCACCCAATACCGTTCCATGCCCGGTTCGCGATAAGGATTCACCAGCACGATTTTGGTCCCCGCCTTTTTGGCCTCGTGCAGATATTTGATGGTGACGGGCTGGTCGTTGGCGGGATTGGCGCCGAAGAAAATAATCAGGTCGGTGCCAAACCAATCCCGGTAGCTGCACGTGGTGGCGGCGACACCGATGGCCTGTTTCATCGCTGCGGTGCTCGGCGCATGGCAGAGCCGCGCGGCGTTATCCACGTTGTTCGTGCCGAGGAATCGCGCCACCTTTTGCGCCACGTAATAGACCTCGTTGGTTATCCCGCGGGCCGTGAGGTAGAACGCGAGCCGACGCGGATTCGAGCTGCGGATGCGGGCGGCGATGCGGTCGTAGGCTTCGTCCCAGGAAATGCGATGAAACCCGGGCGCGTTTTTCAATCGCAGCATCGGGTAGGGCAACCGCCCCAGTTCACGCAGTTGCGCGTTGTCGAGCGACCGGAGTTTCGAAACGTCTTCGAGCAATCGCACGTCGAGCGCCGGCATGGTGTTCAATCGGAGCAGATTCAACCGCGTCATGCAAAGATGAACGCCTTCGATGGTCCAGTCGTGAAATCCGGCCACGCCCGAGCGCACAACCGTCGCAGACGCCCCGGCTCAGCACCTTCCAGGCGTAAGGCAGGTTGTCGCGGTTCTTCCACGCCACCTGCAGCATGTCGCGGAAATGCTTGGGCTTGACCTGGCCCAGACCAAACGGGACCGCCGATTTCAGGGCGGCCCGCCAATCCTTTTGGATTTTGTGTGAAGGCCTTACATTCACGGTTCTAACATCGTGTAAAAGTGCAATTTACTGTAAAGAATTTCGCCGGACGAAACCAACTTATTCTGTATTCACAGTCGTCGTTAATTGCCAGAAGGGCAGAAGGCCGGGTTTTATTAGAGCTCTTCCACCTTTCATGTAGCGCAGACATTCTTGTCTGCGAGTTCGCGGGACATTCTTGTCCCGTGTTTCCGGCGACTGGAAAGTCGCCTGAACCCGCAGGCTGGAAAGCCTGCGCTACATCATAACCGTAAACGCTCTGGTGGAATGCCAGTGGATGGTGAAATAATTCTTCGGTGGAGGCGGAAGATGCTTAACGACCAGCCAAGGCTGGATCAATCGCGCCGGCTGTATTCCTGAATGGCTGCCCGCCACCAGGGCGCGAGCGATTCGCCGGCTCGCAACCAGGTTTGTTGATGCAACCAGACCATGGCGTGCGCGTCGGTCATGAGGAGCAACCGTTCCGGCGCGGTCAACAGGGCCGGGCCTTCCACCAACAATTTTTCCCCGAGCACTTGAACTCCCACATGGCCCACGCCGAGTTTGGCCAGTTGTTCGGCATAAACCGGGTTAAACCGTTTTTCACGCAACAACGAAACGTGGATGGCGTTCACGTAGGGATCCAATACGGCATCCGCCAGTCCCGCGTGCGGCTGGCGCGGGGTGGTGTCGTCGGTGATTTCATGAATCTTCATCTGGGAGCGCAAAGAGACGAGTTCCAGCGGCGGTTTGGTTTCTTCCGGCGTCAACAGGAGTCCCAATTTCCGCACCCGCGCGCCGAGCGTGCGCCGGCTGGTCCAGACGCTGAGGGGAATGGAAAGCACCATGCCGGTGAACACGGGTGTGAACCACCAGAACAGGTAGCGATTCAACCGCCACATGAACAGGCCCCAGACCAGGCCAATCAGGGTATGGCCCCAATGCCGGCGAAACGCGTACCACCACGTCGTGCTGTCCGTGTCCCGCCGTTGCCGGCTCCAACCGACGCTGACGCCGAACAGGTTCATCGCGACAAAACGGGTATGCCACAACATCAACAGAGGCGCGTGCAGGGTGGAGAAGACGGTTTCAATCACCACCCCGACCGTGGTTCGCGCCAGACCGCCAAAGGCCCGGCGCCGTTCCCAGTCAAACGCGAGATCGATTAACGCCAGTACCTTCGGCAAAAACAGGATGGCCATGCAAATGGCAAAGACCAGGAGCGCGTGGGTGGTACCGTTCAAATTCAAAAAAGGCGTAAAAGCGTGAACGGTGATATTCGACAGGCCGGTGTATTTTTGGTACCAATGGATCCAGTTGAACATCAGCAAAAAGGCCAGCCATAACGGCCCGGCGAGGTACCCGGAAATGCCCAACAACAGATGCAACCGGTTCACACCCCGCAGGCCTTTGGCGAACAACACCAGGCTGTGCTGCAGATTACCCTGACACCAGCGGCGTTCGCGTTGCGCGTTTGCAATCATTTCCTGGGGAGCCTCCTCGTAGCTGCCTTCGAGGTCGTAAGCGAACCAAACCTCCCAGTTTTCCCGCGTCAGCAACGCGGCTTCGACGAAATCGTGGCTCAAAATATAACCGCCGAAGGGTTTTTTCCCGGGCAATTGCGGCAGGTCGCAAAATTGCATGAACGGTTCCGTGCGGATGAGGGCGTTGTGTCCCCAGTAATTCCCCAGATCGAGCGCCCAATAATTCAATCCGGCGATGAACAGCGGGGCATAGAGGCGGTTGGAAAATTGCTGGATCCGGCCAAAAAGCGACTTGGCATTGACGAGTGCCGGTACGGTTTGAACCAGGCCGACCGTCGGGTGCGCCTCCATCAACTGGACCAGGCTCACCAGGGTTTCGCCCCGCATGACGCTGTCGGCGTCGCATACCAGGAAATAGCGGTAACGACGGCCCCAGGCGCTTAGAAAATCGCGCACGTTGCCGCTCTTGCGGCCTTCGTTGTCCGTCCGGCGGCGGTAATAAACACGTCCCAAAGCGTCGAGTTCACCAACCAGTTCATACCAGCGCCGTTCCTCTTCCACCCATTTGTCCGGATCGGTGGAATCACTGAGAATGAAGAAGTCGAAGTGTTCCAGTTGACCGGTTCTTTGGAGTGACTCGTAGGTTGCCCGCAGGCCTTCATAGGCGCGAACAATATCTTCGTTGTAGATGGGAAAGACGATGGCCGTACTGGTGCCGTCGATGCTTTGCGCCCGGCAATCCACCTGGGTTATCCGCCGGGGATTCCCGATGACCCGCAGAATAAAGCCAAAAACACCGTGCATGCAGCCGACGGCGATGAGCAGGAACAGGACGGCGAACAGGACCAGCAGCATGTCCGCGAGGCCGACCAGCCCGTGCGCCAGAGCAGGTCGGCAAAAAGCATCGAGACCAGCCCGGTCAACAGCAGGGCGCAGGAATAAAAGATGAACACGCGCCAGCCGCGGTGGATGCGGGGTAAAGGGACTACGGTGAGCGGTGGTGGCTGGCCCGACGCCGGAGCGGACTGGGGAGTGGCGCCGGCCATGATTCAGTGGGTAAGGACGAAAACCATGACCAATAGCAGCACAAACAGCGTCCAGGCCAATGACATTTTCAGGTAGGGGATGCGGCCCAGATTGGTCAGGGTGGTAATCGGGCCCAGGTCAAGTGGGCGTGGCGCCATTTTGGACAGTTGAAAGTCAGGGCCGGCTCGCAGGTAGGCGTCGCGCATCGACTGAACAAACTCATCCGGCCAGGGCGGGGGACGTAGAAACTGGTCCTGCCATTTGCCGGGCATATCGGCGAGGAGCATGGCCAGCCGGCCGCGCGTGGAAAGCATCTGATCGGAGTTGGTGGGCGGTTCCTGCAATACGGCGGCAAACCATTCAGTGACCGTGCGGTCCATTTCCTCGGCCGCGAGCTGGGTGGCGGAATGGCCGGGTTCGGACGGTGCGCGTTTCATGGCCCGTTCGAGGACGCGCAGGACGAGTTGACCCAGCAACGCCTTGTTGCGGATGCGCAGGGCATGAAAATAGTTCTCCACCTTGCCATACGCGGCGTTCCATTCCTCCAACGGGCGGCCGGCCAGCCGGCCGGAGACGTCCGTCAGCGCGCCGAGTCCGGTTATGGGGGACTCCACTGGTAGGTCCATGTTTCGCTCAAAATGTTCGTTCCTTTTTGCAGCGTGCACCGGATGTCCACCGGATCAGTATTGCCCCGTTTGGGCTGCATTTTCAAAACGACACGCCACGTCTTGAGGAAAGTATTGCGCAAAACCTGGCTTTCGACAATCACGGCGTTGGTGCTGCAATTGGCGATGGCCTGCGGCGGGTTGTTTTCGGGGATGGGTTCCAGTTTTGGCCCTGTGAAATCAATCACCATCAACCGGTTGCTGTTTTCGCCGGGAACGAGGCCGATGTGCGTGCCGACCACCCGGTTTTCGGAAAGTTTCACGTCCCCCGCACCCATTTGCCAAAAGAGCGTGTAGCCAAAGCGGAAGGGTTGCATTGGCTCGGGTTTGGTTTTGGGGTCCCAGAAGGCCACGATGTTGTCCAGGCCTTCGTAATCCGAGCTTAATTCAACCAGATGCAGATCGCCGTCACCCCATTTGCCACGGGGCTCGACCCAGACGCTGGGTTCCTGTTGGAACAGGTTGAACATGTCCTGGTAGGCCCGGAAGGAGCGTTCGCGTTGCAACAGACCAAAACCGCGGATGTCCGGTGCATGGAAGACCTGATGACGCAGGATTGGCGGATTGTCCAACGGCCGCCACAACACCTCGTCGTTTCCCATGTGCACGAGCAAGCCATCCGCGTCATGCACCTCCGGGCGGTAGTCGTCAAACTTGCGTTCCGAGTTCTGTCCGTACCAGAACATGCTGGTCAGCGGCGCCATCCCGATGGTTCTGACGGGCAATTTCCGGGCCGGATTTGCCTTCAGCACCTCCTCAGGTTTGCGAAAGAACAACACAGCCTCGACCTCGGCCCGGGTTGTTTCCCCGGGATGAAGGATAAACTGATAGGCACCCGTGCAAGCCACCGTGTCGAGCAGGGCGTAGAGGATCAATTCGTTGTCGCCCGGTTGCGGTTTGCCGAGCCACCAGTCGGTAAAGATGGGAAACTCCTCCGGCCGGCCCATTTCGCCACAGTCCAGCGCCAGCCCGCGGGCGGACTGGCCGTAGCGCTGGTCTTTGCCGAGCAACCGGAAATAACTCGCGCCCAGGAACGCGCCCAGTTCGTCCCATTCATTGGTCTCGTTGAGTTGATTTAAAACCCGGAACCCGGCATACCCGGTGTTGGCTGGAATTTCATTCTGGATGTTGAGCCCGCCGTAATCGAAGAAATCCTCCACGAACCGGATCGGCTGCAAATGGCTGGCCGTGAATTCGTACACGTGCACCGGTTCCTGGTAGAGATAGCCCGGATGAAAGAATTCGATGCGGAAGGGAAGGTTTTCGATCTTCCACAAGGCCTGGTTACGACGAAAGCGGATTTGCCGATATTTATCGTAATCGAGATTGTCCTGTCGTAACACCGCCGGCAGGTCGGCCCGGGGCGAATGAAACGGGTGGCGTGCCCGGTCCTCGGCCCGCTTCATAACGTAATCCAGGTTAACCTCACCGGATTCCGGGCTTGCCGCCACCCGTCCCGTCAAGGTCAGGACTATTGTGAAAATCAGGAAACTGCCTCGCCGCATTTCGGTTAAGGAGACCCGAAGTGGCGGAAATTTGCAAGTTCAGTACGAAAGCTGCTGAGCAACAAAAAGTTATGCTGATGATACCGATTCTCTAAGCCTATACATGTCGACAATATTGCCCCTTGCTGATCTTACTCTTCATCCTGTGCTCAAATGATTTGTGACTGCGGTTGTCAAACGGCGAACAAAAACCAACTCTTTTTGCCGAAGGGCGGGGGTTCCCATGAGCCAGCGACTGTATGCTATTTCTAATCGGATAGTTTTGCTGTGCGGTATGAACTGGTCCTATTCTCTCCAGGGTAAAATTTGGTCAATTGGTTGTCTTCCTAAAAACGAATGGTTAATGAGAAAATTCCAAATCACCATATTCATTGTCGCAACCCTGGCACTGATTGCCGCTGCCGGTTGCATCGGCAAACAGGTCGGCACCGAATTGCGGAACGCGGGGATCGCCGCCCTTCTTTTTGATGTGGTGTGCATCCAGTTGTGGCCGGCGGCGAAGCGTCATCAGCCCTAATCCAATGTCTGCCGGTAACGTTTGATGCCGACCGCGAGCATGACCACCAGGAACAGAGCAATGGGCCAAAGATCGGGGGTCACATCTACCAGGCCGTTTCCTTTCAACAGGATGCCGCGCACGACGCGGAGGAAATGGGTGAGCGGCAGGACTTCACCGATGTCCTGGGCCCAGCCGGGCATGCCGCGAAACGGAAACATATAGCCGGACAAGAGCAACGACGGCAGGAAGAAAAAGAACGCCATTTGCACCGCCTGCAACTGGTTCTTGGCGATGGTTGAGAAGGTGATGCCAACGGCGAGGTTCGCCACAATAAACAAAAATGCCAGCACTACCAACAACGGCACACTGCCGACAATAGGCACACTGAACAGGTAACGAGCTGCCAGCAAAATCAGAACAATCTGGACGTAACCGATCGTGATGTAAGGGACGATTTTTCCGATCATCACTTCTCCGGGGCGTGCCGGGGTGGACAACAGGTTTTCCATGGTGCCGCGCTCGCGCTCGCGCGTGATGGCCAAAGCGGTAATGATAATCATCGTCATGGTCAACATCACACCCATCAGGCCGGGTACGATATTGTATTGGGTGTTGTTTTCGGGGTTGTAATGCTGGTGCACAACCAGATTAAACGGCGGGGATGCACCCTGCAGGTCAGCCAGTGGCCCCTTGAGATCGCGATTTAAGACCGTGGTCACCAGCAGGTTTACCGCACCGACGGCATAACCGATGGCCGACGGGTCCGTGGCATCGGCTTCGAGGAGCAAATCCGGTTTTTCTCCACGCACCAGTTTTCGCGAAAAATCCACCGGAATGTGCACTGCAAATTGGACTGTGCCTTGGGCCAGCAGTTTCTGGATGTCCGCCTCGTTTTTCGCTTCGCGGACGACGTCAAAATAGCTGCTGTTCCGCAGGCCCCAGACGATGGTGCGCGAAAAGACGCTGTTGTCCGCCGAGTAAATCGCCGTAGGCAGGTGTTTGGGGTCGGAATTGATGGCGTAACCGAAGAGGACGAGTTGGAGCAGGGGAATGCCGACCATCATGCCGAAGGTCAGCCGGTCACGCCGCATCTGGATGAATTCCTTGCCGACAATCGCCCAGAACCGCCGCCAGTTGAACTCGTAGAGTTTCACAAGAAAATCTTCAAGGTTGAAACGTTCTCCCTCACCCCGGCCCTCTCCCCAAGGAGAGGGAGAATGGCCGCCAGCCAATCGAACGGCGCAAAAGAATCGCGGGACGGATGTTGACGTTTTACGCACGAATGTAAATGAGCCGACTGACGTCGGCTGCTACACCAAATAATTTTCACGAGAAATTGTCCTTGGCCGTTTCCATCAGGCTGATGAAGACGTCCTCCAGCCCGGACTCGATTTGTTTCCATTGATACGTGCCGGTCATCCACGGACTTGCACTTTCCTTCAATTTGGTCGCGTCACGCCCGCTGACGTGCAACGTGGTGCCAAATGCCACGATCTGTTCCACGCCGGGCCGGCCGCGGATTTTTTCGCCCAGGGCCGGCAGGTCCGGTCCGGTGACTTCCCAGGTCGTCAGCCCGGCGTTACGGACCACTTCCTCCACGCTGCCACGGGTCAGCAGGTTGCCATAGGCGATGTAGGCCACGCGGTGGCAGCGCGCGGCTTCATCCATGTAATGGGTGGTGATGAGAACGGTCAGGCCTTCAGCGGCCAGTTGATGAATCTCCTGCCAGAAATCCCGACGAGCCTTGGGATCCACGCCCGCCGTTGGTTCATCGAGGAGGAGCAATTTTGGTTCGTGAATCAGGCACGCAGAGAGAGCGAGCCGCTGTTTCCAGCCACCGGACAGAGTGCCTGCCAGTTGACGACGGCGGGCGGTCATGCCCAGTCGTTCCAGGCTCTTATCCACGGCGGCTTTGCGTTGCGGCACGCCGTAAATCTGCGCGATGAAATCCAGGTTTTCCTCGATGGTAAGGTCCTCGTAGAAACTGAACCGTTGGGTCATGTACCCGATGTTCTTCTTGATTTCGCGCGAATCGCGGCAGATATCGAAGCCGAGACAGAGCCCGCTGCCTGCGTCCGGCGTCAGCAGACCGCAGAGCATACGCAAAAACGTCGTCTTGCCACTGCCGTTCGGGCCGAGGAAGCCGTAAATCTCGCCGCGCCGCACCTGCATGGGAATATTATTCACGACCGTGCGATCACCGAACCGCTTGGTGATGCCCTGGACGTCAATAACAAGGTCGGACGGGTTCATTGGGCGGAAAAACATTCAACGTTCAACATCCAACACTCAACACTCAATAAGTTCCGGCACATGAAGCCGTTGAATACTGAATGTTCAATGTTCAATGTTCGATGTTTCATTTCAACTCCACATCCACCGGCTGACCGGGACGGAGCGCTGGGGCGTCTGCCGGAGAGAATTTCGCCTCGATCATGTAAACCAGTTTCGCGCGGTTTTCCTGGCTGTAAATCACCGGCGGCGTGAATTCGGCGGTCGCGGAGATGTAATTGACCGTTGCCGGGACGGCATGCTGGCCGCCATCGAACGTCACGTTGACGGTCTGGCCGGGCTTGATTTTAGGCAGAATCACTTCCGGCACAAAAAAGCGCACCTTCAAGTTGGTCGGTGGCAGGAGTTGTACGACGGGCTTGCCGGCGGCGACCCATTCACCGACCCGATACAAGGTGTCCTGCACAAACGCATAGGTGGGCGCGTACTGTTCTTTTTGCTCAAACGACCAATCGGATTTGGCGAGGGCGGCGGTTTTGGCGGCAACCTGTGCCTCATCGGTATCGCGCTGGGCCCGGGCCCGGTCCAATTCTTCCGCGGAAATCACTCCCTGGTCGTTGCGCAATTGTTCGCGACGGACGAGGGTGGCCTCGGAGAGGGCGAGGTTGGCTTTGGCCTGCGCCAGATCGTTGCTGGCCTGGCGGGCAACATCGGCTTCGGAGCGGCGTTCCAGTTCAAACAGCCTTTGCCCCGCCTTGACCTGATCGCCACGCGCCACGTCCAGTGCTTGCAGGCTTCCGCCCAATGGTGACGCCACATAGACATATTCACCTTCGATATAGCCCTGGAACTGATTCGGCGAGTCCGGCGAACAGCCGGCGACGAGCATCGCGGTGAAAGCCAAACTATACAGAGTTTTAACTCGCATCATAAGGCCGATACTTTCGTTGTTTTCCAGTCAGTTAACAAAAAAATGTTGACATGTCAAACGATTGTTTTAATTGTTTGTTTGAAACATGAATTTGAAAGCATTGTCCGGGGCCGTGGCTCCGGCGCACGAGGAAACGCGCCATCAGCTTCTGGAAGCGGCCGGCGCGGTGTTTGCCGAGGTCGGCTTCCGCAATGCCACCATCCGGGAAATCTGCCTGCGCGCCGATGCCAATGTCGCCGCCGTCAATTACCATTTCGGCGACAAGGAGACGCTGTACACCGAGGTGCTGCGTTATTCGCAAACAAAGGCGTTTGCGAAATATCCGCCGTTGCTGGGCGTGGCGGCGGATGCGCCACCGGAGGAAAAACTGGGCGCCTTTGTCCGTTCGTTCCTGTTGCGCATTTTTGACGAGGGTTCCATCGCGTGGTTTGGCAAAATGATGTCCCGCGAAATGGTGGAGCCGACCCAGGCGCTGGATTCGCTGGTCGCCGAACGATTGCGTCCGATGGCCGACCTGCTCCGCAGCCTCGTGGCGGAAATTCTTGACCGTTCGCCTCAGGATGAAGCCGTCCGGCTGTGTTGTTTCAGCGTCGTCAGCCAGTGCGTTTTTTACCATCATTGCCGGACGATGATTTCACGATTGTTTCCGGAACAAAAGCTGGACGTGTCCGCGGTGGAACCACTGGCCGGGCATATTGCGCGCTTCTCGCTTGCCGCGATGAAACACTTGCCCGACCCTGAAACCCAGAGGTCCAAGCCGGATTCGGCCAGGCACCGGCGGCGTTGAAAATTGTTTAAAATTATGAAAACGATCAAATTCATTTTCTTTTTGATGTTCGCCGGTATTGCCGTGGGCGGGAACGTTTCCGCGCAAAACGGCGTCACGAACGCCAACGCCCCCGGCTGGGTCACGCAGCCGCTGTCGCTGCTCAATTGTCTGAACCTGGCCCTCAATCAGAATGGGACGATTCTCAAGGCCAAAAGTGACCTACAGGCCAATTACGGCCTTGTCATCCAAACCCGGGCAGTGGCTTTGCCCTCGTTGCAGGCCACCGGTCAATACAAAGGCTCACAGGCGAGCGCGATCGAAAACCTTCCCACCCTGGGGCCATTACCGAATCAAAACTGGAACGCGGGTGTTCAGCTCGTGCAATCCATTTATGAAGGCGGAAAAATGCTGTCGGCCGTGCGCGCCGCCCGGCTGATCAAGGAGCAGTCAGTGTTGCAGTATCAAACCGTGGTGGACGACACGCTGCTCAGTACACGGCTGGCCTACTATGACGTTTTGCTGGCCGCACAGCAAATTGTCGTGAATGAGGCGTCAGTGGAGCTGCTGAGCAAGGAACTCGAAGATCAGCAGCGCCGTTTCAAAGCCGGCACGGTGCCGCATTTCAATGTGCTTCGCGCCGAGGTGGCCGTGGCCAATGAGCGTCCGGCCCTGATCCAGGCGCGGAACAATTATCGCATAGCCAAGAATAACCTGGCCAACCTGCTCGGCTACAATCTGCCACGCGATATCTGGGAGGATATTCCGTTGAATTTGACGGACAAGCTCGATGACCGGCCGTATCAGATTAATCTGCCGCAGGCCATCGAACAGGCCCTAAGGAACCGTACTGAACTCGCGGCGCTGCGGAAAGCGGAAGCGTTACAGGGGGAAAACGTCATTGCCGCCAAGTCCGGTTACAAACCCACCTTCCAGCTATTTGCCGGTTACAGTTGGTACAACGCGCAATTCACCCCGCCAGTTGACATTACTCACGACCTCCACGGTTGGAATGCCGGTGCGCAGCTGAGCTGGGACATTTTCGACGGGATGTTGACCCGCGGAAGAGTGGTGCAAGCCGAGGCGTTCCGCGACAAATCCAGGACAGAAGTCGAGGATAGGGGACGCCAGATCGAGCTGGAGGTGCGCACGGCCTATTCCCTCTTCATTGAGGCCCAGGAAGTGCTGGATTCGCAAAAAACCGTCCAAGCGGAAGCCGAGGAGGCGTTGCGTGAAGCTCAGGCGCGTTCCGACGCCGGCACCGGCACACAATTGGATGTGCTTGATGCTCAGACTTCGCTCACGCAGGCGCGCACCACGGAAGTCCAGGCGTTGCACGACTACGCCGCCGCCCGCGCCCGGCTGGAACGGGCGATTGGTGCAGAGATGGTGCCGACGGGAAATCCAAAATCCTGATTTGCCATTGACGGCATCGGCGGCTTTGGGGGATTTTGTGGGGCTATGGCAAAGATTCAAAGGGCATTGCTTTCGGTTTCTGACAAAAGTGGTCTGGTCTCCTTTGCGCAAACACTCGCGGCTGCGGGCATTGAATTGATTTCCACCGGCGGGACGGCCAAGGCCCTGCGGGAGGCCGGATTAACGGTAAAAGACATCAGCGAACACACCGGTTTTCCCGAAATGCTCGATGGCCGCGTCAAAACGCTGCACCCGAAGGTACATGGGGGGCTGTTGTTCATTCGCGGTAACGCCAAACACGAAGCCGCCGTGCGTGAACACGACATCCACCCGATCGATCTCGTCGTGGTAAACCTTTATCCCTTCGAGCAAACCGTGGCGAAGCCGGACGTGCCCTTGCACGAGGCGATTGAAAATATTGATATCGGCGGGCCGTCGATGCTTCGAAGTGCGGCCAAAAACCACGACAGTGTGACCGTGGTGGTGGATCCGCAGGATTACGTGGAAGTGGCCGGCCAAATCCAGGCCAACGGCGATACGACGCTCGAATTGCGCCGCACACTGGCGGCCAAGGTTTTTGCGCGGACCGCAGCCTATGACGCGGCCATTGCGGCGCATCTCGATTCGGAATTCGGAACCGGGAAATCCGAATTGCCGAAGTCACTTTCCCTTTCCATTCCGATGGTGCAGCCATTGCGATACGGTGAAAATCCCCACCAACCGGCGGCGCTTTATGGCAAATTCCGGGAATATTTC
This sequence comes from uncultured Verrucomicrobiae bacterium, assembly GCA_963708525.1. GTDB lineage: Bacteria > Verrucomicrobiota > Verrucomicrobiia > Limisphaerales > UBA11358 > UBA11358. The sequence continues at coordinate 48,712 of CAVPTH010000022.1, read as the reverse complement.
CAGCAACTTCATGGCAAGGAACTTTCCTATAATAACATCCTGGATTTGACGGCCGCGGCGAATTTGATCGCCGAATTTGCGGACGATGGGCCGACGCTGGCGATTCTTAAACACATGAATCCGTGCGGCGTCGGTCAAGGCGCGAGCCTGCGCGAGGCCTGGGACAAGGCTTTTGCGACGGACAAGCAGGCGCCCTTTGGCGGCATTATCGCCGTGAACCGCGCCCTGGACGGCGCTTGCGCAAATACCATCGCGGAAATTTTCAGCGAGGTAATTGTCGCCCCGGATTTTTCCACGGAAGCGCTGGCGATTTTGCAGAAGAAAAAGAATTTGCGGTTGCTGAAATTGTTGAAGTCCCCGCTCACCACGCAGCCGTGGGACGTTCGCAGCGTCGGTGTGGATTCCTTTTTATGGCAGGGACGGGACACGAAGGTGACGACAGCAGCGGACCTGAAAATTGTGACCCGCCGACAGCCTGGAGAAACGGAATGGCACGCGATGCTTTTCGGCTGGCGCATTGTCAAACATGTGAAGTCCAATGCGATTGTCTACGTGGCCGGGGACCGGACGCTGGGCATTGGGGCAGGGCAAATGAGCCGGGTGGATGCGAGCCGGATTGCGGTCTGGAAGGCCGGCGAAGCGGGACTGTCGCTGAAAGGCAGCGTCGTGTGCAGTGACGCCTTTTTCCCGTTTCCCGATGGTTTGATTGCCGCGGCTGAAGCCGGGGCAACGGCAGTGATTCAACCGGGCGGGTCAGTGCGGGATGCGGAGGTCATTGCGGCGGCGGATGAACGGAAGGTGGCGATGGCCTTTACCGGGGTGCGGCATTTCCGGCATTAACGAATCAGCCGGTAGATCAGAATAAACTCGCCGAGGACGACCGCAACCAGGAGCGCCCAGACGAATCTTTCCCGCAACCACAAACCGCGCTGGCGGGCGGCAGTGAGCCAGATTTGAAGTTTGGCGGAACCGAGGGTAATGATATCCCCGTTGCGAAGCAGTGCCGTCTGGACCGGTTGATTATTGACCATGGCCAGGGCATCCGGCGCGACGGCGAGCTTGAATCCTTCGCGCCGGTGAAATTCCAGCGTCAAATGTTGGTCCCAAGTGCCGTCGTCCGTTAACTGCAGGTCATTTCCGCCGGCGCGACCGATCCGGAAAGGAAAACGGCGGACGACCGATTGGTTGCCCGCCTTTTTTCCTGTCAGAATGTGAAGTTCAATCATCAGAAAATCCGGCGCGGCACCTGGATTTGGTCGCCGGGATAAACGGGCGGGTCCAGGGTCGGGTCCTGCAGCGCCTTGTTGCAGTTGACCTTGATGCGTTCTCCATTGCCGCGAATCAGCCAGACCTTGCTGTGGTTGGCGAAGTCGGTGAAGTCACCGGCTGCCTGGATGGCTTTGGTGACGGAAGTTTCGCCGACATAGAGCTGGCGCCCGGGTTGTTTTACTTCGCCGCCGACATAGAACACGCGTTGGGGTGAACTGACCGTAATGGTCAATCGCACATAATACTTGGGCACGTAAAGATCACGAATCTCATTTTGCAATTCACCCGCTGTTCTGCCGACCGCTCGAACCGCCCCGATGTAAGGCAGAGTGATGGTCCCGTCTTCCTTGATCGGCTCGACATGCTGGAGAATCGGATCGACCGTGCCGGAGAAATCCACCGTCACAGTGTCTCCCACATGAAATCTCGCTGCCATCAAGTCGGTCGTGGTAGCGTCCGCTGGCGTGGCTCCGGTTCCGGCGGTGCTACCAGTCCGGGCGGAAGTCGGCGTAGGATTGTCGGAAAAAAGGATTTCGTCGGAAGATGACGAACATCCATTGAAAATAAGACCGGCGAGCAACAACCCCAAAGTCCGCCATTGAAAGCGCGACAGAGTCCAAAAACGTTTCATTAACAATAATCCTCGTGAAATCGGCCGCAGAATCAATACTTTTGTTTAATCCCGATCTTGTCTGGGTCTTCCGGGGCGCTTTGCGGGGTGGTATCCAGTTCGTCTTCGTTGCGTGAATAATAGTAATAATAGCCCTCATCCTGTGACATGGTAATGTTGTTCAGGACAATGCCAACCAGATCGCCGCCCGCTTTTTCAATCAATTGCTTGGCACGGATATTCATCGGCTGAGGATACCGACGGTACTGGATGACCTGGATGGCCAGGTCCACTTCGCTGGCCAGCACGGCCGCATCACTCACACCCAGGATGGGCGGTGAATCGAAAAACACGAAATCGTAACGTTGTTTCAAATCGGCGATTAAATCCTTCATCTGCGGCGAATTGAGAATGCTCATCGAGCTGCTCGGCAGCTTGCCGCTGGACATGAAATCGAGCATGGGCACCGAGGTCGTCTGAATGACTTCTTCCAGCGTGTTTTGTTTTAACAAATAATTGGTCAGTCCGACGTTGTTGCTGACGCGCAGGATTTTGTGCAGGGTCGGACGGCGAAGGTCCGAATCCACGATCACCACCCGTTGGCCTGCCTGAGCAAAGACCGTGGCCAGGTTAAGGGCCGTAGTGGATTTGCCTTCACCCATGCCGGCGCTGATGATGACGATACTGTTGAGTTTGTCATCCTTCCGCGAGAACAGAAAATGAGTGCGCAAGACCCGGTAGGCTTCGGCGTGCTGGCTGTCCGGTCCTTCCTCCAGCAGGTAGCCGACGTTTTGGGGGATGACTCCCAGTACCGGCGCCTGGAAGGCACGCTCGACCTCGTCAATGGTCTTAACGCTGGTATCCAGATATTCGATGAAGAACGCCAGGCCAATGCCCACCACCAGACCCACCACCACACCCAGCACGATGTTCAACGTTTTGTTGGGGCGCACGGGGTCCTTACCAGGTTCAGCTTGACGCACGATTTCCACCATTTGCGTTTTGGGAATCTCCGAATCGAGTCTTTCCGCCTCGATTTTCGTGGCGAGCAACTGGTGAAAATTCAACATCGTTTCCAGTTTGCGTTTTGCCTCCCAATACGGCTGACCGCGCGTGGACTCATCCAAATCCTTTTGTTTTGCTTCGTTAACTATCTCGGTCAATCGATCCAAGGCCGCCTTTTCGGATTGCACCTGGTTGTTCAAAGCCGCCATGATGCCGGCGACGCGATCGTCGATTTGCTGATTCAACTTGTCAATCATGGCCTGGATGCGAATGACATTCGGGTTCGCCAGGGAGTAATCATTCGTCAGGCTGACATAACTCTGTTCCGCGGTGTTCAGCTTGCTCAACAAATCAGACAGCGTCGGGTCTGGCAGGATAGTCGGGAGTACTTCTCTTAATTTTTCCGGGCTCAACGGCTGCAACTCCGTCAACTGCTTGTCCCCCTTCGTATATTGCGCCTCGTATTCAATCATCGACTGGTTGTATGAACGCAACATCTCCGAGGACAGCGTGGGAGTGGGACTGGTGGAATTGGGATCGTAGTCGTTAATATGAAGGTCAGAGCGCAATTGATCCACTTTGTGTTGGGCGGCTTCAATTTTTACTTCGTCTTCCTGGTATTGGTCTTCCAGGGACTTGATGCCGCGTTGTGCCTGATCCGTGTGCAGGTTGAGCCGGTAATCGCGATAGGCCACCACGATGGCATTGGCAATCTCCGCCGCCATGTTCTTGTCCTCGTCAAAAACCGTAATTTCGATCAATTTGGTATTGCGGACCGGGTCCAGAGACAATCGCCGCTTGAGCATGGTCGTGGTGAGGAATTGCTGCATCGGGACGCCACCATTATACCGTTTGCCATACAGGGTATTGAGATCCAGTTTGGCGATGACCTTGTTGAGCACTACCTGATCTTGAATGATTTCAAACGCAGTCTGAATGAAATAAGGGTCATAGGGAGCATAGGTGACATCACCCCCGCCGCCTGAGGTGACGCCTGGAATGTCGGAGATGATATCCGGTTCAATCTTGATTCGGGCGGTGCTGGAATAGGATTCCGGTAAAATAAAAGTCACCACCGTGGCGATGGTAAAAGTAATCAGGAAGACTGTGATAATGATGGCCTTGCGGATACGCAGGATTCGCAAATAATCCAAAAAATGCAGTTTGGCTTCCTGCATCGTGTCGGGTTTTGATGGGTCCATAATTCAAAAAAAAGGAGCCAGAGTAAAAGACTCTTGCTCCTGTTCAAACGTTCAAAGACAGCTCACGCAACAGCTTTCTTAACACTCAATAAGTGCCGGTTACGCCCACGTAAACGCGATTACGGTTGTAACCCGGCTGAACTGTAATTGAGGTGACATTGTCGTAATTATAGCCAATGTCAGCCGAAAGATGGGGATTAAAGACATACATCAGGTTAAGCCCTAACGAATACCAGCTTTGCGACTCTCCATTAACCGAACCACCATAGAACTTTGAATACTGAACCTGGCCGTTGGCACTGCCAATCAGACGCGGGGTAAACGCGTGGTTAATGGTGCCATAAACTGTCGAGCTGTTCTGATCCTGGGTAACTTGTTGACCCACGGCAGTTGATCCAGTTACATCCGTCGCGTTCCGCGACTGGTAGAATCCCATTTGCACATAACTTCCCGGCAAATAAGTATAGGTTCCCGATAAAACCGCATACGGAGAAGTTTCGCTGGATGACGAAAAGCCAGCAGCCGGGTTGTACCAGTCGGTATATTGAAGACCCACCTTTGCCAGGAGGTTCAGGTTGTCCAGTGGTGTATATTGCCCGCCTACATAAACATATTGCGATCGGTTATCACGGCTATCACTCATCTGAAATGGTAACCCACCGCGGCTGCAGGAGGGCCTATCGGCTCATCTCCAATATAATTGATTTGCTCGTATTTGTAACCAACAAAACCCACCAGTGTTGGCTGCAAGCGCCAGTTTACATCCAACGAGATATCATTTTGCAACCGGTTCAACAACCCTGCCAAGCTGGGATCAACAAAGTTACCTCCATTATCCTGATAGTTGTAAAAATTATTTTCGTAAACCAGGCTGGTGCCAAGGAGTCGCGACCATTGCGTGTTCAATGTAAGAGCGCCGTCATTATGAGTGTTGTTTCCATTGGCGCGTTCCAACGTACCGCCTTGAACCAGTTGCGGGTCCTGACCGATTGCCAAATTGTCCTGCACCCGTCCTTGCCAGCGCTCCGTGAATGCATGGTCCACCCACAAATTAACCTGTTGGGTTTGGTCAATCGGCTTTTGCCCGAGATCTTCGCGATCCTGGTAATAATAAAGACCATAGATGTAACGGAGCCCTATTTCCGTTTGCTGGAGCGGCACATTGAGATCTAGCTGAGGGCTGACTTCGAATCCGGCGCTTCCGCGCTTGTTCGGCCCGTCTGGTGCGGTGTTGTAGTTGTCGTCGTAGAAACCCCGCAAGGTACCCGCCACACTCCACATTTTGGTGGTCTGCATGGAGTTCAAATCCGGCGTGTAAGCAGCATAAAGGCTGGCCGTGCCTGCCAGTGCCAGACCCGCACAGACAAAAAGTTTTCTCATAGGGCTAATTTTTATACACAATAATTGACATCTTTTTGATGTTCAAGGAAAAGTAAACAGCCAACGACTTATGGAGGATTACCAAAAAATCAACAATGCTGTCAAACATCATTTTCTTTTTTTTACACAAATCATTGAACATAAAAGATTCTCATAGTCCAATCAAAACTTGTTGTTCTTCAAACGCTTGGACTTTAGTTTCCCGACAACCGTCTTTAGCGGTGCGGTATTCACCACATCCGCCTTTTCCAGCCAGCCTTTGGCCGCAATTCCAGTGCCAAATCGGAGAAATCCCGCGTGTTCATTCCGATGCGCGTCCGGATTGATGACACATTTAACCCCCTTATCTTTTGCATGAGGCCAATGCCGCCAGTCCAGATCGAGCCGATGGGGATTGCAGTTTAATTCGATCCAGGTACCGGTCGCGGCACAGGCATCAATGACCGCCTGGATATCGACCGGATACGGTTCGCGTTCCAGCAACAGTCTTCCGGTCGGATGAGCGATCAGGTGAACGAAAGGATTTTGCGCGGCACGAATCAATCGTTTGGTGTTTTCGGCTTCGTTGTTGGCCGGCACATGCAAACTCGCAACGACCACTTCCAATTCGGCGAGCAGTTCGTCGTCGAAATCCAGCCCGTCGCGTAAAATGTCCACCTCGCAACCCGTGAGCAGCCGGAATTCGCTGCCGCGCCCGGCGAGTTGGTCGTTGATTTTTTTGATTTCCTTGATCTGTTGCCGGAGGCGTTTTGCATCCAGGCCGTTGGCCTGGAAGGATGATTTTGAGTGGTCGGTGATGGCCCAGTATTCCAGTCCGAGCCCTTCCATATAGTCGGCAATCTCCTCGAGGCGATTATGGCCATCGCTCCAGACCGAATGATTATGCAAGGCGCCTCTTAAGTCCGTCCACTCAATGGGTTTGGGCAGATCGTCCTTCCCGGCAGCGGCAAATTCTCCATGGTCTTCACGCAACTCGGGCGGAATAAACGGCAAATCCAGTCTGGCGAAAATGTCCGCCTCCTCGCGGCAGGGGACGAGCAGTTTAAGGTCGCGGGTTTCGGTTTTGGATTTGAACAGGCCGTATTCATTCAACCGCAGGCCGCGTTGAATGGCACGCTGGCGCATGACGATGTTGTGTTCCTTGCTGCCGGTGAAGTACGCCAGGGCAAATGGAAATTCGCGGTCGTTGACCACCCGCAAATCGCATTGTATGCCACCCCGAAGTATAACGCTCGCCTTGGTGTCGCCTTGAGCGGTGACTTTGATAACGTCGGGCTGCGCAGCAAAAAATCCAATCACCGCCGCCGGATTTTTTGATGAGGCGAGCAAATCGATGTCGCCGATGACTTCTTTAAAGCGGCGAAGGCTGCCGGCGGCGCTGCAGCGGATGACTTCCGGATGCGCGCGCAAACTTTCCAACAACGGCTCGGCGGCCTGCCACGCATCGCTCACCAAATGTTTGGAGGCGTAAGTGCGGCGCCGTTCGATGGCTTCCAGCAGATTCGTCTGCGTTTTTTCGCCGAAGCCGTCGAGTTGCGCCACATCGCCTTTGCGACAGGCCGCCTCCAGTTTCTCGATCGAATCCACGCCCAGTTTCTGGTTGAGCACACGGATTTTTTTCGGGCCCAATCCCGAAATTTCCAGCATATCGATCAAACCGGGGGGGATCGAGGCCTTCAGCTGGTCGTAGTAGGCGAGCGTGCCGGTTTCCACGAGTTCAGTGATTTTTTGTTCAAGGGCAGCGCCGATGCCTTTGATTTTGCCAAGTCGCTTTTCCGCGACCAGATTGGCCAGCGGTTCACCCAGGCTTTCCAGGGTGCGCGCGGCATTCTGGTAGGCGCGGGTCTTGAACGGATTTTCGCCCTGGAGCTCCAGCAGGGTTCCGATTTCGTTCAGAATTTCCGCTACCCGATCTTTGTCCATGGCAGGAGTATAAATTGCATCTGGAAAGATTGAAAAGGGAAAGTGGGATGCGGCCTGCCTGAGTTGTGAAAATGGCCCGCCGTTTGCTGTATGGGATGAAATCAGTCGATTTGGAGAGCGTGAGACTGTGGAATAATGAAATTCGTGAGCGCACATTTGAACTTTTCCGAACAATACCTGCAGGCGACCTTGTTCGTGTCGCTGCTGAGCGTGTGGGTGTTGGTGGGACTGTTTTATTATCTCAATCGTTACACGAAGCGACCCTATTTCAGTGTTTGGACGGTGGCCTGGTTGTTTTATGCGCTGTGGCTGACGTTGGGGCTGACCACTGCCAACCTGGCCAAGGGGGAATTCATTTTCATGCTCAGGCAGGGTTGCGTGGCTATTTCCGCGGTCTTCCTCTTGTGGGGCAGTGCCCGCTTTCTCGACCTGCCGGTCCGGCAAAGTTTGATCGGCTGGTTTATGGCCTTTCTGCTGGTTTGGACGTTTGTCAGTCCGCGGGTCCTCTCCAACGTGCTCCAAATCCAACTGCCCGTGTTCCTCCTCATCGGTCAGGGGAGCGTGTTTGCGGGGGTGTGCTTTTTTCGCGCGCGCACGAAGATGCCATTTGTGGGTGCCGGCATGTTGGCTCTGGGTTTCCTGTTATGGGGATTTTACCTCTCCAGTTATCCCTTCACACTCCAATACCAGAACCTGTATAACGCCGGCTTTCTGATCGCTGCGGTGCTGCAACTTTTTATTGCCGTCAGCATGATTGTGCTGGTGATGGAGGAAGTGCGTTACAACGCCGAACAGATACGCATTGAAATTGCCGAGGTCCGGTCGGAGAAAGAGGCGTTGCAGGTCAAGATCCTGACCACCGAGGAACAATGCCGCAATCTCTACGATCAGGTGCGGCTGACGGAAGGCGTGCAAAAGGCTTACGACGAACTGCGCCGCACCCAACAGGTAGTGGTCCAACAGGAACGCCTGCGGGCCCTGGGGCAAATGGCCAGCGGCGTGGCGCATGATGTCAACAACGCGTTGTCGCCCATTGTCGCCTATTCCGAATTATTGCTCGCCACCCAAACGGATTTGCCCGATGCCGCGCGGCAATATCTGCAAATCATCCATCAATCCGGCGAAGACGTTGCGCATATTGTCGCGCGCATGCGGGAGTTTTATCGTCGCCGTTCCGACACCGAGGAGCTGACCAAGGTGGATATCAACAAGATTATTGACGAGGTCATAGAACTGACCCGTCCGCGCTGGCGCGACCTTTCGCAACGGGAAGCTGTTTCCATACAGGTTGAACGGAAATTGGAACCTCAGTTGCCGCCATTCCTTTGCGAACCCAGCGATTTGCGGGAGGCGTTGATTAATTTGATTTTCAATGCGGTCGACGCCCTTCCGCAGGGCGGCACCATTACCTTGAGTACGCGTTGTGCCAGCCGCCCGGCTCCCGGAAAGGGCCCGGCTTCGGAGAAGCAGATTCAAATCGAGGTGCGGGATAACGGCATTGGCATGGACGAAAAAATCCGTCAACACTGCCTGGAACCCTTTTTCTCCACCAAAGCCAAGCGGGGAGGGACGGGCCTGGGATTGGCGATGGTTTACGGAGTGATGCGTCGCCACGATGGCGCCATTGAAATTGAGAGTGCGCCCAACCAGGGGACGTGTGTCCGCCTGACCTTCCCCATCCGGGAAGAGGCTTCGTCGACAGCGGCTGCGACCTCTCCGTTGCAGGCCGGTCAAAACCGTTCACTGCGCATCCTTTGCATCGACGACGAATCGCAAATGCAGGAGTTGCTGAAACATTGTCTGACGACTCTGGAACATCAGGTGACAACCGCTTCGGGAGGCAAGCAGGGAGTGGAAATGTTCCGTGCCGCGGTGCTTCAGAAACAGCCTTATCAAATGGTGATCACGGATCTGGGCATGCCGGACGTTGATGGGCACCAGGTGGCCAGGACCATTAAGGCGGAATCTCCGCTCACGCCCATTGTGATGATGACTGGCTGGGGAACCATGATGAAAGAGGACGGCGAAACAACGTCCGAAGTAGATGCCGTGGTTGGTAAACCCCCGCGCATTCAGGAGTTAAACAATCTCATCCTGCAGCTTACCGCGTAGGGCAAATCCGGCGCGTTCACGCCTCTCGCCGGTACCACAGTCCTTTTGCGTCGTTACCCGCTCGACTGTTTTCCCGTATCTTTTGTTTTTCTGTGCCGTTCGTTTGAATTCCGGTAAGTTGAAACCCGTGCCGAGAACCAAACAACGCCCGGTGGCGCTGACCATCGCGGGTTCAGACAGCGGCGGTGGCGCAGGCATCCAGGCCGATCTCAAAACATTTGCGGCTTTTGGTGTCCATGGCGTCAGTGCGTTGACGTGTCTTACCGCCCAAAATCCCCGGCGCGTTCTGGCCGTGGAACCCGTTTCCACCGGGATGTTGCGCCGTCAAATTAAGGCCGTGTTCGAAGAACTGCGCCCGGCGGCGGTAAAAACCGGGATGTTATTTTCCGGAAAGAACGTCCACGTCCTGGCCGACTTTTTCCGAAAAAGGAATCGATTGCCGCTGGTGGTTGATCCGGTGATGGTGGCGACGAGTGGCGCGAGGTTGATCGAATCGACAACCGTCAAGGTGTTAAAGGAGAAATTGTTGCCGCTCGCCACGCTCGCAACACCCAACCTCCATGAAGCCGGAATTTTGATCGGGCAGAAACTGGCATCGGTTGAAGACCTGCGCATTGCCGCACGTGAAATTCACCGGCAATTCGGCTGCGCCGCATTGGTCAAAGGGGGACATTTGCAGAACGAACGTGATGCGGTGGATATCTTCTTTGATGGTCACACGGAACTGCTGTTGAGCGCGCCGTTCATTCAAAACGTTCACACGCATGGTACGGGCTGTACTTACTCGGCAGCCATCACTGCGGCGCTGGCGCTGGGTCATGATTTGCCGCGAGCCGTTGGGATGGCCAAAAACTACATTACGCAGGTTATCGCCCGAAGTTATCGCGTCGGAAAACATTCCGTGCTGAACCACCTTGTTCGCTAGGGCGGTGGCCACTCCAAAACCAGCAACGAAACTGCTTCCCGGGGGAGATGCACCTGCAGAACGGTATGGCCATCTTTGAACTGGATGTTTTTTGAAGGTTCCAACTCTGTGAGTTGTCCGGCCCTGGTCAGTTCGGCAAATTGGTTCGGCGACAATTTCGGTGGTGATCCCATCCGCTGCCAGACTGTAAACGCGTCACTGTGGTCTGCGTCGATCCGGAAATGCCGGACTTGAGCCTTCACCATTCTTGCCGGTAAACCGTTGAGCTTAAGTTTGATGTCCGCAGCCGGGCCGGACACATCATCATCGTGGTAATGCCAGACCAGGATACACAGGCGGTTCGATTCCAGGCTGGCCAGGGCCGACACATCAGGCTGGTCACGTACACCGCCTTTCAAGATTGAACCCAATGAGACAGCGTGGTCGCTTGCCACTGCGAGTTGTTGACCCTCCATCTGACTGAACATCCGGAACACGTTGAATACCGGCAAATCGATGCCCTCGCTGGCGAGCGTGCGGAAGCCGGCAAAGGGGGGTTGATCTTCAAATTCAAATGCCCACGTCAGTGTGCCTTCGAGATTCACGCCATATTGATTGGCCAGTTCAAATTCACGCGCGATGCAATCGGCCGTGTAACTGGCATAAACCGGTTGGTTTCGGTATCCGAACTGTCCGCCCTGGCAGGCGGCGCAACTGTCCGGGTCGGATTCACCGATGACGATCGGTGTGTTTTTTAATTCAGGAAACGAGACGATAATACCAAAGGCGGAGTCGATGTCCCGCAATTGGCTCGCCAGGCCCATCCGCACATGGCCGTTGACGAACGCTGGCGAACCTTTGGCGTGAAAGGAGACGAAATCGAGCGGCGTGCCGATGGCGCCGGTGACCAGATTGGTTCCGTGAAGGCAATGTTCCAGGAACTTCCGGAAAAATGCCGTACCGCCACCCGCCGAGTCCGGTCCCCCCACCTTTGCTTCGGGCAGGGCTCGCCGCACGGCATCCACCGCGCCATCATGCAACCGGAAAAATTCCTGAGGTGTGCCCTGCCAATAGCCGATGTTCGCCTCGTTCCACGTTTCCCAATACCAATTCGTGACCTCACTTCTTCCGTATCGCTCCACATCGTGTTTGGTCCATTGGAAAACCAGTTCCGACCATTTGGCGTAGTCCCCGGGGGGATACGCCCAGCCGGTAAACAAAGTGCGGTTTGTTCCTGAACCCCAGTGATGTTGATAGGGTTGCGGATGAGTGGACAATGCCTCCGGCATGAAACCGATTTCCACATAAGGCCTCACACCTTGCTCGCGGTAGGTATCAAAAATCCGGTCCAGGATCGTCCAGTGATAAACCGGATTCCCCTGTGGGTCCTCGGTATAAACCCCGGTTGAACCCCATTTCAATGCTGGTGTGCCGTCACCACTGGTCAGCAGGTTGTGTGTCCGGAAATAAACTTCGTTTGTTCCCAATCCGCCTAGTTCGCCAAGCAGTTTCCGGCCGTCCGGAAGGCAGGCGTAATTCGGTTCATCCGCGCCGAAGAAACGCCAGACCGGTCTCCATTCACCCACCGGCCGATCGACGTGAACCTGGATGGTGACCGGGAAGGCCCCGGTTTCCGCTGGAACCTGTTCCGCGGCTAGAACCAGAATAGCGGTCATTACTGACAATGCGCTTCCAACCATGAAGAGAAAATTCGTTGGGGCGAATTATCCCCCTTTCCCTGGTACAAGGCAACGCAGTTTAGACCGGTTCAGGAAAAACTGTGGCCGGGTCTGCTCAATCCCGGGTAGGGCGGCGCTGCTGCGCCGCCGGCGTTGCGGCAGCAACGCCCTACCGTGGGAACGGCCACAGTCTTACTTGAACTGCCCTAGACCGGGCCTGCGATGCTGGCGGGCTCATGGTCTTCGCAACCGGAAGTATTGGCTGGCATTGACGCCCAGGGTCAGACGGTTTTGCTTGTTGGTCACGATGGGCGTTGCGCTGACGGTGCTCCAGGCGATGGGAGGGGTAAGACTGGGCGTGGATTCAACGACAAATGCTGCGGGATAGACGGGCCAGGTTAGCACCACGTTGCTGCCGGACGGAGTGACCTTCAGCGAAAGCGAGAAAAACTCAAAGGCGAGCGCATAGGTTTCACCGCTGCTGACCGTGTTGTTTCCGCCGTGTTTGAGCACCTGCAAATCATATCGTCCCTGCGGCAACTGCGGCAGCCAGAGATGTTCCACGTTGTCCACCACGCTGGTGCTGGCGTCCATCAGATTGCTGGACGCGACATCGTACAAAAACAAATCCAGGTTGTTTATGTCGGTTTTGTTCGTTTGACGATTCCACACCAGCGTCGCCGTGGCGGTGAAATCAGCCCCGTTTAAACCGTTGGTGACATTGAAGTAATAATGATTCACGCTGTCTGAAGGCACGCTGCTGGAAAGGGTGTTGAAATCCCAACCACTCAACGTGCTGACCGTGCCGCTCGCGCCGGTGGGGGGATGCGGACTATTGGTGGAGACGGTGGTGTTCACGATGAACGTATGTTTGCCGCCGGTCAGTTGTTCGTAAGAATTGAAAATATTAAGCACGCCGGCTCCGTAGAGCGAGTCGAGCGGTGAGGGGGGAACGTTCGTCCAATCGACCGGTTTGATGGCGCCGTTGAGAAGTAGGGCTTTGGTCGTTCGGACGTCGGCGGCCGAATTGGTGTTGCTGCCTCCATCGCCGCGCAGACCGGCTTGAATCAGCGCTGCCGCTGCGCCGGTCACTTGAGGTGTGGAAAAACTCGTTGCGCTTGCCGGCGCGGTGATGTCCGGTTTCGCGCGGCCGTTGTCTTCAGTCGGACCGACACTGGAGTTGGCGTAACCGTACGCGCCAACGGACAGGCCATTGTAACAGGTCGAGGGCGGAGCCACCGAACCACTGGTGGGCCCACCATTGCCGGCGCCGGAAACGAAAAGTGTATTGTATTGTGCTGCATAGTCATCAAATTGCGAATCGATCTGCTGTTGCTTGGAGACCGTCACCTGGGCGGGCACGTAACCAAAAATAAAACTTTGATTGACGACCCGGTCGTTGATGTTCGGCGGGAATGTCGCTGCAATAATACCGCTATAAAAATAGTTCGCGTTGTAATTGTCCACGTGCGCAACATTCGTGGCCACGCCGCCGGGTAATCCGTAGAAATAAGAAGCTACGGTGTCCGCATGACCCGATTCTGTCCCCAGGCTGTTGGGGAAAACATTGGCGGAATTGGTGTCGATGTACGTAAAAAGACTCGCCGGTTTTTGGACTGAACTGTTCGCGGGGTTGACTTCGAAATCCGGTGGGATATTCGTGCCTTGCGCTTCAGGTTGCGCAACGCGGATGCCCGTGCCATCCACGTTCGTAGTCACTGCCCGTAGCAAAGTTACACCGATGGTGTCGAGTTGCTGTGCGCCGGCTGTCAAAGCCATTTGCCAACCTCCCAGGAAAACCAACCCGACCACAAATATTCGCAAACGACGCGCTTTTTTCACGGCTTTTCGGTGCTCTTTTAGCAAGTTTCATGCTCAAAAGTCCAGCTTTTAATCTGAATTCCGGCCTTTCATCGCCTACTCGCGGCTGGACCGGAAAATAAAACCACCCCGGCGGTTTCCTTTTCAAAAACAGCACATTACACTCCGGGAGGTGTCCAACACGCTCGTCGTCAATGAAATTTACCTGAGTTTGCAGGGTGAAAGCACCTTTGCCGGCCTGCCCTGCATCTTCATCCGCCTGACCGCCTGTAATTTGCGCTGTTCCTATTGCGATACCGCCTACGCTTTTAACGAGGGCAGGAAAATGCCGCTGGAGGAAGTCCTGGAAAGGGTTCGCGAATTGGCCCAACCGTTTGCAAATCCGAAATCCGAAATCCAAAATCCGAAATTGCCCCTCGTCGAGTTGACCGGTGGCGAACCGTTGCTCCAGAAAAATTGCCTCCTGCTGATGAAATCGCTTTGCGACAACGGCTTTACTGTGCTGCTCGAAACCAGCGGTGCGCATGACATTTCGCCGGTGGACTCGCGCGTTCATCGGATCATGGACCTGAAATGCCCCAGCAGCGGTGAAATGGAACGCAATTGCCGGGAAAACCTCAAACAACTTAAGGCCACCGACGAAATCAAATTCGTCATCGGCACGCAGGAGGATTACGCGTGGGTGAAACAGCAAATTAGTGCACACAAACTCGATTCGCTGTGTCCTTTGCTGATTTCCTGGGTGCATCCGTTGTCGCCGGAACAACAGGACAAGTCATTAAAACGGATTCCGCCGGGACAGACGCCGATTTCACGGCGCGAACTGGCGGAAACAATTATTGCCGACGCCCTGCCGGTCCGCTTTCAAATTCAGATGCACAAAGTGATTTGGCCGCCGGAACAGCGGGGAGTTTAGAAATGTACGATTTACGATTTCGGATTTACGATGGTTCCGGAATTTCAAGCGCGTGCGTAAATCGTAAACCCAAAATCGAAAATTCATGGCAACAACCAGAACCATTCTGCGATGGCTTCGTGACTTTGAGTCACGTAACGTGACCTTCCTGGATCCGGACGGTTCGTGGCCGATCGTCTGGCACCGCGCCCGGGATGTATTCGTTTGGGATGCCCATGGAAGAAAGTATCTGGATCTAACTGCGGCCTTTGGCGTGGCCGCGACCGGGCATGCCAATCCGCAAGTGGTGAAAGCCGGGCAGAGACAACTGGCCCGCCTTCCGCACGCGATGGGCGATGTCCATCCCCACGCGCGCAAAGCTGAGCTGGCACGGGAACTGAGCCGGATCACGTTTCAGCGGTGGAATCGTGTCCGGAGGGGTGAGTTACACGAACCCCCAAAATCCATCGCTAATATCAAATCAGGGACTCCTATAACTCGTCTCTTCGGAAAAGTTATTTTCTGCAATTCCGGTTTTGAAGCCGTCGAATCCGCGCTGAAGACCGCCATGCTGGCCACGGACAGGCATGGAGTCATCGCCTTTTCCGGCGCGTATCACGGGCTGGGCTACGGAGCGCTCAACGTGACCCACCGCGATTTTTTCCGCGGTCCGTTTCACCACCAGCTTCGTGAATTTGGCCACTTTGTGCCGTTCCCGACGGCTCTGAATGAAATCCCCGCCGTCGAGTGGACCATCGGCCGGTTGCTTCGACGCGAACGAATCGGCGCCATCCTGGTCGAGCCGGTGCAGGCGCGCGGAGGCATCAACGTCCCGCCGGCGGAATTTTTGCCCATGCTCCGCAAAGTTTGCGATGAACACGATGTATTATTGATTCTCGACGAGATTTACACCGGTTTTGGTCGAACCGGAAAATGGTTCGCCTGCGAGCACAGCGGTGTGGTCCCGGATCTGATCTGCCTGGGCAAGGCGTTGACCGGAGGATTTCCTTTGTCCGCCTGTGTCGGCCGCGCCGATCTCATGGACGCCGCCTGGCCGGAATCGCACGGCGAAGCGATTCATACCAGCACTTTTCTGGGTAACCCGGTCGGTTGTGCCATGGCGCTGGCGCAAATCAAGGAAATCCGGCGGCTTGACCTTTGCCGGCGAAGCGCAGAATTGGGGAAATGCTTGCTGGATACGCTGGCTTTGCTCCGCACTCCGCAATCTGCGCTCCGCACTTCCGTTCGCGGTCTGGGTTTGATGGCTGGCATCGACTTGAGATTACCCGATGGCCAGCCGGCGACCGAACCCGCCATGCGCGCCGTCAAAAAAATGTTGCACCGGGGCTTTATAGTTTTGCCCGAAGGCGAACACGCCAACGTCATCAGCTTCACTCCGCCTCTGACCATTACCCGGACGCAGTTGCAGCGAACGGTAAAAACGCTCGCCGAGGTTCTTGGTTGCATTGAACACTGACTCTTGACACGGTTGCCCGGATTTTCACAGACGAAATTTTTAATCTGTGTTAATTCGTGAAATCCGTGTCTAATTTTCCCGGTGAAACTTTCCGAAATGCGGGAACTGCTGACCACGCGTGGGATTCAACTGACGAAATCCCTCGGCCAGAATTTCCTGCACGACGGCAACCAACTGAGGCGCATCGTGGACGCGGCGGAATTGTCAAACACGGACAAAATCCTCGAGATCGGGCCAGGGTTGGGACCGTTGACAGAGTTACTTCTGGAAAAAGCCGGCGAGGTGCTGGCCATCGAAAAGGACGCGCGGCTCGTGGGCTTTTTGCACGAACGTTTTAATCCGCAATCCGCAATCCGCGACCCGCAATTAACTTTGCTTCACGCCGATGCACTGGAATTTCTAAAACACGAACAACGGGACTGGAGCGATTGGAAACTGGTGGCCAACCTGCCGTATTCGGTCGCCTCGCCAATTCTCGTGGAACTGGCCTGCGGCCCGCGTGCGCCAAAGAAAATGGTGGCCACGTTGCAACTCGAAGTCGCCCGGCGGCTCATGGCCCAATCCGGCGACAAGGATTACGGTGTTCTGACATTGCTGGTGCAACTCGATTTCGAACCACGCGACTCTTTCAAAATCCCGAAGGGCTGTTTCTTTCCCGAACCTGATGTGGATTCGGCCTGCGTGGTGCTGGACCGCCGCGCTCAGCCGTTGTTGCCCGAAGATCGTCGCTTAGATTTTGTCAAAATTGTGAAACGCGCCTTTTCGCAGCGGCGAAAGATGATGCTGAAACTTTTGCGTGAGGACTGGCCGGTCGAAAAATTGGAACACGCGTTTACCAAACTGAATATCCAGCCGCAGGAACGTGCGGAAAAATTGAGTTTGGAACGGTTTGTGGCATTGGCAAAAATTCTGACTTAGAACCGGGAGGGTCGCCGTGTCGGCGACCCTGATTTTGGGACGGCGACACGCCGTCCCTCCCCTGAAATCATGAGCGAAGAAATCTTTGATGTCGTCAATGAACGCGACGAGGTGATTGACCATAAACCGCGCAGCGAGGTCCATCGGCGGGGCTTGTTGCATCGCGCCATTCATGTGTTGGTTTTCAACTCCCGCGGCGGGATTTTTCTCCAGAAACGTTCGCTCTCCAAGGACCGCGAGCCGGGCAAATGGGATTCGTCGTCCTCCGGCCATGTGGATTCCGGTGAAGACTACGATGCCTGTGCGGTGCGCGAGTTGCGCGAGGAAATTGGACTGGTTGTCCCAAAAACACCGGAGCGTCTGTTTAAAATTGACGCTTGCACGGAAACGGATCAGGAATTTGTCCGGGTTTATCACTGCGAAGCGGAAGGGCCGTTTCAATTGCACCCCGATGAAATTGAGCGTGGCGAATGGTTTACGCCGGAAGCAGTTACGCGTTGGGTTGCGGAGCGCCCGCAGGATTTCGCGAGCGCGTTCCGGTTGGTTTGGAAAAAATATTCTGTTTTGGAGGAGAAATAAATTTTCCGGCGCTTTTGTGGTTTGGCGTAAGGTTTGCTCCTTTACTTGCGCGAAAAATGGAGTAGTAATGTAGCCATGCAAAATTTTTTGGTCCCAATTGTAGTCGAGCAGACCGGACGCGGCGAGCGGACGTGGGACATCTATTCCCGCCTGCTGGTGGACCGCATCATTTTCCTCGGCACACCGGTGGATGACACCATCTCCAATATCATCATTGCCCAGTTGCTTTTTCTCCAAATGTCCGACGCGAAGAAAGATATCCATCTTTACATCAATTCTCCAGGCGGCAGCGTCACCGCCGGACTCGCGATTTACGACACGATCCAATTTCTGACCTGCGACGTGAACACGTATTGCATTGGCCAGGCGGCGAGCATGGCGGCGGTGCTGATGGCGGCGGGCACCAAGGGCAAGCGCTACGCGCTGCCGAACGCGCGCATCATGATTCACCAGCCGTGGGGCGGCGTGCAGGGCCAGGCCACCGACATCAGCATCCAGGCGAAGGAAATTCTGCGGCTCAAAGACCGGCTCAACGAGATTCTCGCCAAACATTGCGGGCGCAAGGTCGAGGACATCACCCGTGACACCGACCGCGACCGTTTTATGTCCGCTGACGAGGCGAAGGAATACGGCCTGGTGGACCAGGTGGTCCAATCGCGCAAGGATATTACCGGTTTGACGGAAAAATCGTCTGTGACTGTGTAAAAATCATTAATCGCAAATCATAAATACCCATGGCCCGTCCAAGTAATCTCACCATGTGCAGTTTCTGCGGCAAATCGCATGCGGAAGTGCGCAAGCTGATTGCCGGGCCGGGGGTTTATATCTGCGACAACTGCATCATCCTCTGTAAAAATGTACTGGACCGTGAACTCGAACTCCAGAATCAGAAAAAACAACCGAAATTCACCGTTCCCAAACCTGCTGAAATCAAACATCAACTGGATCTGCACTGCATCGGCCAGGTGCACGCGAAGAAAACGCTGGCGGTGGCGGTTCACAATCATTACAAGCGCATCCAGCAGGAGCCGGAAGGGGGAGCGGCCGCCGGCAAGAACAAGCATGCGGGTGTCGAAATTGAAAAAAGCAACATTTTGATGATTGGCCCGACGGGCTCGGGCAAGACGCTGCTCGCGCGCACGCTCGCCAAAGTTCTCGATGTGCCGTTTGCCATTGCCGACGCCACGACGCTCACCGAGGCCGGCTACGTGGGCGAAGACGTGGAGAATATCATCTTACGCCTGCTGCAAAACGCGGATTACGATGTAAAACGCGCCCAGCGCGGCATCGTTTATATCGACGAAATCGACAAAATCGCGCGCAAAACGGAAGGTCCGTCCATCACGCGTGACGTATCCGGCGAAGGCGTGCAACAGGCGTTGCTGAAAATTCTGGAGGGCACCGTCTGCAACGTGCCCCCGCAGGGCGGCCGCAAGCATCCGCAGCAGGAATACATCCGCGTGGACACCACGGACATCCTGTTCATTTGCGGCGGGGCGTTTGTCGGTCTGGAAAAAATTATCCACCGGCGATTGGGCCGGCATACGATGGGGTTTGGCGCCATTGGAGAGGTGCAGAAAAAAGAGCAGGCCGCGCGTGACCAGATTTTGCAACATTCCGAGCCGGAGGACCTGCTCGACTACGGATTCATTCCCGAGTTCGTAGGCCGCCTGCCGGTGGTGACCACGCTTTCGGAATTGTCCGAAGATCAGTTGGTATCGATCCTCACCGAGACGAGAAACGCGTTGACGAAACAGTTTGCCAAGCTCATGGCCATGGAAGGTGTGGAATTGGAGTTCACGCCCGATGCCCTGCGCGAACTGGCGGTGGTGGCGTTGAAAAAAGGGACCGGGGCACGGGCCTTGCGCGGGTTGATTGAACGGCTGATGCTCGACGTGATGTACGACGCACCCGGAAGCAGTGACGTCGTTCATGTTAAAATCACGCGCGCGGTCGTGCTCGGTGAAACCCAACCGATTGTGCGGCGCAAACCGGACATGGAAGCGGCCTAGGAATTTAAGATTTTCGATTTTGGATTTACGATTTGGGCCACGCCACACGTACGTCATATCCATATCCCGCACTTGTCGTTTTCAAGTTTGAACATCTTACACATGCTGTCGCGCCAGGCGTTGGGCCAATTCATCATACGAAGATCCAGCGTACCAGGCGCTCCAAAAGGAGTGAAACCACCGTTTTTTCTTGCAGGCCGTAATGATTTCGGGAGTGTTAGAGCCGTTTCAATGAATTTACCTTCCTCCAAACTGGCCGGGACCAGCTCGCTGGTGACGGAAAGTCCCATTCGCGACCTGGAGGCCATCATTCGTTCGCGCACGCCGCTGATCGTCGTCGAAACCGGCGAAGAACCGCAGATTGTCCAAATGGTGCGGCAAATCGCGAAACGCTTTCAATTCAAGGCATATCGCTGGACGGTGACGGAAGGCTTGCAGGCATTTGAACCCTGTGACCAGCCGCTGCAATCGGTCATCAAATCGCAGGAAGTTCTAAACTACATTAAAACCTCAGTCACCCATTCGCTGTTTGTGCTGCTGGATTTCCATCCCTACATGGAAGACGCGGTAGCGGTCCGTTATTTGAAAGATATCGCCCTGACATATTCACACCACTATTCCACGGTGGTGCTGGTGGGTTCGGCCATGCCGGTGCCACCAGACCTGCAGCCGTACACCGCCCGATTCCGCCTGCCACTGCCGTCAGCCGACGAAGTGCGTGGCATCGTTTATGATGTCGCCGCCGATTGGGGGGCGGAACACGGCAAACGCGATGTCCAGACCACCAACAAGGCGATTGATTTGCTGGTGCGGAACCTGGTGGGTTTGACCGCTACGGATGTGCGACGCCTGGCGCTCAAGGCCATCAACGACGACGGCGTGATTTCCGAATCCGAAATGCCCGAAGTCATGCGGGCGAAATACGAATTGCTCGGACGCGACGGCGTTTTGTCATTTGAATATGAGACCGTGCAATTCACGGAGATTGGCGGCATGCAACGGCTGCGGAACTGGTTGACCATGCGCAAGGACTTTTTCCTGGGCGACGCCGATACGCAGCTCGATCCGCCGCGCGGCGTTTTGCTATTGGGGGTGCAGGGCTGTGGCAAAAGTCTCATGGCCAAGGCCGCGGCCGCCATCTTCGGCGTGCCGCTGTTGCGGCTTGATTTCGGCGTGCTCTACAACAAGTACTACGGCGAAACCGAACGCAATCTGCGCAAAGCCTTTGAAACGGCTGAAGTCATGTCACCGTGCGTCCTGTGGATGGATGAAATCGAAAAAGGCGTGGCGGTGCAGGAGGACGACGATGGTTTGTCGCGCCGGATTTTGGGAACGTTCCTGACCTGGATGTCCGAACGAAGAAAACCGGTTTTCGTGGTGGCGACCGCCAATGACATCATGCGCCTGCCGCCGGAACTGGTGCGCAAAGGCCGGTTTGATGAGATTTTCTTTGTGGATTTGCCGGTACCGCAAAACCGGCGCGACATCCTGCAAATTCACCTGCGCAAGCGGTCGCTCGACCCGGCGCAGTTTGAGCTGGACGCTCTGGTGGAAGCCACCAAGGGTTTTTCAGGTTCGGAAATCGAACAGGCCATTGTGTCGGCCATGTACACGGCCCATGCGCAAGGGCACAGCCTGACCCAGGCCGATTTAATCGCCGAAATCCAACAGACCCGACCCTTGTCCGTGGTGATGAGGGAAAAGATCCAGGAAACCCGGGATTGGGCCTCAAATCGAACGGTGCCCTGTGATTAAATCAGCGCGCGAAAATCTGGCGGATGACGTCTTCGATCGGCACTTCCTGGATGTCAATATCGGTTACCGGCAGGTCGTCGAGTAACAATTTGCAGACCGCGATCACGCGGTCGCGTTTGACCTTGAGGGTGAGGGAGCCGGAATTCTTTTCCACCACTTCGCCGTAGCGCGCCAGGCTTTCCGCGGACTTGGCGTCCGCGTTGGCGCATTGAATCGTGACGAATTTGAAATCGGCAAACCGGTCCACGATCTCGTCGAGTTTGCCGTCAAAGAAGATTTTGCCGCGGTCAATGATGATGACGCGCTGGCAAAGCGCCTGGATATCAGCCATGTAATGGCTGGTCAGGAGAATCGTGGTTTTTTGCTCGGCATTATGGCGGCGGATGAATTCGCGTACGGTTTTTTGGGAAATGACGTCCAGTCCAATGGTCGGTTCGTCGAGGAAAAGCACCTTGGGCTGGTGCAACAACGAGGCGATCAGTTCCATTTTCATCCGTTCGCCGAGGGAAAGTTCGCGCACACTGACGTTGAGCTTGTCCTTCACGGCGAGCAGTTCGCTCATTTCGGCGACGGTACGCTCAAAACGGTCGACGGGAATGCCGTAAATCTTCGCGTTGAGTTCCAGTGATTCACGCGCGGGCAGGTCCCACCAGAGCTGGTTTTTCTGGCCAAGGACCAGCGCGAACTGCCGACGGTACCCGTCGGCGCGTTCCCACGGCGTGTAACCGAGGACCCTGGCCGAACCGCCCGTGGGATAAAGCAGACCGGCGAGCATTTTGAGCGTGGTGGTCTTGCCTGCGCCATTCGGTCCCAGGAAACCAACCAGTTCACCGGGTTCAATCTGGAAATGCACCTCGTTGACGGCGATGGTTTGCTCATATTGCCGGTGGAAAAGCCCTTTGACCGCCCCCGCAAAACCGGGCTGCTTTTTGTAGGTGCGAAACGCCTTGGTCAGGCCGCTGACTTCAATAACCGGCATGACGGAAGTGTTGGATGACGGATGAAAACTGTCGAGCGCGGAATCAGCGCATCAACTGTTTTTCGAGATAATGGACGACCTGTCGGACGTTGGCATCCACTTCCATGCGGTCCTTGACCAGACGGCAGGCGTGAAGAACCGTGCCGTGGTCGCGGCCGCCGAACGCCTCGCCGATGGTGTTGAGCGAGCTTTCTGTCATCTGGCGCGACAGGTACATGGCGACCTGGCGCGGGAAGGCGATATTTTCCGGGCGGCGTTTACTGGTCATGTCGGCCAGACGGATGTCAAAATGCTCGGCCACCCGTTTCTGGATGACTTCAATGCTGATGGAGAGCCGTCCTTCTTCGTGTAGAATTTCACGCAACAAACCTTCCACCACCTCGATGGTCAGTTTTTTGCCGGTGAGCGAGGCGTAAGAAGCGACACGGATGAGCGCGCCTTCCAGCCTCCGGACATTCGTGCGGATACGGCTGGCGAGGAAGTTCAGGATATCCTCGGGCAGCGTGACGCCCATGAGTTGCGCCTTTTTATTGAGAATGGCGAGGCGCATCTCGATGTCGGGCGGCTGTAAATCGGTGACCAGACCCCATTCGAACCGGGACACCAGGCGGTGTTCGAGATTTTGAATTTCGCTGGCCGGGCGATCGCAGGTCAGCACGATCTGCTTGTGCGCCTCGTGCAACGCGTTGAAGGTATGGAAAAATTCCTCCTGAATGCGCTCCTTGCCGGCCAGGAACTGGATATCGTCAATCAACAGCACATCGGTCTGGCGGTACTTCTTGCGGAAGCGGGCCAATTGATTGTTTTGAATGCCGTCAATGTATTCGTTGGTGAATTTTTCGGAAGAGACGTAAGCCACGCGCGCGCTTTTTTTGTTGCTGGCGACATACTGGCCGATGGCATGGAGCAAATGGGTTTTGCCGAGGCCGACACCACCGTAGAGGAACAGGGGATTGTAGGATTTGCCGGGGGCCTGGGCCACGGCCAGCGCGGCAGCGTAGGCAAAGTTATTGTTGTTGCCGACGACAAAAGTCTCAAACGTGTTTTTGGGATTAAAATTGATGTCCCCGTTGTGGATGATTCGTTCGTGAGCCACCTCGGCAGCCCTGGTCGCCTTGGCCGTGGCGGTGGGAGTAGCCGGGAGAGCCTGGGCGCTGCCCCCGGCAGTAATCTTGAATTTTACCTGCAACTGTCGCCCGGCGGCAACCGTCAGGGCGTCCTGCAAGAGGCTGAGATAATTGTCCTTAAGCCAGACCTCACAGAATTCGTTGGCGACTTCCAGGGTGACGTGGTTGGGTTCCACGGCGTTGGCGCGCAACGGCGCAAACCACATGTTGTAAGTGTCCGTATTCAACCGGGAACGAATATGTTCCCGCGCTGAATTCCAAATTTTTTCTGCCGAAAGCTGCATTTGCGTTTTGTCAAAAAGCCCGTTTTTCAAGCGTTTTATTCACCTAGCCGTAAAATTGGCGTTTGACCTCGCCCGCCATGCTCACTTCTCAAACTGCAAAACTGCCGAACCGCCAAATCAGTGACACCCACGCGTTTGTTTTATGAAACCGCCAATCGAATACTAACACAACACGTTGATTTATAAAATCTTAAATACAAAAAAGTTCAAATCCTGATTTTACGTCTTCGACAACCTTTGAAACATCACGACCGAATTGTGCCTACGCGAATATTTTTACGCGAATGGCTCTGACGTTTCTAGGACAACATATTAACTTTTGTTCACGAGTTATTCACAACCCCGGTTCCGCCCGCCCGAGCAGGCTTTTTATTGTTCATCCCTATAAATCAAAAAGTTGGGTTGCCAACAAGAAAAAGTATTTTGGATTCGCAACCGTTCGTTTCCATCACCCTTCAAACTGCCTGTTCTCCGGTTTCGCCAGTGCGGATGCGGACAATGTCCTGAACGGGACTGACAAAAATTTTGCCGTCACCAATCTTTCCGGTTTTGGCCGCCTTAACAATCGCAGCCACGGCGGAATCCACCAGGGCATCGGCCAATACCACTTCAACTTTGACCTTGGGGAGAAAATCCACGACATATTCACTGCCCCGGTAGATCTCGGTGTGCCCCTTTTGCCGGCCAAATCCCTTGACCTCAGCCACCGTCATCCCGGCAACGCCCAGGGCGCTCAGGGCCGATTTTACGTCCTCCAGCTTGAAAGGTTTGATGACGGCCTCGATTTTCTTCATGCGTTTTCCTTTCGCTCGGCTTGCGGACTGATATTAACAGGCCCTTTTACCCTGTAAACAGGAATCTCTGAATTGACGGTTTCGGTCCGTTGAAATTGAGGCCGAACGGGTAGAAACGACTATTAACGCTGGATCAGCCACTTATGGGGGGTGGGGTAAAAAGTATGTGAGCTTATACTTTTAGCATCTATGTTGACAGGAATAAGAGGTTATGATTTAGTTCTGCCAAGGTGCGACGGGATTTGAGGCTGTCCACAGTGTTCTTTGACTTTTTCAAAGTTTTCGATCCGGGTCCTGGTACACCCCCGGATTGGAGTTCTTCGTAAGCCTACGTGCGTACTATCGAAAATTCCCCGGGTCTCTCGGCCACCCCCTGGCTGTTTGACCCGGTTTTTCTTTTCCGCCATCCGTTTGGAGCGGTGCGCGTTCGTTGACACCATTTTACCCGGCTGTTAGTTTCGTTCCTTCCGGAAGTCACGATGGACTATAAAAACACATTAAATCTGCCTCGCACCGATTTCCCCATGAAAGCCGACCTTGTCGCCCGGGAACCGGACCGGCTGCAAAAGTGGGAAAGAAACGGGCTTTACGGGAAAATCCAGGCCGCCCGTGCCCGGGCGGAGAAAAAATTCGTTCTGCACGATGGCCCGCCCTTCGCCAATGGCGACGTCCATATTGGCACGGCCCTGAACAAGATTCTCAAGGACATTATCGTCAAATACAAAACCTTGCGCGGTTTTTGTGCTCCCTACATTCCCGGTTGGGACTGTCACGGTTTGCCGATTGAATTCAAGGTTTCCCAGGAAATGCGCAAGTCGGGCGATACCAGTGCCGATCCGGTAGCTATTCGGAAGGCGTGCGAAGCTTACGCCCATAAGTACATTGACATCCAGCGCACGCAATTCAAACGGCTTGGCGTATTGGGCGATTGGGAGAATCCGTACCTGACGCTGAACAAGGAATATGAAGCCGAGGAATTGCGCCTGTTTGCCAATATCGTTGAGCAGGGGTTTGTTTATCGCGGCAAAAAGCCGGTTTACTGGAGCATTCCCTGCCGCACCGCGCTGGCGGAAGCCGAAGTCGAATACAAGGACCACGTCAGCCCGAGCATTTACGTGAAATTTCCAGTCATCGGCCGGCCGAATACCTTCGTGCTCATCTGGACGACCACACCATGGACTTTGCCCGCGAACCTCGCTGTCGCTTACAACGACAAATTTCAATACGTCCAGGTCGATGTCGGCGGTGAAGACTACATTGTATTCCGCGGCTTGCTTCCGCGGTCGCCGAAAAATGCGGCTGGGCAAATTATACGGAAAAGCCTTATCCCCACGGAGGACCTGGCACGGCTCGAATATCAGCATCCTTTTATCCCGGCGCGCCGAGGGAAGTTCTTACGCCGCCGATGTTCGTCACCATCGACACGGGCACGGGCTTTGTTCATATCGCGCCCGGACATGGCCTTGAAGACTATGATCTCGGTTTGACAGCACGGTTTGCCGATTTATTCGCCCGTGGACGATGACGGCAAGCTCGCTTAGACTAACGATTTGCCGGATGAACAACAGATGCCGAGGAGATGATTGGCAAATCCATTCTGGAAAAACACGGCAAAAGCGACGCGAATGAAGCCGTATTGCACGAATTACGACCCCATCATGCACTGTTGCACCAGGAGAATTATCATCATAGCTATCCGCACTGCTGGCGCAGTAAAACGCCCGATCATCTTCCGCGCCATGGACCAATGGTTCATTGAGATTGATCACGAAAAGATTCCGCGAGCAGGCATTGGACTGAAATTGGCCGCGTGAACTTGGATTCCCGATTGGGGTGTGAACCGCATTAAAGCCGCAGTGGAATCCCGTCCTGACTGGTGCATCTCTCGTCAACGGACCTGGGGCGTCCCGATCCCGGCGTTTTATGACGCCAAAGGTGAACCGATTCTGGACGCGCAGATCGTCCGGAACGCCGCCGATTTGATCGAAAAACACGGCTCCAACGTCTGGTTTGAGAAACCGGCCGCCGAACTTTGGTCGTTGTTGAAGCCGAAAGATTGGAAAGGTGCCGAAGCGGTCAAGAAATCCAATGACACGCTCGATGTCTGGATCGATTCCGGCTCGTCGTCGCGGGCGGTTATCGCCGCGCGGCCGGAAATTCGCGGCAAGGACAAGCCGTTCCAGTGCGATATGTACCTGGAAGGCAGCGACCAGCATCGCGGCTGGTTCCAATCGTCACTGTTGCTGTCACTGGCCGGCAATGGCGCCGCGCCGTACAAGACGGTGCTCACGCATGGCTTCATGGTGGATGCCGACCGCGAAAAAATCTCCAAGAGCAAACAACAACAGGGCGGCTACGAAAAGCCGCAAACGTCGGAGGCTTACATCAAGAAATGGGGTGCCGACATCGTGCGGCTCTGGGTTTCATCGCAGGATTTTCGCAATGACATCATCGTGAGCGAGGAACGCATCGCCAAGGTGGCGGAAACCTATCGTGTCGTCCGCAACGCGCTGCGATATCAGCTTTCGAATCTTTACGATTTCGATCCGGCCAAACACACCGTGCCGGACGATAAACTCACGGGTCTCGACCGCTGGATTCTCGGCGAGTTTTCCAAACTGGAGCAGGAAGTTATCAGGGCTTACGACAACTATGAATTTCACGTGGTTTACCAGCACGTCAGCCAGTTTATCGCGGTGGAACTCTCGGCGATTTACCACGACGTCATCAAGGACCGGCTCTACACCGACCCGGCGAATTCACCACGCCGCCGCTCGACCCAGACTGCGTTGTATCGCCTCGTTACCGGTCTTTGCCAGATGCTCGCGCCGATTTTGTCGTTCACGGCTGATGAGGCCTGGGAATTTGTGCCAGGGGGAAAAACGGAATCGGTTCACGAAACAAATTGGCAGCCGCTCGAGTTAAAGGTTGATTCAAAAGAAGCTTCGGAATGGAAGCTTCTTTTTGAAGTTCGGCCTACCGTTCTTCCCGGGCTCGAAACGCTCCGCCAAAACAAGCTCATCGGTAAAGCTCTTGAAGCAAAAGTGACAGCGATGGGCGATGGAGTGGCACTCGCTCCAATTATCAAGTGGCAAAACGATTTCAAGGAATTGCTTGGGGTGTCTGATTTCGTTGTCTCAATAGGCGGCGAGTTAGGGAAATCAGGATTCCAATTCGGATTCAGTCGTGTTGATGCCAGTCGCCAGAAGTGTGAACGCTGCTGGCGTTGGGAAATGGATGTCGGTTTGAATCCGGAGCATCCGACAATTTGCGGCCGCTGCGTCGAGGCCGTGTTGAAATTCAAGGCGTAATTGAGTCGGCAAATCGGAATCCCAACGGGATTCAATCATTCAGCCCAAGGTTGCGACGCCGGAGCTACCTTGGGTCTGCGTTCAATCATAATCACAACCCCATCGGGGTTGAATCGTTGTCTGGAAATGTGGATGTATCCCCGTTGGGGTTGATATCAATTTGGGTTTGTCACCCGGCGTAGCTCCTGCGCCTGCAGGATCGACGCCGGGCTGAATGATGAAATCCCTTCAGGATTTCCTACCTTTGCACCGATCTCGCATTTTAGTAACCAATGGATGGCAGCCAGATTCCTTCCGGAGATTCATAGGGCCCCAGTGTCATGTAGGTCATGATCTTGCGGAGCCGGTGGCCGGATTTCAGGACGGCGCGGTAAAAATTGCCGAGGATTAACGGGCAGAAAAAAACGGCAAATTCCGGCGGCAAGCGCCGTGTCGCCTCACCGATCAATGCCAGCGCGTCCCTTTCGGTTTCCGCCACGCCGTGTCCCAGGAAGCCGGGAATAAAGTAGCCGGTGATTTTCCCGTCGTGCTCGCGCAGGAACACCGGCAGGTTCCTTCCCAGGAGCATGGCGATTTCACCGCGGCGACTGCACTTGTAAAGCCGGTGCGAAAGGTCATCCAACACCGACAGGTCCGTTAGGGTTGCGGCGCGCACGGTCAGGTCAGGGGTTGAGGCCGGCCGGGCGTCCATCAAGCCGACCGGCGTGCGGACGTCAAAGCCCAATGAAGCATAGAGCGAGAGCGATTTGGTGTTGAAGGAATCCTGCTGGAGCCGGACCTGCTTCATTCCGTTTTGGTGCGCATAATCCAGAATAGCTTTCATCAATGCGCGACCCACCCCCGGCCGTCAAAGGCCGGGTCCACCGTGATGGGTCCGACGCCGCCAACCGGGTCAGTACCGGAGATGAAGTTTGAACCCACCAGCCGGCCATCTACACGCGCCGCCACACCGTGAAATTTTTTTCCGGAGATGAACGATCCGATAATGTGGCGGGCCATTTCGATGTTCGGAATGTCCAGCGGGAAGGCATGCCGGTCGTGGACGCTTTTGAAAGCCTCGAAGCAGATGCGCGCCAGTTCGGGGACATGTTGCGGCTCGGGCCGGATGATCTCGATGTCAGGCATATTGATTTTGTGGAAAGGCGTTTAAGCAGGTTGCTGCTGCGTCAGGCAATGCAACGAACCAAAACCCCATACCAGGTCGACCGCGTGAATACCCACCACGGGACGATCTTTGAACAGTTCCCCCAGAATGCCGAGTGCGATCCGGTCGTTCGGGTCGTTGAACGTCGGAACGATCACCGCGGCGTTGCTGATGTAAAAGTTCGCGTAGCTCGCGGGCAGGCGGACCCGGTCAAAGTACAGTGGCGCAGGCATGGGCAACTCGACAATCTCCGGCCGGCTGCCGTCTTCCAACCGCAACTCCCGGATGCGTTCCCAGTTCTCCGCCAAGGGACGATAATTTGCGTCTTTCGGTCTTCGTTCGCGGACAAGGACGAGCGTTCCGGGATTCACAAAGCGACAGATGTCGTCGATGTGACCATGGGTATCATCCCCGACCGGGCCTTTGGCCAGCCAGAAGATGTTCGTGACACCCAGATAATTCTTCAGCGTCATTTCGATTTCCTTCCGGCCCAGGCCCGGATTGCGCACCTGAACCCTGGGGTCGAGGTAGCATTGCTCCGTTGAAAGCAGGGTACCCCGCCCGTTCAGTTCGATGCCGCCGCCTTCAATGACGAAGGGACGCCCGTCGCACTCGGCGGGCAAGAGCGGCAGACGCAAAACGCGCGCGGCCGTTTCCGGAACTGTTGTGTCCTTCCGCCAGTTGGGGTATTTGGCCCAACCATTAAAATGAAAATGGACAATCGCTGTCCGGGATTTGGCATTCCGGATCCCGCGTCCCGGGAATTTGCGTTTGATGAAAATCGGGCCGCTGTCGCGCGTCCAACCGCGATTGGTCGGATGGATGACAAACCGGACCTTTTTCAGGTCGCAGCCGGCGCGGAGCAGCACGCGACGCGAGAAATCTTCCTCGGCTTGGTGGCGGACCAGGATGCGAAGGCGTTCGCCGGCGGAAATTTTTCGCGCCATTTCGCCATAGACCCACGGAATGGCCGCGAATTTGCCGGGCCAATCGGTGACATTATGCGGCCATCCCAGCCAGGTGGCCTCGTGCGGCTCCCATTCCGCAGGCATCGAGAAACCGAGTTTCGCGGGTGTTGACATGTTCGCATCCGGCGCTGTTGCCATAAGGTGCGCGGAGCATAACGACTCCATTCGGTCTGGGAAATCCAGAAACCAAATGACCTGAGAGAGTCGGAGGTATTGAGGAGGGAAGCTTCAGCCTTGCAATGATTAATATCGGCCACGTTACCAATTAGTTCAAATAAAAAAGTTCACAAAAAGTTGCTGTGGCTGGATGCAAATTCACCCCACCTGGACGAAAATAAAGTAGGAACAGCGAATGCTAACAACTGTCTTGGTCATATGAAGATGCGCCAAAATCAACTTGGAAGCCGGATGTCCGGAGCGAGTCATGGATTCGCCGGCCTGCTGGTTTTGGCGTCTATGTATCTTATTTGTTTTGAGTCACTTGCATCCGAACGCACGGTTATCACGCTGCCGCTGGGAGCGACGGGTGTCGAAGTCCAACAAGCGCTGAACCTGCTGCCCGCGAGTGGCGGAGAGGTGGTCTTGCCGCCGGGAGTGATTGAAATTCACCAACCCATCCTATTGCGTCGCGACCACCAAACTCTGCGCGGGTTCGGAAGGGAAACCATCCTCCGCCTGGCCAACGACGCCAATTGTCCGGTCATCATCATGGGTGAACCGGTTAACAATCCCCAACAGGCGGTCCGGTACCTGTGCCTGCGTAACCTGGCCGTCGATGGCAACCGCTCGCATCAGGACCGCGAACTGTGGCAATTGCAGGGCGAAGGCTCGCAAATCCACAATAACGGCATCACGATCCAAAACGTAAGCGATTCGGTGGTGGAACATGTGATTGCTGCTCATTGCCGCTCCGGCGGGTTGGTGACCACGCGCGGTGTGTATCGGCTGACGGTGCGGGATTTGACGGCGTTCGACAACGAATTTGACGGCCTCGCCTGCTATCACACGGAGAACTGCCTGTTTACCGAACTTTATCTGCACGACAATCCGGGTGCGGGCATTTCGCTGGATCTGTCCTTCAACAACAATGTGGTCAGCAACGCCGTGCTGGTGGCCAACGATCTCGGCATTTTCATGCGCGCCAGCAGCGACAATCGGTTTTATAATATTTCCATCCAGGACAGCCATCATTACGGGGTTTTCATGGCGCACACTGAACGGCAGACCATGCGTGGTTGGCAGCCGGCTCCTCGCACGGAGTGTGTGCGCAACGCTTTCACCAACCTCATCGCCAGCAATTGCGGGAGTGCCGCCTTCCGGGTCAACAACACCACCTGCACCAACAACATCATTGTCGGAGCCCAGTTCCGTGGTGATGTTCAAGGCGGACTCTCACTGGCGCGCCCGAATCTGGTGGTGGTGAAATAATTCCCCGGATTGCGCCGCCGGATTGCTTCATAACTTCTCCCCGGACGGAAATTTTCCCGGTGCTGCAAATTCTGAATTTGGGGTTGGCAATCCGGCAAACCTTTGTATCGTGGGGCAACGTGGAATTTTTCAGAGTGCACCTATGAAGAAAAAAGCTCAGCTAAAATCTCCCGGCGGACCCGTATCCGGTTTCATCCAACATCACTTCCGGCATTTCAACGCCGCGACCCTGATGGATGCCGCGCGCGGTTATGCCGCGCACGTGGAGGGAGGCGGAAACATGATGATTTGTCTCGCGGGGGCCATGAGTACCGCCGAACTGGGGCTGTCGCTGGCCGAAATGATCCGCCGTGACAAGGTGCATCTGATCACCTGCACCGGGGCGAACCTGGAGGAGGATGTGTTCAACCTGGTGGCGCACGATTATTATGAACGCGTGCCGCATTACCGGCATCTGACACCGCGGCAGGAGGAGGATTTGCTCAAACGCCATCTCAACCGCGTGACCGACACCTGCATCCCGGAAGGCGAGGCCATGCGTCGCATGGAGGAGGGCATGCTCGAAGTCTGGAGGGCCGCCGAGAAGGCGGGCAAACGGCATTTCCCGCACGAATTTTTTTACCAGGTTTTGCGCAGCGGCAAATATGAGAAACATTATCAGATTGACCCGAAAGATTCCTGGATGCTGGCCGCGGCCGAAAAAAACCTTCCGATCGTTGTGCCCGGCTGGGAGGATTCGACCCTGGGCAATATGTACGCCGCCGCCCTCATTCGCGGCGATCTGAAGAACACCCACACCGTTCGCACCGGAATCGAATACATGATCTGGCTGGCGGATTTTTACGCGCGAACGACCAAAATAAATCCGTTTGGCATGTTCCAGATTGGTGGAGGCATTGCCGGCGACTTCCCGATTTGTGTCGTGCCGATGTTGCACCAGGATTTGGAACGCACCGGGGTGCCGTTGTGGAGTTACTTCTGTCAAATCAGTGATTCGACGACGAGCTACGGCAGTTATTCAGGCGCCGTGCCGAACGAAAAAATCACCTGGGGCAAGCTGGGGGTGGACACGCCCAGTTTCATTATCGAATCCGATGCGACCATCGTCGCCCCGCTGATTTTCGGGTATGTGCTCGGGTGGTAGCTTGCATGAAGCTCAATGATTTCTCCGATGCGCGCGTGCTGGTCACCGGCGGCGCGGGTTTCATCGGCAGCGCCCTGGTTTGGGCGCTGAACCGGCAGGGCTGCGACCGCATCGTGGTTTGTGACCGCCTCGGCACGGATGAAAAGTGGCGCAACCTCACACCGCTGCGCTTTGCCGATTATGTGGAAGCCGACGATTTGCTGCCCCGATTGGAGAACGGCGCGCTGGGAAAATTCAATCTCGTGTTGCATCTGGGCGCCTGTTCGTCCACCACTGAACGTGACGCCGGTTTTCTCATCCGCAACAATTACGAATTCACCCGGGACCTGGCCGCCTGGGCGCTGGCGAAAAATACCCGCTTTGTTTATGCATCGTCCGCGGCAACTTACGGCGATGGTTCGGCGGGCATGGAAGATGACGAAACCAGGCTCGACACTTTGCGGCCGTTGAACATGTACGGTTATTCGAAGCACTTGTTCGATCTGCATGCCAGACGCGCCGGGTTCTTGAACCGGATTGTCGGTCTGAAATATTTTAATGTGTTTGGCCCGAACGAGGATCACAAAGAGGACATGCGGTCGGTGGTTCACAAGAGTTTCGGGCAGGTACGCGAGACCGGTGTCATCCGTCTCTTCAAAAGTTATCGCCCGGATTATCGCGATGGGGAGCAGAAGCGCGATTTTTTGTACGTCAAAGACGCGGTCGCCATGACGCTGCATCTGGCGGCCAATGAAAAAGCCGGCGGCCTGTTCAACATCGGCAGCGGTGCGGCGCGGACCTGGCTGGATCTGGCACATGCCGTCTTCGCCGCCCTGAAACGCCAGCCTAAAATTGAATTCATCGAAATGCCTGAAAGCCTCCGCGATAAATACCAATATTTTACACAGGCAGATCCGGGTCGGTTGCGTTCCACCGGTTACACCGCACCTGCCACCTCGCTCGAAGCGGCGGTAAACGATTACGTTAGCAACTATTTGGTGCCGGACAAACGATTGGATCCGGTGGTGGCTTGAAGTTCCGCGGCCGGGGCCGACCGCCTGGGTTCTAAATTTTACCGTAACGTGACTTGCCGTTGGCTCTGATTCCCGCCAATCCTTCAGGTGTGAAAGGCAAATTGTTCATCGAACCGGGAATTATCGCGCTGGCCTTGTTCAGCGTTCATGCGTTTGCCGGCGATTTTGAGACTACTACTGCAACGGTTGGTCGTGACACCAATGGCCTCGAAACACCTGTCAATCAACTCGTCACCTCCGCCGGAGTACTGGTCGAACTTTCCGGCGTGAGACCGAACGCGCTGGCACTGAGCCCCGACGGCCGGCAACTCGTGACCGCCGGATTGACCCCAAAGCTGGTCGTGCTCGATCCGGCCACAGGCAATATTCTGCAAGAGGTGCCATTGCCTGCGGATGATAAGCTTCCATCGGCTGATTCTATTTCCGGCTTTCTTCAACCGGCCGAGAAAGCCAAGCTGAGTTTTACCGGTCTGGTTTTTTCACCCGACGGCTCACGGATTTATCTGGCCAATGTGAACGGCGATATCAAGGTTTTCGGGGTTGAGCCGGGTTACAAAATCACGCCGTTGTATTCCATCCCGTTGCCGCCTGCCGGCGCACCGTTGCGCAAAGCAGAAATTCCAGCTGGCATCGCCGTTTCGCCGGATGGAAAGAAACTTTTTGTCGCAGGCAATCTGTCCAACCGCCTCCTCGAACTCGATGCCGCAACCGGAGCGGTCCTGAGGACCTGGGACGTCGGTGTGGCGCCGTTTGACGTGGTGTTGGCCGGTCACAAGGTTTACGTGAGCAACTGGGGTGGCCGGCGGCCCGACACGAATAGTCTTGCCGGTCCCGCCGGCGAAGGCATGCGCGTGCGGGTGGATGAGCGTTCCCTTGCCAGCGAAGGTTCGGTGTCGGTGATTGATTTGAATTCCGAACTCAGAACTCCGAACTCCGAATTGGTAACCGGTTTGCACGCGTGTGCGCTGGCCTTGTCGCCAAATCGCCGTTGGCTGGTCGTCGCCAACGCCGGCAGCGACACACTGAGCGTAATCGATACCCGCACGGATCAAATTGCCGAGACGATCTGTGCGCGACAGAACCCGGCGGATTTGTTCGGCGCACAGCCGAACGCCCTCGCGTTCGACAAAAAGGGCAAGACACTGTTCGTCGGTAACGGGACCCAGAACGCCGTGGCGGTCTTCCGCTTCAAACCCGGCAACTCTACATTGCTCGGGCTGATTCCGGTCGGCTGGTTTCCAGGTTCGATCGTCTACGATGCAAGCAGGAAGGAAATCTATGTGGCGAACATCAAGAGCCTTCCGGCAAAAATGGAAAAAGCGAAATCGAGCCTCGGCAACGGCGTCGGATTTAACACGCACCAATACCGTGGTTCGTTGTCACTGGTGTCCGTGCCGTCGAAAAAGGAACTGGCGGCACTGACCCGGACGGCGCTGGCCAATTTACGGTATCCGTTGCTGGCGCAAGCGGCTTTGCCGGCACGACCCGATCAACCTGCACGCCCCGTACCGGAACGCGCAGGCGAGCCGAGCGTGTTTCAGCACGTCATCTACATCATCAAGGAAAATCGCACCTACGACCAGGTCCTGGGTGACATCCGGGAGGGCAACGGGAACGCTCAATTGTGTGTGTTTGGCGAAACGGTCACTCCGAACCAGCATAAGCTCGTCCGTGATTTTGTGCTGTTGGACAACACCTATTGTTGCAGCATTCTGAGCGCCGACGGTCATCAATGGGCTGACACCGGTATCGCCATGGATTATGTGGAACGCGGTTTTGCCGGTTGGCCACGCAGCTATCCGGCGGGCGGCTTCGGCGAGGAAGGCCGGGACGCCCTGGCTTATTCACCGGCGGGCTTCATCTGGAACGATGCGCTCGCGCACGGTAAAACGGTCTGCGATTTTGGTGAATTTACCACTGCTCACAAACAATGGAGGGATGCCGGACACAAAGGCGACCCGAATTTTCTGGATTGTTACCATGATTTTCTAAACAGCTCGAACGCCATTGTCTATTCCTGCGAACCGGATATCGAAGCGTTGCGACCCTATCTGATGACGAATACGCTTGGCTGGGATTTGGATGTGCCGGATGTGTGGCGTGTGGCGCAGTTCATCAAGGACCTGAAACAGTTTGAAACGGCGGACAATCTTCCCAACCTGGTCATCCTCTGGTTGCCGAACGATCATACGAGCGGCACGCGTCCGGTTCACCCACACCCGCGGCACAGGTGGCAGACAACGATTTGGCGGTCGGGCAGGTGGTCGAAGCCGTCAGTCACAGCAAATATTGGAAAGACACGTGCATTTTTGCGGTGGAAGACGACCCGCAAAACGGTTGGGACCACGTGAGCGGTTATCGCACGACGGCTTACCTCGCGAGCGCCTACACAAGGCGCGGGGTGGTGGTGAGCACGCAATATAACCAGACCAGTTTGTTGCGCACGATGGAACTCATGCTCGGTTTGCCGCCGATGAACCAGATGGACGCCACGGCCACGCCGATGTTCGATTGTTTCACCAATACCCCGGACTTCACTCCCTTCAGCGCCGTTGCCAATCAGGTTCCGCTCGACCAGATGAATCCGGAGCCGAAGACCATTTCCGATTCCCGGCTGCGCCAGGATGCGTACGTTTCTGCACGCCTGCCGCTCAAGCAGGAGGATCAATGCCCGGAGGATGTGTTCAATCGCATTTTATGGGACGCCACCAAAGGTCCGCAGACGCCGTATCCGCTTTGGGCGGTGAAAGCGACGGATGATGATTAAGGTGCGAACACAAGGATTGTTCCTTCCGTTATTGGCCGGAAATCTGCTGCTAGCCTGTCTGTCAGGGCTTGCGGCTGCCGTCATAGTCGTAGGCTGCCCAGCCTTGTAGTCGCAAGTCCCTGACATCTTAATCGCATCACGCCATTCATTTCTGCTGGTCTTGCCTGTTATTGACCTGGAAAATCCATGTGACTTTTCTTGTAACTTGGGCTGTTTTTTGCCTAAGTAATGCATAAGCCCACTGGATAAATTATGGAAAACGCACCACCAGTCCCTGAACCGCAAGCCGTCGTGCCACAAACACCTGCAACGACGCTCACCGCCAAATTGTTCAATGTCATTGCTGCGCCGGGTGAGGTCTTCGCTGAAATCAGTATTGCGCCCGTGCGCGTCGGCCACCTGGCTCGTGCCGCTCGTGATCTACGCCGTCGTTGGCGTGATAACCGTTTGTATTCTGTTTGCCCAGCCGGCGATTCGCCAGACCATCCATGACCAGCAGGTCAAGGCGCTCGACCAGCAGGTGCAACAGGGGAAAATGACCCAGGCACAGGAAGACCAGGCGTTGCAGGTGATGGACAAATTTATGGGCCCAACGATGCTGTCTGTTCTCGGCAGTGTCGGAGCCGTGCTGAACAGTTTCATTTCAGTTTTTTGGTGGGCCCTGGTGCTGTGGCTGTTCGGGCGGTGGTTCCTCAAAACGCGGTTTCATTATATGAAAGCCGTGGAAATCGCCGGCCTGGCAAGTGTGATTATCGTCCTGGGTATGGTCGTCTCGACGCTATTGGCGGTCATCCTCGGCCGGCTCTACGTCGGGCCCAGCCTGTCGGTGTTCGTAAATGATTTTGATCCTAAGAATCGTGTTCACCTCCTGTTGGGCGCGGTAAACGTTGTTTACTTCTGGCACACAGCGGTGCTGGGTATCGGTCTGGCCAAACTTTCGGGCGGGTCAACCGCCAAAGCCTTGATGGTCGTCTTTGCGTACTGGATCGTGGCCGAGTTCTTGTTGATCGCCGCCGGGGTGGGCTCATTGGCATTGTAAAAAGAGCAACCAATTATAATATTCCGAAACTAATTTCCGTTCATCTTGTAATTATACTTGACGCTATGGCAAAACCGAATAAACGCCGGAAAATCATCATCTTTTCAACCATCGGGCTGGTCCTGGTCGCGCTGGTGCTGGTGGCCATTTACAAGAAGCGCGAGCCGGCCGTAATGGTCCAGATGGAATTGGTCGCGCGTCACAGTCTTACCAACATTGTGGTGGCCAATGGTAAAATCCAACCCGTCGTGCAGGTCACCATCAGTCCGGAAGTGAGCGGCGAAATCATCGAATTGCCCGTCAAGGAAGGCCAGCAGGTCAAGAAGGGCAATTTGCTGGTGAAAATCAACCCGGACATCTATGTCGCCGCGGTCAGCCAGGCTAAAGCCGGTTACGAATCCGCCATGGCCTCCAGGACTTCGGCTTCCGCAAATCTGGAAAAAGCCGAGGCGGACTTCAACCGCAACCTGTCGTTGTTCAATATCAAACTCATCTCCGAATCCGACTATATCGGGTTCAAATCCGCCCGCGATGTGGCCAAGGCGCAACTCGACAGCGCCGACGATCAGGTCAATGTGGCCGAGGCGGCGGTGGACAGTGCCAAGGAGCAGCTGGCCAAGACCACCATCGTTTCACCGCTCGATGGCACCATCAGCAAATTGAACTCGCAAGCCGGCGAACGCGTCCTGGGGACCGTCCAAAACGCCGGAACGGAAATCATGGTCATTTCGGATTTGAGCCAGATGGAAGCGCGCGTGGACATCGGTGAAATGGACGTGGTAGGGATTACCCCCGGCCAAAGGGCGCGGATGGAAGTGGATGCATTCAAGGACCGCAAATTTGCCGGGGTGGTGACCGCCGTTGCCAGTTCGTCAAAGGACAGCAACCTGCCCGCCGGTTATTCCACCGGCAGCAGCCAGTCGCAGGAAGCGACCAAGTTCCAGGTGCGCATCCGGCTAAGCGACAAAGAGGATTTTCGCCCCGGCATGTCCGTCAGCGCCGAGATTGAAACTACTTACCGCACCAATGTGCTCACCGTTCCGCTGGCCAGCGTCACTACCCGCCCGCCACCGCAAAAGAAAGTGGATCCGCCCAACAGCGGGGGGACCACGTCATCCACAAATGGTGCGTCCTCCAAGACAGGCACCAATGCCGTAACCTCGGGTACGAATAATGTAGCGTCGACTTCCAGGACCAAGGACTCCAACAAGCCGGTGGACGTTGTGTTCGTGGTCAAAGGCGAACATGTGGAAGCTGTGCCGGTGAAAATCGGCATTTGCGACGATAATTATTGGGAAATCACCGACGGTCTTACCAACGGTGAGGAGATTGTCTCCGGCGGATACCGCGCCATCAGCCGCGATCTGAACGACGGTTCGAAAGTCAAAAAAGGCGCGGCTACCGCCGAAGTACCAAAGAACTAGCCGTGTCGCTCATCCGCTTCCAGAACATTTCGCGGCGTTACCAGATGGGCGCGGAGATCGTCCACGCGCTGCGGGATGTGTCGCTCGAAATTCAGCGCGGCGAATACGTCGCCATTATGGGGCCGTCCGGGTCGGGCAAATCCACCCTGATGAACCTCATCGGCTGCCTCGATACGCCCACTTCCGGCCATTACGAATTGAATGGCATCAACGTCAGCGATATGGATGACAACCAGCTCGCGGAAATCCGCAACCGTGAAATCGGTTTTATCTTTCAGACCTTCAATCTGCTGTCGCGTTCGGACGCGTTGCACAACGTCGAGCTGCCGCTCATTTACGCGGGTGTGCCGGCGGAAGGCCGTCGCCAGATTGCGCTCGAAGCGCTCAAGCAGGTCGGCCTCGCGGACCGGGTTCATCACAAGCCCAATGAACTTTCCGGCGGCCAACGCCAGCGGGTGGCCGTGGCCCGCGCCCTGGTCAATAAACCGTCCCTGTTGCTGGCCGATGAACCGACGGGAAATCTCGATTCCAAAACCGGTGCGGAAATCATGGCGTTGATCGAGGAACTTTCACGAAAGGGCAACACCATCATCGTCGTCACCCATGAGGAAGACATCGCCAAACAGGCCCGCCGGATCATCCGCATTCGTGACGGACTGATTGCCAGCGACGAGAAACACGACGAGGGGCGAGAGTCGAAAGTCGAGGGCAGAATCAGTCCGGCTCTCGATCTTCGACCGACGGCTCTCGACCCAGGGCGGCCGTGAAATTCTTTGCTGAAATCCCGGAAAGCCTGGCGATGTCATGGAACGCCGTCCGCGCGAACACGATGCGCTCGGCACTCGCCACCGTCGGCATCGTCATCGGCATCGTTACGGTCACCCTCATGGGCGCGGCCATCCACGGACTGGACCAGGCATTCGTGAAAAGCCTTTCGGCCATGGGCGGAGATACCTTTTTCATATCGCGGGTCAGTTGGTTGAATAATTCCTATGATGACTGGTTCAAAATGCAGAAACGCCGACCCGTCCGACCGGAGGACGCCGAGGCGCTGAGGCAGCAACTGACTCTGGCCTCCGCCATCGACCCTACGGCCTATGACTACGAGACGGTGAAATACAAGGATCGCAGCGCCGACAGCGTAACGATATTGGGCACGACACCGGATAATCTGTTGACCACAGGGGCCGCCGTGGCCCAAGGCCGGTTTCTGACCGAAGCGGATGCCGAGGGCAGCCAGCCGGTCTGCGTGCTCGGCAGCGAGTTGGCCACAAATCTGTTTCGCAGCGATTCGCCGCTAGGTAACCGCATCAAAATTGCGGACCAATCCTTCCTGGTTGTCGGTGTCTTACAAAAGCGAGGAAGCTTGTTTGGGAGCCTTAATCTGGACACCCGCGTTGTCGTTCCGCTCCGGGAATTCCTGGCCGAAATTTGGAACCGGCCGGACGTGAGTATTGAAATCAAAGCCAACGGCCTGGCACAATTGGATGAGACCCGGGAGGAACTACGCCAGACGATGCGCCACATCCGCCATCTGCGTCCGGATGAACCGGACGATTTTGCCATCAATCAACAGGACCAGTTTGTAGACCTGTTTCACAAAGAGACCCGCACGATCGCCATTATCGGCCTGTTTGTCACCAGCCTGTCGCTGTTCGTCGGCGGCATCGGAATCATGAACATCATGTTCGTCTCGGTCGTCGAACGGACGCGCGAAATCGGCGTGCGCAAAGCCATCGGCGCCAAGCGCCGTAACATTTTGCTGCAATTTTTGATCGAGGCCGCTTGCATTTGTCTCATGGGCGGGATCATCGGCCTGGGCATCGCCTGGTTGATCACACTGCTGGTGACGCACTTTTTATTCACGGCCACCATGTCCGTAAACATTGTCATTATGGCCCTGCTCGTATCCTTGTTCACGGGAGTCGTTTCCGGCTTCCTGCCGGCCTGGCGGGCGGCGCGGATGGACCCGGTGGAGGCCTTAAGAAGTGAATGAAATTTAATAGACCCACATTGTTACTCGCCGAAGTCCGGGAGAGCTTCTCCATGGCCATGAACGCCCTGAAGGCGCATAAGTTGCGCTCGTCGCTCACGTTGCTTGGAGTGTTGATTGGCGTTTTCTCCATTATTGTCGTGATGACGGCCATGCGTGTGCTGGAGCGGAATGCGGAAAACTGGATGAGCGGGCTCGGCAGCCAGACCTTTGCCATCCAACGTTGGCCGCAAATCCAGTTCGGCAATAACTCCGACTGGCAGAAATACCGGCGGCGCAAATATGTCACTCTGGAACAGGGACGACAGGTGGCGGAGAAAGCCACGCTTGCGATCAACGTGGGGATTGAAGGGGATTTCTGGCGCGGCCAGGTTTCGACCCGTTACGCCAAGACGTCGCCCAGTACCGAATTAATGGGTGAAACCGCCGGCAGTTTCCCGGCGCGCAACTGGGAGATTGACGATGGGCGCGTGTTGACGGACAACGACGTGGAAGACGCGCGCGATGTTTGTGTGCTGGGCAGCGCCCTGGCCAAAACGGCTTTTCCCTTTGGCTCGGCCGTGGGCGAAGAAATCAAAATCAATGGCTACAAATACGTGGTGGTGGGCGTGCTCGCGGCCAAGGGAGGTTCGATGGGAGGACAACAGGATGATTTCGCCATCATCCCCGTCACCACGGCGCTCAACCGCTACGGCCGGTGGTGGGATGATCTGACCATTCTGGTGCAATCGCGCGACTCGGCCAGCTACAACGACTGCATTGAGCAGGTGCGCGGCGCGTTGCGTGCCATTCGAAAGGTCCCGCCGGGCGCGCCGGATGATTTCGAACTCTTTTCCAACGACTCGTTGATTGAACAATTCGATTCGTTCACCCGGGCGGTGCGTATTGGGGTAACCATCGTCAGCTCCATCGCGCTCATCGCGGCCGGCGTCGGCATCATGAATATCATGCTCGTCTCGGTGACGGAACGGACCCGCGAAATCGGCGTGCGCCGCGCCATCGGCGCCAAACGCGCAACATCATGGTGCAATTCATCATGGAAGCCATTGTGCTGTGCGAAATCGGCGGCGTGATTGGCGTGGGCTTTGGTGTTCTCGGCGGCAATGCCCTGGCTTGGTTCATGAAAGTCCCGCCAGCGATTCCGGTTGACTGGATCGTACTGGGTCTGTTCATCTGTTCCCTCGTCGGGATCATATTCGGGACTTATCCTGCCTACAAGGCGGCGAATCTTGACCCGATTGATTCGTTGCGGTACGAATAAATGGTGTGCAGCGCGCCGGCAGGTTGGCAGCCTTTTTGCTTTGAACAGGGATTGTCAGCACCCGGTCTAATGCCCAACGACAAGGAACTTGTTTTCAGAAAAAGTCATAAAATGCGATGGCTGTGGTTTTTAGTTTGTTCCGTTCTTGGACTGGCACTGCTTGCCGGCGGACTGTTGGTGCCTATGCACTTGCGGGCCGTCGATGCCGGTATTCTCGCCCGAGCCAGTCGGAATGGACCCGCGTTGCTGGAGCAGGGACGGATCCTCGCCGGCGAACAGCGATTGGGCGCGGCCCAGATGCTGATGCAAGCGGCGCGACTGGAAGCCTTTCCGGGCTGGGACCGGCTCGACGAGATCATCGCCGCCCAGGCGCGGCAAAATCCGTCGGCGCTCACCTGGGGCAATGATACGCGCGTACAAAATCTTTTCGTCGATACCATCCCGGCGCCCCCCTTCACCGACTTCATTGTCCGTCAGCAAAATCGTGAAGCGGCGCTCACTTCATTGAGCCATTCACCATCGTTCGCCGTGCAGGAGTTGATGCGCAGCCGGTCTCTGACCAAAACGGTGCTTCTGCCTTCCTCTTCGTCTGCTTCGGGCCAGGCCTTTGACGCAGCGGTTGCCATTTGTGGACTGTTGTCGAATAACGGCCACTTGACCGCCAGTCTGGACGGCCGGATTGCAACGCTGGCCGAACAGGCCAATCAAGGCGGCGACAGCAGACCGCTCGAGGAAACGCTCCTGGATTTCCTGTCGCTGGGTGAACGATTCAACTGGGACCAGCTGGCGGCGTTTGTCGCGCAGGTCCCGGACACCGCAACGCTCCATCAACTGGCCGGCCAAAGCCGTATTGCCGGATCCCAATTGCCGGTGCTCTTTGCCGCCGTCGAATTATCGGGCAAGCCTGCGGCGGTGGCCGGTTACCTCGGCAAATTCAGTCAGACCGGCCTCAAAGACCTCGGGGCCGGCCTCGCTTACGGTGGCGGTGGCGTGGCGGAACTGGCAGAACGCGGTCAGCGCTTTTATCGGCCGGAATGGGAGCGGCGCGTTACTGCGTTTGAATCCATTAACAATTTCTTTTATCGCGCTGCGGATTATGGCCTGCAGCAACCGCAGCTGGCGATGGCGGCCAAATGGCTGGCCTATTTGTTCAGCGGTTTTCTTTTGGCGGCGTCCATGCATTTTGCCCGTCCACCCGTTTCGCCGTTGGAACGTCCGCTGCAGGTGCGCGGATTCCATCTGGCCCGGGAATTTTTATTTTCACTGGGGTTCCTGCTCGTGGTCCTGCTCCTGAGCGAGCCGTTTCTCGCCCAGGAGACCCAGAAAGGGGGATTCTCCTTTCGACTGCTGCCGCTCACGGCGAGCGGCGGGGTCCCCGCAGGGATTGCCAACCTCCAACAAAACATCATGAACCCTACTATCCTGATAACCATCCTGTTGTTCTTCGTGTTGCAAGCGCTGTTGTACACGATGTGCATCGTCAAGCTGGCGGAAATCCGCCGACAACACGTGCCGCCGCGTATGAAGCTTAAACTGCTGGAGAATGAAGACCACCTGTTCGACGCCGGCCTCTATCTCGGCTTCGTCGGTACCATCGTCTCGCTCATCATCGCCTCGATGGGACTGGTCAAATTCAGCCTGATGGCGGCCTATTCCTCCACGTCGTTCGGCATCATCTTCGTCGTCATCTTCAAAATCTTCCACCTGCGCCCGACACGGCGGAAATTATTGCTGCAGGCGGAAACCCAAACTCCCGAAAACATGGCACCGGCCACCACTCCTGCCTCCGCCTACTCATGAACCGAAGTATTCTCATTGTCATCTGTGATTTCCTGTTGCTGAGTCTGTTGACGTTTTCGACGGACATCAACCACATGGCCGACGACAGCTCGGCGCCCCCGACGAAAGTCGTCATTGCGCCCGTGCCGGTCAC
Source organism: uncultured Verrucomicrobiae bacterium (assembly GCA_963708525.1). Classification (GTDB taxonomy): domain Bacteria; phylum Verrucomicrobiota; class Verrucomicrobiia; order Limisphaerales; family UBA11358; genus UBA11358. The sequence continues at coordinate 4,562 of CAVPTH010000022.1, read as the reverse complement.
CAATCCCGGCAACGACCTTACCGCCGTCATGAAACAGGCGCTCGAGGACGAACGCCGCAGCCAGCAACAATTGCAGCAACAACTGGCAGAGGCCCGTAACGTGACCGACCAGCGCGCGCAGGAAAACCAGCAATTGCAGCAACAAGTTGCCGCGGCGCAGGCCAACGCCGAAAACTTAAACCGGCAATTGAAGAACAATTCTGAACAGGCGCAACAGAAACTGGCGGCCACCGAAGCCGATGCCCAACGGCAATCCGATCAGGTCGCCGCGCTGCGATTGCAGTTGAATCAGCTCACGCAAACGAGCCAGCTGGCCCTGTCCGAGAAACAGCAACTGTCCAACCAGCTCCAGTTGGCCGAGGTGCAGGCACACGCCGCTGCTGAAAAGGCCGCCCTCATGCAGCAGCAAGTCCAGGTGCAGCAGGCCGAGAACGCCCGGCTGGCCGACAGCTTCAAGACGTTGGCGACCAATTCCGTCCAATTGGCGCAGGAAATCCGGCAGAACAGTCCGCTCGCGCCGAATACCATCTTCAGCGACTTCGTGTCCAATCGCGTCGAGGCCGGCATTTCCGCCTGGCGCACCAGCATGTTCAACATGGACACCACCAAGGACAAACAAACCGCCACCGTGCTCGTGACCGACGGAACGCATTATTTCGCGCTCTGCCACGTGCAGGACACGCCGGTGACGTTGTGGGATCCGGGCACCGACTGGGACAAACTAGCAGGATCGTTGAGCTGGAACGGGCACCAGGTGTCGCTGGGGTCAATGGCCTTTAATGCCCAGGACCCGCGCGTCGTCATGATGCCGGTATCGCGGGCGGAAGCGCAGAAACTGGGCTGCAAGATTTACAAGCTCTCTTCCGACCCCTACAAGTTCCAGGAAGCCGTGCTCGTCGGCGCAAGCGAGGAATACTATGGACAATGCAATTTTCAGATCGACATGAACACGCCGCAGTACGTGAAGCTGGACCGCAGCCTGTTGAAAGGACTGTTCGGCAAATTCAATCCATCGCGCGGCGACCTGGTTTTCAGCCGCACCGGCGAATTGCTGGGCATCATGGTCAACAACACCTACTGCCTGACGATCCAGAGTTACGCGCCCGCCGCGACGTTCGTCTTCGGTCGGGATTTGAGCAACCAGCACACCGGCGGAACGCTGTCGCAACTCTACGGTTACGTCTTCCAACTGCCGCTGAGGTTGCAGTGAACGACAGATCTAGAATTTGGGATTTAAGCAGTCTATCTAAAGCATTATGACCAATCGTGTCATCATACAAAAAACTCCCTCGGCCGTTTTGCCCGCGAACATCTCTCCGTATGAAATCTTGCCAAACCATACCTTTCTTGTAGGGCAAATAAACATCTGCCGCCTCTCCATTTTGATGCTCCGCACTCACACAAATCGCTGTCCGTCTTCTCTGACTGAAGCCCCGGGAGGGATAGGTGCGTATATCGTCCAGGCAAATGGCGGCCGGCTCGAATCTTGCCAGTGGCGGCTTGCGACGAAATCCCTGCGTAAGCAAATCAATGAGCTGCTGTCGATGGTGGTTGCTCGTCGCCGTCGTAAGCGGCATGCGCTTCAATCTTCCCGTCCGCGCTCATGGCCGAACCACATGTGGAAAGAACTCTCCAGTGCTTGGAAAGCATCTGCTGTGTGAAAGGAAGCAATGCGTTCAAAAGTTGGTCGAGATCGGGATGTGCCATACGCGTTCGAGTGGTCTAACAGTTAGTAGGCGGCTGGGTGTTTAGCCTATCCTGTTTCATGACTGGAACGATATTTTGCGTTTAAGCCTTTGTCCAGAATCACCTTGAACTGATTTCCGCACTTTTCATGGTCCGACCGTGTAAGATGATGATTGTCCGAACTACGAACTTTGGAGTGCGCGGACATGTCCGCGCTTTGGTTCGACGCGACATGTCGCGTCAAAGGAAAGCGGTGTCATGCCACCGCACTCCATAACAGTGATCTCGGGCTGCCAAACTCGTCTATCAAAAATCATCCGGTACGGACAGGCGGTCCGTCTTAAAACTTTTCACCGTCGTCACGAGCGCCGGCGAAGCGTTGTGCGCGAACCATGACGCCGAGCACCATTTGTAATTCTCCGCCAGTGGCGCCACGCCATGCAGAGCCGGGTTGTAATGCACGTAATGCAGCCGCGCCAGATAGGATTTTTCAAACGTGATCCGGCTGTCCCAGAATTGAAACCACACTTTCCGTCCAGGCGTATTGTCCCACAGGTTGATTTGTTTGGCGGTCTTCATGTGAAGTTTGCCGAGAAATTTCTGCAAACTGCCGGGCTCGGGGGGCGAGACGGCCACGAAATGATAATGATTGGCCAGCACTGCCCACGCGCGCAGGTCCCAACCGAACTCACCGGCGCAGGCGAACAGGGATTCGAGAAAGAAATCCAGCCGGTCGGGTGTGTGCAGGTGCGGAAGCTTTTGGTACGTACCGGCGGTGACCATGTAAAGGCCAGAATCAAACAGCCAATGGGTTGGCGCGTGTGGCCAGTTCATAAACCCGTACCATGTTTGGAGTGCGCGGACATGTCCGCGCTTTGGGCCGACGCGACACGTCGCGTCGAAGGAAAGCGGTGTCATGCCACCACACTCCATATCACTATCGTGCGGCTCACTCCTCCGCGAACAAATATTCCAAATCCGTCGCCGTGAGGCTGCGGGCGAAACCTTCCTCGCCAAGCACGTCGGCAATCGTCTGCGCCTTGCTCTGTTGCAGTTCCCAGATTTTTTCCTCCACGGTGCCGGGCGCAATCAGCCGGTAGGCGTTCACGGTCTGCGTCTGGCCGATGCGGTGCGAGCGGTCAATGGCCTGCGCCTCGACCGCCGGATTCCACCACGGATCGTAAAGCACCACGTAACTGGCGTTCGTCAGGTTCAAACCGGTGCCGGCCGCGCGCAAGCTCAGCAGGAACACGCCGGCGCTGGTATCGCTTTGGAACGCGCTGACGACCTCCTGCCGGTCCTTCGTCTGGCCGGTGAGAATGTGCGTGTTGATTTGCCGCGTCGTGACATTCCTTCTCCAGCATGTGCAGCATCTGCACAAACTGGCTGAACACCAGAACCTTCTGGCCCTCGGCAACCAGCGGATCGAGCAACTCGAACAGCGTCTCGGTCTTGCCAGAAGCGGAGTCGCTGCCCACCAGTGCCGGGTGGCAACAAATCTGGCGCAACCGCGTGAGCGCGGCCAGCACGTGCATCTTGCTCTTGTTCAGGCCCTGTTCCTGGCACGGCCTGCATGATCTGGTCGCGGCTGCGGCGCAATTCGGCGAGATAAAGTTTCCGTTGCTCGTCGCCCAGCGGACAATCGCGGCGTTGCTCGATGCGATCCGGCAGATCCTTGGCGACGTGCTTTTTCAGGCGGCGCAGCAGCAGCGGGCGCAACTTGGCCGAAAGCCGGCGGCGCGCAATACGTTGGGCCGACTCGGTCTTCTCGCCACGCGCTTCCGCCGTGGGAACGGCCTCTTCGCCGCGCGAGCGGGGTTCGTACGTCTCGATAAATTGCTCCTGGTTGCCGAGGTAACCGGGCTGGATGAAATCCACGATGCTCCACAAATCGAGCAGCCGGTTTTCGAGCGGCGTGCCGGTAAGCGCGAGGCGATGTTCGGATTTGAGTTGCTTGACCGATTGCGTGACCTGCGCGCCCGGGTTCTTGATGAATTGCGCCTCGTCCAGAATCACCGCGCGGAACGCGAATTTTTGCAGCTCCTCCAAATCGCGGCGGAGCAGGGCGTAGTTGGTCACGATCAGATCATGCTGCGGGATCTGTTTGCGCAGATTGTGCCGCGCCGCGCCGCTTTCGAGCACGAGCACTTTCAGGTTGCGGCGTGAAACGATTCGCTTCGCGCCGCCAGTTGTGCAGCACCGACGCCGGACAGATGACCAGCGACGGTTTGGGGTTTTTCGTGTTGCGTTCCTTGCAGCCACGCCAGCCAGGTGAGCGTCTGGAGCGTTTTGCCCAGACCCATGTCGTCGGCCAGAATGCCGCCCAGCCTGATCTGGTGAGGTGAGCAGAGAAAATCGAAACCGTCCTTTTGATACGGGCGCAAGTCGGCCTTCACCGCTGTCGGGCAAATCCATCGACGGAACGCCTTTGAAATCTTCGAATTGCTCGCGCAACGCCTTGGCTTCGGGTGAATCCGCGAAACGCGTGAACCCGTCTTCGTCCAGGTGCGCGACGTGTTCCAGGCCGACCTTCTGCGGCACCGGCGATGAGGCCGTCCACACCCATGTCGGCCATGGCTTCATGCGCGGATTGCACGGCGCCGGTGTCGAGCTCCACCCAGCCGGAATCGGGCAACTTGACGAAGCGGCCGGTCGCGCTGGCGAGGCGTTCGAGGTCCGCCTTGCTGAGCTTGAGCCCTTCCTGCTTCCCACTCGGCCGAGACCGCCAGCCAGTCAATCCCGCTGCCTTTGACGATCAGCCGCGGCTTGAGCTGGCGCGGTTGCAGGAACAGGCGGTGAAACGACGGGTTGCCGAGAAATTCCGCTTCCTTGGGGCGATCGGCCCACGCGTTGGCGAGGGAACCGAGAAAATTTTC
>CAVPTH010000021.1:0-27026 GCA_963708525.1 uncultured Verrucomicrobiae bacterium | reverse complement strand
CGTCTCCGGGATATTGGCGGTGTTGGGTTGCATATCCGTCGCGTACTTTAGTCGGTATAGTATAGCGTGCAGAAGATGATGATGGATGATTCCTCCGGCCTCGGCATGGCATTCGGCTCGGCGGGCGAGACCAGGGTGCTCATGTGCGTGGACACCAGCTTCAGGTCCGGGTGTTGCGCGAGGAATTGGTTGAGCTGTTCTTCCAGGGCCGTCGCCGGCGACTTGCCGGAGGGGAGCTTGCGAAGAACAACTTCGAATATTTTTACTTTCATTTCACATTTTCCCGTTAACTCTCCTCCGGTAAATTGGTTTCACAAACGCGTCGGCTCGGAACCCGCCCGGTCCGGCCCACGGTTCAAAACCCTGATTCCCGTCCTCGACAAAGTCACCACGCGTCACCAACTCATTCCATCTCAAACGCCGAAAACGTTCCGCACCGCCTGCTTTCCCGCCTGATATGCCTTCAATCAAATGGCTGTGATTTGGAATCATCGTGTTATGGATGAGCAATTCGACTGGTTTGCCAGCACAGGCGCTGGCTCCTCGCGTCAAATCCGCCCGGGTTTTACGAGCAGTAATACGATTCCGCCGACGAGTGCGAGCGCGCCGACGGCTGGCGGGATAAAATGGCTGTCCGTGGTTTCAATGTGCATGCCGAGAAATTCGACCGGCTTTCCCGGCGTCGTGAAGGTGATGCCCGAGTAAGCGAGCACCACGATGCCCAGGGTGACCAGAAGGACGGCAACGATGGTTTTTGTGTTCATATTGAATCTACAGGTTATTTCTTTGTTAGACAGCTTCTTAATTCAGCCGTCTGCGCCCGGAAATGAGGTTGACGAGCACCATGACGATGGCAATGACCAGCAGGACGTGAATGAACCCGCCCATCGTGTAACCGCTCACCAGACCCAGCAGCCACAGAACGAGCAGTACTACCGCAATGGTGTATAACATAAAATTTTCTTTTTAGTTGGTTTGCTGCGGCTGGCGCGCTTTCGCGCCAGCCAACAGCGAATTGACTGTTTAGTTCTTGGCCACCGGCACGGCGATGGTCATGTTGTTGATCACGCTGGTCACACCGTTGATGTCGGTGACGAGCTTGGTGACCAGGCTCTTTTCGGCGTCGTTTTTGGCAATGCCGCTCAAGGTGACCACGCCGTCCGTCGTCGCAACTCCGGTATGCATGGCGCTGGTCGAATGATGCGACATCAACGACGACTTGACCTGGGCCGTGATGGAGGCGTCATCAATCTTGTCGCCGATGGTTGCGTCCGGCGTGGCCGGAGTCCGTGGCAATCGTCATCTCGTTCTTGACCTCTTTGACGTTGTCAATGTCCTTGGCGTATTCGGTGGTCAGTTCCTTCTGCGCCATGCTGGCCGCCTCACCTTGCAGGGTGACGATGCCGTCTTTCGACGTACACGGTGGTGCCGGTGGCGCTCACGTTGCGATGGAACAGGAGCGCGGATTTCACTTTCATGCTGATCCAGGCGTCCGAATGTTCGGCGGGTTGTTCGCCTTTGATCAGCAGTTGATTGTCCACGCTCTTGACGCCGGGCAGACTCGCCACGGTGTCTTCGGCCAGGGATTTATGGGACGCCTCGGCGACCGTGCCGGTCAGGGTGACGACGCCGTTCTTGGATTCCGTCTTGATCGAATCATCCTTGAGGTAGGTTTTGAACACATAGGACTTGGCGGCGGACGATTCGATGCGGCTGTCCGTACTGGAGGCGCGCAGGGATGGGCTGGTGACTAACAGGGCGCCCGCCACCAGACTGAGTGCGAGCGGATAGGTTGATTTCATTTTCATTATGCTTTTCTTTTGGTCGTTACGTTATGGATGTTTAAATACGAGAAACACGTTAAGCGGCAGGCCGCCCCCGCGCTATGGGGTGTAACCAGAAGGTGTTTATTGCGAATGACCCGGCGGAATCCGGTTTGGCTTGAAACTCAGTTTGCCGAATCCCTCGGCGAATGGAGGGCTCTCACCGGCTCCGTTTCGCGGCACGGCAGGTTCGGACAGCGGATTGAGCGGGCGGCGGGTTTGTCTGGTTCACGTATTTGCGCAGGAGCCAGGTCTTTTGCATGGCTTCAACCAACCGCTCCACTTCGCGCATCGAAGTCTGCGTTTGCCTCACCAGTCCGGGAAGATCTTTGGCCTCCTGGCCAACGGCATCGCTGATCGCCGGCAGATTGGTGCTGGCCTGCTGAAGGTTGTTCAACGTGACTTGCAGTTCGTCCACCGATTGGTTGGCCTTGACGAGCAGCGTCTTCAGCTCGTCCGCGGTTGCGGGATCGGTCAGCAAGTTTCCCACCGTGCCCTTGCCCGCCTGAACGCCGGCAACCAGTTGGTCCAACCGCTCCCTGCGTGTTGTATGAGGTTCGTGCCGAGCATGGTCCACGTATCCAGGCCGGTGCTGGTTTTTTTCAACACGACCATGGCCTCGCTGCGGACTTCCTCGACCGCCGCTTCCAGCGCGCTTTGAAACTGCTCGTTGCAGACGATGGAAGCATTCTTTTCCGGCAACGGCTGGCCCTCGCCGCGGGTGATTTCAAAAAACGAATCGCCGGCCACGCCAAATTTCTTTTTGACGACCGCTGATGAATCCGCGCGCACGAACCGGAAGAAGTCGCGGCGGATGTTTGCCTGGGCTTCCATGCGGCCCGTTTCATCCACTACGACATCGGAGACCGATCCCACGAGCGTGCCCAGAAAGTAAACCTCCGAGCCCTGCCGGATTCCCGCCGCGCCCGCCTCGGGCAAGACGATTCGCAGCGTGACGCGGCTTTTGAACCAGCGCTGGCTGTGGCCCGTCCACACGACGGCGGCGATCAGCACGGCGACCACGACGAGCACGAACGTGCCGGTGATTTCGTTGACGCGCCGGAATTTGAAGCGCTGTTCCAACCGCTGGTCCCGGTCATCACGGCGTAAAGGTTCAGGGATGTTGGTCGTTTCGTTCATAATCACAGGTAAGTCAGCAGCGATACCACGGCGGAGATGACAAACAGTCCGGCGACGGAGCGGGTGAGCGCCCGTTGCGTGGCCTGCGGAATTTCCGTGACCGATCCGCCGACGCCCAGCCCGCCGATGCAACAGGACGCGCTGGCAAACAGTGCGGGCAGGATGCTTTTGGCGAGGATGTTGAAAATGTCTTTGGGCTGAACCGCGCCCGACACGGTGTCCGCAAACAAAAGCAAATCACGGCTGCCTTTCCCCATCCAGGCCGCGAACAAGTAACCGCTCGCGAAAGCGACGAGGATAAAAACAATCGTCAGGCAAAACGTGGAGACTGCCATGCCCAGCACGCGCGGCATGACGAGTTGCAGGAACGGATCGCCTCCCTGCGTTTCCAGCGCGCGGACTTCCCCGTTGATTTTGAGGACGCCCAGTTCGGTCGTCATCGCGCTGCCGCTGCGGACGATCACCACGAGGTTGATCAGCACCGGACCGAGTTCACGCGCCACGACGGTCACCAGCAGCGGCCCGAGCAGTTGTGACTGCCCCGCTTCGACCAACCCAGAAGGTGAGTTGCACCACCACCGAAATGCCGACGAACACCGCCACCGCGCCGACAAACCAGAGCGGTTCGACGCCGATGGACAGGACCTGCCGGGCAAACGCCTTTCGCACCGTGCGCACCCAGTAGCGCGGTTGAACACAGACGTAAAGCACCGTCCCGATCACCGCCGCCGCATGCCGCAACTCATCCCATTGCGCGCGCACGAATCCGCCCACGCCCGCCAGCTGTTAGCAGAGAGTGGCGGCTCCACGCGCCCGCCCGGTTCACCATGTTTTCGGCAGATGGATTCATTGGGACGCGGTGATAAAATGTTGCCGGTTCATCGGGAGAGCAGTTCGCTGACGGGCGACATCGCGGGGACGCGGTCGCAAACGACTTTGATCGAAACCAGGATTGGCACCGACAACAAAGCGCCGGGCACACCCCAGAGCCAGGTCCAGAAGATCAACGAAACAAAAATGACCACCGGATTGAGCGTGAACCGGCGCCCGAGCAACACCGGCGTAATGAGGTTCGCTTCCAGCAGGTGGAGCAGCAGATACCAGGCGGGCGGCAGGAGCCCCTTCCAGAGCGTGTCGAAAGTAAGCAGACCGACCGCGGCCAGCAGGATGACTCCGGCGACGGGGCCAAAGTAGGGAACAAAATTCAGCACCGCCACGAGCATTCCCCACATCGCGGCATTGGGCACGCCCATGAAATAGAGACCCGCGCTCACGACCATACCCAGGCCAATATTGATCAGCGAAACCGAGAACAGATAATTGGAAATGTTTTGCTGAATCTCGTGGCTGATTTCGACCGCGCGCTTCTTGTCGCGCAACGTGGGCATCACGCGGACCAGTTTCTGCAAGAACAAGTCGCCGGAGGCCAGCAACAGATAAAGCAACACCAACGTCTCGCCCATGCCCACCAGGAAGGTTCCGGTCCAGTTAAGGATTGAGCTGGTGCCGCGGTTGTCTTTGACCTCGACCGTGGGCGCTTTCTCTTGTTCTTCCTTTTTTTCCTGCCTCGGTCGCGCCCAGGTTGTTCACCGCCGCCGCCGCCTGGCTGAAGCGGGCGACACGCGGAAACATTTTCTGAACCCGCTGCCGCAACTCGGTCATGTGTTGCGGCGCTTCATTCATCCACGCCAACGCCGGCCGGCCCAGTTGAAAGAAACCAACCCCGACGGCGGCCACCAGGAGACAAAGCACGACCGCGGCGGAAAGCGCCGGCGGAATGTGGCAGCAGGACGACCATCGGATGAGTGGTTTCAAGGTCATTCCCGCCACACAAGCCAGGAAGACCGGCAAGACCACCGGACGGGCAAAATAAAGGAAGGCGATCGTGCCCAGCACAATCAAAACGATTTGCACCGGCGTCGTTTTGGTCACAGCGAGCAATCCGTTCAGCGGGCGGAGGTTCGCCTTTGATCGCGTCTGCCTGCGACGCTGCTGCGACCGTCGAGTCATCCTTGGCCACAATGGGCCGGGTTGTCGTGGCGGCATCCATATTATTAAATGTGTCTGTCAGGCCCTCAACGTGATCGCGCGCGGAATGCCAGCCAGATGGAGCCGGCGGCTTGCACACCTTTCAACACCGTCTGTAGCCAGAAAGGTTTCACCTCGGCGTTCGTGTGCCGGCTGCGTCGGAAGGCCGCGAGGCCTGCCATCAGCAACGCCGCCGTCGAGGCAATCGTGCCGTAGGACCTGACGCGACCGGTGAGCGTGCGAACGCCCGCCGTCAGCGCGACCCATTCCTGCGCCAGTTGGGCGCGATTGAGTTCACTTTCCGCGATCAACAATCGTTTCCGTGATTCAAGCGGATTCACTCGAGGATGGTTTCCAAACATGCGCGGTCCTTTCTGAATTGATCCAGGGTTGCCGGGAGCGTTTTCCAATCGCGCTGGAGCGCGGTGAAGCGCCGGTAGATAAACAGGGCGATGGCAGCATAGAGGCCGGTCAATACCAGAAGCACCGCAACCGGCGAGATTTTCCACAGCAAAACCACGATGGCGACGGTCAGCGCGACTCCGGCAAGAAAGACGAACACTGCCACGCCGAGGGTCAACAGGATGGCGTACAAGAGGCGCTCGCGCTCCTCCTGCACTTCCACCATCAACAATTCCAGGCGGTTTTCGCCAATGGTCAATAACCGTCGCGCGAAATGTTTCGACGTCGTCGACATTTGCACGAGATGGACGGTGGCTGGTTCCATGACGGGATCAGTCGTCATGGCGGGAACACCGGCGGGCGACGAAATAACCAACGAGTGCGCCGACCCCGAGGGCGATGCCGATGGCTTGATAAGGATGTTCATGCACGGCCTGGTCGGTGGCTTTGGCGCCCTCGACGGCCTTCTCTTTAACGCGGCCATAGATTTCCTTGCCGCGTTCCAATGCGGCGGCGAGGCGTTTGCGGGCATCCCCGACTTTTTCTCCGGCCACGTCGGCAGTGGCGGCCATCAAGGCGCGCGCATCTTCGGCGAGCGTACCCATGTCATTACCCGTTGCTTGTGTTTGTTTGTTCATATTGGTCTGTCCTTTCGTTTGTTCTGTTGGTTTACAGTAAATCACTCCGAGCGGCGGGAACAGGTGTTGCCGCTCATGCCCCAGGCGAATCCTTCACACCCTTCCTTGCCCTCATTGCTGGTCGTTGGGGTTTTTGTCGTGTCCTTTATCCGCCGGGTTCGCACCATTGTTTCCACCTGCGGCCGGCTTTTCCGTGGCAGGCTGCTTCGGCACCTGCTGCACTTTTGTATTCGGTGGCTGGGCGGACTTTTCCGGCTTTACCGATTGTTTATTGGCATTTTGCCCGGCTGGTTCCGTAATCGTCGGGGGATGATTGCCTTCAGGCTTGGGCTGAGGCTTATATTCCGGAGCTGCGGGAGCGGGCTCGTGTTTCACGCTCGGCGCCTGGCCGGGCTTCGGAGCCGGCGCTGCCAACTCATGCGTGCCGGCGGCGGGTTGCTGAATCCGTGATGGCTCGGGCGCCACAACTACTTTCGTTTCGGCGGGTTGTGCCTCGCTGGGAACTGGCGTCTGAATCTTTTGGTCACTGTTCGCTGCGAGTTTCCGTTGCTGCGCGACGACCGGGGCTTCATCCCGGTGGCGTAGTTCCTGAACGGGGACCGCCTGGATTTTTCGTCCGCTTACCTTTTCGATGGCAGCGGAGGTTGGGGCTTCGTTGATCACGGTCTTATTGATGATGGTGGTGTTATTGACGACCACCGTGGTACGGCTGAACGGGCTCCATGAAATGCCGTTCTTCGACAAAGACATACGCTCGTGGCGAGATGACTCTCACGTTCGACGGGTACAACGGCGCCCAGCCAATGTATCCGCCGCCGCTGTGCCAGGAAACCCAGGCCGGCGCCCATTGTGTCTGCGGCACCCAATACCAGCCGTATTGGTCGGCGAAATCCCAGCGACCATAATGATACGTGGCCCAGGCCCACGGCTCATCGCTCACCCAATACCAGCCAGCGTCGGTCCTTTGCCAGCTGCCGTTGCAATAGGGACGCCAATCCGCCTCAACGTGGCGCGGCCTCCAGCAGCGGCCATAGGACCCGATAACCACCCATTCCCCTTGCGGCGCGAGCGGCTCATAAAAATCGCTTTCGGCGCGAATCTCCACCGAGGGCAGCGACACACTCACCCCGACCGATACCGATGGTTGCCCGCAGGTCGGGTATCCGGTCAGTGCGCCTATGAGCGCAGTGCATAATACAAATCCGATTTTAACGCCCAAGCGTTTGGTTTTATTCATAAATTTTTTATTCTCATCTCAAGGCGCGATTTTGTCGCTCACCCATTGGCGGGCTTGTTGAAACCGTCCTTCGTCGCTTCGTAAGCCTTCTGGAAGCCGGCTTTGACGCTGTCCCAGGTGGACTCGGTGGCGTTCTGGGCATCGTCCAGCTGCTGGTTCAACTGGGCCGCCTGGTCGCGCAACGCCTGGAGTTTGGGTTTGGCCTCGGCCTTGACCGCATCGCTGGATCTTTCAATTTTGGCGGAGAGCTGGTCCAGATCCTTGTTGAGCGCGTCCAACTGGCCCTGCATGGCTTTGACGAATTCAGCTTTCTGCGCGAAGGTGTAATCCTTCATGTCCTGCGCGGCCTGCTTCGTTTCGGTTTGGACCTTGTCCATCTGCTGCGAGGTGGTCTGCTCTTTATTGCAGCCCACCGCAACAGCGGCGATGGAAAGGAAGGTGAGGAACAATATTTTATTTTTCATGATTTTGATTTTTGTTTCATTGAGTGGTTGTGTTCTGTTTTCAGGCTATGCTTCCACGAGTTGCGGCTCGGAGATTGGTGAGTGAGGGCTGATGTTCTTCCAACTCATCCGGGTTGGTGCGGTTGATGATCTCCCGGGCGCGGGCTGTTTCCTCCGCGTTGCCGTGGGCGATCACGACAAACTTGCCGGTCTTCAGCGCCGTCTCGTATTGCAGAATGCTGTCCTTGGGGATGCCCAGGCTGTAGAGGCCGGCGCCAATCGCGCTCAGACCGCCCACCACCACCGCGCCTTCCAGTGCCCCGATGATCCAGCCGACGAGCGGCCCCGCCACGAGCAACGGCCCGACGCCGGGAATCAAAAAGAACGCGGAACCGAACAACAGTCCCCATATCCCGCCCCAGAAGGCTCCCTTTTTTCCCCCAATATTTCATCCGGTCCCCGGCATTGTAGTAGCCGACACGTGTTCATCCGTGTGATGGTCGCGTCCGACGATCGACAGTTTCTTCATGTCAAATCCCGATTGCTGCAATTCCTTGACAGCGGCTTCAGCTTCGGTGTGGGACCTGTAAATCGCCACGACGGCATTGTTCCTGGTCATCATAATTTTCTATCGCCTTTGTGTTTTTGTTTTATCGCAGGCGACACGCTACGTTGTCCGGCAGCGCTTCGCTATCAGGTGTAACCAGAACGCAGTTCGAGGCTCTTTTCAGCTGGACTGCAAAGTGGAGGTTGTCAGTCCACAAGTATGGATCCTGCACCTGCGATCTGGAGTTCCAACTTTGACTTGGTCGTGTTTTGTTGTGGCAAAACCACGACCGTTTGTACCGGGTGACCGCCTTGTCCGTCACTTCGATAATCGTGGGGAAAAGAAAATTGCCGCGCCTCAAGCCGGCCACTGCTTATGCCACCGGCCGCAGCCACCACTGACGGAGCCCGAAACCTAACATGACGATGGCAGCCGCCAGCAAAATTAGATCGCCCCGCCCATTTGTAACCGTACGCCATCCCCAGCACCCACAGAATTCCCAGTACTGCACTAATGCTTAAGAACATATTGTTCCTTTATCTTTTTTGGTAATTGGTTTTGATATTGGAGACAGGCTACGCCATCCAGAGTCCCTTCGCTATCAGGTGTAACCAGAACGTGCGTAACGGGTGGTGTTTATCTTAATGGGGCATCACGGGTCACAGCCCGGCACCCGGCAGGTCTTAATCATCATCCGCATCAACTCTTCGTCGACGGCCAGATGAGTGGATGGCTGGTGTAAAACACCATGCCGCGCCAGCCCTTCCGCCAGCGAATTAACGCCAGCAGCAATTCGTCCTTGAGCCCGGGTTTGTTACCAATGAAGTTGTCGTCCACAAATAATACTGGCCCGCGCCAGCTGTGCCGCCCGATCCTGGATGGATCTCAACGCATGTTTGAAACTCCAGAACGTGTCCAGGAATTCCGGGTATAGCAGCAACACCTTCAATCCTTTCAACCTTTGCTCCAAAACCGCCTACGCGCCATACGGAGAACACCTTATATCCCGATTGGAACAATTGTCCGACCTTGGTTCCGGATTCCCGGCGTGTGGTTGAGCGTTCCAGCATCCGGGAGAATTTCGCCGAAGACAGTATGGCAACATGAAACAAACATTAATCCGGCTGTCCCAACAATATGTGGCGGCACTGCAAAAGCACCTGCGACAAGGTTCGCGGGCGATCCCGCCATTCAGGACGGCGCGCACATTGGGACACGAGGCTGCGGCCCTCAAGCTGGAGACGCTGGACGTGGCCCGGATTCACGAGGGAGCACTCGCTGACCTGGAAGCCTCCAGCAGCCGGGATGGAATCATCAAGCGGGCGGAGATTTTTTTTGCCGAGGCCATCACCCCGATCGAGGAAACACATCGCGCCGCGCTCAAGTCCAACGTCCACTTGAGTAAACTGCGCCAGACGCTGGGCCGGCGCACGATGGACCTGGCGGCCTCCCACCGGTCCTTGAAACAGGGTATCGTCCAGCGCAAGAACGTGGAGCGGGCGCTGAAGAAAAGCGGGGACCACTCGCGGAAACTTTTGAAGGAATCCCACCGCCTGCAGAAACATTTGCAGCGCCTGACCCACCAGCTTCTGTCGGCGCAGGAAGACAAACGAAAGAAGATCAGCCGCGACCTGCATGATGAAATTGCCCAGACGTTGCTGGGCATCAATGTCCGCCTGTTGACGTTGAAAAAGGAGGCCACCGTCAATGCCAACGGCCTTAAAAAAGAGATTGTCAGCACGCAACGGCTGGTGGATAAATCGGTAAAGAGCATAAAACGGTTCGCCCGTGAATTCGGCACTCACCATCGGACGAAAGCAGCACCGAATGGCACGTAAACTGAACGGGCTATCGCGACGCTATGTCGCAGCGTTGCGCGAACACCTGAAGCAAGGTCCACGGAAGGACTCTGCAGTCGGCGCAGGATTGGGACGCCGGGCCATGGCGATGGGTCTGGAGACGCTGGACCTGGCCCGGTTTCACGAGCAGGCGTTGATTACCCTGGTGTTGCCAGACTACTCCCCCGGCACCCGGGACCGGATGATCCGGCGGGCGGGGACTTTTTTTGCCGAGGCCATCACCCCGATCGAGAAAACGCATCGCACCGCGCGGGAGGCCAATGCCCATTTGCATGCAAATGATCCAGACGCTGAACCGGCGCAGCGCGGATCTGACCGCCTCGAACCGGCAATTGCAGCAGGAAATCGTCCAGCGCAAATCGGTGGAAGAATCCCTCAGCAAGAGCGAGCAACACTACAGCCAGTTGCTGAAGCAATCGCGGCACATGCAGGAACAATTGCGGCTGCTGTCCCGCCAGCTTATGTCCGCGCAGGAGGACGAACGCAAGAAGATCAGCCGCGAACTGCATGATGAAATCGCCCAGACCTTGACGGGCATCAATGTCCGGCTGGCTTCCTTGAAAACCGAGGCCACGGTCAACAACAAGGGCCTCCAGAAGAAAATCTCCAGCACGCAAAGGCTCGTGGAAAAATCGGTGGACATTGTGCATCGGTTCGCCCGCGAACTGCGCCCGACGGTGCTGGACGACCTGGGGCTGATTCCCGCCCTGCATTCCTTCATGAAAAACTTTACCAAGCGCACGGGCGTCCGCGCCAGTTTGACGACCTTTACCGCGAAGATCGAACAATTGGACACCGCCAAGCGAACGGTGCTCTTTCGCGTCGCCCAGGAAGCGCTCACCAATGTGGCCCGCCATGCCCATGCCAGCCAGGTGGAAGTGAGCATCCAGAAACTGCCGGACTGCGTTTGCATGAAAATAAAAGACGACGGGAAATCCTTTGACGTGGAACGCGCCTTGCACCCCAATGGCGGCAAACGCCTCGGGCTGCTCGGCATGCGGGAACGATTGGAGATGGTCGGCGGCAAATTCGCTGTCGAATCCGCACCGGGCAAAGGCACTACGATCCAGGCGCAGATTCCCCTCGGCAAAGCCCGCGCGCGGGGGGGCGGAAAATCGGCTGACGTAGCCAGCTCGAACCGGACTTGAAACTTTATGAAACGAATCACTGTTCTGCTGGCGGAAGACCATACGATTGTGCGCGAAGGCTTTCGCAAGATGCTCGAACTGGAAGACGACATTGAAGTGGTCGGCGAAGCGCAAGACGGGCCGCCAGGCCGTCGCGCTGGCCAAAAAACTTCGTCCCGCCGTGGTGTTGATGGACATCGCCATGCCACTGCTCAATGGTCTGGAAGCCACCCGGCAAATTCTCAAAGCCATCCCGGCCACCAAGGTGCTCATGCTCTCCGCGCACAGCGATGACGCGTATGTCAAAAACGCGACCGAGTCCGGCGCCGTGGGATTTCTGCTCAAACAAACCTCCTCTCACGATGTGTGCCGGGCGATTCGGGAAGTCCAGCAGGGGAAAACATTTTTCAGTCCCTCCGTTTCCCGGCGTCTGGATCGCATTCGATCCGCAGTCGCCGAACGGCGCGGGCGGGTCAAGAAGAAAGCCGTCCCGCTGACTTCGCGCGAAATGGAAGTGCTCCAACTGATCGCCGAAGGCAAGGCCAACAAGGAAACCGCCTCGGAACTCGGCATCGGCATCAAGACCGTCGAGAAGCATCGCGAGCATCTCATGCAGAAGCTCGACATCCACGACACCGCCGGGCTCACCCGCTACGCCATCAGCACGGGCATTATCGAGAGCAGCGTCCAGTTGACCATTGTTTAGCGACTCATTGATTATGGGGGAGACGACATAAGGAATCTCATTCTGAAGGCACCAAGAAGGAAGAATCCAGAAGCGAAACAAATCGGACCAAGTTTATGGCGGCTTTTTCTTCATTCATCATTCCGCCGACTGCATTTGAAATGAGCCTCGTCACCTCGGCTCCTTCAAAAAATGGATAGAAGCAGCCTCGCTTTCTGGATGACTTTGGCGGGCACCGTTTGCTGGGGGATTTGCTTTTGGTGGATGCGCCGGCTTTCCATCAAACAGAACGCACTTTTGGACCAACTTCGAGAGCAGGGCAAGCGAATTGAGAAGCTGTCCCGCATCGAACACGATCTCATCAAGGAAGTGCATCCGCAGGTAGGCGAAATCAAGGAAGGCATGGAGGAGATGATCGCGGCGGTGAAGGAGAATTCAGACAACCATCCTCTCTCGGCATCCAAAATAATGGGCATTAGCCCATCCTCTTGACTTTGGCCCGGATGGCTTCATCAAATCCGGCATACGTAAAACACCTGATAGCGCCCGTCGGTCATTTCAGCTTATTATGGGACCATGGAAGAAAGTAAATTTTTTCAGGCCATGGGAGCAGGTGGCGAAGGTCTTCAAAGCCAGACGAAACAGGCCCGCTGCGTTCTGACGATGGAGGTTGAACCGGCCAGCGCGCCAGTTCGATGCCGGACGAGTCCACCCCCGCGCATTCTCGTCGTTGAAGACGAGCCGGACATCCGCCGTCTCAATGCTGAAGTGCTGAAGAATTTTGGCTATAAGGTGGACACCGCCGAAGACGGCATGGCGGGATGGGAGACGCTTCATGCCGTCCGCCACGTCCCCGACAGCTACGCTCTCCTGATCACAGACCACGATATGCCGGGATTGACAGGCCTGGCCCTGGTCAAAAAGCTGCGGGCCGCCCGTATGGCCCTGCCGGTGATCATGGCCACCGGAAGGTTGCTACCGGAAGACTTGTTTACCCGATATGACTGGCTCCAACCCGTGGCTGCGTTGATTAAGCCTTATTCCGTCGAACAGTTGCTGGGGACGGTGGAAGCCATTCTGCGCCCGGCCAATGGCGCCTGCGAGCCGAGTGTATCGCCGCCAAACAGGCTGTCAGCCGGTGGCTTGCGGTTGTGATGATTCCAGTCCCCCGCTCCAGCGTCCAGTCATGGTTCCTCCGGATTGGATACTTGGGCGGGGCTGGATTCATCAGGTTCGGCCTGATGGGTAAAACACCGAATAGCGCCCTTCCGCTTTCCCAATTAGGTTGCTGGCATGATTAGAAAATCCCTCAACCAAATTGAAGATAATATATGTCACTGATTTCCCTCGCCATCACTCTGGTCGTCATCGGTGTGCTGCTCTGGCTCGTCAACACCTACATCCCGATGGCCGGATCCATCAAGAAAATCCTCAACGCCGTCGTGGTAATTTGCGTCGTCATGTGGTTGTTGTTTGCTTTTGGCATTCTCCATCACTCCGGCGACATCCGCGTCCCGCAGGTCTAGTAGCCGGTCACCGTCAACGCATTAACCGGATGATCCCCATGTGAAGTTATGAATGCTTCCCTTGAAACCGGTGGTGATAAAGCGCGATCAGAACAACCCGAGGCCGGGCGAATCCGTTCCGGCGCCTTCTCCTGGTCAATGGCGATAAACCTGCCAACTCTGAAACAAACCCGCTTTCGGAACGTCAGCAGCGGATCGAGCGAACTGTGGACCGACATAAACCGTGAAGTCAAAAGTATCCGAAGTCACTCTCCCTAAGCAGCCATCTGGCAAATCGCGAGCTTCGGAATAGAAAATGCGACGTAGTGTGCCGTTCGATGAATAGCGCGGTCGCATCCGGTTTTTCGGTTGTCGAACAGGTATTGAAGTCAGGGCAGGGGGTAAATGCCCCGAGGCAGCAGGAGAGTCTCTCTGCTTAATGTGACGGAAGCGAAATGAAAAAAATCGATCAATCGACGGAAGTAACCGGCAGTAAAACGCGGATTGAGCAGGCCGAAGCCCGAACCGAGCAGGCCGAGAACCGAACCGAGCAGGCCAAAACCAGGGCAGAATCGGCGGAAGCTCGCACGGAACAGGCTGAAACCCGAACGGAATCGGCAAAGACGCGCACAGAACAGGCTGAAATCCGAACTGAGCAGGCCGAGACGCGAACCGAGCAGGTCGAGACGATCCTGCAACGGGTGGTTCACACGAAAGTTGATCTGCGTCAGGAAATCCCCACGCGATTTCTCAAAAAATTTCCCTTGAAAGCGATTGCTGACCGGAAAAGCCCACTCGACGAGTTGACGGGGCGTCAGCGCGAGGTTCTCCAACTCATCGCCGAAGGCCAGAACACCAAACAGATAGCCGAGATCCTGAAGGTCAGCCCCAAGACCGTCGAATACCATCGCATGAAGTTGATGGACTGCTTGAAGATTCATGATGTTCCTGGCCTGGTGCGCTTTGCCATGCAAGTCGGATTGCTTCCGCAGGAAAAGCTGGTTACGAGTTAGAGACTTCCAAAAAATGCCACAGGTCAATCCGGGCTTGATCGGCTGGGGCGGTCCGGCGATTGCCAGTGTGCGCGACGCAACCTGGATGCCTGGCGACCAGTGTCACTGGAGTTCGGGTGGTGCGCCGGACCGGCTGGTCATAACAGGTTTCCGGGCCAAATAGTATTTTCAGTTTCATCATTTTCCTTTCCGTTTTCAACCGCCGCCGCGAGGCGGTTGTCGATAATCAGACGCTTGCCGTGGTGGATCATTTCACAGTCATCCTCGCGTGCGATAAAATCGCTTCAAAAAATTCGCGGCGTTCGTGTCGGTGAAATCCACCGAACCGCTGGCTCCCACCGTCACGGTGCCGATGACTCTCCAAGTGGATAAATCCTGCGACGCCTGAATATTATACGAGTGGCCAATCGTGCCGGTCACGGTCAGAATGAACTGCCGGGTGGGCGTAACGCGGAGTTCCACCCCGGGAAATGCCGCAATGGGAACCGTATAAGATATTTCGTTTGAAAAATCGCTTTCCAAGCCGGCAGTGTTGAAAGCCGTGGCGGCAAAGTAATACGTCGCACCTTCCACCAAACCCGAAATCGTCGCGTTGGTCACGATTCCAACAGAAATGTTGTTGGTATAGGTGTGACTGACCGGGCCGTAATAAACTTTGTGGCCTGCGAGATCGGTGTTGGTGACTGGACCCCAAGCCAGCGTTACGCTTTGAACGCCAAAAACAGACGAGGGTGCAGCGACCATTAATCCACACAATAATACCACTTCCAAAACGTCCCGTCTTATTACGCGCCGAACATCTGCCACGTACCATGCTCTGAGAGCCTGAACGGGGTTGTGGAGCAGTGCGAAGAACAAGGTTCCTTCGAGAACTCTTGTGAGTTCCATGATTCGCGAAGACAAACCCAAAGTCACGCCGTTGCGACCCGCTTTTTGTTCAGAGATGGTTCGCATAATTAACGTTCCGTCCCATCCGGCGTGACCGCGACTAGGGCGTTCCTTGCCGCGACCGGGAAAACCCTTGGTTTTAGTTAGGAAGCGTGAGCCTGGGACCGATGGAAGGTTGAACCGGCAAGTCACTCAAAAGTCCGCAGCGTAAACGGTGTCTCCGCCGGGGCGGAATTTGGATTTTAGAATTGTGGCCAGGTAACACCTCATATCACCGCCCGCTTTTGGATTAGTTTCATTCCATGATTAACAAAAAACTTTTCTTCAAAGCCGACCAGACCGGATGCGTAGGATCCGTTGATGGGCAGCGCTCCGGGGTGTGGGGAGCTTACGTTTCCAAGGGGATTTCCAGAATCGTGTGGTAGCACTCGCAGGGAATTGGGATTGCTCTCACCTCATATATGACGACTGGTTCGCATATCAGATTTCAACCGGTTTGCACTTTGATTTTGAAACTGCCGGTAGAGGAGAATTCAATGGCCACCGGTTTGACGACCTGAACAGCCTTAAGCAGGGAAGTTTTGATCAGGGCAGCACGATGCGGTAGAAACGCTTTTTGAAGCTGCTCATTGTCGTATCTTTAAAAGTAAACACCCCATTTGTTCCGGCTGTCGCTGTCCCAATTTGTTTCCAGTTTATCAAATTGGTAGATGCTTGGATCGTATAAGCCATGCCCGCGCGGCCAGTTCCGGCTAAAAGCACATTCTTCACACCTGTCAACTGAACGTGAATGGATGTGATAGTTAGTGGTGGTGAAACGGTTGAAATCGCCAGGCTCCAACCGCCTCTGATCTGACCGCCATTATCAGTTCCACCATCATAGACATATAAGGACCACGTTCCGTTGGGCGAGAGGCCATCAAACGTTCCCAAAACTGTGGCGAACGGGGGGGCCGGCGCAGGGGGCGGGAAAGCCCAAGGCGGACTGGTGTGGTTCGGTGCATCATCGGTGGGTTTAAACGTGCCATCCAGCAGAGGTGACGACTACGGGAGCGGATAGTACGCCTGGTCCGAAAGGGTAAACGTGAGGTCTGTCATGGGATAGCCACCCACCGTGTCGGACATGAGTACGACCGCCTGCCCGCCAGGACCCACCAGGAGCACATTTACATTGCCGGGATATGAGTGACTCATCCCGTGCAAGGTCACCGCCACATTCGTAATCGTTCCCGCCTCACCTGAGACGTTTATCGTGGACGGATACGGTGTGGCCGTACCATTACTGGGAATCACAATGTTCGAGGTATTGGCAAACACATTGGTTCCGTTCCCGGGGGGTTAACCGTCAGCAGGAAAGAAATGTTTGTGCTGTTCACACCGTTACTTGCGGTAATGGTGATCGTGCTCGTCCCGGTTTGCCCATCCGCAGGTATTATGGTCAGCGCCTGAGTTGTGCCGTTTACATTGAAAATGAATATATTTTCATTCGGCACCAAGATTGTATTGGATGAAGTCGCGGTGGCTGTAAGGAATCCTGGGTTAACTCCGGGATCAGATATATAAAAGGGGAATGGCCCTACCGATATTCCAATCAGGGTCGTCTGATCCGGAATTGGGGAAATTGTAGTCGGGACGGGAATGGGGGTTGTGGCCGTCACCACCGCGCTGTACCCGCTAAAATTTCCCGACGCGTCCGTCGACCGCAATCCGGTAATTATAGGTCGTGCCGGGCAACAAACTTGCCGCGCCATTCGTGTGGCGGATACTTCCTATGTACCGGGTAATTGAATTGACGTCGCTGTAATTCGTTCCGGTCGGAGTATCAAGCAGGACAAAATCGTCTGAATTGGTTGACTCCCGCACCCTGGCTGCGCTCGATCAGGTAGTGGAGGTACGCGCGCCGGTACTCGTCGCGCGTCCGCCGGAAGTCATTGTGCGGTAGGCCGGGTGCTGGATTCATCAAGTCTGGCATGGGGAAATTACCAAATAGCAAGCGCCCGATCTCACGGCCTATATTTTCGGCTGTGAAATCCAATTAACGGAAGAGACTCCTGACGTTTGGCGAGTTCATCAACTCGACGCACCATACTTGGAGTGAACGCCCAGCCAATGGGTTTATGTGACCTGCCGTCAACAAGTACCTGGTCGCGTTTTCCAAGCGGAATCTTAAATACCTCCCATACGGAGAAGGCTGACGAGATAGCCATGAAGGTTTGCTGTATCCATTTGAAACCGGGTTTCCCGCAGGAACACGATGCGCAACTCGCGTTGAATACCCTGGAGATTTTCGACTCAAGGCCCGGAAGGCAGGCGATTTGAAAATCCCACCGGGCCGGGGAATTCGAAGTTTGGCGCTGGTGGTCCGGTGGCCTTTCGTTGTGCCTTCTGCCGTTCGCCCGCGGGCAGGAGCCGGCCGTTGCTCTCACGAATTCGCCGGCAGCGGAGACCGTTGTTCTCCCCAAATCCGTCCCCGACCCCATCGAACCGTTCAATCGGGTGATGTGGGGCTTCAACAAGGGGCTGATGACCGACGTCATCAAGCCGACGAGCAAGGTTTATCGGTTTGTCGTCGTGAAACCGGTCCGAACCGGAATCGGAAATTTTGGCAGGAACCTCACTTACCCGGGACGGTTGATCAACAATCTGCTTCAGGGAAAGTGGAGCGGCGCGCGCGATGAATCCTACCGGTTTGTTTGCAATACCACCGTCGGGGTGGCCGGGTTCTTCGACGTGGCGACCAAATGGAAGATTCCGAAATCGGACGCGGATTTTGGCCAGACGTTCGGCCAATGGGGCTGGAAGCCGCAGCTGTTTCCTGATGCTGCCGATTTTTGGGCCGAGCAATGAACGGGACACCGCTCGGCCTGGCCGCCGACACGGCGGCCAATCCGCTGCTCTATATCGCCCCCTACCACTTCGTCGCGAACAATCCGCTGACCTATCTCGGCCCCTACACTTATTTCACCTACGCGGTCATGTATAACGATCTCTCCGACAGCGTGGGCGAATATGTGCGCTTCAGCCAGGCCGAAATGGATCCGTATTCCGAGATTCAGTATGCCTGGACGTTCGCGCGAGCGAACCGGGTGGCGGATTTCCAGGTGAAGGGAAAACAGGACGAAGCCTCGCTGGAAACCCTCGAATCCGTCTTCTTCACCTTCAAAGACCCTGAATTTCCCGAGCCGCGGCAAGACCCGGTCGGTCCTGATTCCGGCGACGGGCCGGAAATTGAAATTCACGTTTTGGTTGCAACCGGGAAAGGCGAACGTGGTTTATATCGTTCCCGGGCTGGGCTCGCATCGGCTGGCCGAAACCTCCCTGGCGCTGGCCGAGTTGGTTTACAAAAATGGCTTCTCCGCCGTGTGCGTCAGCAGCCCGTTCAACTCCGAGTTCATGGAACACGCCTCGACCGCGGCGATGCCGGCTTATCTGCCGGTGGACGGCCACGACTTGCACGTCGCGCTGACGGAAATTGATCACCGCTTGCATACGTTGTATCCGGACCGGCTGGGCAACAAGGCGTTGATGGGTTATTCCATGGGCGCGTTCGAATCGTTGTTCATCGCGGCCACCGAACCGACGAATCAGTCGCCGTTGATCAAATTTGACCGCTACGTCGCCATCAACACCCCGGTTCGCATGGCGCAGGGGATTTCCAAGCTGGATGAATTTTACCGGGCGCCGCTGGACTGGCCGGCCGCGGAACGGACCGACAACATCGAAAACACCTTTCTGAAGGTGGCCGCCTTGAGCAAGAGCACGCTCACGCCGCAAACCTCCCTGCCCTTCAACGCCATCGAATCCAAGTTTCTCATCGGCCTGACGTTTCGGCTCATGCTGCGGGACATTATTTTCAGCAGCCAGCGGCGAAACAATCAGGGCGTCCTGCAACACCCGATCCGGAATTTCCGGCGCGACCCGGTGTATCAGGAAATTCTCCAGTATTCCTACCAGGATTATTTTGAGAAGTTTGCGATTCCGTATTATCAGGCCCGGGGCATGGCCTCGCCGACGGCGGAAGCGCTGGAAAAAGCCGGTGATTTGCGGACGTATGACGCCGGTCTGCGCGCCAACCCCAACATCCGCGTCATCGTCAATCAAAACGATTTTCTCCTGACGGACGAGGACCTGGCCTGGCTTCACGCCACGTTTGCCCCGGAACAATTGACGGTCTTCGCGCAAGGCGGTCATCTTGGGAAATCTTTCCAATCCGGCGGTGCAAAAGACCATTTTGGCAGCGCTGACGCCCATGAGGCCGCCCGAACCAAATCCAAATGAGCCACTGAAAAGTTCCGCCCATGAAATCTGAAGCTCCAGCGACCGTCACCCCGGCAGTTCCAGTCGCTGCAGTGAACCAGTCGCAGTTCGAAGCACGCAAAATTCCACTGGCCGCCAAAGTGGCCGTCACCGCTTTCCTCGCCGTCCTCGTTCCGGTTTATTTGCACACCTACGGGCCGACCAATTTTTTATGGTTCTGCGATGCCGCCCTCATTCTCACGGTGGCGGGCATGTGGCTGGAAAGCTCCCTGCTCATCAGCATGTGCGCCGTGGGCATTCTGCTTCCGCAATGCCTCTGGCTCGCGGACTTTGGCAGCAACCTTCTGGGATTTCACTTTCTGAACCTGACCGGTTACATGTTCGACCCGCATCTTCCGCTGTTCACGCGCGGGCTTTCGCTTTTTCATGGCTGGCTGCCCTTCCTGCTCGTCTGGCTCCTGTTCCGCCTGGGCTATGATAAACGGGCCTTGTTGGCCTGGACCGGCCTGGCCGCCGGGTTGGTGCTGGTCTGCTATTTTTTTACCCCGCCCGCCGGCGCCATCTGGCCAACCCCAACATCCCCGTCAACCTCAATTATATTTACGGCTTCAACGACCAGCAGCCGCAACACTGGGTCAACCAAAACCTGTATGTCATCCTGTGGCTGGGCGCGCTGTGGCTCGCCGCCTTTCTTCCCACGCATCTGGCCTTGCGCAAAATCTTCGCCGCGCCACCGCCAGCGTCCGGACGGAAAATCACAATTCGATTTTAAATTCCTCCCTGCCGGCCAGCCAGACTTGGATTCATTAATGTTTAGTCGGGTAATACCTGATGGTGCCACCAAGGTCTTTGGGCGCATCATGTGGAGTGAAAAGAGAGAATTTTCAAACAGCAAAAATCAACGGTCCCAAAGAAACAACAACCATGAAACAAAAGGTAACAAAGGTTCGTAGTTGAATGAAGCGAAGGCCGGGCAAGTTATCTTCCCGGCAGTGGCCCACATAATTTACACGAGTAACAAATTTATGTTACAAAGCATTAAACAATTATACGGAGACAAACTCGGGGCGTCAGATGGCGACATCGGCCATGTGAAGGACTTTTATTTTGACGATCAGAACTGGGCGGTGCGTTATCTGGTCGCGGACACGGGTTCCTGGTTGCCGGGGCGCCAGGTGCTCATCTCTCCCCATGCCTTCGGCAGTCTCCATCAAGCCGGAAAAGTCCTGCGCGTGAACCTGACCCGGAAACAGATTGAGAACAGCCCTCCGATTGAATCGCACAAGCCGGTGTCGCGACAATACGAAGAGGAGTATTACCGATATTACGGCTGGCCCTACTACTGGCAGGGTGACGGGTTGTGGGGTATGAGCGGTTTTCCGATTTTGGAACTGCCGCCAAAACCTCTCCCGAGTCAGCCGGCTCCAGCGAGTGGACCGCAACCCGAACGGGCCGATGCGCATCTGCGAAGCACGCAAGCCGTGAACGGCTACCATCTTCAGGCGAGCGATGGGACGATCGGCCACGTCTGTGATTTCATGATGGACGCCCGGAGCTGGGCGATTCGTCAACTGGTCATCAAAACCGGGCACCGGTTTTCCGGCAAGGAAGTGCAGATACCGACGCGCACAGTGGACCGGATCAGTTGGGATGAATCCAAGGTGTTCGTGAATTTGACCCGGGAAGCCGTCGAGCATAGTCCCCCTGACCATGTGTCTCCGTTCAGTGTGGCCGTTTGACGCCTGCAAACCAGGTCAATTCACAGGCCATCAAACAAAGATGAATCAATTAATGGAAACCTCCAGTAAGCTACTCCGGCAAAGCTTGCCGGGGGACCGCGTTGTGACGGACTCCCGTGAGTCGATCCTCAACGTCAACCGACGCCAAACAACCAATAACCTTTCTTTGCATGAATGATAATAAAGCGGGCCCACAACATTCGGGAATGACGCTGGAAGACATTTACTTTGTCCTGTTCCGGAGGAAGTGGCTGATCCTCGGTTTTTCCCTGGCTGGAATTCTGTGCGCGTTGGCGGTTTGTTTAATCAATCCCCCGCAATACAAGTCCGAGGCCGAGCTTTCGCTGAGCGTATTGGAGGCGAAGCCGATCCGTGTGCCGGGGGAGGAAACTCGGCCGATGAACGAGCCCAGCGAGAACATCATCAACACCGAGATCGATATCCTGAAAAGTCTGGATCTGGCGCAACAGGTGGTTCAAGCCATCACACCCGCAAAAATTCTGGCCGGTGCCGGAAGTGGCGCGGACACCAATGCGGCGGCTTATTTCATCAAAAAAAGACTGACCGTGGAATCGACGCCGGGGAGCAGCGTGATTCACATCGCCTTCCAGCACCCCGACCATGAAATTGTCCAGTCAGTTCTAAGTGCAATCATTGATGGTTATTTCACCAAGCACTTTAAGATGCGGGGCGGAGGAGGCGTATTTGGCGGCTTTCTGACGAATGAAACCACCCGGTTGCGCGGCGAACTGATCCAAACTGAAAAGCAGATTCAGCAGGCGCAAACCGCCGCCGGCGTGATCTCCACGAAAGACGCAAAAGGTGCCTATTCCAGCCAAATAACAAAACTTCACGATCAAATCGCCAGCGCCGAGGAAGAACTGGCGGAACGCCAGGCTGTGTTGAAGGTATTGACCCCGTCCAGCACGGTGACCAATGGTGACCCGGCGGCAATAATTCCCTCCGAGCAGTATGATGCCTATCGGCGGATTTGCGCGCGCCTCGTTCTTCTCGACAAAACGGAAGACAATTTTTTGACGCAACAGGGGTTCACCGAGGAAAACGTGATGGTCAAGGATGTGCGCAGCCAGATTGCTGATGCCCAAATAATCAAGAATCAATTGGAGGAAAAATATCCCCCATTGGCAAGCCTGGCTGGTCCATTGTCGAATCTGGCCCGGGGGACAACGGACGTGTCCAACGATTTGCCAGGCGATATCACGCAGATCGCGGCGTTGAAAACAAAAATTGAATTCCTGCATTCACAGTTGAATCAGGCCTGGATCGTTGCGACCAATTTTGAACAGTCGGAAGTCGCCATTTCCGGGTTGCAACAGAAGAAGGAATCGGCAGAAGCCAACCTGAAATACTTCACCGATCACCTGGAGCGATCCCGCATTGACGACGAGTTGAACGATGGCAAGGTCTCGAGCATCAGCATCATCCAATCGCCGACGCCGCCACGGTTAGGTTGGTCGGAAAAAATCGAGAAAGCCGTGTCTCTGTTGGCGGCGAGCGGCATTCTGGCCGGGCTGGCCTTGGCTTTCTGGATGGAACTGTTCCTGGACCGCTCGGTGAAACAAGCATCGGAAATCGAAACCAAGCTCGGATTGCCACTGTTCATTTCCATTCCGGATGTGGAAAGAAATGGTTATGGAAAACGCGCCCGGAGGATTGGCGCCGGACGATTGTTAATGCACAACGCACCCGGCAATACCACGGGCAGGGGAATGCCCCCTGGCACGAGTATTGCCCCGTGGGATCGCGAACATCCGCTGCGCCGATTTTACGAAGGGCTGCGCGACCGGCTGATCGTTCATTTCGAAGTAAGGTATTTGGTTCACAAGCCGAAGCTGGTGGCCGTGACGAGTTGCGGCCATGGCGCGGGCGTGAGCAGTATTGCCACCGGGCTGGCCGCTACGCTTTCCGAAACCGGTGACGGCAACGTGCTGCTCGTCAATATCAGTGGAGACAAGGGAGCGGCCCGGCAATTTTACAAGGGCGAGCCAGGCTACAATCTGGATGAAGTCCTGGAAACCGAGAAGAAATGCCCGCTCGTCAAAGCCAATCTCTACGCCATCACCGAACAGACCAATGGCGACATCCTCTCGGCCAACCTGCCCAAAAAACTTTCGGCGCTGATGCCCAAACTCAAGGCCAGTGAATACGATTACATTATTTTCGACATGCCGCCGGTCAACCAAACCACCGCCACGGCCCGTCTTTCCGGCCTCATGGACATGGTGTTGCTCGTCATCGAATCCGAAAAGACCAGCCACGACGTCGTCAAACGTGTAGTCAAGCTGCTGGACGAATCCAAGGCCACCGTCAGCACCGCGCTCAACAAGTCCCGAAATTACTTCCCGGCCAGGCTGCAACAGGAATTTTTGAACTATGTCTAAAACTGCAAGGTGGTTGTATGGGATTCGCGGGACAGCTCTTCAGGACTTGCCTTGGAAGCGTACACTGGATGTTCTTCTCGTGCTGCTGGCCCTGCCTTTCCTGATCCCGCTGGCGCTGTTGGTAGCCCTGTTGATTCGCAGCGGTTCCCGCGGGCCGGTTCTGTTCAGGCAGGAGCGCGTTGGTTATCGGGGGAGGCAGTTCACGTGTTTCAAGTTTCGAACCATGTTTGTGGATGCCGACACGACCGCGCATCAAGGACACTTGTATCAACTGATGAATTCAGACACACCCATGCAGAAGATGGATTCCAAGGTGGATTCCCGAATTATTCCGTTTGGCTTGTGGCTCCGCGCGTCGGGCCTGGATGAGTTGCCCCAATTAATCAACGTGCTGTGGGGTGAAATGAGCCTGGTCGGGCCGCGCCCATGTTTACCTTACGAATTCGACGAATACCTGCCGTGGCAAAAGGAACGGTTTGGAGCCGTGCCAGGTTTGACCGGGCTCTGGCAGGTGAGCGGAAAAAACAAGACCACCTTCGTGGAAATGATTCACCTGGACATCAGGTATGCGAAAAACAGAAACGTCTGGTTGGATTTCAAAATCATCCTGATGACAATTCCGGCCTTGATCATCCAAATGCTGGAGTCACGTCAGGCCAGGAAATTGTCATCTTCTCCCCATTCTGCCGAAAACCGGCTATTCCCTCGGTGCCACACAGTCGCATTCCTTTACGAAAGCAGCTCTGGTTGGGACGGTTCAGGCGAGAAATGGCGAAGATGTCGGGATAAGGAAAGAATCAAAATTGAATTTATAATATGGCAAAACAAATAAAGGTGGGTGTTGTCGGATGTGGCTATTGGGGACCCAACCTGATTCGCAATTTCAGGTCACTTCCCGATTGCAGCATGAAGATGATGTGTGATGTCAGTGAAAATCGCCTGGCTCATCTTAAATCACTGTACCCCGAGGTTGAAGGCGAGATGAATTACAGTCACATGCTTAACGGCGTCGGCCTCGACGCGGTCATCATCGCCACGTCGGTCAAATCGCATTACCCCATGGCCAGGGAGAGTCTCCTGTCCGGCAAGCACACCTTTATCGAAAAGCCGATGGCGGCTTCATCCGGGGAGTGCGAGGAGCTGATTGATATTGCCCGGAAAGAGGGCTTGGTGTTGATGGTGGGGCATACGTTCCTTTATTCGCCCGCGGTCCGGAAAATCAAGGAAATCGTGCAGCGCGGCGACATTGGCGACATTCGATACATTTGTGCCCGGCGGCTGAATCTCGGGCTTTTCCAGAAAGACATCAACGTTGCCTGGGACCTGGCACCCCATGATATTGCCATTATTTTGCACATCATGGAAACGGAAGCGACCACCATCAACTGTGCGGGCAGCGCGCATATCACGCCTGGGGTGGAAGATGTGACGGCCATGTGGCTCAATTTTCCAGGAAATTGCTCGGCCATTATTCACAGCAGCTGGCTCGACCCGAGAAAAATCAGGGAGATGACCATTGTCGGCAGCAAAAAAATGATCTTCTTTGATGACGTTTCCCAATTGGAGAAAATCCGGGTCTTCGATATGCGGGTTGAACGGCCGCCGCACTATGACACGTTTGCTGAATTCAATTATGCTTATCATTATGGAGACGTCCACGTTCCATACCTCAAGCACGAGGAGCCATTAAAGACCGAATGCCAGCATTTCCTGGATTGCATCAACCAGGGGACGACTCCTTTGACCGATGGCAAAAAGGGCCTTGAACTGGTTCGCATATTGGAAGCATCTTCCCAATCATTGAAACGAGGCGGGGCTTCGGTCAATCTTGCCGCCGGGGAAAATGGCAACGGCCGGAATCGACAAGAAAAAAACTTCGTGTCAGGCCGGTTCGATTTCCCAAGTCAAAAGAACCATGGCGCATCATCCTCCTGACCGTAAGTCATTCGATGGCGACCACCCAGCCGGCGCCTACGATTACTGCTTCGTGGTGGACGGCCAATGGATGTCCGAACCGCGCGCCAAAGATTCCGTGCCCAATCCGTTCGGCGGCAGAAACTCGATTTTGAAGGTGGCGAGTTCTGCGGAAGCGGTGGACGAGGCCGTGCGCGAACATCCTGATCAAGCCATCGCCATCCCCATCGGCGTTGGGGTCGGGGCGCTCATCGGTCATTTCCTCGCCTGCCGGCGCTCGCGCAACTGCGATTGATTGCGTTATGGCAGACCGTCTTGAAAGGCGCGGAACGTGTCTGCTCAAGCTGGTGGATATTCCGCTTGCAGGAAGACGGGATCTAATCCGCAAAATCCACGGTCAGCATAACACCTGATGGCGACCAGCGCCGCGTTGGACTATTCTCATTCTATGGATGACAAAAATCCTTTCTTCAAGTCTGGCAAAGTCAGACTCGTATTAACCGCTACGTTTCTGGTGACACTAACCGGATGCGTGAGTTACGTGGACGGGCCGCATGCCGGAATCTATGCGGAACCTCCCTTGGTCGTGGTGCAGGATGATTACATGTATTACCCTGGCTATCAGATGTATTACGGCAGCCATTCGCACCAATGGTATGATCGGGAAGGCTCTTCGTGGGTGGTGCGCCCGGCACCCCGAGAGGTATCGGTCGACGTGCTGCATGCCTCTCCGTCAGTGAAGATGGATTTTCACGACTCTCCGGCAAATCACCATACCTTGGTGGTTAAGCAGTATCCAAAAAACTGGAAGGCGTCCGGATCGAATCAAGCCCAGAAACAGAATCAGAAAGACGACCGGCACGACCAGCACGATGGGAATAACGGAAGTTAACCAGGCGAACCACATTCGCATATTGAAAGGAACATTATGTTTGGAACTATTCTGTTGATTGTACTCATTCTAATGTTGCTGGGCGCACTCCCGGCGTGGCCGCACAGCCGGAGCTGGGGTTATTACCCGAGCAGCGGACTGGGCCTGCTTTTGGTCATTCTGGTTGTCCTGCTTTTGCTGGGCAGAATTTGACGGGATGAGTTGTGCTCCATCGGTAACATGGTAACAAGGGTTCGCAGTTGAATGAAGCGAAGGCCGGGCAAGTTATCTTCCCGGCAGTGGACCACATAATTTACACGAAACACAAGTTTATGTTACAAAGCATTAAACACTTATACGGAGGCAAACTCGGGGCGTCAGATGGCGACATCGTCCAGGTGAAGGATTTCTATTTTGACGACAAACACTGGGCGCTCAGTTATGCGGTCGCCAACACGAGTTCATGGCTATGACGCTCATCGAGACTCAATGCAGTCGTTTGTTCGGT
>CAVPTH010000020.1:0-162774 GCA_963708525.1 uncultured Verrucomicrobiae bacterium | reverse complement strand
TACACACTCATGGGAATGTCCTCGTCCCTACTCGCGCTCCCCGCACATCAACCCGACACGCTGCCGGAGGAATGGCCGGATTGGTTGCGGTTGCGCGAAGCTGATTTGTCGGAAATCCGTGTTGTGTTCGAGGCCTTGCCGGCAAACCAACATGTGATTCTGTTCTGTCACGACCCGACAGCGCTCCCTTTTCTTTGGCACGAGGAATTTGTCCGCCGCAAACTGCCGCAAATTGAACACGCCGTTATCGGGCACCTGCACACCCAACTGGTTTTGTGGAAAAGCTGGGTGTTGTCCGGTATTCCGCCTATCCGATTTTCTGGGACATGCCGTTTATCGCATGACAGCAGCCTTACACGAAGCCCATCACTGGTGGCCATTTCAAGTAAGGCTCTGTCCCGCCCTTTCCGGCATTGAATTGCTGAATGACGGCGGCTATTTCATCTTACAGATTGACCCGGCGGGCAGCCAGCCTGCAAAGTTCATTTTTCACTCCCTACCGCGATGAAATTATTGCCTGGTCGCTTCACATCTGCTCAATCGTATCGAAGGTGAGCGGACAAACAAACTGCCTGGCGGCTTATCGCTCGGCGGCATGAAACTCGAGCTCGATGCCAGTTAACATTGGCAGCTTCTGCAATCTACGCCAACCCTGTAGTCTCCCTCCAACACACTGGCCCTCAAAATCCGCGATCTGATCTTTCACGTTCCGCCACAATTTTTCGCCAAGTCCGCCTGGTCTGTCCACCAAATCAATCACTACCGTCCGCCATGCAACAAAATTTCCCACAGAACATACTACAAGTCGCTTTCGATAAACGTGTTACACTTATTGAAGTTTTGCACCATTAAACGGCATTTTGCGGCGATTAAATTTTCTGCTATAATAATAGGAGTATTTACGGTTAGCAGAGTCTTAAACAATGCGGCTTTGATCATTCGATTCATGTCTTTTCATTTTAACCCCGTAACATTTTATAGGTTGCCCTTGCTGCAAATAGTCTTCTGGCTCGGTTCAAGCCCGTCTTAGAACCGTTCATTTGTCTTTTGGCGTGGTGCTTCCTGCTGCGTAATGATAGTCAGGTGAAATATTGGCTGGAGGCAAAACACCTATGAAACCCCGGAATCACATTTGTCCGCCTTTGTCGTTCAATCGAAGTCCCGATTTGGATTATCCCGAAAGCTACCAATAACGAGCGCATGGGTGCTTGTCCTCGTCTTTGGTTTGAACGTTGGGGTGCTGAAAGGGCAGACGACACTTGTCGCCAGTGACAACTTTAATCGAGCCAACGGCCCTATCGGAACGAATTGGGTGTATCCCGTCGCGTCGGAAACGGTCTTTCTTGTCACCAATGATACAGTGACCCCGGCTGCACCAGATCACCACACCGAAGCCTGCTGGACTTCCAATCCTTTCAACAATAATCAATACTCGCAGATCAAAGTGACCACGATTGGACCGTTTACCGGCGTGATCCTGCGGGCCGATACCAATCAGGACCTGTTTTACATGGGGTTTGTCTTCGCGCCCAACGATTATCGCATCTATGCCCGGTATGGGGCGGCTCCGGGATATCCATACACGGAACTGGCAACCGGGAGCGCGGTGACATGGCAGGTGGGCGATACCCTGAAATTGACCGCTTCGGGTACGAACGACCCTGTCACAATCACCATGTACCAGAATGGCACGCCGGTCCTGATCTGGAGGAGTATGGGCGGTACGGATCCGGTGCCGGTAAAAAGCGGAGGCAGTCCGGGGATTTGTATTTATTCGCCAACTGGCGATAACCTGACACTTGATGATTGGCAGGGGGGAAATTTGAATTCAAACACGACCCCGCCTTCCATTCCGGCCAATCTGGTTGCCAGTGTGGTCAGCCCTTCTGTGATGACTCTGAGTTGGTCGGCATCGACGGACAATGTTGGAGTTGTGGGATACGTGGTGGATCGGAGCCAAGGCGCGGGTTCGATGGCTTTCACCCAGATCGCAACTCCAACGGGAACGAACTACAGCGATACGGCTGTGACACCAGGCACAACCAATAACTACCTGGTGATGGCGCTGGATGCCGCGGGCAATTTAAGCGGAAGCAACCAAGTTACGGTTGTAGCACTCGTTCCGCCTCTGCCGACGATTTCGGTTATCTCAAACCAAACGACCTTGCCGGGAATAGCGGTAGGGCCATTCCCTTTCTATATATCTGATACCGGGATTGACCCATATACTCTTATTGTCACCGCCAACCTCATCAAATACGAACCTGCTACCAAACGCAAACCTCTCCGTGTTCAATCTGGGTTCAACGCAAGCGCTGACCATATACCCGCGGATGGCCAGACGGGAACCAGCACGATTACCATTAACGTTAGTAACGGAGTGAACAGTACAAACACTTCCTTCCTGCTGACGGTCATTCCGCCGGGCAACGGAAACAGTATATTCGCCAATTCTTCTAACATCATTATCACCGCTCCAAATACGACGACACCTTACCCATCAACAATAAATGTCTCTGGAGTGGCCGGATCGATTACGAACGTAATGGTGACCTTGCACGGAATGAGTCACTCTGATCCCCGCAATTTAAATCTGCTATTGGTTAGTCCGGGCGGCCAGGCCGTCGTGCTCATGTCTGCCGCGGTGGGCATTTATCCCATGACGGATCTCACCTTCACCCTTTCCGACCAGGCGTATTATCCGCTCCCGGTATCTTCACCTTTGGGTGATGGTAATTTCCAACCTACAGATTATGCGCCCAACCACACCAACTCGCTGTATGCCTTCCCCCCTCCGGCGCCGGCACCCCCGTTCGCCACAAAATTGGCGACGTTTAATGGGCTCTCGCCCAACGGGACCTGGTCCTTGTACGTATCAGACGCCCAAGCCGGGGACAGCGGTCAAATTGCCGGCGGTTGGAGTCTGGTCATTACCACAGTTTCACCTCCCGTTACCGCAACCCTCACATCCATCCAACTGGTTAATATAAACCAAGTGGAAAATGCGCTGCTGACCGGAATCGGCGCGGCGGACATGGCTTATACAATTCAGGCGTCAACGAATCTGCTAAACTGGCAAGCGATCGGAACCGGAACCGCCGGAACCAACGGAATATTTCAACTTAACGACACCAATATGGATCAGTTCAGCCGACGCTTCTACCGCGTTGCACCACAATGATCAGAATCGCTCTAGCTGAAAGCATTTCAGATCGTTAAACCGGCGCGGGTCAATGAAATCTGCGTGACGCCGCAACTGATTCTGCTTCACCGCATCAGTCGCATCACTGTGTCCACCGCCGCATCGGTTTTGACGGACTGCAACGCGCCGCCGCGCGGTTTGATTTCCACTTCGCCCTTGGCCAGTGATTTCTCGCCGATGCCCAGCCGGATGGGAAAGCCGATCAGTTCCGAGTCCTTGAATTTCACGCCGGGCCGCTCGTCGCGGTCGTCCAGAATCACGTCCACGCCGCGCGCGGTCAGTTCGGCGTAAATCTTTTCCGCCAGCTTCATCACCGCGCTGTCCGGGTCCACGCTCAACGGCGTGATGCAGACCTCGTAGGGCGCGACGCTCAACGGCCAGATGATGCCGTCCTTGTCGTTGCACTGCTCGATCACCGCCTGCAACGTGCGCGTCACGCCGATGCCGTAACAACCCATGACGCACGGTTTGCGTTGCCCGCTTCGTCGAGGAACAACGCGTTCAACTTCTCGCTGTATTTCGTGCCGAGCTTGAACACGTGGCCGACTTCAATCGCGCGGCGGATTTTCAGCGGCTTGCCGCACTTCACGCAGGGCTCGCCCGCCGTCACCGTCCGCAGATCAAACCATTGCGTCACCTTGATGTCGCGCTCGATGGAGACATTCTGGAAATGGAAACCGTCCTCGTTCGCGCCGGTGGTCATGTCGTTCGCGCCCGCGCAAGCGTTCATCGGCGTAAATGTCGCAATGTCCCTGCGGTGCACAGTCTCGAGCACTCGCGCCCAGGCGTAGCCGGGATGTGCGCCCAGCGCCGTGAAAGCGCCGATTTCCTCGGGATTTTTCCATCGGCGTCGCCGGACGCGCCACCGCGCCGAGCTTGGCCAGCTTTGGTCTCGTTCAACTGGTCGTCGCCGCGAATCAAAACAATGACCGGCTTGCTGTCGGCGATATAAACCAGCGTCTTGATCTGCCGATTGGCCGGAACGTTGTAAGGCGCCTTGCGTCAGCGCCTCGATGGTCACGCACGCCGGGCGTGGCAAATTTCTCCACGGCCGCGCCGATTTCGCGCGCGGCAGTTTTGGGAATGCCGCTGGTCGCCTTCTCCATGTTCGCCGCGTAACCGCAGCCTTCGCAAAAGACCACTTCGTTTTCGCCCGTCTCGGCCGGCACCATGAATTCGTGCGAAAATTTGCCGCCGATGACGCCGGTGTCCGCCTCCACCGGGAATGGTCTTCAACCCGCATCGCTTGAAAATGCGCGCGTAAGCGTCATACATTTTCTGGTAGCTCACCTGCGCCGCCTCGTCGGTCGCGTCGAAGCTGTAGGCGTCCTTCATGATGAACTCCTTGGCGCGCATCAGGCCGAAGCGCGGGCGGATTTCATCGCGGAACTTGGTCTGATCTGGTAAAAATTCTTCGGCATCTGGCGGTAGGAATTGATTTCCGCCGCCGCCAGCGTGTGATGACCTCCTCGGCGGTCGGGCCTGAGCACCCATTCCCTTTTCGCCCTGTCCCTGGCCTTGAACAGCACGTCGCGCGCGGTTTCGTAACGGCCGCTTTGCTGCCAGATTTCCGGCGGCTGCAGCGCCGGCATCAGCACTTCTCGAGCGCGCCGGCGCGGTCCATTTCCTCGCGCACGATTTGCTCGACCTTGCGCAACGCGCGCAGGCCCAGCGGCAGGAAAGTATAAAGGCCGCCGGTCAGCTTGCGCATCAGCCCGGCGCGCAGCAGCAGTTTGTGCGACACAATTTCCGCCTCCGCGGGAGTTTCTTTGAGGGTAGGAATCAATGTTTGCGTCCAACGCATATTAATTTCCGATTTGCGATTTACGAGTATTCGAGTCATCAGGAGTGCGGAGTTTGCAGCGTAAATCGTCAGATCGTAAATCGTAAATTACTTCACGATGTTGACCAGCGGCGCCAGTCCCTGAATCCGCACTTCCAGCCGGTCGCCGCTTTGGATCGGGCCAATGCCGCTCGGCGTGCCGGTCAGAATCACGTCGCCGGGCAGCAACGTCAGGTTCGTGGAGATGAAGCTGACCAGGTCGGCGGGCCTGAAGATGAGCTGGCTGGTATTCGAGTTCTGGCGCAATTGGCCGTTTTGGAACAGTTGAATCGTCAGGTCGTGCGGGTCCATCTTCGTTTCCACGAACGGCCCCAGCGGCGTGAAGGTGTCAAACGATTTGCAGCGCGCCCACTGGCTCTCGGCATTTTGGATCGTGCGATCGCTGATGTCCTGCGCCGTCGTGTAGCCAAAAATGTAACGCGCCGCCGACGCGGTGGTGACGTTGCGGATTTGGCGTCCGATGACGATGGCCAGTTCCGCCTCGTAATCGGTCCGGTGATGCGGAAAGGGAATCTCAATTTTGCCGCCGTCGGGAAGCAACGAGGTGGTGGCCTTGAGCCAGAACAACGGCGTGCGCGGCAGCGGCTTGCCGGTTTCGCGCGCATGGTCGGCGTAATTCAGCCCGACCGCGATGATTTTGGAGGGGACGACCGGCACCAGTGTTTTTACCCCCTTCCGGGCGATTGGTTTGCGGTCAAACGATGGCGAGCCAAAAACTTCACCACGCAGGCGGAATAATTCTCCGTCCACGACCTTGGCGTAAAATATTTCGTTACCCTTTTGAAATCGACCAATAACAGCCATGGCAATTTACGATATTAAATTTACGATTTACGAATGACCGGCCAAAGAGTTTGCCGCGTAAATCGTGTATCGTAAATCGCAAATAACGAAGCAGGGTTGCTGTCGGGCCTGATTTCCGCTATATTGTGGGCGTGAATCGGCTGACGAAACAGGAACAATTGGTTCTCTGTATCGTTCTGGGGCTGCTGTTGACGGGCTGGGCGGTGAAGACGTATCGCACCGCTCATCCTGCGGGGATGAATCCCGCAATGGCGGGAGAAAGCCCGCCGGCAGCCATGGCAACTCAGCAGGTCAAACCTTAAAGATGCAAGAAATCAACTTTGACGAAGCGGTGGAATTGATTCTCACCCGGGACACCCGCTTTTCGCGCGATGCTTACACCTTCGTCCGCGAAGCGCTCGATTTCACCCAGAAACTGATCGGCAAAGAGACCCAGGGCCAGATCCGCCACGTCAGCGGCCAGGAACTGCTCGACGGCATCCGGCAGTATGCGCTCCAACAGTTCGGTCCGATGGTCATGACCGTGTTCGAAGACTGGGGCGTGCGTCACTGTCGTGATTTCGGCGAAATTGTCTTCAATATGGTCGAAATCGGCCTGCTCGCCAAAACCGACCGGGACACGCGCGACGATTTTCAAAACGGTTACGACTTTACGGAGGCCTTCCGCAAACCGTTCTGGCCGCAGGATAAATCGGATTCAGAGTCAAAGCCCGTAGCCAACTGAAAATCAGATCGCCGGCTAAAACAACCTGGTAGAACAACCGAGGGCATCTTGACACAGTCCTTGGACGGGAAGTCCGTGCCGGAATCATCGGGCGACTGGAAAGTCGCCCGAACCCGCGGACAGGAATGTCCGCGCTACGTAGCGCAGGTTTTCCAGTCCCGCAGAGCGGGGTTCCGGGGACTTTCCAGTCCCAGGCTAAGGACAGTGTCAAGATGCACCCGAACAACCGGTTGCCCGTCAAATTGGTTTGCCCCCACTTGGTTTCCGGTTATCTTCCCTGTCCAACTTGTATATGAGTGATACTGCTTTTTCGGCGAGAATTCTGGCCATGCAAACTCCATCACCACCCGCCGGCGTCACTCTCACCACCCTCGACAATGGCCTGACCATTATTGCGCGTGAAGATCGCAGCGCGCCGGTTGTGTCCGCCCAGGCCTGGTGCATGGCCGGCAGCATCCATGAAGGCCGCTGGCTGGGCGCCGGTCTGTCGCACCTGCTCGAGCACATGCTGTTCAAAGGCACCACCACCCGCCCCGGCAGCCGCATCGACCAGGAAGTGCAGGAGGCCGGCGGTTACATGAACGCCTACACAAGTTTTGACCGCACGGTTTATCATATCGACGTCCCGAATACCGGCGCGCGCACCGCCATCGACATTCTGTGTGACATCATGCAGAACGCGACGTTGCCGGCGGAGGAGCTCGCAAAGGAACAGGATGTCATTCGCCGCGAGATGGACATGAACGTGGACGATCCGGGCCGCCGCGCCGGCCGGCGGTTGTTCGAGACCGCCTACACCCGCAGCCCGTACCGGTTTACGGTCATCGGTTATCCCGACATTTTCAACGAACTGAAACCGGACGATATTCGCGGCTATTATCGCGAGAAGTACGCCCCGAACAATGTCTTCTATGTGGTTGTGGGTGACGTGAAAACTGACGAAGTCATTGCGCAAATCCGCGCCGCGTACGAAAAATCCAGGGCGCGTCCGTCGCCGCCGATGGTACTGCCCGAGGAACCGGGGCAAACCGCGCCGCGCGAAATCGTCGAGGAAGCGCCGATCGAACTCGGCCACTTTCATTTTGCCTGGCACATTCCGGAAATCCGTCATCCGGACGTACCGGTGCTGGAGGTGCTGGCCGTGTTGCTCGGCCACGGACGCAGCTCCCGGCTTTATCAGGAGGTGCGTGAACGGCAGGGGGTGGTGCACCACGTGGACGCATGGACTTACAGCCCCGGAA
Source organism: uncultured Verrucomicrobiae bacterium (assembly GCA_963708525.1). GTDB lineage: Bacteria > Verrucomicrobiota > Verrucomicrobiia > Limisphaerales > UBA11358 > UBA11358. Next base: position 154,960 of record CAVPTH010000020.1, on the reverse strand, counting down.
ACCCCGGCCTGTTCGGCATGAGCGCCATTGCCGACGCAGACAAATTTGCGGACGCACGCGGCGCGATGCTGGCGGAAATTGAGAAAATGCGGGGCGGTCTGATCTCCCCGGGTGAACTGGAAAAGGCGGTCAAGCAATACGTCTCCGCCACCCTCGCCGCGCACAAAACGATGGAAGGCCAGGCCGGCGACCTTGGCAGCAACTGGATCGTGGCCAGCGACCTTGGTTTTTCTGAACGCCAGCTGGCCGCCGTAAAGCTGGTGACTCCCGAAGACATCCAGCGGGTTGCCCGTGAATATCTCACGCCGCAAAACCGCACGTTGTATGTGCTGCTGCCCGATGGCAGCGCGCCAAAACTCAAAATCGAAGTTGAGTCACGGAGTGACCGGCCCATACAGAAGTTTGACCTGTCCAATGGCCTGCGTTTGCTTGTTAAGGAAGATCATCGCCTGCCCTTTGTCGAATTCCGGGCGGCCCTGAAAGGCGGCGTGCTCGCCGAGACCGCCGGAACCAATGGCATTACCTATCTCCTCGCCAAAACCCTGCTGAAAGGCACCCGGCGCCGCACCGCCGCGCAGATTGCCAACGAGATTGAATCCGTGGGCGGCGGCATTGACAGCTATGGCGGCAACAACAGCTTTGGCGTCAATGCGGAGGTCATGAGCAGCGATTTCAAAACAGGCCTCGAACTGGTCTCGGATGTCCTGCTGAATCCCGTCTTTCCCGCGGGTGAACTGGAACGTGAACGCGACGTGCAAATCGCCGGCATCTACGCGCAGAAGGATGATTTGCTGAAGAGCGCGAGCCTGGCCATGCGCCGTGCGCTCTTCGGGAACGAAGGTTACGGCTTCGACACCCTCGGGACGGAAACGGTGGTCCAGAATCTCCAGGCGGACGATTTGAGATCATTTCATCAAAAGCTCGTCACACCCGATAATTGCGTCCTGGCCATCTTCGGCGACGTCAAGGCAGACGAAGTGAAAGCGGCGGTCGAAACGGTCTTCACCGGTTGGAAACCGGCAGGGGTTGCTTTCCCCGGCGAATCGCCCGACAGCGCCACGCGCCCTGCCCCGGCGGCCCCGAGGCGGGTTGAAGAAGCCCGGGACAAGAAACAAGCCGTGTTGGTGATCGGCTTTCCCGGCACCACCATGTTCAACGACGACCATTATGCGCTGGAGTTGATCCAGGAGTCGTGCAGCGACCTCGGGTCGCGACTGTTTCTACGCATCCGCGAGCAGCTCGGTCTGGCCTATTACGTCGGCGCCCAGAATCTGGCCGGGCTCGTGCCCGGTTACTTCGCGTTTTACACCGGCACCGAACCGGCGAAAGTCGAACTGGTAGAAAAGGAACTGCTCCGGGAGGCCGAATTACTGCGCACCGAGGGTTTGACCGCCGAGGAACTGAAGCGATCCAAAGCCAAAATCATCGGCCAGAAAAAAATCGCGCGGCAGGAGCTCGGCCATCTCGCGTCCGCCACCGCGCTGGATGAGCTTTACGGACTGGGCTACCAACGTACGGAACAGGACGACGCCAAATACGAAGCCGTCACCCTCGAACAAATCAAGGCGGTCGCGCAAAAATATCTCAAGCCGGACGCGCTGGTGGTCGCGGTGGTAAAGCCGGCAAAACCGAACTGAAAAGGTCCCCGGTTTGTCAATGGCAGGCTTCCGGCTAAGCCCTCACTCAGTCCTGGGTCGGCTCATAGCTCCATCCGATACTGTCAAAGACCCCAAAAAGGGCGCACGCAAAATCTGCGTCATAATCCGATTCGTCCGGCATGGTGGCGGTCAGGAGATTTCCGGATACGTTCACGGTGAAAAGCAGATTGGATTTGCGACCGTTAAAAATGATCTTCACATCCTGCTCCTGGTGCTCGAATCGGCACGGTAAACCCGCTGCCGCGAAGCGCTCACAAATCTCCGCAACGGTGATGGCAGGTGGCTGTTCCTTGGGATCAGGAAAAAAATTATCTTCTACTATCATTACGTCATTCCTGTTGATTTTAAGGGATTGAAAGCAAAAATAATGCCGTCCAAACGGTGATAACCACATGATTTCAAATCCCTTATCCGGAATAAAGCTCAAGAAGCCAGTCGACCGTAGTAAACCAGGGTGTCATATTCGAAGGCAACTTGCCCACCCGTCTGATGTTCCAAAAAGAGCGTCTGCAAAGCTTTCAACATGGAAGCATGTTGGGGATGCCCCGGTTCCGGTGCGTAAGAAGAAGACAGCAGCCGGCCCTTCAATCCTTCCTGGTCGAACATCTGTTTGTTGGGAAAGGCGGCCTGTTCGTAACCGCTCGCGCCAAAGAACAGGCCAATCACTTTGGCATCCGTATTTTTGTGGTTCACTTCTTCGTAATCCGTTCCATATGTTCTGAGCAGGAGTTCGTAAGCATTGGCAAACGGACTGACGAGGGTCCGCTCGTTCCAGACCAGCACTACCCAACCGCCCGGCTTGAGAATGCGGAGAAATTCCCGACGCGACTGCTCGCGATCGAACCAGTGGAACGCCTGACCGGCAACGATAAAATCCACGCTCTGACTTTTCAATGTGGTGCTTTCGGCGGTGCCGGACACGCTCGTGAAATTCGGGTATTGGCCCAGCAATCGCCCGGCCGCCTCGCGCATGTCGCGGTTCGGTTCCACGGCAAATACCCGGTGACCGTTCCGTAGAAATAATTCCGTCAGGATTCCCGTCCCCGACCCGATGTCGGCGACCAGGGAGGCACCGGTCAGTGCGCAGTTCTCCTTGAGCAAATCCAGAATGGCCGCCGGGTAGCCGGGCCGGTATTTGATATAATTTTCCACCCGGCTGGAAAATCGCTGGGTCGAATCAATCATGGCCGCGGCCGTCCACATTTTGAAATGAACTTGCGTCGGTTTATTTCAATCCAGATGGTTCGCCACGTCGCCAAAGCCGGCGACAATCTCTTCACGGGTTTTCAAATTCCGGATACGTACATAGTCGTCGCTTTCCACCCGGGCGGTATAACCTGCCTTCAATTCCTGCGCGCGCTTGAATTGTTTGTCCGGCCGGGCGGGGGTCAAAGGATAATCCACAGCAAAGCCGGCGGCGCGCAGGTCCTGGATGAGCCTGAGCGATTGCGGGCGCAGTTTTTCATCCTCAATCATGACAAAGACATCCGTGACGGCATCGAATCCCGGCAACAGGTTGCGCGCCCGGAGCAATTCGAGCAGTACCACGTCGCCCATGCCGAAACCGAGTGCGGGCAGGTCCACTTTGCCGCCGCTGATGAGTTTGACGAGGTTGTCGTAGCGCCCGCCGCCGGCGATGGCGCGGAACTCGCCTTTGGCGTCAAACGCCTCGAAGACCACACCGGAGTAGTACGCCAGGCCGCGGATGACATGGTAATCCACCTTCACAAACTTGTGCAGACCCCGCGCAGTCAAATTATCCAGAATGCTCTGCAACTCCGTCGTCGGCTTGCCGGATTCAATAAACCGGTTCACGGCGGCCAGGGAAAACCCCAGTGCCACCAGCTTTTGCCCGCTCTCCTCCGGCGGCGTGCGCTCCAGTTTGTCAATGACCTGAAAAAATTCGTATTCGTCTGATTTTTGGGATGGCGACGTGCCATCTCTCCCGGCGGTATAGAAGTCATGCCAAGCATTTCGGCTGCTGAGGCGGATGACGAAATCCTGCTCGGTCAGGCCGAACGCGCGCAGGGTATCAATGAGCAGCGCGATGAGCTCTGCATCCGCCGCGGGGTCGGTCTCGCCAATGAGATCGGCATTGAACTGGAAATGTTCCCGCAAACGGCCTTTCTGTTGACGTTCGTAACGAAACAATTGCGGGATGGCAAACCACTTGATGGGTTTCTTGTAATTGCGTTCATGCGCGGCCGCCATGCGCGCGAGCGTCGGCGTCATCTCCGGCCGGAGCGCAACGGCGCGATCGCCCTTGTCCGTAAAATTGTAAAGCTGGCCCACAATTTCGTCGCCGCTCTTGGTGGTGAACAATTCAAGCGATTCGAGCGGCGGGCCATCATATTCACGGAAACCGTAACGCCGGGCGGTCTCACGCCATTTATCGAAGATGTGCTGGCGGGCATCAAAACTCCACCCCGCATCGCGGGACGGCAGGGGTTCGGGATAAAAATCGCGGAAACCGGGCAGTCGTTCCATAAATCAGTCGCAAAAAAGCATAAAATCCGCAAAAATTAAACAATTCTTTTGCGGATTTTGAGAATTTTGTTCTGGTAAAAGTCAACACCCATCAGCCCAAACTTGTTTAAGTTCGTCGTCTAAATCAGGCCCGACTGGTGTCGGTTGCCAACAGTAACGGCTAAACAGCCGGCGCGGCTGCTTTGGGCGACAGCTTGAAGACGTCGGCTCGCATCTCTTTGCCGGCCTTGAACTTCACGGTGGCACGGGCGGGAATGGGTACGTCGGTTTCCGGTTTGTTCGGATTCCGGCCCACGCGCGCCTTGCGCACCTTGACTTCAAAGACGCCGAAGTTGCGGAGTTCAACCTTGTCGCCTTTGGCTAGCGCCTCGGCGATGTAGTCCAATGTTTTCTGGACCACGTCAAACACTTGCTGTTGGACGAGGCCAGTTTCGTTACTGATACGAATAACGAGGTCGCGTTTGGTCAGAGTCATAGTTTACTATCGGGTTAAATTGATTATCATTGAACTACGCGAATTGTCCAGTAGTCACTGGCTAAATTTTCATCGGTCAAATAAGCATAAGGCAACGTGAAGTAACCCTTTAATCCCCAACGGTTACCCCACGAATTCCGGACCAAAAACCATTGTTTCCCATCCTCGAAACCGACCGCCATGACCGCGTGTCCGCCAATGGCGCGTTCGTCGGCACCCGGCAACGGAGCGTGCCCGGTCCGGGCCACCTGCGGGCTTTCAAAGCTTTCGTAGACGGTAAAACCAAACACAAACGGATAACCCGAAGCCAAACAGCCTTTCAACTGACTCAACACCGGCACCAGCCGCTGGTACGAAACCACGCGGTACTTGAGCGCATCAGCGTAACAGGCTGCCAGTGGCTTGGTTTTGAATTTGGCAATGATATACGGCCATTCGGTTTCAGGACAGTCGCCTTGTTTGGCCACGCTTTTAATGCCGTCGCGGATTTGGGCGCCACTATCCGTATCCACTGTATGTTCGATCACACGCTCGTTGTAATAAATGAATAATCGCGACGGCGTGAAGTCGGCCGCGTTTTGTTTGAGCCGGTCAAATTCAATCGCCCCGGCGATGGCGTTGGCGGTACAACTGCCGAGCTGGCCCTGGTTATAAACCGGCGGGCAGTGGGTGCTCAGATCCACACGGGCGGGCAAAACCGCCGCCCTCTCGACCACGGCAGCGTAATAATGGTCGCGATGATCCGGTAAATCCGGGAGCCAGCCGTAACGGGAAATCGTGTAACTCATAGGCCCATTCCGCAGGGAATTAACCGCTGTTTATCAACTAGGAGAATTTGCCAAGCTTGTCCACCACAAAAATTTAACTTTCTTATGCCCCTTCCGGCAGGTCCCGGAACAACCAACACCGTTAAACCGTTCATGAAATAAGGTCAGTCCCCGGCCTTAATGCGGATTAATGTACAAGAGTCTGCACGCTTATAATCTCACCTGTTATTAAATCCGTAAACACCGCGGTGCATCATGCGATTTGCTGAAAATGCCTGTGACTTAAAGTCTTTACAGCCGCGTCTTATACCCTCACAGTAGAGGCGTGTTGACTGAAAGCGAATCAAGGGTTCAGACGACGCAGTCGCCTCGGTCGGCCGGGATTCAAACGGAATTTGAGAGGGAGATCGAGACGGCGATTCTGCGGTCGCAGGAGCATCTCTTGGGCCTGCAAAAGCCCGAGGGTTACTGGAACGGCGAATTGATGGTGGATTCCACGCTCATGTCTGACACGGTGGCGTATCACCATTGGCACGGAAAAATCGAACCCGAATGGCAGCGCAAGGCGGTTAACCACATCTTCTCCATGCAGTTGCCGGACGGCGGCTGGAACATCTATTACGGCGGCCCGTCAGACGTCAACGCCACCATCAAGGCGTATCTCGCCCTCAAACTGGCCGGCGTGTCCGAAACCGACCCGCGGATGCTGCGCGCGCGTGAAGTGGCCCTGCACCTCGGTGGCGTGCCGCGCATGAACACCTTCTCCAAGCTCTATCTCGCCTTGCTCGGGCTGTATTCGTGGGAGTTTGTGCCCACCATCCCTTGCGAGGTGGTCCTCATCGGTAAATGGTTCGGCGTGGAATTCTGGGATATGAGCAACTGGTCGCGCGCCATGCTCGTCCCGCTCGCCATCATCAATCATTTCAAACCCACCCGCCCGGTCGACGTCGACCTCGACGAGTTGTATCCCGAAGGATTGCACGAACGCGACCTCGGCCTTGCACCCGACCCGGAAAAATTGTCCTGGCGGAATTTCTTCCTCTGGCTCGACCGCTTGCACAAATTCGCCGAGTGGTTTGCCGAACACAAAATCCATCCGTTCCGCCAACGCGCACTGCGCAAGTGCGAACAATGGATGCTCGAACGCTTCGAACATTCCGACGGTTTGGCGGCTATTTTCCCGGCGATGCTCAATTCACTCATCGCGCTCCACGCCCTCGGCTACCCGGACGACCATCCGGAAGTGGTGCGCGCCACGAGTGAACTGAAGAAGCTGGAACACGAAACGACCGACAGCGTGCGCATCGAACCGTGTTTCTCGCCGGTATGGGACACGGCCATTGTGGCGGTTTGCCTCCATGAATCCGGGATTCCGGAAAATCATCCGGCCTTGAAGAAGTCCGCCACCTGGCTGATGGACCGGGAAATCCGTATCCGCGGCGATTGGTACCACAAAAATCCCACGCGCGTGGAACCGAGCGGCTGGGTCTTTGAATTCAACAACCAATGGAACCCGGACGTGGACGACACCGCCATGGTGCTGCTCGCCCTGCGCAAAATTCCGACCGACCATCCGGGCCGGCGCGATGAGTGTTTCCGGCGCGGTCTGAACTGGATGCTGACGTTTCAGTGCAAAGACGGCGGCTGGGCCTCGTTCGACAAGGATTGCACCAAGAACATCCTCGAAAAGGTACCCTTCGCCGACCATAACGCCATGCTCGACCCTGAGTGCGCCGATATCACCGCGCGCATCCTGGAACTGCTGGGCTACGAGCATTTCCGGGTGAGCCATGCGCGGGTGAAACGGGCCCTGAATTACATCCGCGAACACCAGGAAGCTGACGGCTCGTGGTACGGCCGTTGGGGCGTGAATTACATTTATGGCACCTGGCAGGTGTTGCGCGGACTGCGTGCGTTGGACCTGGACATGAACGAACCCTGGCTGCTCAAGGCGCGTCAATGGCTCGAAAACGTCCAGCACGAGGACGGCGGTTGGGGTGAACGCTGCAATACCTACGATGACCCGGTTTTCAAGGGCCGTGGACCGAGCACGGCATCGCAAACCGCGTGGGCGGTCATGGGCTTGTGCACCTTCGACGACCCGGATAATCCGCACCTCAAACGCGGCATCGAATACCTGACGCGCACCCAGAATCCGGATGGCTCGTGGACGGAGCACGAAACCACCGGCACCGGTTTTCCCAAGGTGTTTTATCTGAAATACGACATTTACCGCAATGCCTGGCCGTTGCTCGCGCTGGCGACGTACCGCAAAATCGTCGAAAACGTCAAAGCCCCACAGACGGATCAAATGAATGGCCAGCCGCATCCCCGCATGGAAACCGCGCCAGATGTCCTGCCACCGGCGAACAACGGGAGACCGGCAGCTTAATCCTCCTCCGGCTTTCAATCTGGCGGTCCCCTGATCTGGCGCACCGCGGCTTTGCGTGCAGCTTCAGCCGCAACAATTTAATAATACTGTAACTTCGTTCACTTCGTTGCCTTCTGTTGAGCTGTTCCAGAAGAAAACCAAGGAAACAAAGATTTACCAGGAGGGACAGTAAGTTGCTGTCCTTGAAATTTAGTCGGCGGCAAGCCTATCCTCCCATACTAGTGATCTCTGTCCCCCTCCGCAGTAACTGCTACGGAGGACGGGCGTTCTCTGCGGTTAAAAAAATCGTAAATCGATAAATCATAAATTGGCTACGCTATTGACGTAGTGGCGTCGCCGACACAAACTCGGCCTAAGCATTATCATGAACCAATTGCGCTCCCAGCAGGAGCGGAACATCGGCGGGATTGTCCTGCTGATACTGCTCGTCGGTTGTTTGCTCGTGCTGCGCCCGTTTGTTTCGGCGCTGCTCTGGGCGGTGATCCTCTGTTTTTCAAGCTGGCCGATTTATCGCCGGTTGCTGGGACTGCTGGGCAACCGGCGCACCCTGGCCGCTTCCCTGATGACTGTGGCCATGATCCTCGTTGTCCTTCTGCCGTTCATCATCATCGGCGCCACTTTGGCCGACAACATCGATCAACTGACCGGTGCTGCCAAAACCTGGGCGGAAAACGGTCCGCCGGGTCCGCCCGACTGGCTGGCCCGGGTACCGATCGTCGGAGCCAAGGCAACCGCTTACTGGCAGGGACTGACGGAGGACACTGCTGCACTCTGGACACACGCGGAACAGATCATCAAACCTGTGAGCACCTGGTTGCTCCATGCCAGCCTGGCCCTCGGGAGCGGCCTCCTGCAACTGGCCTTAAGCGTCTTCATCGCGTTCTTCCTGTTCCGCGGCGGCGTCGCCGCTGCCAGTCAATTGACTGCGGCGGTTGAACGCATCAGCGGCGAACAAGGTAAACATCTGTTGACCGTGGCTGGACAGACCGTCCGTGGCGTGGTCTATGGCATCCTCGGTACCTCGCTGATACAGGCGGTGACGACGGGCATCGGCTTGTTCATCGCCGGTGTGCCCGGGGCCGCGTTACTGGCGTTGCTCACCTTTTTTGCTTCCATTCTGCCGATCGTGGGGACCGGGTTGGTCTGGGTCCCTGCAGCGCTCTGGCTGTTCCATCAGGGGGCGGACGGTTGGGGCATCTTCCTGCTCGTCTGGGGCGTGGGCGTTTCCAGCCTCGATAATTTCGTCAAACCCTGGCTCATCAGCCAGGGGAGCGACATGCCATTTATCCTGATTTTCTTTGGCGTGATTGGCGGCGCACTCGCCTTCGGGTTCATCGGCGTCTTCCTCGGTCCGACACTGCTGGCAGTCGGTTATCGGCTGACCCAGGAATGGATTTCCAGTCGTCGTTCCGCCGCCGCCCCGGATGATGCGCCCGAGGCGCCTTAGGTTTTTTCTTAATCCTGGTCTTCTTCTTAATCATAATCGTGAATCGCTAATTGGCTGCATCTTGACGCCGCCGATATTCGGGCGCACACTACGACCTCCATGCCAGCCGGGTTTACCCGAGGTCGGCCGTACCTTGACAAATTAACTATGCCTGACCATCCTGCCGGCCGCGAATGCTTGAGAAAACCGTTCAAATTGTCTTTAACGAGCGCGATACCGATTCGTACTTTCGTCTCCTCCTGCGCACATTGGAAACCGCCGCAAAAGCCGCAACCGCAGCCCAAGGAAAAGGAAAGCCATGAGCATTCCGCTTAATGAGGAAAAAATTCGGGCGATTATTGAGGAACTGAAACAGACCGAGCCGAATATCACCATCGAGGAGGTCATTAAAAGGATTCGCGCCAGCCGGGAATCTCAAGGGCTTCAGTGGAACGAGGATTTGGAACGAAAAGTCCGTTACTGCATCCAGATCAATCCCAATTAAGCCGCCGGGCGAATCGCCATGCTTCACTATCTGCTCGCGTGGATCCCCATGCTGGCGATTGCCATCGGCAACGGCGCGCTCCGCCAGGCGGTGTTTGCCCGACGCATCCCGGAACTCCACGCCCATCAACTTTCGACATTCACAGGCGCGGTTTTGATCGGCGTGTTCATCTGGCTGGTCGTGCATGTCTGGCCGCCGGCCTCCGGTCAGGAGGCCATCAGTATTGGACTGATCTGGTTGTTGTTGACCGTCGCTTTTGAATTCTTTATGGGCCTTGTGCTCCTGAAACAATCGCTGGTCAAAGTGCTCGCGGACTATAATCTCCTGGCCGGCCGCGTCTGGGTGCTTTTTCTGGCCGAGCTCACTCTGGCGCCATGGCTGTTTTTCCACTTTCACTTGAACTAAGACGGCCCGGGAACGGCCGTTGATTTTCGAAAAATCTTTCGTCGGAGAGAATCTACCTTTAGCCTGTCACCGGATGCTTGAGCAAACTGTTCAGATCGTTTCCAACGAGCGCGATACCGATTCTTATTTTCGACTGGTCCTGCGCGCACCGCAAATCGCGCCGCTCATCCAGCCCGGACAGTTCGCCCATGTCCGCGTGTTGCCGATGAAAGACGCCCTGCTCCGCCGGCCGTTCAGCATCTTCCAGGTTTCCGGTGACACGTTTTCCATCCTTTACAAAACTGTCGGTAAAGGCACTGACGCGCTCGCCCGGATGCGTGCCGGCGAGGAATTAAGTGTGATTGCACCGCTCGGCCACGGTTTCACCGTGCCCCAACGCGGGGGCGAGACTCCCCTGCTCGTCGCCGGCGGTTATGGCATGGCCGCCATGTATCTCCTGGCCCAACGCTCGCCGCAAAAAGGCATTGTCTTCGTCGGTGGCCGTAAACGGATTGATATTCTGTGCGAAACGGAATTTCAGGCGCTGGGCTGGGACGTGCGCGTGACGACCGAGGACGGCAGCCACGGCGAAAAAGGGGTTGGTCACCCACACCGCTGGGAGCTTCGTAGGAGCCGGGTGACGAGGCTCAAATTGCAAAACCAAAATCCAAGATTAGTCAGAGCCTCCGCACTCCGCTTCCGCACTCGCATGAAATTGTTCGCCTGCGGTCCAACGCCGCATGCTCAAAGCCGTCGGCAAGATCGCCGAGGAATTCAATGTGCCGGCGGAACTTTCGATGGACGAACACATGTGCTGCGGCGTCGGCGTCTGCCTGACCTGTGTCATCCCGGTCAAGACCAGCGGCGGCTGGGAATACCAGCGCACTTGTACCGAAGGGCCGGTGTTTGATGCGAGGAAGATTGTGTGGGAGAATTCGTAGCGGCGTCTCGGCAGAGCGCCGCCATTTTGGTCGTAAATTTGCGGCTTTCTGCTGAAAGCCGCGACACAGTGTTGGCATTAATTTAAATGAATATTTCTGTCAAAATCGGCAAATTAAAGCTGCAAAATCCGGTGATGGTCGCGTCTGGTACGTTCGGTTATGGCGTCGAGTATGCCCAGCTCCTCGACCTGAACCAGCTTGGCGCGGTGGTCGTGAAAGGGATACGGCTCGACCCGGTCCGCGGCAACGCCACACCACGCACGGTTGAAGTCGCCAGCGGACTGATCAACGCCATCGGTTTGCAGGGACCGGGCGTGGACGGTTTCATCAAAAAATACTGGCCGTTCCTTAAAACGCTGAAGGTCCCGACCATCATCAATATCTGGGGCACGACCGTGGAGGAATACGCTGCAGTGGCGGAGCGTTTCGACGCGCTCGGCGGCATCGGCGCGCTGGAACTGAACGTGTCCTGCCCAAACATCAAGAAAGGCGGCGCGCAATTCGGCACCGACCTGAAATTGCTGGCACAAGTCGTCGCCGCCTGCCGCAAGGTGACGAAACTGCCGCTGATCACCAAGATGAGCCCGAACGTGGTCAGCATCGCGCCGTTCGCTCAGGCCGCGGAAGACGCCGGCAGCGACGCGTTGTCCATCATGAACAGTTATCCGGCCATGGCGATTGACATCGAAACGCGCCGGCCGAAGCTGGCGAATATGACCGGCGGCCTGACGGGACCGTGCATCAAACCAATCGCCATCAAACTCGTCTGGGAGGCAGCCCGGGCAGTGAAAATTCCCATCATCGGCATGGGCGGCATTCAGAATGCGGCGGACGCCGTTGAATTCATGGTGGCCGGTGCGACGGCAGTGGCGGTCGGCACGGCGAACTTTTACGAACCGCAGACGGCGTTGCAAGTGATTGGCGGCATCTGTGAGTTCATGCAAAAGAATGGTCTGAAAGACGCGAAGGAAATCATCGGGAGTGTGGTGGTAAGAAAGTAAAGTAATTTACGATTTGCGATACACGATTTACGCGCCACCTCCCATTTTCAAGTTACTGTAAATTGGGAAAGGCCACAAAACAAAGTAAGATAACGCCGTAAATCGCAAATCGAATATCGTAAATCCCAAATCTGACATGTTCGAGCATCGCTCAAAACCGTTGCTGCCATTATCGGCGTTTTATTGGCGCCTGGCCCGGAGCGCAGCCATCGGCCTCCTGGTCATTATATCCACGCTCGGCATCGGGATGTTCGGCTACCGGGCCTTCGAAGGAATGTCCTGGGTGGACGCATTCGTCAACGCAGCGATGATTCTGTCCGGCATGGGCCCGATTTCGACGCTGCAAACCGAGGGTGGGAAGATCTTTCGCTGGTTGCTACGCGTTATTCAGCGGACTCGCATTCTTCGCAATCCTCGGAATCATTTTTGCCCCGGCGGTCCACCGGTTCCTCCACCGGTTTCATGTGGAGGAGGCACAGCGCGCGGCAAAATCGCCAAACCAGCCCTGATTCTGTTTTGCGCTTCGCCTCTGAAACGCTATGCTGATTTTATGTTGTGGGCATTTACCAAATATCACGGGCTGGGCAACGATTACCTGGTCATTGACCCGAAGAATCTGCCGTTGCCGCTGACGCCCGCGCAGATCAAAACGATCTGCCATCGCAATTACGGTATCGGCTCCGACGGCATCCTGCTCGGTCCCCTGCCCGCCAAAAACGGCAAAGTTCGCGGTCCGCATCTTCAATCCCGACGGCAGCGAGGCGGAAAAAAGCGGCAATGGTTTGCGGATCTTTTCACGTTACCTGTGGGACAAAAAACTGGTCGGCAAAGACGAGTTCGCGATTGAGACGACGGGCGGCCTGGTAAAGGCCACGGTGATGGAACGAGGGAAGGTGGTGCGCGTGGAGATGGGCAAGGTCAGCTTTTGGAGCGATGAAATTCCCGTGGCCGGTCCCCGCCGCGAGGTCATTAACGAACCCATCCATCTGCGGGGCGAGCGGTTCAACTTTTGCGCCGCCACCGTGGGCAATCCGCATTGCGTGCTGCCGATGCCAAGAATCAGCCCGGAAATTGCGAAGCAGATGGGCCCGTTGCTGGAAACACACCTGCGTTTTCCGAATCGCACCAATGTGCAATTCATGCGGGTGATGGACCGGAAAAACATCCAGATTGAAATCTGGGAACGCGGCGCGGGCTACACGCTGGCCAGCGGCAGCAGCAGCAGCGCGGCGGCGGCGGTGGCCCACCGGCTGGGCCTGTGCGACCGCGAGATTTCCGTGCACATGCCTGGCGGCATCATTGAAATTGAGATTGGCAACGAGTATGCGATTCAAATGACCGGTGCGGTGGCCAAAGTGGCCGACGGGGTAATTGCGAAGGAAATGTTCAGCGGATCAATTGTGGGTTAGCAAAGCATCGGCGTCCGTCTTTTCATTCACCTTTCTTGTCCTTCGTGGTATCGAAATGCAGGATCGGACCATTGGCGCCATTTTCAGATGCGTAGAAAGACGTCACCAGGGCACCCAGAGGCTTAATCACGAGGCCTTTGGTTTGTCCATCCAGCAGGCGTTGCAGGACAGGCCTTGAAAGAGTGATATAATTCTTGCTCCCGGGTTTCTCGAACATCTCAATGTCATAGGTCATTTGGCTGTTAATGACCTCTCGCAGGGCATGACCCTGCATCAGACTGTTGTAGGTCACGGTGTCCTGATGCCAGGCCGGATCTCCACCCGGGATTTCAATCACCCGAATTTTACCGAACTCCTCACCGAAATCCTGGCCCCAATGCTCGATGTATTTGCCGCCGGTCGGAATGGAACAGGTAGTCAGTTCCAGCACGCCTGCGCCACCAGCCTTTAGACCTTTATACCTGGAAAAATCCCAGCGCAGGATCGGCCATTGGACGGAATCAACCGTCAAAATGCGTGCCGTTCCATTTTGTTCCTCCACGTGCCAATCGTTGAAGTTGATGTCGGGATAGTCCGAATTAATCATGCTGTCCTGAGTCACGGGCAAATGATTGGCGAAAGCGTCAACCTTGGGAATGGGCGGATGATACGGAAGCGGTTCACCCTGGTCCGGCCCGGCAAGGGCGGCGTTGACGACATCGGCCCGATAATAATCCACATCCACATAATATTTTTCCAGCCCGCAATCGGTTAACCCCAGTTGAACGTAAACCTTGTCGCCCGGAACGGCTTCAAAGTTGGTGAACGTCATGCTGATGACATGCCAATGGTTCGTATCCGGAATGTCATATTCCATCAGGTACGCATGATAATTGGTGGTTCTCTGGGTGTTGGCCATGAAATTAACGCGACGCGGCGCATGACTGACACGCACCCTGGCTTCGACGCGCAAGGCATAACCCGGGTCCGACAATTTTTTGACATCCAGGTACGACGACACATCCCGCTTGATGATCGCCCACCAGACATTCGCCTGGTCGCGGGTGCCATCCACAGACAGACGCGCAAAACCGTTCTGCTGGGTAAAATCCATCGTTGCGCTGCCGTCGCCGGTGAAGAAAAACCATCCCTCAATCTTCTTGCCATCGAATGAATCCAGGAACTGGGCCGGGCAAACGGCGAAGGAAATGAGGAAAAGGAAGACGGGCATGGATATTCTTTTCATAATTCTGGTCGGGCCTGCGTTACCGGTTCACTTGAGATCCCAATGAACACCGCAGCTTCAATCCGAGCCATACCATTCCAAAGGATAATCAAATAACAAGCCTAATATGGCAGCGTTATGGGGTAAGTGATCGCACCGGCGCAGCCCGGGCGACTGCTGGGATTCCACCCACTTGCCCGGCGGCATCTTTGAAACCGAGATTGGCAACGACTATGCGATTTAAATGACCGGTGCGGTGGCCACAGTGGTTGACGGCGTGATCGCCAGGGAAATGTTCAGCGGGTCAATTGTGGGTTAAGAAAACTGCCGGCAGCGACCACGGGCTCGCGATTTATCGGTGCTGGCTGCCGCGTGGAGTCAGGCGTCATTTTCCAACCTTGTGGAATGCCGACTCCGTGACAGCCTCGTCATTGCTCCAGACCAGCTCGTGGCTGTCCAATCGGATAATATGCAGGCGCATGTTCACCGTCTGCTTGTCAATTATCGCTTTGCCCACCACCACGCCGTCCTTGGCCAGGAACGTCCCTTGATACCCGACGACTACGCCATTGGTGAAGCCGCCGGTTGTGGACTTGAAACTGCCGTCAGCCGCAATCACATTCGTGGTCGTCAGTCCGCGACCCCAGGACGAAACCCATGTCCCTGTCAACTTGTGCTGAATTTCCTGGTCGCTGTGTTGAATGGACTCTTGACCGCGTACACCGGGGACAATTACCAGAAAGGTTGCCAAACCAAGCAGGATGAATTTTTTCATAAACACTCGATAACATATGACATTCCATATTCCGCTGTGCGGAACGTTGCGATTGTATGACTTAATAATTTGAACTCTTAACGCTCATAACTCAACCAAAAATTCAGTTATCGCGCCATGGGCGGAAGGCGCCGTGGCAAACCGGCTCGGAATGCTTGGCGGAATTTGACCGCGATTTATCAGGGTTGGCCCCAGGCGGGGTGAGGCCGTCCGCGTTTTGATCCTGCCAAGCGGGACGGCTGCGAAGGATGGTGCCGGCGCTCCAGTCCTTCCACCGTTTCCCAACGGCGGCTACGGACCGCAGCTCACCCGGTCGCCCCGGCGGTGCGGCCCTACCCTAACGGGATAAGGCGCTCGCTTCACCGATTCTATTTCACCGGCTGAGTCGGGCGCGCAGAACGTGGATGAGCGCCTTGACGGTAAGCTCGATGAAGAGAAACGGTTTGGCGATGAAATCGTTGCCGCCAGCCATCATGGAACTGGTGCGGCTGTCGAAATCGCTGAGCGCAGTAACGAAGACCACGGGCGTCTTTTTGTATTCCGGGAGGGTACGGAGCTTGGTGCAGAGTTCGAAGCCGGTCATGCCGGGCATGTCCACATCCAGGAACACGAGGTCGTATCTTTTTTCCGTCAACAAATTCAGGGCCGCGTTCGGGTCGGCGGTGCTGTTGGAAGGCAACTGGGCTTTTTCCAGGGCGTAAACCACGGCGCGTTGCGAAATCGGCTCATCATCCACCACGAGAATGTTGACGGCGGGCGGGTCCGGGTTATCCGGTTTCTTGCCGCGTTCGAAGAGAAAGCCGAGGAAGTCCACGGCGGC
Source organism: uncultured Verrucomicrobiae bacterium (assembly GCA_963708525.1). Lineage (GTDB taxonomy): Bacteria > Verrucomicrobiota > Verrucomicrobiia > Limisphaerales > UBA11358 > UBA11358. Next base: position 138,716 of record CAVPTH010000020.1, on the reverse strand, counting down.
GGCGACGGTGCGCAGGGTGGAAGTGTTGATGCTCCTCGGTTTTTCGTAAAGTTCCTTGAGCAACGCCTCCACGGCGGCGGACATTTGCGAGACATAAATGAACCCGGAGAGCCCGGCGTTGCCGGCGAGCGCATGGGTGCGGCGGTAAAGCTCGTGAATATACTTGAGCTGGTTGGCCTCGTTCTCGGCCTTGATGAGGCTTTGCAGGCCGGAACGCAACGCCGCCAGGGTGGCTGGCTGTTCTTTGATAAACGCGTTCCTCAGTTCGTTTAAAAATTTTGTGTCCCCCTCGGTATCGGTGAAATTGGGGCGCGCGGAAGGCGTCCCCGTCGTCCGCAACGCCGGGCCGCGCGGAATGGAACCGCTGTCGCCGATGGTCTGGCGGACGACATCCAAAACGTCCTTGGGCGTGCAATTGGTTTTGGACAGGCATTTGTTGGCGCCGGCCTTCCAGGCTTCCTGAATCATGTTGGTCAGGTAGGTGTTGGAGAAAACAATGATGGGCAAGCGGGCGAAATCCGCCTCGCTGCGGACCCGTTTGATGAGGTCAACGCCCGACATCTGCGGCAGGATCAGGTCCAGCAACATGACGTCGGGACGAAAGGTCCGCATCGTTTTCAAGCCGCTTTCGCCATCGAACGCCACCTCGGCCTGATAACCTTCAATCGCGAATTTGTTCCGGTAAATGTTCGCTATGATTTGATCGTCTTCGATGATGAGAACTTTTTTCATGAATGAACCGTGGTCGCAGTCGTCCCGGTCAGGGCCGGATGCTTCGCCAGGAAATCCTGGATGAGTCCAAATTCGCGTGCGACGTCGGCGCACAGCTGTTCCGGGTTGGTCAACTGGCCGGCCTTGCCTTGCCGTTCCAATTCCTTGAGCAACGGCACCAGTCGTTTCATGCCCAGGGTGGCGCTGGCCCCGGCGCAACTGTGTGCCACCTGTCGGACTTCCTCGGCGTTGTTCGCCTGGATGGCCGCCTCCAATTGCGCCAGCTGCCCGGTGGTCTGCTTGATATAAAGATCCATCAGTTCCCGAAGGCTTTCCGCGTCCCCGCCGCCCAAATCCATCAACCGATCCATTTCCACCGGTTCTGCTTCCACATCCGGGGGAGGCCCGGCGGCAGGCGTGATTACGGGCTGGACCGAAACCCGTGAACCCAATTCGGTGCTCCAGCGTTCGAGGATGCCACGGATGTCATTCGGGCGGATGGGTTTGGGGAGATAATCGTCCATTCCAGCGGCAAGGCACTTCTCGCGATCGCCCTGCATGGCCTGCGCGGTCATGGCAATGATGACAATGCGCGACTTGAAATGGGTCTTCACGCCCTCTTTCTGCAAATCGCGGATTGCGCGCGTCGCTTCGAGGCCATCCATTTCCGGCATCATCACGTCCATAAAAATCAAATCATACGGCTTCCGGTAAAGCGCGTCGAGCGCTTCCCGGCCGTTGGCCGCCAGGTCCGGTTCATAGCCCAGCTGTTGCAGGATGCGGGCGGCAACCTTCTGATTGATGGAGTTGTCGTCGCACAAGAGTACGCGCCAGGGCTGGCGGCTGGCAAAACTTTGTTTCACCTGGACCGGCGGCGGCAGGGGTTCCAGCCTCTCGGCTTTGGTGCTGTAGAAGGCATGGATGAGGGCGTCGTAAAATTGTCCCGGCTTGACGGGTTTGGTGGCGTAGGTCGCCAGCGGAATACGCGCGGCGGAGGCAGCATCCTGACGCAGCCCCAGCGGGGTGAGCAGCACCAACGGCATGGCAGCCGCCACCGGCAATTGATGAATTTCGGCCGCGAGCGTGAACCCATCCGTGCCCGGCAATTGTACATCCACAATGGCCAGATCAAACCGGTTGCCGTCGCGGAAGCAATCCCTCGCGTGCTGTGCATCGCCGGTGCTGTGGGGGATCATGCCCCATTTCGTCATCTGCTCCGCCAGCATGCGACGGCAGGCCGCGTTGTCGTCCACAATCAACACGTGCCGGCCTGCCAGTTTATCCTGCCGGCCCGCCAGCGGTGACAATTCCGCCTGCGTGGGTGCCAGCACATTGATGGTGAAATGGAAGGTCGAGCCTTCACCGGGCACGCTCTCGGCCCACATCTTGCCCCCCATCAGTTCGACCAATTGTTTGCTGATGGCCAGTCCCAGCCCGGTGCCGCCGTAACGATGCGCCGTGGAGGCATCAGCCTGGGTAAAGGGTTTGAACAAACGCGCCAGGCGGTCCGGGGGAATACCTATCCCGGTATCCCGGACGGAAAAATGAAGGTGGACGAGGGAGCGATTTTGTTTTTCCCCTTCGCGGGCCGAAAGTAATCTGACCTGGACCAGCACGTCGCCGGTCCGGGTGAATTTGATGGCGTTGCTCAGCAGATTGACCAGGACCTGGCGCAGCCGCAACGTGTCCCCCTCGACCAGCGTGGAAATCTCGTCGTCCATTTGATAAACCAGATCGAGATTCTTTTCGAATGCCCGCGCGGCCATCAAGTCCAGCGTTTCCTCCAAACACGTACGCAAATCAAACGGGCGCGAGTCCAGTTCCAGCTTGCCGGCCTCAATCTTGGAAAAGTCGAGGATGTCATTGATGATGGTGAGCAGCGCCTCGCTGCTGGCGTGAATGGTCTCCAGGTAACCGCGTTGCTCGGCATTCAATTGCGTCTCGAGCAACAGGCCGACCATCGCCACCACCCCGTTCATCGGCGTGCGGATTTCATGGCTCATGGCCGCCAGAAAGTCCGCCTTGGCGCGGGCGGCGGATTCCGCGGCAATCCGGGCGCCCATCAGCTCACGCTGATGGTGGAGCAATTCACCAAATTGACGTTTAATTTTGAGGGCCGCCTGGAGACGCCCGCGCAATTCCATGGCTTCAAACGGCCGGCTGATGCAGTCGTGGGCGCCCAGTTCGAACGCCCGCATTTTTTCCGCCGGATCCGCCGTGGCGGCAAAGACGATGGCGGGGATGGATTGGGTGGCCGGTACCTCCTTGAGTTCCCGCAACAATTCCACGGCGGAACCCTCCAGCAGCAACAGGTCGGCCGGCTGCTCGCGCAGTATCTCAAAAATGCCGTCCCCGGCCGGCGCCAGCCGGATGGCAATGTCATCTGTCCGCAGCAATCCCGTGAGCGTCGCCAGCAGTTCCGGATCGCTGCCGACGAGAAAGATTTGAGCTGCTGCCTGTCTCATGACGCCGATTACAGTATAATTTGCGATGTCTAGTTTAAGGACGCCGGGTCCCCAGACGCCTATTCAACATCAGTTTTGCCTGTTTGGCCAACCCGTTTTTTTGAGTTTACCGCATTTCCAATGCCGAAAGAAACATTGCTGGCGCTGGAATTTGGCAGTAAAATCCACCCATGCTGCAAACGGTGCTTGAGTCCGGTACGGCGGAATGCGCGGCTTCGTTTCGGGAGACCTGCCTGGCCGCCTACCGCTTCATGTTACTGGGACGGTTGCTGGATGACAAATTCGCCGCCCTTTAGCGGTCCGGCAGAATTCATGGTGGTGTCTTTCTCGGACGCGGCCAGGAAGCCTTGAGTACGGCGACCGGCATTTCCCTGAAAAAGGGCGACGTCTTTGCGCCCTTGATCCGGGATGCGGCGGGACGGCTGGCCTTTGGCGAAACCGTGCTGGATGCCGCGCGCACTTATCTCGGCTCGGCGCTCGGCCCGATGCGCGGTCGCGACGGCAATGTTCATCGCGGCAAACCCCGCGAAGGTTACCTGCCGATGATCAGCCATCTCGGCGCGATGATTTCCGTCGTAAACGGTGTCTTGTTCGCGCGCCGCCTCAAGGAAATCTCCGGCATCGGTCGGCCTGGCCAGTATCGGCGACGGCGCGACCTCCACCGGTGCCTTTCATGAGGCGCTCAATCAGGCGGCCGTGGAAAAACTGCCGCTCATCCTGGTCATCGCCAACAATCAATACGCCTATTCCACGCCCACCTCGCGCCAGTTTGCCTGTCACGACCTCGCCGACAAGGCGGCCGGCTACGGCGTCGAAGCGCATTCAGTGGACGGCACCGATCTGAACGCCTGCCTGAAGACCATTGGCCAGGCGGTCGACGCGCGCGCGATCGGGCCGCGGACCGCAATTGGTTGTCGCCTCTCTGCTCCGCCTCTGCGGCCACGGCGAACATGATGACGCCGGTTACGTGGATCCGCAATTGAAAAATTCGCCGCTCGGCCGCGATTGCCTGAAGGTGGCCGAGGATTATTTGCTGCGGCAGAACTGGGCGGACGCCGCGCACGCTCGCCGACCTGGCGCAGCGAAGCCATCCATGAAATCGAGGAAGCCGTCGCCCAGGTCCAGCGCGAACCGGCGCCGGATCCGTTCGCCGAGGAATGGCGGGCGATTTCCTCCGGACATCTGAGCGAAATGCATGATGACAACGAAAGCTGATGTCGGCATGAGCATCACCTATCTCGAAGCCATCCGCGAAGCGCAGGCGCATGCCCTGCGCGACGATCCGCGCGTGTTCATCTACGGACAGGACGTCGGCGCGTTTGGCGGCGCGTTCAAGGCCACAAAAAATCTGGCCAACGAATTTCCCGGCCGCGTGTTGGATGCGCCCATCAGCGAAGACGCCATCGTCGGCCTGGCCGTCGGGCGCGGCGATCGAAGGCATGCGGCCGATCATCGAAATGCAGTTCGCGGATTTTTCCACCGTCGGTTTCAATCAGATCGTCAACCAGGCCGCCACGCTGTTCTGGCGCACGAACGTGCCGTGCCCCATCACCGTGCGCCTGCCGTTCGGCGGCACTTCCGGCAGCGGGCCCTTCCACAGTCAATGCATGGAATCAATCTATGCGCATTATCCCGGGCTGATTGTCCTGACGCCCGCGACGGTGGAGGATGCCTACAGCATGTTGCTCGAAGCCGTGGCGATCGACGACCCGGTGATTTTCTGCGAGCACAAGTTTCTTTATTACCATCTCAAGGCCGAAAAACTGCCGAGCGAGGCCCTGCCCATCGGCAAGGCCCGCATCGCGCGCGAGGGCCGCGACATGACCATCGTGGCCTACAGCGCCATGGTGCACGAGGCGCTCGAAGCGGCCGAAGAACTCGCGCCCGAAGGCTGGGAAGTCGAAGTGGTGGACCTGCGCTCCGTGAAACCGCTCGATACCGACACCGTGATGGCCAGCGTGGCGCGCACCGGACGATTGCTTGTGTCGGCGAAGCCTGGCCCTGGGGCGGTGTGACGGCGGAAATCATCGCGCGCGTAGTCAGCGAAGGTTATGGCCTGCTGGACGCCCCGCCGCAACGGCTCAACGCCAAGGACACACCGGTGCCCTATCATCCAAATCTGTGGACGGCCCATCGCCCGACGGCACGCGCCATCGCCGCCGCCGCCCGAAAATTGCTTAGACTCTGAAACGTATGCCGCAGATTCCCATCATCATGCCGCAACTGGGCGAATCCATCGCCGAGGCCAACATCATCGGGTTTCTGGCCAAACCGGGCGACACCGTGGAAGCCGGCCAGGATTTGATCGAAGTCGAGACGAACAAGGCGACCATGACGGTTACAGCGCCCTGTGGCGGGCGGCTGGACAGCTTCACCGTTCAACTGAATGAAAGCTACGCCGTCGGTGCAACGCTCGGTCGCATCGAAGCCACAAAAGAAGAAGCGGCGCGGCTGGGTTTGGATGTCCCGCCCGCCGCCAAACCGGGGGACACCGATCGGCTCGCCCGGGGCAACGGGAATGGCAGCCGGAGCCGGGTACAACCGACCGTGCGCGGCCTGCCGGTGCCCGCCAACGCCGCCGGCGCCAGTTTTCTCTCCCCGCGACTCAAGGCGCGCATGACGGAACTCGGTTTGAGCGCCGCCGACCTGGCCGGCGTCGCCGGCAGCGGTGCCGCGGGACGCGTAACCATCGAGGATTTCGAAAAATTCATCGCGCACCTCGAGAAACAAAAGACGAGCCAGGCCTCGACGATGCGCGTGGCGGTGGCCGACGCCATGCGGCGCAGTTGGACCCGGCCCTTGCCCACGTCGGCATGCCGGTTTGTCTCGAACCGCTTTTTGCCTACCGCAAGGTGGCCCGGCCCAAACCCGGCCCCGCGCTCTGCGCCTTGCGCGCGATCGCGTTGGCCTTGGCGGAAAACAGCGCGCCCGCCGGACGGCTCGTCGGCAACAAAATTGTGCATCCCTCCGCGATTGACATCGGCTTTGCCGTCGAAGCCGAGGATGGCGTTCTGGTCCCGGTCATTCGCAATGCGGACAAACGGCTGCTAAAGGACTTGATCGCCCCGTACAACGAACTGGTGGAACTGGCGCGTGAACGCAAACTGCCACCCGACGCCACCGGCGGTTCCATCGCCACCGTCACCAATTTCGGCACGTTCGGCCTGGAATGGGCCACGCCGATTCCGTTGCCGGAACAAACCCTGGTGCTGGGCATGGGCGCCGCCCGCCATGCGCCGAGCTGGGATTCAGTGAAAGGCCAGTTCGTCCCGATCATGGAAGCGAACCTGACCTTGAGTTTCGATCACCGCGTGCTCGACGGCGGCGCCGCCGGCCGGTTGCTCCAGCGCGTCGCGGATTTCATGTCAAAGCCGGAAAAACTTTAGCCGGTCAACGGGCTTCCCGTACGTCGATTCTGATGACTGCCGGGTCCATCGTAAATCGCATCGCCGTCGTTGAGGGCGATATCACCAGCCAGCGGGTGGACGCCATTGTCAATGCCGCGAATACGTCGTTGCTTGGCGGCGGCGGAGTGGACGGGGCCATACACCGTGCGGCCGGACCGGAGTTGCTGTCGGAATGCCGCACCCTCGGCGGTTGTGCGACCGGCCAGGCTAAAATCACGCGCGGTTATAAGCTCCCGGCCAAATGGGTGATTCACACCGTCGGCCCGGTCTGGCGTGATGGCAGTCATGGCGAAGAGGAATTGCTCGCAAGCTGTTATCGAAGTTGCTTCGCGCTGATCGAAGCGCACGAAATCAAAACGGTGGTATTTCCCTCCATCAGCACCGGGGCTTACGGTTTTCCCATGGAACACGCGGTTCGCATCGCTTTGCGCGAGACCAAGAACTTTTTGCAGCAAAACCATTCCGTCGAAAAGGTGATCCTGGTTTGTTTCGAATCTCGTGCGCTGCAGATCCATCAGAATGCGTTTCGGGAACTTTGCGTTTGATTTGACCGGGGACCGGCTGCTAAAGCTTCCCGATGCGGAACTTGAAATCCCTCCTGCCGGCATTTGCCGTTTTTGCTCTTTTAGCACTGTTCCATTCGACGGGAACGGGCCAGCCGTCCGAAAACGGGCAGCCAATCAATGGGACGCGTCCGTACGATCCTGCTCTCACACCGATCCGCCTGCACACCGAAGGTACCCTGACTCTGGACGCCAACGGCCGGCCGGTGTGGCTTTACGGCGTCAACATCGCGTCTTTGGAATGGCGGACTGATGGCGATCATGTGCCGGAAACCGTTAACCGTGCCATTAACGATTGGAAGGTCAACCTGATCCGCCTGCCGCTGGCCCAGGACGGATGGTTCGGTAAAATGAAAGGCCAAACAGACGGGGGCGCGGCCTATCGGGCCATCGTGGACAGCCTGGTGGAGACGTGCGCGGCCGCGCACGTTTATATTGACCTGGATTTGCACTGGTCGGACTGTGGCAAATGGCTCGATGCCGGCGGCAAATTGGGACAACACAATCTGCCTGATCAAAATTCCGTGATTTTCTGGCACGACGTGGCCACGCGCTTCAAAAATCATCCCAACGTCATTTTCGGCCTCTACAATGAACCCCATGACGTTTCCTGGGAGGTGTGGCTTAACGGCGGTACCGCCACCGACCTGCCGCCCCGATGGAATCCTGATCAGACCAATACCACCTATGTGGCGGTCGGCATGCAGAAGCTGTACGAAACCGTTCGGGCCGCCGGCGCACAAAATATCGTGACTATCAGCGGACTGGACTGGGGCTACGATTTAAGCGGCGTCTTGGAGGGTTACGCGATCAAAGGGACGAATTATTGGTATGAAACCCATCCTTACCCGAACAAAAAGAATTGGGACAAATGCTTCGGCGAAGTCAGCGGGAAATATCCGGTCTACGTCGGCGAATGGGGTTTCGGAGGACGCGGTTTCGGCAATACGAACGACCTCGACTATGCCCGCAACCTGATGGCCTACGCCGAACAGCACCATCTGCACTGGACCGCCTGGGACCTGCACCCGTCCGCCGGACCGACGTTGATCAAGAATTGGAAGTATGAACCGACTGTTTTCGGGCAATTCGTAAGAGCACAACTGGCCACTGCCGCAGCGGGGCGCAGTTCGGGCCAATAACCCGCCAGGAGAACCACAAAAAAAAGCGGGGCCGGAGCCCCGCTTTGAAAGTCCGGATTTGCCCCTACTTCGTCGCCGGTTCGGCTACGACTTTATCCTCGCGCTCCCGCACCAGGGTCGCCCCCTTGCCGAGCCGCTTGCGCAGATAAGTGAGCTTGGCCCGGCGGACTTCACCCTTGCGTTCGACTTCAATTTTGTCCACACGCGGTGAGTGCAAAGGAAACACGCGCTCGACACCCTCGCCGTAGCTGATGCGGCGGACCGTAAAAGTCTCGTTCAGGCCGTGGCCGCGTTTCCCCATAACAACTCCGGAGAAAATTTGGATGCGTTCCTTGTCGCCTTCCACCACCTTGGTATGCACGCGCACAGTGTCGCCCACCGCAAAATCGGCTTTGTCTTTGCGATACTGTTCCGATTCAATTTTTTCCAACAATGTCTGGTTCATATAAATTTTTAATTTTTAATTTTTAGTTTTGAGTTGAACCAAAAATTCAAAATTCAAAACTTAAAATTATTTCAATAAATCCGGCCGGCGCTCTTTTGTCCGTTGCTTCGCCTGTTCCCGCCGCCATTTTTCAATCTCGGCGTGGTTGCCGGAAACCAGAACGTCCGGCACCCGCATTTCCCGGAATTCCGCCGGGCGGGTGTACTGCGGATATTCCAGTCCCGGCCGGCCAGGACTGAACGATTCGTCCACTGAACTCTCGTCATCGCCCAAAACCCCGGACAGCAACCGTGTTACCGCATCAATCACGACCATCGCCGGCAGCGCCCCATTCGTCAGCACATAATCTCCGATGGACAATTCGTCGTCCGCCAGTTTTTCGCGCACCCGCTCGTCAAATCCCTCATAATGACCGGTCACGAGCAACAAATGTTTCCGGCCGGCCAGCTCACGCGCGATGGCCTGGTCGAATTTCCGGCCGCCGGGCGATAGTAAAATCACTCGCGTGCCCTTGTGCCGCAAAGCCTCCACCGCCTCGAAAAGCGGTTCCGGCTTCAGCAACATCCCCGGCCCGCCGCCAAACGGCCGGTCATCCACCGTCCTGTGCCGGTCATGCGCCCAGTCACGAAGATTGTGGACTTTCAAATCCAGCAGACCGGCCGCCCGCGCGCGCTTGATGATGCTTTCATCGAGCGGCCCGGCGAACATCGCCGGAAACAGGGTGAGCACGTCAATTTTCATCCGCCCGTGCTGCAAGTTGCCTAACTCGCCGGCTTGTCCTCGACAATTTCCACCGAACAACGCACGCCTTTCCGGGCGCTCCCGGCCAGCAGCAGCGACCGGATGGCATTGATGGTCACGCCGTGTCGGCCGATGATTTTGCCGATGTCCTGCCGGTCCAGCCGGACTTCGTAAACCGTCATCCCATCGCGTTCCACGGGTGTAATGGAAACCGTATCGGGATTTTGCACCAGTCCCTTGATGACGTATTCCAAAAAGGCCTGCATGGCGCAAAAAAAAGATTCAGGCGGCTACCGTCGCTTTGCCTGCTTTCTTGATGAAACTGGCCACGGTCTCGCTGGGCTGTGCACCCTTGCCCAGCCAATAGCGGGCACGGTCCAGATCCAGCGAAAAATTGTCGCCCTTTTTCAACGGCTGATAAGTTCCGATTTCCTCGATGAACTTGCCATCGCGCGGACTGCGTCCATCGGCCACCACAATGCGAAATACCGGGGCGTTTTTCGCTCCCACGCGTTTCATGCGAATTCTTACTGGCATAAATTATTCAAAAGAGCGCATAGACTAACCTCGCCTGGCGCCCTTGGCAAGCGCTGTTTTAAACAAAAAAGGCTGCTTGCCGTCCCTGCCAATCACTGGTTTGCTTTGCGGGAATGAGCCGACCGTACGAGGAAATATTGAGCGGAGAAACCCTGCCCCGATCCGCCCCGGGCAACCGGCACGAGGCCATTTGCGACCGCTTGCACCGGCTGATGACCGCCAGTGTCGCGAATCTTCCTGCCACCCAATTGCTTGCTCCTCGCGCCAAAGTTCGCGTTTCCCCGGCCACCACCATTTGCCCGGACCTGGCCCTGGTCACCGTGGCTACCAGCAAACTCTGGCTCGCAGCGGAAATCGTCAGTACCGAGGACCATCAGGCCGATACCGTCATCAAGAAACAGCTGTACGAAGATATCCGCGTGCCGCGGCTTTGGATGATTGACCCCCGCTATGACAATGTCGAAATCTACCACTGCACGGAGTGGGGTCTGGTGCTTAAAGGCATCCTGGCCGGGAGCGAAGTCCTGGGGGAAGCGCTCATCCCTGAATTTCAAATCGTCATTGCCGAATTATTTGCCGAGCGCCCGTTGTCCCCTCAATAATCCGCTTGCCAACATTCATCATTTGAGCAAAATTAGAATGTAAGTTGTCTTAATCCCCGATAGTATAACAACCTAAACATAGCCTATGAAAAAATCCTCACTCACACTGACCCTGGCGGCCGGACTCCTGCTGGCTTTTGGGGCAACGCGTTTATTGGCCAGCGACGAAACCACCCTCTCCGGCACCCTGGTCTGTGCCAAATGTAAAATGCACCAGGCCGATGAGTGCCAGAATGTCCTGCAAGTCGAGAAGGACGGCAAGACCGTCAACTACTACCTGAATCAAAACAAGGTGAGCAAAGACTTCCACGCCAACATTTGCCAGAACGATGGCGAAAAGGTAACCGTGACCGGCAAGGTTGAGGCAAACGGCGCAAAGGAAATGATTGTCGCCTCGAAGATCGAAGCCGCCAAGTAATCACTTCGCTGCCGGGCGCACCCGGCGGTTGAAGGCGACGGCGTCCGCGTAACGGACGCCGTTGCCGCCAAAAATGTCCAGCGCCGAGCCGATGGTCAGGTCGATCTTCCCCTGCCCCAACCGTGTGACCTCCTCCAGGTCGCTCAATGAAGTGGCCCCACCGGCATAGGTCGTCGGGATCGGTGTCCATTGTCCGAGTTTCTCCACCAGCTCACGGTCGATCCCGCGGCAAAGACCTTCCACATCCACCGCGTGAATCAAAAATTCCGAGCAGCTTCGGGCCAGTTTCCGCAGCGTGTCCGCAGCAATGCTTAATTCGGTGAATTTTTGCCAGCGGTCGGTCACCACGAAATAATCCGCACCCCGCCGCCGGCAGCTTAAATCCAGCACGAGCCGCGATGGGCTGACGAGGTTGACCAACTCCGCCAGTCGCGCTTCGTCCAAACGCCCTTCACGAAAAACCCAGCTCGTAACGATGACGTGCGACGCCCCGGCGTCCAGCCAGTCGCGGGCGTTGGCGGCATGGATCCCGCCGCCGATTTGCAGCCCGCCCGGAAACGCGGCCAGCGCGGCGCGGGCTTCGGTTTCATTGCCCGGCCCGAGCTGGATGACGTGGCCGCCCATAAGGCCGTCACGTTTGTAAAGTTCAGCGAACCAAGCGGCCGGTTTTTCGGAGACAAAGTTCGTCCGCGGACGACTGCCTTCGGCGAGCGAGCCGCCGACTATTTGCTTCACCTTGGCTTCATGCAGGTCTATGCAGGGACGAAACATGCCTCCAAGCTAAATTCGCCTCGGGAAAATGCACACTAAAAAATTGACGCCGTCTCGGGGACGGAGAATCTTATGCGGGTTTAATTTTGTGAAACACCTGCTTCCTGGTTTCCAAGTGAGTGGCAAATGGTTTTGGGGTCTCCTCTTGCTGCTGGGCCTTGCCTTTTCCGCCGCGGCCGGGCCCTACGGATTGAATTCACGCCCGGCCATCGGCGCGTTCCTCAATGGCACGATGCCCGAAACCGCCCCGGGTATTTCGGGGGACTGGTCGGCCGTGGTGGCGTTCCCCCACCTGCTTTTCACCAACGCGGTCGGCCTCACCTCGGTGCCGGGCACGGACAAACTCTGCGTCTGGGAGCGCGAAGGTCGGGCCTGGCTCTTTGAGAATTCGCCCGGTGCGACGAAGAAAACCTTGATGGTCGACCTCAGTAATCAATGTCAGGGCTGGGACGATTCGGGCCTGCTCGGCATCGCGTTTCATCCGGGCTTTGCGACCAACCATTACGTTTTCGTCTATTACACCTGGTGTCCCCCCGGCAAAGTCGTGGGCAGCCCGACGATTCGACCGCCGTCCACCGGTGATTACCATGACCGCCTCGAACGCTACACCCTGGATGCCGAAGGCGTGGCCATTCCCGGATCCAAAACCATTTTGATTGATCTGACCGACCAGACCGTCTGGCATCACGGGGGCGGCATGTTCTTTCACCCGACCAATGGATTTCTTTACCTGACCATCGGTGATAATTCCGTCGGCGATAACGACCAGATCATCAACAAAAGTTTGTACGGCGGGGTGCTGCGATTGGATGTGGATTGCCGTGGCGGCGCCGTCAGTCATCCAATCCAGCGTCAACCGCTCAACGGTCACACGGCCAATTATTTCATCCCGAACGACAATCCCTTCGCCGGCCAATCGAATGTCCTCGAGGAGTTCTTCTGCCTCGGCCTGCGCAGCCCGCATCGCATGACCTGCGATCCGGTCACCGGCCGGATTTTTATCGGCGACGTGGGAGAAAGCGCGCGCGAGGAGGTGGATGTGATTCAACCCGGTGAATCCGGCCTGAATTTCCAGTGGCCTTATTGCGAAGGCACGCTGGGCCAGATGAAACTGCCATGCCTTGGCCTCAGCCGCGGGCCGGTTCTGGATTATCCGCACAGCGATGGCCGCGCGGTTATCGGAGGCTACGTTTACCGCGGAAAAAAATTTGCGACCGATCTGGGTGGCAAATACATCTTTGGTGACAATGTCATGCGCATCGTCTGGACGATGGAGGAAACCACCACGCCCGTAAAAAAAGTCGTCCTTTGCGTCGTCCCCAAAGGCACCGGGCCGAATTCCGGCGCCGATTATACCGGCCTGTCGTCATTTGGCACGGACGCCAATGGTGAAATTTACATGTGCCAGATGAGCAGTATTGGCGGACAAATATACACCCTCGCACGCGGCGGCCCGCCGCCGCCGCGCCAGCCTTTGCCCAAACTGCTTTCGCAGACCGGCGCCTTCCGCGACCTCGCCGCTCTGACCCCGGCATTGGGCCTGGTTCCTTACGACGTCAACACGCCGCTCTGGTCGGATGGCGCGGTCAAAACGCGCTGGATGGCATTGCCCGCCGGCACCACCGTCCATTTCTCGCCGGATGGCGAATGGACATTTCCCGCAGGCACAGTCTTCGTGAAAAATTTTGCACTGCCCGTCGACGACACGAACCCGAAAATCCTGCGACGGCTGGAAACGCGCCTCCTGGTACGCGATACCAATGGCACTGTTTATGGAGCGAGTTATAAATGGCGGGCCGACTTCAGTGACGCCGACCTGGTCACTGCGGGCATCACCGAGGACATTCCCGTCAAAACCGCCGGCGGCACGCGCACCCAACACTGGTTTTACCCCGGACGGCAGGATTGCCTGACTTGCCATACGCCCGCGTCCGGCGGGGTGCTCGGCGTGAAAACACGCCAGCTCAACGGCGATTTTACCTATCCCAGGAGCGCCGCCATCCTGGCGGCGGAAACTAATTCTACTGGCCGGCAGGATGCCGGCGCTCCCGGCGTGACCGACAACCAGCTCCGTACCTGGAACCATATCGGCCTTTTCGACACCCAAGTTGACGAAAAGGACATCCCGCGATTCACCAGACTTGTCGCGGTTACCGACCAGGCCGCGTCACTCGAACTCCGCGCCCGGTCCTATCTCGACGCGAATTGTTCGCAATGCCACCGGCCGGGCGGCGCCGAGGCGTTCTTCGACACACGTTTTGACACGCCGCTTGAGAAACAGGCACTCCTCAACGGTCCCGTTGCCAATCCTCTGGGCATTTCCGGCGCCAAGATCATCGTCCCGGGTGATGTTTCCAAATCCGTCCTGTTCCATCGGGTCAGCATCGTTGGAAATTTCCAGATGCCGCCATTGGCCCGTAATGTTACCGACACCAACGCGGTCCCGGTCCTCGCCGCGTGGATCAATTCCCTGCCGCGCGTCGCCCCGGCGCTGCCGCCCGGCTGGATACATCGGGACATTGGTGACGTTGCGATTCCCGGCGACGCCAGTTACACGGACGGGCGTTACAACCTCATCGCCTCCGGTGCCGATATCTGGGAAAAGGCCGATGGTTGCCATTTCACCGCCACGCCACTGACCGGCGATGGACAAATCACTGCGCATGTGGTTTCAATGCAATACACCGACCCGTGGGCCAAGGCCGGCGTCATGTTCCGGGAAGATTTTTCGCCCGGCTCCAGGCAGGCCCTGATGGCCGTCACCGCCAACGGCGGTTCCGTTTTTCAACGGCGCGTGCAGGCGGGTGAATTGACGTGGAACACCGATGGCCCGCCCGCCAATGTCCCGTACTGGGTGCGCCTGGTCCGGACCGGAGAAATGGTGACCGGTTATGCTTCAAAGGACGGAACCGATTGGCATCGCGTGGACAGCATCGCTGTCCCGATGGGTAAGACCGTTTACGTCGGCCTCGCCTTGACCGCGCATAATAATTCGGAACTCAACTCCGCGCTCTTCGACCATGTGTCGATTTCGCCGTGAATTCTTTAACCACGGATGAACACCGATGGACACGGATTTTGGAGTGCGCGGACATGTCCGCGCTTTCAAAGCGGCGACGTGTCGCCGCAGTCCAAATTACTAATCACCAACCTATAGCGGCTATTGGCGAATACCGCTGCTCGAAACATGAAATATTGCGGCTCTCTGCCGAGGAGCCGCCACGCCTACCAGAGTGCGCATTTGCCGGGCCCATCTGTGGTTCACACTCCTTCTTCCCATCTCGACAAGCGGCTTTTCTCTCTTAAACTATTGAAATGTCGTTTGCCTTGTGCGGCCTGAAATCCGCCAATCGTAAATCGTCAATCGTAAATCATAAATGAATGAGCCATTGATCATCGCGGGCAGAATTTTGCGGTCGCGCCTGATTCTGGGCACGGGAAAATTTTCCTCGCCGGAAGCCATGCGCGACGCGCTCGACGCCAGCGGCGCGGAACTGGTCACCGTCGCCCTGCGCCGCGCCGATTTGTCCGGTCAGCACGACCCGTTCGCGAACATTTTGGAATTCATCGACCCCAAAAAATATCTGTTGTTGCCCAACACCAGCGGGGCCATGAACGCCGCGGAAGCCGTCCGGCTCGCGCGCCTTGCCGCCGCCGCCGGCCTGCCCAAATGGGTGAAACTCGAAATCCATCCCGACCCGCGCTACCTGTTGCCCGATCCGGTGGAAACCTTTAATGCTGCAGAAATCCTGGTAAAGGAAGGGTTCACCGTTCTGCCCTACATCAATGCCGACCCGGTGTTGGCGAAACGTTTGCAAGACGCCGGTTGCGCCACAGTGATGCCGCTCGGCTCGCCCATCGGCTCGAACCGCGGTGTGCAGACGCGCGACCAGATCCGCATCATCATCGAGCAGGCCACGGTACCGGTGGTCGTGGACGCCGGTCTCGGCGCACCAAGTCATGCGGCGGAAGCTATGGAAATGGGTGCGGACGCAGTGCTCATTAATACCGCGATCGCTGTTTCGAGCGATCCGAACCGGATGGCGATTGCGTTTAAAAACGCGGTCGAAGCCGGACGCGCTGCTTATGAAACCGGTCTGGCGGCGCAGAGCGAAACCGCCAGCGCCACAAGCCCGTTGACCGCGTTTCTGGATTAGACGGATGAGGGTCAACACGCCAGCACGCGAATTTTACAGGACAGAGAAACGGAATTTTAGGCACCTGTGCGGGTCTCGCTGAACCAACGAATGTCGCTGCCTCCGGAGTAATCGCAACTTACAAGACCGTCCTTCTTCAGCCGCATATCCTCGGACCGAATCCAGTTACTGACAATCGCCGGCTCCTTAGGAAGATTCGTCTGCTTACGTCGTGGCATTAGAGTTGCTGGTGCTCGGTACCTGGAAATGAACGTTCGTTCAACCACATTCGTCGTTGTCTTTCTCGCCATATCCTCTGTGGCCGGCTTGGCACAGGCATGGACGAAAGGTTCAGAGGGTTCAACCACCTGGGCGACCCCCAGTTCCCAAACGCTGACGCCTTCCCTGGCACAAGTCCAAAAACCGCCGCCGGCACAACCTGTGGCACAACCATTAATTCCCCAGGAACAAACTGAGGACACCGAGTCATTTCTGGAACAAAGTTTGTACTTCGGAGTCAACTTCGGCGGCGCCTACCAACAAAACGCAACGGTCGATACGACCATTTCTTCAGGTGGACCAGCGACCTCTTACAGTCAGAACACCACATTTGACCTGGGTGTGCGGGGAGATGCCATCTTCGGTTACAATCTCAGCCGATCCTGGGCGGCGGAATTTGAGTCGGGCCTGATCTGGAATTCCACCGGCAACAGCCAGCCCTACCCGCAGAATGTGACCATCAACACGTACACGGTTCCCATTCTGGTAAATGCCGTCTACCGGATTCCAATCAAAGGCCCATTGTCTTCCTACCTGGGGGTCGGAGGCGGCGGGGCGGTCTCGGTTCTTTCGTATAACGCCAGCAGTTATAATCTGGGCAGCTATAGTTTTGCCTTCGCCTATCAGGCCAAAGCGGGATTGGAATACCAGCTGATGGACAACGCCTCCATTGACCTCGCGTACGAATTCCTCGGTGCCACGGACCCGAGCTGGAGCTTCAGCCAGACTGTCACCGGTATCGGTACCACCGATTATACCGTAAAAGAAAAAGGGTTCTTCACCCACTCGGTTGTCATCAGCTTTACCTGGACGTTCTAACCCCGCTCAAAATCAGACTGTGCCTCCGCGCCTCCGGTTCGTTGCCGTCGGCGCGGAACCTTTTTGTCGGCCGCTGGGATCTAATTCTTTGTTTCCTTCGCCGGCCATTACGGGTTAAAAGATGGTCGTGAACTACACGATCTTGTCCGTTGCGCGTGTCCGGAAGTTGCTGGCGGCCGCGCGCAAAGCCCGCGTCCTGGTCGTCGGCGACGTGATGCTCGACCAATTTATCTGGGGTGGCGTGTCGCGCATTTCGCCGGAGGCCCCGGTGCCCGTCGTGGAATTCCAGCGTGAAAGTTTCATGCCTGGCGGGGCGGCCAACGTGGCGCGCAATCTGGCCGCCCTCTGCGCTTCCACCGAGGTTCTGGGCCTGATCGGCCGGGACCAAAATGGCCGGCTTTTAAAAGACTTGCTTAGCGGACACAACATCCATTGCGGCGGATTGCTAGCCGACGGGGCGCGCCATACCAGTGTCAAAACCCGCATCGTCGCCCATCAACAACAGGTCGTCCGCATTGACCGCGAAACTCGCGACGGCCTGGACGCACGCCTCACCAGGCTGATGTTGGCGGAAATCAAGTCGAAGCTCACGAAAGCCGACGCTGTCATTATTGGCGATTACGGCAAAGGCGTCGTTACCCAGCCGCTGCTCAACGAAATCAAATCGCTCTGCCGCGCGCGCAGCGTCTGGTTGAGCTTCGACCCTAAGCCGGTCCACCGTTTGAACCTGGCCGGCCTTTCGCTCATCACGCCCAATCGCAAGGAAGCCTTTGAATTGGCCAATTTGCCGGACGAAACGCGGCACATCCAGCCGCTGGCGGACAAAAACCTGATGCTGGTGGCGGAACGCCTGCTCAACGAACTCCGCCCGGCGGTGCTGCTGATCACACTCGGCGAACTTGGCATGTTGCTCTGCCAGCGCGGGCAGAAGCCGCTCCACATCCCGACCGTCGCGCAGGAAGTATTTGACGTCTCCGGCGCGGGCGACACGGTCATCGCCATGTTTACCCTGGGGATTGCCGCCGGTGCTACACCGCTGGAAGCGGCCGTGCTGGCGAATCACGCGGCCGGCGTCGTGGTCGGCAAGGTCGGCACCGCCACCACCAACCCGGAGGAATTGCTGAAAAGTTTTAAAAGGTAAGGACGCGCGGCCCCCGCGTCCGCGGACGGCTCGGCGAGCCGTCCCTACCGGGAACACATGGACTCACCAAAAATCACCGTCGAAACCATTCGCGCAATGAAAGGCCGCGGTGAGAAAATCGCGGCCCTGACGGCTTACGATTTTCCCATGGCAAAACTGCTCGACGAGGCCGGCATCCCCATCATTTTCGTCGGCGATTCGCTCGGCATGGTCGTGCTCGGCTACCCTGACACCACGCACGTGACCATGAACGAAATGGAACACCACGTCCGCGCCGCCGCCCGCGCGAAACCCAATGCCTTGCTCGGGGCGGATTTGCCTTTCAAAAGTTACGAGACGGTCGAAGACGCGATCAACCATGCGAAACGCCTCACCGCCGCCGGCGCGGAATTCGTAAAAGCCGAAGGCGGGCGCGGAATCCTGGAGCAGGTACGCGCCATTGTGTCAGCGGGCATTCCCTTTTGCGGACATCTGGGCATGTTGCCGCAACACGTCGTTGAAGAGGGCGGTTATCGGGTCAAAGGTAAAATAGAAGCGGAACACAAGGCCCTCTTCGACGATGCACAGGCGCTGGCGGACGCGGGCGCGTTTGCAATCGTCCTGGAACTAGTTACACCACCGGTGGCACTGGAATTGACGAAAATGCTTTCGATTCCGACGATTGGCATTGGCAGCGGCGACGATTGCGACGGGCAGATTCTGGTCACCTCGGATTTGATCGGCCTGTTCCCATGGTTTACGCCGCGTTTTGTTAAACCACGGGCGAATTGCGCGGCGGAAATCAAGGCCGCCGTGACCGCCTGGAAAGATTCCCTCAATAAATTGTAAAACTTTTCCTTGGCCCAAGTGTTGCTTTAAAGCAGGCTTAAATCGCATGGAATTGGAATCATTGATTGAATCGGCGGCGGCCAACGGCGCCAGTGATCTGCATCTGGAGGCCGGGATGCCGGCGGCGTTGCGCGTGCGCGGCTCTCTGCGGCTGGCCGGTGAACCGATCCCCCCGAAAACCCTGCTGGGCATGGCCCAGACACTCATTGGCGAAAACCAATGGCCGGCTTTTTTGGAACGGCGTTCGTATGACCTGTCCAAAACGATCCGCGGTGTCCGTTGCCGGATTAACGTGTTGCAAACGTCGCGCGGCGTCGGCCTCGCCATCCGCCTGCTCGCGCCTTTTCAGGCCACGGTGGATAAACTCAATTTGCTTCCGGACCTGAAAAAACTTGTCAGAAACAGCCACGGTTTGATTCTGATTTGTGGTCCCACCGGCAGCGGCAAATCCTCGACCCTGGCCGCGTTAATCCAGGAAATCAATCTCACAGAGACGCGCCATGTCGTTACGGTGGAAAGTCCCATCGAATATACGTTCCGTCCGCGCCGCGCCTATATCCGCCAGCGTGAGGTCGGACGCGATACACCGAGTTTCGAGCAAGCCCTGCTGGACGCCCTGCGGGAAGACCCGGACGTGCTGATGGTCGGTGAAATGCGTGACCCGGAAACGATGCGCCTGACCCTGGCTGCATCGGAGACCGGCCATCTCGTCCTGGCCACGGTGCATTCTTCAACCTGCGCCGAAGCGATCCAACGTGTGGCCTCGGCGTTCCCGGCAGAAATCCAAAGCGCCGTCTGCGCGCAACTGGCCGATAGCCTGGTCGCAGTGGTCGCGCAACGGCTCCGGTTCCGGCAGGATCTGAATATCCTCGTTCCCGAATGCGAAATCCTGATGGGAACGCTCGCGGTGAAAAATTTCATTCGCACCCGCGAATTTTTCAAAATTATTACGGCCATTGAAACCGGCGCCGACAACGGCATGTGGACATTTCAGCGTTACGCCAAATGGCTGGAAACCCGGGGCAACTTCTTCGTCCCCGGTCAAACCGCGGAACCGCCCGACAGCGAAACTGCCGAATCGCTCCCGGCCGCGCCCGCGTTGCCGTCCCTTACCAGCGCTGCGCCCAAGGCGGTGGAGAAGAAAGCCAAATCGCATGGTCACCATGAAAGCGGCCGGATCGAAATTGAACCCGTCGAAGGCGAATTCGGAAAGATTCTCAAGAAGTCATCTTAGAACGCACTCAAGGGTTCTGGAATAATACCGTAATTCTGTAGTAATCAGAGCCTTCTGATTTTTCGCCTTTTGCGTTAAGTACATACTCCCGTTTTTCTTTTACCTTGGACAGCGTTTGTCCAACCCCACCGGTTAGGATGCCTCAAAAATAAAAGGCTGAATATGAACAACGAACAACTCGAACTCGGCATCCACGGAAACAGATTATCATTGAACGGGAATGGTTATCCGGTAGCACGGAACCGTCAGGCCCGCGCCGGCTGGTGGTTCACCCAGATGCGGAACATGGTGGGCCGCGCCATGGATTGGGAGGCCGCCGGAAATCCGCGTCCGGAACAGATCTGGATCCCCGGCGCCCACCGGGAAGTCAAAGTTTAACAACAAATCAGAGGGATGAGTTACACGAGTCCCTGAATCATTTTTGGGACTCACAGAGCTCGTCCCTCCGAAATGTCAGCCAGGATAGCCGGCGCTTACAAAATCCCGGACCAACACGATCTCCTCCTCAATAATCGTGTGTACCTTGTCAAATTCACACCATTCCACATTCAGACCGGCAGCTTTGAGCAGCGGAATTTGTGGGCGGACCTGGGCAATCGGCAGCAACGGGTCAGCGGTGCCATGGGTCAACAGCAGCCGTTGTTGTCGCGCGACCGGTGAAAGTTCCTTCAACAATATCTCCGGCTCGCAGACCCAGCCGCTGATGCCGACGATCCCCGCAAACCGATGAGGGTAACGCAAGCCGACGTCCACCGCCATCAGACTGCCCTGCGAAAAACCGCCAAAGGTAATCTGTTCCGTGGGATAACCGCGCCCGCGTAGATCGTCGAGTACTTCGAAGAGCAGACTCCGGCTGCGAAGCACCCCGGGCATGATGTCGTTTAGATCAAACCAGGCATAGCCGCCGTAGTAGTCGTCCGGAGCGTTGACCAGCAGATAATTGAGCGATGGCAGGTTCATGGCCTCCGGCAGCCAGCGGTAGCCTTCGATGCTGTCGCCCAGCCCATGCAACATTATCATCAACCGGTTGGAATTTTTTTCGCGGGCCGGGAGCAGTTCGCTGTGAAGCATGAACTATTTTGCAGACGCAGCGACGGTTTTCAAGCGTTTAGCTTCCTGATCGAGCCATTGAATCAATTGCTGGCGCTGGTCGGCGGTGAGCCGGGCCTCCGGGTGGATTGCCTGGTACTTGGGGGGCGGCATGTCGTTATAGCCCAGTTGTTCGCTGGCGTTTGACAGCCGCTTGGCGGCACGCTCCGGGTCGGACACCGGCCAGTTGGAGAAATTCAAGTGCTGGCGGCCACCCTTGACATCGCTGGCAATCAACCAGGACACGGGGGCAATGTGACTGTACCACGGCCACTTCGTTTCAAAGGAATGACAATCGTAACAGGCCCCGTGGAACAAGGTGGCGATGGCTGGCGGCGGGTTTTCGGCCGCCAGGAAATCCTGCACCACCGGCGGGTTCGTACGCGATGGGTTGGTGAATTGCAAAGCGACAAAAATTACAACCAATGCGCCCAAAATCCATGTCCATCTCTTCTTCATCCCATATAGTCGGACGCACGAACAATGGGAAATGTTCCCGTCCAAAGCAAACTTGAAACTATCTGAACCCCTTCCGCACTTGTACTCCACGCTGCTCAAGTTTAGCTTTTAACCGGTTCAACTGTTACCCACTCAACCCAAGAGGCATTTTATGCGCAGACTGGTTCAAATCCTGAGTTTCCTGGCCATCGTGGACCTGGCGGCAGCCCAACCGACCCGCATTGAAGTCACCAACACCACCACATCGGCGGAGGACGCCAAACCGAACAGCGACAAAGTGCCGGACGTGTACGCGCTCACCGGCCAGTTCGACCGCGTCCTGGTGCTGCGTTTCAAATACCAGACCGACCTGCTGGCCGGTTTGGAGCGCATGGTGAAGGAATACAAAATCCGCAACGCTGTCATCCTGTCCGGCATCGGCTCGGTGAAAAGTTATCATTATCACACCGTGAGCAATGGCACCTTTCCCTCCAAAAATATCTTTGTGGAGAATCCCGATGGCCCGGCCGACATCGCCGGCATGAACGGCTACGTGATTGACGGCCGCGTCCATGCCCACATCACCTTCGCCGACCCCGACAAGGCGTTCGGCGGGCATCTTGAGCCGGGAACGAAGGTGTTCACTTTCGCCATAGTGACGGTTGGCGTGTTCAAGGACGGCATTGACCTCAACCGGGTGGACGACAAGAACTATCGGTAGCCGCCACTGCTTTGCTGCCCCGCGAGGCGCTACTGTGGTGTCACAGAAATTGGTTTCCAAAACACGGCTTGCATCCGCTTGCTGTTCCCTCTCCGCTCCCATCCGATGGGAGGGGAGAGGGTCAGGGTGAGGTGTGGGTTTTTCCGCTGGTCCATTGTGTAAAAGGCGTTAGTTACACCACACTACAGCCTTTTGCGCTCATCCCAAATCCTTCCCGGCATTCATTCCCCGCGGCAGAAATCTTTGCCGGGGCCGGACCGGAACCAGCCGTCCGTGCGACCACTCACTGAGCCGGTAAATCGCGCCGAACACAAATTCCGGCGCCACCCCGCCCTGCCCGCCCACCAGTTCTGCGCCCCGTCGCACATTGTCGATCAGCCAGGCCGGCAACCGCGCATGATACGCGTTGCGTCGCACCTCACCGGCATGACACGTCAGCGCTCCGACCAGCTGAGCCACATCCGCCACCGACAGTTCGATTAGCAAATTTGGTTCGGCCATCTGCCCCCAAAACTCCGTTTCGACCACGTAACAATGAAAACCGGCCGGCAAGGTTTTGAGTGCGTCCAGCACCAAGAAATGCGTTCCCACATGTACCGGATGCCCGTCGTTTTCATGCGGAATGAATAGGACGCGCGGACGATGCACCGCCAGGATTTCGGCGACGACCCTGACCGCCTTTTTCCAATGCGTTCGATTCCGTTTCCGCGATTCCAGAGTGATGTGCTCCAGACCAGTTTTCGCCGGCAGGATCAATCCAAATCCCAGTTGCGCACAGGCTTTTTTCAGTTCGCGCAGCCGGGCTGACTGACGTTCCTTTTTGCTGCCGAGCGTGACCGCGACGTTGAGAACGTTCCATTTTGATTCGCGCTTCAGCCTCAGCGCCAGCCCGCCGATGATACACTCGTCGTCCGGATGCGGCGAGAAAATCAAGGCCGTGGGCACGTGGGCGGGGATTTTATCCCGACGCACAGTCGGTTGTGATTTGCCCAATGGAAGATTCATGCCGCGCATGAGAAGCCGCGCGTGTTCAGAAACAAATTCTCGAAATGGATTCACAAATTTCGGCCTGATTTAACACAACCGAAAGCCGGATGAACAGAAAACTTTCCCCTTTTCCGGGGCGCGGACAGCCTTGTCCGCGAGTTTCAAACTGTAGCCGCAGACGTCAGTCTGCGCTGACCCAACGCCAGGGAGCTTTGCGCCGACTAACGTCGGCGGCTACAACATACGATCCGTGTGAATCCGTGGTTAGAATTATTTTTTTCCGGCCGTGCCGCCAAACAACAACCGTAAACTGTTCATCACGACCACCACGGTGCTGCCTTCATGGCCGACCACACCGATGGGCAGCGGAATTTTTCCGAGCATGGCAAATGACACCAATACCACCACCGTGCCGAGTGAAATAACGAGATTCTGCCGGATAATACGTCGCGCCCGCTGACTCAAACGAAACGCCGCGAGAAAATTCTCCAGCCGGTCATTCATCAGCACGACATCCGCCTGCTCGAGCGCGGCATCGGCACCCGCGCCCCCATGGCCACACCGATATGCGCGGCGGCCAGGCTCGGGGCGTCGTTCACGCCATCGCCAATCATCGCCACGCGCCGGTCGCCCTCACTCAACGCGCGAACCGCCTCAACCTTCTGCTCCGGCTTTAATTCTGCACGCACGTCGTCAAGCTTCAATTGCGCGCGCAAATGTTCCGCTGTCGCCTTGCGGTCGCCCGTCAAAACGACAGTGCGCAAGCCTTCATCCCGCAGTTCCTGAATCACGGTGGCCGATTGCGGGCGGATGTCGTCGCGCAAAATGACCCGGCCCAGCAAATCGTCTTCTTCAATCCAGACCTCGGAGAAGCCGGCGTCGGTAGCCGGCGCCCGGGCGATGACGTCCGCGTGGCGGCCTTCCGCGATCCAATCGCGTCCACCGAGCGAACAGACGGCGCCGTTCCGGTTTGCCCGCAAGCCCTGCCCGGTTACGGATTCGAACTGCTCAAATTCAATCGGCTCCAGTTTCTGTTGCTTGCCATAACGCGTGATGGCGCGCGCGAGCGGATGCGTCGAAAGCCGTTCCAGCGAAAATGCCAGCCGCGCGATTTCAGATTCGCGACCGGGCGGAAAACTTTCGACTTGCTCGACCCGTAATTCACCGGTGGTGAGGGTGCCGGTCTTGTCGAGCGCAACGATATTGGTTTCGGCCAGTTTTTCCACCGCCGCACCGCCCCGGAACAGGATCCCGTGCCGCGCGCCCCACGCGATGGCCGCCAACACCGCCGACGGAATCGAAAGCACGAGCGCGCACGGCGACGAAACCACGAGCAACGTCATCGCGCGGTAAAAGGCGCTGTGTTCTTCGTTTACCCCCGGGGCCACGGAGAACGGCGCCAGCCTGAAACCCGAGCCACCAGACAAAAAACATTGCGAATGAAAGCCCGATGACGGCGTAGGTGTAAATGGAGCTGAATTTGTCGGTGAATTGTTGCGCCGGGGCCTTCTGTTGCTGCGCCTCCTTGATCAGCGTGATGATTTTCTGTAACGCGCTCTCGGCCACGGGTCGTGTGACAGTGACTTCGACCGCGCCCCAGAGATTAATCGTGCCGGCCAGCGCGGTGTCGCCGACGGCTTTGTTCACCGGCGTGGCCTCGCCGGTCAGATTCGACTCGTCGGCGGCGGTGTTGCCTTTGACGATTTCGCTGTCCACGGGAAATTGCGCGCCGGGCTTGATGAGCAGGCGCATCCCGCGTTTAAGCAGCTCGACCTTGACTTCGCGTTCGTTACCGTGGGCATCCAGTACCGTAGCTACTTTGGGTGCGTCTCGGAAAAGCGAACGGATTTCCTTTTGGGTACGGCCGAGTGCGTAATGTTCGAGCGCGCCGGAAAGCGAGAAGAGAAACAGCAGCGTCGCGCCTTCCGCCCAGGCGCCAATGGAAGCGGCGCCTACGGCCACGGCGAGCATGAGAAAATGGACATCAATCGTGCGTTTCCGCAACCGTTCCCAAACCTCTTCTGCGGGATAAAAGCCGCCGGCCAGGTAGGCTGCGACAAAACTGAGCACGGACAGCGAAGGATGGCCGAATCTGCCAAGGAAGAAGCCGGCCAACCCGAAAACGCCGCACAAAATTGCCGCCGCCAGCTGGGTTTTCCATTCGTCAATCTCGCCGACGTGCTCAAGGAATTCGACGTCGCGCGGCACGACTTTGGGAAACGGCATGTCACGCCAGCGCCAGAAAGTCGGCGCGGTCGGGCACGTAACCCGCGCAATGGTCGTCGTGGGACCGTTGTTCTGAATCGTGATGCGTTTCCGCTCGTCCTCGGACAAGGGCGTGTCACAGGAGAAGCAATCGCCTTCACCGTTCAACAAGGAGCAGGAGCGCCCGGCATCGGCGGCCTGGGCCGCCTGGAACTGGCTGGTGATGCGCTCCGTCAATTTGGCCATCCCGCCTTGCGGATCCGGCCGAGCGTGGCCACGGAAATTTTCCGCTGCGCGCGGTCAATGGTCACCGCTTCCAGCGTCGGCTCCTCGGCCAGCGTCTCCACGACTGAGCGTGCGAGGCAGGCATTGACCTCGGGTGGTTCGACGGTTTTGGCGGATGGCGAATTCATACCCAATTCACCGGTAACATATCAAAGAAGGTGAAGCCATGCAAAAGATAGCCCACGGCCGGTAGTAGGGTGCCTTTTGACACTGTTCTTGACCGGGGACTGGAAAGTCCCCGGAACTCGCAGACTGGAAAGCCTGCGCTACGTAGTGCGGACATTCCTGTCCGCGGGTTCGGGCGACTTTCCAGTCGCCCGATGATTCCGGCACGGACTTCCCACCCAAGGACAGTGTCAAGATGCACCCCGGTAGTGTCCCAATTTGGAGTCCGAATTACCAAAGTGGAGCGCGAGTTGTCTCAACTCGCAGCATGTTCGGCAGCTTCCCCGAACGCTTTCGGGGGTGCGGATTGAGGACCATCCGCACTCCCAGGCAATCAGGACAGTGCCCCACGGCCGGCTCAGCCGTACGGATTGCCCTTTGGATTTACATTGAATTATCAGGCCTGACACACGAGATTGTGCCACAGTCCCGTCACGGCGGAATGTCCGTGACCGTGACCAGGTTTTGGATCGTCAGGCCGGTCTGCGTCCTATGGCAGACAACAAGAGCGCTGCGCCAACCGCCACAACGCCGACCCGCTGGACAACTTTATGAAATTTGGTTCTCAGGACTCCCTTTCGGAGCCACCCTTGACAGCAGCCGTTCAAGGTTCCATCCGACCTTTGCGTATGCGCGTCCTCGTCCTGATCCTGCTGATTATTTTCACCGGCCGGCCGGGCGTGGCTTCTCCGGCGCGCTTTCCGTTTCCCCTGCAGATGACCTACAGCTTTGGGATCAAGCCGACGAGCCAATCCCAGGCCACGATGAACAGCGATTGCCAGCGCATTTACCAGGCGTTCCTCAGGTACAACGTGACCAATTCAGGATGCCCGCCCGGCGGGTACCGCGTGCATTGCGGCCCCGGCTCGCTCAATTATCAGACCCGATCCGAAGGGATCGCGTGGGGCATGCTGATCACCGTTTACATGGACAATGCCACCAACAACACCAGATCGTTGTTCGATGGATTTGACACGTACCGGAAGGCCTACACGAATGCCAACGGGTTTATGAACTGGCTGGTGAATGCCGACGGCACCCTGGCCAGCACGGGACCCGCGATTGAAGCGGATCAAAACATGGCGCTGGCCCTGTTGATGGCCCATTACCAATGGGGAAGTGATTCGGGAACGGATTACCGAGGCGAAGCCCTCAGTCTCATCAGCAATTTGATGGAATACTGCGTGGTGAAGCCCCAATACGCGATGAAGCCCGGGGATAACTGGGGCGGCCTGGATTTGCTTCACCCTTGCGCCTGGGACATTGGATATTACGGACCTTTTGCCGGGTTCACCGGCGACGCCCGATGGACCTCCGTCTTGAACACTCACCTGAACCTCATCGGCATCTTCTACACCAACTACAATACCGGACTGATGCCGCACTGGTGCAAATTCGATGGGTCGCCGACCGGCAATTCGGATCCGTACTTTGCCGATTACACGTACGAGTACGACGCCTGCCAGGCGCCGCTGAAATATTGTCTGTACTATCTCTGGAATGGTGCCAGCGGTTCCGCGCTGCCGTATGGGCAATGCAAACGTCTCGCGGGCTGGATCAACACCCAGACCGGAGGAAACCCGAACAGTATTCTCGACAATTACAATCTGGACGGAACGCTGGGTCCCAGCGCGCAGTGGAACTCAACCTGTTTCGTCGCCACGTTCGGTGTGGCCGCCATGAGCGACCCGGTTCATCAGGCGTGGCTCAACACCACTCTACAACAACCTGCGACTCCGCAATCCTTCCGCGACCGATTACTACCACACCTTGATCCAAATGATTTCCATGCTGGTCATGACCGGGAACTTCCCGGACCTGATGGCCCTGTCGTTGCAGTCGGACAGCGACGGCGACGGGCTTCCGGACAACTGGGAGATACTGCACTTCGGGTCGGTTACAAATTCGGCGGGACTCGCGCCCGATGATTATGACCATGACGGCTTCAATGACGCGAGCGAGTACATCGCCGGAACCGACCCCGCAGATGCGCAGAGTTATCTGAAGCTGACCGCTACCCGCGCCGGTCAAAACATCATTTTTTCATGTCCGACGGTGGAGGCTTCCGGGACCGGCTACTTTGGCAAACGCCGGTATTACGATCTTCTCACCCGGACGAATCTGACCACGGGTACCTGGCAACCGGTGCCGGGTGCAACCAACCTGCCCGGCGTGACCGGAACTTTCAGCTACACCAATACCGCACCCGTAAACGCAGCTTTCTACGTGATCAGGACAAGGCTGCAATGACAATTTATGCGGCAACGAATCCGAATGACCCGATGATTTGAATCACGACGGGCTCAGGTAAATCCATCTGGACGCCAAAGAATGAGCAAATTACCTTGTTTTTGTGATGGCCAATATCCCATCAATTTTGAAGGTTACCTTAAGGTTAGCCCTCATCAGTGCCCGCCCAAAATAATCGCTCCAGTCCTGCTGACAGCGCTTCCTTATTGGCTGCCGGACGCCAGCGACAGTTACGCCAAGGGAAGCATTTCCCAGAAGCATCCGGGCCTACGATCTCGTTATGTTGAGTTCTACGAAACCTCGCCGAAGCTATTGCGGATGCCAACGACGAAAAGCTTACGTTCGGGATTATCCAGATTCATGACATCGAAAAGCGCTATAGCTAAATATCCTGACCTCGGCAGCACCTGTTGATGGCGTTGGGGAGCGTCTCAGTGGCCTATCGTGTCGCTGATTGGAGGGCTTACAATTGTGAATGAGCTAAAGAAAGCTCGCTGTAACCCAAAAACAGATGCGGTTTTCTGTATGTTTACGGGCAAGGTCAAAATCACGGGCAGCCTTACATGTATTGTGCGCGAGGCGATCTCTATCAGACTTTTAGCGTTGGCACTTTCGATGAAGAGACCAACGAAATGCCATGCGAGCTAATATAAGGATAGGCTGCAAAGGAATACTGTAATTTCCGGCGTTTGGGTAGAGCGTCGCAAACTCCGGGAAATTGAGGAAAGCGGTGTTCTGCCAAAGCCGACACGCACATTTGGCTGGCGCTTCTGCCCCGGCAGCCAACCAGTCCCTGAAAAATTTCAATTTGGACTGTTCAACCCGCCGTTTCTCTGGCAGTTTGTGCGGACATCCATGGCCTGAAGCAACGCCTTGAAATAAATAATGAGCAACGCATACGACCAACCGCAAACGACCAATCCAACTGTCCTCAACTGGGTCCGGCAAATGGCCGACCTCTGCCAGCCCGAACGCATCCATTGGTGCGACGGGTCAACGGAGGAAGACCGGATGTTATGCGAGCTGATGGTCAAGAGCGGCACGTTCACGAAGCTCGACGAAAAGAAACGTCCCGGCTCGTATCCTGGCCCGTTCGCATCCGAGCGATGTAGCGCGCGTGGAAGACCGGACGTTTATCTGCTCCCGGACGAAGGAAGAAGCCGGGCCGACGAACAATTGGGCCGACCCGGCCGAGATGAAGCAAAAGCTCCTCGGCCTGTTCAAGGGTTGTATGAAAGGCCGGACGATGTACGTGATTCCCTTTGCGATGGGACCGCTCGATTCGCCCGTTTGCAAAATCGGCCTTGAAGTGACCGACTCGCCTTATGTGGTGGTCAACATGCGTATCATGACGCGCATGGGCAAGGCCGTGCTGGACAAGCTGGGGACGGACGGCAAGTTCATTCCCTGCCTGCACTCGGTGGGTGCGCCGCTGGCACCCGGTCAAAAGGACGTTTCCTGGCCATGCGAAGGCGACCCGAAGAACAAATACATCGTTCATTTCCCGGAAGAACCTTCCATCTGGTCGTATGGCTCGGGTTACGGCGGCAACGCGTTGCTCGGCAAGAAATGCCTCGCCCTGCGCATCGCTTCCACCGTGGCGAAGAAGGAAGGCTGGATGGCGGAGCACATGCTGATTCTTTGCCTGACCTCGCCCCAGGGCAAAAAATATTACATCGCCGCGGCGTTTCCGAGCGCCTGCGGGAAAACCAACCTGGCCATGATGCAACCAACGGTGCCGGGCTGGAAGGTGACGACCTTGGGCGACGATATTGCGTGGATTCGCATCGGCAAGGACGGCCGGCTTTACGCGGTGAACCCGGAGACGGGCTTTTTTGGCGTCGCCCCGGGCACTTCCGCAAACTCGAACCCGAACGCGCTGGCCGCCTGCGCGAAGAACACCATTTTCACCAACGTGGTACTGACGCCGGACAACGATGTGTGGTGGGAAGACATGGGTGTGCCTGCCCCGGCTACGGGTATTGACTGGCAGGGCGACGAATGGACGCCCGGCAACGGCAAGAAGGGCGCGCACCCGAATTCTCGTTTCACCGCGCCGGCGGCGCAATGCCCGGTCATCGATCCCGATTGGCAGAACCCCGAAGGCGTGCCGCTCTCGGCGATTTTGTTTGGTGGTCGCCGGCCCCACACCATTCCGCTGGTGAACGAGGCGTTTGATTGGGAGCACGGCGTGTTCATGGGTTCGGCCTGTGGTTCGGAAACCACCGCCGCGGCACTCGGCCAGGCCGGCGTCCTGCGCCGCGATCCCTTCGCCATGCTGCCGTTCTGCGGCTACAACATGGCCGATTATTTCACGCACTGGTTGTCGTTCGCGCAACGCACCGACCGTACCAAATTGCCGAAAGTTTATTTCGTGAACTGGTTCCGCAAGGACGGGAACGGCCGGTGGCTCTGGCCGGGTTATGGTGAAAACAGCCGGGTGCTCAAATGGATTTGTGAACGCGTCGAAGGCACCGGCAAGGCGCAAAAGACGCCCATCGGGAATTTGCCGACCACGGATGCGCTTGACGTTTCCGGGCTCAACCTGCCCGCCAATGACGTGCAACAATTGCTGGCGGTGGACGTGGCCGGCTGGAAGAAAGAAGTTCAAGAGGTGGCGGTGGACTACGCGAGATTCGACGGCAAACTGCCGAAGGCCCTCCACGAGCAGCTCGACGGCTTGCGAAAGCGCCTTGGCTGACCACATTTTAAACGTTTGGAGATTGAATCGGCCGTTCCAGGTCGGGTTAGCCCCCGGTAGAATTAGCAATACTGCTGGTGGCTAACCTTAAAAGCGATAACATCTTGCCGGTTCGGGTGCGGTCAATTCGGGGCTGAATCAGCCATTGAAATAGCGAAACAACTACAGTTTTCTGGCATTCCAATTGCGGCTGGCCATTGACCCGTGAAGATAGACCAAAGAAAATGGACTGCCAACACTGGCTGGGCGCCTGTTAATTCCGCAAATGCAGGAGCATCCGCCCAGTTGGTTCTGGTTTTTGGCGCCGTTTCCGCTCTGGAACAAGCCGGACCAATGGAGGCCATTAAAAAGTCGTATCCCACAGCCTGCATCGTGGGTTGCTCGACAGCCGGCGAGATTTGTGGAACCGAGGTATTGGACGATTCGCTGACCGCCACGGCGGTGAATTTTGAGCATTCGCAGGTCAAGGGTATCGACGCCAGGCTCGGCGACTTTAAAGACGGTTTCCGGGCGGGCGAATTCCTGGCAAAAACCCTGCCACCTTCATTGCCCGGGTCAAACTCAGGGGCGCAAGACAAGCTCATGCATGTTCTGGTTTTTTCGGACGGATTGAAAGTCAACGGCAGCGAGCTGGTCCGGGGACTGATCAATCACCTGCCCGCCGGCGTTACGGTGACGGGCGGTCTGGCTGGTGACGGCGCGCGATTTCAGCAGACCCTGGTCGTTATGGGACAACGTTCCTCAAAAGGACTCCATTGTGGCCTTGGGCCTGTATGGAAACCGGTTGAAAATCGGTTTCGGTTCCCTGGGCGGCTGGGATTCCTTTGGCCCGGAACGACTCATTACCCGGTCAAAGGGGAATGTTTTATATGAGCTGGACGGGCAATCGGCCCTTGGTCTGTACAAAAAATATCTTGGCGAACACGCAGAACAACTCCCGGCCGCCGGCTTGCTGTTTCCCTTGAGCCTGCGAACCAAGGCCGGCGATACCGCCGTCGTCCGGACCATTTTATCCATCGATGAAAAGGAGCAGAACATGACCTTTGCGGGAGATGTTCCGGAAGGGGCCTACGCGCGCCTGATGAAAGCCAACTTTGACCGGTTGATCGACGGGGCCGCCGGCGCCGCCCGGACCAGTTATCAGGCGATTGGTTCCACCAGCCCGGAGCTGGCGATTCTCATCAGTTGTGTTGGCAGAAAACTTGTTCTCAAACAGCGTATCGAAGAGGAAGTGGAAGGCGTACGCGATGTCCTGGGGGAGCGCACCCGGCTGACCGGGTTCTATTCCTACGGAGAAATCTCCCCGTTCACGCCCGGCGCCAAATGCGAACTCCACAATCAGACCATGACGATTACCACACTTTCGGAATCCTAGATATGGACCCGATACACAGCCTGTTGAAGCGCCAGATCAAGCGGCACTTTGGGGAACATTTCAATGTTCCCAAAGACTGGCAGAGTTTCATCCGTGCGATTAACGACGCCTACCGGGAATTCGACGATGATCGCGTGATGTTGGAGCGCTCGTTGGAGCTGAGCTCCCAGGAACTGTTGCAGGCCAATTCGGAAATGCGCGCGTTTTTTCAGGCCATCCCGGACCTCCTGTTCCGCCTCGATCAGGACGGCACCATTCTGGACATCAAGGCAGGGGCCGATGACGATTTCATGCTCCAGCGGCAGAAAATATTCGGGAAACAGATTCACGACATTCCCAACCGACGTATCGGCAATCAGTTCCGGAAAGCGATAGCGCAGGTAGCGAAGGAAAAAAAACCGGTCACCCTCGAGTACTCGCTGCCCTTGCGCGGCCGGGAATCTTCCTACGAAGCCAGGTTGGTGCCGTTGTTTGAAAATCAGATTGTGGCCATCATCCGGAATATTACCGAACGGAAACGGGCCGAAGCCGCCATCCAGGAACAACTCCGACTGGAGGAGCAGCTGGCCAAGCTGGCCACCACCACGCCGGGGGTCATCCATGCCTTCCGCCTCCGTCCGGATGGAACCACCAGTTTTCCCTATGCCAATCCAACGATTGAAAATATTTATGACTTGAAACCCGAAGACCTGGTTGAAGATGCCAGCCGGGCCTGGGAGCGAATTCATCCGGAGGATGCCGCGCGGATGAAGACCACGGTTGAAAAATCCGCGCACGACTTGTCGATATGGCGCGAAGAATTTCGGGTCCGACATCCGCAGAAAGGCCAGATTTGGGTGGAAGGCTGCTCCTCCCCGGTGCGCGAACCGGACGGCAGCATCCTGTGGCACGGCTTTTTGCTCGACATCACCGAACGCAAGCAATCCGAGGAGCAGTTGCATCGCACGGTTTCCCTGCTCCAGTCCACTTTAAACTCGACTGCGGACGGTGTTCTGGTGGTGGACCGTGCCGGCCGGATTGTCTCTTTCAACGAGCGTTTTGCCTCCTTGTTGCAGATGCCGCAAACGATTCTGGAATCGGGCAATGATGATGCTGCCCTCGCGCACGCCATCAGCCAGGTGAAGGAGCCGGATGCCTTTCTGAACCGGGTGCGGGAACTCTATGCGACGCCCGAGGCGGAAAGCTTTGACGTAATCGAATTCAAGGACGGGCGTGTGTTCGAGCGTTATTCCTGTCCCCAGCGGCTCAACGGCAAGCCGGTCGGACGAGTCTGGAGTTTTCGCGATGCCAGCGAGCGCAAGCGAGCGGAGGCGGCCTTACGCGAAAACGCACAACGGATGCGGACCCTGGCCGAGGCTTCGTTCGAAGGTATTTGTATCAGTGAAAACGGCCATATCCTGGATGTGAACGATCAATTTGTTGCCATGTACGGGTACGAACGGGATGAATTGATTGGACGCGAGATTGCCACATTGATTGCGCCGCCCTGGCGTCAGGCTTTCAACGAAAGGGTCCGTTCCAATGATGGAAAACCGATGGAACATCAATGTCTGCGCAAAGACGGAAGCAGCTTTGAATGCGAGGCCCAGGCCAGAACGATTTCTCTGGGCGGCCGCCAGGTACGGGTGTCTGCTGTGCGGGATCTGACCGAACGCAAACAACTGGAAACGCAACTCCGCCAATCCCAAAAGATGCAAGCCTTCGGGCAGTTGGCTGCCGGCGTTGCCCATGATTTCAATAACATCCTCACCGTCATCCAGGGCAACGTCTCCCTCCTGCAGATGGGCCAGCTCACCCAGGCCGAACAAACCTCCGCCAGCGCCGAAATCTTCCGTGCCGCCCAGCGCGCTGCGAACCTGACCCGTCAATTGCTGACGTTCAGCCGGCGTCAACCCCTGCAATCCCGGAACCTCGACCTGAACGAAGTGGTCGCCAACGTCACCAAAATGTTGCGGCGCCTCATCGGCGAGGATATCGCCCTGGAAACCCGTTATGCTTCCGGTGGCGCCCCCATCTATGCCGATCCGGGCATGCTCGAACAAATCCTGATGAATCTGGCCGTCAACGCCCGTGACGCCATGCCCAAGGGCGGCCGGCTCATCGTCGAGACCGCCCCCGTCACCCTGGCCGACACCACTCAATTTACCAAACACGTCGCCCGGCCCGGCGAATTTGTCCAGCTCTCCATCACGGACACCGGTTCGGGCGTCGCGCCGGAAAATCTGCCCCACCTCTTTGAACCCTTCTTCACCACCAAGGACGTGGGCAAAGGAACCGGTCTGGGCCTGGCCACTGTCTTCGGGATTGTGGAACAACATCAGGGCTGGATTGAAGTGGAAAGTCAGGTCAACCAGGGAACCACGTTCCATATTTATTTCCCGCGGCTGGCGGGGACCCTTGTCAACGGGGACTCGCCCCTGACTCCCCCGGAAGTACCGGGTGGAAACGAGACCATTTTGCTGGTGGAAGACGAGACCGCGTTGCGCCGGTTGATGCAACGCGTGTTGGAACGACACGGGTACCACATCCATGCCGCGGTTTCGGGGATGCAGGCTATGGAAATCTGGCGCGGGCACCGCGACGAGATTGATCTTCTGGTCACCGACATCATCATGCCTGACGGCATGAATGGTCGTGAACTGGCCGACAAGTTGCGAACCGATAAACCTGATTTGAAGATTATTTATTGCAGCGGTTATGCCAACAACCTGCCCGGCAAGGATTCTCCGTTGCGCCATCATGAGGACTTTCTGGAGAAACCGTTTGAACCGGTCAAATTGCTCCAAAAAGTCCGGAATTGCGCCGACACAGAATAATGGCGCCGGCGCCTTGCCGGATTCGCCGGCCAGAACGCCGTCGACTAGCGAACCCTGCAGTGCCGGTCTCCGTTTTTGCGTTCGAGCCGCCTGGGATACTCATCCAGATTCCGCGAGAGATAAACGTGCCGCGTTTCCTGACCGAAACCCGTTTCCCGCAGGAAGGCCAGCGCGTCCGCGTTGTCCTCATCCGTGTCCACCAGCATAATGCGCGCTTCACGGTTGATGAAGAGCTGTGTCAATTGGTTCAGCAGCCGTCGGGCGATGCCACATCGTTTATAACGCGGCGCCACTCCCAGCCATTCCAGCCAGCCATAGCGCCAGGCGCTACGTGGCTTCTCCATCATGCAGCCCAGCGCAAATCCGACAACTTTTTCATTTTCTTCCGCCACCAGACAGGTTTCTTCGTCCGAACGGAACAGTTCCAAAATCTCGTGTTCGTCCCAGCTGCGATACAAGGTCGGCAGGTCTTCCGCCGTGAAAAGTTTTTGTCCCAGTTTAAAAACCACAGGCAAGTCTTTTAACTGCATCTGCCGCAACACAATATTGCCATTGGGAGCTTTATTCGCTCCCCGATTAAGTTTCATACCGGCTGAATATTATTAGGGCAGACTTCCGAGCAACAGGGAAAAAAGAGAAAATAATTTATAAGTTGCTCATAATCAATTGAATACTATGTGTTTTGCAGTTAAATGCCGATTTGCGCCAAAAATCGTGGAAGACGGTCGAAATAGCCCGAAGGACGCCGGAAAGCCAGGGAATCGCTGTTCAATTGAGTAATGTTCTGACCGTAGCCAGCGCTTCGTCCAGTTTGCCGGCATCCTTGCCGCCGCCGCGGGCATTGTCCGGCTTGCCGCCGCCTTTGCCGCCAACAATCGGTGCAATCAGCTGGATAATTTTGCCGGCCTGAACTTTCCACAGGAAATCGGGCGTCACCGCGGCAACCAGCACCACATTCCCTGCTTGCGCCCCGCCTCCCAGAACGATCACCCCTTTGAATTGCTCTTTCAGTGAATCGGCAACGGCTTGAAGAAAATCGCCATCGACGGCACCAAGGTTATGAATAATGACCGGTATCTCATTTACCTTCTGGATCTCCTCCAGCAAACGGCTGGCGGCATTGGAGGCCTCGCGTTGCTGCGAGGACTTGAGCTGTCTCTCCATGACCTTCTGATGTTCCAGCAACGCTTCGATTTTCTTTTCCAATTCATGAACGGGAGAATTCACCCTGCCGGCGAGTGATTTAATCAGCGTCAGTTCGCCGGTAGCCTGATGATAAGCCTCCAAACCGGCAACGGCCTCGATCCGCCGCACGCCAGCGGCGATGGCGCCTTCCCCCACGACACGGAACAAACCCACCTCCCCGGTGGCCCGCGTGTGTGTACCCCCACACAGTTCCATCGAGTAACCATCCAGTTTTTTCGCCTCCCCGCCAATTTGCACCACGCGCACCACGTCACCGTACTTGTCGCCAAAAAATTGCATCACGTCCCGGCGCGATTTGACCTCGGCATAAGGCACTTCCACCCACGACACGTCTGCGTTTTCCAGGATCCGTTCGTTTACCAGCTTTTCAATGTCACTCGCCTGCTGCGGTGTCAGCGGGCTGCTGTTAAAATCGAAAGTCAATTTGTCGGGGCCCACGAAGGAGCCTTTCTGGGAGACGTCGCGACCCACGATTTCATGCAACGCCCAATGCAACAAATGGGTGACCGTGTGATGGCGCTCAATGGCATTCCGGCGGTTCTTGTCCACCCTCAGTGTCAGATTCGAACCCACCGCCGGCGCCTTGCCGCCTGCGACCAGGTGCAACCAGGTGTTGCCGGACTTCTGAGTGTTCGTGATCTGCCAGAGGCCGTTGCTGCCCGACAACTCGCCCGTGTCGCCGACCTGGCCGCCCATTTCGGCGTAGCAGGCGCTGGTATCCAGGACGACGGCGGTTTTGTTTTTTAGCGACACCACCTCCAGGACCCTGGCCTCCACGGCCAGTTGATCGTAACCCACAAATTTTGTCGGCGTGGTCGTTTCCATTTGCGACAATGAGATCACCTCTTTTTTTTGTGCAGCCCGCGCCCGCGCCCGCTGCTCTTCCATCAACTTTTCAAATATGTCGCGATCCACCGTCATGCCGCGTTCGCGCGCCATCAATTCGGTCAGATCGAGCGGAAAGCCATACGTGTCGTAAAGCTTGAACGCAAACTCACCCGATACCAACTTACTGCCAAAATCGGTGATTTCAACAATCGGCCCGCCCTTGGGCACCGGGAACTCGACCAGGTTGGTAGAAACGCGGCGGGCCTCTTCGGCAAAGAATTCAATTCCCCGATCCAGCGTTTTATTGAACATTTCCTCTTCAACGCTGGATGACTTCCTGGACATGCTTTTTACGGACACGGATCTCGGGAAATACATCACCCATGGTGTCGGCCAGCACGGTCACGAGTTTATAGAAGAAGGGCTCGTGAAAATCCAGCGCGCGCCCGTACCGTACGGCCCTCCGCAAAATGCGGCGTAAAACGTAACCGCGCCCTTCGTTGGATGGCTGGATACCGTCGGCGATCGCAAAGCCCAACGTGCGGATGTGGTCGGCAATGACACGGAACGCGATATCAGTCGACTGTTGAGGGCTGAGGGTTGAAAGATCCACCGGCGGGAGTGTGTTACCGTATTTCTTGCCGCTCAATGTTTCCAACGCGTCAAAAATCGGACGGAAGATATCGGTCTCGTAGTTGGAGATTTTTGCATGGGCAAAATCCTGGAATTCCTTTGTGCCCTGGATGATGGAGACAACGCGTTCAAATCCCATTCCGGTGTCCACATGCCGGGCCGGCAGCGATGAGAAGGTGCCGTCGGGGTTGGCATTGAACTGGATGAAAACGAGATTCCAGATTTCGATGCAACGGGCATCACCCTTATTGACCAGACTGCCATTGGTATTGCCACCCGGCGTCAGGTCCACATGCAATTCGGAGCACGGGCCGCAAGGACCGGTTTCACCCATCATCCAGAAATTGTCCTTTTTACCGCCATAAACAATATGAACGGCGGGATCGAGGCCGGCGGCGCGGAACTTCTCAGCCCAATAGTTCCACGACTCCTCATCGCGCTCGGAAGGGTCGCCCTGGGATTTGTCGGGATTATAAATCGTGGCGTAAAGGCGTTCCTTCGGAAATTTCCATTTCTCCGCCACCAGTTCCCAAGCCCATTCGATCGCTTCCTTCTTGAAATAATCGCCAAAACTCCAGTTGCCGAGCATTTCAAAGAACGTGTGATGGTACGTGTCCAGGCCGACATCTTCCAGGTCGTTGTGTTTGCCGCCGGCGCGGATGCATTTCTGGGTATCGGCGGCGCGGCCGGGTTCATAGGGGCAGCGGGCCTGGCCCAGGAAGATGGGCACGAACTGGTTCATCCCGGCATTCGTAAACAAAAGGTTCGGCGAATCCGGCAACAGCGAGGACGACGGGACAATGCTGTGCTGCTTCGACTTGAAGAAGTCGAGGAACGACTGCCGGATCTGTGCGGAGTTCATCATCAAAAATCGAATCGATCGGAGCTTAGGTAAATATTTTACCCGCAGGCGAGCGGAAGTTTTCCGACGGGCTTGATTATACCGCACCAGTTGGCGTGGCAATCGGTCTTATTTCCTTGTTCGGTGGCGGCCGGAAAAACAAGGCCAGTGCAGCGGCGGAAATCAAAGCAACGGTCAGCGGCACCAGGAACAGGTGATGAAAATCCGTGGCGCCATTGCGGAGAAAGGTCTCCTGCGCCAGCTTCGGACAGATGCTGTTGGCCACGAGCACGCCGACTCCGAGGATCATGACATTGAACAGCCCCTGCGCGCTGGCCCGGACGTCCTTCGGGAAATATTCCTCCACAAAAATGTACACGGTGGCGAAGAAAAAGGCGTAGCAAACGCCGTGAAGAATCTGCACCAGGATGATGAGTGTCGGGTGTTGCGGGAAAAACGCCCAGACGGCAAAGCGCACCGGATACGCCAGGATGCCGAGAATCATCGTCGCCCGCCAGCCGAGCCGTTTCAGCGTTGCCCCGAGGATGAACATCGTCAGCATCTCCGCGATCTGGCCGACGCTCATCACCGGCATGATCCAGTTGCCCGGGATGCCGACGCCGCCGGCCGTCCCGGCTCGGCACCGAGAAACGACCCGGTCCAGTTGAAATAACATTGTGCACGACGGCATCCACGAACGTCACGAGCCATAACACCAGGACGAAGGTGTCGCAGCAGTTTCATCGCTTCCAGCCACGCCAATTTTTCCGCACCGCCTTCGCCGGCCTTTTTCGGCGGCGTATGCGGCAGCGTCAGGCTGAACGCCGCCAGCGCCAGCGACGCGACGCCGGCGACGACGTAAGTCCATTTCGTGCGCCTCCTGTAGTGCCGGGCCGGTCAGTCCCGTGGCCAGCGCCGTGCCGAGCCAGCCGACCAGTCCCTGCGGATCGGCGGCGCTGCACCTTGTCCCAGTCCACGAAGATGAACGTGAACGGCCACGCCGCCAGAATCCAGCCGATCGTCCCGCCCATGCGGACGAGGCCGAATTCCTTCTGCGCATCCTTCATATGTGCGAACGCGATGGATTGGCGATCGAGATCGTCGGCACGTAAAGCAGGCAATGCACCAGCATCAACCCGAAAAACGGCCAGAACGATGTCGTGAACGCCAGACCCAGCATGGCCAGTCCGCCGACGAGATGGCTGAAGGCCAGGAATTTTTCCGCCGCGAAATTCCGGTCGGCAAACTGGTTGCTGAAGAACATGCCGATGATGGCGGCGACGGGAAAGGCATTCAGGATCAGGGATTGCTGGAGCGGGGAATAATCGAGGCTGGGCAGATAGCCGAAAATGAGCGGCAACCACGCGCCCCAGATGAAAAACTCCAGCACCATCATGCCAAAAAGCTTGAATCGCGGGGATTGGTTCATGGACGGCAGGAGTTTGCAATCAGTCTGCACGGGTGCAACCAAAATATCGGAAAATTTATCTTGAGAAAAAACCGAAACCGGACGATGTTGCACGTGTCAGAACGAAACGAATTTGATCTTTGATTGGCAACCTGCCCCGAAAGCTTTTGGGGCCTGATTTACCCTGCCCTGTTCGTGATTCGCTACAATCCTTGAACCGTAGTAAAACGATCAATGGGGCCAATTTGTGACTGTGGCCGACACGCCTTGACTGGAAGTCGAAAGCAGTCCTGCGGCTCCGCATGTTGTAAAACATGTTCAAAGGATCATGTCGCACACGGCAAGGGCGGGGTTTTATTTTTTCTCCTTCCGTTTTTTGTTGTCACTCTTCCGCCGCCATGGCTGTTCAGACCACCCCTGAAAGAATATCCGAGGGCAGATTCCAACTGGCAAAATAATGCGTCGCGGTCGCATCGAAGTCGCAAAAAACCGCCAGGCCGTCCCGGACACAACAGTCGGCAAAGATCTTGCGGCAAAAATTCCATCGTCCAATTGCGACACCGCCAGATTCCAGGCTGATTTTGGATACATGGCCGCCAGCGGTTCCATCCGGCCGTCGATGCGGGGAATCACACCTGTGTTGCCCCCGCCGCGTTCAATCACTTGTTGGAGAATTACCGCTGTCAGGTTCGGCATGTCCACGGCCACGACCAGGAGCCGGGAGGCTGAAGCTTCGGCCAAGGCCCGCTCGATCCCGGCCAATGGACCCGCCTCCGCAAACCGGTCGGACAACACCGGACATCCGAAATCCTGGTAGTCTTCGTCCGCGCGCCCGGACACAAAAATCTCCCCGGCTCCGGTTTCCCTGCACCAGTTGAATTTGCCGTGCCAGCAACAGGCGGCCGCCGATCGCGAGTCGCGCCTTGTCGCGACCCATGCGCGAGGATCTTCCTCCGGCCAGAATGACGGCACTGAAGCTCATGCCCCGGTTCGCAGCCGGCCGTCGGTGAGAATCTTTGCGCGTAATCCGCCGCGGCCGTGCAACGCCGCCTCCGCGCCGGGGGCAATAACCTCGTCCATCCAGTGGCAGGGGCTGCACTCGCTTACTCCTTCAAACCTCACGCTCTGTACTTCGAATTTCGCTCCGACCAGCATATTTAAATCCACGCCGCGGGTGATGACATTACGTCGTGTCACGCCGGGTGATTTGCCGCTGATGGCCAATCGGTGGCAAATCTCATCAAAAACCTCTTCCGCAAAGAAGGTGATCTGGCCCTTGTAATCATGCCGGAAATCAAAAAACCGGTCGCCGGACAATCCCCGGCCCGCCACACATTGAACTTCGTTTACGGCCACCGTGGGCTCTTCCCCGGCAGGAAGGCCATAGTGACCGAAGAAATTGTGCCCCGGCGAAATAAACAGGCCGACCACGTGAATCTGTACAGGATCACTCATGTTTCCGCCCCAAACATCTCCTGTAACCTTCCGACGTCAAGCCGGTTTGTAACCGAATTATTATTTTGGGAAAGACCGGGAAAGGCTGCTATTTTGAAGCCATGGGCCGCGATGACCTGTTCAGTTCTCCAAAGCCGGAATCAAAGCCTGACGCGCCGGCCGTGGAGTCCGTGGTTCGCAACCAGCCGCTGGCCGCCCGGATGCGACCTCGCAACCTGGACGAGTTCGTCGGGCAATCCCACATTCTCGCCCCCGGTCAATTGCTCCGCCGGGCCATCGAAGCCGATCGCATTCAATCCCTGATTTTCTTTGGGCCGCCCGGCACCGGCAAGACTTCGCTGGCGCAAATCATCGCCCGCCAGACCAAGAGCAAGTTCGAACGCCTGAGCGGCGTGGAATCCAATGTGGCCGACATGCGCCGCGTGCTGGCCGCCGCCCAGAACCGCCTCGAAAACACCGGTCAGCCGACCATTCTGTTCATTGACGAAATCCACCGGTTCAACAAGGCCCAACAGGACGTGCTGTTGCCCGATGTGGAAGGCGGTGTCGTGCGGCTGATCGGCGCCACCACGCACAACCCGTTTTTCTTCGTCAATTCGCCGCTCGTCTCGCGGTCGCAGATTTTTGAATTGCAACCTCTGGGCGAAAAGGACCTTTTCGCCTTGTTACAACGTGCCTTGAGCGACACGGAGCGCGGCCTCGGCTATTTGAAAGTTCACGCGGATGAGAACGCGTTGCGTCATCTGGCCAAAATCGCCGACGGTGACGCGCGCAAGGCCTTGAACGCGCTGGAAATCGCCGCCCTCACAACCGCGCCCGACAAGAAGGGTGTTGTCCATATTGATCTGGCCGCCGCCGAGCAAAGCATCCAGAAAAAAGCCGTCGTGTATGACGACGAAGATGCGCATTATGACACCATTTCCGCGTTCATCAAATCCATGCGGGGCAGTGATCCGGACGCGGCGCTTTACTGGCTGGCCAAGATGATTCACGCCGGCGAAGACCCGCGCTTTATTGCCCGGCGAATCGTGATTTGCGCGGCGGAAGACGTGGGGTTGGCGGACCCGATGGCCCTGGTGTTGGCAAACGCCGCGTTGTCGGCCTCGGAATTTGTCGGCTGGCCGGAGGCGCGCATTCCCCTGGCTGAAGCGACGGTTTACATCGCCACCGCCAACAAGAGCAACAGCGCTTACCTGGCCATCGACGCCGCGCTGGAGGACGTCAAATCCGGCCGCACTCTGCCGGTCCCCGAACACCTGCGGGACACGCATTACCAAGGGCGCGGAGCGGCTGGGCCACGGCAAGGGCTACGAATATGCCCACGACCATCCGGGTCATTTTGTGGCGCAGGATTATCTGGGCACCGACAAGATTTACTACGAACCAACCGAGCAGGGCGTGGAAAAGAAAATCAAGGAACGGGTTGAAAAATGGCGGGCGGAACTAGCCGCCGCGCGGAAGAAAAAGCCCAATGACCGCTGATTTGAACGGACAAAAAGAATTGCTGCGGAAACAAATCCGCAA
The DNA here is from genome assembly GCA_963708525.1 of uncultured Verrucomicrobiae bacterium. Classification (GTDB taxonomy): domain Bacteria; phylum Verrucomicrobiota; class Verrucomicrobiia; order Limisphaerales; family UBA11358; genus UBA11358. Next base: position 95,550 of record CAVPTH010000020.1, on the reverse strand, counting down.
CGCGCTGCAGCAGAAGTCCATCGCCGTACGGATGGCGGAATCCATCCAGCTCTGCGACCGACTGGAACCCCAATTGCAGAGCGCGCGCGCGATTTTATTCTTCGCACCGCTGCCGGACGAGCCGGATGTCTGGCCATTGCTGGAAAAATATTTACGGACCAAAAATATCTGCGCCCTGGCTGCTTTCAACTCCACCGCCCAAAGCTATTCGGCACGACGCGTTCAGAATTTGATGATGGACCTTGCCGTCGGAAAATTCGGCATCCGCGAGCCCTCGGCAGGCTGCCCGGAAATTCCTCCCGGCGATCTGGATTTAATCCTCGTACCCGGGGTAGCCTTTGATTTGAGCGGACACCGATTGGGCCGCGGCAAAGGATTTTACGACCGGTTATTGGCAAACGTGCGCGGCATCAAATGCGGGGTGGCTTTTGATGAACAGATCGTGAAGGCGGTTCCAGCGGAGGCCCATGACATCCGGATGGATTTTATTCTGACTCCGACGCGGTGTATTAAAACGTAACGGGGACCGCAGGATTCACGTCACTTGCCACCCGTCACCCGTAACCCGTCACGTCACGGGTGCTGTTGGTTCATTATCGGCTGGCTGCTTTCCCAGCCTTGCGGCGAGTTCCACGGACGAACCGAAGCATTATCCGGTTCATTCGTTTCACAACCGGTGATGTTGATGACAAGTACGGCCAACAGGAAAAGTAACAGCAATCTGATCCGAAGACGGTCCATTTCAAGAAGCGGGATGTGCCGGAGTGACCTGGTCACCTTCAATGATGTCACCCAGTTGCCAGCCCGGCACGATGTTGGCGATACTGCGGTCCTTCTGCACACTGCGAACAATGACCTTGGCTACCAGTTTGCCGTCGCGGCTTACCAGCATTTCGCCGTCATTCAATACGCCCTGGGCGTCACCGATGTTCAGCACCACAAAACTCCATTTGGGATCGACGGCCACCACTTTTCCCCTCAGGTCGGCGCGCAAGGTTACGACGGGGTTTGACCCGACCAATTCCTGCAATCTGACGGTTAGCCGTTTGACCGAGCGTTGTAAAACGCTGTTCTCTTCCTGAACGGCTTCAAGCTGGTTCTTGCTGGTGGTGAGCGCCTTGTTCAAACCGACCACCTGCTCCGGGCTAAGGCCCGTGGCTTTGTAGGAAGCCAGTTGATTCTGCGCATCATCACGTTCCTGCGTGGTCTTGGTCAGTTTCTCGGACAAATCATCGGCGCGCTTCTGCTGGGTTGAGGCCGTGACCATGGCGTTGGTGAGCTGGGTTTGGGTAGTGGCCAGCGTCTGCTGGGTCTGCGTCAGGTCATCCTTGGTCTTGGTCAATTCCTGGCGCGTGCTGGCCAGTTCAGTGCGGGTCTCGTCCCATTTGGAATGGAAATCGTTCCGCTCGGTGATCAGGGTTTCAATCTTATCCCGAATTTGAAAAATGTTCAGCGCGCCGGCGGCCAGTGCCGCTACAACTGCCACAATCAAACTGATGCGAATCAACATGGATGGGTCACTTCAATTTTTCACAAATTATACAATTGCGCAAGTGATGTCAACGCCGGTTTGTGGGCCACTTGCCGGACCGCGCCTGTCTCAGGCGCAGCAGCTGAAAGAGCCAGTGGACGCTGGAATCAATAGCGAGTCCCTTCGCGCGGGTACCCGCTGCGGCTGGGACAGCCGCGCTCCGTAAATTCGGCAAAGTAACCCACCAACCAACGCCGGTTTGTGTCTTGCCAAACGGGGATTTCGTATCATCTTTTAGGCATGGCCCGGAACAACCCTGAACCGGGTTGCGCCACTCAAACCGGGCCGGAACAGAAGTAAACAGCGGTTAATCGGATACCGACGGTTATGCGCTTAAATCACGGGCTGCATCTCGCTTATTGCACCAACATCCATCGCGGCGAGACCTGGCGTGAAACATTCGAATCGCTGCAAAACCACGCGCTCGCGGTACGCGAACGGGTCTGTCCCCGAAAACCGTTTGCCATCGGCCTGCGCCTGAGCAACCGCGCGGCACGCGAGTTGAGCGACCCCGTCGCGCTGCTGGCCTTTCAACGCTGGCTCGCCCAAACCGGGTGCTACGTTTTTACCATCAACGGCTTTCCGTACGGCCAGTTTCACGGTATCCGGGTGAAGGAACAGGTTTACCTGCCGGACTGGACCTCGCCGGAGCGACTGGCTTACACCAACCTGCTTTTTGATCTGCTGGCAAAATTATTGCCGGCAGGCATTGAAGGCAGCGTCAGCACCCTGCCCGTTTCCTTCAAGGGTTTTCACCTGCACGCCGACGCGGTGAAAATCGCCCGCCAGAATCTCTGGTATTGCGTCGAGCACATCGCGCGCCTGAGCGAGCAAACCGGCAGAAAATTGCACCTGGGCCTCGAACCCGAACCGCTTTGTCACCTGGAAAGCAGCGGTGAGACCATCCACCTGTTCGACCGGTTGCGCGCCGAACACCCGCGCGATCCCCGACTGGGCGAACACCTGGGCGTCAATTACGATACCTGCCATTTCGCCGTGAATTACGAAGATCCCCTGAGCGCCATTCCCTGCCTGGTCCAGCACGGCATAAAAATCAGCAAGATCCACATCAGCTCCGCGCTCAAGGTCCATCCCACGCCGGAAACCTGCACGGCGCTCAAGACGTTTGCCGATGACATTTATTTTCATCAGGTCGTGGTGCGCGAGCCCTCTGGCAACCGGAACATTTATTTCGACCTGCCCGATGCGCTGGCCGACCCGGAAGCCCGGCGCCGGAGCCCGGAGGCCGGAAGCCAGGAGCCAGAGGGCGGAGATCAGACGTCTGAAGGCAGTTTGCCTGAGTGGCGTATTCATTTTCATATTCCGCTGCACACCCCTTCCGGACCGTTGTTCGAAACGACCAATGATCATTTGCTGACGGTTCTGGATTTGCTGGCGGAGGATCCGCATCTCTGTTCGCACCTGGAGATGGAAACTTACACCTGGGAAGTGTTGCCGCCGGAACTGAAGAGTCATAGTGTCACCGAACAACTCGCCGAAGAGTACGAATGGATGCTGCCTCAACTGGCACAACGAGGACTTAGTCCCGCTGCAAAGTGAATTTTGCCAATATGCTGGACCGGTCCAATTTCTCCGCGTTGTGATTGCACATGATTGGAATCCGGTTTACTCACAAGACCAAAACAAAACCCGCGTCGTTCGATGTTATGAAAGCAATGACTTTTACCATTCCAATTCTGCTTTCCAGTTTTGCCGTCATGTTTTCCTGCGCCGGACAGATCCAATTTGCACCCGATTTTGGAGAAGATACCAGTGCCGTTGCGGATCCGCGGACACCAGTTCCGCTACGCCTCTTCCGGGCCCTACTGAGGATTTTGCGACCCGCTTTAAAGCGGCCATCGAGCGCCGCGACCTGGTCGGGATAATGCCTTTCAGACTAGGGTTAATCCGCCGAGATGAAACGTGAGCTCAGCCGTTGGCAATCCCTGTTGACTGACATAAAAGGTACGAACGTGTCAGTGTGGTTTAAGGATTTTAGCGCACTTCCACCTGCTGCGCATCGCGTTTGGGTTGATAACGCGAGCAGGCTTACTACGCACAAGGTCACGCATCTGGCAGCTTTGTCGACTGGCACGGCAGCCACGCTGGTGGTTCCGTTGGTTGAAGTTGACGAAAAACTTTGGATAGTCCCTTCCGAAAAGGCACGGCCGGGCTCGTGCAACAAACCAAGCGGTGCGACGAGCGGGAGCCAGCAAACCCGTTAAGAAACAAACGACGGCAGAGGAACTGGCTGGTCTAACTATTTATTAGCACCAACCGCTATTTATCTTTAGGGCCCATCACGTCGGCAACGGCTTTTTGGACAATCTCGAGATCACTGGTGCCGCGAAAACCGCTGAACCCGATCGACAACGTTGTATGGTCGTCCACCACGATCGGCTGGCCGCCGATCCAGCCGACGAAATCCGGCCGGATGATTCCAAACTTTTTCTCGTCCACCTGCCCGGTAAACACCAGCTTCTCATACTCGCCCGTTTTGTAGCCGGTAATCCAGACCTGGCTCGCCTTGGTCCAGGCAATGCGGAAGACATGCCGCCGCCGGACTTTGTCGTTGCCAAACATCTTTCCATGCACTCCCCCGGCTTCATCGATGATGCACAGGGCGCAGTTTCCATCGTTGAGTTTCCGGTCCGCATCGACCGCGAGATAATCCGGGACGTGCTTTTCCACCGCCGTAATAATATCCTGAATCAGGGTAGTCAGTGCTCTTGGTTCCATAATTTGAAAGTGTTCTTGCTGTTTGGCAGATTACTCCAGGACCGATTCTTCCCATCACCCTGCCTGGAACACAAGCGTGAAAGACTTTTAGTTCCCGGGTCCCAGACCTTTTAACCAGGCTGCAAAAGATGAAATCTGTTTGTCAATTCTTGCCAGATGCCGCTGTCGCTTTTGAATTTGCTTCTCCACCGACTCGCGTTTGGACAACAATTTCAGGAGGGTTTTCTTATTTAATTTCGGAGGCTGTGCGGATTTTGCTTTTGGCATAATCTGATTTCTGATTTCGGTCATCATAAGGCACGATACCCATCGGTTGAAAGTCATTATCGAGGACACATTGTGAAAAGATCCGCAAACCGATCCCCTGGTTTGCCACGGATAGCCTGGTAGTGGGCTACTTTGCCGGACCGCGCCTGTCTCAGGCGCAGCATTTGAAAGTGCCAGTGAACGCTGGAATTAAAAGCCAGTCCCTTAGCGCTGGTACCCGCTGCGGCTGTAACAGCCGCGCTCCGTAAAATCGGCAAAGTAACCCATTAACGATAGCTTGCTTAACTTGACTTCGGGCGGCAGACATTCGAGAGTTCCATCGTGTTTGTCCGGATCGGTAACATTTTTCTGATTGCTGGGATGCTGGCCCTGGTTAACGGCCATTGGGCAGTCCTGCAATCGGTTGCCTGGACCACAATGTTGGCGGACAATTTGCGTCACGACTCGTTCACCGGGGCCGTGCAATGCACCTTTGACGGCAAGCATCCCTGTTGTCTCTGCAAAGCCATCCTCGCCGGCAAAAAAACGGAGAAGAAAACTGAATTTACGTTATCGGCGCACAGGATTGAATTTCCACCGATGATCGGCATCCCTGGATTTATTCCGCCGTCGCAATTCGAACTTATCCCCTGCAACGATACCTTTGCGGTACTGCTTCAGCAAAAGCCGCCCGTGCCTCCCCCTCGCAGTATCTGCGCCTGAATACGCATCTCAAATCCTATGCGCCGCCCGGTGGCGCATCGCCTTTGGTTTTTCCTTTTTAACCTCGAGACGCCTTCGTGATGGCGGCCCGGTATTTCGGATTTTGAACATGAAGAAAAAGAGAATTTTGGCTTTTGCGGTTTTGTCGGCAGCCAGTATCACGTCGGTTTTTGCCTGCGATTTGTGCGCCATCTATTCGGCGACCGAGGCGCAGGGCAGTGGCAAAGGGTTTTATGCCGGGGTGGCGGAGCAATTCACCTATTTCGGAACGCTGCAGATTGATGGACAACAAGTGCCGGCCGATGGCGAATACATTAACAGCTCCGTCTCCCAAATCTTTGCCGGCTACAATTTCAATGACCGTTTCGGTTTGCAATTTAACATGCCATTAATTTACCGCGATTATGGCTCGGCAACCGCCTACGGCAGCGAATCCGGAATCGGCGACGTGTCGCTGGTTGGGAACGTGGTTCTCCTGAATAAATCCGTGGATCATTTCACCTTCAACTGGACGGCCCTCGGCGGAGTGAAGTTTCCCACGGGCAATCCGTTCTGGCTCGGCCAACCCGACTTTGCGCCGGGCATCGGCGGACATGATCTGGCGCTCGGTTCGGGTTCGTACGACGGGCTGGTGGGCACGGGCTTTTCCATCCGTCACGGCCGATGGTTTCTGGACGGCGAGATGCAGTACGCGATTCGCAGCGAAGGCGCCTTCGAACATAAATACGCGAACGACTGGACGTGGGCGGGCGGTCCGGGAGTTTACCTGCTGCTGAATGACAATTATACGATCGCCGCACAAGCTGCTGTGTCCGGCGAAAGCAAGGGGATGGACACCTTTAATGGTGTGCCGGACGAAGATTCCGCCGAAACCATCGTGTATCTCGGTCCGGAAGTCCGTTTTACCTGGTCGGAAAATTTGAGCGCGCATGTCGGCGCGGATTTGCCGGTGAGCGTTGAAAACTCGGGCGAACAGCTCATGCCCAATTATCGCATTCACGCGGCCTTGACCTGGCGGTTTTAAATCGCAACCGGTCAAGGAAAAATAAATCGGATCAAGAGTTACCGCCATGTCAAAGCGGTACCCGATAATTGCGAACACTGGTCCAGTCGCTGGATATATTCGCCCACCCGCCCGGGGGAAACCGAATCGGCGAGCGACTGGTACTCGTACTCCATGGAGAGCCGGTTGCCCGCACATCGCAAATCCTTCCGGAAGGTAAATCCCGGATCATTGATGCTGTTCTGTTCCGCATCGAAAACCCATGGCACCGGCAGGGTCACTTCCGTACGCAGGATTTGGTGCTGGGGAAACTTGATTCCCAACGGCAGCTTTCGCTCGGTATCAACGGGTTTCTTCAACATGGCGGCAACGGTGGACGGATAAAATTCACAACGATACTTCCCGTCCTTGTCCGGGCCGGTCCAGACCTTCTCAATCGTATAAAATTCAGTGGTCTGAACGCTGTCCTGCGGTTCGTCGTCCTGAATCAGAATGGGAGAAGACATTTTTATTCCCGGGTAAACACTGGAGTAAAAATGCGTATAGCTCTTTTCGATGTCGCCGCGTTTTGTGGCGGCGAAAAGTTCCCGCAAACTGTCGGCATCGCGGCCTTTGGCCACGGTGACTACCTTCAATCCAGAAGGTTCCGTTGCGCTCCGAATCTGAAAGTACTCGGTCGTGGTGGTTTGCGGCAAACCGGTGGTTTGCGGAATAACGGTCAACCCCGTCGTTTGGGGAGAAATCACCAGGCCACAGCCGTACCCCGGCAGATAATGCGCCGCGAGCGGCCCGCGCTGATAATTGATCGTCGGGTCCAGCCAGTAGGTCTTGCCATCGCATCGAACCACGGCGATGCAATGGTCAAAGGCGCTGGCCGTAGGCTGCCAGTCCCCGATCCCACGCCCCAGGGTGGCGCTCACCAGCACCGGATAGGCTTCAATTCCCAACGCCCGAAGAATCGTGACGAACAGAAGCGACTTGTCCTTGCAATCGCCGAAGCGACGTGAGAACACCACCGATGGCTCCGCAGGTTTTTCCGTGCTGTCTCCGATTTCAATTCCAAAATAACGCACGTCGTCCTGGACAAACCGCAGGACCGCCAGAATCTGCTGCTGGCGGTTTGGGATTTGTTGCCATTCCGCAATTTTTTGGGACAATTCGGGTGAGAGTGGCGACGTGATCTGGAACAGCGCTGATGCCCATAGATTTACCTCCGCCCAGCTTCTGAAATCGGTCAGCTGCACCCACGGTTGCGGGTCGCACCACCTTGGCAGGGAATCTTCGCGGGGAACTCCGGGCACCTGCCTCAAATCCCAGACATATTCAACGGCGTTTGTCCTCGAAATCGCCACGGGCTGAACCGAGCATTCATGGTTTTTTGCCCGGAGCGTCTTTTGCTTCGGCCACACCACCCGCGTGAGCAACCTTTCCACGGGGTCCTCCATTTGCACCGGAATGGCTGCGGCAAAATGCCAGTCAAAAACGGGATTCGCCCCTTTGATCGAATAGGCGTAATCAATGACGTCGCCCACCCGAACGTCGTCCAATACCAGAATGGCTGATTTTTCGCCGGTCAACAGGGATTGATCCAAGTCCTGCTCCTGTTGGACGACTTTGACATTATTGGTATCCAGCCGGTCCAGGTGCTCTCTACCGCGCCAGATCCGCACCCAGTGCACCGTCAAGGATTGGTAACCGGGATTGAAATCCAGTTTCAGCGTGGCATTTTTCGCCACGCCGGCCATGGTGAGAATTTGCCCGACGGAATGGGTAAACGTCTCGTTTTGAGCAGCGTTGATCTGATATTCCAGCAGCAACCAGTGTTGATCGGCGCCGGAATCCACCAGGCGTGCCGTAGAGGGCTGATCAAAAAAATGCGGCTTTACCCAACTGCCGGGCGGTCCGAACTTTACCGGAGGAGTGTCAGCCGCACTTCCCTGTATCGCCACCGCCAAAACGGCCCCGCAGCAGACCCGTCGAAACCGGGGCGCCATGAGCCTGATCACGGGCAAATGAAAAACTGACCGCGGCATTCCGGGGCCAGAATAGCAGCAAACCGTAGCGTTGAAAACCGGAAACCAATCATTGGCGGACAGGTCGTACTTCAGCCTCTCAAAGGTGCATCTTGACACTGTTCTTAACCGGGGACTGGAAAGTCCCCGGAATCCCGCTCTGCGGGACTGGAAAGCCTGCGCTACGTAGCGCGGACATTCCTGTCCGCGGGTTCGGGCGACTTTCCAGTCGCCCGATGATTCCAGAACGGACTTCCCGCCCAAGGACCGTGTCAATATGCACCCTCTCTCAAAGGCTCCACAAGCTGTTCTTGAACAGGTAATCACTCCAGCCTTTTTTCATCCGCAATTGCGCTCGCGCCTTTTGGCATTAGGACCCTTTTTACCCGGCTTGGAGCGCAGCGAAAAAGACGGATGGAAGAAGGCCAGCCGCCGAAGGCCTTTTTGCCTATGCAGCATGCTTAAACCGGCAAAAAGGAAATCTACTCGCGCATTGCGGGCAAAAAGGAAACCTGTTATTTTAATTGTTCATTTATGAGTACAGCGGCTCCACGCGAGTTGACGCACAATGAAGAGATAAAGGAAGCGATTCCGACGCTCGCGGGTACCATTGCGGCCAGGCTGGCCGACCCGACCGCCGACACGTTTTCCGGCGATGACAGCCAATTCCTGAAATTTCACGGCGTTTATCCGCAGGACGACCGCGATTTGCGTTCGGCGGCTGGCCGGAAATACATCATGATGATTCGCAGCCGCATTCCGGGCGGCGTGATGACCGCCAGCCAGTGGCGCGTGTTCGACGAACTCGCGTGGCTTTACGGCAACAACACGCTGCGGGTTACCACCCGCCAGACCATCCAGTTTCACGGCGTCGTCAAGGCCAACCTGCGACTGGTGGTCAAAAAGATCAACGAGTGCCTGCTCTCCACGCTCGCAGCCTGCGGCGACGTGAATCGCAACGTCCTCGCGCCGCCCACGCCCGCCTACACCCGGGCGCGCGATGAAGTCTATCGCGATTGCGTGCGGGTGGCCGACGCGCTCAAGCCGCAGACCCGCGCTTATTACGCCATCTGGATTGACGGCTTTCAACTGAAGATTGACGACCCGTTCAACCAGGCGTTCGCCGACCCGCTTTACGGCAAAACTTATTTGCCGCGCAAGTTCAAAACCGCGTTCGTCATCCCGCCGGTGAACGACCTCGACATTTACACCAACGACCAGGGTTTCATCGCGGTCGTGGAGAACGAAAAACTCGTCGGTTACAACCTCGTGGTGGGCGGCGGCATGGGTCGCACGCACGGAAACAAGGAAACTTATCCGCGCCTGGCGAGCGAACTCGGATTTATCACGCCGGACAAACTGATCGAGGTCGCCAAAGCCGTGCTGACGATTCATCGCGATTTCGGCGACCGGACCGATCGCAAGCACGCGCGCTTTAAATACGTCGTCGAGGAGCGCGGCGTGGAGTGGACGCGCGCCGAAGTGGAAAAACGCGCCGGCATCAAATTCGCGCCGATCAGGCCTTACCGGTTCACGACCACTGCCGATTTGCTTGGCTGGCACAAATCCGTGGACGGGAAGAACTTCTTCACGTTGTACGTCGAAACCGGCCGCGTGAAAGGCGAGAAAAAAATTGCGCTGCGCGAAATCGCGGAGAAATTTCCGCAGATTGGATTCCACCTGACCACGAATCAGAACGTGATTCTCGCCAACGTGAACGAAGCGGACAAAGCCGGCATCAATTCAATTTTTGCGGCGCACAAAATTCCGGTTGAAAATCAGGCAAGCCTCCTGCACGCCGCCGCGATGGCCTGCCCCGCCCTGCCCACCTGCGGCCTCGCTCTCGCCGAAAGCGAACGGATGTTGCCGAGCCTGGTGGATCGCATCGAAAAGCTTTGCGGCGATCTGGGACTGGGCGACGAGGAAATCATCATTCGCTCCACGGGTTGCCCGAACGGCTGTGCCCGGCCTTACATGGCGGAAATCGCATTCGTCGGCAAAGCGCCGGGGCGTTATCAGCTCTGGCTGGGTGGCAATGTCGCCGGCACGCGGCTCAACCGCGTGTGGAAGGAAACGGTCAAGGACCCGGAGATTGAAACCGAATTGCGGCCGGTGCTGGCGCGTTTCGCCAAGGAACGCAGCCACGGCGAGCGTTTTGGTGATTGGTGCGACCGCGCTTTGTGGGAGGTAGAACCGACCCCGGTCGCGGTCGGTTGAGTCGGCATTTAAATTCCAATCCAATGACCTCCGACCAAATTGTTAAAACCAATACCGAACTGCGCAACCAGGCGCCGCTCGAGATTGTCCGCTGGGCGATTGCCCAGGCGAAGGGTCGCGCGATGGTATCCACGAATTTTCGGCCTTACGAAGCGGTGATTTTGCATTTGTGTGTTCAAGTGCAGCCGGACATCCCGGTGTTGTGGGTGGACCATGGCTACAACCGCCCGGCGACCTACAAACACGCCGAGGAATTGAAAAACTTGCTCAAACTGAACCTGAAAACGTACCTGCCAAAGATTTCCACCGCGCATCACGACGCCGTGTTCGGCGACATTCCGTCCACGGACGACGAGGCCGCTTTGAAACAATTCAGCGCGTTGATGAAACTGGAGCCGTTTCAACGGGGCATGAAGGAACTGGCGCCGACGGTCTGGATCACCGCCTTGCGCCAGGTGCAGAACCCGAATCGCGCCGGACTCGACATCGTTTCCGAGGACAAAAATTTCGGCGCGCTCAAGGTCAGCCCGGTTTTTTACTGGACGGACGCTCAGATGGAAAATTATCTGCAACAACAACGCCTCCCGAACGAGTGGGATTATTTTGACCCGGCGAAGGCCGACGACAAGCGTGAGTGCGGCCTGCACGCCACGTGGGGCTCGCAAGCGCTCGGTTCCGGGATTTGACGTGAAGGCCTGGACACGGATTACACGGATTCTCACGAATTAATTCATGAGTGAACTGCTTTACCGCGAAGAAACCCATCGTCTAATCGGGTTTTGCATGGAGATTCATCGTGAGCCGGGCAAGGGATACGACGAAGTCATCTACAAAGATGCGTTGGTCGTGGAATTGGGCAGGGAGAAAATTCCATTCGCCCGGGAAAACAAATATGAAGTGAAATATAAGGGTATACTTCTTCCCCATTCTTATCGCGCTGATTTCGTAATATGGGACAAGATTTTATTTGAAGCGAAAGCCGTGGAGCAATTAACGGATGCACATGTTAAGCAGGTCCTGAATTATCTGGCCGCCGCAAAACTTCATTTGGGATTGCTTGTTAATTTCGGCTCAGATTAGCTAGAATGGAAGCGCGTCATTTTATGAATCTGTGTTAATTCGTGAAATCCGTGTCAAAATGAACAGCTATCACCTGGACCATTTGCAGTACCTCGAAACGGAAGCGATTCACATCATACGTGAAGTCGCCGCGGAGTTTGACCGGCCCTGCCTGATGTTCACCGGTGGCAAAGATTCGATTTGTCTGGTGCGACTGGCGGAAAAGTCATTTCGCCCCTCCAACATTCCCATGCCGTTTCTAAACATTGATACCGGTCATCATTTTCCGGAACTCAATGAATTTCGCGACCGGCGCGCAAAGGAAGTCGGGGTAAAACTGATCATCCGCTACGTCGAAGATGCGATCAAGTCCGGCGCGGCCATTCCCCGACCAGGAGAAATCAGTCGCAATCAGCTGCAAATTCCTACGTTGCTCGCGGCGATTGAAGAATTCCAATTTGACTGCAACATTGGCGGCGGCAGGCGCGATGAAGAAAAGGCCCGCGCCAAGGAACGATTTTTCAGTCCGCGCAATGCGTTTGGGCAATGGGATGAAAAAAACCAGCGGCCGGAAATCTGGAATATTTACAATGCCCGGGTCAATCCCGGCGAAAATATGCGCGTGTTTCCGCTTTCCAACTGGACCGAGATGGATGTGTGGCAATACATCAAACGGGAAAATCTCGAAGTACCCCGCATTTATTTGAGCCATCAACGCAAGTGCGTCCGTCGCCGTGGTCAATGGCTGCCGGTCACGGATTTGTTGCCGCCCAAACCCAATGAAGAAGTTAAGGAACTTACGGTGCGCGTCCGCACCATCGGCGACATCATCAGCACCGGCATGGTCGAGTCGCCGGCAGATTCCGTGGAGGACATTATCGCCGAAATCGCCGCCGCGCGCGTGACCGAACGCGGCAGCCGCGCCGATGACCGGGCCAGCGAGGCGGCGATGGAGGACCGCAAAAAAGCCGGATATTTTTAAGCAGATGGGAGATGGAAGATGGAAGATAGAATCAACTCATTTGAAGAATTGGAAGCGTGGAAGACCGCGCGGGAGTTGGTCCGCTTTGCCTACTGCGTTTTCACGCGCAAACCAGCAAGCAACGACTTCGGCCTGAAAAGTCAGGTGGAACGCGCTGCTGTTTCAGCAATGACAAATGTTGCCGAAGGCTTTGAGCGGGTTCATTCCGCAGAGAAATTGCAATTTTACAACGTAGCTCGCGCTTCCTGCGGCGAAGTGCGTTCGTTATCCTATGTCATGCTCGACGCTGCATATATTTCTGACCTCGAACACAAAAAGGTTCTGGAACTCGTTGCTCAAACCGGTCGTTTGGTTTCCGGCTTGATTCGCTCAACTCGCGCCCGAACCACGACTCCCAACTCCCATCTGCTATCTCCTATCTCCTGAAAAGATGCCACACACGCAACATCCCGTTGAAATCCTCCGCTTGAACACCTGCGGTTCGGTGGACGACGGCAAGTCCACGCTCATCGGCCGGTTGCTTTACGACTCCAAGAACCTGATGGAGGATCAACTGGAAGCACTCGAACGCAGCGCCGACATCACCGGCGGCGGCCAGATCAATCTGGCCAATCTCACCGACGGCCTCCGCGCCGAGCGCGAACAGGGTATCACGATTGACGTCGCGTATCGTTACTTTGCCACGCCGCGGCGCAAGTTCATCGTCGCGGACACACCCGGCCACGTCCAGTACACGCGTAACATGGTCACCGGCGCCTCCACCGCGAACCTGTCCATCGTACTTGTGGACGCTCGTCAGGGTGTCACCGAACAAACCCGTCGCCACACCTATCTGGCCGCGCTGTTGGGGATCCCCCACATGGTCATCGCCATCAACAAGATGGATCTGGTGGATTGGAGCGAAGAGCGCTTTTTGGAAATCCGCGATGAGATCGAGGATTTTATTCCGAAACTCGACGTGTTTCGCGACGTGAAATTCATTCCGCTCAGCGCGCTCAACGGCGACAATGTCGTCACGTCATCGAAGCATACGCCGTGGTATCAGGGCCCGGCGTTGCTGGGGCATCTGGAGACCGTCCATATCGCCAGCGATTGGAATCTCAACGCGTTGCGGTTCCCGGTCCAATGGGTGAACCGCCCGAACAATCCCCGCGACGTGCAGCTGCATGATTTCCGCGGATTGAGCGGGCAAATTGTGGGCGGCATCGCCCGCAAAGATCAAACGGTCATTGTGCTGCCGGCCGGTTTGAAAACCACCCTCAAGGAAATCTGGACTTATGACGGCGTGCTCACGGAAGCGTTTTGCCCGCAGTCAGTGACATTTTGTCTGGCCGATGACATTGATATCAGCCGCGGCGACATGATTGTGGGGCTGGAGAATCTCCCCGGCTGCGGAGCGGACTTGCATGCGCGCATCTGCTGGATGCACCAGAAGCCGCTGCAACCCGGCAGGAAATTTTTCTTCAAGCACACCACCCAGACGACGCAGGCCGTGATCACCAGCCTGGAGAGCCGCATCAACATGGCCACCTTCGAACCGGAGCCGCAGCCGCCGGCGTTGGCGATGAATGACATCGGTGTTCTGCGCTTGAAAAGCTCCAAGCCCATCGTTTTTGACGGTTACAGCACCAACCGGTTGACCGGCTCGTTTATCCTGATTGAGCAAGGCACCAATACGACCGTTGCCGCCGGCATGTTGTCACCGCCCACCGAAGCCGTGAAACCGGAATACACCGACTTCGCGATTTGAGTGACAGCGCTGATGCCGAAAGAGTTGACGCCGCGACGGTTTCGGGGGATGCTCACAAGGGAATAATGAAGGCAGACTTTTGGAATTCGTTTTGGAGTTCGGTTCCGCCGCGCCGACGTAAACTGCTGATTTGGATTCTCGGTTTGTTGCTTTTTTACGCGATTCTGGGTTTCCTGGTCCTGCCGCCCATCGTCCGCGCCATTGCCGTCAAGCAGTTGTCGCAGCAGCTTGACCGCGAGGTTTCGATCCAAAAAATCCGAATCAATCCGTTCATGCTTTCGACCACCGTGCGCGGGTTGCTGATCAAGGACAAGGACGGCCAGCCGTTCATCTCGTGGGACGAAGTTTATGTCAATTTTCAGCTCCTGTCCTTCTTTGGCCATCCCTGGATCTTCAAGGAAATCAGCGTCACCAAACCGTACGTCCGGGTGCAGATCAACAAGGATTATACGCTGAACTTTTCCGATCTCATTGCCAAATTCTCGACCAATGCCCCGGCCGCTGAGCCGCCGGCGCCGTCCCAGCCGCTGGCGTTGCACGTGAATCGGCTGCTAATCACCAACGCCGAGGCGTTATTCAGTGATTTCACCACCCGCGAGCCATTCAAACGAACCATCGGCCCGCTTAACGTGGCGTTGCACAATTTCCGCACCGATCCCGACAACAAGAACCCCTATTCGTTTGCCGGCACCACGGACGCAGGCGAACGGCTGGCGTGGAGTGGATTCTTTTACCTGAGCCCGCTCCGTTCCCGGGGCGAATTGTCCCTCGACAATTTCACCATCAACAAATATGCGCCGCTCTACCAGGACTTTGTGCATTTCGAAATCCGCAGCGGCACGATCGACGCACACACGGATTATCGTTTTGAATTCAGCGGCAGCAATCATATCGCCGCCGTCACCAACACCTCCTTTGCGCTGCACCATTTCACACTCGGCAGCCCGGGTGAGAGCAACAACATGGTCGAACTGACCCGGTTCGCGATGACCGGGGCGAGCGTGGACCTCGAGGCGCGACAGGCCGCGCTGGATTCGATTTCCCTGGATGGCGCGAAACTGTTTCTGCGGCGCGACCAGGATGCCATGGTCAACGTGGTGGAAGCCGCCAAGCCGGTGGAGAACGCCACCAATCCGCCGGGCGCCATTTTACTGTTGTTGAGTTCGGTCACGAATGCCGTCGCTGAGTTGCTGAACAGCACGAACCAGTGGGATGCGACCATCCACAACGTGGATTTCACAAATTGCGAGTTCCACCTTGAAGACCTGGTGAATTCACGACCGGCCAGACTGGATTTGGACAACGCCACGCTCAGGATCAGAAATATATCCAATCTGCCGAATACGAATCTGACCGCCGAATCGTCCCTGCGCTGGAATACCAATGGCGCCATCCACTGGGAAATCGCCGCCTCCTTTTCACCGCCGACGGCCGACCTGCATCTGGTGCTTTCCAACCTCGATCTCGGCACCCTGGATCCGTATCTCGAACCTCAGTTGAACCTGTACATCCTCGGCAGCCGGCTCGGGCTCGATGGCGACGTCCATTTGCGCATGCCGACAAACGCGCTGCCTCAAATCACGTTCACCGGTGACGCGCGCCTCGACGATTTCCACACCGTGGACGGCGTCATGGCCCAGGATTTGTTGAAATGGGATTCGTTGCGGTTCAACGGGATTGAAGCAAACCTGAATCCGCAATCCGTCGCCATAAAGGAAATCAACCTGGATAATGCCTATGCCCGGGTCGCCATTGAAACCAATCATAGCATCAACCTGTCGACGGCGTTGAGTCCGGCCAGAACCAATGCGCCCGCCGCCACCGCCACCAACGCGCCGGTTGTAGCAAAAACCTCGACCACGACAAACTCAACTCCGACGGCGCTGCCGAAAATTTCGATAGCCAACATCGTCGTCTCCAACGCCACCCTGGCTTACGCGGACTATTCGCTCGAACCGAACGTGCATCTGGCCGTCCAGCAGGCGGGCGGGACGATTGCCGGGATTTCCTCCGAGCAACTTCAGCATGCCGATATCGACCTGCACGCGGTTGTGGACGGGGTCGGCCCGGTGAAGATCACCGGGGTCATCCATCCATTCAGCGGGACGGAAACGAATCATGTAGAGATTTCGGTGAAGGACGTGGATTTGACGCCGACGAGCCCGTACTCGATGAAGTACGCCGGCTACCGCATCGCCATGGGCAAACTGAACCTGGACCTCGAGTACAATCTGGCCGGACCGGAATTGCAGTCGAAAAACGTCATCACCCTCGACCAGTTCACGTTTGGCGAAAAGGTGGAAAGCCCCGACGCGACCGGCATGCCGGTGCGGCTGGCGGTTGAGATTCTCAAGGACCGTGATGGAAAAATTTTACTGGACGTGCCGGTGAACGGCAGCCTGGATGACCCGGATTTCCACTACGGCAAGGTGATCAACCGTGCCATCGTGGATCTTTTGACCAAGGTCGCCACATCGCCATTCACGCTGATTGGGGCCGCTTTCGGCGGCGGAGACGAACAACTGGGCTATGAGGATTTTATGCCCGGGAGTGCGGCGTTGACGTCCGACGACGATGAGAAACTTGAAACCCTCGTCAAGGCACTTTTCGACCGGCCGGCGTTGAGCCTGGAGATTTCCGGCAGCATTGACCGGGCCGCCGACCGTGACGGCCTGCAACGCGTCTTTCTGGAAAAACAGTTACAGCTGCGGAAATGGCAATCGCTCCACAAATCGCAACGGGCAACCGTCACCCCCGATCAGATCACCCTGACGCCGGCGGAACGCGAAGATTGGGTGAAGAAACTTTACAAGGAGGCATGGGCCAATCATCAAATCACGCCCGCCATGATCACCGCGAACACCAATATTGCCGTGGCCGTAGCCCAACTCAGGTCCAAATCACCAAAAGTCGAAAAGGGTGCCACCATGCTGGCCAGACGCGAGCCGCCTCCGCCAAAGCCGGGTTCCGGCACCGCGCCTGGCACAGCCTCACTACTGAGACTCCCACCCGTGGCCGACCCGACCGAAGTGGTATTGCTGGCGTCGATTCCCGTTAGTGATAACGATTTCGAAACCCTTGCCTCGGATCGCGCCAAGGCGGTACGTGCCTACATCCTGGCGTCGGGCAAGGTGGAAGCAACAAGGCTGTTTTTAATGGAAAACCAGACCGGCGGCGTGCGCAGTGACGGCAACCGGGTTTATTTGCAATTCAGATAAAACAATTTCCGACCAGTTCGCCGAGAGGATGGCACCACCATTGAATCATATTACCGGCCAGAATCTGGTGGCGGGACGGATGTTTCCGGCAGGAAAACTGGCGGTACAGTTCGCGATTGGAAGCCTGCTCCTGGTTTACTTCACCGGGTTGACGGCTCGTGCCCAATCGGTACCGCCTGCTGCCTTGGCACAATTGGATACGGCTATCGGGCAGCGTGTTGAGGCGACCGCGGTATTCGGCACCCAGAGCATTGCCTCCCGGGCCGGTCTCGGTTGGACCCTGGATGACGCGACCGGTTATATTTACAAAATTCCGTGGAAAACCGAACTGACGGACCCGCTCGCAACGGGCTACCACAGCCTGCTTTGGGCGCCCGTCTTCGAGGGCGGTATTGGTTACGGCGGGTTTGTGAATAAATTTGATAACAGCGTGCTCGCTGGAAACGAATCCGACTTTGACACGGTAGCGTTGTCGATGGGTGGAGGTCCCAGAATTTATTTCGGTGACAGCGGCTTCAGTGTGCTGCCCGCCTTTGATCTCTTGTACGGCTATACTGATAATAAATTTCATGCGAACACCCCCCAGGGTGAACTGGTTGTGTCCAACGGGCAGTATGTCAACTGGAAGGTGCACACCATTACCCTGGTACCCTCATTCGAACTGCAGTTTAAAAAAACCTATGGGCGCTGGCTCCCGAAATTCACCTCGGACTTCGCCTATTTCAACACGCGGCCGATCTACCGTTCGACGGACGCGTTGAGTTTTAAAAGCGATTCCATGCTCTGGGCCAACAAGTTTGACCTGGATTACATCACGCGCTGGAAGTTACTCGAGTGTCCGGTGCATTTCGGCGGTGATATCGGCCGCACCGACCTTTACGAAGGACTGCAAGCGGCGCTGGACACCGACCATTATTACCAGACTGACGCACGCGTGACACTGGATGTGTTGGGTCGCATCTGGAAAGTGGATTCCGTCGGCCTGTCCGGCGGTTATTTCTGGTGCAGCGCCTTCAACGGCTATTCGATCGGGATTGAGTGCTCGCTCAAATTTTAAATCGAACGGCGATTCGCGATTTATCCAGCCTGCCCATCATCCAGGCAGCGGCAAGGAATACCGAAGGCAGGCGCCTCAAAAGCGTCCCGCCAGGGCCAGAACGGCGTGGACAATGGGTCCGCCAAAGAAAATCCAGATGGCCGCCGCCAGCGCAATGTAAGGGCCGTAAGGCATGCGGGATGACCACTCACGCTTTCGCAGTGCGATGAGCGCAACGCCCACCGTGGCACCAATCAACGAGCTGACCATCAGCGAAAACAACACCCCGTGCCAGCCGATGAACGCGCCGATGGCGCCCATGAATTTCACGTCGCCCAGGCCCATCGCCTCGCGCGGGAGGACAATTTCCGTGCTGACCGCCTCCAGGAACGGGACGTGATGCGGATCGAACCGTTCCCCGCCGATTTCAAGCCAGCCGGACCGGAGCGCCAGCCGCACCAGCACGTCCTTGTAACTGCGGTCCACCAGCTCCACCGTCCGCGCCCGCAGCGCAATGACATCCGACCGGCGGTAAAACAATTCGTCGTACGGAATCACGCGGTCGGGCAGATGCACGGACGTTTCACTGAAAACGATTTTCGTGTCGACCGGCAATTTCAACCGTTGCCGTCCGAACAACAATTTGCCCAGCCGCAGAATCGTGTAGATGATGCCCGCGCCGGCGCCAATACCCAGCACACTTTGCCACATCCCGTCGGTCAGCGTAGGAACACCATGGAGCAGCGGAAACAGGAACGAGGCGACCAGGCCGACCGCCATGCCTCCGTACGTGATTTCGTCAGGGATGATGAAGTGCTCGAAATCAATGAACGTGGCGACGATCAGTCCGGCAATAAAGACAGCATAAATGATGGCGATGACCGGCGATAGTTTCCCGAAAGCCAGCCAGCAGCCCAGAAAACTGATGCCGGTTAAAAGTTCGACAATGAAATATCGCGGCGAAATCGGTGCACCGCAATTTTTGCACCGGCCCCGCAGTGCCAGCCAGGTCACCAGCGGGATGTTCAGGTACCAGGGGATGGAATACTGGCAGTGCGGGCAATGCGATGGCGGCATCACAATACTCATCCCAAGCGGCATCCGGTGGATGCATACGTTCAGAAAACTGCCCACCATGCAGCCGAACACGAAAAAGACCAACGACCAGAAATGAAATGGCACCAGTGACCAGTCCACAGTCCACGGTCGCCAGTCCACAGCCCAGGCAACCAAGCCTATAATATTTGGGGTCATTTGAATTTCCTGCCGCGCAGATCGGATTGTTTCAAGTATGCCATACCCGACTGTAAACTGTGGACGGTGGACCGATACACTTCCGTTTCCAGCGCCCGGCGCATCACGTCGAGCGGCGCGGCTTTGCCCGTCCAGATTTCAAACGCCTTTACGCCCTGATGCAGCAACATGCCAAGACCATTGGCCGTCCGGCAGCCGGCTTTCCGGGCGGTTTTCAACAACGCCGTCTCGGCCGGGCGATAAATCATATCGTAAACCGCCCGGGCCCGTTCCGGAGCAAATTGCTTTTGGTCGAGCGGCAGGCTGTCGGCGGGGTTCAAGCCGAGCGACGTGGCGTTGATCAATAAGTCTACATCCGATGCTGGATAACCCAGCGTAACGCGCGCCGCGGGGAACAGCTTTTTGATTTCAGCCGCCACCGTCCTGGCCCTGGCCACGGTGCGATTGACGAGAAAAAGCTCCGCGACCTTTTCGGCCGCGAGTTTCAGCGCCGCCGTCCGCCCTGCCCCGCCGGCACCCAACAACAGTACCCGGGCTCCGCGTAATTCCAGTTTCAAATCCTCACGCACCGCTGCGGCCAGGGCATCGGCGTCCGTATTGAAGCCGACGGCCCGAACCTTCGTCCGGCCACCCGTACCGGTGGACTCAAAACAGACGGTATTGACCGCACCCCACTTTTTTGCGGATTGGTCCAGGGCGTCCATCAGCTTCAGCGCCGGTAGTTTGTGCGGCACGGTCAGGTTGAGGCCGGCAAAACCCATCACCCGGGCACCCTCAATCGCGGCGCGTAAATCGCGGGGATAAACCTCAAACGCGAGGTAACGCCAGTTCAACCCCAGGGCGGCAAACGCGGCGTTCTGCATGGCCGGCGATGCGGAATGGCGGATGGGAAAGCCGTAAACCGCGCAGCAGCGCGTGGTGGCATTGATGGCGGTCTCGCCGGGTTGAAACACGCGAAAGGTATACGCGGCACCGTTGCCACTTCAAAGCTCAAAGTCCGCGGGTAAGGAATTCCCTTAGTCGACTAGTGCATTGTCCCTGTATCCAATCAGGTCGGGCACCAATTGTAGGAATCAGGGACTTCACCTAATTTGTCGTCATGCAAACAACAATTGTTCGGCAGGATTCGGGCAGCGAATCGGCTGTCTCCGGTCTCCCGGGGCGTTCCCCAGAAGCGGCCCCGGCTCCCGTGCGCGATATGGGAGCGGGGGTGGCCAAAACCATTGGTGATATAAAAAAGCAGAACGGCGGTGCGCCCAATGGCAATGGGAATGGAAACGGGAACGGGAACGGAAACGCCAACCGTGCTTTGATTGAGGCGCTCATCGGTTCCAAGGTTTACCAGGAATACGAGCGCGCTTTTGGCGATATGACCGGCCTGCCCATGGTATTGCAGCCGATTGAAACCTGGCAGTTGCCTTATCACGGCCGGCGGAATGAAAACCCGTTTTGCGCGTTGATGTCACAGAAAAGCCGTGCGTGCTCCGCCTGTCTCCAGACCCGGGAACGCCTCTGCGAAAAAGCAACGGTCGAACCGCAGTCGGTTTCCTGTCACTCCGGACTTTGCGAAACCGCCATCCCGGTGCGGCTGAGCGACCGCCTGATCGGTTACCTGCAAACCGGGCAGCTGTTCCGCAAGAAACCGACCGAGGCGCAGTTTGGTCGGGTGGTCAAACAGGTATCGGAATGGGGCCTGGACATAAACCGTGACACCCTGAAGAAGGCCTACTTTTCCGGCCGGGTGGTATCGGCCAAAGAACACGAATCCATCGTCAAATTGCTCACCATTTTTTCCCAGCACCTGGCCATGATCAGCAACCAGGTCTTCATCCAGCAGGAGAACTCCGAATCGCCGGTCATCAAACGGGCCAAGGAATACATCTGCGAACACCAGGCCGAAAAGCTTTCGCTCAGCCACGTGGCCAAGGCGGTCAATATGAGCGCCTTCTACTTCTGCAAGATGTTCAAACGGGTCACCGGCATCAACTTCACCGATTACCTCTCCCGGGTGCGTATTGAGAAAGCCAAAAACCTGCTGCTCAATCCCAACCTGCGCGTGAGTGAAATCGCTTTTGAAGTCGGATTCCAGTCGCTGACTCATTTTAATCGCGTCTTTAAAAAGTTGCTCGGCCAGTCTCCAACCGAATACCGGGCACAATTGCTGGCACACTAAGACGTGACAAGTGACGGGTGACACGTGACGTGAGCAAAAAGGCCACAACGCACGATTTTCGCCGTTCGTCATCTGTCTATCGTCACCCCTTTGCTATTGGCATCGGGGCCGATTTTCCGGATAGTTTCTTCACACTTGAGATGAAGGACTATCGGAAAATGTCCAGGGCCGAACTCCTGGGGTGGATCAAACAGCTTCGTTCCCGGCATGTCACGCGCACCCGCGCCCGGCGCCGGCAGGCCGAGTCCGACTTGCGCGACAGCGCCGAGCGTCTGCGCGCCATTCTGGAAACGGCGGTCGAAGGCATCATCACCATAGACGAACGCGGGATCATCGAATCGTTTAACCTGGCGGCAGAAGAGATTTTTGGTTACAAGGCCGGGGAGGTAGTGGGGAAGAACGTCAGCCTGCTGATGCCCTCGCCTCACCGCGAACAACACGACTCCTACCTCGGCAACTATCTCCGGACCGGCCACGCCAAAATCATCGGCATCGGCCGCGAAATTGTCGCGCGCCGGAAGAATGGCATGGTGTTTCCGATGGATCTTTCCGTGAGTGAGGTGCAATTGGCCAACCGGCGGTTGTTCACCGGCTTTATCCGCGATATCACCGAACGCAAGCGGTTGGAAAGGGAAATCCTCGAAATCAGCGAACGCGAACAGCGCCGCATCGGACAGGATTTGCACGATGGCCTGTGCCAGCACCTGGCCGGCATTGAACTGATGAGCCAGGTACTGGAGCAAAAACTGGTCCGGCGCTCGAAAGAGGCTGCCACGCAGGCAGGTGAAATCGGCAAAAACGTCCGTGACGCCATCGGCCACACACGCCTGCTGGCGCGTGGCCTTTCGCCCGTCACCCTGGAGTCCGAAGGGCTGATGTCCGCGTTGCACGAGCTGGCCATGAACACGGAGAAGATTTTCCGGGTTGCCTGCCGGTTTGAATGCGACCCGCCGGTATTGGTCTCGGATTTTCCCGCGGCCACGCACCTGTTCCGGCTGGCGCAGGAGGCGGTTTCCAACGCCATGAAGCACGGCCAGGCGAAACGGATTTTAATTCGATTGAAAGAGGAGCGCGGACGGATGATCCTGAGCATCATTGACAATGGCTCGGGTTTTCCGCCGCAAATGCCAAAGTCGAAAGGCATGGGTTTGCGGATTATGCAATCCCGGGCGGGAATGATTGGCGGCACGCTGGTCTTTGGACGGAACGTCGGCGGCGGCGCGAGCGTGACCGTTTCCGCTCCCAGTCGAACCACGCGGCAAAAACCGGATACTCAACATGCCCGCAAAAAATAAAATGTCCACCGAAGCGGGTGCTCATCGTTGACGACCACCCGATGATGCGCACCGGGCTGGCGCGATTGATTGACAACGAAAGAGACCTGAAGGTTAGCGCGGAAGCCGACAACGCCCGCCAGGCCATGGACATTGCCGTCGGCCAGACGCTCGATCTGATCCTGCTCGACATTTCCTTGCCCGACAAGAACGGCCTGGAACTCATCAAGGACATCCGGGCGCTCAAGCCCGGCCTGCCCATCCTCGTGGTTTCCATGCACGACGAATCCCTTTACGCCGAGCGCGTCCTCCGGGCCGGCGGTCGCGGCTACATCATGAAGCAGGAAGGCGGAAAAATGCTGCTCCAGGCCATTCGCCAGGTGCTGAACGGGCAGATTTACGTCAGCGAGAAAATGTCCGCCGGCATCCTGGAATCTTTCTCCGGACGACACGCTGAGGGAGCCATTTCCCCGGTTCAACAGCTTACCGACCGCGAATTTGAAGTGTTCCAGCTGATCGGTCAGGGCCAAAGCACGCGTGAAATCGCCGCGCACCTGCATTTGAGCGTAAAGACCGTTGAAGTCCACCGCCTGAACATCAAGAAGAAATTAAAATTACAAACGGCGACCGATCTGGTCCGCCACGCCGTCCGCTGGCTGGAAACCGAAAAAACCGGGGCCTGACCATTTTGTAAAACGTAGCGGCTTTCGGCAGAAAGCCGCACTCTTCATTATCTGGAATTGCGGCGTTCTGCCGAGACGCCGCTACGGCCTTAACTCATAATCTGCTCACCCGCCGACGCCGGCGTATTCCTCGTCCACGTGCAGGTCCGCACCCATGAACACGTAATCGTGCGGAACCGTTTTCATGTCCAGGATATGCCGCGGCAGACTCAGCAGCTTGCAGAAACCGAGGTCTTCCAGGGCGCGGATGGCCACCTGGCGTTCGCCGTTGAATTCCGCTTCCAATCGGCGCAAACCGAGTGAACGCGCGATTTCCACCAGCTCGCCCACCAGGATTTTCGCCACGTCACGCCCGCGGTAGTCCGGATGCGTCAGAACGGTGACCATACCGATATGGCGTTTCCAGCCGCCTAGACGTTGATGCAGGCACGCCTCACCGATGACCTTTTCCCCATGCAACATGAGCACTGGTAGATTGTGCTCAAAGTCGGCGTCCCGGCACCATTCCTGGAACATCCCGCGTTCGGCAACCGGCTGCTTGATAAACAGCCGTTCTTCTTCCGGAACAGTGAGAATAAATTTATGCAACCGCGCGGCATCCCGCTTGCCCAGCGGGCGCACGACGCATTCCGTGCCGTCACGTAATTTCACGTGGAGCGGAAACTTTTCCAAAGCATAGTCCATTATCATAAAATGCCTTTCATTGGCTGTTTCTACTATAATACATAATTAGGCTAATCTGAAACAAGTAGTTTCTTAATTAAGAGTTAATTATAACATTAACAAATAACTGATATTCCCAGTTTGAGTGGTCGTGAGCCCGAGGAAAAGCGGCGGTGAACCGCCGCAGTCCAGACGCTGGCGCGACTGACGACAACTACCCGATTACGCGAAGCGTTTGGAGTGCGGTGGCTTTAGCACCGCTTTGGCGGCATGATGGTGCCATTATCCGCTAAAGCTGTAATCCCATAAGAAGTAGCGTTTGCTTCCTCCGCCCAGCGACCTCGCGACGTAGTATCGGATCGGGCAACAACTGGCCCGGTACGAAGATACTGCCTTTGCTCGATGGAATGCTGACAGCATAATTGTGAAAACGTTTGGCTGTTCAGCTCGTTATGTCAGGCTTACCATCACTCTCGATGCACATGGATAGGCCGAACATTCAGCCGCCAATAATCTGTTAGGCATCATTCGCGCTATGAGCACGAGAAGTCTTTTATTTCTATTGTCACCGAGTTTGATTTTCATTGTGATTGCTGCCGCCGCATTCCAGCTTTCCCAGAAGGATTTTCATTATTATGATCCGGCCAAAGAGCGCGAGAGCCAGCAAAAGTTCGATACCTTTGTTGCGAACGTGCAGAGCGGGAGATGGCAGCTTACGACAGACAGATGGCTGGAAGGTATGCGCAGGGAGCGCAAGGTGACAGAGGCTGAACGCCAGATTGGTATTGATTCGGCCATAGTTATTCGTCAAGGTGCCTGGCTGATTTTGCTTGGCGTGGCGTGTCAGGTGCTCAGCGTTTTTGCAATCAGAGGCAGAAAAAAACATGATGCCTAATATCAGGATGGACTGCGCAGCTTAATTCTCCAGGTGGAAAAACGGTTGGTTACTAAATCTTCGGACGGTCCGAGGATTGTTTCCCGGCTTGAAATTGCTTTTCCAATCCGTTCTGACCAGACTCTGCAAAATCGGTAAAGCCTTTACCAAGGTTTGGTAAGTAACACGCTGGAAAACAGCGAAGTTATTTTCGGGCGAACTATATGCTTGAGACACTCTTATATCCGAAGTCCGTGGCCGTCATCGGCGCGTCCCGCAGTCCGGAGAAAGTCGGGCACGCGGTGCTGGCCAATCTCGTCAACGGCGGCTTTAAAGGAACGATTGTTCCCGTCAACCCCGGCACCGATGAAATCCTCGGCCTGAAATGCTACAAATCTCTCGGCGACTATAAAAACCCGATCGACCTCGGCATCGTCGTGGTGGCCGGTAAGTTCGTCAAAGACGCGCTCCAGAGCTGCCTCGATGCCGGAGCCAAATCGGTCATTGTCATCACCGCCGGCTTCAAGGAAGTGAGCGCCGAAGGGGCCAAAGCCGAACAGGAACTGGTGGAACTTTGCCGGGCGCAGGGCGCGCGCATGGTCGGGCCCAACTGCCTGGGTGTGCTCAATACGGACCACCAGATGAACGCGACGTTCGCGCCCTCGGTGCCGCCGCCGGGAAAAATTTCCGTTATTTCACAATCCGGCGCGCTGTGCGTGGCCATCCTGGACTGGGCGGCCAACCAGAAGCTCGGCCTGGGCAAGGTCATCAGCTTCGGCAACAAGGCCGATCTTAACGAAGCGGATTTCATTCAGGCACTGGCGGAAGACAAAGCGACCAACGTCATCGCCGGGTATCTGGAGAGCATCAAGGAAGGCGACAAATTCCTGCGCGTCGCCGAACAGGCGGCCGCCATCAAACCGGTGGTCATTTTGAAGGTCGGCATCACGCAGGCGGGCGCCAAGGCGGCCTCGTCGCACACCGGCAGCCTGGCCGGCGCGGACATCGCCTACGGCGCGGCGTTCAAGCGCTCCGGGGTCATCCGCGCGGAAAATTTCGAAGCGCTGTTCGATTATGCCGCGGCGTTCGCAATGCAACCGCTGCCGAAGGGCGAGCGCGTGGCCATCATCACCAATGCCGGCGGCCCGGGCATCATGGCGGCGGACGCCGCCGAAGGGCTGGGCTTGAAAATGGTTTCACCCAGCAAGGAAAGCGACGCCATACTCCGGACTTTTCTGCCCGCGTCCGCCGCGTTCGGCAATCCCGTGGATGTGATTGGCGATGCGGAACCCGACCGTTACGTCAAGGCATTTGAAGTCATGCAGGACGATGAGAAGACCGACGCGATTGTGGTGGTCGTCACTCCGCAAAACATGACGCGCCCGCTGGAACTGGCGGAAAAACTCGGCGCCGCCCACAAAGGCAAGAAACCGGTGCTGGCGGCATTCATGGGCGGCACGGAAGTGGCTGCCGCGAAGGAAAAACTCATGGCGGTGGGCATCCCGAATTACCCGTCACCCGACCGGGCCATCACGGCCTTGCGGGCCATGTGCGATTATGCGGCATGGCGGCGGCGTCCGGCCCGGATCGTGACGCGATTCCCGGTCAACCGCCGCCGGGTGGACCGCGTCATCCACATGCAGATGCGCAGCGGCGAGGCGCAGATCGCCGAAGTCGAGGCCAAGGAAATTTTGCGTGCCTACGATTTCAACGTGCTGGGCGGCCAGATTGCCCGGACCACCGATGAAGCGGTGGAGATTGCCGAGCGGCTGGGCTATCCGGTGGTCTTGAAAATTTCTTCGCCGGACATCATTCACAAATCCGATTTCGGCGGCGTCCGCATCAATCTGGCCAACGCCGAACAGGTGCGCGACGCGTTCGACCTGATGATGTTGCGCATCCAGAAACGCGCGCCCAGCGCGTACCTGCGCGGCGTGTTCGTCGAAAAGATGGGCCAGCGCGGGCGTGAGGTGATTCTAGGTATGACCCGTGACCCGCAATTCGGGCCGATGTTGATGTTCGGCCTGGGCGGCATCTTCGTCGAGGTGATGAAGGACGTCACCTTCCATCTGGCGCCGATTACGGCGGAGGAAGCGATGCAGATGTTGAAAGGCACGCGTTCCTACGCCCTGCTCCAGGGCGCACGTGGCCAGGCGCCCGTGGACCTGGACGCCATTGCCGGCGCATTGCAACGTATCAGCCAGTTGGCGACGGATTATCCCGAAATCAAGGAACTGGACATCAATCCGTTTATCGTCGGTCCGGTCGGCGTGCAGGCATACGTGGCGGATGCGCGCATGACCCTATCCAATGTTGTCGCCGCCGGGAGGAACCATGAGTAAACCCATTTCATATGACCCCAAGTGGCAGGAAATTTACCAGCCACAAATCCTGAACGCGGCGGACGCAGTCAAAAAAATCCGGCCCGGCCAGCGCATTTTCATCGGCACCGGCGTGGGCGAACCCCTGCAACTGGTCAGCGCATTGACCAAACGCGCCACCGAATTGCCGGACACGGAAATTGTGCATCTGCTCACGTTTGGCGCGGCGCCTTACGCCCACCGGGAAATGGCGCAATATTTCCGCGTGAACAGTTTCTTCATCGCGGAAAACGTGCGCGACATCATCCAGGAAGGCCTGGGCGATTATACACCGATTCATCTTTCCGACATCCCGCGCCTTTTTGATTCCGGCCAGTTGCCCTTGGATGTGGCTCTGATCCAAGTGACGCCGCCGGATAAGGACGGGATGTGCAGCTTGGGCGTCTCGGTGGACATCGTCAAAAGCGCCACGGCAAACGCGTCGCTGGTCATTGCCCAGGTCAATCCGCAGATGCCGCGCACGCTGGGTGATTCGTTCATTCACGCCTACGACATTGACGTGCTGGTGCCGGGCGAGGAAGCCATTCTGGAAGTGAAACCACCGGAAGTCACCGACACGACCCGGCAGATTGCCGAGAATCTTTCCGCCTTGATTGAGGACGGTTCCACGCTCGAGATCGGCCTGGGACGGATTCCGCAGGCCCTGGTCAGTTTCCTCAAGAATAAAAAGGACCTCGGCATCCACACGGAGATGATTTCCGATGACGTGATTGAACTGATCGAGGCCGGGGTCATCACCGGGGCGCGCAAGACCGTGGACCGCGGCAAGGTCGTCACCAGTTTCTGTCTGGGCACGCAAAAGCTCTACGATTTTGTGGATAACAATCCCATGTTCGCGTTCCATCCCACGGAATACGTGAACAGCCCGTTCATCATCCATCAACAACACAAGATGGTCGCCATCAACACCGCGCTGGAAGTGGACCTCACCGGCCAGGTCTGCGCCGATTCGCTGGGCGCAAAATTTTTCTCCGGCGTCGGCGGCCAGGTGGATTTCAACCGGGGCGCCGCGAAAGTCGCCCGGCGGCAAGGCGATCATCGCCCTGCCCTCGACCGCCCAAGGCGGAAGCGTCTCACGCATTGTGGTGCAACTCAGCCCCGGTGCCGGCGTCGTCACCACCCGGGCAGGCGTGCTTTATGTCGTCACGGAATACGGCGTGGCCTATCTGCACGGCAAAAGCGTGCAGGAACGCGCGCTGGCCCTGATCAGCATCGCCCACCCGAAATTCCGCGCCGATCTCCTCCGCGAAGCCATTGAGGCCAAATACCTTTCCGCCGACCATGTCGGACAAGGAAGGCAAAATCCTGGTCGGGCCCGAAGGAACTGCGCACCACCTATCTGCTCAACGACGGCACCCTGCTCAATTTCCGGCCGATTCATCCGACCGACGAACCGCGGATGCGCGATCTGTTCTACAAACTTTCCGCGGCGACGATTTACTACCGCTTCATGAGCCATCAGAAACGGGTGTCACGGCACCAGATTCAGGATTTCGTTTACATTGACCACCGCAACGATGTGACCATCGTCGGCACCCTGCCCGATGCCTACGGCGAAGAAATCCTCGCGGTCGGCAGTTATTATCTCGACCAGAAGACGAACCAGGCGGAAGTGGCGTTTGTGGTGAGCGACAAGTGGCAGAACCATGGCATCGGCACATTTCTCCTGAAGCACCTGATGCGCATCGCGCGGCGCAACGGCATCCGCGGGTTCACCGCCGAAGTGCTCACGGACAACAAATCCATGCAGGCCGTCGTCAACAAATCCAACTGCAAAATCCGGAGCCGGCTCAGCAGCAACGTGTACAGTTACGAAATGGATTTTGAGTAAGGCGAACCGTTAACCCGGTGGTGGGTTAATTTGAAGGTAGGGACGGCTCGCCGAGCCGTCCGGACGCGTCGGCGACGCGTCCCTACCAATGAAAGTGGCCCACTACCGTTAACCCAATTCGCTCGATCCGCCGCCGGGGGTTTTAATATCCTCACGCGACGAGAATTGACCAGGGGTGCCGGGTTTCAGTCCGCGCAGTGCGTTTTGCGCAGTAGAGCCTGGAGGAATAAGTCCCGTGTCCTGCCCGTTAGCCAGCTCTTTGACGTACGGCCGGCGAATGCCCCGCGAGCTTTCGCTGGCTTTTAATTTAACCAGGAAACACGAGGCTACGGTTATCGGCGGTCTTCATCGTCCTTTTGCGCGTTCACGCGCATGACGGGCCCGGCGGGCACGAATCCGCCATTCCTTCAATCCCTCCCACATCAGGAAGAGCGCAAACAGGAAACCAGCCAAACCGACGCCATCAACCATCAAGTCGCCAAAAACCGGACGTATTAATTGCACCACAATTCCTCCCTTTTTACTGCCGGCCACTGAGGTCAACTGCTTAACCAATGATCCAGCGGAACAAGCAAACCACATCCGGCAAATTTGGTCAAAGACAGTACGGCGACAAGTCGGTGACATTTGGGAAACCTGATAAGTCCGGCCGATATCAACTTGATGGTTTCTAAATTGTCACTTGACAGTTTCTAAATGTAAGTATAACCAAACCACATACATCGTGAAGTTTCATCGGTTGGGGCACGATGCCATGTCTTACCTTTGATTGCCCGACCATTCAGTTTGTAAACGAGCAGAAAACTTTAATACATCAGACCGGGCCAAACCGAAGCAACCGCCAACGTCCTTTAAAACTGCTTCGCCCATGCGCCGGTCGGCTGCGAGCTGGCAAACTTTTTAACACGAGGCCGAATAAACAAATAGAAAGCGAATATGAAACCCAATCTGAAACGTTATTTAAACAGCATTCCCTTCTTTGCCGGTCTGGTCATGACGGCTTTGGTGCTCGCTGGCTGTCAATCTGAGGAAAATTCTGCCGTCGGGTCAGCGATGGCAACCGATGCGGTTTCTCCGCCGACCAAGGCGACGCAAGCGGCGATGACTCCGGAATCGGCGCTGGCGGAATTGAAAGCCGGCAACGCCCGGTTCGTAGCCGGTCACCCGCTGAAGCGTGATTGGGCCGCCGACGTCAAGGCCACTGCTTCCGGCCAATATCCCTATGCCGTGGTCCTGAGTTGCCTCGATTCGCGTCAGCCCATTGAAATTGTCCTCGACCAGGGCATTGGCGACATTTTCAGCGCGCGCGTGGCCGGCAACGTGTTGAACGAGGACATCCTCGGCAGCATGGAATTTGCCTGCAAGCTTTCCGGCTCGAAACTGATTGCCGTCATCGGCCATTCCAATTGCGGGGCGATCAAAGGCGCCATTGACGACGCGCAGCTGGGCAACCTCACCGGCCTGCTCGGCAAGATCAAACCGGCGATGGACGCCGTTCCCGCCGAGGTTCAACCGCGCACGACCAAGAATCACGAATTCGTGGACGACGTTTCCGAAGCCAACGTGCGCCTGGTCATGCAACAGATTCGCGACCGCAGCCCCATCCTGAAGGAGATGCTGGACAACGGCCAGATCGGCCTGGTCGGCGGCATGTATGACCTTTCCACCGGAGAAGTCCATTTCTTTAACAAGTAAATAAACAAACAGATAAGGGGAAAATGAAGTTGAAATTAGAAGCGAAACCTTCATCGGAAAAAAACTCAAATTACTTCGGCCGCCCTGCAGGGTTGTTAAAAATCCTGTGCCTGCTGGGGAGCTTTGCGCTCGTGGCCGGTCTGGCCACGAGTTGCGCCACGCCGCAACCGACAGCGGAAACACAGGACATCCTGCTGAGCTCAGGATTCAAAGTGGTAAAGGCCGTGACGCCTGCCCAGGAGACACATTTGAAAAGCCTGCCGCGCGGAAGAGTCACGGTCGTCAACCGCAAAGGCAAGACCTGGTATGTTTTCCCGGACGCCGCGCATAACCAGATTTATGTCGGAAACTCGAATCAGTACCAGTCTTTCAAACTGACTTATCAGGACGAACAGCTCACAAACAGTGAAACCGGGAATATCAACCTGGCAGAGGATTCCGCCGAGTGGGGTGCGTGGGACGCCCTGGGCGTTTTTGGTGGACCGTACTGAATTATTTCTCACTAACCGAACAAACCAAAAATCAAAGGAAAGAAGAAGAAAATGAAAATAATACCAAATGCCTCGACGTGGGAGTATATCGAGGATTTCAACCTGCCCGCGCGGCTGTTGAAGAACGTGGGTTTGGCAGGGGGCGTTGCGTTAGCACTGGGCATGCTGACCAGTTGCGCCACGGCACAGCCCGCGACACAACCCGCGAGTAACAGCAGCAGTAGTACCGGCGGCGGGGGCAGCAGCGCAAAAAAACCCAACATCCTGTTCATCATGGGCGACGACATCGGCTGGATGCAGCCGAGTTGTTATCACCGCGGACTGATGGTCGGCGAAACGCCCAACATCGACCGCATCGCCAACGAAGGCGGCATGTTCATGCACTACTACGCGGAGTCGAGCTGCACGGCCGGGCGCTGTGCCTTCATCACCGGAATGCACCCGTACCGCGCGGGCATGGTCCTGCCGCAGTTGCCGGGCGCGATTTCGTATCTGCGCCCCGGCACGCCGTGCCTTGCCCAGTTCCTGTTCGACCTGGGCTACACCACCGGCGAGTTCGGCAAGAACCACCTCGGCGATCATCCCGATTCGCTGCCGACGGCGCACGGCTTCCAGGAATTCTGGGGCTACCTCTATCACCTGGACGCGATGCAGCAGGTGAGCTTCCCGGACATCAACAGCAGCCCGACCAAGCAGGCCGTCGTGCCGCCGATGAAGATGGTTCCGATTCCCGGCATCCCGGAACCCGCGGGCGAGATCGACCCCAAGGACGGCGTCTGCATGGCCGCGCCGCGGCCGGTCCTGTGGATGAAGTCCCCCGACGGCACGGCGAAGAACCAGATGGGCAACGACGAAGGCCCGCTCACGCTGGAGCGCTCGAAGACGGTGGACGAGGAAATCTCCTCGCACGTCATTGACTGGCTCGATCGCAACGACCCCAAGAAGACCAGCAAGCCGTTCTTCTGCTGGTACAACCCGGCCCGCATGCACGTCACGACCGTGCTGTCGCAGAAGTATGAGGACATGATCGGCACCAAGGGCGGCAAGGACTGGGGCGTCAACGAAGCCGGCATGAAGCAGATGGACGACAACATCGGCGTCGTGCTCAAGAAGCTCGAAGACATGGGCGAACTCGACAACACCATCGTCGTCTTCACCACCGACAACGGCGCCGAGGTTCAAACCTTCCCGGACGGCGGCGTCACCCCGTTCAAAGCCGGGAAGCTGACCACCTGGGAAGGCGGCATGCGCGCTCCGTGCGTCATCCGCTGGCCGGGCGTCATCAAGCCGGGCACGATCTTCAAGGAAATGTTCTCCTCGCTGGACTGGGTGCCCACGTTCGTGGAAATCGCCGGCGGCCCCAAAGGGGAATGATCTGAACAAGCAGATCATGGCGGGCAAGTACCAGGGCATCGTGAAGACCAAGCTCGATGGCGTTCAACCAGCTCGACTACCTCACCGGAAAGTCGGAGAAGTCGAATCGCGATACCTTCTTCTACTACCAGGGCCGCCTCCCCTCGGCCGTGCGCTACAAGAACTGGAAGTTCTACTACACCATGATGGGCTCCACCGGCGTCTCGGCGCTTGATGCCGCCCGTGACGTACCACTGGACCCAGCTCCAGAACATCATGCGCGATCCGTTCGAGAATAACGTCGGGGAGGAGCAGAAGGGCGCGTTCTCGATGGCGGGTGCCCTCGCCTCCCCGAGCACGGCGTATATCTATGACTGGAACCTCCTGCCCATCGGCCAGCTGCTGTGGGAGAAGGAACTCATGTCCTACATCGACTACCCGCCGCTCCAGTTGGCGGCGAGCTACAACCTCGAACAGGTCCTCCAGCAGGTGAGGGAGATGGGTCAAAAGCACCCGAGCGAGTAACCGAAAATATCAACCAGCGAATATATTCCATTCGCTTGTGAAACACGCGGGCTAGCCTCTGCAACGGGTCCGGCCCGCGACTTCACCAGCGAGACAAAGGAAACGGCCAATCCAAACAACCAAAGGGACATTATGAAAACCACGAACAAACCCGCCTTCGCCGCGCTTCCGCCGACGCTCCGATGCTTTGGCGCGACCAGACGGCGCGGCTGGCAAATCCTCCTCGCGGCTTGCGCCGTCGCGGCTTTGGTCATCGGTTGCTCCACAACCAAATCAACCGAGAACATGCTGTCGGCGGCGGGATTCAAAATCATCCCCGCCACGACGCCGCAACAGCAGGCCCACCTTAAAACACTTCCAAGAGACAAGGTCACCAGGGTCGAGCGGAAGGGGACCAATTATTTCGTATTCCCGGACGCGAAAAGCCAGGTGCTCTATGTCGGCAAGTCCGCTCAATATCAGGAGTACCAGAAGCTCCGGCTACAGAACCAGATGGCAGAAGAACAGGCGGACGCCGCGGAGTTGAGTTCGGCGCCCGGCTGGGAAGCCTGGGGAACCTTCGATGACGCTGTAGTAGTGCCCGTGCGCCTGCGATAAGCCAAACAAGGGTGGACCTTTCCCTGAGGCGGCCCGCGACTGCACATCCGAAATTATTGCGACGACAAAAATGAACCACTGAAAGGATTACGTCATGCCGATTTCTGATTATCCGGCGCTGGTGGCCCGACAACGCGAGTATTTCCTCGCCGGCCAGACCCGTCCGGCGGCGTGGCGCAAATCCCAACTCGAAGCAGTCAAAGCGTTGTTCACCGAGAACCACGATGAACTGTGCGAGGCCCTCTGGAAGGACTTACATCGTAATCTCATTGATGCCGATCTGATGGACGTCACCTACTGCGCCAAGGAAGCTGATTACGCCCTGCAACATCTCGAAACCTGGATGGAACCACAGCGCGCCCCGATGCCGGTGGTGTTCGAACCCGGTCACATCCGCGTCCGCCGTGATCCCCTTGGCGTGACGCTCATCATTGGCGCCTGGAACGAGCCGTTCATGCTGACCTTTGGGCCGCTGACCGCGGCACTGGCCGGGGGAAACACCGCCGTAATCAAGCCGTCGGAAGTCGCCGTGAATTGCGCGGCGGCGGCGGCAAAGCTGGTGCCCAGGTATTTTGATTCCCGCGCGGTCGCAGTGGTCGAAGGTGCCGTGCCGGAGACGACCGCGTTGCTGGAGCAGCAGTGGGACTTCATCTTTTTCACTGGCAGCCCTTCGGTCGGCAGGATCGTGCATCAAGCGGCCGCGAAGCATTTGACTCCGTGCGTGCTTGAGCTCGGTGGCAAGAATCCGACCATCGTCCATTCATCCGCAAACCTGAAAGTCGCCGCTCGCCGCATCGCCTATGGCCGCTTCTCGAATTCCGGGCACATCTGCACCGCGCCCGACCACGTCCTTGTCTGGCCCGGGGTGAAGGAAGAGTTCGTGCGCCACCTGGTCGAAACCATCCATGAATTTTACGGTGAGGACCCCGAAGACCAGCCCGGACTACGGGCGCGTGATCAACCGCCGGAATTTCGACCGCCTCGTGGGATTGATTGGCAGCGGCAAAATCGTGGCCGGCGGCCAAAGCGATCCGGCCGAACTCTACATTGCCCCGACCGTTCTGGTGGATGTGGCTGCGGATTCACCGATCATGCAGGAAGAAGTCTTTGGCCCGATTCTTCCGGTGCTGGAGATTGAATCGGTCGAGGCGGTTATCCAATGGGTCAATGACCGGCCAAGCCCGCTGGGCCTTTACATTTTCGCCGAGGACGCGGCCGTGGCCGAACGCATCCTGGACGCCACGTCCTCGGGTGACGCGGAGGTGAATGACTGTGCCATTCATCCGCTCTTTCCCGAGCTTCCGTTTGGTGGCGTGGGCAACTCCGGGATGGGCAAATACCATGGCCACTGGGGATTCGAGGCGTTCACCAATGCGCGCGGCGTCCTCTATCACAGCGCGAAGCTGGACCCCGGCGTGCGCTACCCGCCATACTCGAAACACACTTTGCAACGCACGGTCACCAGCAAATTGATGCCATAAATCAAGATTGATCAAAAATGAAAACCAAAATGAAACACCTTTGCGCCCTACTATGTGCGACAGTCACGTTGGGATTGTTCAGCGGGTGCGTGGCTCCGGGCGGAGTCGACTCGCTCAAGATCACCCGAAACAACATCGATTGGGCGATGGTTCACTATAACAACCGGGCTGATTTCGGGTTTGTGACGAATCATGAAAAAGCCCAGGTAGCGGCAGCCTATACCGCCTATCAAACCGCCTTTGACGCGGCGCTCAAGCAGGCGAATTCGAACCTCGACGCCCCCACCCCGACCAACGTCACGCAACTGGCCAATCAGTTGATGGTGGTTCTGGGTTCAATTCCTTAGCACGAATATAAAGTTGTCAACCGGGATCCCGCCGGTCGAATCGAAGCCGGTGAAGGCGCTACTCCCCAGCCGCTCAGTTACGGAGGGTGAAAGACTCCGTAGCTCCGCTCACTCGCCCGGGAAAATCGTAACTTCGCTGCCGGCTGAAGACTTTTGGCTGATTGTAACGTCGAACTGACCGTTGAAGTAGCAGGAGGATTGTTTTTATAACTTTACCTAAATAGGCTTGACAGGCCTTTAATATAAATTCAACAATCACATATACATCGGGAAGCTTCATCGGTCGGGCACGGTGTCATTTCTTACCTGGAAGAACCTGACCCATCAGTCTGGAAATCGAACACAAGTCTCAAAAGAAATAACGATCTAAAGCAAAGCGGCAGTAATCACCCGAAAATTGCTTCGCGATCCGATCGTGAATCACGCGAGCTGGGCGGATGGCCTGGCTGGCCCGGCCCGTAAATTCATCGGCGCAACAAATCAAAACTACAGAAGCTTACCCGGAAGGAATAATTATGAAACGAAGCAACCTGACGAGATACGGTCTGACCGGCCTGACGGCTTCGGTAACACTGATGAGCAGCGTTGCCCCTTCGGCCCGGGCAGAAATCCAAACCGCTGGCGAGCCCGGTTCGGCCAACGCCACCACCACCATCAGCGGCAAGCAACTGCCGCCGCCCGACCCGAAATTCGGCGGTGTGATCAAGGAGAAAGCCGCCGACTCGAAACCGTGGTGGGCGCCGCGCGTCGTGCCGCCCAAAGGCGCGCCCAACGTGCTGCTCATCATGACGGACGATTGCGGATTCGGCTCGCCGGGCACTTTTGGCGGCGTGATTCCGACCCCGGCATTGGACCGCATCGCCACCAACGGATTGCGCTACACGCAGTTTCATTCCTGCGCGTTGTGCTCGCCCACGCGCGCGGCGCTGATCACCGGCCGTAACCATCATGTCGCCGGCTATGGCGTGGTGGGTGAGGCTGCCACGGGTTTTCCGGGCTACGACTCGGTCATCCGCAAGGAATGCGGGACGGTTGGTGAAATTTTGAAGGAGAACGGCTACGCGACGGCATGGTTCGGCAAGGACCACAACACGCCGTTCTATCAGGCGAGCCAGGCCGGGCCGTTTGACTCAATGGCCGACGGGCATGGGCTTTGATTACTTTTACGGGTTCGTCGGCGGCGACACCAGCCAGTGGGAACCGAACCTGTTCCGCAACACCACGGCCATCTATCCGTATCTCGGGCATGAGGGTAAATGGAATCTGACCACGGCCATGGCTGATGACGCGATCCAGTATATGAAGCAGCTCTCCGAGATTGCGCCGGAAAAGCCGTTTTTCGTTTATTACGTGCCCGGCGGCGTGCATTCGCCGCATCACCCGACGAAGGAGTGGATCGACAAGGTCAGCGCCATGCACCTGTTCGACGACGGCTGGGACAAATTGCGGGAGACCATCTTTGCCAACCAGAAGCGGCTGGGAATCATTCCCGCCAACGCGGAACTGACGCCGTGGCCGAAGGAGTTGCAGCACTGGGACCAGTTGTCCTGGGATGAAAAGAAGCTGTTCATCAAGCAGGCGGATGTGTTCGGCGCTTATCTCGCCTACACCGATTATGAAATCGGCCGGGTGATTGACGAAGTTCAGGATGAAGGCAAGCTCGACAACACGCTCATCATTTACATCAGCGGCGACAACGGAGCCAGCGCCGAGGGCAGCACCAACGGAACACCGAACGAATTCACGACCTTCAACGGGGTCACGGTGCCGGTCAAGGACCAGTTCCTGTTCTATGAGTTCTGGGGATCCGACCTGACGTTCCCGCATTATGCCGTGGGCTGGTCCTGGGCGTTTGACACGCCGTTCAAATGGGTCAAGCAGGTCGCCTCGCATTTCGGCGGCACCCGCCAGGGCATGTGTATTTCCTGGCCCGGCCACATCACGGATGTCGGTGGCCTCCGCACGCAATTCAGTCATGTCATTGACATCGCGCCGACCATCCTGGATGCAACCGGCGTTCGCATGCCAGACACCATCAACGGCATCAAACAGGTGCCGATGGACGGTGTGAGCATGGCTTACACCTGGCCCAAGGAAAACGCGAACGTGCCCACCAGGCATGATACGCAGTATTTTGAAATGCTGGGCAATCGCGCCATCTATCACGACGGCTGGGTGGCGGCCACGACGCCCGTGACCATTCCGTGGGAATTAAGCACCAAGCCTCCGCCGGATGTCATGACCGGTTATAGCTGGGAGCTTTACAACATCCAAAATGACTTCACCGAAGACCACGATCTCGCCACCGAAATGCCTGCCAAGCTCAAGGAAATGCAAACGCTGTTCTATCAGGAAGCCGCGAAGTTCAATGTGCTCCCGCTGGATAATTCAACGCTCGCCCGTTTCACGACGCCGCGTCCGAGTGCGACGGCCGGACGGACGACGTTCACCTACTCGGGCGAATTGGAAGGCGTGCCTGCCTCCTGCGCACCGGACATTCTGGACCGCTCCTACATCATCAAGGCGGAGGTCACCATCCCCGACGGCGGGGCGGAGGGCATGATTGCGACCGAGGGTGGACGGTTCGGCGGCTACGGCCTGTTTTTGAGCAAGGGTGACCTGGGCTTTGGCCGGGGCCACGTGGTGTTTCTCTACAACCTGCTGGGCCTGCAGCGGATTGCGTGGGAAGGCCCGGAACTCAAACCTGGCAAACACAACATTCAGTTTAACTTCGAATTTAACGGCCCGGGCCTGGGCAAAGGCGGCAACGGCGAGTTGATCGTGGATGGAAAGTCCGTCGCCATAAAATCCCTGGAGCACACCACGCCCATCATGTTCCCGGAGGACGAAACCTTTGATGTCGGGCTCGACACCGGCACGGCGGTTGCCCTCGTCGAATATCACTATGACTGTCCGTTCAAGTTCAACGGGACGATTGACAAGCTGACGTATGAACTCGGCCCGAAGCAGTTGGGTCTGGGCGATCAGGAGAAAGCCGCCAAAACTGGTGCCGAAGTGAACAACTAGGGCCAGGCCAAAGCCGCCGAACGCGGCAACCGGGCTGATGTATAATTGGATGAACTAAAAATGGAACGCATCGCGCATTATCCGCTGCTGGTTCTCGCTGTTTCCTTCGTCATCCTGTGGCTTTCCGCGCGGCTTGGCCGGTATTTTCTTCTGAAACAGATCAAGCCGGAGAAAGAGTTGCGGGAAGACTTTAATATCATTCTGGCGGCCACCCTGACACTGCTTGGGCTGATCATTGGGTTCAGTTTTTCAATGGCGTCAAATCGGTATGACCAACGTCGGAATTATGAGGAGGGAGAGGCCAACGCGATCGGAACCGAATACTTGCGGGCCGAGCTGCTACCGGCCGCCGATGCGAACAGGTTGCAGGCGCTGCTGCGGAGTTATCTCGATCAGCGGGTTGCGTTCTATCAGGCTAAAAATGAAAAAGAGGTTCAGCAACTCAATGCCCGCACGACGGCGTTGGAGAACGAGCTGTGGGCCGCCATCCGTGCCCCCGCCACCGCACTGCCGAACCCTATCACGGCCCTGGTTGTGTCGGGCATGAACGATGTTCTGAATTCACAGGGATATACCCAGGCCGGGTTTTGGAACCGGATTCC
Organism: uncultured Verrucomicrobiae bacterium; assembly: GCA_963708525.1. Lineage (GTDB taxonomy): Bacteria > Verrucomicrobiota > Verrucomicrobiia > Limisphaerales > UBA11358 > UBA11358. The sequence goes on along the minus strand of CAVPTH010000020.1, from coordinate 55,783 downwards.
GAGAGGGTCATGGGCTTTGATGTTAACGATCGCCATCGGAAGCAACTTGCTGATTGGCTACGGCTCGCGAAGTGTTATGGCTGGGACCAAATTGCTTCCGATCCTGCCGCTGCTCGTTTCCATTGCGTTCATGCTCATCGCGGACATTGATTCCCCGCGTCACGGCTTTGTTCGCGTCAGTCCTCTGAACCTGATCAGCCTGGCTGAATCCCTGCGTCCGGACCCGGCGGAACACGGGTTGATCAATGCGCCATGAAAAAACTGCTCATCCTCACCGGCGTGGCCGAAGCCGCCACGGGCATGGCACTGTTGTTGGTGCCGGTGCTGGTGGGACATCTGCTGTTGGGCGCGGAGCTGGCGGGTGTTTCCGTTGTCGTGGCCCGTGTGGCCGGAATTGCGCTGCTCGCCCTGGGTGTAGGTTGCTGGCCGGGACCGGCCTTGCTCGGCATGTTGACCTACAACGCGCTCGGCACGGTGTATTTCGCCTCGCTCGCTTTTGATGGAAAATGGGCCGGGCCGCTCTTGTGGCCGGCAGTCGGCTTGCACGCTGTACTAACCATCCTTCTCGGTCGCGCCTGGCTCATGGAACAAAAAGCGGGCCAGCAGAGCAACAGACCAGTGAATGATAAAGTGACATAACCAATGATTCGTATTTGAACCACGCGGGCGAGTTCGCAAGAATTGGCCCGCGAATTGACGAAATGAAGAACCGCCACCTATTTGCCTCCCTCCTGCTGATCTTCGCGGTCGGCTGCAATTCGATGGGCTCAAGGCATCCCGTTCCGGAAAATATGTTGAGCCGGGCGGAGATTTCCGGACTGCCGGGGGTGCGCATCCTGGTCAGCCCCGGCCACATTTACGCGGGGCAGGTCGATCATTTGCTCGGCGACGCCGTGGCGCGCGCGCGTGTGATCACCAACCGGCCGCTGACGTTGCTTGCCCTGTCCGGAGGCGGCTCACGCGGTGCCTACGGCGCAGGTTTGTTATGCGGTTGGGCCGACTCCGGAACCCGCCCGGAGTTCGACGTGGTCACCGGCATCAGCACCGGCTCGCTGCTCGGGCCATACGCCTTCCTGGGGCCGGCTTACGACCACCAACTCAAGGAAGCTTACACGACGATCACCGACAAGGATATCTTCAAAGAGCGCGACCCAATTGATATCCTGTTCGGCGCGGACTCGATGGCGGACACCTCGCCGCTGGCTAAAACCCTGGAGAAACAGATGGACCAGGGCATTATGGACGCCATCACCGCTGAGTATCGCAAAGGCCGAAGGTTCTATGTGGGAACCAGTGATCTCGACGCCCAATGCCTCGTGGTGTGGGACATGGGAGCCATTGCTGCCAGCGGCCGGCCCGACGCCCGCAAGCTTTTCTGCAAAGTCCTGCTCGCCTCGGCTTCCATTCCGGTGGCATTTCCCCCCGTGCTCTTCCAGGTCGAAGCCGACGGAAAGCAGTACGATGAAATGCACGGCGATGGCGGGGTCATGACCCAGGTGTTCGGGGCGATATTTCTCGAGCGGCTGATGGAAATCACGGGTCACAAGGGCGGGTGCTATCTCATCCGCAACGAGTGCATTTTGCCCGATTGGAAGCCGGTCAAACCCAGGATTCTTCCCATCGCCGGTCGCACCGTCGGCACGCTGATCAAGACCCAGGGCATCGGCGACCTCTACCGCGCATTCGTGATATCACAGGCGGTCGGAATGGATTTCAATCTGGCCACGATTCCCGAAAGTTTCGACATGAAATCGAAAAGCGAATTCGATCCCGAGTACATGACCGCGTTATTCGACCTGGGTTATAAACAGGCCCGCGACGGAACCGCTTGGATGAAGGAACCGCCCAGTTATGATATTCTGGAGCACTGAACCCGAATCGATCACCTGACTTTTCCTGACTTTACGACAAATAACCTGGCAACGCAGAAACCTGATATCAAATCGGATCCAACATGAACTGGAAGAACTGGCACATGAAAACCACAACCACCTACGGAAGTTGGTTTGCGGCAATATTGTTGCTGGCGGTGCTGCCATTCCTCGATGGTTGTTCGTCCTCGCCGCAATACGTTGGCGATACGTACCCGGCGTTGCCAGCGCCGGCGTCGCCTAACGCACCGATATTCCTCGGTTCCGGCGCCTCGGCCAGTGTTGCCTCGGGAATCGTCTACGTGAAAGCCATTGATTACACCAATCGCACCGTCATTCTCGACCGGCCTGACGGGGTAACCTTGACGATTAAGGTGGGGCCGGAAGCTGTGAATTTTAACCGGGTCAAAGTCGGCGACAGCCTCATGACCACCACGTCAGAGAGCTTCGTGGTTTACCTGGTGAAGCCGGGGGTTTCGCCCGACTCCATTACCAGCTATCTGGCGAGCAGCACACCTCCGAACTCGGAACCGGGCGGAGTGATAATCCGGAACGTGGATTATAACGCCAAAATTCTCGTCCTCGATTACGCCACTCGCCTGGTGGTCCTGCAATATGGCAAGGACCAGGCCCGGCAGATTCAGGTCGGGCCGGAGGTGAATCTCCAGGAATTACATGTGAACGATGACGTATTCATCCGTACCACCGAAGCCATTGCCATCGCTGTCACGCCACCGAGGTCATGAATTGGAATACACCCAATAAAATTATGAGCAATGCAATTGAAAATCTTAAATCAGCCCAGCAGCGGGCGATGGCAAGCCGCCCCAGGATCGGCGGCTTCCCGCACCTGGCCGAAACTCTTGGGCGTGCGGGCGTAACGCGAAACCTCTGGTCCCTGCCCGCGTGCCAAAGCCTGTACTTGACCGAGAAGGGCCCGGTGGTTGACCAAGGAACACCTCTGGTCACCGGCATGGCAGACGTGCCTCCATTCAACCGCGACGCTCTCATTGCTGCGCTGCGAACCGATCAGGCCGGGAACAGCACTTTCCCCGAGTTCTTGATGGCAACCTGGAGAGCTGGTGTTGTTAAGTACGATGTGGATTTCGCAGCACGAACCTGTACTTACTATGGAGCTGGCGAAGAGAAATATGTTGAGTCGTTTCCTGCGGTAGACGTATAGGATCAATCAAGACATCCGCGATGTCATTGCGCATTTTAATGCCGGTTCGTTGACGGATGCCATGCTCGGGCTGGTGGAAAAGACCGGGAGCGATGCGCAAGCGAATCTGGCCAGCACCGCTGAGGCCCGAGAGGCCCTTCAGGCTTCGCATTAAATCCTTACGATTGTATTACAAACAGCCGTCATCGTTCAAGCCTACTGGTTTGTGGCCTGTTCCATTTCGAATGGGGTCGGTTCTATTTGTATAGTTCCGTCTGGTTTAAAGATTCCGCGAGTTACAAATGGCCTAAAAAAGTTGGATGCAACTGGCACAAAAAAGATATTTGCTGCCATTACCTTTTCACGGTCAGTACAACGGACTCCAAACTCAATAATTCCGCCTTTGTATGCATGCCCTAGAAATTCAGGAACCCAGGCAACAGTTACCGGCGGGAACGGGATTATCTGCCTCGAAAACTGTTTTGGGATATTGGTATTCCATGCATTGCACATTGGTAGCTGTAATGTGCCACTTGGGAGTATCGAAGATTTGATAACCTTACTCCATTTTGAGTCAAAACCTACATTCCATGTATCAGGAAAACCAACCAAAACTTGTAGATCATTAATGGTGACGGGGGTGTATATGTTTTTGGCAGCCAGATGGAACACCTTGTTAGATTCTCCTGGTTGTACAGGAATAAGAATACAACCACTTATATACGTATGGAACATTGCTCGACCTTTTGGCAAGTCGGCAAATTTGACAATATCCCGCTCAAATAAAAAGTCGTTTGTTAGCACCAATGTCCAGTCGGGAGATTCTCCAATTTGCATTAAAAGCCCAAACTCCGGTCTTGGTGGCGGTCTGGAATTTACATACACAGCAATTGCAACAGGCAACAGACTGACCATCCAAACGGATAATGTCTTCCACCCCATACCCCAAAAAGAACAAATCACCCCCTGTGCTATAGCTAGGCTAAGAGCTAATAGGCAGAGTTTCCAGAAGCTATGACAATCCAACAAATCGTACCACACCCAAGGAATAAAGGTAAGAAAAATCCCCGCAAGTTCACGCCATTTCAACTTGGTAAGGCCAAACCATTTCCTCGTCGGCTTCCTCCGGCGTGGTTTGATTTCCTGTTTTGGATTTTTTTCGCTCTTGTTATAGGAGGAATCTGTGGCAGTTTTATTGTTGCCGCCTTTTTCAGGATCAGGGGATAGGGGTTCGCCAGACATTGCGCCAGACCGTCTTTCATTCTTGATGGCATAAATCAAATTCCTGTACCAGTTGAAATTGAAGTGTACTTGTGGTCTTTTTTACCAATGTCGCTTTTTTTTATTTTTGGTGATGAAGCGGATGATGTTGTCATGACCTATTCCAATGCCTTCCGCATCAAATACCCAAATTACGGGACTGGATTTGTCGTTCGGTTGTAACAAATAGAGCGTTGACATGTTTTGTAAGGACTGCTCTAAGTGGCTGTACGAGAGTCGAAATCAACTGGCAGCCATCCGGTGCCTCTGACTTCCTGCTTTTTTCTCGGTTGAATTTAACCTGCATCGAAATCAATTCATGAAAACGATAACTCACCAATCCATCATCAACGGCACGCTCGCCGCCACGGTACTGGCTCTTTCAGGTTGTGCCGGCCCCGAAGTCTCGGGTCCCGCAACGCCGATTGAAACCACTGGCGTCATCGGCTCGCCCAGTGCCACCACCACCATCAGCGGCCAGCAATTGCCTGCGCCCGACCCGAAATTCGGCGGCGTGATCAAGGACGACGCCCAGCAGTCCAAGGCGTGGTGGCCGCCCACCGTGGTTCCACCCAAACAAGCGCCCAATGTTTTGCTCATCATGACAGACGACGCGGGCTATGGCGTGTCGAGCACGTTCGGAGGCGTCATCCCCACGCCAGTGCTCGACCGCATCGCGCAGATGGGTTTGCGCTATACCCAGTTCCACTCTACTGCGCTTTGTTCGCCCACGCGTGCGGCGCTCATCACCGGACGCAACCATCATTCGGTGGGCTTCGGCGTCATCTCGGAACAGGCCACGGGCTTTCCGGGTTATGACTCCATCATTGAAAAGAACAGCGCCACAGTCGGCACCATCCTGAAGGAGAACGGTTACGCCACATCGTGGTTCGGCAAGAACCACAATACGCCCACCTACCTTTATAGCTCGGCTGGGCCGTTCGACCAGTGGCCAAGTGGGATGGGGTTCGATTATTTTTACGGCTTCATGGGCGGCGAGAGCGACCAGTGGACGCCATTTCTGTTCCGAGACCACACCCAGATTTATCCGTGGATCGGGCACCCCGGCTACAACCTCACCACCGACATGGCCGATGAGGCCATCAGGCACATGAGGGAGCTGAACGCCTCCGCGCCGGACAAGCCGTTCTTCTGTTACTACGTCCCCGGTGGCACGCACGCGCCGCATCAGCCCACGCCGGAATGGATTGACAAGATCAGCGCAATGCACCTGTTCGACGGGGGTTGGAACCAACTGCGTGAAACCATCTTCGCCAACCAAAAGAAACTCGGCGTGATTCCTCCCGGCACCCAGCTTACACCGTGGCCGGACAGTCTGGCAAAGTGGGACACGCTTTCCGCCGATGAGAAGAAACTGTTCATCCGCCAGGCGAACATCTTTGCCGCCTATGTGGCCTATACCGACCATGAGATTGGCCGCGTAATTCAAGAGGTGCAGGATGAAGGCAAACTCGACAACACGCTCATCATCTACATCGAAGGCGACAACGGCACGAGCGCCGAAGGTTCCACCATCGGCACGCCGTTCGATCTGGCGGCAATCCAGGCCGTCAATATGCCGGTAGCGGACCAGTTGAAATATTACGATGTCTGGGGTTCCGCCTTGACCCAGCCGCACATGTCGGTGGCGTGGTCGTGGGCCTTTGACACGCCGTTCAAATGGACCAAGCAGGTGGCTTCGTTCTTCGGCGGCACGCGTCAGGGCATGGCCATGGCGTGGCCCGGCCATATCACGGACGCCGGCGGCATTCGAACCCAATTCCACCACATGATTGACATCGTGCCGACCATCCTCGAAGCCGCCGCCATTCAGCAGCCGGAAATAGTGGACGGTATCAAGCAGAAGCCGATTGAAGGCGTGAGCATGGCCTACACCTGGGACAAGGCGAACGCGAATGTCCCATCCAAACGCACAACACAATACTTCGAGATGTTCGGCAACCGCGCCATCTATCACGATGGGTGGATTGCCGCCACCCCGCCGCCCCAGCCGCCGTGGCTCATGGGCACTGCCAAGATGCCCGACGTGCTCACCGGCTACAAATGGGAGCTTTACAACATCGCCAACGATTACTCCGAGAACACCGATCTCTCGACCCAGTATCCCGACAAGTTGAAGGAACTGCAGGATCTCTTCCTGGCGGAGGCGAAGAAATATCAGGTGCTTCCGCTGGACAATTCAATCCTTGAACGCATCGTCGCGCCACGCCCGAGCGCCACCGCCGGACGCACCGAGTTCACGTACACGAGTGAGATGGCCGGTCTGCCAGACAGCGATGCACCGAGTATCCTGAACAAGTCCTACACCATAACCGCCGAGGTCGAAGTTCCCGCCGGCGGCGGCGAGGGAATGATAGCGACGCTCGGCGGCCGTTTCGGCGGCTACGGCCTTTACCTGCTCAAAGGCAAGCCGGTTTTTACCTACAACCTGCTCGACTTCGTGCGATTTCGCTGGGAAGGCGAGGACACCCTCACGCCAGGCAAACACATCATCGTGTTTGACTTCAAACAGGATGAGGGTCCCGGCTTTGGCAAAGGCGGCACCGGAGTCCTGAAGGTGGACGGCAAGGAAGTCGCCAGCAAGACGATTCCGCATACCATTCCGTTCCTCATGACGATTGACGAAACCTTCGACATCGGCAGCGATACCCGGACTGGAGTGACGACGACGATTATCAGCCGCCGTTCCAATTCACCGGCACGATTGACAAGCTGAGTGTAAAGCTGATCCCGCCGAAGATGAGCGCCGAGGAGGAGAATCTCCTTCAGGAAAAGACACAGCAGGCCAAAAACGCTGAACAATAGTCCGTTCGCTTGTGAACCACGCGGGCTGGCCAGCGCGCCGAGCCGGCCCGCGAATTCACCGGCAAGACAAACAATGTTCCAAACAACAAAACAATAACGATGAAAACCAAACACCGGCGAAACCTTTTTGTTTTCTCGCTCGCTTTTTCCTGCGGGCTGACGGTGTCAAGCCTACACGCCCAGGATAAGCCGGTCGTTGACAGCTCCTCCACCCTGGCGACCAACGAAGTTTCTTCGTCCGGCGCCGGCGACGCGGGGACTGCCACGCCGGATCAGGAGGCCGAGCTGGCCAAGAAACTCAACAACCCCGTCGCCAATCTCATCAGTGTGCCCATCCAGAACAACTGGGATTTCGGCATCGGCCCGGCGAACGCGATGAAATACACGGCCAACATCCAGCCGGTCGTTCCGGTTTCCATCAGCGAGGATTGGAACCTCATCGTCCGCACCATCCTGCCGGTGATTTACGCGCGAATCGCCAATCCCGGGTGGCGCCAGAGTCATTCCGGCCTGGGCGACACCACGCAGAGCTTTTTCCTCTCGCCCAAGGACCCGGTCGGCGGCTGGATTCTGGGCGCCGGGCCGGTGGTGTATTATCCCACCGCGACCGATAGCGCGCTGGGCGCCGGCAAATGGGGCGCCGGGCCGACCATCGTGGCGCTGCGGCAGGAACATGGTTTTACCTACGGCATTCTGGCCAACCAAATCTGGTCCTTCGCCGGTTGGGGACCCACAGAACATCAACGCCACCTTCCTCCAGCCGTTCCTCTCCTACACGACCAAGACCTACACCACGTTCGGCGGTGAACACCGAAACCACCTACAACTGGCAGGCCGACCAAGCGACGGTGCCGCTGAACTTCACGGTCCAGCAGTTGTTGAAAATCGGCAGCAGCCCGTCGCCTTCCAGGTGGGCTACCGCTACTACGTCGAAAAACCCAGCGGCGGACCGGATTGGGGCCTGCGCTTCACCGTCACGTTCCTGTTCCCGAAATGAGAAAAATGGGCCAAGCTCAAACCATGGATATGACCGGAAATCTCCGGGCATCCAGAATTAAAATCAAATAACTTTCAAGACAACCCACAAAACCGACAACCGCATGTTGTCAACAACCAAAAGAACCAAAACTATGAAAAGAACCGTACTCGTCTGTTTACTGATGGCGCCGGCACTCGTTGCGATGCTGGCGTTGACCTCCTGCTCTTCAACTTCAGGACCCGAAGGCCAGGGTGCGACCGTCGTCGCCACCCAACCCGGAGTCCCCGGCGGAGTCATGCTCAATACCTATCAGATCACGGCCACCGTAAAGGCGATAGATGCTCAAGACCGTAAAGTGACGCTGGAAGGCGGGGACGGCAAGGATGCCGTCGTCAAATGCGGGCCCGAAGTGGTCAACTTCCCACAGATCCACGTGGGCGACCAGGTCAAGGCCACGGTAACGGAACAACTCGTGGTGTTTATGGCGAAGGATGCACCACCCCAGGCGGACGGCGCAGCCACGGCGGTGGTACTGGCCCCGGTAGGCTCCAAGCCCGGCGGGATGGTGGCACAAACGGTACAAGTCACAGCCACAGTCGTTGACATTGATCTCAAGCACCACCGGGCTACGCTCCAGTTTCCGGATGGCTCGAAGCACACCTTCGTGGTACGCCCGGATGTGGATTTGACTCAACGCGCGATTGGTGAACAGGTGGTAATCCGTGCGACCGAATCGGTGGCAATTTCCGTGGCGAAACCGTAGCACCCGGCCGAAAGACACTCGAAAGCCAATTAAATCACTAACAGTGGACTAGCGGGCTGGCCGAGCCGCCTCCGTCGGACTATGGCGCGCCGAGCCAGCCCGCGAATTCTCACTGCCAGCGCGTTCGCTTCGTATTCCACCGGCAGGGACGGTGATTCCCTGACCGATGCGATGCTCGGGCTGGTGGAAAAGACCGGCAGCGATGCGCAAGCGAATCTGGCCAGCACCGCCGAGGTCCGCAAGGCCCTGCAATCGGCGCATTGAATCTTTGTTTCGAAAGACGCGCAGAAACAAGTAAAGCCGGCGGCGGCGACCTCGACACGGTTAAACTATCCCTGTCGCGGATTCAAGCAGTACTTCGCCCACACTATCCCGGAAGTGGAGCGTATCGTCGCCAATTTGAAGAAACAGTCACTCGCGAACCGCCAAACCTGGCTCTTATGGGGCGTACGTTCATGGATGGAATGCTAGGTTGGTGGTCATCTCATTGTTCTTTGGGTTTGCAGCCGGGAGGAGTTGGTAGCGCAGAGGTAACTAAGAATTCTCTGCTCTCTGACATAACGGAATCCTGTCCCCGGCAAATGTAATCACCAGACAATTCTACGACACAACGAACAGCGGTTACTCAGGATTTAGCAACCGGCCGAGCAGTCCTTTGCCGAACCCAATGCGAATGTTCAGTTCGATGATGTTATTATTAAACTCCAGGGGGGAGCCGGGAGCGGAGCGTTCGAAATTCGCGGTGTAGATCAGTTCCACGCGGATCCGGTCGTTTAGTATGTAGCCGAGGCCGCCACGTACCCTCAACGGGTTCCATTCATCGGTATCAAACCGGTAGAAAGGCTCAACGTCAGCCAGGGCATAGAAAGTCTCTGTTTGCCATGCCTCGCTTCTTTTCGTCAGCGGGAACTCAACTCCGAAACGGCTGCGAATGCGGCTGTAGGAGCTCCAGTCATGGGTGTCGAGATTCTCGGTGTCGCGGAATTCATAACGGGTGAAGTTGTAGATCTGAATTTCGGACGTGTTCGGGACGAAAAGTTTCACTCCTCCGTAAGGCCGCAATTCAAGGGTGTCCGCGGACTGATAATTATCCGTGAAATACGATGTCCAGCCCTCCCACGACCTGCAACCAGGAATTGGCCCGATAAACCAGCCCTGGCCAGCCAAACCGGTATTGTGAATAGTTGTCGGGTTGTCCGTAGTATCCGAAGTTGCCAAAACCGGACAAGTTACCGAGGATGGGGTAATACGGGTTGACGTTGAACTGATATACGTTGTTGTCCTGGGCCACAGCCCGCATGGGCGTGAGCCAGAGCACCAGCAACAACAGCAGACACAGGCCGGTCCATTGCGAAGGCTTTATCTTAACCAGCTTCAAAATGACGGCCTTCCCTTTCCGCGTTCACTTCGGCGGCATTTTTGACGTAACGAACATCAGATTGTTGCAATCCGTGTCCATGACCCCTTTCCGCGCGTTCCCATCAGGTAACTCGTGCTATATTGGTCCCTGCATTTGTTTGGTTTAAATTGTTAGAACGTCATGGTGATCTTGGCCCAGAAATAGTTGCCTTTGGTAGTATTAACGCTGTGCAATTGCGGCAGCCACGATCCATCCACGATCAGGATTGATTTGCCGATGGGATGCACGTAAGAAACCGTCGGACCGACGCCATAGGTTTCGGCCTCAAAACTCCCCAGCCTGGCACCGGAACCGCTGTCACCGGTAATCTGCTTCAGGTAAAAAGCCGAGGCACCCGCTCCCGCGATCCCGCCGAACAGAGGCAGATGCTGCGCCAAGGTGGCGTCCACGTGAAAAATGTCGCCGGATTGATAATCCGACGTGGTGTTCTCCGTGTTGAAATCCACTCCGTGAAGACGTAAACTCCGTGCCGATCTTGCTGCTCAACCAACTGAAAGCCAGCATCGGTTCAAAGGTCCAATAACCCAATCCGGCATTGGCCAGTTGGCCGGTGTCGTACTGCCGCTGGGCGCCCAGACGTTGAACATCCCGCCGACGTGAAATCGCCGTTGGTCCAGGCGGCCATGACGGGCATGAACTGGATGTCCCCCAGACCATTGGCCGATTGTTCTACGGCACCGGTGCGCGGATTGCCGTTTCGGTCGAAGGTCGCGGTGGCCTTGACATCCACCCAGACGATCGGCAAGGTAACCCCGGATGAAAACGTGATGTCAGCAAGGCTGAACGGGTAGGCATAAATCGCCAGGGGAACCTCGGCCTGCATGTTGGCGGTGACGCCCGCGGCAAAAATGCCGCCCAAGGGCAGTTGCCTGCTGGCGCTGAAGTTACCGTTGCCATAATCCAGAAAATAATTACCGACATAAAAACCCGGTCGCGAAGGCGGCATGCCGCAGAAATCTGAGTATTCACCCGAGATGTAATGTCCGGCGCCGCCTTCTTCGGCCCGTACGTTAAAGGCCAATGGCAACAGGCAAGCCACGAGACTGAAAATGATTTTTTGTTTCATGGTGTGATCGAATTTAGTTCAGTTGGATCGGTTCGGTATGACATCTTCACTTCCCTTCGCATCGGCAGCAGAGTTTCGATACAGCGATCCGCGCCGATGAATTTTGGCGGGTTGCGCCGCGCTATTTACAGCCGCACTTCGATTCAATCCGCCACCGGAATGGGTTCATTCGTTTTCATTATCTCTTCCTGTATCTGGGTGGGAATGAGGAGATATTTCACCTGTGCATTTTCGATCGTGCCATTGAATTTGAACGGCGCGTCGTCGTAATACTCGATCCCGACCGGCGAGCCGAGATCCACGCCAAAGTCCAGACAATCGTTGGCGGTAAAGAGCAATGGCGCACTGACCGGCACAACGCCTGAGGCAACCTCTTTGCCGTTGACTTTCATCACCACCTTGAGCGGCCCAGCCGGCCTCGGCTGGATGTAGGTGGTTTCGACCTCGATTTTCAATTTGCCGGCATGAAGCTTTTCCTTCGCCCTGATGTGGGTGCGCTGAATCTCGAACAGGTTGTATTCGTAGGACAGCACGCCGTCCTTCACGTAACAAGTGAGGCCGCCGGAAAAGCCGCCGAGCGCGTAGATCACGCCGTTGGCGTTGGCCGGTACGTCAGCGTTAACCGTGACGATGTTGGCCTTGTTGCCCAACGCCGGTGCCACGACTTCCGGGATTCGCGTGATGGCGCCCGGGAAGGTCCACGACGTGTAAGGCGAGGCCAGGCGCAGTTCGGGATGCAATATGGGAATCCACAGTCCGCCGCCGACGGGCAATCCCTTGTTTTTAGTGAACTCCGTCATAAAGATGTCCTGCATCTCTTTAAGCTTCGCCGGCATTTTGTCGGCGAGGTCGTCGGCCTGGGACCAGTCGTCGTTGAGGTTGTAAAGTTCCCACTTGTCGTTATCCGGGTGTCCATTCCTTGATGCCCGGTGGCAATCCGGGAATCCAGGGAATGCGCGGTCCGACCGCCGAAGCGATCCAGCCGTCATGATAAATGCTGCGGCTGCCCATGACTTCGAAGTACTGGGTGTGCTTCACCTCCGGGGCCTTGGCGTCATTGAAGGTGCTGGCAAAGCTGACACCATCGAACGGATCTTGCTCGATGCCATTGACCACCCGGGGCGGTGTAATGCCGACGACGTCGTAGATGGTCGGAACGATGTCATTCACGTGCAGGAATTGCGACCGCGGCGTGGCGTCGGGTTTGATTTTAGCCGGCCAGCGAACGGCCATCGGGTTGCGGGTGCCGCCGAAATGCGAGGCGATCAACTTGGTGTATTGATAGGGCGACTCACCGGCCCAGGCCCAACCGGCGTGATACATGGGGTCAGTCTTGGGTGAACCGAGCACATCGAGACCGCCCAGCGCATCGAGCGCCTGAATCTGCTGCTTCGTGGTGGTGGGAATGCCATTCTGCGCGATCAATTCGCTGATGGTGCCGTTCTGGCCTTCGGCGGAAGCGCCGTTGTCGCCCCAGATGTAGAAAATCAGCGTGTTCGTGCCGTAACCGAGATCGTCAATTTCATCCACGACCCGTCCGATCTGCGCGTCCATGTGTTCGGTGAATCCGGCATACAACTCCATCAACCGGCGCTGAAATGGTTTTTCGTCTTCGGGAATCGAATCCCAGGAAGCCAGCGAGGCGGGCCGCGGTGTCAGTTTCGCATCCGGCGGAATCCAGCCCATTTCCTTTGCGCGTTTGAAGACGCGCTCGCGGTAATTGTCCCAGCCGTCGTCGAATTTGCCCTTGTATTTGTCCGCCCATTCCTTGGGAACCTGAAACGGGCCGTGCGATGCGCCGCGGAGCCCAATACATGAAGAACGGTTTGTCGGGCGCGAGGGCTTTGTGTTGCTTCAGCCAGGAGATCGCGTCATCCGCGAGGTCCTCGCTCAAGTGATAATAATTGTGCCCGCCGGAAGTGTGCGGATGTTCGACGTAGGATGTGTTCCGGACAGTTGCGGTTCCCATTGCGACGCTTCGCCGCCGAGGAACCCGTAGAAGTATTCGAAGCCATAGCCGGTGGGCCAGTGATCGAACGGGCCGGCGGCGGTGGTTTCCAGGGCGGGCGTGTTGTGCCATTTGCCCCACGCCGCCGTGCTGTAGCCGTAGTCCTTGAGCACCTCGGCGACGGTGGCGCTGCTCTTTGGAATGACGCCGGTATAGCCATCCCAGTCATTCGCCAACTCGGCGATCTGGCCGCTGCCCACGCGGTGCTGGTTGCGTCCGGTCAACAGGGCCGCGCGGGTGGGCGAACACATCGCCGTGGTGTGAAACCGGTTGTAGGAAATGCCTTCCTGGGCGATGCGCGACAAGGTCGGCGTGTGGATTTCACCTCCGTAAGTGTCGCATTGCCCCGGGCCGACGTCGTCAATGAGCACAATCAGGATGTTTGGCGCATCCTTGGGCAAATGGCTCACCGGCGGAAGTGGACTGTAAGTGGACTCCTGCATGGTCCGTTCGGCGATGCTGCCGGAAGGTTTGGGCGGGAATGGCAGAACCTCCTGAGCGGAAACGGGCCAGGTGATTGCCGCCCCCAATGTGAACAAGATGCCCAGGACCGCCGGAGATGGCATTTTCCTCTGCTCTAATGGATTCTGGTTTGGGACATTTCGGCCCCGGAAATGAACTCTTCCGATTGCAGGTTCAGCAACTGGATTCTTTATCTTCATAATTTCTTCACCACGGCTATTATGACGATGCGAATATCGTATACACTCACCATAGAGACTGCTGCTCGTCAAGGGGTTATTTTTATTCTCAATATAAATATCCTTAATCATAAAGGCACAGGCCGTCATGTGCGACCGGTTGCACGTCAAACGACTTTGAAGAAGAGCACAGCGAATTTTACTGTGAGATTCATAATGACTTTAACAGGCTCCGACTGTGGCCTTACAAAGGCACCATGAGCCGAAGGTATGAAGTAAAAGACATGGCTTGAACGGTACATTGAATCTTTGTTCCGAAAGACCCTCCAATCTCCGAAATAAGCCTAAGGCTAATTCACTTGAGTTCTTGTCGTTTGACCCTTGCGTAAACCAGTATCGCTAGCAATCGGATGAGCGTGCAATATTTGCCAACACTTCGCCAATAGATGGTTGGCGCATATTACTCTGATTTGTTGATTGTTAGCAATACGGATACGGACGACCGACTGCCTAACCAAAGCGTTGTCTCCGCAAACCTGAAGATGACCAAACGCTGCTCGACTTCGTCACTCTGGCGCTGGCCCACAAAACCGCGTCAGGAAGCCACAACCAAAATTCGCCCGGCGCAGGCCGAATCCAATCAAACCCGGGCAGAAAGCCAAAACCGGATAACCAACCATTAAAACCAACAAAAAGGATACATATGAAACGAAGTTGTCTAGTTAAGTACGGTCTGACCGCGTTGTCCGCCTCGGCGACGCTCGGTTTGACTTCCTGCGCCACGGCGCAGCCCGCCACCGCCGGGGGCGGGGGCGAAAAGAAACCCAACGTCGTCATGCTGATGAGCGACGACGTCGGCTATAGTGATTACGGCTGTTATGGCGGCGGCTCGGCCATGGGCCATCCGACACCGAACATTGACCGTCTCGCGGCGGAAGGCGCCCGATTCACCTGCTGGTATGGCCAGGCGAGCTGCACGGCAGGCCGCGCCTCGTTCATGACCGGGCGCATCCCGGTCCGTTCGGCCCTTTCGGTCGTGGTGGTGCCGGGCGACCCCAATGGTTTGACCAAGGATACGCCGACCATCGCCGAATTCTACCAGAAGAACGGCTATAGCACCTACTACTCGGGCAAGTGGCATCTGGGCGATCAACCCAAGTTCTACCCGATTGAACATGGGTTTGACGTGATGAAGGAATTCGCCGCGTATTATCCGGGCGTCTATACTTATGACTGCACGGAGAACTTCGCCCATCCGTGGTTCCCGAAATATAACGCGGCCTATTGGGATGAGTATCAAAAGATCGTCAACCTCTATGAGTGGGAAGGCGTCGCCGGCCAGCCAGCGAAGAAGCTTGAGCGCCTTGACTTCGACTCCCTGCATGGATTCGACGACCGTCAGGCTGCTTCCGCGGTCGAATACATCAAGGCCCACGCCAAGGACGGCAAGCCGTTCTTCATGGATGTCAACTTCATGGGCATGCACAACCCGACCCTGCCGTCCAAGGCGTTCACCGGCAAATCGCGCCTCGGCAATTATTCGGACATGCTGCTGGAGATGGATGACAACATTGGCAAGGTCGTGGCCGCCATCCGCGAATATGCGCCGAATACCATCATCATTCACACGGCCGACAACGGCGCGTGGCAGGATGCGTGGCCGGACGCCGGCACCACGCCCTTCCGCGGTGAAAAAGGCTCGCCCTTCGAGGGCGGGTGGCGCGTGCCGGGCATCATGTGGTGGCCCGGTCACATCCCGGCGGGAGCGGTTTACCACGAAATGATGTCGCACATGGACGTGTGGCCGACCACCGCCACGATGGTCGGGCTTACCCCGCCGCCGCAAGGCGCCTGGAAGGACAACGACAACAAGCCGATCTATTTCGACGGTATTGACAACACCGCCTATGTCATGGGCAAGGCCAAACATTCGGCGCGCACGTCGTGGATCTATATTGACGGTGAGAACTTCTATGGCGCTCGCGCTGACACCGCCGGTGATCCCGAGAACCCCGATCTGAACATTGTCTGGAAAGAGCTGTTTACCGCCAAGGACACCTGGCTCGGCCCCAAGCAGGACCTTGGTGCCATCGGCTCGTATTACAACCTCACCATGGACCCGTTTGAGAAATACGACATGACGTTCAACGGGGCCGTGGCGACGCGCACGCCCACCACCTCGCCCGGACGCTACGCCGGCTATGACAATGGCTGGGTCATTTCGCTGCTCACCCCGGCGATCATGGAGTTCGACAAATCCATCGTGGATTATCCGAACAAGAAACGCTTCCCCGGCGGCGCGTCGAATGACATGAATCCGAATCTTCAACATCCGGAAAACCCGGTGCCATTGATGGATATCCATGCAACTGTGAAGACCATCGGCTTGGGTGACTAACCGGTGGATTCGCCAGTGAAACACGCGGGCCGCCCGAGGCAGGTGGCCCGCGACTTCATCAGCGAAAAAACGAACACAATTTTTCAACAGGAGCAAACGGAGAGAACGGAGGCGGAAAAAATCTCTGTTCCCTCTATTTCCTCTTGTTCAAAACTTGAAAACACAGCCATGAAAACCATACTCCACCTGAATTTCCTGGCCGCGGCGCTCGTTTGCGCGGTGGCTTTCACAACGATCGCTTACGCCCAGGACCCGCTGCCCACCTGGAATGACGGCCCCGCCAAGCAGGCCATCGTGAAGTTCGTCAAAGTGACAACGGACGCCGCCAGCCCACAGTTCGTCCCGCTGGCCGAGCGCATCGCCACCTTTGATCAGGACGGCACGCTCTGGGTGGAGCATCCGATGTATTCGCAGGTGCAGTATTGCCTGGACCGCGTGCCGGCGGTTGTGGCGGCGAAACCGGATCTGAAAAACATCGAGCCGTTCAAGACCGTCCTGTCGGGCGACCGCGAAGCCATCGCCAAACTTTCAATGAAGGATTTGGAGAAAATTCGTCATGGCCACCCTCACCGGCATGTCCACGGACCAGTTTCAGGCCGACGTGAAGAATGGCTGGCGACAGCCAAAGATCCACGCTGGCACCGGCCTTACATCGAATTGACTTATCAACCGATGCAGGAAGTTTTGAAATATCTTCGGGCCAACGGCTACAAGACCTACATCGTCACCGGCGGCGGACAGGATTTTGTGCGGGTGTATGCGGAGCAGACTTATGGCATTCCGCCGGAACAAGTCGTCGGCTCAATGCGGCGGCACGAAGTACGGCTATGACAAGGATGGCAAGCCGACGCTGACCAAGGAACCAATACTCGCTGCTGAACGACAACGACGCCGGCAAGCCGGAAGGCATTCACCTGATGATTGGCCGTCGCCCGCACGCGGCGTTTGGCAATTCACACCGGTGACCAGCAAATGCTGGAATACACCACGGCCGGCGACGGCGCGCGCTTCGCCATGCTCGTGCTGCACGACGACGCGACACGCGAGTATGCCTACGGCCCGGCGCAAGGATTGCCGGACACCAAGTTCGGCACCTTTCACGCAGGCGCTCTATGACAAGGCGCAAAAGAACGGCTGGACGGTCATCAGCATGAAGAACGATTGGAATACCATCTTCGCGTTCGAGAACAAATGAGCCAGGAAACCCGATCGAATCAACGAAGCCGCAACCAAACTTTTTGGAGTGCGGCGGGAAGCGAAGCGCCACGCCGCTTTGGCACCGTGGGATTGCGTTCCAAAGCGGTGTCGCCGCTGCGCTCTGCCACCGCAGTCCAAAATTCTCGATAGCCGTTAAAGCACACAAAACAACCACTGAAAGAAAACCAACATTAAATTCAATATTAAGAAAATTCTGTTCAGCGGATCGATGGCGTGCGCCCTCTCGCTGCTGACCCTCGCCGTTGGCTGCAAGACTGCCCCATCGGCGACAACCGCGGCCGCCCCGACCGACATCACCGCCATCGACATCCTCCTCAAGCCGGACGCCACCATGGTCCAGCACGCGACGGCCATCAACGACCGGCTGCGCAAGGACTACCCCAAGGGCTTTTCCTTGGACGCCTCCCACCGTCCCCACGTCACCTTGGCCCAGCGTTACGTCCGCACCGCGGATCTCCCCAAAGTTTATGCCGCCGTCGGCAAGGTTCTGGCCGGCGCCGATGTGACCGGCTTGAAGCTGGAGGCCTACAAATATTACTACATTCCGGTCGGTGAACTTGGCCTCCAGGGTATTGTCGTGAAGCCGACTCCGGAATTGCTCAAACTGCAACAGGCGGTGATTGACGCCGTAACCCCGTTCGCGCTGAAAACCGGAACTGCAGCCGCGTTCGTCCCCCCAACCGATGGCTCCGTCATCGACCCGCAGGTGATTGAATACGTCGACAGTGTTTGTGCCGGAACATTCCGGCGAGCATTACCTGCCGCATGTCACCACCGGTCTCGCCTCCAAGGCTTGCCTGGACAAGATGGCCGCCGAGCCGTTCGAATCGTTCACCTTCTCGCCGGCGGGCGTGGCGGTTTATCATCTTGGCGAATGGGGCACGGCCGCGAAGCAGCTCAAGGAGCTGAACTTGAATCCTTGAACCGCTGAAATATCTCATCCGT
Organism: uncultured Verrucomicrobiae bacterium; assembly: GCA_963708525.1. Classification (GTDB taxonomy): domain Bacteria; phylum Verrucomicrobiota; class Verrucomicrobiia; order Limisphaerales; family UBA11358; genus UBA11358. The sequence continues at coordinate 37,226 of CAVPTH010000020.1, read as the reverse complement.
CAATCGCGCCTGTTCAAAATCTAAAACCCTATGCCAATCGCCACCCGGTACCAACCTGACGGCGGACAAATCCGACGCCCCGTTGCTTCCCGGAATAAAGCCATGAAAACCACACATCACCTGAACTTCCTCGTCCAACCTCCAAAGCGGCTCTGCTACGGAGGATGGAGAGGCCGGGCTGCCGCGCTCGTCGTGGCCGGCTTAACGCTCACGACCGGCCCCGACCTTAAGGCGGAGGTTGCTATTGATAACGCGACCAATCAGCCGACAACAACGATGGCGCCGGCTGAAACCAATAATGCCGCAGGCGGCGGCGCTGAAGACCAGGAAGCCCTGGCCAAGGCCGCCCAGAACCCGATCGCGGCCATGATCAGTGTGCCGTTCCAAAACAATTTCAACTTCGGCATCGGCCCCAACAAAGTCACGCAGTGGGACCTCAACGTTCAGCCCGTCATCCCGATTTCGCTGAGCGAGGACTGGAATCTCATCACCCGAACAGTCATTCCCATTATCAACCAGCCCTCCGCCGCGCCCGGTGTACCCAGCGCGTTCGGTCTGGGGGATATTAATCCGCAGTTCTACTTCTCCCCCGCAAAACCGGGCGGGCTGATCTGGGGCATCGGCCCAACGTTTACATTTCCAACGGCGACCGACCCGATGCTGGGCGCGGGCAAATGGAGTGCGGGCCCGGCGGTTGTGGCGCTGACCATTCAGGGTCACTGGGTTGTTGGCGCGGTGGCCAACCAGCAATGGTCGTTCGCCGGCTGGGGCGACAACGACGTGAGCGCCTTCCTGGTCCAGCCGTTCGTGAATTATAACCTGCCCCATGGCTGGTATCTGACGTCTTCGCCCATCATGACCGCGAACTGGAAGGCGAACAGCGGTGACCAGTGGACGGTGCCGCTGGGTGGCGGTGTGGGAAAAATCTTCAAGATCGGCAAACAGCCGATTGATGCTCAGCTCGCGGCGTACGACAATGTCGTGACCCCCGACAACGGGCCCAAGTGGCAACTCCGCTTCCAAATTCAGTTTTTGTTCCCCAAGTAGAAAGACGCACTTGCTGATGCTTGACCAGAAGTTGAATGAGTTGGAAACGACGCGGCTTGTCTTTGTCATTGGATTGTTACAAAAAATGCCTTTGCAAAATCTCTTCTGAAGGACTTTAATTATATTAATCGCGAGAGTTGAAGTCATCTGTCATCCGTTCGATGCCGCTGAATTCCTGCCACTTCTCGTTTCAAGCCAAAACAACCTGCAAAATTAAGAGAGAAAAATGAAACGGAATACCCTCATCAAATACGGTCTGACCGTGCTGTCCGCATCGACGGCGCTCGGTCTGACCTCCTGCGCCACGGCGCAGCCGGCTGGCAATGCCGGCAGCAGCGCCGGCGGCACCGGAAAAAAACCAAACATCGTCTTCATCATGGGTGACGACATCGGCATGTGGAACATCGGCGCTTACAGCCGCGGCATGATGGCCGGACGGACGCCGAACCTCGACCAGCTGGCCAAGCAAGGCATGTTGTTCACCGACTATTACGCCGAGGCAAGTTGCACGGCGGGTCGCGCGAACTTCATCACCGGTGAACTGCCCATCCGCACCGGCATGACCACGGTCGGCCAGGCGGGCGCGCCTACCGGTCTGCCGGCGGAAGCCTGCACCATTGCCACCGCGCTCAAGGCGCAGGGCTACGCCACTGGCCAGTTCGGCAAGAACCATCTGGGCGACAAGAATGAATTCCTGCCCACCGTCCATGGCTTCGATGAATTCTTCGGCTACCTGTATCATTTGGACGCGATGGAAGACCCGTTCCACCCCAACTATCCGCAGAACCTGCTGAACGTCGTCGGCCCGCGCAACCTGGTTCATTCCTGGGCGACCGACACGGACGACGCGACCGAAATGCCGCGCTGGGGCAAGGTCGGCAAGCAGAAGATCGAGGACGCCGGCCCGTTGCCGCCGCACCCCATGGACGGCATCAAATACAACATGGAAACGGTGGACGGGAATATCCGCGACTTTGCCATCAACTTCATGGACAAGGCACAAAAGGACGGCAAGCCGTTCTTCGTCTGGATCAACCCGACGCGCATGCACATCGTCACACATCTCTCGCCGAAATACACCGCGCTGGAGAATTCGGAGAATGGCTGGTCGGAACAGGAAGCCGGCATGGCCCAGCTGGATGATGACGTCGGTCTGATACTGAAGCACCTCAAGGACATGGGCGTGGACGACAACACCATCGTCGTCTTCACCACGGACAACGGTACCGAACTCTTTACCTGGCCCGATGGCGGCACCACCCCGTTCGCGCAATGCAAAGGCACCACCATGGAAGGTGGCTTCCGCTGCCCCGCCATCCTGCGCTGGCCCGGCCACGTTCCGGCGGATTCCGTTCAGAACGGCATCTTCTCCGGCCTCGACTGGTTCCCGACCTTCCTGGACGCCGCCGGCAATGCCGACCATAACCGATGACCTTCTCAAGGGCGTGAAAATCGGCGACCGGACCTACAAGAACCATCTGGACGGCTACGACCAGATGGCCGCCATCACCGGCCAAGGGCCGTCCGCGCGTCACGAGATTTTCTACCTCGGCGAAAGCACCGTCGGCGCGGTGCGTATTGACGACTACAAATATCACTTTCGTCAATCAGCCCCAGGGCTGGCTGGGTGAAAAGGTTCATCTTGACGTTCCCACCATCACCAACCTGCGCCTCGACCCGTTTGAGCGCATGGGCTGGCCGAACAATGGGACGAAAGAAGGGGCGCAACAATACTTCGACTGGTTCAAGTATCAATTCTGGCGCTTTGTGTTCGTCCAACAGGTCATGGGCAAGGAACTTCAGACCTTCCTCGATTACCCGCCGATGCAGCGGGGTGCGAGTTTCAATCTCGACGCCGTGAAAGCGGAGATGGCCGCGAAGATGGCCGAAGCTGAAAAAGCGAGTAAAGGCGCCGGTCAGTAAGCACAATAACATTCACGGCGGGCGGCTCACACGGGCCGCCCGCCTTTCTTCGCTCGTGAAACGCGCAGGCTTGTCTTCCTCGAACCGACCTCACACAATTAATGCCAATTCCGGGTCAGATCGGTACATGGGTAGGGCGCGTCACTCCGTGCGCGCCGCAATCGATGTGGGTACGAGCGGCGGGCAGAGGACTGCCCGCCCTACCGGAGTTTGTTCCGATTCTCATTGAATAATGTTATAATCTTATGACCAAACTATCCGCCAAACTCAAGGAGGAGTTCTTCGCGCTGCTCCCCCCGACCCTCTATTTTTTCGTGGCCCTGCATATCGTGGCGTTCGTTCACGTCTTGATGCTCAGGGGAAGCGGGATTTCGCCCACGACCACGGTTTCGATCGCCATCGCCGCGCTGATTCTGGGCAAGGCCGTGTTGCTCGCGGACCTGCTGCCATTTATCAATCGCTTCCCCGAAAGGCCGCTCTTCTACAATGTCGCCTGGAAGACTGTCATCTATCTGTTGGTTTCCATATTCATCCATTACCTGGAAACTCTGGTGGATTTCTCGCGACGGGCCGGCGGTCTGGCGGCTGGCAACAGAAAATTGATGGCGGAAATCGTGTGGCCGCATTTCTGGGCCGTCCAGATCGTTTTGCTCATGCTGATTGTCATGTATTGCATGATTCACGAACTGGCGCGCGTGTTGGGAAAGGGAAAAATGCTGCAGATATTTTTCGGCCCGATGCCGGTCCAACGAGCATGAGCATCGTGCTCACATCGTGAGAGTCTGATCTGCATCGGATCATCAAAACAACCAAATGGAAATTATGAAAACCACGTACAAACCCGCCTTCACAACGCTTCCGCCGACGCTCCGACGCTTTGGCGCGACTAGACTGCGTGGCTGGCAAATCCTCCTCACTGCCTGCGCCGTCGCCGCTTTGGTCATCGGTTGCTCCACTACCAAGTCAACGGAGAACTTCCTGTCGGCCGCGGGATTCAAAATCATTCCCGCCACGACTCCGCAACAGCAGGCCCACCTCAAAACACTTCGGCCAGACAAAATTACCAAGGTCGAGCGGGCGGGGACCAACTATTTCGTGTTTCCGGATGCAAAGAGAGAGGTGCTTTACGTCGGCCAGTCCGCTCAATACCAGGAGTACCAGAAGCTCCGGTTGCAGAACGCGATGGAACTGGATCAGGCGCAGTTGAGTTCGGTCCCTGGCTGGGGCGTCTGGGGAGGCTTCGATGGCCCGGAGTAGAGCCCATGCGCCTGCGATAAGCCAAACCAGTGGGGCCCTCAGCCCGCGAATTCGCGGTTGAACCAAACATTGGCAAAATGGCCGGTTGAACGTATAAAGAATCCCTGAAATGAACCCGGATAAAACTAAAACTGCGCCGGTTCCTGCCGGCTTCAAGGTGGTTGAACCCGGAATGCCGCCGCGTGAAGTGGACCGCTACGACGCCCCCTCGTTGGTAGCCGGCTCATCACAACAGCGCTTTCACGTGATGATCAAACCGACCGGTTCCACCTGTAACCTCGATTGCACGTATTGTTTCTATCTCAGCAAGGAAACGCTGCCCGGCGGACCCGGACCCGGCCGGATGTCCGACGAAACCCTGGAACGTTTTATTCAGCAATACATCGCCGGGGTGACCGGACCGGAGGTCGTCTTTTCCTGGCAGGGCGGAGAGCCGACGTTGATGGGTTTGGATTTTTTTCGCAAGGTCGTTGCCCTGGAAAAGAAACACGCCAAACCGTTTCAGGTCATCCAGAACGATTTGCAGACCAACGGCACGTTATTAAACGAGGAATGGTGCGCGTTCCTGAAGGAGCACCGGTTCCTGGTCGGCTTGAGTATTGATGGTCCACGGGAAATTCATGACAGGTATCGCGTCTCGAAAGGTGGCCGGCCGACGTTTGACAAGGTCTTTAACGCCGCCCGGCTGCTGCGCCGCCACGGTGTGCCTTTCAACACGTTGACGTGCGTGAATCGTTTCAACGCGCGCAAGCCGTTGGATGTTTACCGCTTTCTCCGAAACGAGATCGGCTCCACCTACATGCAATTCATCCCCATCGTGGAATACAAGGGCTTTGAGAAACTGGCACCGCAATACTGGGACGCCACCAAATTACCGAAAGATGGCGACCCCGAAGCGCGACCGGGGCATCCGAATTCGATTGTGACGGACTGGTCGGTGGACCCTGACGACTGGGGTTATTTTCTGTGCAAGGTGTTTGATGAATGGCGGAGGAACGGGTTCGGAAAAGTTCTGGTGAATCACTTCGAAACGCTGGTCTCGCAGCATCTGGGCCTGGGCTCGCAGCTTTGTATTTACAGCGAGTGTTGCGGCAAGGGCCTGGCGGTGGAACACGACGGCGGCCTTTATTCCTGCGATCATTATGTTTACCCGGAATATCGCCTCGGCAACGTCAATGAAGGCCAGCTGGACCGGATGGTTTTTTCACGGAAGCAGGTTAAATTTGGCTACGCCAAGAGCGAAACACTTCCGCAATATTGCCGCCAATGCCCGTTCCTCAGCGATTGCTGGGGCGAATGCCCGAAGAACCGGATTATCCGCACCCCGGACGGCGAGCCCGGCCTGAATTATCTTTGCCGCGGCTTCAAAACCTTTTTCGCGCACGCCGTGCCTGAAGTGGAACGAATCGTCGCGGAACTGCGTAAAGGGCCGATTGAACCGCAGAAACGCATGTAACTCGCAATAAACACAAACCATGAAAACGGCAATAGGCTGTTTTACGTTAGGGACGGCTCGCCGAGCCGTCCGGCGACGCGTCCCCTATGATAGTGACCCAATACCTATGAAAACAATGATATCGAATTTGAAATGGACGGGGTTGGCCGTTCTGGCTGGATTATGGCTTTGTGCCACCGGCTGCCAATCCTTTAAGAATTCAGAGCCGGATTACCTGACCTGGGTCACCATTACCAACCGCCCGATGATGGACGTGACGAATGCCACGGTGACAGTCTTTACGACGCACGGTTTCACCGGGGGACCGATCAGCCCCGGCCAGTTTATTTTCCGGCGGCCCGGCAGCGCGGCGGACCAAATCGCCTACGGCAGCTATGTGGTCCAGCAGGCAGTCACGGTCAGGACGCAGGTGACGGTCCAGCAAACGACCCCTGATTCCATACTCGTCGGATGCAACTCCTGGCTGGTGAAGTCGGAGAACAACCCGACCTTTGAGGAAAGCTACCCGGTCCGGGCTATGCGCAAAGGACCTTATGAGGATTTGCTTCGGGAAATCCAGAAGCAACTGGGGCAGTAATGGATGCAATTCCGAACCATCAAAAGACAGAGCAAGCGACGCTGTCGCGGACGGGTGTATTCCGCTTTTCAACGGTGGAATTCCTGATTGCGCTGGTTTTCTTTTTGGTGTCGGCGCCGTTCGTGGAAGATCTGCCCCATGGCAATTTCGTCGACGGCAGCCTGCTCACCGTCGTGCTGGTTTCGGGTATGCTGGCGGTAGGCCGTAGCCGCAACTTGTTGACGATCGCAGCCCTTTTGGCGGTGCCGGCGGTTTGTGCGCGTTGGACGCATCTGTTGCGTCCAGACCTGCCGCAACAAATTTTTCTCATACCCGGCCTGGTGTTCATTGTCTTCCTGATCGCCAATCTGCTTTATTTCATCCTACGCGCCCGGCGGGTAACTACGGAAGTGCTTTGCGCCGGGCTTTCGGTTTACCTCCTGCTCGGCACGGCGTGGATGTTTGCCTACCTGCTGGTTTCGGATTTCTCGCCGGGCGCATTCGTATTTACCGCCGGGCCGGAAACCGGCCACACCCTGAGCGGGTTCAACGCCTATTACTTCAGTTTTGTCACCCTCACCACGGTGGGCTTTGGTGATATTGTACCCGTTTCACACGTGGCGCGGATGCTGGCCGCCACCGAAGCAACCACCGGCACGCTCTTTATGGCCGTGCTGATTGCCCGGCTCGTGGCGCTGTATTCGTCCCAACCGCCAAACCCGTCCGGCGATGATTTGGGTCCGACCACAACTCAAAAACCCGGTTCTTAAGAAGAAAATCTGACTTGAAACAACCCTATCACGTTATGAAAAAATTAATCCTCACCGCCATCACCGTAAGCGCCCTGTCGCTGGCCTTTACCGCCCGTGCGACCGAAGGCGGTACCACGCACTACATATCAGGCGAATATTCTGACTTCTCCGGCATGCCGCCCACCCAACCGGGCTTTTACGCGGCCAATTATTTTCTGGATTACGGCAATGGCGAAATTGGGGCCAGCAAGGAACTGCCTTTGGGCGGCATCTTCGCCGCCGGTGTCACCGCCAACATGCAGGCCGAGGTTCCCCTCGCGATTTATGCCTACCCGTTCAATCTTTACGACATCACCTTCTCGTCCGGGGCCACTTTTCCCATTGTCTGGGTGGATGTGAAGGCCACCGCGACGTTTAACCGGGATGGCACCCCTCGCTCGGCCGGTGTAGAACAATCAGCTCACCGGTCTGGGGGACATCCAGTTCATGCCCATCATGGCTGCCTGGACCAATGGCGATTTCACAGTCGGCGGCATGTTCAACGTCTGGGCGCCCAGCGGTGATTTCGACACCGGCCAACTCGCCAATCCCGGTTTGGGCTACTGGACGTTTGAACCGATGCTGGCCTTTCGCTGGCTCAGCACCAAAATCGGCACTGAATTCTCTGTCTTTATCGGCAGTGGACTTCAACACGATAAACAACACCTCCGATTATCAATCGGGCGATATTTTCCACGTGGACGCTACTTTGGCGCAGCATCTGCCGTTGTTTGGCGGTTCGCGGGCGCGGGCGCTTCGGCCTTTTACCTGAAGCAAATCACCGGCGACAGCGGCTCCGGAGCCCGGCTCGGCAGTTTTGAAACCGAATCCTACGGTGTCGGTCCGACTGTTTCTTACGTGCATAAAATCGGCAATTCGGAGTTGATTGTGGATGGTTCCTGGCTTCCGCAGTTGCATACGGTCAACACCACCAAGGGCAACTTTTTCTGGGCCAAAATTACGGTGACATTCTGAATGCGACCCGAATCGGTTTAACCCCGGTACGCGGCTTTTGGCAGCACTGCCAATCAGCCGTTTTTATCACCAGCGACTACTTCGAAGTCATCCCGATCGTCCCCAGCCACTTCTCGACCAACCGAGGCCACTCGGCAACCGGCAACTCCGGATGGCCGCAGTCCAAACCCATGCCCGCCCTGCGCATACAAATGCATCTCCACCGGCACCCCGGCCTGCTTGAGCCCAACGTAATAAACCAGCGACTGTTCGACACCGTCCACATGGTCGTCCTCCGCCTGTAATAAAAACGTAGGCGGCGTATTCGTGGTCACCGGAACATTCGGATTCAACTTTAAATCTTCGCCGCCGTCCCACAGATGCCCCGGATAACAAGCGATCGCAAAATCCGGGCGACAGCTTTCCTTGTCAGCCGCATCCACCGGTGGATACAACCGCTTGTCAAAATGCGTGCTGGTTGCGGCCGCCATGTGTCCCCCGGCCGAGAATCCGATGACTCCAATCTTGTGCGGGTCAATCTGCCACTCGGCGGCGTGAAAACGCACCAGCCCCAGCGTCCGCTGCGCATCTTCCAACGCCTGTGGCGACTCCCCATAAGGCCCCACTTTCGGCTTCGTTGGCACCCGATATTTCAGGAGCACGGCCGTGATGCCTCTGGACGTCAACCAATCACAGATTTCCGTGCCTTCCAGATCCATGGCCAGCGCATTGTAACCTCCGCCGGGAAATACCACCATCGCCACTCCCGTGTTCGTTCCCTTCGGCGAATAGACCGTCATGGTTGGCTGCGAAACATTGCATCACCGCAAACCATCGTCTTGCCCTTTGGCGTCAATGCGTCCTTAACATACTCCGGCCCGGGACAGGCTGCGCATCCGGCACGGTTCCCGGCCAGATCGGCACTTGCGTATGTCCCGGCGACGGCTGCCAGTCATTCGTCTGCGCGCTCAGATCGCCTGACGCAAATGCAAAACAGAAAGCAAAGATTAAAGGCTTCATTTTAAAATCAGTTAATTGCAGACGGTGAATCCTGGGACTGGCGGCCCGGTCAGACCAGCGGTGTCAGCTCTCAACCCTTCCATCATTTGATTACTTCTCAACTCTCGTAACCCCGTATGTCATGCTCGCAGACATGCTAACCAAAGCTGCCTGCCTCGGCGAAGCTCGACAAGAGCGAAGTTGGGGGCCGCAGCACGAATGAGTCCGACAGGCGCTCGTCGCACCGAAGGTCGCAACCTGTACCACTGCCTCTTCCTGGGTAATGTCCCAATTTGCCGGGAGCGCGGATGGTCCTCAATCCGTAGCGCCTGAAGCGGTTCAAGTAATGTCGTAGCCGCCGAGGTGACGAGGCGGATTCATTATTTGGCTGGTAAATCGGGTCCGCCTCCTGACGTCGGCGGCTACAGCTTTATAGGAAATGCACTAAACCTTTCGAACCGGCTGCGAGTTGAGACAACTCGCGCTCCGCTTCGCTAATTCAGACTCCCAATCAGGTCACGGCCTCTCCCGGCCCGGGATGGACAAAACCAATACCAAAAAGTAACCTGAACCCGGTCTCAAGATTAATTCATGGAGTGGTATGCAAAAGTGAGGCCGATCAAGCCCGCTGCATCCGATGAACAGTTGTCCGAACTGGTGTCTCCCGGTGGACGCGGCTGGATTGCGGTTTTTGACCGGGAAATTTGCCGTTTGTGAAATCCCAAAATCCTGATTCATCCGGTTCGTCGACGAAGTCGCTCTCGTGGCTGTTGGGTTTGCTCGGATTTCTGGCTGCCGTGGCCGTCGGGGTGGTGGTATTCGTTCTGGTACACGGACCGCCGCCACCGACAGCGACTGCCATGGAGACTGCGCCGCCGGCCGAAAGCCGGCCGTTATTGAACTACGTGCCGCAGGCCATCGGGCTGCCGGTGGAAAATCATCCGGTCATCACACATGTCGCCATTTATGATCTCGATGGAGACGGTCTGCCCGATATCCTGGTTTGTGACGCCGCCGCGAACCGGGTGAGTTGGATCCGCCAGTTTCCGCGCGGTGTCTTCATGGAATATCCTCTGGGCGACCCGATTCCAGGGCCAGCCCACGTTTCCGTGGCGGACATCAACGGTGACGGCAAGCCGGACCTGTTGGTGGCCAGCATGGGGGTGATTATGCCGGACAATGATCTCATCGGAAAAGTCGTCATCCTGGAAAATCTCGGTGATGGCCACTTTCGCAACCATGTTGTCGCCGAAAATATCGCCCGCGTGACGGACGTCCGCGGAGTCGATCTCAATGGCGACGGCCGCATCGACCTCGTCGTCGGCCAGTTCGGTTACGTGCAGGGGGAGATCCGGTGGATGGAAAATCTCGGTAACTGGAATTTCCGCAGTCATATCCTGCTGGAAAAACCCGGCACGATCATGACGCCGGTGGCGGACTTTGACCGGGACGGCAAACCGGATTTTGCGGCGGTCATTGCCCAGGAATCCCAGGAGGTCCATTTATTCCACAATCCTGGCAACGGAGACTTTCAAGACCACGTAATCTGGAAATCGCCGAACCAACAATGGAACAGTAGCGGTCTGGAAGTGGCGGATCTCAACGGCGACGGCCTGCCGGACCTGATTTACAGCAACGGCGATGGTTTCGACACCGGGTTTTACGGGCCGCCCCCCTGGCACGGCCTGCAATGGCTGGAAAACCGGGGTGGCGGGAATTTTATTTATCACCGCATCGGCGACTCGCCCGGCTGTTACAGTCCCGTCGCCGTGGACCTTAATGGCGACGGGCATCTGGATATCGTCACGGTTTCGGCCTTCAACAAGGCCAATGACATGTCGTCCGTCTGGTTGACGGCATGGCTCAACGACGGCCATGAACAGTTCGCGCGGGTTCCCCTGGCGCATTCGCCGACGCACCTGATAACCGTGGCTGCGGGAGATCTCGATGGAAACGGGGTGCCGGTTTTGGTCACCGGCGGGTTCTTCGTTTATCCTCCGTTCACCGGCCTGAGCCGCGTCACCCTTTGGCGGCGCAAATGACTTTGAACTGATGCAAAAACGTCACGCCATTCTCAGAGCCATTTTGATTCTGGTTATCATCGGCTGCTCGACCGCGGCAATTCTGGTATGGCGGCATCAGCAGGTCACCGCCCTCGTGGCGGCGAGCGTTCCGGAAATTCCGGACCTGAGCCGCTGGCCGGATGCTTTATCCCGTGAAATCCGGGAGACGACGGCCAGGGCGCGGAACGGATCGGACCCCGTTGGCTCCCTGGGTCACCTGGCGGATCTGTATCTGGGTAATTCCTATGTCGCCCAGGCAAAGCCGCCGCTGGTGGCGCTGTGCCGGCTGGAGCCGTCCAATGCCAGATGGCGTTATCTGCTGGCGGACACGCACATGCGGTTGGGGGAAACCAACGCCGCCGCCGCCGACTTTGGGAAAACCACGGAGCTCGATCCGAAATATGCCATGGCTTGGATACGACTCGGTGTAATCCTCACCCAGCGGGGGGCGATGACCGAGGCGCACGAATGTTATGTGACAGCCGCCGCCGCCAACCCGGACTACCTGATGCCCGCCTATCTGTTGTTTGATTTCGAGGTGCTCAATGGCGGCGGCACTGATCTTCGTCGTCGGCTGGAGGATTTTACACGCGCCCATCCCGGATACCGGGAGCCGCATAAATTGTTGGCCGACGTGGAAGCCGCGGCCGGCGACGAAGCCGCCGCGACAAAGGAACGCCAGGTGGCTTCGAGGTGCCTGCTTTTGCCCAGGGAAGATCCGTGGCTCGACCAGCTGGCGCAATATTGTTTTGACGCCGACCGCCTGCGCGAGCTTTCGATGGATGCGTTCAACCAGGGCAGAATCGGTGCAGCGGAGAATTTGTTGAAACGGGCGATCCAGATTGCCCCGGCCGACCCGCTGTTGAGGGATGCGCTGTATTCGATTTATGATCAGACCGGCCGGCCGGCGGAGGCGCTGCAAACGTTGCAACAGGCGGTGAGCGATTGTCCGGATGACCCCAATTTGCGCGTGCAACTGTCGCGCCTGCTCTGTTCCCTGCATCGGCCCGATGAGGCGGTGGCCTCGATTCAACCGGCGGTGCAACGCTGGCCGGCGAACGCAAAAGTGCGCGCGGCGCTGGGTTACGCGTTGAGCAGCGCCGGCAAGAACGAGCAGGCGGTGGCGGAATTGCAGGAGGCGCTTCGGCTGGATTTCACGCAGGTCGATGTGCGCTACAATCTGGCCGTCGGACTTCTCGCGCTGGGCCAGCGCGACGCGGCGCGGGCGTCCGCGCAAAAGGCGCTGGAAATGCGGCCGGACTACCCCGACGCACTGGCCTTCCTGAGCACCCTCGCGTTGGAGGACGGAGATCTCCTCGCCGCAGCGCCGATGGTGAACCGGCTCTATGCCCTGCAGCCGGACGACCCGAAATCTCAGGCGCTCTTCTGCGACCTCCAGTGGTTGAAAGGCACGAAATCGGAACAAATCGGGGATCTTGAACAGGCGGCGGAATGGTACCGCTCCGGCCTGGCGGTGAACCCAAAGAATTGGCGGTTGTTGCGCGCTCAAGGGGTGCTGGCTGTGCGCCAGGGTCATTTGCCCGAGGCCATTGAAAGTTTTCGTGGCTACGTCCAGGCTCAACCGAAGAAAACCGAGGCGTATTTCATGCTGGGTTTGGTTTTGAAGAAGGCGGGCCAGGTGGACGAAGCGCGCAAGGTGCTTCAGCAAGGCCTGAACCTCGAACAACAAAACGGCAACAACCCCCGTGAAATCGAGGCTTTCAAACACGCCCTGGAACAATAGGGATCACCGGCTTTCGACCTGGTGAACAGAAGTTGCCCGACGCAGGGAAAGCTTCCAGAGCCAAAGACACAAACCGCCTGCGATCACAAAGCCACCGGCGCTTGACCAAAGTGGAATCTGGTAGCCTCCGACCGATACCTCAAGTTGAGTCACAAAGCGCAACAAGTGCGCCAGACATATCAGGCCGAAGATGGTGCCGGCGACACGCAATCCCAGGATCTGCGAATTCATGTTCTTTTCCTTTCTGTTGGTTGTGTTTTGTCGAAAATGTAATTGATACGACTAACGTGCCAAATTCCGCAGTGCGGTCCACAGCCATGTAGCCGGACTTAGCAATGCAACTATGATTAACTGATTGCATAATCTTCCCGAAACGGCAAGAGGCCGTGCTTTCTTTCCTTTAACAATGGGCTTTAATGCTCACCGACTCACCCCTACGCTGTGTTCGATAAATCCCTCGTTCAGCTCACCCAAAAAAAATCAAACAATTAGCAATAATGGTTGAGCTATATCGTTTTCTGCAGGTTAGCTTATTTATACAAACTCGGACAAATACCGTTGGCCGTGTCGGAGCGGACAGAGTGGACCGGTCTGATCAAAGCGAACCGGGTCGCCACAAAAAAAACCGATACGAGCACGGAGAAATACCGCAACGGGTAAGTCCTGAGTTTGCCGGCGGAGAGATGTGACCCGCCGGGCGAAATGGCATCACAACTGGTCGCCGGAAGACGTTCCTCCCAGGGGAAAAGTCCAGCGCCGGACAGGATGAGATGACCGTGAGACGCGAACAGCCAATGGCTTGCCAGGCAACGGCGCTCTTCGGGCGCCAGACAGGAAATCCACATGCCTTGGCCAGTCACTTCGCTCGCATTCCCCTGCTCTTTTCATGAACAATCGCGTACTCGCCTTCCTTTACTCGCCGGAACTGGAACGGCTGAGTTACCCGCCGGATTGTCCGTTCAAAACCCGGCGTGTCGGGCTGACGCGCGAACGGCTGAAATCCTTCGGCCTGCTCGGGAGCGAAGACCGATTTGAAATTGCACCTTCACCGGCCTCGTTGAACCAGTTGCAAGGGTTTCATTCGGCCCGTTACCTGGAGGAACTCCAGCGCGCCGCCAGCGGGGACCTGACGGTGGACGGCTGGAACATGGGTTTAGGCGGACCGGACACGCCGGTGTTCAAGGACATGTTCCAGTGGGGCGCTTGGGCCTGTGGCGCCGGACTCATGGCCGCCGATTTGTTGCTGCAACGCAAGGCGGATGTGGTTTTTAACCTGCTGGGGGGTTTTCACCACGCGATGGCGGGGCGCGCGGCGGGATTTTGTTATCTCAACGACGTGGTGTTTGCCTGCCTGAAACTCGCCGGGGCTGGCCGCCGGGTCTTGTACCTGGACGTGGACGCGCACCATGGCGACGGCGTGCAGTCGGCGTTTTACCGGCGCGACGATGTGCTGACCATTTCTCTCCACGAAACCGGACGCACACTTTTCCCCTGGGGCGGTTTTGAAGACGAAATTGGCGAAGGCCTGGGCCTGGGATTCAATGTGAACGTTCCCCTGCCCCCGCTGACGTACGACGAAGCTTATTTGATGGCGTTCCAGCGGGTGGTTTTGCCGTTAATGGAAGCCTATGCCCCCGATGTCATCGTCCTGGAGCTGGGGATGGACACGCTGGCGGGCGATCCGCTGACGCACTTGCGCATGACCAACAATATCGTGGCGGAAATCCTCGAGCCCCTGCTGCAATTCCATCGTCCCCTGCTCGTGACCGGCGGCGGCGGGTACCACGTCGAGAACACCGTCCGCGGCTGGGCGCTGGCCTGGCGCGCGTGTTGCGGCGAGGAGGTGGACGATTTCGGGATGGGCATGGGCGGGGTCATGCTGGCCAACACGGAATGGGCGGGCGGTTTGCGGGACCGGGTCCTTCCCGTGACGGCCGAGCAACGCCGGGCCGTGTTGCCGGAATTGCAGGCCACCCTCAACAATATCACCCATAACGTTTTCCAGTTTCACGGGATTTGTGCCAGTCCCCGGCAAACCCTTTGGGCACCGGGCTGGGCCCTTCCGATTGACAAAAAAACCAAAACCAACAGGAGCGCACTATCATGACCACATTAACTCAACCCGTCTCGACCAGTTCCCTCATGCAGGAAGGCCGGACCTTCCCGCCCGATCCGGAAGTAATTCAACACGCCCTGATCAACGCCGAACAATACGAAAAAATGTACGCGCGCTCGATCAAGGAACCGGACGCATTCTGGCTCGAACAGGCCGCGACGCTCGACTGGTTTAAACCGCCGACCAAGGGCCGCAAATACATCTGGAACACCTCGGCGAAAATCATCGAGCACACGTGGTTTGAGGATGGCCAGCTCAACGTGGCGGTGAATTGTCTCGATCGCCATTTAAAGACCAAAACGCGCGACAAAATCGCCCTCATCTGGCAGGGCGAACCCGAGGACGACGTCCGCACGTTCACCTACGCGCAGTTGCACCAGGAAGTCTGCAAATTCGCCAATGTGCTGAAATCCCAGGGCGCGAAAAAAGGCGACCGCGTTTCCATTTACCTGCCGATGATTCCGGAATTACCCATCGCCATGCTCGCTTGTGCGCGACTGGGTATCATTCACTCGGTCGTGTTCGGTGGTTTCAGTGCCGAAGCCCTGGCCGGGCGCATCAACGACGCCACCTGCCGCCTGCTCATTACCTCGAATGTTTCCCTGCGATCCGGCAAGAGCATTCCGCTCAAGGGCATTGCGGACGAGGCCTTGAAGCACACGAAGACCATCAAGAAGGTCATCGTCGTCAAACGCAACGGGCAACCGTGCGACATGACGGCGGGCCGCGACGCCTGGTATCACGAACTGATGGCCGACGCCAGCGCCGATTGCCCGGCGGTGGTCAACAACGCCGAGGATCCGCTGTTCGTCCTGTACACGTCCGGTTCCACGGGCAAACCCAAGGGCGTGGTCCATAGCAACGCCGGTTATCTGCTCCAGGCCAGCCTCACGCATAAATATATCTTTGACGTTCACGACGAAGACATTTTCTGGTGCACCGCCGACATCGGGTGGGTGACCGGGCACAGTTACATCTGCTATGGCCCGCTCTGCAACGGTGCGACCACCGTGATGTTCGAAGGCGTACCCACGTTCCCCGATGCCGGCCGTTTCTGGCAGATCGTGGACAAATTCAAGGTCTCCATTTTCTACACCGCGCCGACCGCCATCCGCTCCCTGATCCGGCTGGGCGAAGAATGGCCCGACAAACATGACCTCGGCACGCTCCGCCTGCTCGGCTCCGTGGGCGAACCCATCAATCCCGAAGCCTGGATGTGGTATTACCGTGTCATCGGCAACGAACGTTGTCCCATCATGGACACGTGGTGGCAGACCGAAACCGGTGGCGCCCTCATCTCGCCGCTGCCCGGCGCGCATACGCTCAAACCCGGCAGCGCCAACCGCCCGTTCTTCGGCGTCGAACCGGTCGTCCTGCGCGATGACGGCAAGCCGTGCGATGTGAACGAAGGCGGCAAACTGTGCATTACCAAGCCGTGGCCGGGCATGATGCGCACCACGTGGGGTGACCACAGCCGGTTTATCGAGACGTACTTCACGATGTACCCGAACATCTATTTCACCGGCGATGGCTGTCGCATTGATGAAGACGGTGATTACTGGTTGATGGGCCGCATTGACGACGTCGTCAACGTCTCCGGTCACCGCATCGGCACCGCCGAGGTCGAAAGCGCGTTGGTCAGTCATCCGAAGGTGGCTGAGGCCGCCGTGGCGCCGATGCCGCACGACATCAAGGGCCAGGGTCTCTACGCCTTCGTCACGCTCAAGGATGGCGTGCCGGAAAGCGACGAACTCAAAAAGGAATTGAGCAACCATGTGCGCAAGGAAATCGGGCCGATCGCCGTGCCGGACAAAATCCAGTTTGCGCCGGCCCTGCCCAAGACGCGCTCCGGCAAAATCATGCGCCGCATCCTGCGTAAAATTGCTGAGAACGCCGCCGACCAGATTGGCGACATTTCGACGCTGGCCGACCCGCACGTCGTGGAACTTCTGGTCAAAGGGAAGCAGTAAAGTTCAGAAAGGCTGCCGGGGCCCACGCTCCGGCAGCGCCAACTGAATCCAACCCGTTTCCGCTCATGCAACCCAATGCATTCATAGGCAAACCGCATCCACCCACCGATGCCGAACTGACCAGGGCGCTCGGTTCGGTCAAAGCGCTGTGGGACCGGTTACTGGGCCGTTTGGCGGCCGACTACAAGTTGACCGTTCAGGAGTGGAATTCCTATTCGCCCAAAGCCGGCTGGTCGCTGCGTTTGAAAAGCAAGAGCCGGAACATCATCTATCTCGGGCCTTGCGAGGATGTATTTCGCGTGGCGCTGGTCCTGGGCGACAAGGCGATGGCGGTTGCGCGCCAAAGCGGCCTGCCGCCGGGCGTGATTAAGATGCTGAACGAGGCCAAACGCTATCCAGAAGGAACCGCCGTCCGATTCGAACCCGTGAAGGCGAAAGACATTGAACCCATCGTCAAACTCACCGGCATCAAACTCGCCAACTGAAGGGACAAGATTTTCACCTAAGTGCATATGCTGACTGACATCGATACTTCCTCACGACAACCAGGCATGTCGTGGCGCAGACATTCGTGTCTGCGGGTTCACGGGGCATTCTTGCCCCGTGGCCCTGGCGACTGGAAAGTCGCCCGAATCCCGCTCTGCGGTACTGAAAGCCTGCGCTACGGCGGCACTGTCAAGATGCGCTTACTGGCCATGCTTGCCCTGGTGACGTGGGTAGGTTCCATGTCAGCCGCCAACTCCAATCTGACCTGGGGCGTCGATGTGACCTTGAAGGAAACCTATGACGACAATGTTTACATTCAGGACGTCGCCCCGCTTCCGGCGAATGTCGCCGCCGCCGAAGCTGCCGGATTGACCCCGGTCCAGCCCAAACAATCTTCCTTCATCACCACGGTCATACCGCGTCTTACCGGAGGTTATAAACCCGGCGGCGCCTTCAATGTCCTGGCCGGTTATGCGCCGGAAATTGCCATGTACACATCCGCCGAGGAGGAGGATTACATTGCGCATCGTGTCACGCTTAATTTCAGCGGCAAAATCAAGGATGCCACATGGGAATTGCTCAACACCCCGACGTTTGTTGAGGGCAGCACCATCGGGCCGACCTTTGGCCGGCCCGGTGATTGCCCGGCGATTGGCGGCATTCCATTGCGCGACCGGCGCAAGCAGTTCGTTTTGCGCGACAACTTCCGGACGACAGTGCCTCTCAACAAATGGTTCGTCCGTCCCGTGGCGTCGTATTATTACCATGATTTCCTGACAGGCCAGCGATTGAATCCGGCGGCCACGTCCACCGAGTATTTCTATGAAAACTACATCGACCGGAGTGATGTGAACGGTGGAATGGACGTGGGCTACAACGTCGGCCGCTCCACCTTTGCCGTCCTGGGTTACCGCTATGGACAACAGAACCAATACGTCGGCCCGAATCCGGCCAATACCGCGTTTACGGATAGTCCCTACGACAGTTCCTATAATCGTGTTCTGTTTGGTGTGGAAGGCAACCCGTGGTCCTGGCTCAAGCTGGCTGCGCTGGGCGGTCCGGATTTCCGCAATTGGGGGCCCAACACACCGGCGGGTTTCGACACTGACCGATTGGTTTACTGGGCGGACGTCTCGGCAACCGTGTCGCCGGACAAAAAAGACGCGTTTACCCTGCTGTATCGGAATTACGAACAACCGGCGTTTTCCAGCCAGAGCGTTTACCGGGACATCACTTACGGCGCCATCTGGAAGCACAAGTTCAACGATCACTGGGCCGCCAGTGCCGGGTTCCAGCTTTACATCGGTAACTGGCTGCCGCCGGTGTATCGCGATGACTGGATTTACACCCCGAGCGCCGGATTGGCCTACACTTACAACCAGCATCTGAGCGCCGAGCTGAACTGGTCCTACGACCTGACGGAGAACAAAATACCCACCAGTGACCCGGGCGCCACCTATGCCGACGGACGCGAGTACTCCCGCAACCTTGTGTCGGTGGCGATGAAGTGGACGTTTTAACCGCACGGAACGGAACGGGAGGCGCCATGGATCGGTGAAATTTGTGAGGTGAAGCAACCGATGTTGTTACTTTGACAAAATAAGTGGGGGTGGTCGCCCCTTTACAAATTATGCTGATTTCAGGGTCGTTGACGATGAGCCAAACTGGTTGAACTTCAGCGCCCGAACAGCCGTTTCAGCACTCAATATTTTTGAATTTTTTATTAAAAATGAACACAAGACCGAAACTGACACTGGACGCCAATGAAGGCGTCGCGCACGTCGTCTATCGCCTCAACGAGGTCATGGCCATTTATCCCATCACGCCATCATCGCCGATGGCCGAGTTTTGCGATCAGTGGACGGCTGAAGGCAAAAAAAATCTCTGGGGCACCGTCCCGTCCATCATCTCCATGCAAAGTGAAGGCGGAGCCGTCGGCGCGGTCCATGGCATGTTGCAGACCGGTTCCATGGCCACCACGTTCACGGCATCACAGGGTCTGTTGTTGATGATTCCCAACATGTTCAAGATCGCCGGCGAATTGCTGCCGACGGTCTTCCACGTCACCGCCCGCGCCGTAGCGACCCATGCCCTCTCCATCTTCGGCGATCATAGCGATATCATGGCGGTGCGTTCCGCCGGCTGGGCGATGCTGGGCTCGGCCAGCGTGCAGGAAGCCGCCGATTTCGCCCTGATTGCCCAGGCCGCCACCCTACGGTCGCGGATTCCTTTCGTCCATTTCTTCGACGGTTTTCGCACGTCGCACGAGGTGCAAAAGATTGAGATGCTGACCGAGGCGGATTTGCGGGCACTGATCGACGATAAGTTGGTGGCCGAACATCGGGCGCGCGGGATGTCGCCCGACCACCCGGTGCTGCGCGGTACCGCACAAAACCCGGACGCCTTCTTCCAGGCGCGCGAGGCGTGCAATCCGTTTTACGCCAATTGTCCGGATACGGTTCAAAAGGCGATGGACGATTTCGCGAAACAGGTCGGCCGGGCTTACAAGCTTTTTGAATATGTTGGTGCGCCGGACGCGGAGCACGTGCTGGTGCTGATGGGTTCGGGTTGCGAGGCCGCGCACGAAACGGTTGAGTATTTGAACGAACGCGGCGCAAAACTGGGCCTGATCAAGGTCCGGCTGTATCGGCCGTTTGACAGCAAACGGTTTGTCGAAGCACTTCCACGTTCAATCAAGTCCATCGCGGTGCTCGACCGTACCAAGGAACCGGGTGCAGCCGGTGAACCGCTGTATCAGGATTGTGTCGCTGCGGTGCTCGAAGGCATGGCCAACGGCTGGGGCAATTTGAAATGGCTGCCCAAAGTGGTCGGCGGCCGTTATGGTCTTTCGTCCAAGGAATTCACGCCGGCCATGGTCAAGGCCGTCTATGACAATCTCGCTGCGGCCAAACCGCAGACCCATTTCACCGTCGGCATCACTGACGACGTTGCCCACACCAGCCTGCCGGTGGATCATAACTTTTCAACTGAACCCGACGACGTCATTCGCGCGTTGTTCTATGGGCTGGGCGCGGACGGCACGGTGGGGGCGAACAAAAATTCCATCAAAATCATCGGTGAAGGCACGGAGAATTTTGCGCAAGGCTACTTCGTTTACGACTCCAAGAAATCGGGCAGCATGACGGTGTCGCATCTGCGTTTCGGGCCGAAGGCGATTCGCTCGACCTATTTGATTTCGCGCGCGAACTTCGTGGCCTGCCACCTGCCGATGTTTCTGGAAAAATTCGACATGGTCAAACCGCTGGTGCCCGGCGGCACGTTCCTGCTCAACACGCCTTACTCCGAAACAGAAATCTGGTCCAAACTGCCGACGCCGGTGCAGGAATCGCTCATCGCCAAGAAAGCGAAGTTTTACGTGATTGACGCAACGAAAGTGGCGCGCGACAGCGGCATGGGCGGGCGCATCAACACCATCATGCAGGTTTGTTTCTTCGCCCTGTCCGGCGTTCTGCCGCGCGACAAGGCCATCGAAGCCATCAAGTATTCCATCAAGAAAACCTACGGCAAAAAAGGCGAAGAAGTCGTGGCGATGAACCTCAAGGCCGTGGACAATACCCTGGAACACCTGCACGAAGTGCCGGTGTCCACGGATGTCAACGGCAGCGGCAACCTGCTTCCGCCCGTTTCCCCGGACGCGCCGATATTTGTGAAAAACGTCCTGGGCCGGCTGGCCGCCGGTGAAGGTGATGAATTGCCCGTCAGCGCGTTTCCGGTGGACGGCACATTTCCAACCGGCACCGCCCAGTATGAAAAACGCAATCTCGCGCTGGACATTCCGGTTTGGGACGAAAAGCTCTGCATCCAGTGCCTGAAATGCGTGGCGGTTTGTCCGCACGCGACCATCCGGGCAAAGGTCTATGAACCGGCGGCACTGGCCAACGCACCCGCGACGTTCAAGAGCATCGACAGCCGCAATCCGGATTTCAAAGGCCGGAAATTTACACTACAGGTCGCGGCCGAGGATTGTACCGGTTGCGGGTTGTGTGTGGACGTCTGCCCGGCCCGGAACAAGACCGAAACGAAACTGAAGGCGATTAACATGCGTTCGCAGGCGCCACTGCGGAAGCCGGAACATGAAAACTGGAATTTCTTCCTCGGCCTGCCGGAACTGGACCGGCGCCAGGTGAAGACCACGCAACTGCGCCAGCAACAGCTCCTGCGGCCCCTGTTCGAATTCAGCGGCGCGTGCGCGGGTTGCGGCGAGACGCCCTATCTCAAGATGTTGTCACAACTGTTTGGCGACCGCGCCATGATTGCCAACGCCACCGGTTGCTCCTCGATTTACGGTGGCAATCTGCCCACGACACCCTACACGAAAAACGCCGACGGTCGCGGCCCGGCCTGGTGCAATTCCCTGTTTGAAGACAACGCCGAGTTCGGCCTCGGTTTCCGGGTCTCGATTGACAAACAACGGGACTTCGCCGCCGAACTGGTGAAGAAACTCGCGCCTCAACTGGGCGACGACCTTGTGACGGGCATTGTCAATGCCGTGCAAAACGATGAAGCGGGCATTTATGAACAACGCGAGCGTGTGGCGGCCTTGAAGATAAAATTGCAAAAGCTCGATTCGCCGGAGGCAAAATTACTACTCGGCCTCGCCGATCAACTGGTGAAAAAGAGTGTCTGGATTGTCGGCGGCGACGGCTGGGCTTACGACATCGGTTACGGTGGTCTGGATCACGTGCTGGCCAGTGGCCGCGACGTCAATGTCCTCGTGCTCGATACCGAAGTTTATTCCAACACCGGCGGGCAGATGTCCAAGTCCACACCGCGTGGTGCGGTGGCCAAGTTTGCGGCCGGCGGCAAGGCCATGGGCAAGAAGGACCTCGGACTCATCGCCATGACCTACGGGCACATCTACGTGGCCAGCGTGGCGCTGGGCGCGAAGGACGAGCAGGCGTTGCGCGCGTTCGTGGAAGCGGAATCCTATCCCGGTCCGTCACTCATTATTGCCTACAGCCACTGTATCGCACACGGTATCGCCGTGGATATGGGCGTGGGTGCGCGGCAACAAAAGCTCGCGGTGGAATCCGGCCAGTGGCTGCTCTACCGGTTTGACCCGCGCCGGACCGAACGGGGTGAGAACCCGCTGCAACTCGATTCCGTGGCCGCCAAAACCAAGGTGCAGGATTATCTCCTGTCCGAGAATCGTTTCAAGATGCTCACCAAGAGTCGGCCGGAAGCGGCCAAACAATTCTTTGCGCAGGCCCAGGCTGATTCCGAACGGCGCTGGCTGTTTTACCAGTACCTGGGCGGGCGCGATCTGAAGACCAACGGGAACGGGCACACCACGACCAAGCCGGCCACCACCGTGGATCAACAACCCTGAGATTATTTACGATTTAAGATTGATGATTGATGATTTTTTGCGTCGGAGCACCTATGAATCCCATTGAGCTAAAAGAAAGGACCATTCAATTCGCCGTCCGGGTCCTAAAATTTGCCGACGCCCTGCCGAATAAACCGTCGGGAAAAACGTTTGCCGGCCAGGTGGCGCGCAGCGGTTGTTCGGTGGCATCGAATTATCGTTCGGCACTCCGCGGGAAATCACATGCAGACTTCATCAATAAAATTACCATCGTTTTGGAGGAAGCTGACGAAACGGATTTGTGGATTGAAATCGCAAAGCGGGCAGCGCTGGTTTCGGCGAAGCAGGTTACCAAATTGCAGAACGAGGCCGTCGAGTTAATCAAAATTTTCAGCGCTACCCGACGAACGGCACGCAATCATCAATCATAAATCACAAATCATAAATAATATTATGAATCTGACCACTACTTATCTCGGCCTGAAACTGCATACACCTCTCGTCGCGGCGGCTTCGCCGCTCTCGGAGGAAATCGACAACGTGAAACGGATGGAAGATGCCGGCGCCTCGGCGGTGGTGTTGTATTCCCTGTTCGAAGAGCAACTCCGCATGGACCGCGCCGAACTGGTGCATCATCTGGAACAGGGCACCGAAAGTTTCGCCGAAGCGCTCACTTATTTCCCTGAACCGGAATCATTTCATCTCGGCCCCGAGGAATACCTGCACCACATCGCCCGGGCCAAAAAAGCAACGCGCATCCCGATTATTGCCAGTTTGAACTGTTCCTCGACCGGTGGTTGGACGAAATACGCCCGGCAGATCGAGCAGACCGGTGCCGACGCCCTCGAATTGAACATTTATTACATCCCCACGGATTGCACGTTGTCCTCCGCCAAGGTGGAGCAGACCTACCTCGATATTCTCAAGGCTGTAAAATCTGAGGTGAAGATTCCCGTCGCCGTCAAACTCAGCCCCTTCTTCAGCAATTTTGCGTACATGGCCAAGCGGTTGGACGAAGCCGGCGCGGACGGCCTGGTATTGTTCAACCGGTTTTACCAGCCGGACATTGACCTGGAAGCGCTGGAAGTAAAACCTAATATCCTGCTCAGCACGCCCATGGCCATGCGCCTGCCGTTGCGCTGGATTGCCATTCTCTTCCTGCGCCTCAATGCCAGCCTGGCGGCCACCAGCGGGCTGCATCGCGCGACGGACGTGTTGAAGATGCTGATGGCCGGCGCGGATGTAACGATGCTCTGCTCCGTGCTCATCCGGCACGGCGTTCAGCAAATCGGTGTGATCGAGCGGGAAATGGTCGCATGGATGGAAGAGCATGAATACGAATCGGTGACCCAGCTCAAGGGCAGTCTGAGCCAGAAAAACTGCGCCGACCCGGCCACCTTTGAACGGGCGCAATACATGCGGGCGATTTCCAGCTATCCCCTGCCCTCGGTCGACCGTTAATTCGGAAGCCCGAAAAACAAGTTTCGGTGGGGTGAACCATCGTGGAGCCGGGCTCCTAATCCGTCCTCAACTTGCGGCTGGCGCTGGAGATCATCTTTTCTTCAAAGACGGCGTCTTTCCCCGACTATTTCGACACGAAACCCGCGGGCCGATGATGCTTAAGAAGAAAGATGACGCCGACGGCCAGGACAAATACGGCCAGAACCGGCAGCAAGCGGCCTGGAGTGCCGAGAATTTCGAAGTCGCGACCCGCGATGTAGGTCGGGCAATTGATGCCTTTTTGTGCAATCAGCGCCTCGGTGACCGGATCCACCGGGGCGGAAATATTTCGCCATCTTGCCACCCTGGCGAACCTCAACCCAGAATTCCCGATAAATTCCAGGATACTCGCGCCAAAGCGAGCGATAATGTTCCACCAAAATGCTCACGCGCAGTTCTGCAGGCGAGTTGTAATTGATGAGGTCGCGTAATTCAGCCGGCGACGGGTGCCGAACGTTGTGGTTCGTATCGGTGTAACAAAAGACCAGAAGTCCGGCGGCGGCAACCGTCAGAAACAGAACCAGCCGCCATGAAATCTTCCGGGGCTGGCCGACCGGATGCTTTCGACCGGTTGCGGACTGGATTCACCCTGGTTTGCGGTGTTGGCGGACTTGGAATTCAACCCGTCCCGCTGGCGCTGCCAGGCCCAAAACAGCAGTGAGCCTGGCACGAACAGATAGGCCAGTCCCAGCCAGACGGTCATGACCGACAGGAATCGCGCGCGGGTTTCCGCTGGCAGGAACCCGGTGACCCCGAGAGTCAGGAGCAACGGCACAAAGAGGAAAAGAACCAGACCGCCGCCGAAAATGCGCCAGAATTCGGCCACGGACTTGCGCGGTAGCGGCTGGCTGGCTGCGTCCCGGCCCAATAGATATCCAAACAGTGTGCCCAGCGTGGCCGGAATGGCCAGCAGGCCGGCAAAGAACGCGATACCCTTCAGGAAACCCGCCAGGCCGGTGGCCTGGCCCGTGGCACCCTTGGCGGTGGCCATTCCCATAATCGCACCCTTGGCCGTGGTACCTGCTGCCACCATTGGCAACGCTACGATGACTGCCAGCGCAAAGGCGGCTGCCGGTCCCGAACGGCGCAGGCCGTTCTGGACTACTTTGGTCACCCTCTCGTTCAGCAAGGCCCGACCGCGGGAAAGACGCTGCCGCACGGCGTCCTCGGAAATCTCAAGCACCTCGGCCACTTGTGGGATCGATTCATTCTGGCGGTAAAAAAGTACCATTGGTTCGCGGTAAAGTTCCGGCAAACCCGAGAGGACGTGCCAAAGAATGGTTTCTTCCTCCTTGCTGATTACTTGATCGTCGGGTTCGGCGGCGTCCGTTGCCGCTTCAGCTCCCTCCTCCAGTAATGCGGCATCGGCCAGCGGATTGCGGGTGTGCCGGCGAAAGGCATTGTGGATGAGGTTGCGGGCGATACCGTAGAGCCAGGCCCGGAACCGGACTGGTTCCCGCAGGGTACCGAGCTTGCGCCACGCGGTAATGAAAATTTCCTGAGCGATTTCCTCACTGCGCCCGACGTTGCCGCAGGCGCAGTAAGCCAGCGCACAGATTGAAGATTGGTAACGGGTGACGATCCGGCCGAAGGCATCGCGGTCGCCGGCCAGGCTCAGTTCCACCAGGGATGTGTCACTCTGCATCTCTGGTTCTACAGCGAGGTTCGTTTTCATGCTCACCCAAGTAGTGGCCTGACAGGTGAAATTGTGACAGGAAATTGCAACTTGCCATTTTACATATTTTGACAAAGGCCTGATGGTTTTTGCCAATCGGCCGGAAAAGGCGTTCTTCGGGGCTCTACGCAGGTTGGATTCGTCCGCCAAAACCCTTTTCATTCCCGCCCGGCCTGTGGCTAAATGGAATCGTCATGGCTGTGAAGGAATTATTGAGAAGGCCTGACCGGCCAATCCTGATTGCCTTTTGGGTCCTGTGTCTCATGGGGGCCGGTTGCACGTCGTCCGGCAAAATTGCCCGGACCGTGCTGCAGGCGCCGAACCAACACATCAAAATTCCGCCGGTATTTGACCGACTGGGAACAATCCTGGCTTCGAACTATCCCATTGAACACGTCACCGTCGGCCCGCCGCCGGCCACCCTCGAATTGATGGTATTGGAACCCGGAGATTATGATGTTGAAATGAACTCAACTTTCACCAGAGTCCCAACGCCAAGTCCAAGAGACCGGCCGCGTTACGATTTCAACTTTACCTTTGATCTGTCGCACTTCACTCCGAAGCCGAAAGCGGCCCCTGACAACATTCGCGGCACCCTCTTTCTTCTACACGGCTACGGATTGAACAAGGAAGCCATGATGCCGTGGGCCCTGGTCCTGGCGGGAGCGGGCTACCGGGTGGTGCTGGTGGATTTGCGCGGAAATGGTCATTCCACCGGGGACAACATTTACTTTGGCGGCATCGAGCGGACAGATATGGTGCAATGCCTGGACGCGCTTATGCAAAGACAGGTCTGTGTGGAACCGGTCGGGGCGCTGGGCATTTCGTACGGGGCGGCACTGGCATTGCAGTGGGCGGCCATCGATCCCCGCGTGCAAAGCGTGACCGCTATCTCGCCCTACCCCGACCCCAAAACTGCCGTGGACAGGTATTTACAGACGTTTACCCCCAACTTCACCCGGCGAATGGACCGAAAGACAGCCGATCTGGTGGCGGCCGAGCTCGCCGAATTCCCGGACCTGGGCACGGAAACCGCCATCCGACAGATTAAACATCCGATTCTGTTTATACGCGGTGAAAACGACGGGGTATGCCTCAAGGAAGATATCAGACTTTTCCAGGAAGCGGCGGCCTCGGGGTCGGAAGTGGAAGAAGTTCCAATGGCCAATCATCTAATGACGGGCATGTGTATCACTCAATTGCGAAGCCCGGTAACGGATTGGTTCCAGCGTCGATTGAGCCGCTGACGAACACGGATCTCTTACCGCAGTTTTATTTCAACCTCAACCATCTCGCAGTTGGCGTCGAAACCGGCGTTTTGCAGGCTGGTTGAACAGGTCAAATTCATCACCCGGCCTTCGTCTCGAAACAGTTCGGGATGGAGATAGGCGCAGTACACCATCTCCACCTGTTTTCCCTGGGCAAATTTGGGCATTTCAACCCGGGCCACAGGCAGACTCCAGGGACCATAAGGAGCATCGGCAACCAGAAAACGAATCTCCCGCGGATGATTGAAGTCACTCGACGAAACCATGACAAATTTTTTTAAATACGGATTCCAAGCGACGGAGACCTGCCCGGGAACATTTCCGACTAAAAGCGTTGCAGTAACCTTCCGCGGCGAGAATTTCGGACCGGCGCCGGCGTAGAATTCGTATGCCTCCGGGTCTTCGATTTGGTCCGGACGCACCCGGGCCAGAGCCACACCTTGTTTCCGGTTGAATTCCTGGATACTGAAAAGATAGAGCCAACCTTCAGCTTCAATCACCTGCGTGGGTTCGACCGGGAAATGCCAGTTCCCTTTCGGCCGAAGACGCTCATATGACCCCAATGCGATGGTTGACCGACCGAGCCCGGAACCGACACCACGGAAATCCCACGGACCATTTCCAAAAACTTCAATCAGGGAATAAAACAAATAGTATTTGCCGCCTGCGTTAATTCCACCCAGCGGCCAGATTCGATAGCGTTCGGTCGGTCGTTCATCCGGGAGGAATTCGAAGGGCGAGATGGCGACACCGTTACTGGATACGAGATACTCAAACGCCGGCGGATAGCTCCGGGTTTTCCCTCCGAGGAAAGCGATGGCACAGGAAATGGCCCCGCCCGCAAAGTGTGGCGCCCCGTTCGCGGATCGGGACCCTTTGAAAGTGTCGCCAAAAGCCCAAATCGCCCCACCGGGGACCGCGAACGATTCCCCGCCATCCTGGGAAATAATCGAAGCCCGGGCATGTGCTTCGTTCCAAAGCGAGCCGAGGAACTTGCTCTGAACAATGGTAAAAGGACCGTTGACGGGTTGCTCTGTGGTAACGGTGGGTGAACATCCTGAAACCACGGCGACCATGCAGATGAGGAAACCCAAACTGATAATATGCCGGAAGGCAATCGAGTCCATTTTGTTCATGGATTCTTCACGAGCCGTGGGGTAATTAACAATCTTCGCTTGTTTCCAAAAGAAATAAAGCCATTACAGAACAGGGCCAGGCCGCCCGCCGCTTTGCGCGTTATCATTCCTGGCCGATGCGGGTGAGGTTGACGCTGTTTAAAACACTTCCGCTTTGAGGCCGGTGACCTGTCGCACGACCTGGGCGATGTGCGACAGCGTTTTCAAAGGCAGATGGCCGCATTCGACGTGGGACATGGGGCGGGCAGCCGAGTAGATTTGCACGAGCGAAATCTGCGCGCCGCGAGCCTTCAACTCCTTGAGCCGTTGCGCAAATTGATCGATTTCCTCGGAGGACGGTTCCTGGTCATGGATGGCCGGGAACAGGCTTTGGATGATGACCGGGCGCTGGCGGCCGACGGCCAGGATGTTGTCCAGCATTTTCGCCAGCGGCACATCCGGCCGGTTCACCTTGTCCACATAACCCTGCGTGCCGCCGTCGAGCTTGACCCAGATTTCGTCCGACTTGGTGAGCGATTCCAGACTGCGTAAAACCGCCGGCGATCCAGGCCGGTGCCGTTGGTGATCAGGACGATCTTGAAAAACGACCACCCAGCGCCCGCACCCGCACCACGGCCTGGACGGCTTCGGCAAAGTTCGCCGCCAGGGTCGGCTCGCCGTCGCCGCTCAACGCGACCTGGCGCAGTTGCAGCAGTTCGGCGGCAACGACTGATATTGCCGGACGCTCGGCAGCCGGCCGTTGCGGATATATGCCAGGGTCCGTTGCGCAATTCAGCGGCCATGACCGCCACGTCCAGCGTGGTTTCCGCCGGGGGTGTGCCGGCGATCCACTTCGCAGTACGACAGTCAAAGTTGCAGAGTTTGTCGGGGTTCATGTTCACGCCCAACGACAACCCGCGCGCCCGCGACGAGATGACCGCATAGACAAACCGGTTGCCGAGAAAGTCGCGCGGCCGGTCAAATGCCGCCTCCCGCGCTGCGTTATGGTTTTTCTTCTCCGCGTGCCCGTTCGGGAGCGAAGGTCTGGTTTTTAATTCTTCCACAATTCTCACAAGACACTTTAAAACCGGGGCCCGTTCCGCACTACACGGTTATTGTCATAATTTCGCCATACCTTGCAGGATTAATGACAATAGTTAGCCGACCGATTCCCACCCGCAGGTCGAACGGGGTCACTTCGTAAATCTTGGCAAAGAAAGAACATCTTTTGGGAATGTCGTCTGACTTATTGTTTGCCGAAATGGATTGAGGTAAACTGATGACATGAATGCTATTAAAAACGACCGGGCGGCCTGGCTCAAAGCCGGCCACGCGGTCTGCTCAAGTCCTCCCCGCAAGGTCCCGGCCAAGGCATGGCGACTGGTTCTGTTGGGCTCACCGGGCGTCGGCAAGGGAACCCAGGCGGATTTGCTCAACCAACGATTGGGCTCCTGTCACCTGTCCACGGGCGATGTGTTTCGCGCGGCGAAAGGTTTGCCGGACGGGGAGAGAAGCCCGGCCATGAACGATGCGCTGGATTACATGAAACGCGGTGAGCTGGTGCCCGACCAGACGGTGCTGGACATGGTGAGCGAGCGGTTACGCTGCCTGCATTGCTATGGCGGATTTCTACTGGACGGGTTCCCGCGCACCGTCGCCCAGGCTGAGGCCCTGGAAAAATTGTTGCTGCACGAGGAAGTCACGATGACGGCGGTGCTCAATTATGAGTTGCCGCTGGAGGAAATCGTGGCCCGCATCAGTGGCCGTCGTACCTGTTCCAAATGCAAGGCGGTCTATCACGTCACGTCACGCCCGCCCCGGGTGGCCGACGTCTGTGACAGTTGTGGCGGGAAACTGTTCCTGCGGGAAGATGACCGGCCGGAATCCGTCCGGGTCCGCATGGCCGCGTATGAGAAAAGCACCCGGCCGCTGATCAAATTTTATCAGGAGCGCGGCTTGCTGGTGCCCATCATTGCCGGCGGTACACCGGAGGAAACATTTCAACGCACGATGATTGCGTTGGAAGGCGTACTGACCGACTAGAGCGTTTTCAAAAAATGTGTAGCCGCCGACGTCAGTCGGCGCTAGTCAAATAAAGAAGAATGATATGGCGCGAACTAATCCCGCACCGCGGGACGGCTGCGAGATCAATTGAATTGCACTAGCAAATCCTCGGCAATTGCTCGCCGCTGGGCATGTCGAGAATCCGACTTGCCCCGATCGCGCTTTTTAACGTGACCAGCGGCGCCGGACTTTCCACCACCCGGCCGATCATTGCCGACCCCGCGCCCATGGCGTGACTCCGCATCACCGGCAGGGCTCGATCTGCGTCTTTGCCGGCAACAAAGGCAATGAACCGGCCTTCGCAGGCGACGTGCAACGGATCCAACCCGAGCATTTCACACGCGGCGTGAACGTCTTCGCGTACCGGGATTGATTTCTCTTCCACTTCAACACGTGTACATGCGGCCTCGGCGATTTCGTTGAGCGCGCCGGCCAATCCTCCCCGCGTCAGATCGCGCAGGCAATGAACCTCGATCCCGGCCTTGAGCAGTTCCAGAACAACTTCGTGAACCGGCGCGGAATCGCTCTCAATGGCACTCTCGAATTGCAGCCCTTCGCGCACCGCCATGATGGCCATGCCGTGCCGGCCCAAATCACCGCTAACCAGGATGGCGTCGCCGGGCCGCACGCTCTGTGGTGTGATTTTCCGTTCATGCTCGATGACGCCGATGCCGGAGGTGTTGATGAATACGCCGTCGCCCTTGCCCTTGTCGACCACCTTGGTGTCGCCGGTAATGATTTGCACGCCGCAACGTTGTGCGGCTTCCTGCATGGAGCAGGCGATCTTCCAGAGCGTTTCCATGGGGAGGCCTTCCTCGATGATAAACGCGGCACTGAGGTAAAGCGGCCGGGCGCCGCTCATGGCCAGATCGTTCACCGTACCGTGAACGGCCATCGAGCCAACGTCGCCACCGGGAAAGAACAACGGCCGCACGACATAGGAATCCGTGGTGAACGCGAGTTTCTTGCCGGTCAAATCTACCACGGCCGAATCGTGCCGCGTTTCCAGCAACGGATTTCGAAACGCTGCAAGGAACATTTTGTCGATGAGCTGGTGCATCAACCGGCCACCGCCGCCGTGCGCGAGCAGAACGTGCGGATATTGCGAGATGGGAATGGGACAACTCGGCGTAACAATTTTGTTTTCGTCCATGATTACTCTCGATTTTTGATTCACGATTTACGATTTACGCGCCGCTCCCAAACTCTAGGTCGAGGCGTAAATTGCATATTGTAAATCGTAAATTCAACGCCTTCGATAGCGGTAATACGCGGCGCAGGCGCCTTCGCTCGACACCATGGTCGCGCCCAGCGGATGTTCCGGCGTGCATTTCGTGCCAAAAGCGGAACATTCGTGCGGTTTCTTCAGCCCCTGCAATACCAGACCGCTGATGCATTCCGCCGGTTCTTCGACCTGATGCTCCGCCACACCAAATTTTCTTTCCGCATCGAAGGCCGCATAAGCCTCAAACAATCCCAGCCCGCTCCGCGGGATTTCGCCCAGGCCACGCCATTTGCGCGGGATGACACGGAAAACTTCGCGTATCAATTTCTGCGCGGGTTGATTGCCTTCGCGGCGCACGGAGCGCGCGTATTGATTCTCGACTTCGGCCCGCCCGGATTCCAACTGCTGCACCACCATCAGTATGCCCTGTAAAATGTCGAGCGGCTCAAAACCGGTCACCACGATCGGCACATGATATTTCGTCGCTACCGGAAAATATTCCTCGAAACCCATCACGGTGCAGACGTGGCCGGCGGCCAGAAATCCCTGCACCCGGCAATTCGGCGACGACAACAACGCCTCCATCGCCGGCGGTACGAGGACGTGCGAAATGAGCATGGAAAAGTTCTTCAACCCTTTTTGCGCGGCCTGATAAACCGCCATCGCTGTCGCCGGTGCGGTGGTCTCAAAACCGACGCCGAAGAAAACCACTTCCCGCGCCGGGTTTTGTTCCGCCAATTTCACCGCATCCAGCGGGGAATAAACGATGCGCACATCACCACCTCTCGCCTTGACCGAAAGCAAATCCGTCGTACTGCCCGGCACACGGAGCATGTCGCCGAATGACGCGAAAATGACGTTGGGTCGCGCGGCGATGTCGAGCGCCTTTTCGATGATTTCCAGCGGCGTGACGCAGACCGGGCAGCCGGGACCGTGGATGAGCGTGATTTGTTTGGGCAACAGTTCATCGATGCCGAATTTGACGATGGCATGCGTCTGGCCGCCGCAGACCTCCATGATGTTCCATGGCCGCGTGGTGACGCGATGCACCTCACGCGCAATCTTTTGCGCGAGTTCGCCATCACGGTATTCGTCGAGGTATTTCATGTTTATTTGGCGGGGCGAAGCAACTGACGAGACGCTGCCGTTTCATTTCGGCGTCGAGCCGGCTCGCGAGGATCGTCGCCGAGCGGGACAACCTGCTCGCCCCACCAGATAAATGTTCAGCCGCTCTGTGCCGGCGGGATGCCCGCGCCACGTTCTTCAAGTTCGCCCAATTCCTCGATCTGTTTCAAGTACTCGAAAACCTTTTGCGCCTCGTCCTCATCCAGCCGGCTGAGGGCGAAACCAACGTGAACGATGACATAATCACCGACCTTGGCCTCGGGCACATACGCCAGGCTGGCTTCCTTGAGAATGCCGCCGAAGTTAATCTTGCCCATGCGCGTCAACGGGTCGTCACCGCTGACACTTTCAATCTTTCCTGGAATGGCCAAACACATGTTTCTTCAATCTACTCAAACATCTTGCGATTAGCATTGCATGAAAAGGTCGCTGCAACAAATTTTTATGGTATGACCGCCCGGTAGAACCGGTAGTTTAGATTTGTCGCCGCCGGGTCACGGAAATTGAGGGTGGCATTGGTTCCCACGAAATTGGTCAGTGTCGCCCAGTTCATAAGGTCGGTCGAAACCAGGACGTGGCCGTTCAACCCTGGCGAAATTTGCAGCGCGAAGTTCAGGCCGTTGGTGGCCAGGGGTTGCGCCGTCGTAAAGGCCAGTTGCAGTTTGAACGCGTTGCTCGACACGAAACTGACGCTGTTGGTCGTTGAAAAGTTCCCGCCCAGGTCCACCGCGTACGCGTTGATTTTATTGGTGGCGTTCTGGAGTTCGACCGTCGTCACCCAGTTGGTCCAGCCATTGGTCGTGGTGGGCTGGCTCCAGGCTCCGGTGTTTAACTGATACCAGACGCCGGCCACTTTCCAGTTGTCACTGGCCGTTCCAGTCACGAGCGCCAGGGCATTGGTCATGTGCTGGTTGGGCGTTGGCGCGGTGATCGTCAGCGTCGGCCTGGTCACATCCACGAAATTGGCCTGCAACATCAGGTTCGTCACCATCAGGAACGACACGGTTATCTTGTTGGTCAGGACGCTCAAGGGCAGGTTGGTCCCCCCGGTCCAGTTGGTGAAGATGAAGCCCGCTCCCGCCGTCGCGGTGATGGAATAGCCCTTCCCGATTGGTAATAACATCCCGTTGTCATTCGGGGTCAATATACCCTGACCATTGGTGGTGACCGTCAGGGTGGCGTTGACCACATAAAAGAAGTTCAGCCGGTTGGTCGTGGAGAGGTTGCCGGTGCTGTCCACCGCATAGGCCGCAATGATGTTTGTGCCCGGCGTCAGCGCCACCGCTGCCGTCCAGTTGCTCCAACCATTGCCGGTCAACGCGTTGCTCCAGCCCGTGTTGTTCAACTGATAATAGACGTTCGTCACCGCCACGTTGTCACCGGCCGTGCCTTTGACCGTGAAGGACGCGTTGCTCACATTCATGCCCGTCGTCACGTTGGTGATGCTCAGCGTCGGCCTGGTCACATCCACGAAATTGGCCTGCAACATCAGGTTCGTCACCATCAGGAACGACACGGTTATCTTGTTGGTCAGGACGCTCAAGGGCAGGTTGGTCCCCCCGGTCCAGTTGGTGAAGATGAAGCCCGCTCCCGCCGTCGCGGTGATGGAATAGCCCTTCCCGATTGGTAATAACATCCCGTTGTCATTCGGGGTCAATATACCCTGACCATTGGTGGTGACCGTCAGGGTGGCGTTGACCACATAAAAGAAGTTCAGCCGGTTGGTCGTGGAGAGGTTGCCGGTGCTGTCCACCGCATAGGCCGCAATGATGTTTGTGCCCGGCGTCAGCGCCACCGCTGCCGTCCAGTTGCTCCAACCATTGCCGGTCAACGCGTTGCTCCAGCCCGTGTTGTTCAACTGATAATAGACGTTCGTCACCGCCACGTTGTCACCGGCCGTGCCTTTGACCGTGAAGGACGCGTTGCTCACATTCATGCCCGTCGTCACGTTGGTGATGCTCAGCGTCGGCCTGGTCACATCCACGAAATTGGCCTGCAACATCAGGTTCGTCACCATCAGGAACGACACGGTTATCTTGTTGGTCAGGACGCTCAAGGGCAGGTTGGTCCCCCCGGTCCAGTTGGTGAAGATGAAGCCCGCTCCCGCCGTCGCGGTGATGGAATAGCCCTTCCCGATTGGTAATAACATCCCGTTGTCATTCGGGGTCAATATACCCTGACCATTGGTGGTGACCGTCAGGGTGGCGTTGACCACATAAAAGAAGTTCAGCCGGTTGGTCGTGGAGAGGTTGCCGGTGCTGTCCACCGCATAGGCCGCAATGATGTTTGTGCCCGGCGTCAGCGCCACCGCTGCCGTCCAGTTGCTCCAACCATTGCCGGTCAACGCGTTGCTCCAGCCCGTGTTGTTCAACTGATAATAGACGTTCGTCACCGCCACGTTGTCACCGGCCGTGCCTTTGACCGTGAAGGACGCGTTGCTCACATTCATGCCCGTCGTCACGTTGGTGATGCTCAGCGTCGGCCTGGTCACATCCACGAAATTGGCCTGCAACATCAGGTTCGTCACCATCAGGAACGACACGGTTATCTTGTTGGTCAGGACGCTCAAGGGCAGGTTGGTCCCCCCGGTCCAGTTGGTGAAGATGAAGCCCGCTCCCGCCGTCGCGGTGATGGAATAGCCCTTCCCGATTGGTAATAACATCCCGTTGTCATTCGGGGTCAATATACCCTGACCATTGGTGGTGACCGTCAGGGTGGCGTTGACCACATAAAAGAAGTTCAGCCGGTTGGTCGTGGAGAGGTTGCCGGTGCTGTCCACCGCATAGGCCGCAATGATGTTTGTGCCCGGCGTCAGCGCCACCGCTGCCGTCCAGTTGCTCCAACCATTGCCGGTAACGCGTTGCTCCAGCCCGTGTTGTTCAACTGATAATAGACGTTCGTCACCGCCACGTTGTCACCGGCCGTGCCTTTGACCGTGAAGGACGCGTTGCTCACATTCATGCCCGTCGTCACGTTGGTGATGCTCAGCGTCGGCCTGGTCACATCCACGAAATTGGCCTGCAACATCAGGTTCGTCACCATCAGGAACGACACGGTTATCTTGTTGGTCAGGACGCTCAAGGGCAGGTTGGTCCCCCCGGTCCAGTTGGTGAAGATGAAGCCCGCTCCCGCCGTCGCGGTGATGGAATAGCCCTTCCCGATTGGTAATAACATCCCGTTGTCATTCGGGGTCAATATACCCTGACCATTGGTGGTGACCGTCAGGGTGGCGTTGACCACATAAAAGAAGTTCAGCCGGTTGGTCGTGGAGAGGTTGCCGGTGCTGTCCACCGCATAGGCCGCAATGATGTTTGTGCCCGGCGTCAGCGCCACCGCTGCCGTCCAGTTGCTCCAACCATTGCCGGTCAACGCGTTGCTCCAGCCCGTGTTGTTCAACTGATAATAGACGTTCGTCACCGCCACGTTGTCACCGGCCGTGCCTTTGACCGTGAAGGACGCGTTGCTCACATTCATGCCCGTCGTCACGTTGGTGATGCTCAGCTCGGCCGGGTCACATCCACGAAATTGGCCTGCAACATCAGGTTCGTCACCATCAGGAACGACACGGTTATCTTGTTGGTCAGGACGTCAAGGGCAGGTTGGTCCCCCCGGTCCAGTTGGTGAAGATGAAGCCCGCTCCCGCCGTCGCGGTGATGGAATAGCCCTTCCCGATTGGTAATAACATCCCGTTGTCATTCGGGGTCAATATACCCTGACCATTGGTGGTGACCGTCAGGGTGGCGTTGACCAAATAAAAGAGGTTTAGCCGGTTGGTCGTGGAGAGGTTGCCGGTGCTGTCCACCGCATAGGCCGCAATGATGTTTGTGCCCGGCGTCAGCGCCACCGCTGCCGTCCAGTTGCTCCAACCATTGCCGGTCAACGCGTTGCTCCAGCCGGTGTTGTTCAACTGATAATAGACGTTCGTCACCGCCACGTTGTCACCGGCCGTGCCTTTGACCGTGAAGGACGCGTTGCTCACATTCATGCCCGTCGTCACGTTGGTGATGCTCAGCGTCGGCCTGGTCACATCCACGAAATTGGCGTAAACATCAGGTTCGTCACCATCAGGAACGACACGGTTATCTTGTTGGTCAGGACGCTCAAGGGCAGGTTGGTCCCCCCGGTCCAGTTGGTGAAGATGAAGCGCCTGCTCCCGCCGTCGCGGTGATGGAATAGCCCTTCCCGATTGGTAATAACATCCCGTTGTCATTACAGTCAATATACCCTGACCATTGGTGGTGACCGTCAGGGTGGCGTTGACCACATAAAAGAAGTTCAGCCGGTTGGTCGTGGAGAGGTTGCCGGTGCTGTCCACCGCATAGGCCGCAATGATGTTTGTGCCCGGCGTCAGCGCCACCGCTGCCGTCCAGTTGTCCACCCATTGCCGGTCAACGCGTTGCTCCAGCCCGTGTTGTTCAACTGATAATAGACGTTCGTCACCGCCACGTTGTCACCGGCCGTGCCTTTGACCGTGAAGGACGCGTTGCTCACATTCATGCCCGTCGTCACGTTGGTGATGCTCAGCGTCGGCCTGGTCACATCCACGAAATTGGCCTGCAACAT
>CAVPTH010000019.1:0-29451 GCA_963708525.1 uncultured Verrucomicrobiae bacterium | reverse complement strand
GCAACCAATCCGGGTCCCCGGCACTGTTGTTGCCCGGTGGGGTGAAGTCTTGCGTGCCGATGTTTAAAAATGGCGAGCCAGCTATGTTCGTGAAGGTATTCGCACTCGGGTCGAACCATCGTGCGGTGATCATGTTCCGGAACTTGGTCAGGGCGACGGTGATTGTCCCGCCTTGCGGCAGATAGGCCACGCCGAGCAAGCCGTCAGGCGTCACCGCCGCCGTCACATAGTTGTTCCAGGTAAAGAGGACATTCACGCCTTCACCCGAACCGTTTCCGGAGGTGCCGTTCATGAAGCTGCCGTAACCGCCCGTCACGAAGGTGTGGGCCTGATCGGGTACCAGATTGTCCCACCTTCGTGAACCGAACAGATTCTCCATATAACCAAGCTGAACAACTCCGGGTGAATCGAGAAAGCTCTGCCAGCCGGATGTGAAACTCACAGTATAGTGATTACCGTAAAGCTGACCGCTCGCACCGGAAAGCATCGTCCAGTATTCCTGCATGCGCAGATTGCGCGTCGAACCGCCGTCCGTGTCGGGGTTCTGCTCGTATTCATAGTTGGCCTCTATCATGAAGGTCGGGATGGTGCCCGACTGGTTGTAGGCGTGCAGGACTTCGGCGTAGGTCGGAGAATAAGTGTAGGCGGCGTTGAGGCCGACGATGGGCGCCCAGTTCGTATCATCCAACGAACTGCTCACATAGAAATCCGATTCGATGGTTTGAAGGTGTTTCGTATCCTCGTCCTTGATGCCCAACGCGACCGCCAGCACCACCGCATCATTGGCCGGGGTGGCCCAGTTCTGAAAATCATTTCCGCTGATCCAGATGATGTTCGGGAAGTTCTTGTACCGATTGCCCAGATATTGGCCGTAGGCCCGGCAATTGTTCGTGCCGTTGGCCAGCATGGTGGTCAGCCAGCCGCCCGTCTCGATGGGATCGAGCATAACCACAATTCCATTTGCCGCCGCCATGTTGACGATCTGATCCACGTAGGCGAAGTAAGCCGGATTGGGGGTGGTCAAATCATAGGAACCGTCGGGAAGAGTGCTCGTAAACGGCAACGTCCCGTTTAACAGGCTGGCATTGGCCGGGCCAAAGGTATATGTGGTGCATACGACATCTATCAGTAACGTGTTGAAGCCATGCTTCCCACGGTCAACGATATAAGATGACGCATCCGACTGAGACAGGTTCACGATGAGAGATTGTGGCGAATCGCCGACCATCAAAAAAGGAATGTTGTTCTGATCGACCAGAATGCGCGGATTGTTGCTGCTGATTTTGACCGGATAGACCGCTCCAGAAACCACCACACAGAGAAACAATAGGCACGCAAACAGGCACCGTTGGCAAACGGTTTTTGTGTGCTTAAACTTCCAAATATGCTTCCCCCGTGTAATTTGCAATGGAGCGATCATGACATGGCGTGTTCCTTAAATCAAATTAGACAAAACCCGAACAGCCCGAATCCATTAAGCCATTCCAGCTCATGTGGTTATTAGCGAAAGTAAGGATTTGCACGTCATTATCGAATATAGCCGAAACGGGCGAAAATCAAACTAATCCTTTGTGCGCAATGCAGCAATGACTTGTCCCAGCGCAATGCCGCCGTCGTTGGGTGGCACGCGCTGATGCCAGTACGGCTGGAAACCTTCGGCCTGCAATCGCTGTACCGCGCGCTCAGTCAGATAGCGATTCTGAAAACAACCGCCGGAAAGGACCACGCGTTCCTGGCCGCCGTCTTTGGCAACGGCGAGGATGGCCTCGACCAGTGCATTATGGAATTTCGCGGACATTTTGCCGATGGCAACGCCTGCTTTTACATCCAAAAGAATCGCTTCAATCATCGGAGACCAATCCAAATCGATTTCGGATTTCGAATTTCGAATTTCGGATTTGCCAGTCAATGCAGCCGATTTTTCAATTCGCAACCCGCAATTCGCAATCGGCAATGAATAGGCGTCGTCGGTTTTAATTCCGTCCAGCGCGAATTCCAGTTCCATCGCGGCCTGGCCCTCAAAGCGCATGGTTTGGCGCAAACCGGTCAACGAGGCAACGGCATCAAACAACCGGCCCATGCTCGAGGTGACGGGCGAATTTAATTCCTTTGCCAGCATCGTTTTCAAGGCGGCCAGCTCGGTTTTGGAAAAGGCAACCAACGGCGCAAGGTCTTCTCGCTCGAAAACAGCGTCGCTGAACATTTCATAAAGCAATCCGAGCGCGACACGGCGCGGTTCCTTCACCGCCTGGTCGCCGCCAGGCAGCCGGAACGGACGCAAATGCGCAATACGTTCGATGTTCTGGTCGGTAACAAGGAAAAATTCGCCACCCCAGATGGTACCGTCCAAACCATAACCGGTGCCATCCCAGGAAACACCGAGCGCCGGCGGCGACAATTCGTTTTCCGCCATGCAGGACAGGACATGGGCGATATGATGCTGGACACCGACGACGGTAGGGACGCGCTGCTGCGCGTCCTGGCCGAGCGGCAGCTCGGCCCTACCGATCTCCTGGGCAAATTGGGTCGAGAGATAATCCGGGTGCAAATCAGCGGCGACCGCGTGCGGTTTCGTGGCGTACAGTTTCTCAAAATCAGCAATGACCCGGCGAAAGGCGGTATGCGCCTGCTCCGTTTCCAGATCACCGATATGCTGACTGAGGAAAACCTGATTGCCGACGGACAGCGCGACCGAGTTCTTGAGGTGGGCTCCCATGGCCAGAACGGAGTTCGGAGTTCGGAGTTCGGAGTTCGGAACGTTGGTGGGGCGGGCAGCCTGTCCCGCTTTGCGCTGATCCTCGCGAGCCGCACTCCGCACTCCGCACTCCGCACTCCGCAATTGGATGGGCAATGGCGCGTAACCACGGGCGCGGCGCAGAACAAGTTCACGATCGAGTAACACGCGCACGATGGAATCGTCCACGTGGCGGACGATGGGACGGTTATGGACGAGAAAAACATCAGCGATGCCGCCAAGTCTTTCCAGGGCTTCGTGTTCGTCCGTACAAATCGGTTCGTCGCTTAAATTGCCGCTGGTGGCGACGACCGGAAAACCCAGTTCGGCCATCAACAGGTGATGCAGCGGCGTGTAAGGCAACATCGCGCCGAGATTGGGGTTCTGGGGGGCGATGGTATTTACGATTTGCGATTTACGATTTACGATTTTTTTCAGCAGGACAATGGGCGATTCTGATGAACGGAGCAAACGCTCTTCAAGCAACGAAACTTCGCAAATGGTTTTGATGGCGTCCAGCGACGGAAACATCAGTGCGAACGGCTTTTCCTCGCGATGCTTTCGTTCGCGCAAGAGTTGAATGGCCTGGTCATTGCGCGCGTCGGTCAGCAGATGAAACCCGCCAAGCCCTTTAACGGCGACAATTTTTCCTTCACGGATGGCTTGGGCGGTGGCGAGCAAGGCATCGTAGCCGCTTTCCTGGGAACGCGGCCTTGAGGAAGAACGATCCGCGCTTTCACAAGCGCGGTTACGATCCCAAAGTTCAATTTGCGGCCCGCAAACCGGGCAGGCATTCGGTTGGGCATGGAACCGGCGGTTCGTCGGGTCCTCGTATTCCGCCTGGCACTGCGGACACATGGTGAATGCCTTCATGGATGTATTCACGCGGTCGTAAGGCAGCGCTTCGATGATGCTGAAGCGCGGGCCGCAGTTCGTGCAGTTGGTGAACGGATAACGGTAGCGGCGATTATCCGGATCGAAAACCTCGCGGAGACAATCCGGACAGGTGGCGATATCCGGCAGGACCAGCGCGGTCTTATCGCCACCGGTTTCGCTGGCACGGATTTCAAAAGCGGTATAACCGACGGCATCGAGCCAGGAAGCTTCGAGGCTTTGGATAAAACTGCGCGGCGGTTTTTCATTTTCGAGCCGTAACAGGAATTTCTCCAACCCGGGCCGCGGACCTTCCACTTCGATGAAGACACCTTGCGAACAATTGTTGACCCAACCGCGCAATCCCAGTTCGGAGGCGAGGCGGAAGACGAAGGGGCGGAAGCCAACGCCCTGTACTGCACCGCGCACGGCGAGCTTTAATCGCGTTGCCGGCGGTGCGTTCACAAAATCCTTTCAGCGCTCGATCTCAAAGCTTTCGAGCACCATATCCGTGGAATTGACGGCTTTGACGCTGACCGAAGCGCATTTGGGACAGACATCGGGCAGATGATGACCATGGAATTTGTGGCCGCACTGATTGCAGACGAGCGTCGGCTCGACTTCGGTAAGTTCAAGTTTGGCATCCTGCACCAGCGGGATTTCTTTTTTGACGATGTCAAAACCGAATTGTACATGGTCACCACTGTGACTGGTGAGCGGATTAAACCGGATGTGGACCAGTTTCACGCTCCTGGCTTTTTGCGCAGAAGCCTGTTTTTCAACGGTTTCCAGAATAGCGCGGACCAAATGGACTTCGTGCATAAATACCTTTCGAATCAGACGATGTAATATGCGCCGGCCGGGACGCGAAGGCGAGTCATCTCTTGGCGAAGAGTGTGCCTTTCTTGCCGGGCAACTCTTAACGGCGGCCGGTGAGCGACTGAATCTGCTCCAGCGCTACCTCATATCCCCGGCGGGCCACCGGAGAGAGCTCCTCGCCGAAATCGAGCTTTACCGCTGGAATGGTCAACCACCACGCCTCGGGGCAATGACCGAAGACGTCGCGCGCCAGGGCCAACATCGTGCGCGGGTCGGCGGCGTGGGCCATGAGCTGAGAAGTTTCATTCGGCTCGAGCTTGCGGAGTTGCACTTCCTTCGGCGCGTCCACGGCGGCGTCCACAAAAATCACTGTGCGTGCCCGCGCGATGGGCTCGGCGTGTTCGGGGGAAAGTTGATGACAAACCAGTGTGTGCACATCCGGCAGGTGCAGTTCCTCGATCGCTTCGGCCACCTTCGGGCCGACACCGTCATCACAGCGCAGCGGATTGCCGTAACCAATCACCAGAAGACCGCTGGAGGGGGATAATGTCGGCCTGGTCACGTGTTACCTTCAAATGTTATAATTGAGCATGCCAACCTCCTCGACCCGCGTTAATTTGCGGGGCAACAGCAATACTGCGAGCAACCAGCCATAAACCACCGAATCCAAAAACAGTTCGACGGTATGGATGCTTCGCATTGTCCACGGCATCCAGTAAGCCTGAATCAACCCATACAGTCCGGCAACCACAAACAGGTTCAAGCCGAAGGTCCACGCAAAGCGCTGCCGCGAACCCGACCAGAGGAGGAGAATCGGCAACCCGGCAAGCAAGGCAATGAGGCTGCGGAGAAACTGCACTCCAATCACAACGCCCAGGGACGGCATCTGAAGGCCAAAGGACTGATTCTGATACAATTTCCCGACCATCAGACCCACTGGCATGCCAAAGAAAAAATAAACAACCGGAAAGGCCAGTAACGTCAGCGACAACCGGACAGCCCATTGCGCGACGGTTCGATGGCCGAAGAACCGATGGAAACCATGCGACGACCGGGTTGCAGCCAGGTGATTGTCGAACAGCCACACGACCGTGCCGGCCACAAAAATAGACACAAACAGCATGGTCAAAACCATCACAAGTCCGCCGCCCAAGGTGGTAAAGATGCAGGCTTCGATCGGATTATTGATTCCCAGCCATGCGAAGACGAACCAGGCGATGATGATAAAGCGCGACCGGTGACTCCCCGGGAGTTGGGTTGATAACGCGGCGAGGGCGAGGGAAAGTAGAAAACCGCCGACGAGGAAGAGGAGGACCAGCAACTGTAGATTGACCGTTCCGGGAAGTTTGGGTTGCTCCAGATGCAAGGCGGTTGAGAGCGGGCCGGCGACCATGATGCCAACCACCGTACTTAACGCGCACAAACAAATCTTCCCGAAATATTTCATCGCGTTAAACGGATGTTGATTTGTCATGGCGAAAACGTTTCTTCCGGCGCCGTTCGGAAATCCTCGCCATCAGTTTCGGCAGGAAGCCAAGCGCCAGGAACAGCGGCACGACAATGAGCATGGCCCGAAACACCCAATTCGCAAGTCGCCAGGCATAAGGATTGAAAAACTTGTCGGCGACCGGATCGTAAGCGTTGGGGGCGAGCGCGTGTTTTCCCCAAGCCATGGCACCGTTGGCGTACCATCCGAAGGCGAGGCCGCCCATTGCCACCGGCGCAATCGCCATGCCGCCCATGGCGAACAGCAAGCCCGCCGCGACACTGCCGCAGGCAAAAATCCCCACGGCGATGACCGAAAAGGAAACCACTCCGTAGCCAAAGATGCCACAGGCGATCACCCCCACCGCCACGTCGCCAAAGGCGATGATACCTCGCGGCGCGGTGCCAACGGCGATGATGGCCCGCGCGCTGCGCTTGCGTCCGGTGGCCGGATTCACGCCGATGGCCACGTGCACGAGCGGCCATCCGAACAGCGTGGCTTTGGAGCGGTATTCATAGCTCAGTTTCCGGCTCACTTCGGGCGAAAGCCGTGAGGTGACGCCGGCGATGGCCTCCAGTTGGACCCTGACTTCACTGACACTCTGACAACGTTGCCGGGGATCTCGCTCCATGGCGTGCAGCACGAGTTCATCGAGCCGAGGATCCACCGCCACCTTTTTTGAAGGAAGCTCGAAGCGGCCCAGCGGCAATCCACCCGTAAGCATTTCGTAGAGCATAACGCCCAGCGAATAAATGTCCGCACGCTGGTCCACCTCAAGCGGCTTTTCGAGTTGCTCGGGCGCCATGTAATGCATTGTGCCCAGCACCTGACCGGTTTGTGTCAACTGGATATCTTTGGGCCCTGGCTCCAGCAGTTTGGACAATCCGAAATCCGCGACCTTCACGCGGCCTTTCTGATCCAGCAGAATATTTTCCGGTTTAATGTCGCGATGAACGATGCCCTCGCCATGCGCGTACTCGAGCGCTTC
Organism: uncultured Verrucomicrobiae bacterium; assembly: GCA_963708525.1. Lineage (GTDB taxonomy): Bacteria > Verrucomicrobiota > Verrucomicrobiia > Limisphaerales > UBA11358 > UBA11358. The sequence goes on along the minus strand of CAVPTH010000019.1, from coordinate 22,551 downwards.
GCAAATCTGCGGGATGATACCCAGGGTTTCCCGCGGCGTCAGGCGATACGTTTCCAGCAGTTGCCGGAGATTCATTCCATCCACGAACTCCATCAGGAAATAATATAGCGAGCCGGACTTTCCCAGGTCGAAGACGGTAACGATGTTCGGATGATTGAGCCGGGCGAGGGCGCGGGCTTCGCGGGCAAAGCGTTCGGCGAAGGCGGGTTCGGTGGAAATTTCCGGCGGCAGGATTTTGAGCGCCACCATGCGGTCGAGACCGCGCTGCCGTGCCCGGTAAACCGCGCCCATGCCGCCATGGCCCAGCAGGCCCAGAATTTCGAGTTGCGGAAACAGGCTCTTCAGCGCCAGCGGGTGGGGTGGAGAAAAACCGGCCTCCGGCCGCGGCGATGGGTAAACCGCCATGCCCGCAGCCAGACATTTGGCGCACAGCCTCTGTGTTGAATCCGCCGGAAGCTCGGCCTTGCATGATTCGCATATTCGCAGCGTTTTCATTTCGCCTGAGGGCGCGCGGCGCCGAATTCTAATTTCGGCCGGACACCGGGAATTGTTCTCCCCGCAATTTGGCTTTTAATCCACCTCTTTTGTGGTCAGTGCCATGCGCCATCCGAAATTCAGGATCTGAACTGGGTGTTTCGATGAATAACGTATTGGAGCAGTCCTTCACGGCAGCCTGTGATCGTGGCTGCTGATAAAACATCGTTGCCGGATGAAATGAGTTCTTCAGTCGCGCCTGAAATTGAAGACCTCATTTTGCGGATTCTGGGCAAAATCTGCAGGTCTCTGACTGCTGGAGATGGCAACCGTCATTTCGTCGCCTTCCACCTGGTAAATGGCAAAAGATCTTGTGGTTGGATTCCTTGGGCGGCTCGGCAACGGTCAGATCCATTTCGTTCGGTTTGACGTCTGTGCGAATAACAAAATTGCCGCGAACCCAATCGTTCGTATCAGCACCATGGTACTCAAGTTGATTACCCGTGATGCTGACGGTGCATGCGGAATCCGGATGTTTTGTGTTGAAACCGATCCAATGACCTTCGATCCCTTTGCCTGGTTTCGGGGAGTGTCCGCAGCCGACTCCCACCAACAGCAGGCACATTGTTATCGCGAACAGTTTGACGAAGCAAGTCGTCTTCATTTGCATTCCGATTTTTGGGTTAACCGCGTGCCACTTCGTTGAGCACTCTCCCATCGGGCGCGATCAGCCGCACCAGTAACGGCATCTGGCCAACGGCATGCGTCGAGCAACTCAGACAGGGATCGTAACAACGAATACCGTGTTCGATGCGGTTGAGCATCGGTTCGGGAACGTCATTCCCGCGCACGTAATGCCGCGCGATTTGCGCCACGGTCTGGTTCATCGCCAGGTTGTTCTGGCCGGTGGCAACGATAAGATTGACCTTCTTGAGCAGGCCATTGCGGTCCACCGTGTAATCGTGGAACAACGTGCCGCGCGGGGCTTCGCTGACGCCTACACCACGCAGACTGTTGATACCGGCATCGGCCCGGAGGCAGTCCCCGGACAAAGCTGCATCATCCAGATAACGCTCGACGTATTCCAGCGACGCAAGAATCTCGATGAGCCGTGCGTAATGATACAGGAACGACGACGTGACTGAGCCGCGGCCCATTTGTTTGAAGTTCTTTAATTCGACATCCGCCCGGGGCACGCCCATTTGCTCGCAAACATTCAGGCGCGCGAGCGGGCCGACGCGATACATGCCGTCCGGCAGGCCTAGCGGCAGATAATACGGTGACTTGAGATACGACGAATTTTGGACCGATTCACCGATGTACTTGTAATATTCCTGGGGGTCGAGCTGGTCGGCGATAATGCTGCCACTGCTGTCGGTGAACCGGAGTTTGCCGCCATGATGTTCCCACGTGCCGTCGGGCGCCACCAATCCCATGAACAATGACGGGAAATTGCCAAAGATTTGGACTTCGCGCTGGTGTTTTTCGAGTGTCTTTTTGAAAAGGTCAAACGCGACCCGCGAGGTGGCAAACGCCTCGGGCAGCCAGGCGCGGATTTTCGCCCGGCCTTCTTCCGTCAGCGGACTGCGCACACCGCCCGGCACGGCCCAGGCCGGATGGATTTTTTTGCCGCCGAGGACTTCAATGATTTCCTGACCGAACTGGCGCAGGCGGATGCCGGCGCGCGCGAGGTCGGCATTGGACGCAATCAGACCGAATACGTTCCGCTTGGACTGCGGCGTGTCCCAGCCCAGCAAAAAGTCCGGCGCGCTCAGATGGAAGAAGCTCAGGGCATGACTCTGGATGAACTGGCCGAGGTTCATCAGCCGGCGCAGTTTGTCCGCCGCCGGCGGAATACTCACCGCCATGATGGCGTCGCCGGCCTTGGCCGATGCCAGCAGATGGCTGACCGGGCAGATGCCGCAAATGCGCGGGGTGATACCGGCCATTTCACTGTAAGGCCGGCCTTCGCAGAACTTCTCGAAACCGCGGAATTCCACGACGTGGAACTCGGCGTCCGACACGTTGCCGGCGTCATCCAGGTAAATGCTGATCTTGGCGTGGCCCTCGATGCGGGTCACCGGATCGATGACAATGCGTTTTGACATAACAAAATTATCTTTCCGGTAGCGCGGTCAGTCCCCTGCCCGCCGGCTGCGCGCACGGAGTGCGCGCCCTACCATTTATCCAAATTTCAAATTTGCGCCCTCCAGTTTAGGCGTTTCACCGCTTAACACCTGGACCATCAACGCCTTGATGCGTTCGGCCGGCGGCGGACAGCCGGGCAGGAAATACTCCACATGAACGGCCTCATGCACCGGCATCACGCGTTTCAGGAGCAGCGGCACGATGCCATCGGCCTTCGGGATGACGGGATTGTACTGGGCGTTCTCGATGTAGGCGCGTTGCAACACGTTCTCCGCGTTGCCCAGACCCAGCTGATTGCGGATAGCGGGAACATTGCCGGTGACGGCGCAGTCGCCGAACGAAACCAGCACCTTGGTGCGGGCGCGGATTTTGTGGAGAATTTCGAGGTTGTCCTCGTTGCAGACGGCGCCTTCGATGAGGCAGACGTCCACATTCTCCGGATATTCCTTCACGTCCATGACCGGGCTGTAAACGAGATCGATCTTGCCGGCGAGTTCGATGAGGAACTCGTCCAGGTCGAGGAACGACATGTGGCAGCCGGAACAGCCGCCGAGCCAGACCGTCGCTATTCTTAGACGATCCATTGTTTCTTCTCCCGTGCGGTGACGATGAATTCCAGTTTATCCCGGTCGCGTTCCATTTCGGACACGGTCGAGCCCTTGTAAAACAGCGCGCCGGTCGGACAGGACAGGACGCATTTGCCGCAGGAGGTGCAGGTTTCGGAATCGCCCCACGGCTGGTTGAGGTCGGTGATGATGGTCGCCCGGGCGCCGCGGCCGGACACGTTCTTGGTGCCGGCGCCTTCGATGTGCCAGCAGACGCGCACACAGCGCGTGCAGAGAATGCAGCGGTTGTGGTCCATGCCGAACAGCCGGTGGGTGTCGTCCACGCTCCACTTCGGGAAGCAATAATCGTAGCGCACGTGGTCCATGCCCTGCGAATAAGCCAGCGTCTGCAGTTCGCAATGGCCGTTGGCCACGCACACCGCGCAGACGTGGTTGCGCTCGGCAAACAGCAGTTCGAGCGTCATCCGCCGGTATTTCCGCAGACGTTCGCTGTCGGTCTTGATGTCCATGCCTTCGCTGACTTTCGTCGTGCAGGCGGGCAGCAATTTGGCCACGCCGGTGACTTCCACCAGGCACAGCCGGCAGGCGCCCACATCATAAATTCCTTCCAGGTGACAGAGCGTCGGGATTTTGATGCCGGCCTCCGTCGCGACTTCCAGGATGGTTGCGCCTTCCTCGGCGCTGACTTCTTTCCCGTCAATCGTTAACGTTTTGGCGGCCATACAATAAAATTCATGATTTACGATTTTTGATTTACGGTTTCGGAAGCCCGTTCACCGTTGCCGTTCGGGCCGTACTTGTCCGGCTGCAGCAGTTCCTCATATTCCTTGCGGAAATATCGCAGCGTGCTCAACGTCGGGTTTGGCGCGGTCTGGCCCAGGCCGCAGAGGCTGGTGTTGCGGACCATGTCGCAAAGTTCCTCGAGCTTGGCCAGGTCGCGGGCGGTGGCCTGGCGATTCAAAATCTTCTCGAGCAGATGCAACATCTGCACCGTGCCGGCCCGGCAGGGAATGCACTTGCCGCACGATTCGTCCATGCAGAACTCCATGAAGATACCGGGCCACATCCACCATGTTCGTCGTCTCGTCCATCACGATCATGCCGCCCGAACCCATGATCGAGCCGAGCTTGTTGAGCGACTCGTAATCCACCGGCGTGTCCAGCGCGTCGGCGGGAATGCAGCCGCCGGAGGGTCCGCCGGTCTGCACGGCCTTGATCTTGCCGCCGTCCGGCGCGCCGCCGCCCATTTCCTCGACGATCTTCCGCAAGGCAGTGCCCATCGGCACTTCGATGAGGCCGGTATTGGTGATTTTGCCGGCCAGCGCGAACACCTTGGTGCCCTTGCTCTTTTCCGTGCCGATGCCGGCGAACCATTCCGCGCCCTTGCGGATGATCGGCGGCACGTTGGCGAAGGTTTCGACGTTGTTGATCAGCGTCGGGCAACCCCACAGTCCGCTTTCGGCCGGAAACGGCGGACGCGGACGCGGCGTGCCGCGCTTGCCTTCCACCGACACCATCAACGCGGTCTCCTCGCCGCAGACGAACGCGCCGGCGCCAATGCGGATGTCGATGTTGAAATTGAATGGCGATTCAAAAACCCCGCTGCCGAGCAGGCCGAGCGTCTTGGCCTGTTTGATGGCTGTCTGCAATCGCTTGATGGCCAGCGGATATTCGGCGCGGAAATAAATGAAACCCTGGTTGGCTCCGACGGCATAGGCGGCGATGGCCATGCCTTCCAGCACGCTGTGCGGGTCGCTCTCCAACACGCTGCGGTCCATGAACGCGCCGGGGTCACCTTCATCGGCGTTGCAAATGACGTATTTCTGGGCGTGTTGCGTTTTCGCGACCGTGCCCCATTTAAGGCCGGTGGGAAATCCTGCGCCGCCGCGACCACGCAAACCGCTTTTGACCATCGCGTCCACGACTTCCTTGGGCGTCATCTCGCGGAGCACGTGGTGTAACGCCTGATAACCATCGGCGGCGATGTAGGATTCAATCCGTTCGGGATCAACGTCGCCGCTGTTGGCCAGGACGATGGACAGTTGGTTTTTGAAAAACGGATGATTGAGGTCGCCGCGTTTGACCCTGGTCTTGCCACCCTTCAAGGTTTTGACCAGTTCCAGGGCATCTTCGGGCGTGACTTTTTCGTAAAGCGCATCCTGCGTATCCACACTCACCAGCGGGCCTTCGCAGCAAAGTTTCATGCAGCCCACGCCGCGGACTTCCACTTCGTCGGCCAGGCCGGCATCTTTCACCGCCTGTTCGAGATTCTTTTTAACCGCCTCCGAACTGGACGACATGCAGCCCGCGGCCATGCAGCAGCGGATGACGGTTTTCTTGCGGGTGGTTCGTTCCTTTTCCGCAACCGCGTTGAGATCATCAATGACCATTGGAAATCATTCCTTTCACGTGTTCGAGGGCGGTTTCGGGAGTTTGCCGTGGCGTGACCGTGCCGTCATAAACGACCGCTGGCGCGATGCCGCACGCCCCGATGCAGCGCGCGGTCAGCAGGGAAAGCTGGTTGTCCGGCGTGGTTTCGCCGGCCTTGATTTTCGCCTTTTCCTCGACGGCGGCGAGTACCTGGGCCGAGCCCTTCACATAACAGGCGGTGCCGAGGCAGACGACGCAGGTATGTTTGCCCTGCGGTTTGAGGGTGAAGAAATGATAAAACGTTGCCACCCCATAGACGCGACTGGCCGGCAGCTTCAATTTGTAGGCCACGAACAACAACAGGTCGTCGTCGAGATAGCCGAACAATTCCTGGGCCTTGTGCAACACCTCGATGAGTGCATCATGTCGAAACTGATGTTTCTTCATGTGCGCTTCGAGGATCTTGAAGCGCTTGTCGCCGCTGGCGTGTTGCATCACCCGGTCGACGGCCTTGGGCTTATCTGGTAAAAGTGTTGGTAACATAAAATCTTAACCTGCCGTTCCTTTGATTCCATGTACTACTGAAACGTCACTTGACGTTCATCAAATCTAATGTAAGAGCCGCCGGGAACCGGCTCTCTCCGCAATTTGGTATTGTGTGCACATTTTTTGCCGGAGAAACCGGCGAAAACCGTCTGCAACTGCTATGATTTAGCCGGTCGCGTCGTAGCGTGCCGAAAACTGTTTAACCACGGATGAACACAGATGACACGGATTGTTAAACCGCAAAGAGCGCAGAGACCTTTAACTGCAAAAGACACGAAGCACACTAAAGGCAGGGCGCGACCCGGCGGGCCGTAGCCTTGGGCGAAGGTCGATTTCCCTATTGCGCCACCCGGGTATCATCCGCAGTTCGGGCGGATGACGGAGATGATTTATTTGCTAATGATCCAGCACTTCGCGGACTTTGCGGGCCAGCGAAGATGGCGTGAATGGTTTTTGCAGAATGACCACGTCGGGACCCAGCATTTTCTGATGGAGCATGGCGTTCCGGGTGTACGCGGAGGTGAAAAGAATCTCCGTCTCCGGATGCAACGCCAGCACGCGCTCGGAAAGTTCCTTCCCGTCCAGATGCGGCATCACCACATCGGTAAACAGCAGGTCAATGGGTTCTTTACCGCGTTGCTTCACCAGCTGCAGTGCGCTCATGCCATTGGACGCCGCCATCACTGAGTAGCCCAACCGGCGCAACAACGTGGCGGCCATTTCGCACAACGCCGAGTCGTCTTCAACCAACAGGATTGTCTCCGTCCCGTGCGGCAGTTCGGGAGTCTCGTGGAGCGGAGCAGGCGCCAGGATGTCGTCCGGCACCTGCGGCAGGTAGATTTTGAACGTGGTTCCCCGGCCCGGTTCGCTATACACATTGATGTGCCCGCCGCTTTGTTTGATGATGCCGTAGCAGGTGGCCAGACCCAGACCGGTACCCCGGCCGACATCCTTGGTGGAAAAGAACGGTTCAAACACTTGCGCTTTCACCTCCGCGCTCATCCCCGTGCCTGTGTCCGTGATGGCCAGCATCACATAACCGCCCGGTTTCATTTCCGGATTAAGGCCCCCGCCTTCGCTCGGGAAATTCACGTTCGCGGTTTCCAGCGTCAATTTGCCGCCCTGCGGCATGGCATCGCGCGCATTGATGGCCATGTTGATGATCACCTGCTCAATCTGTCCGGCGTCCGCCTTCACCGGGTGCAGGCCCGGGTCCGAAATGATGCGCACGTCCACGTCACCCCCCATGAGATGACGGAACATGGGTTCCATGCCGGCGACGATCTCGTTGAGGTTCAGCTCTTTCGGAAATAGAAATTGCTTGCGGCCATACGCCAGGAGTTGCCGTGTGAGCCCGGCGGCCCGGTTGGCGGCTTTGCTGATCTCGGTCGCATTGATAACCAGCGGATTTTCCGGGGGAAGGTCCTCGACCAACAATGCACTCTGGCCAATGATCGCGGTCAGGATGCTGTTGAACTCGTGCGCCACGCCGCCCGCCAGCCGGCCGACCGTTTCCATCTTCTGGGATTGAAACAATTGAGCCTCGAGTTGTTTGCGTTTGGTGATGTCGGACGCGATGCCGGTGAGGCGGACCACGTTGCCGGCGGCATCCCGCACCTGAAATCCACGGTCGTGGATCCAGCGGACGGTGCCGTCCGGACACTCGATTTGATACTCAAGGCTCATGTTCGACTCATGGCCCATCAACCTGGCAAAGGCAGCGAGGACGCGCTCACGCTCCGCGGGCAGGACCGCGTCCAGCCATCGCTCCGGATGGGCATACAGGTCCGCAACCGGACGGCCCCAGACCAATTCATAGGCGTGGCTGATATAATAAACCTTTTCCCGGCCCGGTGAGGTGATCCAGAATACGTCCGTGATGTTTTCCGCCAGCTCGCGGAATTTTTCCTCGCTTTCGCGCAGCGTTTCTTCCACCCGTTTGCGCTCTTCGATTTCGTTCCGCAATTCGGACGTACGTTCCTGGACTTTGGATTCCAGGAGCGCCCGGGTCTGCTCCAACTGCGCATGCCGCCGCCGCAGATGCCAGACCCACCAGACGTAAGCGCCAAACCCCAGGGCCGCCACGAGGCATGCCACCCGGAACGCGGGGGTCTTAGAGAACTCGCGTGGCAATTCCAGGGCAAAACTGGTCCCCGAGGTGCTCCAGACGCCATCGGCGTTGCGCGCCTGCACCTGAAATCGGTAGTGGCCGGGCTTGAGGTTCGTATAAAACGCCTCGTGCCGGCTGCCGGCATTCACCCATTCGGAATCATACCCCGAAAGCTGGTAGCGATACTGGATTTTTTGCGGCGCCTGGTAATCCAACGCCGAATAGTCAAATTCCAGATTACCGGGACCGGGCTGCAGCACGGGTTCCTGGTCCGGGCGATATTCCTGGCCGTTGATACGCACGTGCTCGATGGACACGACCGGCGGCCTGGAATTGTTCGGAACGTTGGTGGGGTCAATCATGATGATTCCCTTGGAACTGGGGAACCAGATCCGTCCATCCAACGAGCAGCAGCCGGAGTATTCCTGGGCGCCTTTGTCGTTGCTTTTCACCGCATTTTCGCCCTCGTACACGTCGCAATGCACGCGTTTGGCCGTACCATCCGCAACCGCATTCAAATCGCCCTGGCTCACGCTAAAGATCCCGCGGCTGGAATCCATCCAGAAATTCCCATGTTGGTCCGGAACCATCGCGTAAACGAAATCCTCATGCAGGCCCTGTTTCCGGGTAACCTGCCGCATGACCCCATTTTTAAAGCGTGAGATACCGGTGTTTTGCGCAGCCCAGATGTTTCCGCTATCATCCTTGCTCAGGAAATAAAAAGTACTCTGGTAAACACCATTACTGTGGCACCAGTTGTGGATCAACCCGTCTTTAATCTGGAAAACGCCTTCGGTGGCGGCCACCCAGATTGAGTCATCGCCCGCCACCAGGACGTCGCTGATCCATCTCAACGAGACACTTGACCCGTCAGCGAGGCGAACCGGAACTATTTTATCATTCTCGATGCGCATCAAATCCCCGACGATCGCGACGAGGATGCCGCGCGAATCTTCCGCCACCGCCCGCGGCCAAACGCTGTTGGTCCAACTGGTAACGACATGGTCGCCGCGGATCAGGCCGAGATTCTTACTGGCGTCGATATAATAGAGATCGCCGTTGCGGGCGGCAAAAAGGCGTTTGACCCAGCGCGAGGCGAGACCGCTCAATCCATTCTGACCGAAATTTTCAAAGTGCCCGTCGCGGAAACGGGACACGCCATTGGCCGTGCCCGCCCAAATACCACCTTGAGGCGAAGCGGCCACCGCCAGACAATCGTCGTCCACCAAACCTTCCTTTGAGCTCAGGATCGGAAACTTGATATCGGACAGCTGGCTTAATCCATCTTCGGTTCCCACCCAGAGACTCCCGTCGTCCGATTCGGCCAGCGACAGGATCCGATCACTGGCCAATCCATCTTCCCGGGTCATCGAGGTGAATTGTCCATTGGAGTAGCGATACAATCCTGAAGTGGCAGTTCCAATCCACAGAACCCCATGTCGATCCAGCAACAGTGCACGTGGTTGAGAGGGAATGATGCTCACTTGTTTGTAGCGGAAATTGGCTCCGTAGCACCGTAATCCGTTCACGGTTCCCAACCAGATGTTCCCGGACGGATCCACTACAATCGAGGAGATGATCAGGTTCCGGAGCGAGGGGTCGGAAAAACGCTTCATCTGCCCGTGTTCCAGGTAAAACAGCCCGTCATCCGCCGTTCCCATCCAAATGCGCCCTTTGGCATCTTCACACACTGAAAAGACGTCAGCATTGTTGGTGGGAATCAGAGACTGGAACGCATTGGTACCGATCAACTTTCCGGCAAATCCGCAACCACCAATCAGCATCGTGCCGTCCCGGAGCGGCAGCACCGTGCGGATGGTCGTTGGTACCGGCAGGTTCCACTCCTCCTGCTTCAATGGGCAAAATTGTTTACCGTCAAAAAAGGCGAGGCCGCCGCGATCCAATCCCAGCCACAGTCCTCCACCGGTTTGGCCGGCCAGGCTGGTAATGACCTTGCTCCCGATGGCTTCGTCTTCTGACAGGTTGAAGACACTGAAACCTACACCGTCGAAAAAAACCAATCCCTGGGAGGTCCCCAACCAAAGACGGCCGTTGGCAGATTGCGCGATTGACGTGACGGCATTGGCGGGCAGCCCGTTGGCCCGCCGCCAGGTCCGGCAATTGTACTGAAAAAGACTTCGATTCGGATCAAGTGCCAGCGCCGGAAAGACGTCGCCAAGGAACAGCAGCACGCAGATCAGCAGGAACAGGCTCCTCAGCCGGTCGCGAAATTTTTTTAGCGCGTTTTGGTTCATGGGATGTCCAACATCTCGCGCACTTTGCGGGCGAGGGTGGCCGGGTTGTAGGGTTTGGACAGAAACGCGACGCCGGGGTCCAGCACGCCGTACTGCGCGATAACATCATCGGTGTACCCGGAAGTGAAGAGGATTTTAAGGTTGGGATCGCTGGATTTCAGCCACTCGGCCATCACTTTTCCGTCCATCTCCGGCATGATCACATCCGTGATCACCAAACGGATCGGCGGCCCTTGATGCTCGCGCGCCACGCGCAATGCCTCCTGACCGTTTATCGCCCGGAGCACCGTATATCCCTGGTTCGTCAATACGTTATTGGCCAAATCGCGCACGGACGGCTCGTCTTCCACGACCAACAAGGTTTCTGTGCCGCGCGGCAACGGTCCGTTCTGGACAGGGTGGGCCGCCCCCTCGAGCGGTTCGTCCACTCGCCTGAAATAGACTTTGAACGTCGTGCCTTTGCCCAACTCGCTATCAGCGGCGATGTGCCCGCCGAATTGATGGGCAATGGTCTGGCAGGAGGCCAGGCCCAAACCCGTGCCTTTGCCCTTGGGTTTCGTGGTGTAAAACGCCTCAAACAAGTGCGCTTTGACTTCTTCGGTCATACCAACCCCCGTGTCGCTGACGGTGAGCATCACGTATTCGCCGGGAACCGCCTCCGGATGTGTGCGCACGTAGTTTTCGTCCAACGTGACGTTATGGATGGCGATGGAGAGCCGGCCGCCGTTGGGCATGGCGTCGCGGGCGTTGATGACCAGATTCACGAGCATCTGCCCGATATAGCCCACGTCAGCCTTGATTCGTCCGATTTGTTTTCCCGGGGACACGGTCAGCTGGATGTTCTCGTTAATGAGCCGCCGCAACATTTTGTCCAGGTCTTTGACCGCCTCGTTGAGATCGAGCACGACCGGTTGCACCGTTTGTTTGCGGCTGCAGACCAGCAGTTGTCGCGTCAACCGGCTCGCATGCTCTCCCGCACGCCGGATCTCCTCGGCATATTTTTTTACAGGATTGTCCGGGCTGAGTTCCTGGCGCATCAAATCGCTGTAGCCGATGATGACGGCCAGAATATTGTTGAAGTCATGAGCCACACCGCTGGCCAGTTGTCCGATCACTTCCATTTTTTGCGCTTCGATGAATTGCTCCTCGAGCCGATGGCGTTCGGCCCGGGCTTCAACTTCCTGCATGGCGCTACGCACCGCCGGCACGATTCGCGAGGGTTGCTGCTTGAGCACGTAATCCGTCGCGCCGCGTTTGAACGACTCCAGGGCCGGTTCCTCACCCGGCGTCTTGGATACGAGAATGAACGGCAGGGCCGGCCATTGGGTGTGCACTATTTCCAGCGCGGACAACCCGTCGAACGCGGGCAATTTATAATCCGACAAAACCAGGTCGACATGATTGCGTTTAAGCGCAGCCACAAAATCGGCCCGGTTTTCAACCCGCTCCACCGTGCAGTCAATCTGCCCGGCGTCCAAGGCAGCCTGCACAAGCCCGGCGTCTTTCCGATCGGGTTCCAAATGCAGAATGTGCAGCGGTGCTTTCATTGGTAACCCTTGATTGATAGCAATCAGCCTGCCAGCACGAGCGCTGTTTGCGTGCGGTTTAGCTCCCGAAATGTGGTTGCCGATCTGAGTGTGAGCGGTATTGTCCTCCTGCGAAAATGCCGTGGAACGATTCACTCGAAATTCAGTCGGAACACCCGCAGATGAAGGCAATCGCAAAATACGGTTATCCGCTCCCGCCGAATCCGGTGCACGATCCGGCCTCCTTCCGGCTTCTGGTTTCTGAATTCTGGATCCGGTCATTACTCTTACCTCCGGACGACAGGCAAGGTAGAGCGGGAACTCAAGGCATTAACCCGCCATCCGGAACCCGGCAGCGCCGTGAAAACCGGGAACAACTGTGAAACCAGGACGTGGAACTTCTGCAAAGCAAACTGCGCCATTGCCTTAATTTGGCTCGAAATACTGTTGTTTTGAACAAGCCAGCCCTGCCCTGCCGGGGCGAGTCAACCAGGTGCCGTCAGAAAAAGTGAAGGTATTGCCAAGATATGTGGAGAGCCACCGGCCGGATGTGCAAGACTTAATTCTGAAAGCGAGATCGGTTTTTTATTTCGCCAGTGAAAATCTCACAAACGACCAACAGACAATTTATGGCTAAAGCAACGAAGACATCAAAATACGTATATCTATTCGGGAACAAACAGGCGGACGGGAACGGCTCCATGAAGCCGTTGCTCGGTGGCAAAGGCGCTAATCTGGCCGAAATGGCCCGCATCGGACTGCCGGTGCCTCCCGGGTTCACCATCACCACCGAGGTCTGCACCTATTATTACCAGAACAAACAGACCTACCCGAAAGCGCTCATGCCGATGGTTGAAGACGGCATCGTTCACCTCGAGAAAATCGTGGGTACCAAATTCGGTGATAAGACCGCCATGCCGCTGCTCGTTTCTGTCCGGTCCGGTGCGCGCGATTCCATGCCCGGTATGATGGACACGATTTTGAACCTCGGCCTCAACGACGAAACCGTGCTCGCGCTCGTCAAGGCCACAAAGAACGAGCGGTTCGCCTGGGATTGTTATCGTCGTTTCATCCAGATGTACGGTGATGTCGTCATGGGCGTGCAGAAGAGCGCCAACGAAGATCATGAACCGTTCGAAGTGGTGATTCACAGTCTCAAACACGAGCGTTACCACGACGACATCGAAGACACCAAGCTCACGGTGGCCGATTTGAAGGAAATGGTGAAACGGTTCAAGGCGCTGATCAAGGCGCGCACCAACAGCGAGTTCCCGCAGGACCCGTGGAAGCAACTTTGGGGATCCATTGGCGCCGTGTTCGGCTCGTGGATGAACGACCGGGCCATTGTCTATCGGCGCAAATACGGCATCCCTGCCGAATGGGGAACGGCCGTCAACGTCCAGGCCATGGTTTACGGCAATACCGGTGAAAATTCCGGTTCCGGCGTGGCCTTCACCCGCGATCCGGCGACCGGTGAAAAGGTGTTCTACGGCGAATTTCTTATCAATGCGCAGGGCGAAGACGTGGTGGCCGGCATCCGCACGCCGGAACCGGTGGCGCAACTGAAAAATCACATGCCCGCCGCGTTCAACGAACTGGAAAACATCCGCAAGACCCTGGAATCGCATTTCAAGGACGTGCAGGACTTTGAGTTCACGATCCAGGAGGGCAAGGTATTCATGCTCCAGACCCGCAACGGCAAGCGGACCGGCCTCGCCGCCGTGCGCTTTGCGATCGAGATGGAGAAGGAGAAACTGATTGATTGGAAGACGGCCATCCGCCGCGTGCCGGCCGATCAATTGGACCAGGTGCTCGCGCCCGTATTCGACCGCAAAGCGGTCAAGGCGGCCAAGTGCATTGCCAAAGGGTTGCCCGCCGGTCCCGGCGCGGCTTCCGGCAAGATTTATCTGAACGCCGACCGCGCGGCCGCGGCGGCAGCCAAGGGCGAGAAAGTATTGCTGGTGCGCAATGAAACCACGCCGGAAGACCTGCGCGGGATGATTGCGGCCGAAGGCATTCTGACCGCGAAAGGCGGCGTCAGTTCGCACGCGGCGTTGGTCGCCCGCCAGATGGGCAAGGTATGCGTTTGCGGCGCCGGCGCGTTACAGATCGATTACAGCGCCAAAACCATGGCCGTAAACGGGGACAGACTTCAAGGAAGGCGATTTCCTGTCCATCAGCGGCACCGCCGGCGAAGTGTATCCGGGCGAGCTGCGGACGGCTGCGTCCGAAATCGTCCAGGTGCTCGTCGAGAAATCGCTCACCAGCAAGGAGAGCGTGACCTATCAGATGTTCAAGCAGCTCATGGACTGGTGCGCGAAGGTCAGCAAACTCCAGGTCCGCACCAATGCCGACACGCCGGAACAGACCGAGAACGCGATCGCCTTCGGCGCCTCGGGCATCGGCCTGTGCCGCACCGAACATATGTTCTTTGAAGGCAACCGCATCGACGCCATGCGCGAAATGATCCTCGCCGATAACCTCGAGGACCGCAAAAAGGCGCTGGCAAAAATCCTGCCGTATCAGAAGGGCGATTTCGTCGGCATCTTCAAGGCGTTGAAAGGCCTGCCGGCGACGATTCGTTTCCTCGACCCGCCGCTGCACGAATTCCTGCCGCACGAAGACAAGGCGCAACAGGACCTCGCCGCCAAAATGGGAGTGCCGGTGGAGAAAATCAAACAACGCGTCAAGGAATTGCACGAGTTCAACCCGATGCTCGGCTTCCGCGGCTGCCGGCTCGGCATCGTTTATCCGGAAATTTCCGAGATGCAGGCCCGCGCCGTGTTCGAAGCCGCGGCAGAAGTTCAGAAATCCGGGATCAAAGTGAAACCGGAAGTCATGATCCCGCTCGTCGGTTTCAAGAAAGAACTCGACCTCCAGGTCGAAGTGGTCCATCGCGTCGCCAAGGAGGTCATGGCCGAGAAAAAGTGAAGCTCGATTACCTCGCCGGCACCATGATTGAAGTACCGCGCGGCGCGTTGACCGCCGATGAAATTGCGCAGACGGCACAGTTCTTCAGCTTCGGCACCAACGATCTGACGCAGACGTGCCTGGGCATGAGCCGCGACGATTCCGGCAGCTTCCTGCCGCCGTACACGGAACTGGAAATCGTGAAGAAGAATCCCTTTGCCACGATTGACCAGGCGGGCGCAGGCCAGTTGATGAAAATGGCGGTTGAGAAAGGCCGTTCGACGCGGCCGGACATCAAGCTGGGCATCTGCGGCGAACACGGTGGCGACCCCGAGAGCGTAAAATTCTGTCATCGCCTGGGGCTCAATTACGTCAGTTGCTCGCCCTATCGCGTGCCGGTGGCCCGTTTGGCCGCCGCGCAGGCCGCCCTCGAAGAAGACGCCGCCAAAAAAACGAAAAAGTAAACAACCACAAAAATCTATGCAAAAAAGCAAATCAGTCATCCGGACCGGGATCGTGCTGGCCGCGCTGTTCGGAGCGGCCAACGCCTTTGCCGGTGACGCGGACATCAACCTGCCGCCGTTGCAGAACGTGACGTTTTTCAACGGCAGCCTGAGTGGCCATGCCTTGTTATACCTGGGGCTGGCGTGTTGCGTCGTTGGCGCGCTGTTCGGCTTCTGGGAATACGGGCGATGCCGCGCCCTGCCCGTTCATAAGTCCATGAGCAGCGTCTCCAATATGATTTGGGAGACGTGCAAAACCTACCTCGCGCAACAGGGGAAATTCCTGGTGCTGCTCTGGGCGTTGATCGCCGTGTGCATCGTTTATTACTTCTTCTTCCTGCAGGGAAAAACCATCGGCTCGGTTGCCGTGATTCTGGCGTGCTCGGTACTGGGCATCCTCGGCAGCTACGGCGTGGCCTGGTTCGGCATCCGCATCAATACGCTCGCCAACAGCCGCGCCGCGTTCGCGTCGCTCCGGGGTAATTCGCTGCAAACCCTCCTCATCCCGCTGCGTTCGGGCATGAGCATCGGCTTGCTCCTGGTCTGCGTGGAACTGGTCTGCATGATCGGCATCCTGCTGTTCATGCCGTCAACCCTGGCCGGGGCGTGCTTTATCGGGTTCGCCATCGGCGAATCACTTGGCGCGGCCGCGCTGCGTATCGGCGGCGGCATCTTTACCAAGATTGCCGACATCGGCTCGGACCTGATGAA
The DNA here is from genome assembly GCA_963708525.1 of uncultured Verrucomicrobiae bacterium. Taxonomy (GTDB): domain Bacteria; phylum Verrucomicrobiota; class Verrucomicrobiia; order Limisphaerales; family UBA11358; genus UBA11358. The sequence goes on along the minus strand of CAVPTH010000019.1, from coordinate 6,432 downwards.
AATTGTCTTCAACCTGCCGGAAGATGACCCGAAAAATCCCGGCGTCATCGCCGATTGCACCGGTGACAACGCAGGCGACTCGGTCGGCCCGACGGCGGATGGTTTTGAAACCTATGGCGTGACGGGCGTGGCCCTGATCGCCTTCCTGTGCCTGTCGCTGGCGGCTGCGCCGGCCATTGGCGCCAAGCTCATTGTCTGGATTTTCGCCATTCAAAGCCTGATGGTGCTGGCGTCGCTCGGTTCGTTTTATGTCAACAAGACCGTCAGCCACTCGCTCTACAACAACAAGAAGGATTTCAACTGGGAACAGCCGCTGACCAATCTGGTCTGGTTGACCTCGGTCGTGTCCATGGTTTGCGCCTTTGTCGCGAGCTGGTTGTTGTTGCGTGACTTCACGGATGCCACCGGCGCGGCCGATCCGAATTTGTGGTGGGTGCTCGCCGGCATCATCTCCTGCGGCACGCTCGCCGGGCCGCTCATCATGGAGTTCACGAAAATCTTCGTCAGCACCAAGTCGCGGCACGTGAAAGAAATCGTCACCGCGTCCGGCCAGGGCGGCGCGTCGCTGAACATCCTGTCCGGGTTTGTTGCGGGCAATTTCTGCGCGTTCTGGATGGGCCTGGTCATCATCGCGCTCATGTTCGGGGCCTATCTGTTCTCGCAAAATCCGGCCCTGCTCTCGCTGATGCCGGAACAATTCAAGTTCGCCGCGCCCATCTTCGCCTTCGGCCTCGTCGCCTTCGGCTTCCTCGCCATGGCGCCGGTCATCATCGCCGTGGACAGCTTCGGCCCGGTCACCGATAACGCCCAGTCCATCTATGAACTGAGCCGCATCGAATCCGTTCCGAACATCAGTGCGGAAATCGAAAGGACCTTCGGGTTTACGCCGGACTTTGAAAATTCCAAGCTGGAACTGGAAAAGGGTGATGGGGCGGGTAACACCTTCAAAGCCACGGCCAAGCCGGTACTCATCGGCACCGCCGTCGTCGGTGCGACGACGATGATTTTTGGCATCATCATGCTGCTGCAAAATGTGGGCGTCCAGACGGACCCCAATTTCAGCATCATCTCCATGTTGAGCCTGGTGCACCCCCAGGTCATCCTCGGGCTGCTCATGGGCGGCGCGGTGATTTACTGGTTCACGGGCGCCAGCACGCAGGCAGTCGCCACCGGCGCCTACCGCGCGGTCGTGTTCATCAAGGAACACCTCAACCTTAACAAGGCCGAGGCCTCCATCGCCGACAGCAAACGCGTTGTGGAAATCTGCACCATCTACGCGCAAAAGGGTATGATCAATATCTTCATCGTGGTCTTTTCGATGGCGCTGGCACTGGCCTTTTTCGATCCCTACTTCTTTGTCGGATACCTCGTCGGCATCGCTTTCTTCGGTCTGTTCCAGGCCATCTTCATGGCGAACGCGGGCGGCGCGTGGGACAACGCCAAGAAAATTGTGGAAGTGGATTTGAAACAAAAAGGGACCGAATTACACGCCGCGACCGTGGTCGGCGACACCGTGGGTGATCCCTTCAAGGACACCAGCTCGGTGGCGATGAATCCCATCATCAAATTCACCACGCTGTTCGGTTTGCTGGCGGCGGAAATCGCCGTGACGATGAAAAGCCAGGGCGTGAAGACGGGTATCGGCATCGTGTTCTTCCTGGTGGCGCTGACGTTTGTCTATCGCTCGTTCTACGCGATGCGCATTCCGGTGGACAGTCCATCGGCGGAAGGAGCCGGCACGAAACCGCCGGTGCCGCGCATTGACGACGACGAACTGGTGGCGAAATAACCGCCAAAAGAATTATTCACAGGCGCGCCTCCAGAGGCGCGCCTTTTTTGTTCCAACCACAGTCGCCACCACAAGTCGCCTTTTCGCTGCGCCACTTTCCAAACGCGCCGGCTTGGAGTTAGTTTCTGCCCGGCATGGCGGGGTACGTCATCGATATTTTTGTAGGTTTACTGCTGGCCGTGGCGGTTCTGGCGCTGTTGGCCCGCCGGTTACACATTCCCTATCCCATCTTTTTTGTAATCGGCGGATTGTTAATCGGTTGGATTCCGGGGTTGCCCTCGGTTCGATTGGATCCGGAACTGGTTTTCCTTTTCTTCCTGCCGCCACTCCTTTACCCGGCGGCATTGTTCACCTCGTGGCGGGATTTCCGCGCCAACCTCCGGCCCATTTCGCTCCTGGCCATCGGGCTGGTCCTCTTCACCACGGTGCTGGTGGCCGGGCTGGCGCATTATCTCTTTCATCTGCCACTGGCAGTCGGATTCGTTTTGGGCGCGATCATTTCTCCGCCGGACGCCGTGGCGGCCACGGCCATTGCCGAACGGCTCAGCGTACCGCGTCGCATCGTCACCGTTTTGGAAGGTGAAAGTCTGGTGAACGATGCCACCGCGCTGGTCACCTATCGCTTCGCCGTGGCGGCAGTGGCCACCGGCTCATTTTCCCTCGCTCAGGCCGGCGGTGAATTCGTGGTCATTGGCCTGGGCGGAATCCTGGTCGGATTGGCAGCGGGCCGGCTGGCGGCGTGGTTCCATGCGCGTGTGGATGATGCACCGATTGAGATCACCTTTTCTCTCCTGGTCCCCTTTGCGGCGTATCTGGCAGCCGAACGGCTGGGTGTTTCCGGCGTTCTGGCCGTCGTGACTGCCGGCCTGTATCTCGGGCGGCGTGAACCCGAATTGATCAGCTTCCGGACCCGGCTTCGGTCCGGGCCGGTGTGGGAAATGATCCAATTTCTCCTGAACGGTTTCGTTTTCGTTCTGATTGGACTGCAACTGCCCGGGATAATGCGGGCGTTGTCCCGCCACGCCGATTATTCCGTTGGCCAGCTCGTGAGCTATGCCCTGATGATCAGCATCGCCGTGATTCTCATCCGTATCCTGTGGGTTTTCCCCGCAGCCTATTTGCCGCGGTTGCTCTTCAAGCAGGTTCGTGCCCGGGACCCGTATCCATCGTGGCGTCATGTCACCATTGTAGCCTGGACGGGTATGCGCGGGGTCGTTTCGCTGGCGGCAGCGCTGGCATTGCCGTTTACGGTTGCCAGGGGTGATCCCTTCCCCAACCGTGATCTGGTGCTGTTCCTGACCTTCACCGTCATTCTGGCGACACTCGTGGTTCAGGGGTTAAGCCTGCCCATCCTGATTCGCGGGCTCGGAATCAAGGATGACGGCGCGGCTGCCCGGGAGGAACACGATGCCCGGCTGAAGGCGAATCAAGCGGCCCTCGCCCGGCTCAAACAATTTGCCGAGCATAACCCGGCGAAAGCCGACGCGAAACGGCGGTTGATCATCGAGTACGAGGACCGTATTCGCCAGTTGGAAACCAGCGACGCGGAAAGTCCCAGCACCCCGCGCCATTTGTTTTCCTCGGAATACGAACACCTCTCTCAGGAGACCTTAACGGAGGAACGGAAGACCATCCTCCATCTGCGCAACCGGGGTGATATCAGCGATGAAGTCCTGCGCCGAATCCAACTGGACATTGATCTGGCGGAAGCGCGATTGCGACCCGAAAATCCGGAGGAGATTAAACCCTGACTGCGGGCACGGAAGTTCAGCCTGGCGCGTACCGTTGGATGGCCGTTCGCAGGGTTTCCACTTCAAAAGGTTTGCAGATGATGGAATCAACCCCACCCAGCGCATCGATGGAACACTGGAGTTTTTCCAGAAAGGCCGTAATGATGACGACGGGTTGTTTGGGTGCGCGCCGTTTGATGGAGGCAGCCAGTTCATCACCCCTCATGTCCGGCATACAGTAGTCGGTGAAGATCATATCGAACTTGCCGGGCTCAAACATGGCCAGCGCTTCATATCCGTTTTTGGCCTCGTCAACGATATAACCTTCATCCCGGAGCAACAATTGGATGGTGTAGCGGACGAGAGGTTCGTCGTCCACCACCAGGATGTGTTTTCGATGAGCGATCTGCTGGACCATGAACGACTAAAACCCGCATATTCCATGCCAGTTCCTTGCCTTTTTTTGTCCCGGGCCGCGGCCGAAACCGGAATCAACATGAAAGAGGTAGAAACATGGATTTTAAGAATTAAGAACGATGAAAACTTCAAGAAACCGACGAATCCTCACCGGTTTGTTGGCGGACCCGGAACAGCCGGACTGGCATTGGTTTCGTACCCTGCTTCCCCCGATGAAATCTGCTTTTTCAAAGTCAAATAGTCCCTGACCTCCTGCGCCGCCTGTTCGGCATTGGCGTCGGCATCGGGCATCCGCGCGGCATGTTCGTAGGCAGTCAGCGCATCGTCAAACCGTCCCACCCGGGTATAGGCAATTCCGAGGTTATACCAGGCCCGGGAAGGCGCGTGCCTCATCCGGGTGGCGATTTCCAGAAATTTCACGGCGTCGACATCGTTGTTTTGCTTCAAGGCCTCATATCCCGCCAGCTCGACCTCGGCCTCGGCATCCGCGGAAAGATTGACCCGGGGCCAAAGCACCGTCGATCCCGCCAGTCCGATAAGAATCACCGCCGCCAGTCCAACGAGGCTTTTCCACCTCACAGCACCCCTGCCGCTTGCAGCGAATCCCAGAAGCACGCCGAGAACCGCCCCCGTCCCATGCGCAACGTTCGCCACCGGCATCACATTGGCCAGAGTCAGCGCGATGCAAAGGAAAAACCAGATGACGAACAGGCGTGACGTCTGATAATCCACCGCTCCGGCGAATCGCACATCGCGTTTCTCCAGCACCCACAGCATGCCCCATAACCCATACCCCACCCCGGACAAACCCTACTCCGCCGGAAAACAGCGTAAACTCGGCCAGTGAAGAGCCAAACGCGAGCAGTAGGAATATGGCCCCACACCTTAAATGACCGTACTCCCGTTCCACCAGTGCCCCAAATGTCCATACCCAGTAAAGGTTGAAGGCCAGATGAACGAGGTTGGCATGCGCTAAGGTACAGGTCAGAGCGCGCCACAATTCGTAGTTCGTCCAGACCCGGCTGTTCATGACCAGCCAGTCAATGTTCTGTCCCGACCACCAGGTGCCCGTGACCACCATCGCCGCCAACGCAACTCCCGCAGTTACCGGATAGAACAGAACATTCTTTAAGGATGGTGGTGCCAACATGGTTAAACCTCACGACGGAATTGAACCGGCGCAACTATAGCAACCAGCAACCGGGCAGCAAGTCCGACCGGTAACAGGACTCCACGATATCACCAAAGGGCAAATAAACCGATGTTTAAATGGGAAAAAGCTTTGCTCTGAGCGCTGTTTGAATTATTGGATACGCCAGCCCGTCCGAAATCATGAAGACAATAACCCGTCTTGCCCTGGCGGCGGCAGTCGCCACAAGCGTATCCGCTACCCGTGCAGCCGACGCCAAACCCAATATCGTTTACATCGTCGCCGATGATCTCGGCTGGAAGGATGTCGGCTTCAATGGCTGCACCGACATCAAGACACCAAACCTGGACAAGCTCGCCGAAAGCGGCGTGAAGTTTTCCCAGTTTTACGCACAGCCGATGTGCACTCCCACGCGCGCCGCGTTGATGACGGGACGATACCCGTTCCGCTACGGACTACAGACGATTGTGATCCCCGGTCCCGCGGGTTACGGCCTGGCCACCAACGAATGGCTTATGCCGCAATGCCTTGCACAGGCCGGTTACAACACTGCCATCATCGGCAAGTGGCATCTCGGCCACGCGGACATGAAGTATTGGCCCAAACAGCGCGGCTTTGAATACCAATACGGCGCGATGATCGGCGAGCTGGATTATTACACGCACAGCGACGCCGGCGTGCTCGACTGGTTCCGCAACAACAAACCCGTCCACGAAAAAGGTTACACGACCCAGCTCCTCGGCAACGACGCCGTGAAATACATCAATGAGCAAAGCGCGAACAAACCGTTCTATCTCTACCTCGCTTTCAACGCCCCGCACACGCCGTATCAAGCGCCGCAGGAATACGTGGACCGCTACCCGAACATCGCCGACCCCACGCGCCGCATCTATGCGGGCATGGTGACGTGCCTGGATGACGAAATCGGTCGCGTGGTCGCCGCTCTCGACAAGAAAGGGCTGCGCGACAACACGCTGATTGTTTTCCAAAGCGACAACGGCGGCACACGCAACGCGATGTTCGCCGGCCAGATGGCCGACCTGTCCCAGACCAGGCTGCCATGCGACAACGGCCCTTATCGCGACGGCAAAGGCTCGCTCTTTGAAGGCGGCTGCCGCGTGGCCGCTTGCGCGAACTGGCCGGCCACATCGCGTTGCGTGTGCCGCCGTTGTCGCTTTGGTCAACGCATTGTATATCCGTGCGAACGCGCATCAGCACGCTCGAGCCTTTACAGGATCGTGGCACAGCCATACGATTTGCGCGGATGACTCGACTGCTTCCCACGGTTCTCCTGGCCGCGGCGCTCAGCCAGGCGGCGTGCGGCGGGCAGGCAAGCAAGAGCAGCC
>CAVPTH010000018.1:0-39702 GCA_963708525.1 uncultured Verrucomicrobiae bacterium | reverse complement strand
CTATGGAAACAACTGAAGGTCCATACAGCGGCAACATCTTTCCAGGGCACGTTTACAACGCGGTCGCAAAAAGGCAACATCGCGCACAGGATGCATTGGCTTATGGTTTTAGAACAAGAAGCAGTTTTCTCCAATCTCCATCCGTGGGAACCGACCGGTTACGTTCCCAGCGCCCAAGCCAATAAACAGGAAAGTTGGTGATTTTTGAAAGCAGTTCCCACGTCATACCAGCACATTTACGCGCGATGCGGATTCCATCGCCGACGGCGCCAACTAAAACGGGCATTTCTGACCTCAAGACAGGTCGTTTTTTAGCCAAAACGACGTGAATTGCGCGTTGTGTAATTGTCCAATGCGCCAAACACATCACTGGAGCTTCTATGAGGGTTGTCAGGTTGACGCGATGGCTAGTCTGTTTGGGATGACTCTCCTGCGTCGGTGTAACGGTTAAACTGGTAGAGCAACCCTAAGTAATCCAAGAAGCGCAACTCCGCAAGCCGCTCTGCACCTCAGCGGCGCGGCGACCACATCTCTGATCCTCTATCACTGGTCTCTTTTCCTGTGCACGAGTCACGGGAAGCCTGCGACCAGTTACCAGAACCTTGTTGCCCGGAACCGGAGAACAGAGATACGGAACAAGAGACAGCCCACTTGCAGCGATTTCATTCAGCACGAGGACTTAATCTGATTTAATAACATTCATGCAAAGTGTCCCAATCGCCATACCGTGGTACACGCCGGAATCATACGCCTTTGTTCTTGGTTTGCTGCCAATCGGCGAGAGACAAAACGCGCCCCCTTATAACGGCTTTGTGACTCAGATTGAAGCATCGGAGAAGGGTATTAAGAGCAGCGGAAATGTCCCTTATCGCATCCCGATCGATGTTGCCGAATTGAAAGCCTGGCATGATTCTAATCATTTGAACGTTTGCAGCACCAGCCTCTCGCAGTTTATGCAGGTCAAGTTGGCCCAGATTCTCAAGAAGCGGAGCAATAATTGAATTGCACACACAGCCCATGATAATTGATTGGGGAATGCTCTATAACACAGCGTCTGGAGCCACCGGCCAATTGATCTGCATGTCGCGGTTGGTGGTGCGATTTGAACTGTTAGAATTTCTTTAGGTAGAAGTGGGCATGTGCCGTCATTCCGGGTATGTGAATGAATTGTACGGTGTAGCCACCTTCAGAAATCACTTTTTCGAGGTCTTTAATTATTGCCAACGAACATTCTTCAATCTCGATATTTGCTGTTCCTTCTCTAATTAAGCCGCGCAGATTCGTTACAAATTCGTCAAAAGCAAAACGCTCTGGTGCTTGAACATAATTACTAAGGTCTTTCGGTGGCTCTTTCAGTTCAACCATGTTCACACCCCACACTACGGCACCCGGCGTGTCCTAGCAAATGAGTGCAGCTTCAGGTAGTGCCTTAATTTAAATTACCACCTTCTCAACCATCCTCGCTTCTCAAAAAATCGAAGAATGCAAAGCAAAACTAAGATTCCCAAAATGATATAAAGTCCAATCATTTTTCCCTCGATTTCTTAATGTCGCTGTAGATTGACATTTTTACCGCCGTTTCAGGTGAACCGACTGGCGGGATTGAAAGCACAGTAACGAAACGTTCCCCCTTACCATCTTTGCTTTCTGGATGCGACCAACCATAAGCACGTTTGGCCTTTGGATGGTCATGGAGATCAAAAACCTCAACATCCCCTTGCCAGACCGTTTCGCCCTTAAAGACTTCGTGGACAGGCACAGTCTCACGCCACATCGCGCCGCAGTCGTGCAACTGCGAAACCGCAACTTGAATTTGGCCAGATAATCCTGTTTATTCTCCACAGCGTTCAACCAGTTCCGTCACCGTCCACGCGCTGCTTTCCACGCCCGCCGCTTGCGCTGGCGTCATACAAATCGCGCCGTGAGTTTTGACGAAATTATAAGAGGCGGAAATTCAGGGAAACCGCAGCCTGAAAATTTTCAAACTTTTGCTGAAAACGTTGGTCAATCGCGTAAGCCTGCGGCAATGCATCCTCCAACTCGGGAACCGCTGCCGCGATTTGGCGTAACAGCGGCAGGCAACGGGCAACCGATTTGGGCAACTGCTGCGGGTCCTGAGCGCCCCGCCGCCCGGAACAGTCGAGAATGACCCGGCGCGTGGAGTCGGTCATGGGTGGAGGATTTACCTCATACTCGCGTGGGAAGTTCATTTCCCCGCTATGCTTGAATCCGTAGTCACGGAGGTAATACAACACATTGTCGTAGGCACGCGCTGCCTCCTCCTCGGTCTCAAAGTTACCCAAATGATAGTTTCTGCCTGCGGCCGCGCACTGTGCGCGCCATCGCTTTGACTCGCATCGAACGGAGGGACTACCCAAAAGGTGGAACTACTAAACTAAGCACTAAACTATAGTATCTAGTTTCTTAGTTCCTTTTCTGGGTATAAATGGAAAAACTGTGTCTTGTAGCGACATTTGGAAGTCTGGCTTGCCCGGGTCCGAGCCAGCTTCCGTCCTCCTTTTGAGCGAAATATGTTCTCGCGACGCAACTTCGCGCTTCATTTAGTGTCAATGGCCTGTCTCATGGTCCGTGCCTAAAAATCGGCTTCGACTTGCCCTAGTTCGTCCTGTACAGACCGCAGGTCGGCTCAGCAGGGATGACGTAAGGCCCTGTAATCATTGGCTTTCATGAGTTGCCGAAAAGGACTTAGAGAATCCTCATCGGCAATCCCCGCATAGCCGCGCCGCCTCAAGAATCTTTTGGTCGCAGGCCCCCCGGCCTCCCAAAAAAAACTTGAGTGCGGGGACTAAACCGCTTTTGGGCGTGGGCTCGTCGATACCTTTGTGGGTAACGGCCTGATCCAGCGTTAGTGCTGCGGCCCCCCAGCACAATTGGCAAGGTCCGGGGCAGGTACAGGACCAAGTTCTTTCGATTTTCCTCGGGTTTCTGTGCTCAAAGCTTATGACTAGGAATCAGAAGTGGCCCCCCCCTGGCCCGCTCCTTGAACCATTGGGGGGATTTTGCCGGGCAAAATTCGCTCAGTGGTCAGCGCGAAATTTGAGGATTCACTCGCACGAGGTTTTTGCAAATTTGGCGAAGTTGCCTTTTCTCAAGAAGCTGATACTTTAACAAACAGCATCAGGAACGTTTGAGCCGTTGCGCTCAAACTGCCAATCCGAGCTTTCGTAAGTGCGATAGTCACGGTGGCACGGCCAGAACTGGCCGGATGTGCGGAGAATGAAAATCTCCGAAAAAGTGTTCCCGATGACTAACTCCACAGTGTGGAGCATTGTCGTCAAACACCCACTTCCCCGATGCGTTTGGACACAAAGAACGTATATGCATAAGAAATTAGAGCTTCCAAAAATCTCCGACAAAGAAGCAGAGAAACTGGCCCAAGCCTGCCGTCTGGCCTTGGGCGACCATCCAATGGATCAGTTCATGGACCGGGTTTTCGAGGCCCTCCGGGAACGCCGCCGCCGGGGTGAGGAGTCCGGGCAACAGTGGTTTCCTGAATAATCTCTGACATATCACCTATGAGCTCTACATCATTGCCTACTTCGACGGAAATGCCGACGGCATCACCGGGCTAGCCGACGTACTGGAAAAGCGCCGGCTGGACCAAGCTTTGAACGCTAAGGAATTTGCGGTACTCGCCGGTATTTCATATTCGACGGCGCGCCAATGGTTTCACCTCGCCGGTTTTCCAGTCTTTCACGGTGTCGTCTTCTGGCAGGATTTCGTGGCGTGGCGAACAGCACAAAACGGGTTGAAGAATGCCGGGAATCGGCTGCCAGAGCGCAACACGGAACCCAAACCCGATGCCAGCCTGCCACCGCGGGCGGCGAGAATTTTGCAGGCAGCGTGATAAATACAAACAACCATTGCCCACTGGAAAAGAGCACCACACAGAGGAAGAATATGAAGGAGCCAACTTACTGCACTTTTACTGCACTGATACGTAAGTCGTTGATTATGAATGGAGCGGGTGAAGGGAATCGAACCCTCATCTCAGGCTTGGGAAGCCCGCATTCTACCACTGAACCACACCCGCTTTCGCTACGCTTCAGCGCGGCAAGCCCGCCCTCGCTGTGCTACCATCTCCCGTTCTCTTTGGCGCGGCGCGCCCGCTTTGTCATCGAACCCGTGGCACGCCCCGCGTTTCTCCTTGTATCAAACTTGCCGCCGGCTGGCAACAGGTTTGCTCCGGCATTACGCCGTGGTCCGCAGACGGTGGATGGCCTCACGTAACCGGCGTTCGATGACCACCTGTCGCTCGGGGGAATCGATTTTACCCCCGCTCAGCTCACAAACGTAAAAACTGTCAATGGCCGCACCACGTTCGGTCACGATCCGGGCGCCGATAATATCCACCGCCAGTTTCGACAGGGTCTGGGAAATCATGTAGAGCAAGCCGAGATGATCCTCGGTTTCGACTTCAATAAGGGTGCGCGTATCGGATACCTCGTTGTCGAAGTAAATCTGTGTCTGGATATGTTCACCCGTGTAGCCCTGGTAAGCCGGTTGCTGGGTGATCTGGCGCTTGATCAGCGCAGGCAGGTCGACGGCTTCGTCCGTCAGTACCTTTTCCAGGAGATCGGCCAACTGGTCGTGTTGTTGACGCGTGGCGAGATTGCCCGTGCGCCCGTCGTTGACGTAGAAAGTGTCCAGCACAATGCTGTCGGTACGGGTAAAAATCTGCGCGCCCATGATGTTCAGTCCACAGGCGCTGAGCGAGCCGGCGATTTTGCTGAACAACCCGGCCCGGTCCCAGGTGCAGATTTCAACCGCGTTGTAGCCGCGGTCAGCCTCGTCGCGCCAGGCAATAATCGGCGAAAGCACACGGTCGTTTTCCAGGATCAGCCGGCGCATGAAACGATGCGCCAGTTCCAGGTCGTCCAGGATTTCCCGGGCGGTCCGAACCTGGAAATAGCGCGCCGGCAACGTGGCGAAATGGACATTGATCTCCTCGGGGCTCAACGTTTTGGCGGCCAGCTGGTGAACTTCCTGCAGCCGGGATTCCCGTTGTTCCGCCTCGACCCGGATGAACTCGGTGCCGCCGGTCAGCAGATCCCTCGCCCGGCTGTGCAACTGCCACAACAAGGCGTCCTTGAATCCGTTCCAAAGTTTGTCGCTGGTGCCCTGCGAATCGGCGAAGGTCAACAATGTCAGCAGGTCGAGCGCCTCCGACGTTTCAACTTTCCGGGCGAAGTTACGGACAACCGCAGCGTCGTCCAGATCGCGCCGTTGCGAGACGCTGGCCATCAGCAGGTGGTTCTCGATGATGCTCTGCAGCGTGTGCGTTGCGGCACTGTCGAGCCGCAGCCGCCGGGCGACGCGCAGGGCCATTTCCGCGCTGACTTCCGGATGGCCGCCCCGTTTGTGTTGTCCCGCCTTTCCCACGTCATGCAACAATAACGCCAGATAAAGCAGACCGGGCCGTTCGAGGCTCTGGAAGAGCGGCGCGTAGCTTTTATAGGGCAGGTCTTCGGCCTCCCAAATGCGGTCGAGCTGTTCGAGACAAACCAGCGTGTGCTCGTCGGCGGCGTATTGATGATAGAATTCATGTTGCACCAGGCAGGTGAGCCGGCCGAACTCAGGGATATATTTGCCGAGAAAGTTGACCTCATGCATGGCCCGCAGGACGGCGGCCACGCTGCCGCGCTGAGCTAGAATAGTCAGGAACGTCTCCCGCACATGGGCGTCATTCAGGAAGTCGCGGTCCACCAGCGAGATCTCATTACGGATGAGCTGCTCGAGGTCGGGATGGAGTTTCAGCCGTCGCTGCTGGGCGTACAGGAACACGCGCATCAGGCGCTGGTGTTGTTCCCGGAAAATGCGCCGGGAGGCGGCGTGGATCTCGCCCGCCAGGAATAAAAAGCCGTCCACCGGTTCGGGCATCCGGCGTTTGGGCAGCCACGCGCGCAGGGAAAGTTTTCCGGGCGTTGGCGGCAGCAGGGCCATGCGTTGTTCCAGCGTGCGCGTAATCAGAAAGACATTGCGCATGTGCGTGTAAAGATCGCGCATGAATTTCTCGATGCGTTTGCTCGGTGAACGTTCGCCGTAGCCCAAACCGAGCGCCACGGCCGGTTGCAGATTCTTGCCGAGCACGTCCACCGCCCGATTGGAGTGATAATGCAGTTCCGTCCGAGTCCGCAGCAGAAAGTCATAGGCGGCTTCGAGCTGCTTGTGTTCGAACCGGCTGACGAATTCGCGCTTTTCCAGCTCGGCGAGTGACCGGGCGCGATATTTAAAAAAGGCCATCCACAGCACATTCTGAAAGTCGCGCAGCCCGCCGCAGCCGTTTTTGATGTTCGGCTCCTGCATGCAGGCCGAGTTGCCGTATTTGGCATGGCGCGCCTGCTGGTCTTCCACGCGCGCCGCAATGTATTTTTCCTCAAAACCGTCCACGCATTTGTCGATGATCACCCGCTGGAACTTCTTGAACAGTTTTTCGTCGCCGATGATCCATCGCGACTCGATGAGGGAGGTCTTGGATTGCATGTCGGTGTTGGCCACCTTCACGCAGTCGTCAATACTGCGCACGGAATAACCGATCTTCAGGCCGATGTCCCAGAGGGGATAAAGCACGCCGTCAATCAGCCGGGACAGGTAGGGAAGCGGTTTGCCCGACGCGACCTGCCCGTCATGCAAAAACATGAAGTCAATGTCGCTGTACGGGTTCAATTCCCCGCGACCGTAACCGCCGATGGCCACGAGCGCCAGCGGCGGAAATTCCTTTTGGGCCGGGAGCGACAAACTGCTGCGCGCCAGGGTCCAGAGGTGCCGCAACAGCGCGTCGAGCATCGCCGTCCGGGCTCCGCAGATTTCGCGCCCGCCCGCGCCGCCCCGGTGCCACAGTTTGAGCCGGTGCGTTTCCACCTTGAGAAAACCCTTGTAGCGCGGAAGCCTGTCCCCGGTGTCGGTGTTGGCCGGGAAAGACAGGCGCGCCTCCGCATCTCCCTCGATTTTTCTGATTAAATCCTGCACGGGCGCACAAGTTGCGAACAAAACGGCCTGAAAGCAAGCGTGGCCATGTCTTCGTCCTTGCCCTCGACCATTTTCAATTACGAGGACGAGGACGAGGAGGATTCGGGCCAGCGAAAACCTTGTCCCGCCCCGTGCGACTGTTCTAAAGTTCGTCGATGCCGGTGCCTCCCGACCCTGATGCCGTCCTGATGCTGCGCGTCAAACGCGGCGACCGGGTGGCCTTCGCGGAGCTGGTGGAAAAATACAAGCAGCCGGTCATGAACCTCGTTTATCGCACGTTGCACGATGAGGCCGAGGCGGAAGACCTTGCGCAAAACGTTTTTCTGCAGGTGTACAAATCCGCCAAACGTTATGAATCGCGCGCCAAGTTTTCCACCTGGTTGTTTACCATCGCGCGCAACCTCTGCTTGAATGAAATCCGCCGCCGCTCGCGTCATCCCGCCGATTCGCTCGAGGAAAGTCACGCCGAGCACGAAGACCAGCCGCGCCAGCAGTTCGAGGACAAAGGCAGTGTTCTGCCGCCGGAAAAATTGTTGCACGGCGAACTGGCCCAAAAAATCGAGGAGGCGCTGGCCGGGCTGCCGGAAAACCAGCGTACCGCCATCTTGCTCTGCCGGCAGGAGGAATTGAGCTACGAAGAAATCGCCAAAATCCTGGGCTGTTCGCTTTCCGCCACCAAATCGCTCATCCATCGCGGGCGCGAAACGCTCAAGGAAAAATTGAAGCCCTATTTGAAAACCGGCGAGTGGAACGAATGAAATTTTCTTTTTCATCCCGGCCCGGTTGTGTTCACCTGTGACCAAATGAAAGCCGTCATTCTCGCCGCCGGCAAGGGCACCCGCATGCGGGGACTCACCAACGAGCTGCCCAAGCCCATGCTCCGGGTACAGGGCCGGCCCATCCTCGAACACATTGTCGCCGGGATCCGGGCTGCGGGGGTCCATGACCTGTTCATCGTCACCGGTTGGCGGGCCGAGGTGATCGAAAATCATTTCGGCGACGGCGAAAAATGGGACACGCACATTGCGTATGGACACCAGGTGGTCCAGGACGGCACGGGCAAGGCTCCGGAACCGGCAAAGGAATTCGTTGGCGATTCACCGTTCTTGTTGACCTACGGGGACATCCTGGTTCCGGCCGAAACGTATCCGCAAATGATCCGGCGGTTCGGCGAAGGCGATTTCGCGGGGGTGATCACGGTCACGCGCGGCGAAGACGTGACCCAGGGCGGACTGAATTTTTTCGACGAACAGTTTTGTCTGAAACGGCTGGTGGAAAAACCGTCATCGAAGCAATTGGACCAATTGCGCCGTGACGACTGGCTCAAGCCGGGCGCGCCGGCGTGGTATAACGCCGGCATCTACATTTTCCGGCCGTCACTGTTTGATTTCACTGCCCAATTGCAGAAATCACCGCGCGGGGAATATGAACTGACCGATGCCATCAGTGCGATGGTCGCCGCCGGGCAAAGGTTGGCCGGCCTGGAAATCCCCGGTCGCTGGGTGGATGTGCGTGATCCCGAGACGTTGGCCAGGTTGGAGAAGGGATTGTAGCCGCCGATGTGAATCGGCGGTTTTCCTCGACAAGGTCCGCGGATTCACATCCGCGGCTACTTTACATACTTCGGCTCGTACACCGGGCCGAGGCCGTGCTTGCGAAGCAACTCGATGAACCTGGAGATACCGCGTTTTTCGTCGGCCGCCAGATGATAATGCACGTGCCAGCCGAGGTAGTCCCGGCGGAAGTCCTCGTCGTATTCCTCGCGGGTTTCGATGAGATAATCCAGGGTCTCCAGTCCAAACTGCTTGGCCTCCACCAGCTCGCGGCACAGCTCCGTGTGCTCAATGCCGCGCCG
This sequence comes from uncultured Verrucomicrobiae bacterium, assembly GCA_963708525.1. Classification (GTDB taxonomy): domain Bacteria; phylum Verrucomicrobiota; class Verrucomicrobiia; order Limisphaerales; family UBA11358; genus UBA11358. The sequence goes on along the minus strand of CAVPTH010000018.1, from coordinate 30,857 downwards.
CAGCGCCCAGACGGCATAGACGAACGGCAGGTTGGTCAATTCATACCACGCCGTACCCAGATCAAAGATGCTGTGGACGTGTGTCGCGCGCTGGAAATCAATCGCGCGATCGCCGATGAGCAGCACCGCGTCGCGTTCCGGGGCGGAGTCGTAGTCGGGCAACGGCTTGAACTCCGGCTTCAATCCGCGTTCCGCCAGCAATACCTTCAGCAGGTTCACGCTGGTCAGTGACGCCGGGTCGCAAAAAACTTCCGTGATTTTCTCCAGCGGCACGCAATGCGCCAGCAACACGCTGTAAACCTCGCCCAGGGACGCGACGGCGATGCCGTCCAGAATGTCGTAACGGTCGTTGAACAGGACCTCAGTGATGCTGACGAGTGCGGCGTCGAGTTTATCACAGCGCAGCAGTTCGGCGAGCTGAGCGGGTGTGGCAAAATACACATTGCTCTCGATGCCACGCGTGAGCGGCACCGCGTTGAGATATTTGACCGAGCCGATACGGAATGGGTTGGTCTCGGGAGCGGGCATGTCAGGGGTCGAAGGGTTCAAAGGATTTAACGGATTTTGGTATAGGTAACAAAGTCGGCTTCTTCCTCGGAGGTGGGCATGTTCAACGTGAACGTCCGGCTGTGGCCCAGAATGACGGTGACTTCCACTCTGTTGAAATCTTCGAGATAATAATCGAGGATGTAAGCGCCGGGTTGAACTCCGCGTTTGATGTCCATTTTCTTGTAGCCCTCATGCCAGGTGGGATTGTCCGGGCTAAGAATAAACCCGACAAAATCCCGCCCGGGTTTGTACTGATCCCGAATGATAACGATGTGATTAGGATTGGTTCCGGCCCCCTCCCAGACACCTTCAATCGGGTCGAGACGTGGTGCGTTCTTGTCGAAATAGTCTGCCAGATTCTGCGTCGAAACGGGAATGGTTTCCCAGTCGTCGGCGTAGCGCAATAAATCGGCTTCCATGCGGAAAGCGGCGCGGGTGAAGCCCGGCGTTTCAATCGAACTGATATGGACGACATCGGCGCCTTTTTTCCAGGCGGTTTCAATTATCTTTTTCGTTTCTTCATCGGCTGACCCGCCCCGCATCGTAAAAGAATTTTCGGCAACGGTCACCGTTCCAATCAATTCACACGGCCGGGGGACCGTCATATTTTCGGTGTAAACGGGAATGGGATAACCCGCTGGCCTGGCCGGCCCGGCGGGGAGGTTCGCATGATAGGTCACCACGGTCGAGCAACCGGTCAACAGCACCGTTAAATAACTGATCACGACGGTTCTGACCAGAAAGGCCTTGCCGATACGGGATATTAGCATGTGTTGAGTCATGCCGTGGCCAGATTGTCTTCAAGCACTTTTGAGTAGCCTGAATTTTCCGTTGGCCCGGCTTGAGGACCATCCGTAAGGATTTTAATCGGCTCGTAAAAGGTGTTGCGTTGGACGGGTGTGCGACCGGCTTCGCGAATGACCTTGACCATATCGGCCTCCGTCTGCAACTGCGGCGAGGTCGCCCCGGCCATGTGGAAGATATGTTCTTCGATAATGGTGCCATGCAGATCGTCCGCGCCATAGCTCAATGCCACCTGCGCCAATTTCAGGCCGAGCCCGACCCAATACGCCGTAATGTGATCGAAATTGTCGAGGTAGATACGGCTGACGGCGATGGTTCGCAACGAATCGAAGCCCGTCGGCGGATGTTCGACCGGAACCTCGTTGTCCTGCGGCTGATAAGCCAGTGGCACGAAACCGACAAAGCCATGTGTCTCATCCTGCAACGCGCGCAGTTGCCGCAGATGATCCACGCGGTCGGCCAGGGATTCGACATGGCCGTAAAGCATCGTGCAGGTGCTGCGTCCGCCCATCCGGTGCCACGTGCGGTGGACGTCCAGATATTCCTCGGCCGATTCCTTGCCCTTGGCGATGGTTGAGCGGACTTCCTTGCGGAAAATCTCCGCACCGCCGCCGGTGAGCGAATCCAGTCCGGCTGCTTTCAACTCCTGCAAGGTTTCCTTGACGGATTTTTTGGCCAGCCAGGCCAGGTGCAGGATTTCGATGGCCGTAAAGCATTTGAGGTGCAATTTGGTAGGGATGGCGCGCTGCGCCGTCTGGTCATCGGAGCGCGATGACCCTACCTCGTCATTGAGCGCCCGAAGCGCCTTGAGCATGTCCGTATAATAACTGAATGGCAGCGATGGATGCAGTCCGCCCACAATGTGCAGTTCGGTGATGCCAAGCTTCAGTGCTTCGCGTGCTTTCTGGACGATTTCCTCAACGGAAAACTGGAAGCCATCCGCATCGCGTTTCTTGCGCGCGAACGAACAGAACTGGCAGGACAGGATGCAATAGTTCGAATAGTTGACGTAGCGATTGACAATGTAACTGGCGTGATTGCCGACTCTTCTCTGGCGGGCCAGATCGGCGATGGCGCCAACGGCGTTCAAGTCTTTCGACTCAAACAGCCGGAGCGCGTCGGCCTCGGCGATCCGCTCGCCGGCCGCCACCTTGTCATAAATGTCGCGCAGTTCGCTGCGTTGAACAACAACGTTCACCAACAAGAATTAACAGTAATTGCGTGCTTGGGAAAGTGAGTTTGTTAGGCAAGAGGATCGACCGTGAATCGGTAATCCAGTTCGAGTCGTTGCTGGTAATGCGCCAAAAATCATTCATAATCAGGCAAAAGACCTTCATGGGCTGAGGGATGAAATTATGGAAGAGCAGATTTTAAGAGTACTGGGCCGGCGGGATTATGCACCGGCCAATGTGCCGGAATTGCTCCGGCATCTCCGGCTGGCGCCCCATCGTCAGCAGGAGTTGCAGGAGGTGCTGCGCCGGCTCGAAAAATCCGGCCGCATCGCCCGGACGAAGGGGAACCGGTACATCCAGTCGCGCGAAGCCGACCTCGTTCCGGGCCGGATTCGCATCAATCGCCAGGGCAAAGGCTTTTTGCAGCCGGACGATCCGGCGTTGAAGGAAATTATGATTCCCCAGGAGGCCACCGGGACGGCGCTCCACGAGGATCGCGTGCTGGTGCGGCGCGATGTCCGGCCGAAGCGCTTGCATTCCGACCAACTTGCGCAGGAAACGGGCGCGGTGATTCGCATCCTGGAACGACTGCGGACACAAATCGTCGGCACGCTGCAGCAGGGCCGCAAGTTTCTTTACGTGATTCCCGATGACCCGCGTATGCCGCACGACATTTATGTACCGCCGCCGCGCGACGTCGGTCGGCCCGCGCGCGTCGGCGACAAGGTCGTGGTGGAGTTGCACGAATGGGAATCGCGGCACACCAATCCGGAAGGCGAAATCGTCGAGGTGCTTGGGGCGCCGGACGAGGAAGGGGTGGACATGCTGTCGGTGCTGCGCCAGTACCATCTGCCGTTACATTTTCCGAAGGAGGTATTGCACGAAGCCCGGGCCACCGGGACGGCCGTTTCGCCGCACGAACTGGCCGGGCGCGAAGATTGCCGGCAGCATCAGGTCATCACCATTGATCCGGACGACGCAAAGGATTTTGACGACGCGATTTGTCTCCAGCGGGCTTCGCCGGGGCAATGGAAGTTGTGGGTCCACATTGCGGACGTATCGCATTATGTGAAACCGGGCACGGCACTGGATGCCGAAGCACGCCGGCGGGGCAATTCAACGTACCTGGTGGACCGGGTGATCCCGATGCTGCCCGAGGCGTTGAGCAATGAATTGTGCTCGTTGAAACCGGACGTGGATCGCCTGACCAAATGCGTGGAGTTTCTAATGTCGGATGAAGGCCGGGTGCTGAAAACGGAATTTTACCCGGCGGTGATTCATTCGCAACGCCGGTTTGCCTACCCGGAAGTGCTGGCGATTTTGCAGCGGAAACCAAACGACCGGATGGAGCAGATGTTGCATGACGCGAACGCGCTGGCCCAGCGGATCCGGCGGTTGCGGTTCAAGGCAGGTTCGCTGGACCTTGATTTTCCCGAAATGAAAATCCGGCTGGACGAACGCGGCCGCGTGGCGCGCATCGAGAAAGTGGAGAATGATATTTCCCATCAGTTGATCGAGGAATTCATGTTGTTGGCCAACGAGGCGGTGGCGGGCCGGTTGATGGCCCGGAATGTGCCGTCGATTTATCGGGTGCACGAGGAGCCGGACGAACGGCGATTGCAGGAATATCGTGAAGAGGTGCTCAGCCATCACGTGCCCTGCGCCAATCTGACGAAGCGGACTGAAGTTCAGAAACTGCTGCAAAAACTCGGTACGATTCCCATCGGCGCGGCGCTCAAGATCGGGTTTCTCCGGTCGCTCATGCGCGCCCGTTATGCGGTCGAGCCGCTCGGTCACTACGGCCTGGCCAAGGCCAGGTACACACATTTCACGTCGCCTATCCGGCGATACGCCGATCTGGTGGTGCATCGCGCGTTGTCCCGGGACGGTCATGGTCCAACCCATTCGTTGAAGGAAACCGCCGAACATATTTCCGATACCGAACGCAATTCCGCCGATGCCGAGCGGGACAGCAAGGACGTGAAGCTGTACGCCTTTCTGAAGGCGCAGCTCAAGTCGCCGCAGCCGACGCCGTACCCGGCGCTGGTGACGGACGTGCGCAATTTTGGTTTCTTTGTGGACGTGCCGGGGCTGGCGATGAGCGGGCTGGTGCACCTTTCCTTTCTGGAGGACGATTTTTATCAGTTCGATTCGGAGCGGAGCCAGCTGGTCGGCCGACGCACCCGCCGGGTCTTCCGGTTGGGCGACACAGGTGCGGGTGCAGATAGCCAAGGTGGACAGTTTCAAGAAGCAGGTGGATTTCCGGCTGGCTCGGGATGGTGCAGAAGAGGCGAGACAATCCGCGAAAGGAGCGCAGACCAAATTCGAAACACCGGCGGAAAGCCGGCTGCGCGCTCGCAGCGGAATTGGCGATAGGCTCGTAGCCGCCATTGTGAATCGGCGGACTCTTCCACGCTTTCACAAGCGTGGCTACAAGATCAATCACGTTTCAACGCAGCTTGAACCCGCCTTGAAAAACCACCTCGGCGACCGTGACGATGAGAAAGACCGTGCTGATTGCGGCGTTCAATCGGAAGAAGGCGAGGTTGATCCAGTTCAAACTGCGGCGGCGGGCAATCCAATGTTCCAACACTAGGCAACCGACAATGATGAACCAGCCGAGAAGGTAGGCGATGCGGAATTGGCAGAGCAGCCCGAACGCCAGCAGGAATCCGCACATGACCATGTGCGCGAGAAAGGCAGCGGCCAGGGCATTCTTCGGCCCCCACGCCACAACCAGCGAATGCAGGCCGTACGATTTGTCGAATTCGTAATCTTGCAACGCGTAAATGATGTCGAAGCCGACCAGCCATAACACGACGGCGAGTGCCAGGGTAATCATTTGCAGGATTTCCAACGGTGAAATGCTGTTGCCTTTTATTGCCAGCCATGCGCCAACCGGCGCCAGCGCCAGCGCGAGCCCAAGAAAAACGTGCGTGTAATCCGTGAACCGTTTGGTGAGTGAATAAAAACAAATCACCGCGAGTGCGATCGGCGAGAGGTAAAAACACAATGGGTTAAGAAAGTAACTTACGGCCACCAAACCGGTTGCGGCCAGAAGGCAAAGCGCGACCGCGCTGGCCAGGGAAATTTGTCCGGCGGGCAGGTGGCGGTTGGCGGTGCGCGGATTGAGCGCATCGAATTTGCGATCCACGATGCGGTTGAATGCCATGGCGCAGGTCCGGGCGCAGACCATGGCGGCGAGAATCAGAAGAAATTTTTCCCAGCCGGGCCAGCCGCGGTTATCGCGCGCCGCCACGACCATGGCCGCCAGCGCGAACGGCAGGGCGAAGACCGTATGCGAAAAGCGAACGAACGAACCCCATTTTTCAAACAAAGAGAACATTCAACATTCAACATTCAACGCCCAACATCGAACAGTCATCCAGCTTTGTCGGAAGTGAGTTGGACGGGACTGGCGTGCTTATGGATCTCCGCCTGCGCATTTCGTCTGGCGGTCTGGATGCTTGAATGAAAAATCCGAATTAATTCTTCGCATTCGCCCAGAATAAACAACAACACGGTTTCTTTTTTTACCCAGGCCTTGCGTTTGATGAGTCGCGTCCAGCGGCGGGTTTCCCGCAATTCTTTGAGACAAATTTTTAATTTATGAATAAAGTCGTCCCTGGATTCCGCAGCTTCAGCCTCGCCGTGGTTTGGATAGGGTGATGTGCCGGAGCGCAAAACTTGTCCGGCAACGTGATTGCCGGCACGTGTGTCCGGCAGACTTTCTGATAAATCTATGACTGCCGAAGCAAACTCCAGCAACCGGTCTTCCAGATCGAACTTTCGATTCCCTCCGCCACCTTCATTAAATTCCCAAACTGTCGGCTCGCCATCTTTGGGAGTTGAATGTTGAATGTTGAATGTTGAATGTTTGCCGTTTTTCATTTCATTCCCTTTCTTCAGACCAGCGCGGTACAAGCGTCTGCGGCAGGCCGAGATGGTCCAGCACGCGGGCAACCACGGTGTCCACAACTTCCTGGACGGTTTGGGGATTCGAATAAAACCCCGGGTTGGCCGGCAGGATCGTCGCGCCGGCCTGCAGCAGCAGTTCCATGTTTTTGACGTGAACCAGGCTCAAGGGCGTTTCGCGCGGAACCAGAATCAATTTCTTCCTTTCCTTCAACACCACGTCGGCGGCACGGAGCAGCACATCCTCGCTGTAGCCGTGCGCGATGCGGCCCATCGTGCCCATGGTGCAGGGGATGACGACCATGGCGTCGGGCGGGTTCGACCCGCTGGCGAACGGCGCATTCATGCTCTTCAAATTGTGTGATTTCACGCCGGCGGGAAGCTTCAATCCGTCCGGCAGTTCCCCGGCGATAACCTGTTGGGCGTAGTTGCTGAGCACGACGTGGATTTCGTGGGCCTGCGAATCCAGATTATCGAGCAGGCGTTGCGCATACAGCGCGCCGCTGGCTCCGGTGATGGCAACAAGAATCTTCACTTCGGGAAATCATGCCGCAAGCGCCGGCCGCAAACAAGCACGTGAGAAAGCTTGCGAATGAATCCTGCTCGTCCTCGTCCTCGTCCTCGAACGAATCGATTACGAGAACGAGGACGACGACGAGGACGATTTTAACGAAACAACTTGAGTCAGCTATTCCCTTCCGCACAATGGCCAGGTGTACAAGTTAGTCGGAATCATCTTGGCGGTGATGTTTATGTGTGTCGCCGGCCCGGCCCGGCCGTCCAACGAAGGCAAAATGCCCGAGGTGAGCTGGGTCAATACCAATATCATCCACAATCCTTTCGGACCACAGCCGGTCAAGGTATCACCGCCGATTACTTCCTCGAACGGGCCCTCCGTTCCGGCTGAGGAATGGCAGCCGCCGGTGGCCACTGGCCGGCAGACACCGGCCAGACCGATCATGACCTGGGTTTCGCTGGAGAATTGGGCGGCGGAACACGGCATCGGCAAACCGCATCTCCTGTCGAGTCAGCCGGTTACCAGTTATGCGGTGGGTTCTACCAACGGCGTGATAATTCTGGCCATCGGCAGCCGGGAAGCGACCTGGAACGGCGTTGAAATTCACCTCGGTTTTGAGCCGCAAATCATCGACGGTCAGATCTGCCTGTACGGACCCGATCTCCAGAAAAACCTGGAACCGCTGTTGTGTGATCCGCCTCTGGCGTTGCGACCGGCCAATCCGGTCATCGTCATCGATCCAGGTCACGGCGGCACCAATCCGGGCACGCACAGTATTCTGGATGGACGATTTGAAAAGGAATTCACCCTGGACCTGGCTGAGCGGCTGGCACCGTTGATGGCGAAGGAAGGCTGGCAGGTCTTTCTCACGCGCACGACTGACCAGGATGATTCACTGTCCAACCGCGTCGCTTTTGCCGAAGTGCATCACGCGGATTTGTTCATCAGTCTCCATTTCAACTCGCTGGCGCCGGACAGAATCCCGGCTGGGATTGAAACGTATTGCCTCACGCCAACAGGAATGCCTTCAACGTTGACCCGCGGTTACCCCGATTATTGGTCGGAAAACTTTCCCAACAACGCGTTTGACGCGCAGAATTTGCAGCTGGCCGTACGGTTGCAGACCGGCTTGCTCCATGAAACCGGGATGGAAGACCGCGGCGTCTGCCGGGCTCGCTTTATCGGCGTGTTGCATGGACAACACCGCCCGGCGGTGCTTATCGAAGCGGGGTTCCTGTCCAATCCGGCTGATGCGCGGCAGATTGAAACCGCGGCGTTCCGGCAGAAACTGGCGCAAGCCATTGCCGATAATTTACGGCTGGCGCCCGAGGCCGGGAATCAGAAGGCAGAGGACGGAGGGCAGAAGGCGGAGCCCGGAAGCCAGAAGCCGGAAATCTTCAAACTGGAATCAGTGACAAATAAAGTGACGTGGCCGTGAGCTGTCACCGCACCGTTCGCATTGCCGCGCCAGTCCTCTGGCGCTTTCGCATTCGCTGCAGGTAGAAAAGCGGTCCCGACCAGTCGGGATCGCAGTCCATGACGCTACCGCGTTGGCGCAGACGATTTACCATCCCAAACCGACGCGGCTAGGAGAATGTCAAAGTTCCGTTGGGGTTTCCAATTCAACACCTTCCCGCGCGAGCAATCTGCGTTTCCAGTCTAATCCGCCGCCAAACCCGCCAAGCTTTCTGTGCGCCGCCAGCACGCGATGGCAGGGGACCAGGACTGGTATCGGGTTCGCCCCACATGCACTTCCGACGGCCCGGACGGCCTTGGGTTTACCGATGGCGTGTGCGACTTCGCCGTAGCTCCGGGTTTTCCCAGAGGAAATTCTCCGGAGTTCGCGCCAGACGGCCTGCTGAAATTCCGTTCCGCCGGACAAATCGAGTGGCGGCAGGTTTTTCGCCGTGCGTCCGGCGAGGATATTTTTCAATGCAGCTTCCGTCGCGCGATGCCAGGGGCGAATTTGATTCGGAACCTGTAGGAGACGACGTGAGGAGTCTCTGACTGATTTAGAGGAAGAAGTTTGAGACTCGTTACCTCGTCGCCTACGATTAGAGGATGGGAAATCCATTTCGGCCAGGCCCTTTTCGGAATAACGCGCGGTGAACCGGCCGTCGCGCGTGGGAATGGGGAGTTCGACAAATTGATTTTTCACGGACGAAGGATTTAGTGGTTGTGGGCGAAGAGGTAAATGATGCAAAGCAGAACGACGAACAAAAAAATCACCAGGGCGATGAACCGGTTGCGGGCGACGCGTTTTTCGTAGCGCAACGGGCGCAACCCCTGAACCCCGCCGGCGGCCAGATAGGTGACCAGCCGCGGGTTGGAAGTGGTCGGGCGTCGGAAGTGCTGGCGGAGGCGGCCAAAGAGTCCGGGCAAATCGTATTTGCGCACGCCGAATTCGTTGAACTGATCGGGTGCGGCGGTTTCCTCGACCTGCCGCAGCGGCTTTACTTCTTCAAATACCGGTTCGTGCGTGACGTGGGTGGGCGGAGGCGGTTCAGGGGAGCGGGCAAAGGTCGCACCGTGCGGCACAGCCGTCGAGCGCAAACGAGGGGCCGGCGTCTGCTGCAACTGGGTATCGAGCCGCTTGATTTGGGCTTCGAGCGAAGCGATCTGGTCGGTTAACGCACGGGCGCGCTCGGAAATTGGATCACCTTTTTTTCCCTTTTTCTTCGCAGACGCCATACGACGGATTTCAATGGTGCACGGGTACCGGCGTCGTCATCCAGATCGCCACCGAGACGCCGATGGCACCCAGGATGATTACCAATATCAACGGCCAGGTCATGGCCAGGCCGAATTTGCACAATTGTCCGAAACTGGCCCCGGCCAGCAGCGACGTGGCCGGTGCCGGCGCCTGTTCGGCTTGCGGTTTCTCCGGTGCCGGGCCGGAAAGGACGGGGACTTTCAACCGTGCCGTATTCCATTCCATGCGGGCATTTTCAATCGTGGTCAAGGCGCGGGTGAGCTCAATGTTGAAGTTTTCCTTGGTCCAGACCTCGTCGTGGATGGCCTGGATTTTGGTGAGCGCATCGCGGAAATCGCCGATGGTCTTCACCATTTGCTCAGCGTCGCGGCGGGTATTGAACTCGGCTTCTTCCAGCAAACCCAGCCCCCGCGTCAAATGATGGATCATTTCCTGCCGGCCGGTCTGGAATTCCGTCTGGCGCCGGCGCAATTCCTCCAGGGAGGCGCGTTCGCGTTCCAGGTCTTCCTGCGCGCGTTTCAGTTCGGCCAGTTTTTGCTGGGCCTCGACAACTTTGCGGTCCACTTCCTCGCGCGTGGGCGGACGAAGCGGGTCGCCGGCGGACAGCCCGGGTGTCTTGTGCGCCTGAAAGTCGGTGTCCACAAACTCCGTTGCGTCGTAATCAGATGCCATGAGGCGACTGTAGTCCTGTGCCGTAAAACTGTAAAGCGGTGATTCCGTTGAAAAGGGTGATTCGTGAAATGAGCGATTTGTTAAATGGTGAAACCGATTGAAACCGCCATCAGCCTGCTTTAACCAATCACTTTTTTAACTCATTTAACCGGTTACTCATTTGACCGCACCCGGCGAATTCGCGCTTGTCAACTTCCGACCCCGGCTCTAGAGTCGCCCCAGAATTAGGTCTGCCATGATTGAATTGATTCAGTTTCCGTGGAGTCCGTTCTGCATCGTCCAACGCCGTATCCTGGAATTTTCCGGCGCCCCTTTCAAAATCACCAACATTCCCAGCACCGACCGTTCTCTGGTCTGGAGGCTCACCAAGGAACGTTATTACGGTGTGCCGATCATCAAGCACGGCAGGAACGTGGTTTTTGAACTCAATGATGATTCGCAGGTGGTGGCCAAATATCTCGACGAGGAACTGGGTCTGGGACTGTTTCCGCCCGGACTGGAAGGTGTCCAATCCATCCTTTGGCGTTTCATCGAGAACGAGATTGAAGGGGCGACGTTCCGGTTGAACGATATTTATTGGAAGGAACACGTACCGAAGGCGCAGCACGTCCATTGGCTCCGACATAAGGAGCGCAAGTTTGGTCGCGGTTGCATCGGTCAGTGGTACGACCAGCGGGATGAGTGGCTCAAGCGGCTGGAGCAAAAGCTGTTGCCTTTCGAGGAAATGCTCGCGCACCAGCCTTTTTTGCTGGGCGAACAGCCGCGGTTTGTCGACTTCGATTTGTTCGGGATGCTGGGAAATTTCCTGTACTCGGGGCACTATGAATTGCCGGCGGCCCATCCCCAAATCAAGGATTGGTATCGGCGGATGGCACGGTTGAAAAAGTAAAATGAGAAAATCCTGTTGGTGCTCTTAAAAAAACAACCCGCACTTCAGGCAAACAGCCGTCTCCCTCTCCGCCACGAGGTGGGGGAGAGGTGGTGCTGATTCTAAAGACAGTTATTCAAAAACTCCTCTCCCTGTCCCTCTTCCCGCGCTGACGCGCGGAGGGAGGGGAATGATCCAATTCCGGTTGCAGGTGCAGTTTCTGAAAAATTCACCTGGTTTTTGCACAATCCAGCCTTTTTTCATCCGTAAATGGGTTAAACCGCAAAACCATTTCCGGGCAAAAAGGAAACCGCCTTTTTTCATCCGTAAATGGGTTAAACGACAAACCCATTTCCGGGCAAAAAGGAAACCGCCTTTTTTCATCCGTAAATGGGTTAAACGACAAACCCACTTCCGGGCAAAAAGGAAACCGCCTTTTTTCATCCGTAAATGGGTTAAACGACAAACCCACTTCCGGGCAAAAAGGAAACCTGCTTGTTTTTTTCCGCGTACGATTTAAGTTGGGTGATTACGACTTAATTTGTATCAGTGAAAAATTACATCATTGACACCAACGTCCTCCTGCACGACCCCAATTCGTTGCTCAGTTTCGAGGAAAACGCCGTTTTAATTCCCATCGAGGTCATCGAGGAAATTGACCGTTTCAAACGCGAATCGTCCGAGTTGGGCCAGAACGCGCGCATGGTGTCGCGGATGCTCGATGGTTTTCGCGGTGACGGCCGCCTGAGCGAAGGCGTGAAGCTGCCCAACGGCGGCAAACTGAAAATCGTCTTTCAGAAAAACGGCCACATCAACGGTGAGGCCCATTTCAATGGCAACACCGTGGACAACCGGATTCTCTCGCTCGCCGCGTCCATCCAGAAGGCCCAGCCGAAAAACGCCACCATCCTCGTCAGCAAGGACATCAACTTGCGCATCAAGGCAGACGCGCTCGGGTTGCAGGCGGAGGATTACGAGACCGACCGGGTGTTTATCACCGACCTGTACACTGGCATGATGGAAATGGCCGTCAGCACGGACAAGATTACCGCGTTTCGCGCTCGGGGCGAGCTGGAGCTCCCTACTGGCAAGACGTATTTCCCGAACGAGTACTGCACGTTGACCGACGAAGCCAATTCGAAAAAAGCAGCGCTGACCAAAGTAGACACGACGGGCACCAAGCTCGTTCCCATTATAGATTCACGGGAAGGCGTCTGGGGCATCAAACCGCGCAATCGCGAGCAACACTTCGCGTTCGACGCGCTGCTCGATGACCGGGTGAAGCTCGTCACGCTGATGGGAAAGGCCGGCACCGGCAAGACGCTGCTCGCCATGGCCGCCGGTTTGAAGCGCGCGGTGAACGACCGCGAATTCCGCCGGCTCGTGGTTGCGCGCCCGACCATTTCCATGGGTAAGGAACTCGGTTTTTTACCGGGTTCACTGGAGGAAAAACTTGCGCCGTGGATGCAACCGATCCACGACGCGCTCGAAATGTTAAGCGATCTGAACATGGGCCACGACCACCGCCGCAGCGGTGACCTCATGCGCTCGGGCAGCATCGTCGTCGAGGCATTGAGCTATATCCGCGGTCGCAGCATTGCCAATCAGTTCATGATTATTGACGAGGCGCAAAACCTCACGCCGCTCGAGGCCAAGACCATCATTACGCGCGTCGGCAGCGGCACGAAGATTGTGTTCACCGGCGACCCGTATCAGATTGATAATCCGTACGTTGATTCATCCTCCAACGGGTTCAACTACGTCGTCAGCCGCTTCCGCCCCGAGGCCATCGCGGCGCACATCGAATTGCAGAAGGGTGAACGTTCCGAACTGGCCGAAAGGGCAGCCAATATTTTGTAGATTTTACCAGTTGACAAACCGTCGTTCGGGTTGAAATTTGCCCTTAGCTGGACGGAACGCCAGCGCGGGCCTTCGTCGCGCCGAAGTGCGTCAATCCTTCCGCTCGGCCGTTTGTGCTGCTGGAGTGGTCGGTTGATTCGGGAATGGCTTCGGCCACGCAGGCGGGCGCCTTCAGCGGGACTTTATGATCTCAAACGAAAGGCCATCACCATACGGGCGGCGTCCTTACGGGCAAACCAAGCCGCAGGTCAATGAGGATACTCTGAAATCCGACAAGGTTCAGATCGAACGCAAGACCTTCCTCTTTACCCTCAAGGAAAATCCGCGCGGCCGCTTCCTGCGCATTACCGAGGACGTCGGCGGCCGCCGCGATACCATCATCGTGCCAGCCACCGGCCTGGAGGAATTTAAAAAACTCCTCGACGACATGGTGAAGGCTTCCACCGAAATGCCGCAGAAGGCACAGTAAGTTGGTTGATTCGTTTTGCATCCCGACGAAGACTTTTCTAGGCTTTCGCCATGCCTTCATTCGACATTGTTTCACAGGTCAACTCGATGGAAATTGAAAATGCGGTGAATCAGGCCAAGAAGGAACTGGCCAACCGCTTTGACTTCAAGGGCAGCAAGGCCGAGATCGTTCTGGAGAAAAACGAAATCAAGCTTTCCGCCGAAGACGATTTCAAGGTCCGCACGCTCAACGAAATGGTTGTCGGCAAACTGGCCAAGCGCGGTATCAGCCTCAAGAGCGTCGAGCAATGCGAACCGGACATCTCGCCGCTCGGCCATGCGCGGCAGGTCATCAAAATCAAGCAGGGTATTGAGGTGACCGTGGCCAAACAAATTGCCGGGTTCATCCGCGACGGCAAGTTCAAGGTGACGACGCAGATTCAGGGCGACGCCGTTCGCGTGAACGGCAAAAGCCGGGACGAATTACAGACTGTCATCGCTGCCGTGCGTGCGAAGGAATTTCCCGTAGCCGTCCAGTTCGTGAATTTCAGGGAGTAAAATTGTATCGTTTGATTACGAGCCAGATTGAAAAGGTTTTGGACAACGTGAAACGCGACGATGTCTCAACGTATGATTGGCTGATAGCAAATCGGGATTCTGTCGCAGTGGTTGAATAATCCGGGCAGATTAAAGCGCCGTAGGCGCGGCATATTTGTAGCTCCCGTTCCACAAGAATCCCCAGCTCCTTCAGGAGCGACATCTTCTGTGTGCTGTGCCGGGGTATGCCGCTCCTGACGGAGCTGGAAATTATTTTGGATGGTGTTGCTACACAGATGCCGCGCCTACGGCGCTGAATCAAATCTCCATCGGCTGGAATTCCGGCACGATAAATTCGTCCTTCAACCTTGTCGCCTCGCCGCTCGGGCTTTCTTTGGTTTCACCTGCCCGGCGTCGCCCCAGAGTCCTTCAAGATCGTAGCGTTCGCGGACGTCCTGCCGCATGACATGGACAATCACGTCGAAGAAATCGAGCACCACCCAGGCGCCGTGCACCGTGCCGTCCACCGCGCGCGGACGCACACCGGCATCGTCACGCAGTTTGCCGGTGATTTCCTCCACGATGGCGCGCAGATGCGGTTCACTCGTACCGGATGCAATCACGAAATAATCCGTCACCGACGATATTTTCTGCACGTCGAGGATGACGATGTCGTCCGCTTTTTTATTGTCCGCGAACTCGCGGCAGAGCAAAGCCAGTTTTCGGGAATCCATCTTCGACAAGATTTAACCACAAATGACACGGATTAACATGGATTTTTTGTCATGGCTCCTCCTGTTCCAGTCTCGGCCGCGAAAAATTCGCATAATCGTGGACCGAAGTTTGATCAAAGATAAAGCCTTGCGACGCGGATGGCCTCGGCGACAGCCGGCGGCACCAGCGATTCGATGGGCAATCCCGCTTTTACGCGCACCCGGATTTCCGATGACGAAACGGCCAACGGAAAACCTTTCAGTGTTTGTCCGCGAAAAGGCTGTGGGAAGGCCGCCGTGGTTCCGCCTGGCCGCGGAAGGGCAACAAATTCAGTGAGCCTTGCCAGTTCGCCGGCTTCGCGCCATTCATTCAACTTTGCCGCATTGTCGGCGCCAATGAGATAAAACAACTCCGCCCGAGGAAATCGTTTTACATAATCGCGCGACGGTTTCGATGGTGTAGGAAACGCCGCCGCGCCGGATTTCCTGGTCATCAATCTCACAATTCATTTTTCCCACAAGGGCCAACCGAAGTAATTGCAGGCGGGCAGGGGCAGGCGCAGGTTGATTTTCCGGTTTGAACGGTGATTGTGCTGCGGGAATGAAAAAGAGCCGGTCCAGTCCAAGTTCCTCGATGGCTGCCTGCGCGGCCAGCAAATGGCCGAGGTGCACCGGGTCAAACGAACCGCCAAATAATCCAATCTTCATCTTCTATTTAACCACGAAATACACGAAGTACGCGAAAGGCGAGACAAAATTTTGTGTGTTGCGTGGTTTAACAGCATCGCCGGACGCCATTGAATCGCTGTTCGGTTGTTTCAACGTAAAGTTTCTCGGGCGATTTGTGGCTATGAACGCGAATTTGCGAACTATCCGCGCTTTCACAAGCGCGGTTACAGGCGCACGCCTGCTGTTGGGCGCGCTCAAAGTGCGATTCGCCGGACAGTTCCTTGGCCAAACCAAGCGCAATGACCGCCGCCCCGGCGGCCGTCCGAAAATCAGGCCCCGCTTCTTTCAAGGCGTAATCCGGCAGCCAGACCGGTTCGGTTTCATGCAGCACTGCCGGTTTGCGACGGGACAGCAGCAGAATCCACTCGCGTACGCTCACGAGAATGATGGCGGTGACCAACACCAGGAAAGTTACGGCCACGGCGGCGTCGAGGAGGTTGTTGAACTCCAGCATCCGGTTGGCGCGCAATGCTTCTTCCGCCGCCATAATTGCGGTTGTGTCGCCCGCTGACTTCGCGGCGGACAAATTTACTTCCAGTTCCGGAGCCTTTTGATGCAGGACATTTGCTTGAGCCAGAAATCCGACGCGCGGATCCGGGTGCCAGATTTTCTGTACGCTGGCGGTGAAGGTTACGGCTACAAGCCAGATCAATGGAATCAATGTGACTAACGCGAACCAGGGCCTACGGGTCGGAGTGCCGAGCACCGCCTCGGCACATTGATGGGTTTCGCTCCGCGCCGAGACGGTGCTCGGCGCTCCAAGTTGCATCTTCAAAATGATGGTTGTGCCGAGGCACAATGCGATGGCGGCGAGCATCTGGTTGGCAATGCCGAACAACGGCCAGAGCGAATTGATGCCTCCCAGCGGATCGCGCACGCCTTGAATTAGAAAACAACCCCACATGCCGACCATCAGCGCCGCAGCGACCGGCGTGGCCAAAAAGTTTTTCGGATCACCCAGCGGTTTCCAGGCGCGGCCAAGCACGCTTTGAATCAGGTAACGGCCCACGCGCGTGCCGGCGTCGAGCGTGGTCAGGATGAACAGCGCCTCGAACATGATGGCGAAGTGATACCAGAGGTCGAGTCCGCGGCCATTAACCGCCCTGGAGAAAATGTGCGCCATGCCCACGGCCAGCGTTGCCGCGCCGCCGGTGCGACCGAACAAGGTTTTTTCACCCAGCTGATTTGCCAGCGAATGCATCTGGTCGATTGTCACCGGAAAGCCGAGGGCAGAGACCTGGGCCACGGTCGCGGCGGGGTCGCCTTTGACATTCATGCTGAAATAAACGCCGGGGTCGAGCGCGCAGGCTGCGATGAGCGCCATGATGGCGACAAAGGATTCGCAACACATCGCGCCGTAGCCGATGTGACGCGCATAACGTTCGCGCGTGATCATTTTCGGCGTTGTGCCGCTGGCAATGAGCGAGTGAAAACCGGAAACCGCGCCGCAGGCGATGGTGATGAAGCAGAAGGGAAAGACTTTTCCCGCGACCACGAGGCCGGAACCGTCGGTGAACCGGGTGAGGGCGGGCAGTTGCAGGTTGGGCAACACGAGCAAAATCCCGAGCGCCAGCGCGACAATCGTGCCGAGCTTCATGAACGTGCTCAAATAATCGCGTGGCGCGAGCAGCAGCCAGACCGGCAGACTGCTGGAGACGATGCCGTACATGATAATCGCCCATGCCAGCGTGATACCGTGCAGGCTGAGGAATTGCGACCCGGTCTGGCTCTGGTAAACGAGTTTGCCACCCCAGACTGCCAACAGCAGCAAGGTGATACCAAAGGCCGAAGCCTCCAGAACCTTGCCCACGCGCACAAAGCGCAGGTAACAACCCATGGTCAACGCGATGGGAATGGTCGCGCCCACGGTAAACACGCCCCAGGGACTCTCGGCCAACGCCTTCACGACCACCAGCGCAAGGACGGCGAGCAGGATTACCAAAATTGCCAGAACCGCCAGCAGCGTGATCAAGCCTGCCGGTGAATTCAATTCCTCCCTGACCATTTGAGCGAGCGATTTGCCGTCACGACGGATGGAGGAAAATAGAATGACAAAATCCTGCACCGCGCCGCCGAGCACGACGCCGATCAATATCCAGAGCGTGCCGGGCAGATAACCGAATTGCGCGGCGAGCACCGGTCCGACGAGCGGTCCCGGGCCGGCAATGGCCGCGAAGTGATGGCCAAAGACGATGAACCGGTTGGTTTTTACAAAATCCCTGCCGTCGTCATGGACCACACAGGGTGTCGCACGCCGGTCGTCAAGCACGAGCACACGGGTGGCCAGCCATTTCGAGTAAAACCGGTAGCCGATGGCGTAGGTACAGACCGCCGCAATGACAAGATAGCCGGAATTGATCGGTTCATTCCGGTGCAAGGCGATGGTCGCGTAAGCCCCTGTCCCCAGTAATGCGAGCAGCAGCCAAAAGAGAGCGGCGACTGATTTCTTCATCCGGTTCGGCGTAATTTACGATTTACGATTTACGATTTACGAGGTTAATCTTTGGCAATGGCGCTGCGTAAATCGTAAATCCAGAATCGTAAATGAACAGACATTGTCACCATTGCGGTGAACCGTGGACGTTAAAAGGCCAGCCGGGGCGCGGTGAAACCTGCATGCAATGCCGGGCCGACCTGCGCGTTTGCCTGAACTGTGCACACTACGACCCCCGCGCCGCCCACCAATGCCGCGAGCGCCGGGCCGAGCCCGTGCTGGAAAAGCACGTGGGCAACTTCTGTGAATACTTTGAATTTGCCAGCCGGGAGTGGACGCCGAGAAGCGGCGGCAATTCGCGGGAAGCGGCCGCGCGCGACCAGTTAAAAAAACTGTTTGGCGATTAAAGTGAACAACGCGGAGCGCCCTGGAGTGTGGCAGTCCTCTGCCGCTTTTGGATTGTTTCCGTGACGTTGAAAGCGCCAGAGGTCTGGCGCAGTCCAAAACCTGATGGCCGTCTGGACGGCCTGAACGAATGCTCGCGGCAGTTTCGTACGCGCGCTTTTTCGATTTGCTCGTAAATCGTAAATCGTAAATTGTTAATCAAAAATGAAGATCAGTGGGTTCACCTTTTTGCGCAACGGGCAAAAGTTCGGCTATCCGTTCGTTGCGTCCATCCGTTCCGTTCTGCCCATCGTGGACGAATTTATCATCGCGTTGGGTCCGTGCGACGACGACACGGAAAAGCTGTTGCGGGACATCGGCGATTCCAAAATCCGCATCATCCCGACCCGGTGGAACGAGCGCCTCCGCCCCGACTTCAGCGTGAAAGGATTTGTCTATGGCCAGCAAAAATCCATCGCCTTGTTCAATTGCACCGGCGATTGGGCGTTTTACCTGGAGGCCGACGAAGTCGTCCATGAGCATGACCTGCCCAAGATCCGGGCGGCAATGGAAAAGCACCTGCATGACGATCGCGTCGAGGCGCTCGCATTTGATTACCTGCATTTTTATGGCAATGCCAATACATACCTCTGGTCCCCGGGCTGGTATCGCAGTGAGGTGCGCATCCTCCGCAACACGATCCCAGCGTGGTCGAGCGAATCCCTTTTTTTCAATGTTGTCGTCGATCACAAACGGTCGCGTCATCCGCGCGCGGCGCACACGGGTGCAACGGTTTATCATTACGGTTGGGTGCGCAGTGAGGCGCAGATGAATCTGAAATCCGCGGCCGTGTCGAAATACTGGCAGAATCGCCCGGACACAGCCGTGGATTATAAGCAAATCGATCCGGCCGTACTGAAGTTGTTCACCGGTTCGCACCCGCAGGTGATTCAAACCTGGCTGCCGAAGGCCGAGGGAATTTTCCGGGCCGATCCGAATCACCAGTTGACGGCCCGCGAGAAGAAACACCGGTGGCTGCTGTGGCTGGAGCAAACCTTCGGTCTGCGGTTCAACAAGAACCACTACCGGTTGATTCGTTGAAGGCGCGTTCCGTGGCAGACAGCACGTCGGCCACCGGAATCCTGGCAATGGCCATCGGCCGGGGGGCCACAACCACCCACTCGGGATGTTGAAATGGGAACGGGCTGCTTGGGGTATCCTGGTGCAGGAGCATCAGAACGCGTTTGCCTTGAGCGACGGCCAGGTGCAGGGCTCCAGTATCGCCGCCGAGGACCAGCGTGGACAGTTGCATCAGGCCTGCGGTAACGAGCAACGGCACACCGGCGGAGACGGCGAACCCTTCCCGTTCTGCCGGTTCAAGGGTCGTACAATCATCCGGGCCGCCGCCCAGGATGATTTGGACACCACGCGACCGCCAGCTGCGCGCGACGGCGAGATAATTTTCCAGCGGCCAGTCTTTCTGCGGCCCACTGGTCAATGGCTGCACATACAGGGTGGGTTTGGCGGCATCGAGCTGGTGTTCGGCGAACCAGGTACTGGCGGCATTCACCGCCGTTTCCGGCAGGGCAAATTCATTACGAATCGCGCCGATACGCAAGCCGCACAGCTTCAGCAGGCCGAGATGGGCTTCCGCAGGATGAACGTCCGGGATGGGTTCCATCGGCCGTGTGTAGGCCCAGGCCCGTTTGGCGCGATGAACCTGCCCCCAGCGTTGGCGGGCCCCGGTAACCCGCGTGAGCCAGGCGGTCTCGCCGTAGCCTTGAAAGTCTACGACGAGAGAAAATCTCCCCGGTCGCAACCGCCATAACAATCCGAAATATTCCCCGGCCCCTTCAGCGGGTGGCCGGCGAATTTTTCGGACTGCTATGGCTTTTCAAGCTGGCGTTTTCCCCGTCGCCGTTGATTGAGAGCTTGCGGGACCAGCCGTAAACCTGTCATTGTTTTTCTCGTTCCGTGGATCATGAACATCAATCACCAACGTGCCGCTGACCGTTACTTAGGCGTACCTCTTTGCGTGCTATTTTCCTTGCTGCACCGCTTCCGCCGGACCGTGCCGCTGACAGGGCCGCCACGCAAGGTTCTGGTCATCCTTCTTTCCGAAATGGGCAGCCTTGTCCTCGGTCACGCGATGTTCACGCGGTTGAAGGAGAAGTATCCCGACGCCGCGATCTACGCCCTGCTTTTCGCCCGCAGCCGCGAAGTGCTCGACTTACTCGGCGTAATTTCCAAAGAGAACGTATTGACGGTGAACGACGGTACCCTGAAGCAGTTCGTCCGCGATTGTTTCAACGTCTTGCGAACCGTGCGCGCGCTCAAGTTCGATGTCGTGATTGACTGCGAATTGTTCGCGCGCGTCAGCAGTATTTTCTCGTATCTGTCGGGTGCGCGGGTGCGCGTGGGATTTCACCGGCACACGCAGGAGGGTCTATATCGTGGCTCGTTCCTCAATCGCCCAGTGCTCTACAATCCCTACAAGCACATCGCGCAACAATTCCTCGCCCTAGTCGAGGCAATCGAATCCGAGACTGTGCCAGTCGGCAAGGAGTCGGTGATCCCGCGCCCCGGACCGCCGCCGATGCTGCAATTTCCCGAAACGGAATTGCAACAAGTCGTTGCGCAGTTCCACGCGGACTTTCCCGCGATCAAGGACAAATGTCTGGTACTGGTCCATCCGAGCGGCGGCGTTCTGCCGATCCGCGCCTGGCCGATAGAAAATTACCGCCTGCTCTGTGCGGAGCTTGTACGCACCGGCCACATGGTGGGAATCATCGGGCTTAAGGAAGACAAACCGTTCGGACAAAAAATCACGGCTCATTGCCAGAGTGCGCACTGCGTAGATCTGACGGGTTACACCGAGTCCATCCGGCATTTGCTTGCGCTGTTTCAGCGTGCGTCGCTGCTCATCACCAACGACGGCGGCCCCGGCCATTTCGCGGCCATCACCCCGATTCCAACCATCATCCTGTTCGGTCCGGAAACGCCTGCGCTGTACGGTTCGCTGGCGAAGAATGCTTTCTATTTCCATCTGTCGCTGCCATGTTCGCCTTGCCTGACAGCATACAATCACCGGCTGTCGCCATGTGACGGCGACAATCAATGTCTCAAGCGAATCACGCCCGAGCAGGTGCTGGCTAAGGCGCTCGGGATGATCAAAGAAAAGAGCGCATGTCCGAACTAGTTCAAACTGATTCCACCAAACCGCGCTGGTTTTTAATTTGGTACGGATTAGCAGCCGCCCTCGCAGTATTTACTTATTTCTACGGCCTCGACAGCGATCACATCCCCAGGAACGGCGATGAACTTCCCTACGCACACATCACGCGATTGACTGCGGCCAGCGGACACTTGCTCCCGCTCCAGTCAAAGTTGGAGGGATTGCATAACACCAAACCGCCGTTGTTGTTCTGGCAGGGCATCGCCTCCACGGATTGGGGCAAGAACTGGACGTTGCGGCGTTTGCGGTTTCCGAGTGTGATCTACACGTTGCTCACGGCGAGCCTGGTCTTCCTGCTGGGATGGAAATTGTCGCAGAAGCTGGAAACCGGCTTCCTCGCACTGCTAACGTTTCTCGCCTTCTTCAGTACCTATCGTTATGGTCGGCCGTTCCTAACGGATTCGCCGTTGGTTTTCTGGCTCTCTGCGCCACTCTTCACGATGCTCTACTGGCGACCCTCGATATTCGAGTCGCGTCTGCTTGCGCCGTCATTACTGGGTCTGGCCATCGGCGTCGGTTTGCTCTACAAATCGTTTGTCTTTTTGCTGCCGGTGGCTCTCTGTTTCTCGTGGTGGTATTTGCGTGAGCGCAATTACAGTGTGCGAACTTTTCTCACCCTCGACGCATGGAAAATCGCTGGCATTGGCATCACTTCGCTGGCCGTGTTCAGCTTGTGGTTTCTACTGGATCCAAATCCGCAGGCAATCCTCAGGGAATTTGTCCTCAAAGAAAACGCCGGGAAATTCAATTCGCATGGCGCCGGCTATCTGAAAAATCTATTGTGGGGCGATTCGAGCATCTGGCGGCTGGTCGTGTCGTATCCACTGAACGCAGGATTGCTGAGTTTTCCTGTGATCGCCCTGTTCTTCATCACTTTCAAACGTCGCGCCGAATTGAGCGACGGGGAAAAGTTGCTGTGGATTTGGGTCTGCACCTTGTTCATGGTGTTTGCCCTGCCGAGCCAGCGCGACGAGCGATATTTGTTGCCGGGGATGCCCGCGCTGGCCGTGCTGTGCGCGTTGAATTGGGGGCGGATTGGTCGTCAGGTATTCAATGTCAGCCTCGTTACGACTGGCGTTTTGGTGCTTGTAATGGCGTATTTGTCATGGCGCTTGCAGCAAGGCGTTTCGGGAACCCGGGTTTACGCGCCGGCATATTGGTTGCTGCTGATCGGCAACGGTGTGTTGGTGGTCGTCGCGCTCAGTATACCCAGGTTCACACGGGCGGCTGTGAATGTCACAGCCATTCTTGCGCTGCTTTGCTTCGCGGCTTTTATGCGACCGCTCGACGGGCCGCTCGGCACTTACAGTGCGGAGGTTCAACATTTCGCGAAAGGCAAGGAGGTCTGGGTGCCGGTCAACTTCATGGCAGTGGATGAAGGCTATCGGTTCTTTCTGCCTGGCGCCGATATCCACGGGTACAAATACGACGCGAACCTGACCATTGCCGATCTGAGCAGGCGTTATCCGCTGTTCGTGATGCGGCTGCCCATGGGCGCCAACTCTACCAACACCTATGGAAGCAATGTCATCGGCCAACGCATGTACCTCGGCACCCGCCACACGTCCAGCCAGATCATGCATATAATCCAAGGAAAAGTTTTTGAATACCTTTTTCTTAAGGAACTGTTGATCGAAGCGCCGCGGTCTGCGACCAACGGCGTGGCCGAACCCGATAGCGCAGTTCAACGCTGAGTCGGCTGCCTGCGCCGGCGACAACAGTTGCCGAGCCGCCAACTCAAGACAAGAATCGAGACGAGGCAATAGACCGGATCGAGCAGATACTCCCAGTAGTTCGTGGACTCAAGCAGCCGCAAGCGATAGGCGACGATGGCGAGCACAAGCAGAATTCCGAATCGATTTTGTTTCCAGACAAGCAATCCGGTCAGTGCGGCAATTCCTGTGAACAACGGACTGAAATTCCATCCCCACTCGTAGGTGTCGAATTTACCCAATCCCAATGCCATCGGATAAAGCGCAAGCCCACCGACGGCGCCGAACGTCCAGCTAGCCGACCAATCACGGGCTGAAAATATTTTGTTTGCGAATGCCCGCTCCCAAACCGTCACTGCAAGCAGGCCAGTGAACGGGATGCTGAAGTTGGCGTTGATGCTGGTGACCCAGCGCGCAATCGCGATTCCCCGAACCGGCACAGCGAGCACGCCAGCCGCGATCAATCCCAACAAGAAGAGCTGCCTCGCGCCACTCTCTTTTACGCCGCAGTGAACGGCCGCAAATTGGAGGCACAGTAACAACGCCAGCCAGGGGCAGACGGCGGAAAACATTTCCAGGATGGTCGCGTGGATCATCTGGCTGTCTCGTGTTGGCGTTCATCCAGCCACTCGGTGTTGAATTCCACGTGTTTGATCGCCTTCCTCTTCCAAGTATAGACGAGGTGAACATAGCCATCGCCGCCCTGAATCAGAAACGGGTAGGAAAAAGATGAACCGGCTTCCTCGGCAAGCGTTGCGACACGCATCCAGGTCCGCCCTTCGTCCACCGAAACAGCCAGGCGCAGATTCTCGCGGCCAATGTTCGAGTCATTGAACGCAAGAAGCAACCGACCGTCCGCCAGCCGAAGCGCATCGAGACCGGAATCTGCATTCGGCAAGTCGACATCTGCGGGCGAGGTCCACGTCCTCCCAGCGTCAGTGGTGTGCGAAATCGCGATTTCCCTCTGCGAACTGCAATCGCGCAGAAAAGCTAGCCCGGCGTTGGTGCTCAACGTCACGAGCGCCGGTTGGAATCCGGCCCGGCCGCCGGCGATGCGGCTTTTCGTCGCTAGAAAATCTCCCCCACACTTTCGGAGCCATAGCAGCTCCGGGAATTTACCTATAAATTCAGTGTAGATCGGCACCGCCCAGCCGCCGTCCGTCAGAGCGGCGGGCGCGTTCTTGACCAGTTCGGCGAAGTTAAAGAACGGACCAAGTGTGAGCCGTTGGCTTGGGGTCCACGTTAAACCTTCGTCCGCCGACGTAGTCAAATTGAGTGAACTACCCGACCATCCGCCGACCGTGATGGAGTCGTAAAGCAACTCGAGAAGGCCCGTCGAGTCCGCGAAGATCACCGCGTTGCCGATATGATCGATGCTCCGGTTCAAGTCGCGTGCTGTGGACTTTCGCGTCACAATCGCACGCGGGTTTGACCAAGCGGATTTGCCCTGTGCGCGCGTGGACAAGAAAATGGCGACGTCTCTCGCGCCTTCCCGGGACCCGGCGTACCACGCTGCCGCCAGTCGTCCGTCCGGTAGTTCGCAGATCGAGGCCACGTGCGACATCGGCAGCGGCGAATCAGGATTGATGAATTCCTCGTGGAAAAACGGGGCCTTTGAGGCCACCGGCAAATGCTCGAGAATTCTAAAGCCCGGCACGATCCGGGCGGTACCGCCGTCCCGCCCCAGCAACGGCAGCAGATTCAACACGACGGCTAGCAGGATCAGTATTCCTCTTATCGCCTTTCGCTTCATTAACTTTTACGGCCATTTACGCGACTCCAGCTAACGTGGCCTTGATTCGAATTAGTCGAGTGTCCGTGAACGGACGGCATGGGTTATAGATTAGGTTGGTTTCCACGTCCACTCGAAATCGGTATCTCTAGGGCCTGTTGCAAGAAATCAAACCGGTGGAAAAAGTGCAACTGGCCAATGCCTATAAATTGCGTGTGATCGCCAAGACGCAGGTCAAGACTGATAGTCACCCAAGGTTTCGACCTTGGCGGGAATGAGCTTGAGGGAACTGACCTCTTCTTGAATTGGCCCAAATTGATCAGTACGGTGCGGTGTGCAATTCCGAGCAGCTGACCCTGAAACGTTGGGGGCGGACAGGTCGTCCCCGATATGGCTGGGCTTACACCCGGCGGGTTAAACCCATCCGCGGGGTTCATCCTGCTGAAGCCCATCTTGGTCTGCTGAAAGAATGCGGCTTGACTGTCGGCCCGGTCCGGAACCATTTTTATCTGCCTTCTGATCCGCTCGCCGCCACACAGAAATTTCTCGCGGAACAAAAGCTGGAAGCCGTTCATCCCCCTCTTGTTCATCCAGCCGTTTACCAGCGAATCAGACAAGAACTGGCCGTCGTAAAATTATCTGGCCGTCGCGCGCCATTGGCGTTCTCGTGGCGTGCAGGCCCTTCTGGGCGGCGGTCCGGCAGATCGCACTGCACTCAAACCGGCATGCCGGGAAGGATTCGCCACCTCAGCGGGAGTTCCACTGCCTGTCACCGAGGGTTTGGTGCAAATGGCCGCACTGGTAATGGGCGGCGACACAGGCGTACTGCATTTGGCCGTAGCCCAAGCAAACGTGTTTTAGTGATCATGCATCAGAACACGCCCGGCAGCCCGGTGCCGTTCCAATATCCCGGTTGATTCGTTGAAGGCGAGTGAACATGCCTCGATGACGGCCGAGAACTTAATGTCTGAAACTTTTTCCCCGGTTGCCGGAGTCAATCCCCAATCAGGATGTTGATAGGGGAAACCGGGTTCGTTGGCCGGCCCGATCAGCATCACCACTCTTTTTTGCATGGCGACGGCCAAATGCAATAACCCGGTGACACCCCCGATCGTCACAGTAGAAAGTTTGACCAGACCGGCGGATACCAGCAGCGGAATACCGGCGGCCACGGGATAACCCGCTGCCCGGGCAGGTTCCAGCGCGTTAATATCGCCCAGTCCGCCGCCGAAAATCACCTGCATTCCCCGCTCGCGCCAATACGCCGCCAGCGAAAGATAATTTTCAAAAGGCCAGTTTTTTTGCGACGCGCTGGTGAAGGCTTGGATGAACAATGTCTGACGTTCTGAATTGAGCTGGTTTACGGCAAAAATGCGCCGGGCTGCCTCTAGAGCATCTGCGGGCAGTAAATATTCGTTGTGGATGTTGTTGACCTTCAAACCGCATTGTTTCAGCAGCGAAATGTTCCAATCGGCGATGAGCATACGGTTGTCACGCCAAAAACCCTTCGTGTATGCCCAGGCACGGCCGCGGTCATAAACCGTGCCCCACCGGTCAGGTGCCCCCGTGAACCGTGTGAGCCAGGCGGTTTCGCCGTAGCCTTGAAAGTCTACGACCAGGGAAAATCTCCCGGGACGCAACCGCCATAACAGTCCGAAAAATTCGCCGGCCACCTTCAGCGGATGGCCGGAGCGTAAAGCGGCACGGTGAATCGTGATGACTTGATTGACCTCCCGAAAACCTTCCAGCAAAGGAGCGTATTTCCTTGTGGTAAGAAACGTGATTTTGGCAGACGGAAAATTTTCGCGGACGGCGTGAACGGCAGGCAGGGTCAAAACCACGTCGCCAATGGACTTAAACCGGATGAGTAGAATGTTGTCTTGCACGGTTTGGACTAAAGCCGCGCTCCTTTGATTCGTTGACAGCGACGTGTCAACGAGCGGCGTTGCCGCCAGAGCCAGACCTTGAAATCCTCAACCACGAACAGTGCTTCAAGCCGGGTTGATTGTCCAGTCATTTTCAGGAACACGGTTTAATACTAAAGCTCGAATAATCGTTCGGCATCCGGTTAAACAAAAAACATCACAACCTGATTCGCTAAACACCGGTGACAATGTTATTTTGCCGGAGCCGGATTTTCCCAGAAGGCCACACCTTGATACGATTCCCAGGAATGTCCCTTGCGCAGGTCGAATTTAATCGGGGATGACTGGAATTCGATGACTTTCCACTTTAACTGCCTGATAAATCTCTCGAGGTCTGTCCCGGTAAAGGCGGGCGTATGCCATTCACAAATGCCGTAGCGAAACCGCTGCAAAAAATCCAAATGATGTTGAAAGAGGAACTTTTCCGCGCCTTCAATGTCAATTTTAATCAGGTCAAAGAAGTCCTGTTTACCTGCGAACATCCGGGAGATATTCGTGGTGGGAAGGTCGAAGTTCTTTTGGGTGCGACCTACGGCAAATATATTGGAATGGACAGAATCCTTATGTTGCTCGAACTTGACTGTTGAATCCGGCGGCCCAATGACAACCTGTTCGCATTTCCAGCGATCCTGAAGACCATTAAACTTGATGGATTCGATTGCCCGCTTGACACAATTTTGGTTTGCATCGCCCAGGAAAGCGCGAGTTTCGGGGGAATGTCCTTCTTTGCGAGCCAAATAATCCAATAAGCCAAACGAAAAAAATCCCTGGTTGCTGCCGAGGTCAACCCAATGGCGGACACCATTCAGATGTTCGAAAAAAGCATCATAGGTCCGCCCGACGAAAACTTCTCCGACAGAACTCCAGGCGCCGCGATCTGGAATAAACAAGTGCAAGCCCGATGCGGTGACGAAATCCAGGTTGGCATAAGGCAATAAATCGCGAACGACGGATTGCATCAGGCGTTGAATACTCATGTTTGGATTCTCAGGATAAACGCCGAAATTATTGAAGCACAAGGCCTTTGCGCAATGCCCAACCATTTTTTCGTGCCTTCAATTTTGTATGCACACTCATTTTCGACATTTTCTGAATGTTTGGAACGGGAATTGAGATGAGGTTGACAGTTATCATTGGCCTTTGCGAATCGGCTTTCGGGCTATCGTGATATTGTCGAAGGCTTTTTCCATCCGCCCCCCGAATCTTGCTAGAATTGGAGACAGTATTTTATTGATATCAGGTTGGTCGTGCAATGACCGGCCCGGAATTACATGTCGCATCGGATGGCGAGACTGAGAAGTTTTTTTCGATTCCCAAATGGGTCGGACATGGGGAGATTCCTTTGTTCCCCAGAAGGATCTTTCCACAACCAAACCAGAATCTTCGCACAATGCCTTCATCCCTTCAGGATAAATGCGCCAACAGTCAATGGGAGCTTCATGATAGGGCCAGCTTACGGGATTGACCGTAATAACGAGCCCCCCTGGTTTTGTGATGCGGCTTAACTCAGCCATCCAGCGCCAGATATGCGGTACATGTTCAATCACTTGCCCGGAAAGTACAACATCGTATTGATTTTCAGAAATCCGAAAATGATAAGCATCGCTCTTGGGATAGGTCAGTTCTGGTCTGTCATCAATATCCAGCGTATCCCAAACCAGGTTCGGAACCGAAATCATTTTTTGGTATATAGAAGGAACACCATTCGGTCCGATTTCCAGGACTTTCATGCCTTCGGTGAATAATGGCAAAGCATACTCCCGGAACAAAAGGATACTGTTTTCATGCATGATCTATTACAATAGGATTACTTCGATTTTTTTGCCCAAGCAATGATCTTTTGTGCCGGCCAAGCCAAACGGCGATATCTTCGAGGAGCAGGCGTGTTTTCAGCCATTTGTTTCTGCCGGTCATTTTTAGAAACAACTTCCGATAGTCATCTGCCGCGCGGTATCGCCGTCCCAACCTTGGCTTTTTGGTTATCCAATGTATGATGACCGGTCGCTGGCAATTACGCGGTAGAAACCGGTCTTCCGGAGGGGAGGCGTGATCTGCCGGGTAAAGCTGCAGCCGTTCTCCGCCGGTTCGCGGGATCCCTTTGCGCTCTGCCTGCCAGCAAAGATAATTGAGTAGACCTTGGTCGTAGCAACGCCAGCAATTCAACCGCCGCAATGCCATTAGGTTTTCCCTGTCAAATACTCCGCGCCGGACAAAAAAGGCGCCTGCGTTGACTGCTGCCTTTCCATGCCAATCAAAAAAGGGGTCCAATTTTTGGATGACATCGAGATCGAATAAACCTCGTTGAACTTCTGCTTCGGTATAAAACCTGGACTCGGTAGCAAAACGGCACGCGCCAATAAAATCAAACTGGTCGAACCGGGCATATGCTCGCAAATCACCCCAGACCAAAGTATCAGAATCAAGATAGAGGAAACGCTCGTAAGGACTTTTCCAATGTATTAACAACTTTACCCAGAAGCCCGTGCAAAGCTCCGCATATTCTTTTTCGACGATTTCCTGGGCTACCAATCGTTTGACGTTGGGAAGTCGTTCCAATTCACTGGTATTCGTATTCGGGCCGTCGACAAGCAAAGTGATGGGGATGTTTCCCATCGACTGCCGGACACTTGCGCAACAGGCTTTAGCCAAATATACGTGCCCGGACGAAACCAGGACAATGACGCCATCCAGCCGATTGCTAAAATCCTGTGCCACTGGCGGAGGCGGCGGAAGGCTTTCGCGACGCGGATCAAGCAGGTTTGGCGGAACAGGGTTAGGATCTTGCGGCATAAAAAGGGCCGTTATGTCCAGGTCGGCGGTTGGAGGGGGTGCCAATGATGCCGTTTCACCAGAATCCAGCGCCCGAAAATGCGCCGGAAAGAATTTCGTTTTACCTGCGCCACCGGCGTGATTCTCTGTGAGAAAATATTTTCAAAGAAGTCCAGAATCCGTTGCCGATTGAAATACAGATTCGGTTTGTCATCGTAAAAATAAGGCTGGCGCAGGTATTCCATATACTTTGCGTCATCGTTGTCCAATTCGATGATTTTTTCAATCAACGCCTCGTCGCTGGCAAAGTCCGCGCGGTTCAGGAAGCTGCGCGGATTGAACTGCTCGTTGATGTCCGGATCGCCCCAGTAGATGGGCAGGCAGCGGGCCACCATCGGTTCGAAAATCTTCTCCGTGGTGTAACCGGGCAGCGACCGGTTTTCAAACGCGATGTTGAATTTGTATAGGCGGAGGAATTCCATTTTGCCGCGCGCACCGCCGGGAATGGGGCCCCCGATGTTATTGAATTTCTTTCCGCCCGAATCCACCTGCTTGTACCTGGAAAGTTTCCGGAAGAAGTCAACCCGATTGTGGTTTTTGTGTGGATGGTAACCGCTAATCACAAAACTACAGAATTTCTTCTTGGCGGCCATGATTTTTTCCGGGTCATCGTTCTGTTTGATGATTTCTTCCGGCTCACCCCAGACGGCATAGAGCGGCAATTGCAAATGCCGCGGGTCCTCCAGTTTGACGGAAGCGATGGAATAGTCGCACTCGCGGAAATCCGGCATGTCCGATTCGCCGGACAGGAAGATTCGCACGCCGGAATGCAGCCGATGTTCATACCCATAACAATGGTAAATGAGAAAATCCGGCTGGTCACACAATTCCACATCGAACCGCTCCGCAAGCAGTTTGTAGAAAAAATTATTCGTTTTGCTGAAGTTGTGGTGGACATCGCAAAAATCAATGCGGACTTTTTTCATTCGAGCGAGTATGTGCAATACCAGAATAATCTGTTTTATCCCGTTAGTGTCCCGTTAAAAATAGCCTGAATTTTCTGAACGCCGTCCCCAGATACATTTTCCGAAAGAGCTTGGCCCGTTCCCATATGGTCGAATACGGAAAGGGCTGACCTTCGGGAATATACCAGTTATTGCAGCCGGTTCG
>CAVPTH010000017.1:0-88573 GCA_963708525.1 uncultured Verrucomicrobiae bacterium | reverse complement strand
GCTACGGAAACAACTGAAGGTTGCCAATCATCTTTTCAAGGATCTGTCCTAAGATTGAGGAAGCCATTCTTTCACGTCGGGAGTATGGCACGCCGGCGATTATTTCCGAGGAGCACTGGGCAGCGGCTTTGAACGAGAGCTAACACAGCGCTGGAGCCAGCGGCGCAGCGTGAGGGGACACCCATCTTTGACATGTCAGTCCCAACAATTACGCTGTCAGCGCTTTAGGGGTTGGACAGGCGGAAGAACCGTCTGGTGCCGGAAATGCCGTTGGTCACCACTTTGTTCGTGTTGACAACGACAGGAGCCGGTAAAGTGGTACTCCAAACCGTCGAAGCCAAGTTGGTTGAAAACTCCAAGGTGTATCCAGCCGCATTGGTTGGCCACTCCACAAGAACGTTGGTTCCCGAAGGAATGATGGTCAACAGCGGCGCTGCTGATGCGGGAGTCGTAATAATGTTGAAATAGGTCGCGCTCCCCATAATCGCCGTGGTTGAGGTCCCGCTGCCGGTCGTGAAAGCAACGTGAGCAAAGACCACAAAGGCATCGTTGGTCGAATCGGGCGGCAAAATATTGGCGGGAATCGTGACCGACGTGGCGGTGCCGTCCAAACCGGCGGGTGGACCGTTGTAGGATGTCTGGAATAAAAGGGTTCCGGAATTTCCAACTCCGCCAGTGGAAGGTTCATTGATTTGAACCACAATCCGATCCGCGCCGCCGCCGTTGGTAAAGGTATTCCAGTTCAGGGTGAACGGTTGAGACGGATTAACGGCTTGCGTGTTGGTGTAGTTGGTGATCTGGGGCGCATTCGGCAGCGAGTAGTTTGGCAGGTTCACCGTGACCTGCTGGTTGGAGCCGGTGATGCTGTTAGTGACTTTGAAGACATAATTTCCGACGGTCGGGAAGTTCGTG
Source organism: uncultured Verrucomicrobiae bacterium (assembly GCA_963708525.1). Classification (GTDB taxonomy): domain Bacteria; phylum Verrucomicrobiota; class Verrucomicrobiia; order Limisphaerales; family UBA11358; genus UBA11358. The sequence continues at coordinate 87,661 of CAVPTH010000017.1, read as the reverse complement.
TCAAGATTCGTGAGATAGGGTATGAAAACATTCGTTTGGTATTGCTCAGGATACAGTAAGTTCTCAGCGAGGAGGTTCGTGCGGAGTGGCGTGGCGGGTATTGTCAACGTAATGGCGGTGGCCGTGCGATTTGAAGCAAGGGCTGATTGTCCAACGAATTCATAGGTGAAGAGCGGAGGCGGCGCATTGGTGGTTTGCCTATAAAGGGCGTATCGGCCCAACAGAAACGTTGTGAGGGCATTCGTCCCCGACCCGCCATTGACGCCCAAAACCGTCGTAAAATTACCCCCCGTGGTGCCGCCCAAAGGATTCCCCACCGCGTCCTGCCCGATGACATTCCATTCAATGTAGTGATTATTGGCGAATTGAGGCGTTGGCGTGCAAGTGAGTACTGTGTTGCCCGCACTCCAGCTCAAAACCACGGTTGGTGATTCGTTACTCGCAGTAACATCAGATAAGACTATGTAGGTTGTGGCTGGATTCATGGCCGTGCTGAAAGTGAACACCACTGCCGCACCGGGCGAAACGCCCATTGCCCCGTTGTTTGGAACTGTCGTAACAATCGTGGGCTGCGCCACCGCCGGGCCAGGACTGGCCAGTAACATCAGCAGCACGATCAGGGTGGAGTACAACGGAGTTTTCATAAAGTTTGGCAAATCTGATTTCCTGCCAGTCACCAACGGCTGGCTGCGCGTGATTCTATCATCTTAAACGCGCGATTCAAGCACGGAAAAAGATGGCTCCTGGGGGAAACGCCCATCAAAAAGTTTCCACGAAACCTTCAACTATTTCTTCAAGAACGGAGTAGGGAGGGTGTACGCGGCGAGTCAACTCCGGTATCGGTCCACAAATCCCTTGCATTGAACCCGGAGGTGGATAGGAACGGTTAAGGTTGTCGGAAGAGGTGGAATTACTCATAACCCTTAAGATCGCTGGTCCTGACAAATCCTGACAGAATCACCGACGATATAATAAATTCCAAACCCCGTACAATAACTCAAGTGGTGAATGTGATCGTTACGGGATTTTATAATGGATGAGGGAAACGCTTTGAGGTCAAGGCGTTTGGGTGTGGTTTTTTATACCCTGAAAATCCTGCCCTTGAAAAATCAAAAATATAAAAAACGGACTACGGATCAGAAGGTTGTAGGTTCAACTCCTACTGGGTGCGCCAGTCAAAATCAATGGTTTGCTGCGTTTCGCCCTTGGCCAATTCAATCGAGTAGTATCAAAAGTAGTAACAGAGGCTTTTTGAATCGCTCCGCTTTGCTGCAGCTGCAAATGCTGTCCGTGCCATGCGCCGCGAACGCCATTACCCCTCCCAATCAGACACGCGGCCAACTGAATGTGTCTATCTCCACCATCAAATTGTCGCTGTGTACGGCCAATGCGTAGATGACTCTGTCAAGAAGCGAGCTTGTGGCTGTTCACGGACGAGCCGTTCTCGCAGGAGAATACATTTCCTTGTGCGGTGGAACCCCCATGAGGCGAGCAAAGCCGCGAACGTTCATTAACGCTCGCGGCTTTACGGATTGGAACACCAAAGAAAGCGTTCCTGGTTAGTTACAGCTCGATGTGTGGATCTGTAGGTTGCCAGTGCTAATAGTCGCCGGGTCACCCACGGAATTTCCGATCTGCATCACCACGTTGTTGCTGGAGTCAGTAACGATAAGGAATAGCTGATCGTTGCCACCGCCCGGTTCATTGTTGTCTATGGCACGACCGACGAACGAAACCGGGGTCTTCGCATCGCCACCGTTAACGCCCAGGATGCCGGTACCATGGAAGTCGATTATGTTTACGTTGACCTTAGGTGATCGAGTGTGCACGCCGGAGCAGGAGTCAACGATGATCTGCTGTCCTTGAAAATGCAAGCCATCCGAGTGGTCAACGACATTCCAGTTCCCACCATCCGCCGCATTAGGGCTGCACCCGGGGTAAACGACTCCGCCGAAGCTGAAATTCGGTACGCCGTGGCCCTTGTAAACGGTGCCGCCGCCCGTCAGCCAGCATGGCCCTTGAGGAGGTGGAGTGTTGCAGATATTCCCTCCAAGGGTGAAGTTGAGGACAGGGGGGGCATCGTCGACCACCTTGATTTTTTGGCAAAGCGGGGTGAGGGTGGCCCCTGCAGGCAGGGTAGATGCAGTCACGCAGACAGTGTAGGTAGTGAAGGCTGGCACCTCGATTCCAGCTATACCGAGATTATCAGTTGTGGCGCAGCCCACACCATCAATACAGACCTCAACGCCACTGGCGGGGGTGTCATTGGGACAGGCAATCCTGACTTGGACAAGGCAGGCATTAGCAGTTAGCCCAGACAAAGCGAGTGCGATTAAACTGGGCATGATCATTTTCAATTTCATACGAGTTAGTTTTTTTATGGTTACCCAAGCCACTTGATTCCGAAACGGCATCAGACTATCATTCTTCCGAAACGGCATCAGACTATCATTCTGTTCTGGTGTCTGGAGGAGACCTGGTAATACATTTTATAACAATTACTGTTGGCAATGTCCAGATGAAAATGGTCAGTAGCCTCCCGGCCGTTATCAGTAGAGGGCCAATCGGACACATGACTATAACATACTGATCCGCTGACAGATACGTAATGCTCATCCCGTTCTTGATGAGCCTGTCGCTGCCCGTTCAGCCGGAAACAGAATCCTTCCGAGCAACTAAATACTCCCGACCGGTGACGAATTCCAGCTGGTCACACATCTTTCCCGAGAGGTCCGTCGGAAGTGAAGAGCAAGAGACGATGTGGTCCTCCCGATTCATAGCGCGCTGGGCTACCATTCACCCGTGACTTCGAACTCCAGAACTACTATCCAAATGACTCAACTTCTCTCTCTGTTTTATCAATGCAAGCCCAAGCGAGGAGAGCCGCTTTAAGCGGGGAAGGGAGAAATGGCCAAGCCGTAATTACGGTTTGGAGAGATGCCTCCACAGAGGCACAGTTTCGTATGCATTATTGTGTGCAGGTATTACTATTCCCTTGCGTTTATTGGCGTCTGATTCAGGTTCAACGCCTGATGGGTGCGCCAGCTTCCTTACCGCCTGAAAGCGTTTGTTCAGGGTAAATGGAATGGGCGGCCCTCCTGATAGAGCTTGAGCTGTGATTGAAGGCTCCCGGCCAGGACGGTATTGGACCGGGCTTCAGCCAGGCGCAGCGCACGTTGTGCAGTTGTCACCGCTTCGGGAAATCGGCCGGCCTCGGCGTAAGCCGCCGCCAGGGTGTCCAGCACGACCGGATTTCCGTCCCCCGTAAGCTGATTCGCCCGCTGGGCCAGTGCGACCGCCTGGTTGCCATCGCGTAGTGAAGCGTGCGGACAGGTAGCCAGCAGCCATGCCAGGTTGTTCTGTACTTCAGCCTTATTGGGCTTGATTTGCAGCGCCCTCTGGTACTGGGCGATCGCTTCGGCCACGTTGCCCTGGTGGAGCCGTGCGGTGCCTAGGTTGTTGTGGGCGTCTGCGAAGTCGGGCTTGATTTGCAGCGCCCTCTGGTACTGGGCGATCGCTTCGGCCACGTTGCCCTGGCGGAGCCGTGCGTTGCCAAGGTTGTAACAGGCTTCTGCATAATGGGGATTGATTTGCAGGGCTGCCTGGAATTGGATGATGGCTTCGTCCACATTGCCCTTTTGGAGCAGCGCGTTGCCGAGGATGTCATGGGCATTGGCGAAATCGGGCTTGATTTGCAGCGCCCGTTGAACATACGCGATCGCTTCGGCCACGTTGCCTTTTTGGAGCAGTGCGTTGCCGAGGTTGTTGCAGGCTTCCGCGTAGTCGGGCTTGATTTGCAGCGCCCGTTGAAGCTGCGCGATCGCTTCGTCTACTTTGCCTTTTTGGAGCAGCGCGTTGCCAAGGTTGTTGCAGGCTTCCGCGTAGTCGGGATTGATTTCCAGCGCCTTTTGGTATTGAACGACCGCTTCGTCCACGTTGCCTTTTTCAAACAAGGCGTTGCCGAGGCCATCGCGGGCAATGAAATTGTCCGACGTGCAGGCCAGCGTGTGAGACCATAGTGTCTCACTGTTCCGCCAATAAGCCCGTCTGCGCATGCGCGCAGAAAATCAAAGCAACCAGAATGACTGCTGAAAAGCTGCCCAGCACCAGGCGGTGATAGCGCCAGCGAGCGCACCAATCTGTCGCCGCCCAGGTCAACAGCACGTACAAGCCAATCCCGGGCAGATAGGTGTAGCGATCCGCCCGCGCCTGCACTCCCACTTGCAGAATCCCAATCACCGGCAAAAGCATGATGAGATACCATACCCAGCCGGTCAGAAGATAGGGGCAACGGTGACGGAGGATAAAAACTCCCATCGAAATGCCGGCCAACACCACCAGCGACAGCACCACGGCTTCAACCCTGACACCCCTGGCGGTCAACGGATATAAAACTGCCAGACCCGACGGCCAGAACATCTGTTTCATATAGGCCACACAGGAGATCAAGGCATTCCCCATTCGCATGGGGAGGGTCAAATTCCCGGACGACTGGATGACCCTTGTCTGGGCAAAAAGGGTGATGGCGCACGATGCGACTGTCAGTCCGAGCAAGGGCAGTTTTTCAATAACCAGGCGCCTGGGAATGTGCCAGCGGGCCAGTCGGTAAACCGGTTCGGTGCCGGCATTGGTTTGCAGCCGGTTCAGGGGCCAGTAGTCCAACAACAGCAGCACAACGGGCAGCGTCACCAGCATCGGTTTGCACATCAGACCCAGCGCAAACAAGAGCACCACAAGTCCATAACGGGCTGGTGACCAGGAGTGACGTGCATAACGGACGTAGGCCCCGAGTGTCAGCATGAAGAACAAACCGCTGAGCACATCCTTGCGTTCCGCCAACCACGCCACCGATTCCACCCGCAACGGATGAATCGCAAACACCGCCGCTACAAACGCGCTGCGCCACAGGCACCCTGTCATCCGCCGCAGCACTAGAAACAGCAGAATCACCGTCGCCGTATGCAGCAGGACATTGGTCAAATGATGCCCGGCGGCATTCAATCCGTAGAACTGGCAGTCGAGCATGTGGGAAAGCCAGGTCAGCGGATGCCAGTTGGAGGCCCAAACGTGAGTGAACGCCCAGAGGATCCCCGGGAACGTCACGCCTTTCTGAATGATTGGATTCTCATAGATATACGTCGTTGTCGTCGAAGTCGACGAAGCCAAACCCCACCGTCTGGCCGAAGACCACCCAGACCATCGCCGCCAGAAGAATGCAGACGCCCGGAACCGTCCAGCGATCCGCCCAATCCGCCGGCGGGTTTCCGGCTCCTGGCGGGCGGGCAATGGTTCCTTTCGGCATTTCAACGGCTGGCCTGACCGACACGCTCGAACGTCCGGGGGGAGCCTTCCCGGCTCCGGCTTTCTTCTTTGACCTGCGGCTCATGAGGTTGAGCACATGATAACCATGGCGGCGCAAAGGCAAGAAATCATCGCCCCCAGGACACAAACAAAATTTGTTGTAGAAAGCTTTCGCTCAGCGTTCCCATCAAAGTTTTGTCTGCTGTCGGGGAACCAGCGATTTTAACCTGAAAACGATTACCGGTTCACGCTCAACCGGAAGAAACGGTTGCCCGTGCCCGACGTCACATCGGCGGGATCGGTAATTGTCACTTCCACGTATTGATCCGGCGAAACATCAAAGGGCACCGATTCTGAAGCCGTGGCTCCCCCCGTGTTGGCCGCCCAACCGGTGGCCCGCGTGTAGGTCATCAGATTTGTCCAGGGGCCGCCAAGCGAATTCGCGTACTGTGCGGTGTAGGTGATATCGCTGGCCGATACATTGCGATGGAACTGGAGCTGGAATTGGTTCCCGACGATATTTCCAAAAATGATCCCATCCGGTCCGGGAACCGTCGGGTCGTTGGCCAGGGCATACTCGAGCAGATTGACCGCGCCATCGCTGTCAGGATCCGCGGTATCACCCGTTACCGCGGCATTGGTGGCGTTGGTGCCGAAGTACGCGTACTTCCAATTGTCCGACGGACTGAGCAGGCCGAACACGGAAACGCGATATTGATTGCCGACATAAACCTTGCCGTTGACGGTGACGGGCAGTGTAAACTTCACCCCATTGGTCAGGCGGTCACGGTTCAACGCGGCCTGGGCGCTGTTGTAGAGTTCGGTCGTCAGGTTCGTCGGATTATACGCCGTCAGGACAGCCGGGTTCGCGTTGGCCATCGCCCAGATGACCCCGTTGTTCGTGCCGTTGGCGGAAACGACGGGTGTGGCCCCGGGCGAACCAAAAGAGCGCGGCCCGATGGAGATCGGGTTGGTGGTTAAAAAGCCATTGGTCAGGGCAAACGCCTTCAATTGTCTTCCGCTGGCGGCAAAGAAAACGCTGCCGTTGAAGAACACCGGCGTATCAAAACAGCCGGCTCCGAGCTGGCCGGGAATGGTCTGCACCACATAATCCACCGGGTTCGTCGACGCATTGAAGTGACCGTTGTCGGACGTGAACTGGTCGCGGTTGATCAGGTAAATCCGGCCTTCCTTGCCGGCGCAGACCATCAGGTGCGGATATGGCCCGGGCTGGTCCGGCAGAAACATGCATCCGCCCGATCCGAAGTCCTGGTCCACCGTCTGCAGGGTGGCCTGATTGTAGGGCGTAAAATAATCCGCCACTGCCAGTCCGTTGGTCGTGGACAGCTTGACGAGCGAGTCACCGTAATCGGTCCCGGCGGAGCCGTTCGTCGCGGTGAACGACCCGTTGCCGATCGGGACGTATAAATTCGTGTTGTCGTCCACCGCCAGGCCGCAACCGGAGATCCAGATGCCGCCTTCGCCGGGATTCGCGCCGTTGGTGCTGTTCGGGGTCGTGTTGAAGACGTAATTGGTCAGTTGGACCAGGTTACTGGCGCTGTACCCAATAACCCATCCGTGATAGGGATCGGTATCCGCGTAACCGGCGAAGGCCAGGTAAACATTCCCGCCCGCGAGCGTCAAGGCCGCCCGTTGAATCTGCTGCTTCGGGATGAAGGTGATAACACCGTTCGTGCTGGTCACGCCTGCCCCGGGGCAGGTCGCGGTCACCAGCACCGGGCTGAACGATGCTTCCGTTCCGTCGGCAATATTCAAAGCATGGATGCGATGGTAATAGGAACCGCCTTCGTGCGTGAATGCGTCCACGTAAATTAACCCCGCAACGCGGTCAATGACAGGCGTGCTGGTGATGCCGACCTCGGGCACTATGTTGTTATACGGACCGAATCGATTGCCGAAATCCGTGGTGGGTGTGGTGGCGGAAGGTCCCAGGTTGGTTTGCCACAGCAAGCCGCCTTCCGGGCCGTTGTTGTCCGCGTCAAAGGCGTACACGCTGTTGTGTTCCGTGGCAATGAAGAGGACGTTGTGCGTGCCCCGACCCGGGAGGGTCAGGGCCGACAGATAAAGCGGTTGCGCGTAAACGTAGCCATCCACGGCGTACGAGAACAGTTTGCCAAAGGTGTTCGAATTGACATTGGCAGGAGAGAGGATGGTTTCATTCAGGTTTTGTCCGGTCCGGCCATGGTCGTAGTGATACGTGGGCACACTGACCAGAGTGAGCGGATTGGCCGGCAGAGCCAGGGCTCCCACCCAGGTCAGGACAATGCAGAGCATTAATCTTTTCATAAAAACAACTGATTAATCATGGGTAGGGAGCGCCGCAGGTTCCAGGTTCGGTTCGGGTTGGACGGGGTGGTCGTGGTTTTTATTGCGTCATTATTCCGCAGCCAATTTCCGGTCACGGGCTTTACTGTTTTGCTCCAATGGCCGGGTATCCATTTTTAGCGCAGGGGAGAGTTTACGTTTCGCCGGAGGATATACTCAATCCTATTTCGAAGTGTATGAACGCACGGTAAGTCCAGAACCGCCAAACTCGTCGATGTCCCCTGGCCTTCAGACACCTATTTTTAACGCCTTACCCCGGTGGATCGCCATTCCTGGCTTTCCGACCGGGGCAAGGCCGATTTCAGAGTACTAAGGACCCAGTACCGGATTGGTAGTTCCCCACCACGTGGTCCACTGGCTGTAATTGACGCCCGCAACGGAAGCATCGTTGTCCCTGATAACAGTATTCGTGCTCGAATTATTAAGCATGAATTTCTGTATATAGGCACCCATCTCTTGATCGATGGCGCTCTCGGTTGCACAGTGGCCATGGTCCCCGAGATTGTTAAACCCGACTCGATCGCTCAGACCGAAGTTGTCCCAGACTCGAATCGCCGCCTCGGTGCAGACGAAGAACGACCTGCTTCCCAACCAGACCTGGCTGGGGTTTCCCGTGGCGAACAATGCACGCGGTGCGACCAATGAATCCAGCATGTGATGATCTTCCGGCAGGTACACAACATTGGTGACGCCGAAATTATGCATTTGCGCCCCGAACCAACCGTAATCGGTGTTATCGATGTCTTCCACGGAACCGGAAGGCTCGTTGAATTCATTGTAGCGCCACGAATTGGCGCCGCCGCCGCCCGACTCCTGGGCAATGGTCAGCGTAACCCGCTCGTCGAACGCCCCGCAGAAGAGCGCCATCTTGCCCGCATAGGAGCAACCGGTAACCATGATGCGCGTTAGATCGATCTGGACCCCATTACCCAGATTGCCATTCAGCTTATACAAACCGTCAATCAGGCGGCTGCAACCCCAGGACCATCCCGCGTATTGTCCGGTATGAACCGTTTCGATCAGCCGGAGTGTAAGGAGGAGCGTACAGGACGTAGAATGGATCCGTGCTTGCCTTGCCGCCATACGTGGTGACCTGATTAATGGTGTAGGTCATTTTGGCCACAGAGGTCAGCAGACTGGAGTTGACACTGCCATTGGGGCCATTCATCCCGATGCAGATCGGGTAGAACTGGTTCGCGTTCGTTACGGTCGGTAGAGTAATGGCGGCCGTCATCGTGAGGATACGATTCGTGCCCGACACGACATTCGTCACCACCACTGTGAGTGTGCGAGTGGTGCTGCTGCCGGTGACACTGGCCGATTCCATTGCCAGAGAAACGGTCGGCTTGGTTCCAATTTCATATGTTTGAATCTCAGCCAAAATCTCAGCGCGGTGATGTTCCCAATCACTGAAATTGGTGCTGCCGGTGCTGCCCATGTTCAAGGGGTCAGTGACATAATAGAACGGATCGGGCAGCGGATAAATATTTGCGAACGTGCCCGGAGTCGGTAAAGCCGGCAAGGTTACCGAGTAACCCGTGCTCGTGTTCTCAAAATCATACTGGAGAGGCAGCGTGGCCGTCGGTGTTGCGTTCGTTTCCGAAGAAGCGGCGCTCTCGCCGATGCCATTCACCGCGGTGACGACAAAGTAATATGGCGTGCCAGCGGTAAGACCGGTGACGTAAGCCGTCGTCCCGGCGACGCTCCCAAACGTGGTGTACGGTCCGCCGCTGCCGGTCGAGTAAAAGACGTTGTAACTGGTCGCACCCAGGGAAGCCGTCCAGTTCAACCTGACCTGCAGGTATTGGGCCGTTGCCGACAGGCCGACTGGAATCGCCGGAGGCACCGCCAGAGGCGTTGCGCTCGCTTCCGAGCTATTGGGACCCTCAACCGGCAACCCAAGCTGGGTATTGAACGCGGAAACGACGTAATAATACGTTGTGCCGTTCAAGACATTGGTGTCGAAGAAGTTATTCGCAGAAACGCTGGCGACCGTACTGTACGGCCCGCCGCCCGTGGTCGCGCGCTTGATGTTGTAACTGGTCGCAGAAGGGGTGTTCGACCAGGTCAGGAACACCAGACCGCTGGCGGCCTGCGCCGTCAGGTTGGTGGGAGCAGCCGGAATTACGGCCGCGGGCGTTGCGCTCACTTCCGAGGAAAGGGCGCTCTGACCAAACTGATTCAGCGCGGACACCTGGAAGTAATACGTGATGCCATTGGAAAGACCGGTGTTGGTGTAAGTGGTCGCGATGGTGTTGGCAACCGGCGGGTTACTCGTCTCCATACCACTCGTGGTCGAGCTCCAGATGTTGTAAGTCCTCGCATAGCTGGGAGCCGTCCAACTCAATATCACTGCCGCATTGGTAGGCCGTGCCGCCAGGCCGGTCGGTGCACCGGACGGGGCCGGTGGCGGAACCAGCCGCATACGGTAATACACGGCGAGATCCGACGGATTCGTGACATTCATCAAGTTCACGGTCGCCGTAGCGGGTAAATCAAACCACGCCGCGGGATTGCTTTGAATGCCTCCGTCCACATCATTGGTCTGGGATTGAATCACCCAGCCCAAATGATCGGCCGGCCAGGCAATCGAGACCGTTTTGCCGCCGCCGCCGTTGAGAGTGGCGGTGACGTTGGTCGGGACGGTGTTTGTCGCGTAAGCGGCTCCGGTCGACACGACCGACAGGACACCGTTGGCGAAGCTGTAAGCCAGCCCCGCACCGGGTGAGCCCACAATCGAGCCAAAGCTGCCATTATGATAGGCAGCGGTAAAGATGGTGAAGTTGTCGCCCGCCAGCAGCGGTCCACCCACATTGTTCACCACGAGGGTGCCGCTGTAGTTGGCGGTGTTTGCTCCACTCAGAACAAATTGGTCTGCTTGCGCCGTGGTGGGGTTGATTCTCACAACGACCGACCCGCCCAGCACGGGCGTGCTGTTCAGCGTCAGGGTGCCGATCGTGGTGGCGGTGGGCCCCGCTGCCAGTTGGCCGCCGGATTGGACAGTGACCACGCCATCAATCGAGCCGCTGCCGCTCAACGTCGCTCCCGACATGACCGTTGCCGTACCCAGGATGGGGGCGTTCACAAAAAGTGTACCGCGGCTCACGGTTGTCCCGCCCGTGTAGGTGTTCGCGGCGTTCAAGGTGGTCGCGCCCACGCCGGCCTGGGTGAAAGAGCCACTCCCGGAAATAGGTGCACCGCTGAAGTCCGTCCCCTGCGCGGCAGCATTGGTGCGATTGATCGTCAGGTTGGCATTATCCACAATTGTGGCGTTGACCCCCAGTTTGCCATTAACACCATTGGTGCCCAACACCAGGCTGCCCCCTTTGATGGTGACCGGACCGGAAGCGGTGCTGTTCCCGCCCAGCGTCAGTGTGCCGGTGCCAACCTTGGTCAAGGCCACCAAATTGCCGGTAGAACCGTCCGAGTTGCCGCAGGCAGTGCTGTTCGCGTTGTCGGAAAAAATCCCCAGGTAAGTTGTGGTGGTATTCATAAATCCAACCACCCACTCCTGAATGGACGGGGTTGAATTCACTGCGTGTCCGCAAAGGCAGCCGCCTGTGGACCCACTCAATTCGCCCATCTCGTAAGTTCCTCCCCCCACCAGTTGCGCTGCCAACCCTCCATTGATCACCCACTTGGCGTAGACGCTGCCCGAGTTGGTATTGCCCAGCCGGTTATTGGATCCCGCCACCGTCACGGTGCCGTTATACGCGGAATCGTCTCCATTGAAAAACAAGCCATTTACATTGAAAACCCCGTTCATAATCACCGGACCGCTCCCGGTGATATTCCCGTTGAGGCTTAAATCCGGCTGCGCATTGGCAAATTGGAACTGGCCGCCTCCCGGGCCTATCACCACCGGATTGCCCACCGCGTAACTTCCGACCGACGAGAACAGGATTCCCCCATTCATCGTGATGGTGCCCGTGCCCAGCGGACCGCTCGTCACCGTGCCGCTCGCCGGTGTGCTGCTGGTGCGGATGCCCACCCTGCCCGAGTTGATTGTGATACCTCCGCTGAAGGTGTTTTGCGCGGTGAAGATATTGCTGCTGGCTCCATAAACCGTGACACGGAGGGGATTGACGTTGTCCGAAACGATGTTGCTGAACATTGTGCCTGAAGTCCAGTTCGCCAAGACAAGCTCATTCAAGCTGGTGTCCGCCTGTTGCACCGGAGTGCTGATGATGAGCGGGCCGGTCCCGGCGTTCATGATGGCGTTGGCGCGGAAATTGGCCGCTCCAGTCTGAAGGTAGCCGCCCCCAATGTTGCGAAGGGTGTTTACATAGGTATCAGCGCTCATGACGGCACCCGTACTGTTAACCGCCAGATCGTAGTTCAACGTCGAATTGTTCCCGGTCGGAATTCCGCCAAAGGTAACGCCGGGATCGGCGTTTGTCTCGGCGGTTGCGTTCGTGTAGGCAACGATGTTTCCGCCGCTGACAGTCGCAAAGGTATTACCCGCAACGGAACCGTTTGACACCGTGCCGGAACTCTGCGCGGTCGCCCACGGCACCACCCCGTTTTCCAGAGCCGGACTGGCCGTAACCGTTCCTTGACTCGCCGTCGCTACTGACGTTGAGCCAACCGCCAGCGCGGTTCCGGCCGGGCGCGTGAAGGTGCCGCTGGCGGTGAGGGTCGTACCATTGGTCACATTCCACGTTTGCATTCCCCAACCTAAAGTCAGACCGGAACCGATCGTCAGACTTTGTGTCGCGCCGCTCATATTGATGCCATTGGTGCCGAGGGTCAGCGTATTGCCGGGGGTGATGGCCACCGCGCCGCCCGGATTGGCGATGAGTATGCCCCCCCAACTCGTGTCGGCGCCCAACGCCACGGAATTGGCGCCGGTTACGGTTGAGTCCCACCTGACCGCGTCGAACGGGCCGGGCACCACGCCGCCCACCCAACTGGTCGTCAGGTTGAGGTTATCGGTATTGTTGGTCTTGATAATCGTGCCGGCATGCAAGCACACCGCACTCGCCAGGACGGCAAGACAAGTGAGGGAGATTTTGATAGTTTGGGTGTTCATAGGACAGACTCCTTAATCAAAGGTTAATTTTTTTTGCGATTTGCCTGACGGTGCCGGAAGTGACTTTGCACCAATTCAGCGTCCCTTTGGGAACAATAGCCTGCACCTTGGCATATTACGCGGCGGACTTCAATACGTCGAATGTCGTATACGTTCTGTCAACAAAGCAGCCGTCAACGGACAACCGGTTTGCCCACCTTTTCTCAGAGTAACACCGGAAACAGGTTGGCTTCCCGGGCGTGCTACGAGGTAGTTGCCCTGCTTTTGTTGACGTTCACAGCGCAAAACGCGGATGTCTGGTTAGCCGCCGGCGAACGATGGGCCGGCAGATCATTTGCGTTTGGACAAGACTGTCTTTTCGTAGCGCTTCACTTCCGCCAGCCACGCTTCACCGACGGGAACCCCCTTGGATTCGCAATAATAATCCCAGACCGCGCCGAAGGGCAGCGTCTTGGCTTCCTCCTGCAACGCCAGGCGCGTGGTGAAATCGCCGGCCGCTCTCGGCGGCGCGGATTTGTCCGGCGGTTCGAGCAGCGCGATGAGCAGGGCGCGGAGCATGTTGCGCGTGCCGATCACCCACGCGGCGACGCGGTTGATGCTGGCGTCGAAATAATCCAGGCCGATGTGGACCCGCTCGAGATAACCGTTCGCGACGATTTCCTGCGCGATGGCCAGCAGGTCGTCGTTCAACATCACCACGTGGTCGCTGTCCCAGCGGACGCCGCGGCTGACGTGCAGCAGAATCTCCGGCAGGAACTGCAGCACGCTGAAATCTTGTCGGCGATGCCTTCGGTCGGATGATAATGGCCGGCGTCGAGGGTCAGCAGTTTCTTCCGGCTCACCGCGTAGCCGAGATAAAATTCGTGCGAGCCGACGACGTAACTTTCCGAGCCGATGCCGAACAGCTTGGGTTCGACGGCATCGAGGTTGAGCTTGGGCGAAATGGATTTTCGGAAGATCGCGTCGAGCGATTCCGCCAGCCGTTCGCGCGGGCGCGTTGCGGTCGACCGGCGTGTCCTTCATGCCGTCGGGAATCCAGACGTTGGTGACGCAGGGTCGGCCCAGGGCTTTGCCGATGGCCGCGCCGATTTCGCGGCAGCGAAGGCAGTGTTCGATCCAGAATTGCCGGATGGCCTTGTTCCGGTGCGACAGCGTGAAGCCGTCGGCGGCTTTCGGATGCGAGAAACAGGTCGGGTTGAAGTCCATGCCCAGGCCGTGGTGCTTCGCCCAGGCGATCCAGTTCCGGAAGTGGGCCGGCGGTGATTTCGTCGCGGTCCACTTTTTTGCCGCCGAATTCGCCGTAGAACGCGTGCAGGTTCAGCCGGTGTTTGCCGGGAATGAGGGAAAAGGCCTTCTCCAGATCCGCTGCGGAGTTCGTCCGGCGTGCGGGCCTTGCCGGGATAATTGCCGGTGGCGGCCAATCCGCCGCCCAGGCTGGTGCCCGAGGTTTCAAAACCGCCGACGTCGTCGCCCTGCCAGCAATGCAGGGAGATCGGGATGTGCGCCAGGGTTTGCAGGGCGCGGTCAACCTTTACGCCGAGCGCGGCATACCGTTCCCTGGCCAGCAGAAGGGCCTTCCCGGTCCGGTTTTGCGAGTTCATGACCTGCTGGTTAAAAGGGCTTTGGGTTTTGTGCAAGGCTATTCGGAAGCTGTGCCACTGCGGCAGTCACATTCAGGCCTGCGGATGGCAAAAAACGCCGTCGTTTTGCTCCCCGCATTCCCGCAAAATTCCTTTGCTTCGCATTGACATCACCGTTTTCAAGAGTAGTCTTTTTTTTCTTTCCACAGAAACAGTGCGTGTATATTTGAGCCGTGGCTGAAAAAGACGATTATTTGGCGGATGTGTTGGTGGACTTGGGCATTGTCAATGCCGACCAGGTCGTCCAAACGCGCCGGGAAGCCGAATCCTCCGGTGTCGGCGTGGTGGATTTGTTGCTGGCCAACAAGCTGGTCAAGCCGTCCGATGTTACCCAGGCCAAAGCTGCCCAATTCGGCGCGGAAGTCATTCAGCTCAGCGGCCTGAAAATCCCTGACGACGTCATTTCCATCATCCCGCGACATATCGCCAAGAAATATCGCGTCGTCCCCGTTTTCCGAAGCGACGGCAAAGTCGCCGTGGCCATCGCCGATCCGTCGGACCTGAACACCATCGACACCCTCACGCATCTGCTCAACGCGGAAATTGAATTGCGCGTGGCGTCGGAACCCGACATCGAGACGGCGCTGAACAAGTATTACGGCGGCACCGGCCAGACAGTGGTGGACAAGGCGATTCAGGAGCTCACCGAAAGCGAAGTGGTGGTGCCGCTGGGCGCAGGGGATGATGACAGCGCCGTCGTGGACGCCGATGCGCCGCTGATCCGGCTGGTCAACCAGATTATCGTGGACGCCTTCAAGATGCGCGCCTCGGACATTCATCTGGAACCGTTGAGCAAACGGTTCCGGCTGCGGTATCGCATTGACGGCGTCCTGCACGAGATGAAGGCCCCTCCCAAACGCTTGCAGGCCTCCATCATCACCCGGCTGAAGATTCAGTCGAACATGTCCATCTCCGAGCATCGCATTCCGCAGGACGGCCGTATCCAGAGCAAGGTGGGGAACAAACTGATCGATCTGCGCGTATCCTGCCTGCCGACGTACCACGGCGAAAGCATCGTCATGCGTATCCTGGACAAGGAAGGCCTGCGGCTCGGTCTGGCCGAACTGGGATTTTTCACGGACGACCAGCAGACGTTCGAGCGCATGATCGGCCTGCCGGACGGCATCCTGCTCGTGACCGGGCCGACCGGTTCGGGCAAAACCACCACGCTGTATTCCTGCCTGCACTTCATCAACCGGCCCGACCGCAAAATCATCACGGTCGAGGACCCGGTGGAATATATCCTGGCCGGCATCAACCAGGTGCAGGTCAATGAAACCGTCGGCCTGACGTTTGCCTCGGCGTTGCGGTCCATCCTGCGCCAGGCGCCCAACGTGGTGATGATCGGTGAAATTCGCGACATGGAAACGGCGTCCATCGCCATCAACGCGTCGCTGACCGGCCATCTGGTTTTCTCCACGCTGCACACCAACGACGCGCCGAGCGCGGTCACCCGTCTCGTGGACATCGGGGTCAAACCCTTCCTGGTGGCCTCGTCCACACGCTGTCTCATGGCGCAACGCCTGGTCCGCAAAGTCTGCCGCCAATGCGCGCAGCCTTACCAGGCCACCGAACAGGAAATGCGCGCGTTGAGCCTGACGTCCGAAAATTTGCAGACGGCGACGCTGCAGAAAGGCCGCGGTTGCAGCAATTGCTCCAACACCGGTTGCCGGGGACGCTTCGGCATTTTTGAGATTTTCATTATTGACGATGAGGCGCGAAAATTGATTTACGACAAGGCGTCGTCTTCCGTTTTGCGCGCCCGCGCCCGCGAGATGGGCATGCGCACGTTGCGCGAGGACGGCATTCGCAAGGTGCTCGCCGGAATGACCACGCCCGAGGAAGTCATCCGCGCGACCGTCGGTGACGAATCCTGATGGTAAGGAAGAATTAAGAATGAAGAATGCAGAACCAAAATCAGACTTCGCGGCGGAAATGAATTTCTGCCTTCTGCCTTCTGCCTTCTGCTTTTAAATTATGTCATATTCCATGTCCGATTTGTTGCAGTTGGTGGTGTCGGAAGGCGCCTCCGACCTGCATATCCGTGTGGGCACGCCGCCGACCATCCGGGTGCACGGCATCCTGCACCGGGTCGAGGGCCCCTCCCTCAAACCGGAGGATTCCGAGGAGCTGATGCGCAGCATCACTTCCGAGGAACATATCCAGAGCACGCGCGAGCACGGCGGGGCGGACTTCGGTTTTGCCTTCGGCGACGTGGCGCGGTTTCGCGTGAGCGTTTTCAAGGAAAAGGGCAATTTCGCCCTGGTGCTCCGGCAGATTCCCAACAAGCTGCTGACCCTGGAACAAATCGGGATTCCGCCCAGCACCAAGGAACTGCTGTACAAGCCGCGCGGACTGGTGCTGGTGACCGGGCCGACCGGTTCGGGCAAGACCACCACGCTCGCCTCCATGCTCAACGTCATCAACGAGGAGCGCGACGAGTGCCACATCGTCACCATTGAAGACCCGATTGAATATTATCACCATCACAAGAAGTCGCTGGTCACCCAGCGGGAAATCGGGGTGGATGTGCCGAACTTCGCCGAAGGCCTGCGCCGGGTGCTGCGCCAGGACCCGGACATCATTCTGGTGGGTGAAATGCGCGACCTGGAAACCATCGAGGCCGCCATCACGGCGGCGGAGACGGGCCACCTGGTTTTCGGCACGCTGCATACCACCGGCGCGGCCAAGACGATTGATCGTATTACCAACGCGTTTCCAACCAACCAGCAGGAAATGGTGCGCATCCAGCTTTCCACCGTCATGCAGGCGGTGATTTCGCAGCTGCTGATTCCGCGCATCGACAAACCGGGCCGCGTGGCCGTGTTTGAAGTCATGGTCAATACCCCGTCCGTCGGCGCGCTCATCCGGGACAACAAGACGTTCCGCATCAACTCGGACATCCAGACCGGCGCGAAATACGGCATGGTGACGCTCGACTCGTTCCTGATGGACAAATACCAGCAGGGCATGATTGCCCGTGAGGAAGTGATCACCAAGGCGCAGGATCCCACAACAATCCAGCAAAAATTGCAGGAACTGGAACTGGCCCAGTCCCTGAGCGCCGAGGCAACCCCGTCCAAAGCGCGGGGAAAATGAGAATTTATTGAAATGGCCGACGAAGTATCCAGTCCACTGTTGTCACTCGTCCGCGAGTTGGGGTTGATTGACGACCTGCAGTACGAGGAGGTCGCCTCCGAATTCAAACGCGGCGGCACCCCCGTCCTTCAGTTGCTGCAGGATTTCGGCATCATGCAACTGGACGATGTGCTGCAGGTGATGGCGAATTATCTCGGCACCAAAGTGGTTTCCCTGCGCGAGGTCCGCCTGACCCCGGAGCTGTTGCAGACGATTCCGGCGAATGTCGCGCGCATGTATCAATGCCTGCCGGTCGGGATGCAGGACGGTACGGTGCAGGTGGCGCTGGCCGACCCGCTCGATCCGGGACGCCCGGACGAAATCCATTTCGCGATCAAAAAGGACATCCAGGTGGTGGTCGCCGACCCGATCGAAATCGAAAAGGCGATTGAACAGCATTACGCCCAGGAGACCGGGGATGTTTCCGAAATCCTCAAGGAACTGGGTGCCGACGCCGACATCGCCCGCGAGGTGAGCGAGGCGGGCGCGGCGGATGACGATCGGCTGATGGAAAACCTCGCCAACGAGGCGCCCATCGTCAAATTCGTCAACCTCGTCCTGTTCCAGGCCATTCAGGATCGGGCGAGCGATATCCACTTCGAGCCGTTTGAAACCGAGTTCCGCATCCGGTATCGCGTGGACGGCGCCCTCTACGAAATGTCGCCCCCGCCGAAGCATCTTGCCCTGCCGGTGATTTCGCGCATCAAGGTCATGTCCGGCCTGAACATTTCCGAAAAACGGCTGCCGCAGGACGGGCGTATCAATTATTCGGTCGGCAACCGTCAGGTGGACCTCCGCGTGTCCACCCTGCCGACGCAGTTCGGGGAATCAGTCGTGCTGCGCGTGCTCGACCGCGGCTCGGTCTCTCTGGACGTTGAAACCCTCGGCTTTCCCAAATACGTGCATGATTATGTGACCGAGGCGATCCTGCGTCCCAATGGCATCATGATTGTCACCGGCCCGACCGGTTCCGGCAAAACCACGACGCTCTATTCCTGTATGCGCCGGATCAACACCCTTGATTCCAAATTGCTCACCGCCGAAGACCCGGTGGAATATGACATTGAGGGCATCATGCAGGTGGCCATCAACGATGCGGCCGGCATGACGTTCGGCAAGGCGTTGCGCTCATTTCTCCGCCAGGACCCGGATATCATCATGGTGGGGGAAATGCGCGACCTGGAAACGGCGCAGATTTCCATCCAAGCCTCCTTGACCGGCCACCTCGTGATGAGCACCCTGCACACCAACGACGCGCCGGGAGCCGTGACGCGTCTGCTGGACATGGGGGTGGAGCCTTTTTTGATTTCCTCGACGTTGATGGCGGTGCTGGCCCAGCGGCTGGTGCGGACCACCTGCGTCAATTGCCGGACGCCGTTCGAACCGACGGAGGATCAGCTGGCGTTGTTGAATCTTTCGCCGCACGACCTGGGCGACAAGGTGTTTCATTATGGCCGCGGCTGTTCCACCTGCAACGACACCGGTTACAAGGGGCGGAAAGGCATCTTCGAACTGCTGATCATCAGCGAAGCGATTCGTACTTTGATCAACGAACGGGCGCCGACCGTGGTGCTGCGCCAGAAAGCGGTTGAACTGGGAATGGTGACCTTGCGCGAAGACGGCTTGCGAAGCATCTTCGAAGGTGATACCACTATTGAGGAAATCGTCAAATATACTTAACGAGTGGTGAGTGGCGGGTGACCTGGGCCACCAATCACGTCACACGACACTCGTCACGAAAACAGTTATGCCGAAATACAGCTATGTGGCGCTGGATGCGCACGGCAAGGAAACCAAAGGCACGATCGAAGTCGCCAGCCAGAACGAGGCCATCGGTCGCGTCAAGGAGATGGGCTTCTTCCCGACCAAAATCGTCGAATCCGAAAAACCGCAGGAAAAGACTGCCCGCAAGAAAACCAAGGGGGCGGCCAGGCCGGCCGGCGGTAAAAAGCGAAGGTCGCTCGACATCCAGATTAAAATTCCGGGCCTGACCGGGGGAGTTAAGCCCAAGGTGCTGACGACGTTTACGCGCCAGCTGGCCACGCTGGTGGACGCGGGCCTGCCGCTGTTGCGCGGCCTGCGCGTGCTGGAGAAGCAGGAACGTAGCGCCACGCTCCGGGGCATCCTGGGGGAACTGGCGCTCTCCATCGAAGGCGGCAGCACGTTTTCGGAGGCGCTCGCGCAACATCCCAAGGTTTTTAACCGCCTGTTCGTGAACATGGTCAAGGCCGGTGAACTGGGCGGTGTGTTGGAGGTGGTCTTGAAGCGCCTGGCCGAATTTTCGGAAAAGGCGCAAAAAATCAAAGGCAAGGTCAAGGCGGCGATGTTTTATCCGGTGGCCGTGCTCATCGTGGCTATGGGCATCATGATCCTGCTGTTGACCTTTGTCATCCCCAGGTTCCAGGGTGTCTTCGAAGGCATGGGCGTCCAGATGCCGAAATTCACCCTGTTTGTGCTGGCGGTCAGCGCGGCGGTCAAAAACCATTTTTTCACGACCTCGATGTGCGTCGCGGCCTGTGTGGTGGTTTTTATGTTGATCATCCGGACGAAAATTGGCCGGCTGGTCTGGGACAAATTCAAATTGAAAGTCCCCGCCCTGGGTCCGGTGGTCAGCAAGGTGGCGATTGCCCGTTTCACCCGCACCCTCGGCACGCTCGTCAGCAGCGGCGTTCCCATTTTACAGGCGCTGACCATCGTGAAGGAAACAGCCGGAAATGTCATCATTGCCAACGCGGTCTCCCAGGTCCATGAAAGCGTCAAGGAAGGGGAAACCATTACCGCGCCGCTGGAAGGTTCCGGCGTCTTCCCGCCCATGGTCGTCAGCATGGTGGATGTGGGCGAGCAAACCGGCGCCCTGCCGGAAATGCTGTTGCGCATCGCCGACAACTACGATGAAGAGGTGGACAACGCCGTGTCCGCCATGACTTCGCTGCTGGAGCCGATCATGATCATATTCCTGGCGGTTGTTGTGGGCAGCATCGTCATCGCCATGTTCCTGCCGTTGATTGCAATGATCAACAATTTGAGCGGATCCGGTACCGGCGGTTAACAACCATTTGTCATTCAACCGGAAGCCAGTTCGCGCCGGTTCAGTAAAAAACCGTTGACAAAGAACAATATCCATGCGTAAATACAATGTAAAGACATTGCATGGGCGTGTTATTTACAGTTAGCTCGTTATGGAGTTTGATTGGAATAATCCGCCCTTTGAACCGGATAGTTCTTTGACTCAGTTGGAAGTTGAAGAGTCCTTTGAAGACCCGTTCGCCGTCCGGCTGTTGCCGGACTCGCCGCGATTCGGCGTCCAGGCGCGCTTTTTCAACCTGGGCATGTCCGCGGACGGGGTCGGCATCTTCAGTGTGTATCGCACGAACGGACGGCTGGTGCGGGTGCTGCTGGCCCGCCCGTTTGAGCCCGAAGAGCGATTCTTCTACCAACGGAAGATGGACCAGAGGTTGAGCACGGGTGAAAAGTAGAGCGTGACCGTGACGTGTGACGCCAGGGGTTGCGAGTATCCCTCCTCGTCGTCCTCGTAATCGGAGACTGAAACGAAGACGAGAACGAGGACGAGGACGAGAACGAAGCGTAAATGAGAACGTTTGCCAGATGGGAAGAAGTTCCGATCTTCGACACCGAAGAGGCCGAGGCGGACTTCTGGGCGGAGAACCGGCCCGACCTGCGCCTGATGGAGACGGCGGTGGCCGGCAGCGCGGAAACCGCCGAGTCCATCACCATCACGCTGCGGATGGATCCGCGGATGCTGGCGCGGATCAAGCGCCTGGCGCGCTCGCGCTATTTGAATTACCAGAGCATGATCAAACAGTGGCTCAGTGAACGGATGGAACACGAAGTGCGTGAACGATGAAAACAAACCAAAAATTGCCGATGGCCGATGGCCGATTGCTGATTAAAGCGCAAAGGACCGTTGGATTTCCCGGTTCAATCGTAAATCGTAAATCACCAATCGTAAATGTTCGGGCTTTTACTTTGATCGAGCTGCTCACGGTCATTGCTATTATTGGCATCATCGCCGCGCTCATTTTCCCGGTGGCACGCACGGTGAACCGGCAGGTCATTATCCACAGCGCCCAGGCCCAGATGGCGAAGTTGGAGACCGCGCTGGAACGGTACAAATCCGTCTACGGTTTTTATCCGCCGGCCTCGGCCCGGGCCCTGACCAACCAGTTGTATTACGAATTGGAGGGGATGACCAATATCGCTCCGCCTAATTTGCCACCCGTATATCAACCGTTGGGAGACGCCAGCCAACAGCTCACCTCCGCGCAGGTGAACCTGGCTTTTGGCACCAGTGGGTTTATGAACTGCAACAAACCCGGGTCGGACGAGGCGGCCGCACACGCTGCGAATTTTCTTACCGAGCTCAATACCAACGAATTCAGTGCGGTGTCAGCCAACGGTGTTACCGTAAATCTTTTGGTCACTTCCGTCGGCGGCCCGACCCCGGTGGGGCAGACGGATGCGAACCCCTGGCGTTATAGCTATCCCGGCACCAACAATCCGGGTTCATACGATTTGTGGGTTCAACTCGTCATCGCTGGAAAGACCAACCTGGTTTGCAACTGGACCAAAACCGTGGAGATCAACAACAACACGCTACCCTGAATTTTATGTGCAGCCGTGCCAAATTAAGACCCAGTCGACCGGTAGTGATCCATTTTGAAGCTTTCGGTGGGGCAAGCGTACTCGCGAGCCGTCGCTTACCAGGTTTTGATGCGCCAAAGCCGGCTCGTCAGTAGCCTCGCCCCACCTGATTGTGTCACTGGCCCCGTCTGCGCCATCGCCTGACCATTCACTGGCGCCACATTGCCTGGCATCCGCACATTGTCCCCGGAGCGCCGGTCTCCGACCCGGCGTCCTGGCACCCGGGCTTCGGCGGGTCCCTCGAAATGTTCCGGCGTGATTGCCCGCAGCCAGTTCGTGTCCGGCCCTCGGCGGATGTCCCGATGAGCGGACCCGTCCGCGCTCTTTTGCCCTGGCCTCACCAAAGAATCCAATTCCCGACCCTATGAAAACCAAAATAACGAAAAGTGACAGGTGGCAAGTGGCAGGTGACAAGATCAGCATTTTGCCGCATCGCGTGGATTCATGTCACATGTCACGTGTCCCAAGTCACGTCTCCGCTTTTACCATCGTCGAACTGCTCACCGTCATTGCCATCATCGCCATTCTGGCGGCCATCCTGTTGCCGGCCTTGGCCGCCGCCAAGATCCAGGCGCAGAAAAAGCAGGCCATGTTGCAAATGCAGGATATCGCCACGCAGATTCAAAATTACGATTCCGCCTACAGTCGGATGCCGGTTTCCAGCGCGGCGCAAAGCGGGGCCTTGATGAATGGTGGCAGCTTCACTTATGGGACCAACGGCGTGGGCAATGCCAGTTTCAATCTTCTGAATCCTCCGACGGTTACCGTCAACACCAACAACTCCGAAGTCATCGCGGTTTTGATGGACATTACCAACACCACGGTGACGACGGTGAACATGAACCACCAGAAAAACCCGCAGCAAACCGTTTTTCTGAATGCCAAGACGGTCAGCAATCCGAATTTGCCGGGCGTGGGGCCGGATCTGGTCTATCGCGATCCCTGGAAGAATCCGTACATCATCACCATCGATGTGAACGACGACCATCAATGCAAGGACGCCTTTTACAGCCTCTCGGCC
Source organism: uncultured Verrucomicrobiae bacterium (assembly GCA_963708525.1). Lineage (GTDB taxonomy): Bacteria > Verrucomicrobiota > Verrucomicrobiia > Limisphaerales > UBA11358 > UBA11358. The sequence continues at coordinate 64,521 of CAVPTH010000017.1, read as the reverse complement.
GTGTCCGGTCCTGGCGGTGCCAATTCGAATCCGGGCGCGAATGGCCTGGTGAATCCTGATGGCACCGCTGACAATTTCCGGTTTCACGGCAATGTGATGGTCTGGTCCGCCGGTCCGGATAGAAAAGTGGATCCCACTGTTGGCGCCAACAACGGCGTTAACAAGGACAATATTTTAAGCTGGCAATGAAGATTAGAAGTTGGCAACTAGCAAGCTGGCAAGTGACAGGATGGCGTCTGCCGCCAGCCGTAGGACTTCCTGTCACCTGTCACCTGTCACCTGTCATGCTCGGCGCGCTTTTACCATTGTCGAGTTGCTGACGGTCCTGGCCATCATGGCGCTGCTGGCAGCACTCGCGGTGCCGGCACTCAAAAGCATCGGTCATGCGGACGCGATGACCGCGGCTTCGGCGCAAATCATGGGCGACGCCGCGCGCGCACGCCAGCTGGCCATCAGCCAGCGCACGACGGTCTATATGGTTTTCCTGCCGGCCAATTTTTGGAACAACCCTTTCTACAACGCCGCGGCCACGTATACCACTTGGTGGAATAATTTGCCCGCCGCGCAACGGACCGCCGTCACCAATTTGTGTGACAAGCAATTGACCGGTTATGCGTTGCTGGCCTATGGCGCGGTGGGTGACCAGCCCGGGAATCATCAATGGCACTATCTTACGCCCTGGCAGGGGTTGCCCGAAGGCACGTTCATCGTTACCAATCTATTTGACAACCCGTACCAGTTCTGTGCCATCGCTACACCGAAACAGCCGGTGTCTTCGGCAACCATTCCCTTGCTCGGCTTGTGGAATCAGGACTACCCTCATCTGGATCGCAACAGCATCTACGCGTTTACCAATGTGGCGATACCTTTCCCCGTGGAAGGCGCTCCGTCCCTGTTCACTGCCCTACATTGCTTTCAATTACCTCGGTCAGTTGACCCTGCAATCGTTGACGCCTCAACCGTTGCAACAGGACGAATACATCCCGCTGGCGCGCGGCAACGTGATCGCGTCGGTGGACGCAGATACCAAGGAGTTTCAGCTCAATCCGCCGCAGGTGATTGAATCTCCGCCCGGCAACGGCACGAATGCTTACAATGTCATCCACATCGACTGGTTAACCGGCCGCGCATTACCGGAACAACCGAGGATAAAATGAGAATTCGCAACACAGAGACAGGTGACCAGCCATCGCTCCGAAGCTCCGGCGCGGCAGGCAAGTGGCAGGTGACAGGAACCGGTCGCCGGAAAAATCTTGTCACGTGTCACACGAACGAAATGCTCGGAGGGACGAGCTATGCGAGTCCCCATTCAATTCCGGGATTGGTTTCAGGGACTCGTGTAACTCGTCCCTCCGGCCGCTCTGCCTTTACCATGGTCGAGATCGCCATCTGCCTGGCAATCATCGGTATTGCCCTGGTGGCCATCATCGGCGTGCTGCCCATCGGCATCAATGTCCAGAAGGACAACCGCGAGGAAACCCTGATCAACCAGGATGCGTCCGTTTTCATCGAAAACATCCGCAACGGCGCGCGCGGCCTCGACGACCTCACCAATTACGTTTTCGCCATCAGCAATTCGTGGACGTTGTATAACCAAAACGGCACGGTGGGTGGCAGTGGTATAAATGGCTACAATTATACCAATGCCTCTGTTTTGTCGCCGTTATACCCGACGCCCGGCACGCCCGCTGGAGCGCCCCTGACCAACGGCATGAACATTATCGGATTGCTCAGCACGCCGGAATATATCGACCCGGTGACTGGCGCACCCCTGCTCTATCCTAGTCGGCAGTTACATCAGTAATTACGTCGTCGCCTATATTCGCTCCCTGAGTGGGCCGGCGGTGGAAAAACCGCCGCAGGACAACGACATCATTCGCGGCGATTCCTTCAGCTACAAGATGATTTCCCAGAACGTGTCGGTGGCGGTGGACACCAATCTCGTGACGCCTTACAGCCGGCAGTTGACCGCCAATTTGCGGGAAGTGCGCCTCACCTTTCTCTGGCCGTTGTTACAGAACGGCGGCACGGGCAATGGCCGTCAAACCTTCCGTACCTCGGTGGGTGGACAGCTGGTTCAAACCAACGACTCAAATAACAAGGAACTGCTCTATTTTTTCCAGCCCCAGTCCTTTGTTGCCGCGCCATGAACTTGCCATTGCCAATTGCCGATTACCGATTGCCGATTGAACGGTATTTAGGTAGGGCGTCCAGTCCCCTGGCCGCCGGCGGCGCGCACGGAGTGACGCGCCCTACCCATTCCATCGTAAATCGTAAATCGCAAATCGTAAATGTGAGGGCTTTTAGCCTGGTCGAAATTCTGACCACCATGGCCCTGCTGTCGCTCATCGTGCTGGCGTTGATGACCATCTTTAACAGCACGCAGAAAGCCTTCCGCAACAGTCTGACCCAGACCGACATCCTGGAATCCGGTCGCATGGCGATGGGCCTGATAACCGGCGATCTGGGAGGCATGACACCGGCGGATTCTTTACGCCGTTAATTTTTATTCGGCGGTCGACGAACTTCGGGGGATACTCACCGGCGGCATCACCCGTGTCACCGCTGCTTCAGGGGCTGACGGCCAGCAGCCAGTTGCGGACGAACGTGCTGGAGGAATTTTTTCAGCCTGAGTCGTCAAAACCTCAATGGCACCCCCAGCTGGGTTGGCACAGGTTATCTGGTCGCTTCAAACACGCCGGACGGCACACTATATCCTCTGTATCGTTTCTACACCAATATGAGCGTGGCGGCTGCGAACCCCGTGGCGCTGTTACGATGCCTTTATTCAGACTCCATTTACCAATTCCGCCTACTGGAGCCATTTAGTGGACGGCGTGGTGAATTTTAAAGTCCGCGCCTACAGCGCCAACGGCTGTTGGATCACCAATAATCAGATTGTGAACAACACGTTTGTGACCAATGCCGCCTTCACCAATTGGGTGGTGGTGTATCCTCCGTATGACTTTCCCGCCGGAGAACCTTCGGTTGTGTACATGTCCAGTAACGTTGTGCCTGCCTCGGTGGAAGTGGAGCTGGGCGTGCTGGAAGACGCCGTGCTTCAGCGCGCCGAAGGTCTGAGCGGTGCGGCCCAGATGAATTATTTGTCCAACCACGTCGGCCAGGTGCACCTGTTCCGTCAGCGGATCCTGGTGCGCAACGTGGATTCCTCCGTCTATCAGTGAACAAATGAAGATTAAACCAACATCCAACATCGAACATTCAACATCGAACATCCAATGGCTTCGGAATCGCGGCCGTTCGTTCGATGTTGGGGGTTGGATGTTGGATGTTGGATGTTCCCGTCGCTCTCAAAGCGCGGTTGCCTTGATCATCACGTTGATTCTACTGGCGGTGGTAACGTTCATGGCCCTGACCTTTTTGGCCATCAGCCGGCGGGAACGCAATGCGGTGACCACCACCACCGACAGCCTCACGGCGCAACTGGCCGCCGATGACGCGCTGGCCAGTGCCGAGGCGCAAGTGGTGGCCAACCTCCTTGCCACCAGTAATTCCTATAACTTTGGCCTCCTGGTCTCGACGAATTACATCAATCCCTTGGGCTTTCAAACCGGCATCGCCAATCCGACCAACGTCAATTTTTATTATGGGAATGGAAACCCGCTGAACTTAAATGACTTTCTTCAGAATCTCGCCAACCTGTTTTATCTCCCGCGCGTGCCGGTGTACGTCTCCACCAATTCCACCGGACCACTCGATTTCCGGTTCTATCTGGACTTGAACCGGAACAACCAGGACGATCCCAACGGCCTCGTGCCGGAGTTTGGGCCCTTGGGTCTCTTCATCCATCCGAATGGGACTGAGGACAATAACAACGCCAATGTGGTGAGCAATTATCAGGTGGGCGACCCGGAATGGATTGGTGTGTTGCAGCATCCCGACCAGCCGTACGGGCCGAACAATCCCTTTGTGGCGCGCTACGCCTTCATCGCCGCGCCCATCGGCAATGCGCTGGATTTGAACGCCATTCACAATCAAGTTTCCGAGGAAAGCCAGGGGCAATCAGGACTTTTTGGGAAAGGTGCTCCGGTGAACCCCTCTCCGTTTGGAACGGGGGTCGATTCCTTCTTGCGTAACCAGGGTGTTGGCTCGTGGGAAATCAATCTGGCGGCGTTTCTTGCCGATTTGAACACCAACCAATGGCTTTCAAATACTCCTCCAAACATAACCTATTATAGCTACACGCCTTTTAACCCACCGCCCGGCGGCGGCAACCAAGGAAGAGCCTTCGATGACGCGCGGGCATTGCTGGCTCATCGTTACCAGAACAATTATCTTTCTCTGAAAATCGCCCAATTCTTGTTTCCCAATAACGGCACGGCTTTCCGACGGGACAACATTGATGGTTATAGCGACGGCCCGTTGCAGATCACCCCGGCGCCCATCAATGAAGTGGGTGCCGCACGGGATAATCCCTCTTTGCCATGGTCAGGTGCAGACAATACAAATCATTTCTTTGACATACAGGAATTGTTTGACACCACGAAAGCGGCGCCGGGTGTGGCAGCTGGCCGACTGTTGCTCGGGGATGATTTGCCCGACCGTTTACGCACGGCCGGCAATGGCGTTTCCACCTACGACCGCTACACCTATTACCGGCTGATTTCGCAGATGGGTGTGGCTTCCGCGCCGGAGCAGAACAAACTCAATCTCAATTACTCCAATGCTTGCGCCTACTTTGATGCCGACGGCGTGGTCACCAACATTGCCTTTTTCCCGGGCGCGGAAACCAATCTCGTCCCCTGGACGAATGCCCTGCAATTTTTCACCATCGCCGGCGACCGGATGTTACGCGCGTATTCCCAGCAATGGCTGGTGGAAAGCCCTTCGAACTACGTGGCGACTTTCAACACTGACGACCAACATCGGCACCCAGGCCAATCCCACGAACATGCCGGTGTCCTTTGGCATCACAAATATTCCGGTGTTGGTCAGCAACCGGTTTGTCTATACCCCCGCCGTCCAGCGTGTCCTCCAGCTCGCCGCCAATATTTATGACGCGACGACCAACAACGCCGTGGGCTTCGGCGCTAATTTCCCTTCTGTTTTCCGTCCGATATTCAATGTAGTTCAGGAACCGCCGCCGCCGGCAATGCCTGTTTACACCAATGTCTATATCGTGGGTTATGAGCCAGTCCAGTCCCGGCTACAACGGCGTGCACCCGTTGGGACCGTCACCGGCCCCCTCGACCCTCAACTCGCATTGCCGGTGAAATCACCGATTTGGTGAATCCCAATTATTTTGATGCCCAATATTTCCAGACTTTGGGCCCCGGCCTTTACACGAACGTGAACGTCTATGGGGTGCCGTGGATTATCGGCGCGAAGAAAGGGTTCCCGAACTTCAACAAATTTAACCTGCAAAGCGCTTTTCAGCTTACCCGCAAATTGCAGGTCACGCGTCAGAGCACCAATGACACTTTCACCGACAATCCCGGCAACTACCATTTTAACCAGATGTTCAATCTCAGCCTCAGCAACCAGTTCGGCGTGGAGTGCTGGAATTCCTATACCAACGGATACCACCCCAACAATGACGCCATGGCCATTTACGTGAGGGGAAATTTAAGGCACGCGGCCCTGAGTAATGACGAGAACTTTTCTGCTGACCTTCCGGTATTGGGGATTTTCGGTTCCATCGTAATCCCGGCCGGGAATGTGTGGCCCGGCTATAATCCAGTGACCGATCCGCTCGGGTCTTTGCTTTCGTTCCAGATTCCACTGAATACGAACGTCCTGGTCATCACCAATTCGATGTATCGGTTCAATGTGGGGATTACTGTCCCGGAGCCAGGCTTTATTGCTGGTCAGCCCTACTTGACGACCAATCTGTCGGCCCCCTACGAACAAAACGTGACTTTCAATAATAACCAGCTTTATCCACAACCGCATTGGATGCTGACGACCTCGAACGAGCTTCAAGTGTTCATGCTGGATACGTCCGTTGTACCGAATCGCGTGATTGATTACGTGCAACTGAGCGGACCGAACACCACCCGCGATCTGACCGGTGAGATCATTACCAACTACGATGCGCCGGTCATTTCCAGCCAACCCGGCGGGAGCCAGTTGTGGAATACGAATTATCAGAGCGGGGTGCCCATTGGTCTGCTCAGTCAGGTAGGCATCTCGCTGGGGAATTATACGGCCAGCGCCGGAAGTGGTGCCTGGGACCAGTCCTCCCCCAGCTTGCTGGCAAACGAAATCGCCGGGTTCAACGCCTTTTTTGGATACACCCCGCCTCCTCCTTACGTACCTGGTGAAGTACAAGCCATCGCCACGGCCCAAATGACCAACGCCATGCAGACGCCTTACACGCCCACGGCCACCGTTGTCCAACACGTGTCCTGGCAGGCGAACGACCCCTTGGTCCATTATCAGGCCAGCGACCTGAATTGGGGTTTGAATGGGGCAAGCGCTGTTATTACTGACCGGTATGTAGATAGCCTGACGAATAATAGTCCCAATGGAAATCTGGGCGCGCTCAATCAAGGGTACCGGCCTTGGGGTGGCAATCCCTTGTTGTCCGGCGCGGATCAAAATCCCTACAACCTGGCGCTCAAAGACCCGCTCGTTAGGCAGTCGGACGACTGGGATTTTCCGTCCTACAAATTCCCTTCCGTCGGCTGGCTGGGCCGCGTCCATCGCGGTACGCCCTGGCAGACGATTTACTTGAAATCGCGGGATGTTGTGGCGGAAAATCAAACCAACGCCGGCGCGGTTCTTATCGGGACAAATGTCTGGACCCAATGGACGGGCAACGCCCAGTTGGCCAACGGCCAAAACTTTGATGCCGTTAACACCGCCCCCGCGCAGGACCGGTTGTTGTTCGACATTTTCACGACAGCGATTAACGACAACGCCACGCGCGGCCAGCTCTCGGTGAATGTTGGAGCCGGAGACCCATCGCCCCAGGCCGGGTTGGCTGCCTGGTCGGCTTTGTTCAGCGGCGTCATCGTGCTGTCCAACAATGCCGTGGATGGGGCCATCGCCACCAATGTAATTTTGCAGCACAACGGGTCGATGGCGAGATTCACCACGTTCCTGATCAACCCCGCCGGACCCGCGGGGGTGAGTTCGGCCCTCGGCCAGATCGTCACCAATATCAACCTGACCCGCGCTACCATGACCAATGCGGATGGGTTGGCCGGTTCGTTCGAACACGTCGGTGATATTCTGGCCGTTCCGGAATTGACCGCGAAATCGCCTTTTCTCAACTGGTTCGACAATGGGAGTCCCCTGCAACAGATCAACGGTATCAGCGACGAGTTGTACGAGCGGTTGCCGGAGCAGGTCATGTCACTGTTACATGTCAGCGACACACCGCGTTTTGTGATTTATAGCTATGGTCAGTCGTTGAAACCTGCGCCGAACAGCATTTACACCGGTAGCGGTCCGTATTTTGGCATGGTCACTAATTACCAGGTGACGGCGGAGACGGCGACCCGCGCCGTGCTGCGTTTCAACGGTGGACGGGTGGATAACCTTGTTCCAGTCCTGGACTCGGTCTCAGGTATAATCAATTGGGTCGTTGTGCCTTCCATCACCAATAACAATGCCGTGGTGGAGGAATTTAATCCATTGCCGTCAAACTAGAAACAGGCAGGACATGAACTGTGAAAACATGAACCGCCAAGACGCCAAGAGCGCCAAGGTGAAGCCATTCATTGAACCTGATTTAAGAGTCGATGAATTGGCACGCGCTGTTATTGGAGCCGCGATTGAAGTCCATCGCCATCTGGGACCAGGTTTTTTGGAGGGGGTCTACGAAGAAGCGCTCTGCGTCGAGCTGGAAGTCCGACGGATTCTGTTTGAACGCCAGAAAGAGATTTGCCTGCTTTACAAGGACCGGGAGATTGGAAAACACCGGCTCGATTTATTGGTGGGAAAATTGTTGATTGTAGAATTGAAAACCGTGGACGCACTGGCTGAAATTCATGAAGCCCAGGTCATTTCCTATCTCAAGGCCAGTCGCCTACCGCTCGGTTTGTTGATAAATTTTAACGTTCCGATTTTGAAAAGCGGGATTCGAAGGATAGTATATACCGGCAACCAAACCGTCCTGACGCCAAAAATGCCAGGGCGGGAATTTACGCTCTAGACGTGGAAACAATGAAAAAATCTGACTCAATGCCGTGGCGGTTGGAGGGTAGTATCATGTCAGCCACCTTGAAGTGTAACGCGCCGGGAATGAATATGAGTTGATCGGAAACAAGAAACATTCGTCTTGGCGTCCTTGGCGTCTTGGCGGTTAAACGAGAAGTTATGAAATGGCAATCTTGGAAATGGGGGTTGATATGTCTGCTGTTCGTGGCAGGTGCGTGGCTGCTCTGGCATCAAAAAAGTGGTAGGGACGGCTCGCCGAGCCGTCCGCACCCGGCAGTCGCCAGCCGCCCTGCTCCGACCGTCCCCGCGGCTTCGCCTCTCGGGGTGATCAATACGAACGCGACCCAAATCAGCCTCGCGGATTGGAACACCAACAAGTTTGCCGGGCGTCTGAGCAACACCCCCAAGCCCATCGGCGACCTGGTGAATGACAACCATGCGATTTTGCTGGAAAATGCGCTGATCGACACCCAACTGCCACGCAACTTTGTCTTTCCAAAAAATCTCCAGCCGCAGGGTGACCCCGGAGCTTACATTGTCCAGGCACGCGGCCCGATCGACAACGCCTTCCGCGCCATGCTGGCGCAGGCGGGCGCAACCATTGTCTCCTACATTCCGAACGACGCCTATCTGGTGCGCGCCACCGCCAGTGTGGCCGGCGCACTGGGCGGAAATCCCTGGACGCAGGCTGTCATTCCCTACGAACCGTATTATAAAATCCAATCTTCGCTGCTTTATCCAGCGGTTCAGCAGCTCCAACAGCCGGATCGGGCGATGTTAAAGCTGGGATTGTTTGCGGACGATACGACCGCGACGATTCAACAGATTGAACAACTCGGGGGACAAATCGTCGGACGTGACCGGTCCCCCTTTGGTCCGGTCGTGCGCGTCATTCCACCGCGGAACTGGACCGCTTTGGCCACCCTGTCCGGTGTACAAATCATGGAACCGTATCATCCGCGGGCGGTGGCGAATGACCTGGCGCGCGCGACGGTGGGCGTGGCTGCCGACAGCCTCACCCCGAACAATTATACGAATCTGACCGGCAAGAACATCATTGTGGAGGTGAATGACACCGGCATCGACGCCCTGCATCCGGACCTGGCCGCCGGAGGTAATTATGGCAAGGCCATCGGCGTGATTGGTGACGCACCGCAAAGCCTGGTGGACACCAATGGCCACGGCACGCATGTGGCGGGCATTATCGCCGGTGATGGTTTGAAATCCACGACCGTGACCAACGCGCCGGGTTCGATCTTGAACAGCGGGAAGGGAACCAATTACCAGTTCCGCGGTATGGCGCCGGGGGCGACGTTGTTCTCGGTGGGAGGCATTCAAGGCGGCGCGGACACCAATATCATTTCCGACATGTATTTTCAGGAAGTTCCGGCGATGACCAACGCGCTCATTTCCAACAACAGCTGGGTGTTTGAGGGTGATAGCGCGTACGATTTGTCGGCGGCCAGTTACGACGCAGCGGTGCGCGACGCGTTGCCGTTTGTGACCGGGTCGCAACCGGTGTTATTTGTGTTTGCCGCCGGCAATGCCGGCAATGGCAGTGACAGCGAGGACCTCGGCGGCGGCATAGCCGACTCGATCGAGTCACCGGCCACAGGCAAAAATGTCATTACCGTGGGCGCTCTTCAGGAGGCTCGCAACATCACCAACTCCGTTACGACGGTTACCGCTAATGCCGATGGCAGTCTCGCCACCAACACCAGCCAGCCGTGGCTGCCGGAAACCTCCACGAGCTATCGCGTGGCCGGATTTTCCAGTCGCGGCAACGTAGGCGTGGGAACGGAAGGCGCTTTTGGCCGGTATAAACCGGATGTGTGCGCGCCGGGCACGTTCATCCTCTCCACCCGTTCCGAGCAATGGGACATTAATTCCTATTTCTATCAAAACCCGACGAACCATCAGCTCAAGGTCTTTAGTGGTTTTATTGTTCAGCCGGGAAAAATTGTTTCCCGGCCATTCCCCTTTGTTCCATCCAACGCGGTGCAGTTGGTTATCGAGACGTTTCCAAACGGAAATTCGCCATTCAGCTTCGCGGTCCTGCCGACGCTGATCGGTTTGTTTACCTCCCCGGGATACCAGTACAAGACCATCAATGATCCGGTCTTGATTCCCCCCGATCCCAATGCGCCCACCATCCCACAAATCCTCGCCTCGGGACAGGGCTTCACCGGTGCGTTCAATTTTGCCCTCAGCAACAATACCTCCAGCCAGGTCATCTTTGATCTGCTGACTGATATCATCACGACCAACGGCAGCGGGGATTATTTTCTGGTGCTGAGCAATCTGGATAATTCCATCGGTACGGCTAATGGCGCCAGCACCGGCCCGGGTCCGTTTTACCGCTACGAAACCGGCACGAGCATGGCGACGCCGATGGTGTCGGGGACGCTGGCGTTGATGCAGGAATTTTTTGCGAATACCTTCTTTGCCCGGCCCAGCCCGGCGATGCTCAAGGCGATGCTCATCAACGGTGCCCAAGCAACCGGTTTGTACACTTACCAGGTTCAAAACACCCTCAATTATGAGGGCTGGGGGCTGATTAATCTGCCGAACTCCCTGCCGCAGGGAATTAAGAATCAGCTTAGTACGCCCTGTTCGAGCTATGTGCAAGACCAGAATCCGGACAACGCCTTGGCCACCGGTGACAGCCAGACATTTCATATCTCCGTTACCTCGACCAATCTCCAGCCGTTGCGGGTCACGCTGGCGTGGACGGACCCGCCCGGGGACCCTGCGGCCGCCATCAAGCTCGTGAATAATCTGGTGCTGGTGGTCACCAACCTCAGCAATCCGACCAATCCGATTGTCTATTATGGCAACGATATCGCGGCTTCCAGCACCTTTAATAATCCGCGCCCCACCAACACCCCGACGGCCTTTGATTCCATCAATAACGTGCAAACGGTCAATCTTCCGTTGGGTGCAGGCACGAGTTTCACCGTCACGGTCATGGGTTTTCGGGTCAACGTGAATGCCGTCACCGCCCAGACCAACAACGTGGTGCAGGATTACGCGCTGGTTGTTTCCTGTGGCAACGGACAGGACCCCGCCGCGATGACGGTCACGCCGAACTCGCCGGCGCCGGTCTCCAATCTCACCGGCGACCAGCAAATCGACTTTCTTTCGGGCACGAATGTCAATGCGGCCTTGATCAATGAATTTGTCGGCGCCAATACGCCGTTGCTCGGCAACAATACGGTTCCGATCGGGACCATTACGGTACTGGATACCAACGGCCTGCCCGTTCCAGGCTTCAGCTTCGCGTCGAACGCCGTCGTCACCGTGGGCATGACCAACCAATGGCATTTCTATGTGATAACGAATTCATTTGCCTCCACCAATGCCGCATTTACCAACGCGGCGTTTGTTGTCTTTAACCCGAACGCGCCCGATCCCGACACGCTTTCCATCCCGCGCATGGGCGTGTTCACCCCGCCAGTGGGAAATGCCACGCGGGATGCGGACATTGACCTATATGTCAGCACCCAGCCGGGTCTGACCAATTTGGATCCCAATGTGATTTCCAATTGTGTCCACGGCACGCAGGTCGGGTTGTCGGCTGGTAGCACCTTCAACGGAGCGTCACTGGGCCCTGGCAGCAGTGAGTTTGTCGTGGATATCGGCTCCCAAGGTAATGAGGTGTATTACGTCGGCGTCAAATCCGAGGACCAGATGGCTGCGGAATACGGCTTCATTTCCATTTTCAGCGCGACGCCATTCAGCACGATGAACAACGGCAACCAGGTGGTGAACGGCGTGCCGTTGCCGGTACATATTCCTGACGGCAGCCCGACGGTTCCCGGCAAGAGTTTTGTCTTTGGCCTGGCCATTTATCCGATCACCGTGGGAACGGTCACGGTCTCTGATTCGATCACGCACCAGAATTTCGGCGACCTCATCGGCACGCTGACGCTCAATGGCGGTCATCCCGATGTGTTGAACAACCACGATTCTTTTGGCAATCTCCCCAATACCACGCCGCCAAATACCTATGACCTGCTGTACGACGACAGCGCCGGCGGCGGCGTTCCAGGTTCGCGGCCATCGGATGGACCGGGCAGTCTGGTTGGCTATTTTCGGCCAGCAGGGAATTGGAGTCTGGCAATTGTCCGAGGTTGACGATTCGTCCTCGCAAATCGGCACGGTGAGAGGTTACAGCCTGACCATTCAACCGAAACAGGACCTCAATGGCGCCATCGAGGCATTCTCCATCCCGCCCGGCAGCTGGTTTTACGGGTTCGTGGACGTACCGCCCGGGGCGACCAATTTAACCGTCACGGCCACCAATACCCCGCCACTGGCCAATCCGCCGCTGGAACTGTTTGTCAAATTCGGCTCGGAACCGACCACCAACAGTTTCGACATAATGTCAGTGATCAACAACCCGGGTCCGGGCGGGACGCTGTGGGGAACAGTTTCCCTGGGGCCGCCGCTGACCTCGGGCCGATATTTTGTCGGCATCTTTAATCCCAGCTCAACGACGGCCAACGGGTTTGTCTTCGCCACGGTTGGACTGGCTTTTGTGCCGGCCCAGAAGATTTACAATTCCACGGACACGCCCATCCCGATTCTGGATGACGCGGTGACGACCGATTCGATTAACGTGCCGGACAGCCAGACCATCTCCTCGTTGGACGTGGCTATCGCCGTGCAGCATCCGCGCATTTCGGACCTGGTGTTCCATTTAATCAGTCCCGATGGCACCCGCGAATTGCTGATGGAAAACCGCGGAGGCACTGATCCCAATGGCGCCGGCGGCGTCGCCACCGTCACCACGAACACTCGTCTGGCCAGCAGACTTTGAAAGGCCAGCCGGAAACTTTATTGCCGGCCAGTCCGTCGGCGGTTTGACGGTAGCGGCTAACCAAGTCAGCGTTCAGACCGATCCGGCCGACGCTTATCAAGGCACCAATTTGCTGGCGCTGGCCAACGGCACACTATCCGTGCCGCTGAACACAATACCGGGCGCGACTTATACGCTACCTTCGCCTGTCGCGGACCGGGCGCTGTCGGCTGGTGGCGTGGGGAAAGTAATGCCGTTGACAGCATTAACGGGAATAACGGCAGCTCGGGAGTGGTGACGTTTAACAACTATGCGCCGGAAGTGGGTTCGGCATTCGCATTTGCCACCGGCACATCACGTACCGTTCCATCCCGGATCAACCACTCTTCTACTTGGACCATTACGTCGTGCTTGGTCCATCGAAGGCTTCGGTATATCCCTCTCGGGGGAAATTTTCAGGACAATTGTTGCTGGCGCCGGTGGCTATGTCGTCCCGGCTTTGACCCCTGTTTCCTGCAACTGACGGCATGAACTTGATTCACCGGAGATCAGGTGAACAATGACTCTGATCGTGACGCCACTCAATGCGCCTTCAATCAGTGGTACCATGTGGCGGCAACACTGGCTGGACAACACCGGCACGATGTGCTGTTCATATCAATGGTTCGCCGGCCGCCCAAATCAACACGCTGCTCAGACCGTTCGCATGTTTGATTCAGCATTTGACATCCTCCATCGTGTATTGGAAACGTGGTACGCATAATGGATGCAATATCCCATTCATTGGAGTCATTGATGAAATATCGCTGTATTACACTCGAGCGCTTACGGCTTCGGAAATTCAAGCCATCTACAACAACGGCATCAACGGAAGTGTTCAGGGTGGCAATGGCAAATTTGATCCCAACCAATTGCGCCAATTTCACCGCGCCAATCTCTGGCCGAGGCGCAACTCAGCATTAACGGCACCGTGGTCACAACTTCTTTGGCCGAAATTCGTCTGGCGACCAAAACCATCTCCTTCACCGCCACGCAAACCAGCACGGCGTTGCAGATTCAGGGTATCGAGCCGGGCATGTTGCTGGACGACATGAGTGTGGTGTCCGTGCAGACCAATTACAACTATCTGGTGTTCACCGAAACACCAACCTGACCACCACGCCCATCAAATTCGCCGCGCCGCCGTTTAACATGTCCATCTACCGGGGGCTATGTTCAATGGCCAACTTCCGTCGGCGGAAACGACCATTGGTACAAGGCTGTTACCAATTCGATCACCAACCCTCTGGATTGGATTCAGGCCGATCAAATCGCCCATAACGAAGGCGGCCATCTGGCTACGATTACTTCGCAGGCGGAGAATGATTTCGTGTTCGGTCTGATTGATTTCCCGCAATTCTTCGAAGGCGTCGGGAATAACGGTTCGGGGCCGGCGCTCGGGGGATTTTGCACAAACAGTGCCCAGCTCCCAACTGCCTGGGGTTGGGAAACGGGTGAACTATGGAACTATACGGACTGGTATCCAGGCCAACCTGATTTTCCGACTGAAACGAATTTGGCAGTATTTTAGCGGCATCAATGGGATAACGGCTAAGACTTGGAACAATCTTGGTCCCACCGATCAGAACCTGGGCGGATACGTGATTGAACGGGATTCGTTGCCTGCGGGTCTTGATTACCTGCCCGAAGAATCGCTGGACACCTTTGACGGGATGAATGCGCAGGGCACATGGACTCTGGAAATCCAGGATGACCGCGTGGGTGCCACCAATCCGCCGCCTCTGCTCTTGAATTGGCAGTTGCGGTTCACTTATGTGACCTTCGGTACCAACGCCAATGGCATTCCACCCGGTACCACGGCCACCAATGTGATTCCGCCCGACGCCTGGCAATATTTCCCGGTGAACGTGCCGACGAACGCGGATTTTGCCACGAACCTTCTGGTCTTTGCCACCGGGCCGTTGGATATGTGGTTCAACCCCACCAACAATCCCGTCGGCACCACCCCGCCGGATTTCGAGTTGCTGGCGGCTTCAACCGTCGGTTCTTACACGTTCAGCCTGACCAATTCGCCGACGAATATCATCCCGGGCGAGACGTATTTCATCGGTCTGCATAACACCAACATCTTCGCCGTCACCAACGGGTTCCAGGTGGATTTCCATCTCATCCTGCCGCCCACGCCTCTGACCAACGGCGTTCCGATTACCAACACCCTTCCGGCAAGACTGACCCTGACCGGCCACAGTTCCTTTGGCTTTTACTCAGTGACCGTGCCGACCAACGCGGATTACGCGACGAACACGCTGATTTTCGCGACGCTGCCGGTGAACGTGTGGTTCAATCAAACCAACGTGCCTGTGGGTACCAATCCGCCGGATTATCCTCCTGATCACCAACTCGACCGGCGGATCCCGCGTGTTGACCACCACCAATGTACTCGGCACGAATGCGATACCGCCGCTGCTCCGGGTTTGACTTATTATCTGGGCATCCAAAACACCAACGGGTGCCCGTGACCTTCGGGCTGGTGGTTAATTTCCACCTCCTGTCCACCAATCTCATTACGGGCCCCGGCATCACGGCTACGAACATCAATGGGACCAACGGCTTCCTGGTCCAGTGGAGCGGGCCGACGAACTATCAATATATTATCCAATGGAAGACTAATCTCGTCGCCGGTGTTCCCGTGGAACACGGTCTCCAATCCGGTCATCAACTTCACCTACATCCCGCCCAACGGGCATTATTCCTGGTTTGATGACGGCTCGCTCACCGGCGGTTGGCCGCCCGCCAAGTTCTACCGGGTAATCGCCAATCTGCTGTCCGAGCCGGTGACAAATTCGACGCCGACCACCAATATCGTCGTGGCCGGAAGTATAACGCCCTTGACGGTCACCGTGCCGACCAATGCACTTGCCGCCACCAATGTGCTGGTCTCCGCCTCCGGACCGTTGAACGTGTACTTCAATCAGACCCAAGCGCCCACTGGCAATACCAGCGCGGGCGATGTGCTCATGTTGTCCTCTACCACCAGCGGCACGTTTGTGCTGACCGTCCCGCCGCTCGTGCCCGGCGCAAATTATTATCTCGGCCTGCAAAATCCGGGCACCAGTAACGTGTCGTTCGTCTTTGAGGTGAATTTTGAGCTCGGCGCGGCCCCCGCCAACCCGCCGTCCTTCTCCGGCATCTCGGTTACCAACATCAACGGGACCAATGCCATCCTGCTGAAATGGATTGCGCCGACGAATTACCAGTTCCAGATACAATGGGAGACAAACCTGGCGCCGGCGCCTGCATGGCACACCATTTCCAACGTGGTCTTGACGTGGTCAGGTGTCGTGTCGCCCACCAACGCGGCCTACGGCATCTTCCAGTTCCTGGATGACGGTTCGCTCACCGGCGGACTCGGCCCGTGGAAATTCTATCGGCTCATCGAATATCCCTATTCAACCCCGATTCCGCAGACGCTGACCATCATCAACACGGCGATCGTCGGCAACGCCGTCCGATTCCAGTGGGTGGCGCCGACGAATTATCAGTATTCGGTCCTGTGGACGACGAATCTGGGCATGCCGCTCGGGAGCTGGTCCGTCCTGGCCAATCCCGTGCTGGGCTTAAGCAACGGCGTGTACACCTTTACCGACACCAACCAGACCGGCCCGCTGACCAATCCGAAATTCTTCCGGATCCTTGAGCATTAGCGCGATTCCATCTTTCCTGTAGCGCAGGCATTCTTGCCTGCGAGTTTGCGGGACATTCCTGTCCCGTGTTTCTGGCGACTGGAAAGTCCCGCATTGCGGGATCACTTTCCCATATACCGGGAGCGCCGGCATCCTGCCGGCGTATTGGGGACCGGAACTGGGAATTCGCCGGCAAGATGCCGGCGCTCCCGGTTGAGGCAGGGATGCCGCGCCGCGGCGTCCGTCCGCCATCGCGGCGCGATAATCCTGCCGTGGATGGCACCATTTGAGTTGCGGAGCAGGCGGGACGCCTGCGCTACGGTTGTGCACAGTTTGGATTTGTCTGGTACTATTCCATGCCCTAAACTTTTCGCCTGTCCTCATGAACCCGGTCACCAAAGTCATCAGCGCGTTACAGGCGATTGCCGATCATCCGCTCAACCGGCAAAACAAGCTCAAGGCGGTGCTGGGTTATGGATTTGTTCAAATCGCCTGCCGCCTGGTGCCGGGAGAAGTTTGCGTTGAATTCCCGAACCAAACGCACCTGTTGGTCTCTCCTCGCATGAAAGGTGCGGCGCATTACATCGCACCCCGGTTGTTCGAATTTATGGAGATGGCGTTCGTGATGCATTTCCTGCGTCCGAAAGATTTGTTCGCCGATGTTGGGGCCAATATCGGTGCCTTCACCATCTTGGCCGCGGGTGCCGTCGGCGCGAGGGCCACCGCTTTTGAAGCCAGTCCTGACACCTCGGAAATGCTGGCGCGCAATGTCCAACTCAATGGTCTGCAGGACCGGGTCAAAGTCATTCCTGCGGCAGTGGGGCGCCGCCCGGGTACGGTGCGGTTCAGTGTGGGGTTGGGCACCGAAAATCGGGTTGAAACGGGAAATGACGGCGGCAATTCCGTCACGATAAAAATGACCACGCTCGACGAGGAATTCCGTTCCGATCCACCCATTCTACTCAAAGTAGATGTGGAAGGTTTTGAAGCGGAGGTGTTTGCGGGTGCGGCCAACCTCCTGAAAGATTCCAGATTGCAGGCCATGATCGTGGAACACAATGATTCCGGTGCGCATTACCGTCTGGATGAAGACGCGTTGCATCGGGAAATTCGAGAACATGGATTTATTCCCTGCCAGTATCAACCGTTTGACCGGCGACTGCGTCCGGCGGGAGAAGACACGCGCGGGAATATCATTTACGCGCGCAATCTCGAGGCCGCGAACGACCGGTTACGCAGTGCGCCTCCGTTTTCCCTGAACGGTTTGAAGGTTTGACCGGCGGGTAATAGCAGTTTTTAAGGTAGGGACGGCTCGCCGAGCCGTCCGGACGCGTCGGCGAAGCATCCCTACCAATTTACGCGACCCATTGACCCCTTCGCCGAACTTTTTTGCTTTTACCGGAATAATTTGATAAGCTTACCGGTTAATTGAATCGAGAAATTCCGGACCATGAGCAAGGCATTCATCCGCATCGGCGGCGCGCGTGAGCATAACCTCAAGAACCTCACGCTGGAAATCCCGCGCGACCAGCTGGTGGTCATCACCGGCCTGAGCGGCAGCGGCAAATCGTCGCTGGCGTTCGACACGATTTATGCCGAAGGCCAGCGCAAGTACGTCGAGAGCCTCTCCGCCTACGCCCGCCAGTTCCTCGACCAGATGCAGAAGCCGGACGTGGATTACATCGAGGGCCTGTCGCCGGCCATCGCCATCGAGCAGCGCAGTTCCGGCAGCAGCCCGCGCTCCATCATCGCCACCACCACGGAAATTTACGATCATCTGCGGCTGCTATACGCGCACGTCGGCCAGCCGCATTGCCCGGACACCGGCGTGCCCATCGTCAGCCAGACCACCAGCGACATCGTGGACAAGATTCTCGCGCTGCCGCCCAGAACGCGGGTGATGTTGCTCGCGCCGGTGGTGCGCCGGCAAAAGGGCGAATTCCGCGACGTGATCGAGCGTTTGGCGCGCGAAGGTTTTGTGCGCGCCCGCGTGGACGGCCAGTTCGTCGAACTGGAGGCCGACACCCGCGTCAAGCTGGACAAGAAAAAGTTCCATAACATCGAGGCGGTGGTGGACCGGCTGGTGATCGACGAAAAAGTCCGCGTGCGGCTGGGCGATTCGGTGGAGACCGCGCTGCGCTGGGGTGACGGCGTGATGTTTGCGCTGCATCAGTTGCCAGAGAAGTCAGCAGTCAGCAGTCAGTCGTCCGCAGTAAAAACTACTGACCAAGCACCACGAACTACTGACTCGGCATCGTGGATTGAGACCCTGCACTCGAACAAGATGTGTTCGCCGGCCACGGGCAAGAGTTTCGATCCGCCTACGCCAAAACATTTTTCCTTCAACGCCCCCGCCGGCGCGTGCCCCGTCTGCCACGGGCTGGGCCAGAAGATGGTTTTTGACGAAAGTCTCGTCGTGCCCGACCCGGAACAGCCGCTGGAGAGCGCGATCCAACCCTGGCGCCGCGCCGGCAAGCGGATGAACATCTATTACAAGATGATGCTCCGCTCGGTCGCGGCTCATTTCAGCATCAGCCTGGAGACGCCCTGGAAAAACCTGCCGGAGGATTTCAAGAAAGTCCTGCTGCACGGTTCGGGCGAAGCGGATGTGGAGTTCCGTTTCTGGCGGGCCGGCAGCCAGCACACGATCAATCGCCCGTTTGAAGGCGTGTTGCCGAACCTGGAGCGGCTCTTCACCGAAAGCGAAAGCGAATTTGTCCGCAACCGCATCAAACCTTACATGAGTCCGCAATTCTGCGACACCTGCAAGGGCAGGCGGTTGAAACCGGAAATCCTGGCCGTGACGCTCGGCAGCGAAGCGGAGAATTCAAAATTTAAAACTAAAAATTCAAAACCCCCGATTTCGGGGTTGTCCATCATGGACGTCTGCGCTTTGTCGGTGGAACAGGCGGATGAATTTTTCGCCACGCTCAAGCTCACGGAGTTTCAGGAGCAAATCGCCCATGAAGTCATCAAGGAAATCCGGGCGCGGCTCGGGTTTCTGAAAAACGTCGGGCTCGGCTATCTGACGCTGGACCGCGAGAGCGGCACCTTGTCCGGCGGCGAGGCGCAACGCATCCGGCTGGCCACGCAGATCGGCGCGGGCCTCGTCGGCGTGCTTTACATCCTCGACGAGCCCAGCATCGGCCTGCACCAGCGCGACAACGACCGGCTGCTGGCCACGTTGAAAGGCTTGCGCGACCTGGGCAATACCGTGCTCGTGGTCGAACATGATGCCGATACCATCCGGCAGGCGGATTACATTGTGGATCTGGGCCCGGGCGCGGGCGTGCACGGCGGTGAACTGGTGGCCGCGGGACCGTTGCCGGAGATTCTGCGGAACAAACATTCGCTCACGGCCCAATATCTGACCGGCGAACTTTCCATTCCCATTCCCAAAAAACGGAACGCGCCATCGGAGGAGCGCGGCTGGCTGGAGGTGCTCGGTGCGCGCGAAAACAACCTGCACAACATTGACGTGCGGATTCCGCTGGGCACGTTCACGGCCATCACCGGCGTAAGCGGTTCGGGCAAAAGCACATTGGTGGACGACATCCTGCGGCGCGCGTTGTTTCGCAAGTTTTATGGTTCCCGGGAAACGCCCGGCGCACATCGCTCACTCCGCGGTTTTGAGAATCTGGACAAAGTGATTGTGATTGACCAGACGCCGATCGGACGGACGCCGCGTTCCAACCCGGCCACCTACACCGGCATGTTCAATCATATTCGCGACCTGTTCGCCAAATTGCCCGCGGCGAAGGTCCGCGGTTACGCGCCGGGCCGGTTCAGCTTCAATGTCAAGGGCGGGCGCTGCGAAAAATGCGAGGGCGACGGCGTGCTCAAGATTGAGATGAATTTCCTGCCGCCGGTTTACGTGACCTGCGAGGCGTGCGGCGGGCGGCGTTACAACCGCGAGACGCTGGAAATCACCTACAAGGGCAAGAACATCGCCGACGTGCTGGCGATGACGGTGGACGAGGCGGTGACTTTTTTCCGCGCCGTGCCGCTGATTTACCAGCCGCTGCTGACGCTGGCGGAGGTGGGGCTGGGTTACATCGGCCTGGGGCAGGCGGCGACGACGTTGAGCGGAGGCGAGGCGCAACGGGTGAAGCTGGCGGCTGAGTTGAGCCGCAAAGCGACGGGCCGCACGCTGTACATCCTGGACGAACCGACCACCGGCCTGCATTTCCATGATGTCGCCAAGCTGCTGGAAGTGTTGTTCAAGCTGCGGAACACGGGCAACACCCTGCTGGTGATCGAGCATAACCTGGATGTGATCAAGACGGCAGACTGGATCATCGACCTGGGTCCGGAAGGCGGCGCGGCGGGCGGAAAAATTGTGGCGGAAGGCCCGCCGGAAAAAGTCACTGCCTGCCCGGAAAGCCACACCGGGCGATATCTGGGGAATGTGCTGGAAAACAAACCCGATTTGCTGCCGCGCGATTTGCGCCGGAAATCGGCCGTCACCCGGAACGATGCCGGATGACTTCCCGTTCCGGATGGACCTTTACCCTTCGAATCCGCTCCATCCGGTTCAGGTCGCGATCGAGAGTTGCATTATGGCGGATAAAGAGGATACTGTGTTCAAAATGTCCTCGCGATAAAGTGACCCTTGACGGGCTCAAACAATGAGTTGAGTTCGATTGGTTGCCGGAGCAAGTGACCGACTGGCTTGGGACAAGAGATGGAGGAAATGAAATCCCTTCTTATCCGCAGCTCTTGCCAACCCAAGGGTTCATCAGTGTGGCCGCTCAAGCAATGATGCTTGAGCTTAAGTTGAAGTTTGACTTGTCCTCGGAAGCAAATCACGCCATGCACGGCAATTTTATGTTTTCAGTCGCGGGCAACCAGCCAGCATGAATATTAGACGATATCTGATTCAAATCCACCTGCTGGGAACGTTGTTGTTGGCTGCTTCCACTGGCAGTGGGGTGGCGCAGGTTCTGTTCTTCGATAATTTCCAGCAATTTGCCAATAGGACGGATTTGACCAGCACCAATTACACGCCCCCCTACGGGCCGGCGGCCGCATCGGTTGTCACGGCGGTGCAGAACGGGTCGCCCACCATGACCGTGAGCAATTTTCTCGGCAACACCTGGGCTTTCTTTAACAATTCAGTGCCGACCAATAAGAACCAATACGAGGGGATTTTATCCTCGGTTCAAACCAGCCAACCGCTACAGATAACCTGGAACACGTGGATCAAGGCGACGAACACGGGCCCGGGCATGTTTCTGCTTTCCGTCCCCACTTCCGATCCGAACGCAAATTTCAATCCGCTCATCTATTTTAAGGATACCGGCTCCGTTATCGCGCTGACCAACGGGACCAATGTGCAGGTTCTCATCGGCAGCTGGGGTTCGCTGGCCGGAACCGTCATGACCAACAAGCTGATCCTGGATTATCCCGATGGTACTTTTTCCTATTCCCTCAACGGCCAGCTGCTGGCGACCCTGCCGCTGGGGCCTTATTTCACCAATGTGGTCGGGGCCATTTATTTCACCGGTTCGGAGCGTTCCGCCGGTTCATCGGGCAATCGTTTTGCCATCGCGAACGTGGAGGTCCAGGCCTTCACGTCCTCGAACGATTTCGCCTATAGCACCGGCAACAACACCATCACCATTACCGGATATACCGGTACCAACACGACGGTGATCATTCCCGCCATGATCAATGGCCTGCCGGTCACCGGCATTGGAGCCAATGCCTTTGAAAACCAGACCCGTCTGGTCAGCGTGACCATTCCCGCCGGCGTCGCCGCCATCGGGCAGTATGCGTTCGCAGCCGACCCAGGCCTGGCGCAGTTTTATTTCCTGGGTGATGCGCCGGGGGCGGACTACACGGTGTTTTCCGGCAATGCCGGGACGATTTATTACGTGCCGGGCACTACCGGTTGGACGAAACCTTTTGCCGGCCTGCCCACGGTTCCGTTGTACCAACCTAATCCCATGATTTTGGCCGGCCATGGCCTGGGCGTGAAAACTAACCAATTTGGCTTCACCGTCTCCTGGGCGCCCAACCTTCCGGTGGTTGTAGAAGCTTCAACGGATCTGGCCAATCCCTTATGGACTCCCGTGGCCACTAACACCCTGTCCAACGGCTCTTTCTACTTTAGTGATCCCGCGTCGACGAATTATTCCCGACGCTTCTACCGCCTTGCCGGAACCAACGTGGTGGCCTTCTTTACCGCCGGTCCGATCTTCGGTCAGGCGCCCCTGGCCGTCCAATTTAATTCCCCCGGTCTGGACAGCCTCGGCAACGCGATCACCAATTGGAACTGGAATTTCGGCGACGGCGCAGCCAGCACCGCGCAAAACCCGGTGCATACCTACACCAACATCGGCAGTTTCAATCCCGGTTTTGCCGCCACCGACATTCACGGGGCGACGGTGACTGGCCGCGGGCCGCCAGTAGGAACGTTCAAATTCCTCACGACCACCAACCAGGGCGCGATCACCATCACTGGTTTTGTGAGTGGCGGTCTGGGCGCATTGATGATTCCCGGCACGTTAAATAATTTGCCGGTGACCGGCATTGGCGCATCGGCGTTCGCCGGCTGCACCAACATTACCAGCGTGACGATTCCCAACAGTGTCACCAGCATCGGCGACTTTGCGTTCGGTTCCTGTGGCAACCTGAGCAGCGTGCTGCTGGGCAACAGCGTGAGCAACATCGGAAATTCTGTATTTGCCTACTGCACCAACCTGACGGGCGTGACGATTCCCAACAGCGTCACCGGCATTGGCAGCAGTGCGTTCCAAAATTGCACGAGCCTGAACACCATCAGCATCCCCGCCAGCGTCACCACGATCGCGCCCTATGCCTTCGCGGGTTGCATCGGCCTGACGGGAGTCTATTTCCAGGGTGATGCACCTGGCGTTGGAGTGGGTATATTCCAGGGTGACCCTGCGCTCGCCTATTGGTTTTGGGGGGCCGCAGGCTGGGGCGAAACGTTTGGCGGTGTTCCCACTTCCGTTTTGAAGGCGCCGTTCCTGTTCACGGCAAATAACGCCACGATTACCATCATCGGCTATACCGGTACCAACTCTACCGTAATCATTCCCGGCACGATTAATAGCCTGCCAGTGGCCAGTATCGCGAGCAATGCCTTCCACTCCAGCACCAGCCCAACCAATATCAGCATCCCCAACAGTGTTACCAACATCGGCAGCGGCGCGTTTTCCGGCTGCAGCAGCCTGATCAGTGTTACGCTGGGGGCTAATGTGGTCAGTATCGGGGACGGCGCATTTTCTTACTGTTACCGCGTGACCGGGATTACGATCCCCGACAGTGTCACCAGTATGGGAGATCATGCCTTTAATGCCTGCGGGAGCCTGGCGAGTGTAGTGATCGGCCAAAATGTCACCAATATCGGGAATTTTACCTTTGCTTTCTGTGCCAGTCTGACGAACCTGGTGATTCCCAACAGTGTCAACTGCATCGGGACCAACGCGTTTGTCGGCTGCAGCAGCCTCACCAGCATTACGATTCCCGACGGCGTCACCAGCATCCGCGACTTTGCGTTCGGTTCCTGCGCGGGCCTGACCAGCGTGGTTATTGGTAGCGGTGTCACCAACATCGGAGATTTGGCGTTCAATTGCTGCACCGGCTTGACTGCCATAAACATTCCTGGAAATGTCGCCAGCATCGGGACCGCTGCGTTCTATTCCTGCAGCAATCTCGCCAGTGTGATGATTGACAGCGGCAACGTTGGCGACTTTGCGTTCGGTTTGTGTGGCAGCCTGGTCAGCGTCGGGATCGGCCCCGGTGTTAGCAATATCGGAAATTTTACCTTCGCTTCCTGTACCGGCCTGACCGGCCTTACCATTCCCCAAAGTGTCAACGGCATCGGAGTCAACTCGTTCTATTCCTGCAACGGTCTCGCCGATGCGACGATTAACGGCGGCGATATTGGAGACTATGCGTTCAGTTCGTGCGTCGGCCTGGGCAGCGTCGTGATCGGCAACGACGTCACCAATATTGGGGTGGGGGCGTTTGCCGGCTGCAGCAGCCTGACCAACCTGACGGTATCGAGCAGCGTCATCGACATTGGAGGCAGTGCCTTCAGCAGCTGCCAGAGCATGGTCAATGTAACCGTTGGCAGCGGTGTCAGCCGCATCGGATCCGGAGCGTTCTCTGATGATTATAATCTGCAAACCGTCTCTTTCCTGGGTAACCCGCCGATGCTCGCCGATGCCAATGGGTTGTTCAGTGGAGTTAACCCGGCGGTGGCGAAAATTTATTACCTGCCGGGCACCACCGGTTGGAGCCCGCAGCTGCAGACCAGCGACGGGAGCTTTGGTGTGAAGACAAATCAATTTGGATTCAATGTCAGCTGCGACGACAATTTATTGGTGGTCGTGGAGGCCTGTACCAACCTGGAGAATCCCCTTTGGTTGCCGGTGGCGACCAACCTGGGTCCGTTCTATTTCAGTGATTCGCAGTGGAGGAATTATCCCGCCCGGTTCTACCGGCCGCGGACGCCCAGTCTTGGCGGTCTGCCGGTGGTATCGTGGAATCCCGTGATCCAGACCAAAGATGGCCGCTTTGGAGCGAGGTCGAATCAATTCGGCTTTACCATTACCGGCAATGCCAATATCCCTATCGTCGTTGAGGCCAGCACGAATCTCGTCCCACGCGACATGGACTCCCTTGTTCGCCGGCACGCTCACCAACGGTTCGTTTATTTCAGCGACCCCGCCTGGACGAGATTACCTCGGGGACGCTTTTATCGCATCAGCTCGCAGTGAGCTGGTCGTCCCGGGAAGCCTCCGGAGGATTCGGTTTCCCAAAGGTTGGTGGCCCCCGCGGCACTGCTATCCGGAGCTAAGACAGGATTTACTAGATTCACAAGATAAACCTCATCCCGACCATCCTGTTCATCCTGTCAAAAAAGCTGTTCCTCTTGTATCGCCGGAAACTGCCCAAGCCAAAATCGGAGGAGCGAGCGTCCTCGCGAGCAGAAGAATAAGGTAGGGTCGCCTCGCTGAGGCGACCGGACGGCTCGGCGATCCTTCCCTGCCTTTTAGTTCGGATTGCTGGGCCAGCCGCCCCTAACCAGCCCAGGACGGTTTGAATTTGCGGTTCCACTGGTTTAACGATTTACTTCCCCGTTGACGATGCAGACTCTCGAATCAGGAGCCATTGGTCTGATGGGGTGGCTCACCGCCTGTGCTGTGGTTGGGAGCGCAGTTCCCTTGCCTGGCCGGGTCCGACCCGACCAATCTCTGGACGCTCCGCCTCCCGGATTACTATACGACTTCGTCCCCGGCCCTCGCCCGGGACGGCACGATTTATCAAATCACCTTTGGCGGCAAACTACATGCCGTTACTCCTCAGGGTCGCGTCCAGTGGATTTTTCAGGCCGGGCGTGAAGTCAAGTCCTCACCGGCCATTGGCGACGACGGGACGATTTATTTCGGCTCCCGCGACTGGAAATTCTACGCTGTCTCGCCACAAGGCAAACTCAAATGGACCTTTCCAACCGGTGCGTGGGTGGATTCGTCACCCGGCCATCGGCGCGGATGGCACGATTTATTTCGGCTCGTGGGACACCAATTTTTACGCGCTGCATCCCGATGGCTCCCTGAAATGGGTTTTCCCGGCCGGCGGCATCATTGATTCCTCGCCCGCCATCGGTGCCAACGGCACGATCTATTTCGGTTCACACGACAAAAAGTTTTACGCGTTGAAGCCTGACGGCACAGTGCGCTGGTTATTTCCCACCGGCGGCCAGATCATTTCCTCGCCAGCCATTGCCGGCGATGGCACGATTTATTTTACTTCCACGGACGGCAATGTTTACGCGCTGCATCCCGATGGCACCGAACGCTGGCGCTTGCATACCGGTGGCGCGATGCAGTCCTCGCCCGTGCTGGACACAAACGGCAACCTTTATTTGTCGGTAAATCAAGACAATGTGTCCGTGAGCCGCGATGGGAAGAAACGCTGGGACCTGGGCTTCCCGGTTTTGATTGATGCATCGCCCGTTGTGGCCGCGAACGAGGAGATTTATTTTTGCGCGCCCTGGCGAGGTTTGATGGCCGTTACCGGGGACGGCCGGCAGGTGTGGCAGATAAACACCGACAATGATCCCACTCACGGCAACATCGTGGCCTCTCCGGTGATTGGCCGGGATGGCACCATTTACATCGGTGGGGAGGGTTGCTTGGAGGCCATCAACTCGACCAACCATCTTGCGCCCCTGGCCAATAGTTCCTGGCCGATGTTCCGCGCCAATCCGCGCCACACCGGCCGCGCCGAAGTGGAACCATCACCTTGATCGGCAACCAGCGCTCACGACTTTGCCCTGGACGCAAGCTCTCGGGCACAGCTTTTGGCCATTCCGAAGAAACGGAGCGGCCGGACGAGTCGGCCGCAACACGCCGGCACTGCAGGTTCGTTTGAAATCGCGCTGACTGCCTTCCCGCCACCGTGGTTCAAGCACCGGATCAAGAACGCACCAGCAGGTTGTATTTAAGGATGCACCACAGGGCATGCAGGCCGTCACGCCAGCCAATCTTCTTGCCCTCGGCGTAAGTGCGGCCGTAGTAGGAAATGGCCACTTCGTAAATGCGGGCCTGCAAGCGGGCCACCTTGGCGGTGATCTCCGGCTCGAAGCCGAACCGGTTCTCCTGAACGACAATCCGCTGGAGCACCTCCCGCCGGAAGGCCTTATAACACGTCTCCATGTCGGTCAGGTTCAAATTGGTGGCCATGTTCGAGAGGGTGGTCAGAAACCGGTTGCCCACCGAGTGCCAGTAATAGAGGACCCGATGCCCCTGGCTGCCGACCGAGGAACCGCGAGCCGAACACCACGTCCGCCCGGCCCGCCAAAATCGGGGCCAGCACCCGGTAATATTCGCCGGGATCATATTCCAAATCCGCATCCTGGACAATCACGAGCGGGGCAGTGGCGAGGCCGAAACCGGTGCGCAGGGCGGCGCCCTTGCCCTGGTTTTGCGTGTGCCGCGCCAGTTGGATCGTCGGTTTCCCCTCCGCCAGGATCTGAAGTTTCTCCCAGGTGCCGTCGGTGGATGCGTCGTCCACAATCACCAGTTGCTGCACGGGCTGTTGCGCGAGAACCAGGCTGACGACTTCCGCAATGGTGCCGGCTTCGTTGTACACGGGCATGACCACGGCCAGGCAAGGCTCAATGTCGGCATTGGATTCGGCGGGTCTCATGATGTTTTCACCGGAGCGAGCTTGAATCATTCCAAAAACTCCAGGCGGGCATGGCCTGGAAACCTGATTTTTGAAATTACATTTTCCCGGCTGTAGTTGTCAATTGTATTGGCCGCACGGTAGTGGGTCGCTTTCATGGGTAGGGACGCGTCGCCGACGCGTCCGGACGGCTCGCTAAAAAAAGCTTGTGGTTCCCCGGCGCGGAGTGAAAATCACGAAAAATATCCGCTTGGGTGCCCGCGACAAAGTCCTCAAATTTGATTTATGGTCAGTCTGACACTCATTTATTTGCTGTGTTTGATATCGGGTGCCAGCCTTGAATCGCGGCTTTCTCTGAACCATCTGCTGGAGCGAATCCTGATCGTTTTCACCCTGGCGGCCGGGCAGTTGCTGATAGTGGTTCAAGGACTTTCCCTGGTGGTGCAGTTGAACGGAGCGTGGCTGATCCCGGCCAATGTCCTGCTCACCGTCCTGTGTGTCGGAGTGGCCCGTTTCTGGCCCGGGGCGCCCGACCGGATTCCCTGGCGAACACTCCTGAGCCAGGATTGGCGGGGAATGGCGGCTCAAAAAAGGGAGCCGCTGGTTCTGTTGCTGCTGGCGCTGGCGCTGGTGGCCACCGTGATCCATTGCTCCCTCGGCGCATTGATGTTCCCGCTGGGCGACAGCTATCACTATGAAATGCCGCTGTTCTGGATCCAGAACCACACGATCGCCCATTTTCCGGTCAACAACCCTCGCCTCAATTGCATTTCTTTTCTCGCCGAAGGTCTGACGATACCCGGTTTCATGTATTTGCATTCCGGCGCAATGTTTGTCGCCATCGCCGTTGTGGCCGGCGTTTTGTGCCTGGGCGTGGTCTATGCCCTGGCCCGGAAGCTGGGGTGCGGCCCGGGCGCTTCCGCCGGTGCCGCCGCCCTGACCCTGGGCTTCACCGACTTCGTATTGAACTACCTGTTTCTCGAGGCCGGACATTATTTGTTGGCGATGTGGGTGGGCGCCAGCCTGCTCTTCCTGATCGGGAGCCGCCCCTCCGGCAGCATGTCCCGACCACAACTCACCCAACTCGGCTGTTCGGTCCTCTGCTTTTTGATGGCGTGCGGGGCAAAAAACACCGTGGTCCTTTTGGCGCCGCTCTACCTGATTGCATTGGTGGCAACCCTCGGACGGTTCCTGATGACCTCCCGGGTCATCCTGGTGGTCTCACTCTGTGGCGGAATGGCCTCCGTCTCCTCCGGAATATTGTGGAATTATATCAGTAACCAACTCTGGTATGGCGATTACCGGGGGCCTCAATTTATGCAAGGGCATCTTTCGGGTGATTTCGGGTTTCGGGCCATTTGGACGCGCGAATGCCGCGGCGCGGTGCTCATGGCCTTCGACACGATATGGATTCCGCAGTCCGCGCGACCGGTTTATGCCGCGGCGTGCGAGCGAGCGGTCGAAATCCTGGGCGGGCAAAGCAAACTGGCCGAGGACAATGCTGAGTTCAACTCTTTTGACGCTCAATACCGCCGGCCGCTCAAAGGGTGCGGTTGGGTGGGCCCGTTGTTTCTTCTGCCCGGATTAATCGTGGCTATGGGGCGAGGTCTGGGAATTCGCCGATTCACGCCAAGCGGAACGGAATCAACCCGTTTCAATACCTGCCTGGTGTTGCTGTTTGCGGTGGGAAGCTTCGTGATTCCCTCACGCCGTGCTCCGCTGGCAGGAGATCGGGCTGTTACGACTCATGCCAGCCTTTACGATATTGGCTGCGCCCCTGTTCGCCCTGGTGCTGGAAAAGAAGTGGATGCGAGTGGCAGCCTTGGCAGTGCTGCTGGTGAGCACGTTGATGTTCCTGACTTACGATTTGAGCATGGTCGGACGGCGATTTGACACGTCGACCCGGGACGGTCTATTCCGGAAAATTTTACGGCTGGGGACCCAGCATGGCATGACGGTGGAATATCAATGGGGCGATCAGCCGCCCCAAACTTTCTTCACGCGGGAGGATTATACCAGCCGAAGCCTTTGCCAAAAGTTTCTGGAGTATCTCCCCTCCCCGACCGTGATTGGTTTCGTCGGCGGCGTTAATGGGGAGACGGACTGGCTTTTCGGCCCCGGTTATCGCAACAAAATCATACTGCTTGTGGACGATCGGAAACCCGATCAACTCCTGGAGCCTCCGGTCGAGGTGCAGTATCTGCTGTTTGCCGAACGTCGTCCCGGAGCCGATGCGTGGGCTTCCCAACGCGGATTCCAACAGGTTTTTCGGGCCGTCCCGGACAACGGCTCGACCAACGGATATTGGTTCGTTGGTTTCGAAAGAAAAACTGCTGAACACTGACCACCTTGTCGGTGTGCTCAAGATGCCCGGCGAGCTGAAGAAAAAGGTAGGGTCGCCTCGCTGAGGCGACCGGACGGCTCGGCGATCCGTCCCTACCGAGGACTAGCGGCTGGTGCCGGGCTGTTGGCGTGGGAAGGCAGGCGCCGGCGTGGGGCGCAGCCGGGCAAACCGGTCGCGGCCCGGCCTTTGCACGGCCGGTACGGCCACCCGCATCGGTCGGCGCACGCCCCCATTGAAGCTCACGCTCAGGCCGAGCAAGCCGCATAAAACCATCATATCCACGCTGAGATCGCCGCCCACCAGAAGGAAATAAATGAAATGGCCGGCAAAAGCCGCCAGCAGGAATGTATTGATGGTTTTCAGGTCGGGATCGCCATAACGATAGTTCCGGTAAGTCACACGGAGCCCGACCATGACAAACCAGAGAAAAACGATGGCGCCCCAGAGGCCAAAGGGAATAAGCACGGAAATAGGGCCATTGTGAAAAGCTTCACCAATCGCCAAGGGATCATTTACCCCCGAGGCTTGCGCGAAGGCCGAAGTTCTGATGGTGTAATTCGGTCCCAGGACAAAATTAAGTTCTTGCGGGTTGATGGTGTAACCCTTGCCGAGCAGGAGGTACTTGGGGATTTCCGGCAGCAACGCCGACCACATATTCAACCGCCATTCCAGCGTTCCCTGGGCGTCCAGCTTCGCCTGAGTGCTTACCTTATAAGGCAGGAAAGAGATCGTGCGCTGCATACCAACGGGTAGATGTTCCGCCAGCGGAATCAAGGCCACCGCGCCAATCAGGCCAAGGGACAGGAAAATCCCCAGCAGTTTTGTCCGGTGCAAGCCCTCCAGAAAAAACTGGATTACCGAAATCGTTGCCAGGGTCAAGGGCTCGGTGCGGTAACCGCCGACCAAACCGAAGGCTACCCCCAGCATAAGGATTATCCATCGCCAGGACTTGCCGGAAAGAAAAATTCCCCGGAAGCCATACCGGGCCACCATGAAGTAGAAGATGGCCATGGATGCGACCATGAATCCGTTCAGGCGCATGATACGGTCGCCAGTTACCGTCTGCTGCTGCAAGCTGAAGGCATCGAAAAACCAGTAGATGAAATAAAAGGAATGTGGCAGGAAACTGACCAGGTCTCCGACGGCCGCCGTGACGCCGCCCAGGAAAAACAATCCCAGGTACAGATTTCTGCGCCCGGGCGGAATCTGCTGGGCGGAAAGGGCAAAATAACCGAGGATGCCGCCCACCAGAAGGAAATATTTTTTGCCGCCGTAAATCTCGCCGCCGAAAATGCGCAGCCCGAACCCGTTCATTTTGGCGGTGAAGGCCACGACCAGGAGGAAGGCAATCAACGCGACCGTGATCTGCGGCACCCGGATGAAGTGATGCTGCGGGCTGATCGTTCGTTGGAGGATCGAAATGCCCAGACTCAAGACAATCATGGTCAGACCCAGCGACGGTCGACCGGGCACAAACAGGGCGGTGGCATAAAAATTCCAACACAGTAACAGCACCGGGTAATGCCAGCGGAGCAGCACCGGGAAGACCAGGATAAGCGCGAGAATGCCGTAAATGGTGAGTGACGAATAAGTCAACGGCCCGGAGATCATGAAACCCAGCCACACCGCCAGCACCACGCACACCCCAAAGATGATGAACGACTGAAGAATCGCTTTATTCATGTACTGCAAACTCTATGGCGAATGATCCTGCGCTTCGGGCACGGATTGTTTAACGATACCTACTATAGGCCAATCGGGACGGGGCTGGCAACAGGTTCTTGCGACGGACCCGAATTTATTTGATTGGCTAAGTGCGCCGTCGGGAGGAAGGCATCGGTTATGCTGCACGCTCCCACTTTACCAGAGCGGAAAAAGTCGGCAACCAAGCCAAAACCATGAAAATCACGCGATATCTAATCCAAATCTGCGTGATCGGCATGATGTCGGTTGTTTTCAGTGATAGCGGACTTGCGCAAATTCTGTTCTTCGACAATTTCCAGCCTTTCTCCGTTGGCACGATTTTGACCAGGACCAATTACACGCCCCTGTTCGGACCGGCGACCGCATCGGTTGTTACCTCAGTCCAGAGTGGGTCGCCGACGATCACCGTGAGCAATCTCATGGGTAACTACATCAACTGGGCGTATTTTAACAATTCGGTGCCGGCCAACCAAAACCAATACAAGGGAATCCTCTCCTCCGTTCAAACCAATCAACCGCTCCTCCTGACCTGGGAACTGTGGATTCAAGGGACCAACACCGGCCCCGGCATGTTTCAGCTTTCCATCCCGGCTTCCAATTCAAACACGAATTACAATCCGCTCCTCTCCTTTACGGATACCGGCTCCATCATGGCGCAGACGAATGGGACCAACGCGCAGGTTCCCATCGGCTACTGGAGATCCCTGGCCAGAACCGTCATGACCAACTCGTTGCTTCTGGATTATCCCGACGGGACCTTTTCCTATTCTCTCAACGGCCAGACCCTGGCGACCTTGCCGCTGGGTCCTTCTTTCACCAATGTGGTCGGGGCCTTCTATTTCAGCGCCTCCGAGGCTGCCGCCGGTT
Source organism: uncultured Verrucomicrobiae bacterium (assembly GCA_963708525.1). Taxonomy (GTDB): domain Bacteria; phylum Verrucomicrobiota; class Verrucomicrobiia; order Limisphaerales; family UBA11358; genus UBA11358. Next base: position 31,832 of record CAVPTH010000017.1, on the reverse strand, counting down.
CCCTGGGCAACCGTTTTGCCTTGACCGGCGTGGGGGTTCGGGCATTCGTGCCCACGAACACTTTCATCTACATTGTCACAAACAACACCATCACCATCACCGGATACACCGGCACCAACACTGCGGTAATCATCCCCGACACCATCAATGGCCTGCCCGTAACCAGTATTGGGAACTACGCATTTGAAGGCCTGCTCAATGTGACCAGCGTGACCATTCCCGACAGCGTCACCAGCATCGGACCCCGTGCCTTTTTGGGCAGTGGGCTGACCAGCCTTGCGATTGGCGATGGTGTCACCAACATCGGGAATGCCGCTTTCGCGTTTTGCAGCAGCCTGACCAACGTGACAGTCTCGAGCAGCGTTGCCAGTATCGGGGGAAGTGCGTTCTCCTTGGACAACGTATTGACGGGAATCTATTTTCTGGGCAATGCGCCGAGCGCAGATAACACCATTTTCGGCGGCGCTTCCGGGAAGGTTTATTACGTGCCAGGCACGACCGGCTGGACGAATTCTTATGGCGGTTTGCCCGCCGCAGCGCGCTTTCTGCCGGATCCCGTGATTCTGGGCAATGGCCAGGGCTTGGGCATAAAAACCAACGGATTTGGCTTCACCGTTTCCTGGGCAACCAACCTGTCGATGATCGTGGAAGCCACCACGAATTTGGCCAGTCTTTTCTGGACTCCATTGGCCACCAACACCTTGTCCAATGGCTTTTTCTACTTTCGCGAGCCCGGGTGGACTAATTTTTCGAGCCGCTTCTACCGGCTTGCCCGCACCAACATGTTCACTTCCTTTGCGGTCAATTCCACCAACGGCGTGACCCCGTTTACCGTTCAATTCAGCCCCTCCAACGTGGACTGTCTGGGCAATCCCATTATCGGTTGGCGCTGGAATTTTGGCGATGGCGCCACCAGTACCGCGCAATATCCGTCGCATACTTACACCAATGCCGGCCTTTTCAGTCCCAGCCTGGTCGCCACCAACATTTACCGAAGCCCGATGTCCGGCTATGGACCGCAGATTGCAACCTTCTCATTCCTCGCAACCACCAACAACGGCGCAATCGCCATCACCGGCTTTGCCGGTACCCTGGTCAGTAGCCTGACAATTCCTGCTACCTTAAATGGTCTGCCGGTGACCAGCATCGGACCGCGGGCGTTTTATTTCTGTCTCGGACTGACCAACGTTACGATCCCGGCAGGCGTCGGCAGCGTTGGCGATTATGCGTTTAATTCCTGCGGAAGCCTTGCCAGCGTCACGATGGGCGCTGGCGTCACCAATATCGGGAATTTCGCCTTCACTTACGACTCCAGCTTGACCGGCCTTGTCCTTCCCAGCGGCGTCAGCTATATCGGGAACAATGCGTTCGAGTATTGCACCGGGCTGTCGAGCATTACGATCCCAGACAGTGTCGGCAGCATTGGGCAACTGGCCTTCGGTTCCTGCGGCGGCCTGACCACTGTCGTGCTCGGCAACGGCGTCACCAATATCGGAAATTTGGCATTCAATTTCTGCACCAACCTGACCGGCATCACCATACCCCAAAATGTCGCCACCCTCGGAATCGCCGCATTTGATTCGTGCAGCAGTCTCGCCAGTGCCGCGATTGACTGCGGAAACGTTGGAGACCTCGCCTTCGGTTACTGCGGCAGCCTGAGCAACGTCATGTTCGGTGGCAGCGTCACCAGCATCGGGAGTTCAGCCTTCGCTTACTGCAACAGCCTGGTCAGCGTCACCATCCCGCAAAATGTCACCAGCATCGGAGTCAATGCGTTCTATTCCTGCGCCAATCTCGCCAATGTGACCATTGCCGGTGGCAACATCGGGGACTACGCGTTCAGCGCCTGCGGCAGCCTGGACAACGTCGCAATGGGTTATGGCGTCCAAAACGTTGGCACTGGCGCCTTTGCCAATTGCAGCAACCTCTCCAGCGTGACGCTCCCCGGCAGCGTCGCGAATATTAATGGGAATGCGTTCGGCTCCGACACCAGCCTGGCGAGAATTTATTTCCAGGGCAATGCGCCAATCGCAGATTCCACGGCGTTCTCGGGGACTCCGGGAACGGTTTATTATTTTCCTGGCGCCACCGGTTGGGCGAATTTTTTTGCCGGCCTGCCGGTTTCATTGTGGAATCCAGTGATTCAAACCCAGGACGGCAGCTTTGGGGTGCTGGCCAACCAGTTTGGTTTCAACATTTCCGGCACCGCAAATATACCCATCGCCATCGAGGCTTGCACAAACCTGGCGGACTCGACCTGGACCCCGCTACTGACCTGCACGCTCACCAACGGCTCGCTCTATTTTAACGATCCGGCCTGGACTAACTTTCCCGCTCGCTATTACCGCCTCAGCACGCAGTGAGTCTGTAATCCTGGGAAGCACCCGCCGTAACCGGCTGTGAAGTAATGTGGAAAGATTCATATTAAGTGCGCTCGTTCTGGTGGCTGTCAATCGAAATCAGCGCAAGCTTCACGTGGGCGGAAGTGAATAACAGAATCCATCACGAGATCTCCGCAAAACCCCGGTTGACCGTAGCGGCGTCTCGGCAGAGCGCCGCAAACTCAGGGGAATTGAAGAGTGCGGCTTTCTCCCGAAAGCCGCTACGCCTGCTTTGCAGAGGTTTCATCTCGGGTTTGAAAGTCTAAAGCGCGCCAGTTGCTTGTAGCCGTCCCGCGTTGTGGGATCAATCCGCGGAAACGCCTGAAATACGGGTGTGATCTCCGCCGATTCACGGGCGTGTTGCCCAAAAGGATGAGGGTAGGGCGCGTCACTCCGTGCGCGCCGTGGAATGCGAAATACCTGACATTTCCGGCATCCGCCGACGGCGCGCAGAGGACTGCGCGCCCTACCTTTTGTGTTTGGGGGATTAGGGCAACACGCCCTCACATCGGCCAACGAGATTTATTGAACCGCTCTAAAAACCAAATATCTACTGTTGGGTTATGGTCTGGTTCCCCGCGACATTGGTCAAACCTGGATTTCCATTGGCCGTGGCAAAGTTGGTTCCATTCAGCGGTATATTGCCGCGAGCATAGAGATTGGTAATCCTGCCCGCAAATGAAACCGGCATTCGAGCATCGATTTGATTGTTGATGATTGAGATCTTATCGTTTAACTGGTGTACGTTATTGGAACCACGAATGTATAGCGCGCCCTGGCTGCCGTCGCTGGTGAACGGAACATCATTATAATAACGGATGATATTGCCATCCACGACGATGTTCTGGTTGGTCTGACCGTCGCGCGTCGTTCCGATCAGGACCATGAACATCTGCTCATGATAGATCGTGTAATTGGTCTGCATCAGCATCACGTTGTGAGAGATTTTGACTGAATCATAGGGCCTGGAATCGCCGGTCAACGCAACTCCTTCACACACATTCTCAAAGACGTTGTTGGCGATGACCAGATTGGTGTCGCCGCCGGTGTCATTATGAAATCCATCGCCTCCGCCATAAACATGATTGCCAATGACCAGGCTCCCTTTGGAAGAGGCAACCACGTTAATTCCAAACAAGGGATGCCAGCGCACGCCCGCGGGCTGTGGCGGCAAATAGATCTGATTGCCTTCGATCAGGCAATCGCCAACGGGCGCAATCCCATCGCCGTAAGTGCCCAGGAAGTTTGATACGGTGCAGTAGATGATTCGGTTGCTGCTCTGTCCGTAATTGCCAACCGCCAATTGAAATCCTTCCGGCGAGTACTGGAACCCCAATCCGTTGATATCCGTAACATGCTCGATGGTCTCCCCGCTTACGTTAAGGTTAATCCCCCCGATTGAATTGCTCCAGTTCCGGCTGTAAAAATCAAACCCGTTGCAGTCAACGGTCAAATTGCCGACGGTGACATTGGAACTGGTCGAAACCAGGACGTACACGTTGGCTTGAACATAAGGGGCGAAATTGGTGGCCCTGCGGATGGTGGTGAACGCTTCCCCTGCGCCTTCGATCGTGACGCCGGTGGGAATCAGGAACTCATTGGCAGTTACCCCATTCACTCCTTTGGTCCAAAAAACGCCGCTGCCTAAATGAACCTTCGAATTGGCCGAAACCAAATGGCCCATGATGTAGTCGAAATCGCCATAATACGGATTCGTTCGGGTCCCGGTGCCGGAATAAGACAGGGTGTTGATGTAGGACAGGCTGTTGGTGGGTGAAAGCCAGATCTCGCCGGCGGAAACAATGCCTGCCAGAGTCACCGCCAGGAAGGACAACCCAACCATTCCCGGCTTTATCTGCTTGCTCGGAATTTTCAATTCAATCTTAGCTTGCTTTATGTCTCTTTCCGCGATTTTCCTCGCGTCTGAGAAATGGCAGCAGCCGGCGTGCCCAGCCGATTTTCTTAACGGGTTGCCAGCATGCGACTCAGTCAACTGCTATGGGCCGGGAACAAAATTGGTCAAACCGGGAAGTCCATTGGCGGTGGCAAAATTGGTTCCATTCAGCGGCATGTTGCCGCTGGCGTAAAAATTTGAAAGGTTGCCGGCAAATGAAATCGGCATCCGTGCGTCGACCTGATTGTTGATGATGGAAATGTTTTGGTTTAACTGGTTTACGGCTCCATAAATATACATCGCTCCCTGACTGCCATCGCTGGCAACGGGAACATCCTGGTAATAACGGATTATGTTGCCATCCACGATAATATTCCGATTGGTTTGCCCCGCGTGCTTGGTTCCCAAACAGACCATAAACAGCTGTTCCTGATAAATCGTATAATTTGTCTCCTGCGTCATCAGATTGTGAGAGATGGTAATCGAGTTATAGGTTCCCGAGTCGCCAGTCAGGTGCACGCCCTGGCAGATATTCTCAAAGACATTATTGGCGATAACCACGTTGGCGTCGCTCGCGGTATCATTGTGAACCCCATCACCACCGCCATAAACATGATTGCCGACGACGGTGGTGCCCTGGGCGGTACCCGACAAATTAATGCCAAACAAAGGACGATAGGGCAGGCCGGCCGGTTGGACCGGGAAATAAAATGAGTTGCCCTCCACCAGGGCATCTCCCTGCACCTGCACCCCATCGCCGTAGTTTCCAAGAAAATTTGATATGGTGCAACCGATGACTTTATTGTCCCGCCCCCCATAATGGCCCACAATCATCTGAAACCCTTCGGGCGCATACTGCAAACCAAACCCGTTGATGATGGTTACATGCTCAATCGTTTCACCGCTCCCGGACAGAATAATTCCCATGACCGCATTGCTCCAACTGTTCAACGCATAAGTCGAGGCATTGCAATCCACGGTCAGGTTACGCACGGTAATGCCTGAGTTGGTCGAACCCAAAACTGCCAGACCCAGGTTGGTGTAAGTCAAGCTCCGTATAACCGTAGTTTCTGCCTGCCCCTCACCCTGTATCGTAACCCCGGAAGGAATCATGATGATGTTGTCGCCGCTCGGTAAAAAACTTTTCGTCCAAAAGGTTCCATCCCCCAAATTAACGATGGTGTTTGACGGAACCAGATGGCGGAAAATGTAATCGAAATCTCCGTAATATGGATCTTGCATGCTCCCACTGCCAAAATTGGTTTGTTGGCCCAGATAGGTCAGGCTGTTGGTGGATGACAACCAAATCTCGTTGCCTTTGGCCGGGTCAACAAGCCCGTCTGCGAACATCCAGGCCGCGACCAATAGTAACGTCAGAATGATTTTGGTTTTTATTTTTTTGCTCGGAATCGCCACGTTGAACTTTTGTTAATTACCTGAAGAGTGCTTTGTGCTCATTTTACCTCTATCCTGCGTTTTGACAATCTCTTTCTCGCTTTCTGGAAGCTGGACAATCTGAAGACAGACGGTAACATCCTGCGGAATTCCAACGGACACTCCGTGTGGCTCGGAATAATTGGTCGAGCCGAAATGTGCAAATTTTGGGCAAAATCCGTAAATCGGCTTGAAAGCAATTCTCCAAAAGCTCTGGTACTTACAACGCAAGAACGGGTTGCGGGAACGAATCCAGCGTCAGTACGGGAACAGTGCCGACCCGGAAGTCCGCGAAGTGCTGGCGTTTTTGACCGCGCATCCATCGCAGGAATTGCCGTTGGGCATGAACCCGCCCTATGATTGGGTGCAACAGTACCGGCCCGAGGATGTCCCGGTCGAGCAGGATGCTGCCACCGGGGTGTTGATTGCTGGCGTGAACGGTCACCGGATCTTTTTTCCCCGAAATGCCGCTCCGGCAACTGTGCAGCGGTCGGTATCCATCGCCCGGATGGAACAAGATACCCGGTCTCCTCATTGCTATTGCTGCGGGCGACAGACGGTCGATCCGGGAGATGTGGGCGTGTTCGTGGGCGCCTCCGATGGGATTTTTTGCCTGAGCCTGATCGAACGATTGTCCAAGGCTTATCTATTCGAACCGGACCCGAATTGGGCTGAACCCTTGCGAATGACGATGAAGCCATGGGGTGAAAAAGTGGAGATTGTGCCGCTGGCGCTCGGTTCCCGGGATGCGGATGGGGTCATCCGACTGGACAGCTTTCTGGCGAAGCGACCTCAGCCAAACTTCGTACAAATGGACGTAGAAGGCGCCGAAGGTGAAGTTCTGGATGGGGCTGAAAATCTCCTGCGAGCCGCCGGCAAGTTGCGCCTGTCGATTTGTACATATCACAGAAGGTTGGACTTCCAGAAATTCTCGAAGCGCCTCGCAAGGCTCGGTTATGACATCGGCCATTCTCCGGGTTTGTATGTCATCGGTGTCCGGATGCCTTATTTCCGGCGGGGTATTCTCTACGCTTCACGCGGAGCCTCGCAAACCCTCCGGCCGCCGCGGCCGGCAAACCAATGAAGATCGGTGTTGCCAGTCCATTCCAGCCTCATCAGTTGGCTGACCATTTGGACGCCACGTCCAAGGCCAGACTGGCGGCCATTCGCGGTGTTCCCGCTCCACAGGTGACCGCGCTGGTGCGTGGCTGGTTGCAGCATGGACACCAGGTGTCTGTATTTTGTCTGGATCCATCCGTCGCCACGATCCATGAACTGCGTGGCGAACAGTTGTCCATACATGTTCTTCCCAAACGCCGCGCCCGCTATTACATGCCGGACTTCTACCGCGTCGAGCGTCGCCTCATCCGGGAGGCCATCCGACGCGAGCGGCCGGACGTCATCAACGCTCAGTGGTGTTACGAACACGCCCTGGGAGCTGTGGAATGCGGTATTCCCACCGCGGTCACCTGCCAGGACACACCGTTGCGCTACGCGTGGATTTCCAAGCATTGGTTCCCGACCTATCATCTCCTGGTGGCATGGCGCGTGGTCCGCCACGCGAACCGGCTGGTCTGTGTCTCACCCTACACGCGCGGAACACATCCAGAACTACTTCCGGCCCCGCTGCCCCGTGGACGTTGTGCCCAACGGAATCATGCCGGAAGTTTTCGGCCGCGGCGAACGGCGCTTGCAACAGGCCGGCGCGCGGCCAGTACCGTTCACTCTTTGCAGCGTCGGCGGCTGGGGCAAAATAAAGAACAACGCCCCGCTGCTGAAGGCATTTTCGATCGTCCGCCGGCGTCATCCCACCGCCCGCCTGGCGCTTTTTGGCCGCGAGGTGGGGCCGGAACAGGCGGCCGAACAATGGGCGCGCCGCCGCCAGCTCCAGGAAGGTGTTGTTTTCAAAGGCAGCACCCCTTATGAGAAGATTCTCGATTTTCTTGAGACCGAAGCGGACCTGATGGTCCATCCTTCGCTGGTGGAAGGCAACCCAATGGTGTTAATGGAAGCCATGGCGTGCGGCGTGCCGGTTGTGGCGGGTCGCAATAGCGGTGGCGTAGCATGGACATTGGATGATGGGCGGTGCGGTTTCCTTTGTGATATCCGGGACCCACGCGTGCTGGCGGAAACAATCCTGCAAGCCATGGCTCAACCCGATCAGAACCGGTCGCTGGTACAGCGTGCCTTCGATTTCGCTCGCGAACATTTCAGCGAAGAAGTGGTCGTCAATGCGAACGAGTCCATTCTGCAACAACTGTTGACCGCCGGGTCCAGAACCCCAAAATAAGCGCGTGTCTGAAAACTCCATTTTGAGCAAGTGTCGAGGTAATGAGGCTCAGTTTTCTTCGAGCATCCGGCACGCGCTTGGGAAAAAGGAGCGTCCTCCTTTCCTGTCAATTTTCAGACAGGCTTTAAAAGTTCCATGATCATTCTCGTCAGTTCGCAAGCGCATTATCCGTCGCATACCTGGCCCAACACTGTGGCCCTGATGCGCGCCTTGCGGCAAAAAGGCTGCAACGTCCGGGCGGTTATCTTCAGCACCACCACCGAACCGGTTCCAGCGGACCTGCAACCCCGCGTTGAACCGGTGTTTTCCAATCTGCCGCCGGGGTGGCGGCAGGTTGCCGCCGGCAAATGGCAGGAACGCCGCTTCGGGGCGCTGATGAACTGCTGCGAAACGTTGGCATGTCTGTTCAAAGCCTTGCGGCAGACGCGCCGCCACTCGGGAACCGTTTTGCATTTCATTGGCGGCTCCTACTGGATCGTGGTGCTGGCCACGTTGTGGTTCAAACGGGTCCATATTGTTTATTCACTCTACGATTGCATGCTGTCCGGTCCCGCCACCGGGTTGAAGGCCTGGCTGCGGCCGCACCTGAAGAAGCTGTTGCGACGGGCGGCCGCCACGGGTCGCCTCGATTTCACCTGTGAGAATGAATTACTCCACGAGGGAATCACGGCCCTGGTCGGGCCGCATGTTCAAGTCATCCCCTATGCCATCGATGATACGGAAGCGTTGCCTTCCCGGGAGGAAGCCCGGCAGCGGTTGGGGCTGCCGCCACAGGAAAAAATCATCCTCTTTTTCGGGACGCATCGCCGGGAGAAGGATTACCACACCGCCTTGAAGGGTTGTCTGGCCCTGCCCCAGCCCCCGCTGGCCTTGTTTGTCGGCAAGGTGATTTCTGACAATGACCCCAAAAGGGTGGCTGCGGAGTGCGGCTATCCCAATACGCGGATCGTGAACGACTTCGTGCCGGAAGAAATGACGAAATACTATTTCGCGGCAGCGGATGTGGTCGCCCTGCCATATGAAGCCAATTTCTCACGTGGCTCTGGGGTCCTGATTGAATGCTGCCGACACCTGCGGCCGATTCTCACGTCCGCCACACCCTATTTCTCGGCTTTCCTGCAACGGTTCAAGTGCGGTGTCACCTATACGCCCGGCGATAGCGCCTCCTTTGCCGATGCTACCCGCTGGCTGTTGGCTGATGCCGCCGGCTTCCGCCCGGCGCTGGAGCAGGCGCGGCGTGTACACTCTTGGAATGTCATCGCCGATCAGTACATTGAGTTGTACGAAAGCCCGCTTTGAAAACCTACATTACCGGCTATACTTTGCGGAATGGACGCGGAGCCGCACAAACGTCGGTTCAAATTCGTGATAGGAAACAAAAGACAGCGCAAACACCGGCATCAGTCAAAGTGGTAAGGACATCCGCCAAAAATTTCCGAGGCCAAAGCTTTGAGGTTTGGATCAGAATAGCTGTCGCCAAATATAAATGGAACACTGGTTCCGGAACATATTTCAACAAGCTGGGATCAAAATCCAGCCATCAGGAATAATCGGTTGTTCATTTCCTTGCCAGGAATCCGCCTAAATCTTCGTTGTAATGAAATTCTTCCACCACCCCAAAACCATTCAATCGAAGCCAGCGGGCGCATTCGTGGTGCAATTTGGTTGAGTGCGTTTCAATGTGCATCTGGTTGATGCCTTTCGCATAGACACCCAGGCCATTCAGGACGTCCAATTCGGCGCCTTCAACGTCCACCTTCAAAAAATCCGGCGGTACCAAGCCTTTGACATTGACGAGGTCCGCGACCGACCATACCGCCACTTCGATTCGGCTGGTGGAATGGAAAGATTCAGGTGAACGGCTGCCGGCCAAATGGCCGCCGCGCGGGTCAGCAGTGAGCTGAAAGCTCATTGTACCGGAGGAAGCGCCCACGGCACAATTGAAGACTTGGGCGTTCGTCAAATTTGTGAGGTTTCGGGCACAGAGTTCGTAGTTGGCGGGCATCGGTTCAAAACCATAGACTCGCGCCTTCGGCCAGAGTGTCGCCAGGAAGAGGGATGAGATTCCAATGTTGGCCCCTAAATCGTATATAACTTTAGGCTCTGGTTCCAACCCTTCCAAACGCGCCCAAATATTGTATTTGTAAAATTCCACGAGCATTTGAGCGTCCTGTCCGTTATCCCGGACATGAACATCCCAAATTCTTTCCTTGCCGGCGCGAAAAGTAATCCGGTGGATTTTTTCCGGCGCGTACCGGGCCAGCCTGCGATAAACCAGGCCGCGCTTTAATTGGGGCAAATAATACAGCTTAGCCATAGACGGCAGCGCTTTGCCGTGTCTAAAAGCAAATCCCAGCATTCTGAAATATTCAAGGAACTTGCCGAGATGGGTTTCTGGCCGCGAATCGTCTTGCATCGCCGAAATATTTCAAAACCCGACTCCGATGAACAGAACATTGTCAAATGACGACGGCTGGATTTGTATCCGCGGCAATTTAACCAATCCTTTTCCGGTGTGATGGGATGAATTTCGAATGTCACCTTGACCAAGCCGTTACTCTGCGAGCAAACTAAGTGTGCCAAATGATGATTCGCTGGCCAATTCCGAACAACTTGGGCCAATCCAAAGCCCTCCTTCACCGGCTGCACAATTCCGCGCTGATCTGGCAGTGGTGTTTCAACGGATTGCGCCTTGGGTTCGGGCTGCTCCTGTTGCCGTTAGTCCTCCACAAGTTGTCCACCGCGGACCTGGGGATGTACTACGTCTTGTTGAGCCTGGCGGCATTGGTTCCCGTCATTGACTTTGGTTTCGGCGGCACCATCGGTCGATTTGTTTCATATGCCATGGGCGGCGCCGAAACCCTTCAAGCCCAGGGCATGGGAGCGCCGGCGACCTCGTCTGAGCCCAATTATCCCTTGCTCTGGCAGCTCTTGCAGGCTACCCGCATTTTGTACCGCTATCTGTCCCTGGCGGTCTTTGTTATACTTGGCCTGTGGGGTTCCTACACGGTTGAACTGCGTATCCACGAGACTTCCTCCGTTTTGATTACCCGTTTGGCCTGGGGCGCCACGCTCGCGGCCACACTGGCTGACATCTATACCGGTTGGTGGCTGGCGTATTTACGCGGTTTGAACGAGGTAGTGACGGCGGCGCGCATTGGCCTCGTGGCACTCGCCTTCAAATTCGTCATCGCCGCGGCGCTGCTGCTGGGCGGTGGTGGCCTGCTGAGCATTCCCCTCGCCACGCTCGTCAGCAGCCTGTTGCAACGCCGACTGGCCCGCCGACACTGCCTGTCCCGGTTGAAAGGTGAGCCCCGGCACAGCCCGCACGTGTTCGGCGAAACCCTGCGCCTGCTCTGGCCCAACACATGGCGACTCGGCGTTCAGTTTGTGAGCAGTTATCTCACGCTGAATGCGAACACTGCCATCTGCCTTTATGTCCTTGGCCTCAAAGCCAACGCCGTCTACGGGCTCTCGGTCCAGTTGATGAACATTGCCATCGGCATGGCCTCCGTCTGGACGTTTACCAAGTGGCCGCTCATCGGCCAATACCAGGCCCGGCACGAATACGCCGCCCTGCGTGCCGTTTTCCGGCCGCGTGTCTGGCTGCAAACCTTCACCTATCTGTTACTAGCCGGAGCCGTGGTTTTTCTCGGCCCCGTGCTGCTGCGGCATTTTGGCAGCGGCAAGGAAATGTTACCCCTGTCCTGGCTGCTGGTGTTGGCGCTGTATATGTTCTTCGAAATGCAGTTCTCTCTCTGGGGCACGCTGATTTTCATGGGAAACCGGCTCAACTACCTCTGGCCGACAGTGGCGACGAATATTCTCAGCCTGATATTGTCGCTGGCGCTGGTGCATTTCACGACCTTGGGCCTTGGCGCGCTGGTGTTGGGACCTTTGCTGGCCGGGATTATCTTCAACTATTGGTACTGGCCGCCATTTGCGGCCCGGGGGATTGGAACCACGCTATTTCGCTTTCTTTTCTTTGACCCATCCCGGCACCAGCCGGATCTTTCCGATGAGGCTGTGAAAAGGTAGTGGTACATTTTGCTGTTTCCGGTGAGAGGAGCGCTCGTCCCGCTCTGTGGTGATCCCCGCGGGTCGTCGCCTGTTCCGTTTGACGCGCCAGGGCTGGCTTGTCAGTAGCCTCGCCCCACCAACCTATACCACTACCCTCAAATCTCCACCGTTTGTTGGTATTCCGGCACGACAATCTCGGCTTTGGGTTTCATCTGGCGAGAGTTTCGGCGTGAGCCAGGCATTGCGATTCCTCGCCGTGAATGCAGAAGATGCGACGGATATTGCCCGTGATTTTCTGAACGTAGTTCTTCAATTCATTCTTGTCGGCATGACCGGAATAGGTGTCCAGGGAAACCACTTTGGCACGGACATCGCACGGGTCACCGAAGATGTTCACCGGCGATTTACCTTTCGTGATTTGGTCGCCGAGCGTGCCTTCGGCGCAATAGCCAATGAACAGAACCAGGTTCTTTTTATCGCCGATGTTGTTTTTCAGATGATGCCGGATGCGTCCGGCTTCGCACATGCCCGAGGCGCTGATAATGACCATCGGCTCGGGGCGGTCGTTGAGTTTTTTGGAATCCTCGACGTTGCTGATGTAGGTGAGGTTCGCCATTCCAAAGGGATTTTCCTGTTCGCGCACGAACTTTTTGATGGTGTCGTTGAAGCATTCGACGTGCTTGCGGTAAATCTCCGTGGTGTTCACGCTCAGCGGGCTGTCCACGAAAATCGGCACGCGCGGCAGGCAACCGCTGTCCGTGATCTGGTGGAGCACATAAACAATTTGCTGGGTGCGCCCGACCGAAAATGACGGGATGATGACCTTGCCTTTCTGATTGAGCGCGCCGCCGACGAGTTGGCAGACGGTGTCGTCGGCATCCTTGCGCACGGTGTGTTCCCGGCCGCCGTAGGTGGATTCGATTTGCAGGTAATCCACATCTTCCACCGGAACCGGGTCGCGAAGGATGTCATCGCCGCCGCGGCCGATGTCGCCACTGAACAACCAGCGGAATTTTCTGCCCTGGTCCTGAATATCCAGCACGACCTGTGCGGAACCCAGGATGTGCCCGGCGTCCTTGAACGTGACCGCCACTCCGTCCACCGGGGAAAACGTCTGGTCGTAGGGGTGCCCCACCAGCTGCTTCACGGCTTTCTCGGCGTCGGGCACGTGATAGAGCGGTTCGACCGGCGGCTGGTGTTTTTTGGCGCGCCATTTGGAAACGAAGAGTGCGTCCTGTTCCTGGATGTGGGCGGAATCGATGAGCATGATGCTGCATAAATCGCTCGTGGCATCCGTGCAATGGATCGGACCGTCGTAACCCTGTCTGACGAGATTGGGCAGATTACCGGAGTGATCGATGTGTGCGTGGCTCAGGACCACGGCATCAATCTGTCGCGGATCGAAGGGAAAGCAGCAATTGCGTTGGGTGGTTTCCTCGCGGTGCCCCTGGAACAGGCCGCATTCGAGCAGGAGTCGTTTGCCGTTGATCTCGATGAGGTACATCGAGCCGGTGGTGGTGCGGGTGGCGCCGAGGAAATGGATTTTCATTTATGATTTACGATTTATGATTGATGATTTTGGCATTGGGAGAGTTTGGTGGGGCGAGGCTGCTGACGAGGTGGCCTTGGTGCGCCGAAGCGTAGCGGCGACGGCTCGCGGGTACGCTCGCCCTACCGAAAGTTGCACGATGAACCGCCACCATGGTTTTTCGCACACGATCACACCGGCAAATCACCCCTTAAAAATCATAAATCGTAGATCATAAATCATCAATCACGAGTGCCTGTACGTAATGCGCGCCTTGTTCAAATCGTAAGGGGACATTTCGACGTTAACCTTGTCGCCGACGCTGATGCGGATGAAATTCTTCCGCATCTTGCCGGAGATATGCGCCAAAACCTCATGGCCATTCGGCAGCGCGACTCGAAACATGGTGCCGGGGAGCACCTGGGTCACGCTGCCGGTCAGTTCAATTGGCTCTTCTTTGGGCACCGTTGAATTAAATCCACTAGTGCCAGCATTTCCCCCGAAAATCAATGCCTTTTAGCCGATAAAAACACAGTAGACATTTACCATTGATTCGTTAGACTTTCTTCATCAGTTATGAAATGTGAGACCACGAATACTGTTTTAACCCTGGCGCTGGCCCTGTTGGTGGTGGCCGGCGTGATCTTCGCGTTGCAATCCATTTTCCGCACGCGCGAGTTCCGCACCCTCCAGTCCCAGATCATTGCCCGTCAAACCAACTTGAACCGGCTGAACCTTCTGCTGAATGAAGCCATCGTCTATAGCAAGACGCATCCCGACATCAACCGCATCGTCCAGCCCTTTGAAGCGAAACCCGTCGCCCGTTAATGGCCATGAACGAACCCCAAACGAATCCCCCGGCTCCGGACGATCTGGCCAGCGAAGTTGCTTCGTTGCGCCGTCAAATCTCCATTTTGCTCCTCGCCCTGATTGTCATCAGCGGCACGGTGACCACCTACCTGTTCTATCAGTCGCACACCATTGGCGGCGATCTGTCCGCGCTGGAACCGCAGGCCCGGCAAATCATTCAGAATTATGACAAAAACGTGCCCGCCATTCAGAAGTTCGTGCAGGACCTGGTGGTTTATGGGCAATCGCATCCGGATTTCCAACCCATCCTGAAAAAATACGGAATTCCGCTGACGCCGCAGCCCGCGACCAATTCCGTTCCTACGAAGTAATGGCCGCCACCCGCGTGCCGCAGTTCGGGCAGAAATTCGACTGCGGCGGACAGCTTCGACTGCAAGCCGGACAACCCAGGTGCGCCTGCTTGTGCCGGCGATGGATGACCAGATTCCGGATATAGGGAATCCAGGTAAACAGGTAGGCGAAGATAAAAACCGAGTCCTGTTTGTGCAGCGAATAGGTCAACAGCAGCAGCGAACCAGTCAGGCTTAACCACCAGAACGCCGTCGGCACCACCACCTGCCGCTTTTTTTCGGTGGCATACCACTGCACGAAGAACCGGGAAAAAAACGCGACGTTGCCGAGCCAACCGATGACTTTCCAGACACTCCAGTCGATGCCGAACAGTTTTCCATCATACCACAACAGGTTGGTCAGCCAGTCCATAACGCGTGGAGCTTAACTCACCGAGCCTGAATCGAAAGCGCAAAGAGCGTGTTGCGCGTCGGAGAGGGACGGCGTGCCGCGGTCCCAAACGAAAATTGGGGATGCCCCTGGTGCGCCCCTCTCCTCAGCCACCGGCGACGATTTTTACAATTTCCAGTCGATCGTCCGCCTTGAGCACGCGTTTGGAAAATTCCGATGGCGCGACCGCTTCGCCGTTGTGTTCCACCACCACACTGCGCGGCAGGAGTTTTTGCGCGACCAGAAATTCCTCAATCGAGCACGGCAATTCGGCTTCGATGGACTTTCCGTTGGCCATGACACAATGTTTGCTCACGAAAACAAATGGTCAAATTCGTTGTGCGTGCCGATCCAAATCCATTCAATCGTGTTTCCGAAACGAACGCCTACGGCACGATACTGGTCATTCACGCGCACGGACCAAATGTCTTCGCGGCCCCGGAGTTTTTTGAAACGAAGTGACGGGTGATTCGGGTCATTTTCGAAGACGCGATAGACATCGCGCGCGCGGGCTTTTACCGGTGGTGCGAGCCGATCATAAGCGCGCCAGAAGGCAGGACGGACTTTGGAGATCACAATTGATCGGGGTCGAGTGGCTTGGCTTCGCCCTCGCGAAGCGCGCCCGCCACAAACGCATCCAGCTTCGGACGCGGACGCGCGTCATCGAGGATGCGTTCCCACTCCAAATCGCCAGCTTGTTGCTGCAGGAAACGGGCGAAATTCATGACCTCCCTCGCTTTTTCTTCGGGCAACCCGTCCACGATTTCCACCAATTCTTTGGCAACTGCAGTCATGTTGAAACTTTAACTCCATGCCCCTTCTTTTTCAACTGCCAACCACCAGGATTCAACTACCAGTATTTGCGCGACCAGAAATTCCTCGATCGAGCATGGCAATTCGGCTTCGATGGACTTTCCGTTGGCGATGATTGTCTTCGGGTTCATTTTTCAACATCCAACAACCAACAGCGAACACCCAACATCCAATTTTTCCGCCGGAAGTTCATTGAACGTTGAGTCCCGCTTTGCGGGATTCATTGTTCGAGGTTTTCAAACTCACGCCGTCAACGCTGTATCCCAATCCTTCCAGACCGGTTCGTAGCCGAGCTTGCGGATGAGTTCGGCGACTTCGCCCGGCGAACGTTCGTCAGCCACTTCAAATTGCCCGGTCGCATTCGTCACACGATTCGGCAACGGCGCCCATTCGCTCGCGCCGGCACCATCCAGTTTCGGTGTTGCCGGGGCGCCCGGCTCCACGATGCGACCGCGTACGGTCTGATGCAATTTTTCCCGGCCCGCACCGGTGTAACCGCCCGGTTCGGTATGGCTCCCCGCGCTCATCAGCGTGATCCCCAGCGGAATCAGTCCGTCGCGCAACCTGGCCGGTTCGCGGGTGGACAGCACCAGGCCGGCGTCCGGGAACATGATGCGGAAAGCGCAAACCAGTTGCGCCAGCTCCCGATCGCTCATGTGCGTGAGCGGCTGAAATTCGCCGGCGCAAGGGCGCAACCGCGGCAGGGAAATGGTCAATTGTGCCTTCCAGCAGTTTCGCAGCAGGTAATCCGCGTGGGCCGCGACGCTGATGGCTTCGGAGCGCCAATCCGCCAGACCGTACAGCGGGCTGATCCCGAGCCGCCGGAAGCCGGCCGCGTAGGCCCGTTCGGGGGTTTCCAGGCGCCAGTCGAAATTGCGTTTTGGCCCGGCCGTGTGCATTTGTGCATAAACGTCGCGGTCGTAGGTTTCCTGATAAACCACCAGCCCGTCCGCGCCGGCTGCAACCAGCGGTTGGTAATCCTCCATTTCCAGAGGCCCGACTTCCAGGGACACGCTCGGAATCTCCTCGTGCAACGCCCGGACGCAGCTTGCGAGATAGGCCGGCGAGACAAATTTGGGATGCTCGCCGGCAACCAGCAGGACGTTGCGGAAACCCTGGTCCTGGAGCGCCCGGGCCTCGCGTTTTACCTCGTCCAGCGACAGGGTGACCCGTAAAATCGGGTTGTCGCGCGAAAAGCCGCAGTACTGGCAGTTGTTGATGCATTCATTGGAGAGATACAGTGGCGCAAACAGGCGGATGACCTTGCCGAAACGCCGCTGGGTCACCTGGTGCGAATACCGTGAGAGTGCCTCCAGCGATGACGCTGCCGCCGGGGAAATCAACAGCGCAAAATCCGTCAGACACAACTTGGATTTGGCCAGGCATTCGCTTACGGCCGCCGTGTTCGTGCTTAACGATCTTTGCACGAGTGTCGACAACGGCAGCGAATTGAATTCGGCGACAAAACTCACGGTACAAACGTAACAAATCGACCTGGAAAGTCGAGTGAACGCAATGGGGAATGGCTTGTCATTTAAAATGGGCCACGCGGTGAACGACGCCGGGTGGTGTCCCGAAACTTTACAGAATGCCTTGAGGCTCCGGGGCAGAGGAGAAGTGTGAACAACGGTCATGGACAACAGGATACGCCATGTTTAGCGTTATCCCTGAGTTGCCACAGGAAGGTGATTCTGGCTTAATTCCTGCCAGAATCGCGAAACCAAGCAGCCAAACCGTTGTTTAATTATTGGCATTGTGGCTGCTAGATTGAACACAAAGCGGTTGTGACAGGCAATCCGTGAACAAGACTGAAATCATAGTAACCCGCCTGTTGCGCGTTCACACCGCCAAAAAACAGAAAGAAAAGCAGTATGAAAATTAAAACATCCCGCAAAGCGGGTTTCACCCTGGTGGAAATCATGATCGTGGTGGCCATTATCGGCCTTTTGGCTGCGATCGCGATTCCCAACTTCCTGAGGGCGCGTTCGACTTCGCAACAGAACGCGTGCATCAACAACCTGCGTCAGATTGACGGCGCCATTCAGCAATGGGCGTTGGAAACCGGCCAAGCTGCCACGGCAACCGTGAATACGGACGGTTCGGAAATTCAACCCTACTTGGGCCGCGGTGCCGCCGGCGGGTTGCCTTGGTGCCCGGAAGACAGCACTAAAGACTTCGCTACGAGTTACGGTGTGACTGACGTCTCTACGGCGCCGACGTGCAAAATCGGTGGCTCGGCTGTCCAAGGTCCGGCATACGATGCCAATTATAAGCATGATTTGCCGAATTAACCTTTAACCCGCAAATCGCAAAGGCCTGGAGTGAGAACTTCAGGCCTATTTTGCTTTTAGCGCCTTGGCTAATCGGTTTCGTGCGAATATTTTGTTCTGGCCTGTTCAACTGGATTTGGTATTGGGAAAAGACATGGATGCCATTCTGCGGACGGAAAATCTTTGTGTGGAATATCGGACCCGCGGTTTAAAAACGAAACCCAGACCTGCTCTGCGGGGGTTAAGCCTTTCTGTCCATGCCGGAGAAATCTTCGGTTTTCTCGGCCCGAATGGCGCGGGCAAGACCACGACCATCAACGTGTTGCTCGGGTTTATTCCACCCACCCGCGGGACGGCCTATCTGTTTGGCATCGATGTGCGTCAGCCGATCGCCCGTCAGCGCATCGGTTATCTGCCGGAAATGACCTATTACTACAAATTCCTCTCGGTCGAGGAATTACTACGCTTCTACGCGAAAATTTTCAAGCTGCCGCCGGCAGAGGCGGACCGGCGTATTGATTATCTGCTCAAGCTGGTCGAGCTGGAGCCGGTCCGCAAACGCCTGATCAAGACGTACTCGAAGGGAATGCAGCAGCGCGTCGGGATTGCGCAGGCCCTGATCAACAATCCCGACCTGCTGGTGCTGGATGAACCCACCAGCGGGTTGGATCCGCTGGGCCGCATGAAGGTCCGCGAAATCATTCAACGGCTGAAAAACGACGGCAAAACGGTTTTCTTTTCCTCGCATGAACTGGGCGAGGTGGAAACCGTCTGCGACCGGGTGGCTATCATCCATCAAGGCGAACTCAAGGTGCTGGGGCGCGTCGATGATTTGGTGGCACAGCATGGTGCGAATCTGGAAAAGGTCTTTTTAGACATCGTGGGCTATGAAGGGAAATGAAATGGCGTGCCGAAGCATCGGCGTGTTAAAGCGCAAAAAGGCGCGCACATCGAACTCGCCGATACACGGGCACACCCATACTCCATCTTAAAGTTTATGAACACCATCTG
Organism: uncultured Verrucomicrobiae bacterium; assembly: GCA_963708525.1. Lineage (GTDB taxonomy): Bacteria > Verrucomicrobiota > Verrucomicrobiia > Limisphaerales > UBA11358 > UBA11358. Next base: position 12,601 of record CAVPTH010000017.1, on the reverse strand, counting down.
GGCATTGACCGGCGTCGTGATCAAGGAACTTTACCGGCGCAAAGACTTTTATGTTTTGTTCGTGCTCACGGCCGTAATCACGCTGGCCGCGGGCAGCGTGCGGTTCTTTCACGATCCCAATATCGTACGTTATGTCAAAGACCTTTGTCTGTTGCTCATCTGGATTTCAGCCCTCTTCATCACCATTGCTCTGACCGCGCGGCAAATCCCGGCGGAACGGGAAAGTCGCACGATTTTTCCCTTGTTGGCCAAGCCGGTGACGCGAGGGCAGGTCATTCTTGGAAAATTTTTTGGCTGTTGGGTGGCCAGCGGCGTTGCCCTGCTGGTCTTTTATGTCTTTTTTGCCGTGATCACCGGTTCACGCGAACAATCCTGGCCGGTGCCGGAATATCTTCAGGCGTTTTTGCTGCAGTGGATCATGCTGGGGATTGTGACCGCGATGACGCTGCTCGGGTCGGTCATTTTTGCCGCGCCGTCGTCCACCATCACGATTCTATTCATCCTGGTGGCCGGCATCTTGTTTCTGGGCCGCCATCTGAACACGGTCGCGCTGCACAATGCCGAACCGATGCGCAGCATTATTTATACGATTTACTTCATTATTCCGCACCTGGAACTGTTTGACGTGCGCGAGCGGGTGGTCAACGACTGGGGTTTGGTCAACTGGCTGGTTTGCGGGCTGGCAACCCTCTATGCGATGGCGTACACCGCCTTGTTTTTGTTGCTCACCTGGCTGGCGTTCCGCCGAAAGAGCCTGACCTGATGAAAGAAACCTCGCCCGGGTGGTTGCTGGCCCTGCTGCTGGCGGCGTGTTTCACACTGGCGACCGTGTTCGTGCCACGCGCGTCGTGGTGGAATGAGGTGCCGGGGGCGGCGGACCCGAATAAAAACCAGTCGGCGTCGGACAATGTCTTCAAGTTGTTGCTGGGGGAGGGCCGCCGGCTGTTTGGCAACCAGATGTTTGCCATGGCCGACGCCTATTTTCACAGCGGCTATTATCCGTCTATCTTTGACCAGCCGGTAACCGAAGCTGACGTTGCCGAGCGTAGTGATGAAGGGAAGGGCGAAAATCAGGATGCCACCAGCGATGATTTTTTCGGCCCCCCGCCGGACTGGATCGCCGCCCTGGACCGCCAGTTTGTACCCAATCAACACACTCACCTGGACAGCGGCGGAGCCGCCGGGAACATGAAGTCAGCGGAGGTCCAGGAAATCCTGCCCTGGTTGAAACTCGCCACGGACATGAACCCGCAATATGTCGATGCCTATCGGGTAGGCTATTATTGGCTGCACCGGCTCCATAAGCCGGCAGAGGCCCGGGTCTTTTTGTTGGAGGGATTGCGTAATAATCCCGGCGACAGTGGACTCCTGTTCGACCTGGGTTGTCTTTATCAGCAGGACTTCCAAGATCCAAATCGTGCCCGTAACGTCTGGCAGGCCGCTTTGCGGTGCTGGCAGGCGCAGAGTGATGACGCCAAAAACACCGTCGAGGCCAAACGCATTTGCGATGATATAACCATAAATCTGGCGCATTTGGAGGAGGACGCCGGGAATTTGCAGGAAGCGGTTAAATATCTGGAGATAACCAAAGGGGTTTCCCCCAACCCCGACGCCATCCAGAAGCAAATCGACGAACTCAAAAAGCGAATGGCCGGAAAATCCGGCGCAACCCACCCCTGAAGCATTCGATTTGTTTTCTGTGGTGCGGTCTGCTTCAATGACCGCCATGAAACGTCGGCAGGTAAGAATCGCGCGGAACACCAAAGAGACCCGCATTGCCGTCCGCCTTGACCTGGACGGCAAGGGCAAATCTTCGGTCAGGTCCGGCATCCCGTTTTTCGATCACATGCTTACTTTGTTCGCGAAGCATGCGGTATTGGATTTGAAACTGCGCTGTGTCGGCGACCTGGAAGTGGACGCGCACCACACGGTCGAGGACTGCGGCATCGTACTGGGACAGGCATTTGCGACGGCGCTGGGCGACAAACGGGGCATCCGCCGTTATGGGTACGGTTTTCATCCGAAAAATCCTTTCACGGGCCTTCGCCAGGAAGCTACGGCCACGCAAGCAGGCGAGGCTTATGTCCCGATGGACGAATGCCTTGCGCGCTGCGTCATTGATTTTGGCGGCCGGCCGCACCTGGTCTGGCGCGGCCTGGATAAATTTTCACAAAAGAAGATCTCTCGGCCGGAAAAAAATCAGGACATGTCGAGCGCCTTCCGTTTTGGTTTGGCCAGGGAATTTTTTCAGGCCTTTGCCAACGAAGCCCGTTGCAATCTGCACCTGGAACTGCTGTACGGTGACGAACCGCATCACATCGTCGAAGCCTTATTCAAGGCGTTTGCCCGCGCGGTGGACGCCGCGCGCCAGCACGACCCGCGCATTGCCGGCCGTTTGCCGAGTACCAAAGGCAAATTATAAAATGCAACCCGCCCCGTGGTTTCCCGCGGGGCGGGTTGATTGTGGTAGGGCGGTGTTGCTGCGCCGCCGCTCATGGGCCGCGCAGCAACGTGGCCCTACCGATTAAAGATTCACGTCAGTAACCGACGTTGGCCAGCTTCTGGTTGTTACACTCGCCCTCACCTTTTATCCTCTCCCCCGGGAGAGGAATTAGTGACAGGGCGGTTTTGGTTTTCAGATGATTGTCCGGTCAATCTCGTCGCTGGTTATTCAAAAAGACAGCAGACGATTCTCCTTCTCCCTGGGGAGACTGGAGCCGATCGGAAATCGGCGAAAGGAATTCGGCAAAGTCGAAGGCCCGCAAGGCCGAGCGAGCGGGAGCGAGTGAGTCAACGCCGCGATGAGGGAGGTCTTAGCCTCACTAGGCCATCCCAGAAATTAAAACGCCCCGTGATGACTCACGAGGCGTTTTTAGTTTAACGGCGTTTCTACGACCCGACGCTGGCCAGTTCCTCGTTATTTTCCACGTTCACAATTTTGAACTGCTCGGCATGCATCCCGGTGTCGGCCCGGAACGACAATTTGCCGAAGTAACGTTTTTCCATCTCAATAAGATGTTTTTCGTCCTCGGTGCGGAGCCGGTCCAGCACGGTCGGATGCACCACGATGCGCAATTGGAAGTCCGATTCGTCGCGGGTGCGTTTCTTCAGGATTTCCTGCAGCTTGCGCTGGATTTCGACGCTCATCGTCACGACGCTTTTGACCTTCCCGCGGCCTTTGCAGTACGGGCAATCATCATAGACGGCCGAGCGCACGCTTTCCGTATGGCGCTGACGCGTCATTTCCATCAAGCCGAGTTGGGAAATCGGCAGGATATGCGTCTTGGCCTTGTCCCGGCGCAGGCCGTCCTTCATCCGCGAGTAAACCTGCTGCTGGTCGCGCCGGCCTTTCATGTCAATGAAATCAAGCACGATGAGGCCGCCCATGTTGCGCAAACGCAGTTGGCGGCAGATCTCCTCGGCGGCCTCCAGGTTCACCCGCAGGATGGTGGATTCCTGGTCGCGGCTGCCCTTGTGCCGGCCCGTGTTCACGTCAATCGCCACCAATGCCTCCGTCTCGTCAATGACGATGTAACCGCCGCTCTTCAAATGGACCTGGCGTGAGAACGTGTTCTCCAGTTGCTTGGTGATGTTGAACCGGTCGAAGATCGCCTGGGCATCCGAGTACAGCTTCACCTTGTTGGCGGCGCGGGTGGAGATTTTTGAAATCATGTCGCGCATCTGGTCGTGGGCCTTCGGCTGGTCCACCACGATGCGTTCCACGTCTTCGGTTAGAAAATCCCGCACGGTTCGCGCAATCAGGTCGGGTTCCTGGAAGACACAGGTGGCCATGGGCTGCGACTTGATGTGGTCCTGAACGCCACGCCATTCCTCGAGCAGCAGGGCGAGGTCGCGCACGAAATAACGTTTCTGCTGGCCTTCACCGGCGGTGCGCATGATGACGCCCATGCCCTCCGGAATGGAAAGTTCACGGAGAATTTTCTTGAGCCGCTTGCGTTCCTCCTGGTTTTCAATCTTCCGCGAGATGCCGCTTTGATCCGAGTTCGGCAGCAGGACCAGGTAACGACCGGGCAGCACGAGGTTGGTGGTGACGCGCGGGCCTTTGTTGCTGATCGGCCCTTTCGTGACCTGCACGATGATTTCGCTGCCGGGCGGGTACAATCGCGGGATGTCCCGCTGGGTGATTTTGGGTTTGTCCCGGCGGCGGCCTTCACGTTCGACAATTTCCACGCCGCTATCAAACTGGTTCGGTACAATGTCCCAATAATGCAGGAAGGCATTCTTCTCGAAACCGATGTCCACGAACGCAGCTTTCAGATCATCCTGCAGATTCCGCACCTTGCCCTTGAAAATGCTGCCGACGAGGCGTTCTTCCGTCGTCCGTTCGATGGTGAATTCCTCGAGCTTGCCGTCTTCGAGCACGGCGACCCGGATTTCGAGCGTTTCGGCGTTGATGATGACTTCCTTGTGGATTTTTTGTTCCGGGCGGATGAGCCGCTGGACTTTTTTCACCAGATTGGTCGCGGCCATTTTGATGGTGTCCAGGACGCCCTTGGGTTGATTCGACAAGGACACCGGCGCGAAGGGCTTTTCCTCCTCCACCAGCGCGGGTGTGTCTTTATGGGGTTCGCGGAAGTCTTTTTTACCCGGGCCCGGTAACGGCTCGACGCTTTCCGGGGTTTCCTGCGGCGGCAAGCCCGCGGCCAGGTTTTCCGCGCGTTCAATTTCCTGCGCATGCCGTTTTTCAAACACGCGCTCGGCCCCGCCCTGTTCGCTGACGACGTCGGCGCGGGCCTGGATGGCGTCGCGGTCGGCCTTGGGCGGAGTTTGGCCCAGGCCGCCTTTGGGGCGGAACCGCATGCCGCGGCGCCGCCGTGAAAAATTGTTGTTACTCATAGAAGGTCAGTATCCTTTCCGATAGATGTGTACGTTTTGCATCAAGCCCACAGCGATTAACGAGCCCAGCACTGAAGACCCGCCGTAAGAAAGCAGCGGCAGCGGTACGCCCGTCACGGGCATGATGCGGATGTTCATGCCGATATTGATAAAAACGTGGCTGAAGATGAGCGTCACCACGCCCACGGCCACCAGCCGGCCCAGCCGGTCGCGCGCCTGTCCGGCGATTCTCAACCCGGAGAAGAGAATCAACCCGTACAGCGCGAGCACCAGCAGGCTGCCGACAAATCCTTCCTCCTCGGCAATCACGGAGAAAATGAAATCATTGTGCGCCACGGCCCGCGGCAAATATCCCAGCGCATTCTGAGTGCCCTGCCGCCAGCCTTTGCCCGTCAGCCCGCCGGAACCCACGGATATCAGCGCCTGCCGGACATTGTAGGCGTCGTCCAATTGTCGCTGCCGAAGGCGTTGTCGTTCCGCCGGGGTGGCGTTCGCCGGAGCGAAGTCCGTGTAATCCCGTCCAAAATAAACCAGCAGGCGGTCGCGCTGGTACGGCTCCATGGAAATCTGCCACCAGCCCGGCGGCACAAAAAGCACGTCCACCAGGAACAGCGCCGCCAGCAGGCCCACCCCCCCGACCAGATTTGCCAGATAACGTTTGGGCGTGCCGGCGACAAACATCATGGCCAGGCCGGTCGGCAGCATAACCAGCGCCGAACCCAAATCCGGTTCTTTCAAGGTGAGGGCAAAGGGCAGCAGCAGCAGCCCGATGCCTTTCCAGAAGTTCAACGGCACCCTCAATTCATCGGTGGGCCGGCTGAGAAAATGCGCCATGGCCAGGATGAACGCGAGTTTGGCAAATTCAGAGGGTTGAAACTGGAACGGGCCCAGATCAATCCAGCGTTGTGCGCCGAAACGCATCGAGCCGACGTGGGGGATCAGGACGATCAACAGAAAGAAAATTGTCACCCAGTAGGCCACGAATGACCAGCGCGTCAGGGTGTGGTAATCCACCAGGCACAACGCCGCACCCGCGCCCACACCCAGTGCGTACCAGACAATCTGCCGCAGCCAGGCCTGGTCGTACCACGGTACCGCCGCCATGGCCGGGTTGGCCATCGTGGCGCTGTACACGAACAGTGTGCCGACGATCATCAGCCCCGCCAGCGCGACCAGTTGCAACCGGTCGAACCGTTCGTGATGTTCTTGATTGAGCAGGGTGGTCGACATCAGTTTATCCGGGCCGCGGTTCGAGGTGTGTCGCTGTTTGCCTTTTTCAAAATTTCCTCGTAAATGTCGTGCGCGATCGGCGCGCAAACGCTGCCGCCGCTGCCGCCCATTTCCGATTGCACCATGACGATGACGGCATAACGGGGATTTTCGTAAGGGGCGAACGAGGCGAACCAGTAGTTCCAGCCAATGATTTTGCGGTGTTCGTCTTCCCGTTGGGCCGTGCCGGTTTTCCCGCAAACCCGCCAGTTCAACGGGTCGCCGTGGAGATGAAATGCCGAATAACCCGTCCCGGCAGGGTCTTCGGTTTCGGACATCATGGCATCACCGAGAAGTCGCAAACTGTGTTGGCTGACGTCAATGCGGTCGCGCACGAGTCCGGACTGAAAAATCGCCGGGGGCTCGCCACTGGCCGGGTCCTGGGGTTCAATGCGCTCAACCAATCGCGGCCAAAAAACCGTGCCCCCGTTCGCAATGGCCGAATAGGCCGTCGCAATTTGCATCGGCGTCACGTTGACTTCGCCTTGTCCAAAGAAAATGTTCGCGGAGTCGCCGTCGTGCCAATCGGATTTTTTGACCCGTTCGAAGGTCGGGAAAATTCCGTGCGCGTCCTGCAGCGTGGGCAGATTTTCGCGCTCGCCGAAATGGAACTTTTCGCCCAGCTGGATGATTTTATCGATGCCGGTGCGGAGGCCGTTGTAGATGAAGTAAGCATTGCTCGATTGCTGGATGGCCCGGCGCAGATCGTAACTTCCCGGGTGCACCGTGTCCTTGATTTTCCGCGACCCGACGTAGATGCACCCGTGCTGGGGATCTTCCGGATTGGGTTGCACCTGATAAATTTCCTTTGGATTCAATCCATTTTCGAGCGCCGCGAGCGCGATGACGGGTTTGAAAATCGAACCGGGAATGTAGCTGGCATAAGAGGCGCGGTTGATTTCGGGCGTCAGTTTGGAATCGCTCAGATAGGCCGGGCTGTTCGAGGCATAAACCGGATTGATTTCCGGCGATGAAACCATCGCGATAACGTCGCCGTTCCGGACATTCATTACCACAATCGCCGCCCGCGCGTTTTCGCCCTGGTGCGCCTTGAGCGATTCTTCGGCCGCGCGTTGAACGTCCAGGTCAATCGTCAGCACGACATTGTGTCCGGGTTCCGGCTGGCTCCAGGTGTTTTCCGACTGGCGATAACCGAGGTTGTTGACGAGCACGGCTTGCGCGCCCGCCCGCCCGCGCAATTGTGTGTCAAAGCCGCCCTCGACGCCCACCACGCCGCGATAGTCCGGCAGACGGTAGGAGAACGAAGCGTCCTCCCCTTGCTCCGAGCTGTCATCACGTTGCAGGTAGCCGAGCAAATGTCCCGCCGTCGTGCCAAACGGGTAAATCCGGATGGCTTGCAAATCCATATCCACACCCAGGGTACCGGAGTCTTGTTCCTCAAACCGGGCGATTTGCACGGTGTCCAGATTGGTCAGCAGGGGATAAGGCAATGCGCGTTTGATGTTGTAATGGCGTTCGAACGTGGCGCCGTTGAGCGTCATGGGTTGACCGAGCCGTTCGCTCACCTGCCGGACCACGTCGCTGGCCACAAAGAAGCGCGCCTGGGCACGGAAATGTTCGCGTTCGTCCGGTGTGAGCGCGAATTGTCGCCGTTCAATCTTGGTCAATGGGCGCCCCAGCTTTTTCTCCTGTGCTGCAATGCGTTGTGCCTGGTAGGCCCGCACCCGGTTGAGCAGCCGGGCATAGGCGGCATCAAATTGTTTTCGCAAATCGTCAAGGTAAAGCCCGAGATTATATTGCGGGCGGTTCTCCGCCAGGATGTGGCCGGTGCGGTCGAGGATTTTTCCGCGGACGGCCGGAATGCGCACGGTGCGGTAGGATTGGGTTTCCAGATGGCTTTCATATTCCCGGGCCGAGACGATTTGCACCCACCACAAACCGCCGAGCAGGATGAAGAGTCCCCCCGCCAGCACCAACGCCACCAGGCGGAGTTGCGGGTCATTCTTTTTCAGTTCGTCAAAAATCAGCATGGTCTTGGCCGCGGTCGCGCCGGATTTCGCGGTCGGGACGAAAACTGGGTTCGGTTCGCGGCTGGTAGCCGAGGGTGTGCCGGCACCAGTTGAAAAATTCAAACAGGATCGGCGTCGCGACGGCACCTCCCGCCGTCATCACGATCCATTGCCAGAGCGAACCCCAGCCCAGCAACGGTTCCTGGCCGCCGGTCAGCAGCAGCAGTGCGACCAGGGCCGGGGCCAGGGCGCTGGCCGCGGCGCCCAGGATGAATTGCGCGAACGGCAGTTCGCGCAGGATCAATTCGCGCTGCAAATAAATCACGAATCCGATAACGAAGAGCGGCAGGACGCTGACGCCGAGGGGGTTTGCCGACAGCGCGTCAAACCACAACCCGCCCAGTACGGCCAGCAACGACACGGTCACAATGTCCACGTTCAACGCCGCATACACCATGAGTCCGGGCAGCAAGTCCACCTGCGCGCCCAGCCAGTGTCGGAGCAAGGGGAATGCCGCTTCTCCGAATACGACGAGGAACGCGGTGGTCAGAACCAGGATGGTGTTGAAGACATTCATGGTACGGGAAACAACCAACATTCAACATTCAACATCGAACCCCCAACGGAACGCGTCGTCGGGGATTTCATTGGGCGTTGAATGTTGAACGTTGAATGTTTCTTCATTTTCATTTTTCTTACGGAAACAAAACCCATACCTGGTCCAGCGCCCCGAGGTTGACGGAAAGTTTTACGCGGGCCTCGGTGTACAATCCGAATTCAACGGTCTGGGAGTCCACGACCTGGCCAATCGGGATGCCCCGGGGATAAATTCCGCCTTCGCCGCTGGTCACCACACTCTGTCCGGATTTCAAAACGGCGTTGCCGGAAAGATAGGTCAATTCGACGATGGAACTGTCCAGCGGCCCGCCGGGATTGATGACCCCGACATCGTGCGCCGCGTTGTCGATCAGCGCTGAGACATGGCAATAGGGATCGCCGAGCAGAACCACCTGCGAACGCGTCAGGCCGACGGAGTAGATGCGCCCGACCAAACCGTCAGGCGTGAGAACCGGCAGGTCCTCCCGAACGCCATCCCGGCTGCCCAAATCAATTTGCACCGTGCGCCACCAGTTGGCCGGGTCACGCATGACGACGCTGGCGAGCTTGAGTTTCCAGGGAGCCTGCCGTTGCCAGCCGAGTTGTGCCCGCAGCTGGTCGTTTTCCTGGGCCGTGGCGGCGGCCTGCATCAATTGGATGCGAAACTGCTGGTTGGTGTTCTGGAGCTCGCCGACTTCCCGGAGCAGGGCACTGCGGGGCAGGACGGCATCGGCGGCGGCGGCCGGCAATTGCTGTGCGGTATTCAGCAGGCCAAACAGGGGCAGGAAAAGGCTGCCGACGGCGAGTTTAAGCCGGCTGGTTGCGCGCTGAGGCAGGCTGAATATCAACAGCACGACCAGCACGACCATACCGAGCGCGAGATAATGTTTTTTCTTAAGCATCCTGCTTCGCGGCTGAATTCAACCCAGCCGCCCGCAGGTGAACGGGGCGGGAAATCAATCAATACTTGGCGTTGGTCGCGACCCGCTTGAGGAATTCGATTTCCTGCAAGACCCGACCGGTGCCTTCGGCGACGGCGCTCATGGGATCATCCGCGAGGTGCACCGGCAAGCCGGTTTCCTCGGCTACGAGTCGGTCTATGCCGCGTAACAGGGAGCCGCCGCCGGCCATGACCAGGCCGCGATCTACCAGATCGGCGGCCAGTTCGGGCGGACAACGTTCCAGGGTCAGGCGGATGGACTCCAAAATGCTCGAAAGCGGTTCCTGTAGTGCCTCCCGAATTTCTTCGGAACGGATGGTCAGAGTCTTGGGCAGGCCCGAGCTCAGGTCGCGGCCTTTGACATCCATGGTTAATTCCTGTTCCAACGGAAACGCGGAGCCAATGCGTATCTTGATTTCTTCCGCAGTACGTTCACCTATCATCATGTTGTAGGCACGCTTCATGTGGGCTGTGATCGTTTCGTCAAATTCGTCCCCGCCCACCCGCAGGCTGCGGCTGAAGACGATACCGGCGAGGGAGATGATGGCGATTTCGCATGTCCCGCCGCCGATGTCCACGATCATGTTGCCCGCCGGTTCATGCACCGGCAAACCGACGCCGATGGCCGAGGCCATCGGTTGTTCGATCAAATACACTTCACGCGCTCCGGCGTGAGTGGCGGAATCCTTGACCGCCCGTTTTTCCACTTCGGTGATGCCCGACGGCACCGCCACCACGACGCGTGGCGCAATGAGTTTGCGATGGTGAACCCGCTGGATGAAGTGACGGAGCATGGCCTCGGTGATTTCGAAGTCGGCAATCACGCCGTCTTTCATCGGGCGAATGGCCACGATGTTGCCGGGCGTCCGGCCCAGCATTCGTTTGGCTTCTTCACCGACCGCCAGTACATTAGTTGTACCCGCCTGAATGGCCACCACAGAAGGTTCGCGCAGGACGATTCCGCGATCCCGCACATAGACGAGGGAATTTGCTGTGCCCAAGTCTATTCCAATATCATTGGAAAAGAGGCTTTTAAGTTGCGCAAGCATGAATGTGCCCTAACGCATTCAGTTAATCGGCTGGCCCGTCAAACGTCAAGCGCATTACTGAAATCGTTAAAACCGCTGTTTTCAGCGGGTTTTGCCATCAGTTGTTGTGATTCGGAACTCCGCACTGTTTAAGGAATTCGTTGATTCTTGCCCGGTGGGAAGGTTTTCGCTGCCAATTACAACTTGCCTGTAGCTTGCTGCTTGAGTTCGCTTTTACTTTTATCCGGGCGTTATGCGTCCAATGATTCTCCGTTTGACAGCACGCAAATTGTCCGCAAAATGTAACACTACCTTCGCTTGTCGGCGCAGTTCAAAGGTAGAGCAGCCCCGAAAGCGTTCGGGGTTGGTCGGTGGAAGACCCGTTAAACGGAGGGTAATTTGTGAATTCGGTTGCCAGAGTAGCTCAGGGGTAGAGCAGAGGACTCATAAGCCTTTGGTCGGGGGTTCAATTCCCTCCTCTGGCACCAACTTTAAAATCAATGAAACCCTCATTAATATTGTGTTTATTGAGGATTTTCTTGTTCTTTAATTAATTGAAACCAAAAGGGGCCAATGGATTCGAAAACGGAAATTGTGGCAACCGTTGGCAACCGGAGCCGGGATTTCAAAGCTGAGTTTCGTGGATTAGCCCCAACCTGGAACCGGGTTCAGGTTGGATTTAGGAAGATATTGGCAGAACGGCTCAAGTGCCGGATGCTACACAACTGCAAGAGCCGCTTCTAGTCTGCTGACCGATTCTTTTGCAAGCTTCTCTCCTACTACTTCGGGGTCACACGGCTCAGAAGATTCGCCATTTGTAGGCTTTGGATAGAACCTCCGTTTGAACTCAGCGATAGACCGAATCTCGTCTTTATCGGCCTTTTCCTTCTTATAACGTGTTTTCATAGGCTTTATATCAACTCTAATTTAGTCATTCTGGGCTTGCTTCGAAAAAACGGACGATGAAGTTGGTGCATTTGGTTAGTTGTTATGGTTTTCGAAGTCAACAGGCGAATAGTAACTCAGCGCGCTGTGAGCGCGCTGGCGATTGTAGAAGCTTTCGATGTAATCGAAGATTTCTGAGCGGGCCTGGCTGCGGGTGGCAAAGTCACGGCGGTAAACCAGTTCTAGCTTAAGGGTGCTCCAGAAGGATTCCATGGTGGCGTTATCGTAGCAGTTGGCTTTGCGGCTCATGGAGGCGACCAAGCCGGCCTGAGCCAGCACCTGGCGGTAAGGGGCACTGGCGTATTGGACGCCGCGATCGGAGTGGATCAGCAGGTTGAGGGGCGGCTGGCGGTGCAGCACGGCCATGGCCAGAGCTTTTAATACCAGGGGGGTGTCGACGTGCTGGCCCATTGCCCAGCCGACGATCTTGCGGCTGTAGAGATCCAGGATGGCGGCCAGGTAGAGCCAGCCTTCCCGGGTTTGGATGTAAGTGATGTCGGCCACCCAGAGCTGGTTGGGGGCAGTGGCCTTTGGGACTTGGGCCAAGTAGTTAGGGGCGATGGGCTGGTCGTGGTGACTGTCAGTCGTCTGGACCCGATAACGGCGCTGCTGGCGGCCGCACAGCTGGGCTCGCTGCATGAGGCGGGCGATGCGATTGCGTCCATGGCGGTATCCTCGTTTGCGCAGTTCGTCGACGATGCGCGGGCTGCCATAGGTTTGCCGGCTTTGGGCATGAATGGCTTTGATCTGTTGAGTCAGGGTTTGATTGGCCAGCGCTCGTGGACCAGGAGCCGTGCGTCGATTCAGCCAGTCGTAGTAGCCGCTGGCGGAGACTTCCAGGTGCTCGCACAAGACCAAGACCGGGTAATCGCTTTTCATCGCGTCGATCCGTTCATAACGTTGGGCGACGGTTCGGAGAGAATGCCCAGTGTTTTTTTTAAAATGTCCCGCTGTTGGCGCAGGTGCTGGATCTCGCGCACAGCGTCATCGAGTTG